>CAVVIJ010000003.1:0-6470 GCA_963748325.1 uncultured delta proteobacterium | reverse complement strand
TGCTTTGCAGCTTAGACCGGTCGTTCCAATGCGTCAAGCAATTTATTTATAGGTGTTGGATAGATTGTCTGCATTGGATATAACCCCTGAGGAAAATCATTAAGGTAAAAATTGAAAACTTCGTATCACCAGGAGTAAAGGGACAGCTCTTCCTCCCAGTGCCCAGATCCATCCGCGCTTGGGGAGCCATACTCCAAAAGTGGGACTTTTCCTTGAGAAAAGCCTCACTTTTTATATTGTTTAGAGTTATTCCTTCCGAAATTCATCTTTTCTGCATCATTTTCTCCCCTTCCGTAGAAAGCACCCCTATGCTCCACGTGTTCTCAGAATTCTTTCCTTTTGAGTTTTTTCTTGTGGGTGAAGTTTCCGTTACCCATATTTTTACCTGAAATGTTGCGCTCAATCTTGATACTTTCTTGATGCCTTGACAGCAAATTTTGAGACTGCCTTTATGCCTGGTGCGCTACAGTCATAATCGATAGACAACACGTGTTGGGGGAGCATAATGAGGCAGGTACATGCCGAATCGTTTTGGAAGGGCGTCATCAAATCGTTCGGACTTGTGTTCGGCGACATCGGCACCAGTCCCATCTATACCCTTACAGTAATTTTCGCCTTGACCCGTCCGACAGCAGACAACGTGATGGGAATACTTTCACTCGTCTTCTGGACGATGACCATCCTGGTCTCTGCCGAGTATGCCTGGCTTGCCATGAGCCTCGGGCGCAAAGGGGAAGGGGGTACCATCGTTCTGAAGGAGATCCTGGCCCGGCTTCTGAAACCGGGACGACAGCTTGCTTTGGTCTGCTTTCTCTCGTACGTCGGTGTTTCTCTTCTCCTGGGTGATGGAGTCCTCACTCCAGCCATCAGCATTCTGTCGGCGGTAGAAGGTATGGTTCTTATACCTGGCCTGGAGAACCTGCGTCAGGAAACTCTGATACTGATCGCAGCGGTTATAGCCGTAGTTCTTTTCATCTTCCAATATAAAGGGACCGACAAGGTAGCCGGAACATTCGGCCCGATCATGGTCGTCTGGTTTTCTGCGCTCACGATCTCCGGTTTGGTCTCCATCGCGAACCACCCCGAACTGGTAAAGGCTGCCAACCCCTGGTATGCGCTGAAATTCTTCCGGGACAACGGCTTTGCCTCATTCTTCGTCCTCTCGGAGGTAATTCTCTGCGCTACCGGCGGGGAGGCCCTGTACGCCGACATGGGGCATCTTGGACGGAAGCCGATCATCCGTGCTTGGGGCATTGCCTTTTGCGCCCTGATCATCAACTATTTCGGACAAGGGGCCTACGTCCTTTCCTCCGGTACAGGGAAAAACCTGCTGTTCGGCATGGTCCAAGGAGAAGCACCCGTCCTGTACATCCCGTTTCTCATCCTCACCATCATGGCAACCATCATTGCCTCCCAGGCGATGATCAGCGGGGTCTTTTCCGTCATTTACCAGGGGATAACAACCCGTATCATGCCGCTTCTGAAGGTGGACTACACCTCGACCCGTCTGAAGTCGCAGATCTACATCGGCTCGGTTAACTGGACACTCCTCATGGCGGTCATCTTTATCATGTTTGTCTTCCGTAAATCGGAAAACCTGGCGGCGGCCTATGGTCTGGCAGTGACGGGAACCATGACCATCACCGGCATCATGATGATCATGATTTATCGCAAAACCAGGAAAAAATGGAAGGTACCCTTTGCTGCTCTGGTAACGGTAGCGGACTTCGTTTTTTTCATGGCCTGCATGTACAAGATTCCTCATGGCGGATATTGGTCCATCATCCTCGCCTCGTTCCCGTTTCTGACCATTCTCATTTGGACCTGGGGACAGCGTGCCCTCTACCGCGCCTTGAAACCGCTCGATCTGGAAACATTTCTACTGTCCTACGAACAGATCTACGCCGATGAGAAAAAGATTTCAGGAACGGCGCTGTACTTTATCAAGGAAACATCTGTCATCCCTCCCTACCTGGTTCACAGCGTGATCAGGAGCAATATTATCTATGAGCGGAATGTCCTTGTTTCCATTGCACGCACCGACGAGCCTTTCGGAGTTAAATACAAATTGACGGAAGGGATCGGGTCCGGCCTGGATGCCTTTGAAATAAGGGCGGGTTACATGGAGGTGATCGATATTGAAAAACTTCTGCAAAAGAGCGAAATACGGGAAAAGGTCATCTTTTATGGCATCGAGGACATTGCTACGAATAACCCTGTTTGGCGCATCTTCAGCATCATCAAGAAACTTACGCCCAACTTCGTGCAATTCTACAAATTGCCGTCAAGCAAACTTCAGGGCAACGTAACCAGGGTGGAAATGTAATCCGGCATACTTTCTCATCCAAAAACCGGTTGACGTTGCAGGTGATTGACAGAAAGGAACCTCAAAAAGAGGAGCGAGGTATGCGATGAAAATATATCTCTTCAATCCAGAAACAGGAGCTTACCTGGGAGAGGCTTTTGCCGATGAGGCTCCATTCAGGCGCGGCGAATACATCATTCCGGACGATGCCACAACGATTCCGCCGCCACAACTTGAACCGGGGCACGTTCCTCTTTTCAATACCCGTGGACAACGATGGGAGGTTTTTGACCGCCCTGGAAATGCCGAAAGCCGTTCTCGTGTTACAGTGGAAGATCGTGTGAACCGGAGGCACTGAATGAGTCAGTTTGAGTGGCTGAAATCAATTTTCGTTTTTATTGGTTGCTGCCCATATCGAAGGTCGCCAGTTGGAGATATTCGGGTCCAGCGTGTAAATGCACTTGAATTGGACCTCGCATTGGATACACTGAGGCCATGATCAATAATGATGATGACAGGCGTCCGTCGCCGGAAGCGCTCCTCAAGTATGGCCAGTCGGAAGAGGAACAGGCTGGACGGGGCAGGCTGAAAATCTTCCTGGGTTATGCCGCCGGGGTCGGGAAGACGCATGCCATGCTGGAAGCGGCCTTGGAGCGGAAGCACGAAGGCCGCGACGTGGTTGCAGCGTATGTGGAGTCCCACGGTCGTTTGGAAACCGATGCCCTACTGGAGGGGATGGAAAGTATTCCCGGTGTCCAGTTAGAGTGTCAAGGGGTTACTCTGACGGAGCTGAATACGGATGCGGTGCTTGCCCGCAAGCCCGAGGTCGCCCTGGTAGACGAACTGGCCCATACGAACGCCGCTGGTTTGCGCCACGAAAAGCGCTGGCAGGACGTGGATGAACTTCTGGCAGCCGGTATAGACGTGTATACCACGGTCAACATTCAGCACTTCGAAAGTCTTAATGACATTGTTGCACAGATTACCGGCATCGTAGTTCGGGAAACCATCCCCGACCGTCTACTGGATCAGGCGTCGGAAGTCAAGCTTGTCGATATTCCGCCGGAGGACCTGTTGCAGCGACTTCGCGAAGGGAAAGTCTACGTTCCGGAGCAGGCTTCTTGGGCTGTCGAGAAATTTTTCAGGCCGGGGAACCTGATTGCCCTGCGCGAATTGTCTTTGCGCCGCACCGCTGCCCGTGTCGATGAGGAAATGCGGGCCTACATGGAAACCCGTGCCATTCCCGGCCCCTGGCCTGCCTCAGAACGGCTGATGGTCTGCGTCAGTGGCAGCCCTTTTGGTGAGAGGCTGATACGCATCACCCGCCGCTTGGCGGATGAAATGAAGTCGCCATGGTTCACCATTTATGTTGAAACCCCTGGCAGCAGCAGGCATGTTCAGGAAAATCGGGAAAGGGTCTGGAAGGACCTTCGGTTCGCCGAAAGCCTTGGTGCACAGGTCGCCACATTGACTGCTACTTCGGTGGCCAATGCGGTCATGGACTATGCTGCCAAGCACAATATAACAAGAATTGTGGTGGGCAAACCGACCAAGCCACGCTGGCGAGAGTTACTGCGCCCTCCTACCGTGGACCAGCTCATCCGCCTGAGCGGGGTCATCGATGTCTACGTGGTCAGCATTAAACTGCCGGAATCCATGGCGGGATCTGCCGCAAGACTGAAAAAGCCCGTTGCCTTGTCCGGATATACATCAGGTCTGGCCTTGGTGGTCGTGGCAACCATGATTTGCTGGTTTGTACGTCCATTCCTGGCACCGACCAACATGGTCATGGTCTACCTCCTTGCTGTAGTCGTTGCCGCACTCCGGTTGGGACTGCGGCCGGCAATTCTCACGGCGCTTTTCGGAGTTCTCGCTTTCGACATGTTTTTTGTTCCGCCCTACCTGACATTCGCGGTGGCCAATACCGAATACCTGATAACCTTCGTTGCTCTCTTTACCGTCGGAGTAATTATCAGCACCTTGGGAGCAAGGGCTCGCGAACGCGCCGATATAGTGAGGGAGCGGGAGACACAAACGGACAGTCTCTACCAATTGAGTCGCGACCTGGCCGCCGCAGCTGACATTGAAAGTATCATGGAGGCTGTGATCGGCAATGTCAGAGAGTCCCTGAACGCCAAGGCTGTAGTTTTCCTTCCGGAAAGGGAACGCCTGAAGGTCGCTGTTGCAAGCAAGGGCCTTCAAATTAACGTTAAGGAAATGACTGTGGCAGACTGGTCGTTTCGCAATCTAAAGGCTGCCGGGCACGGAACCGAGACTCTTGGCTCGGCAGAACTTCTTTATCTTCCACTTCAGGCATCCGGGAACCAGTTGGGTGTACTTGGAGTCAATTTGAAGAGCGAGGCCGACTATCGCACTCTGCAAACCCGCCGCATTCTCGATGCATTTGCCAGCCAGACCTCCATGGCACTGGAGAGGGTCCACCTTTCCCGCCAGGCCGAGCAGGCCGAAATACTCCAGGCACGGGAAAATCTGGAGCGTGCCCTCCTCAACTCCATTTCCCATGACCTGAGGACCCCCCTTGTCTGCATTACAGGAGCCTTGGATACCTTGCGGGAGCGAGTGCGAACGCTCACTGTCGAAGCCCGGTTGGAACTCCTTGATACCGCCTGGGAAGAGGCGGAGCGGCTGAACCGTTTTGTCGGCAACTTGCTCGACATGACCAAACTGGAAGCCGGCGCGGTAAAATTGAGGAGAGAGCTCTGCGATGTACAGGACTTGGTTGGCTGTTCCCTGACAGCCATGGAGCAGAGACTCGGAACCCGGAAAGTCGATTTGCAGGTTCCGTCTACGCTGCCGCCTGTCAGAATGGATATGACGCTGATGACCCAGGTTTTGGTCAACCTTCTTGACAATGCACTGAAGTACTCTCCTGCTGCCAGCACTATCGAAATAACCGCCCGTGCTGAAGCAAGCCGGTTGACCATCGAGGTCGCCGATCGCGGCCCGGGTATCCCTGAGCTGGACCTGAAGAGGGTCTTCGAAAAGTTCTACCGAATATCGGTTCCGGGAGGGGCAACAGGGACCGGGCTGGGTCTTTCCATATGCAAGGGCATTGTCGAAGCGCACGGAGGAGGGATTCGGGCTGAAAACAGGACCGGTGGCGGGTTGAAAATAATAGTCACTTTACCGTTATGAAAAAAGGGAATTGTCATGCATAAGGAAAATAATCTGCCGCGAATACTCGTTGTAGATGACGAACCGTCCATTCAGCGCTTTCTCCACACCGCACTTGATACGGGGGAGTTTTCCCTTTATCAGGCGGATAACGGTCATGCAGCGCTTGCTGCTGCGGCCGCAACGAGGCCTGACGTGATCCTTCTTGATCTCGGCTTGCCGGAAATGGATGGGGTTGAAGTTATTCGACGCATACGGGAGTGGTCGCAGGTCCCGATCATCGTACTTTCCGTGCGAGATCGCGAGGATGACAAGGTTAAGGCTTTGGAGACAGGTGCGGATGATTATTTGACGAAACCCTTTGGCGTGGCGGAGCTGCTTGCCCGGATACGTGCGGCATTACGGCGTTCCTTGCAGCAGACACCGGAACCTGTTTATCGAATAGAGGAACTGGAGGTTGACCTGCCACGCAGACGTGTACTGGTCAGCGGCAGAGAAGTGCAACTGACTCCCACCGAATACGATCTGCTTCGCCTGCTGGTGGTGCATGCCGGCAAAGTGCTGACGCACAGTCACATTCTTAAGCAGATCTGGGGCATCGCCTATGTTGAACAGCCACATGTCCTCAGGGTGAACATCAGCAATCTTCGCCACAAGATCGAAAATGACCCGTCCCGCCCCAGATACATCATTACTGAACCGGGGGTTGGATACCGGCTGCGGGCTCAGAATTGAGAGTTTTGACTATTTGTCCACTATGGGGAGTCGTAAAATTCAGGGGCTTAGCCAAATTGGGTGAGCCCCTTTCTTGTTCATCTGATCTCAAGCATCCTGGCACTAATGCGGGGGTGACAAACGGAAGAGACCGAGTCAGAAAAATACGACCATTGTGGACGAGAAGGGTTTGAGATGCTGAAGATATGCTGCACGCTGAAACCGCCGGACATTGATTCGCTCACGCCGGAACTCTCCATGAAGACAAGAACTTGCTCGGCGATGGTTATACAAGCTTAGGGTGGAGCTCAGATGT
>CAVVIJ010000002.1:0-801555 GCA_963748325.1 uncultured delta proteobacterium | reverse complement strand
AAACCAGGTGACACTTTACGTCAGTCTATGCTGTCATTAATTTGACCGTTCCAGCCTCTTTCATTCCTCATCCATCCCGAACTTGGCAAGGCGATAACGGATGGATCGGAAGGAAAGCCCCAGAAGTTCGGCTGCGCGCTTCTTTACCCCACCAGATCGCTCAAGGGCCTGCAGAAGCAATTGCTTCTCAATGCCATCCAGGTAAGCCTCAAGATTCATTCCTTCGGCAGGAATAACGAACTCCCCACATACTGGGCTTGGATTCTGAAAGTCTACAACCTGGGGAGGGAGGCACTCTTTATCTATTACCCGGTCCCCGAGAACAACACAGCGTTCCACCAGGTTCTCCAACTCCCGGACATTCCCGGGAAAAGGATAGGCCATAAGGAGCTTCAAGGCTGCCGGGGTAATCATCTCCTTTTCTGAAACCGCCCCGGCATATTTTTTCAAAAAATGCTCTACCAAAAGAGGAATATCTTCCTGGCGTTCCCGCAGTGAAGGCATGCGTACCTGTACCACGTTCAACCGATAGAAGAGGTCTTCACGAAAGGTGCCCTCACGCACCTGGTCTTCCAGTTCCCGATTGGAAGCCGCCACCAGCCTCACATCGGCCTTGAAGGATTCAGCCCCCCCTACCCGGCGAAATTCCCTTTCCTGGATAACACGGAGCAGTTTGGCCTGCAGTTGAAGGGGCACCTCGCCAATCTCATCCAGAAACAGAGTCCCTCCTTCAGCCTGCTCGAAGAGCCCTGGGCGGTCGGACACCGCACCGGTAAAAGCTCCTTTCTGATGGCCAAAGAGCTCGCTTTCCATAAGGGTCTCGGGAATTGCACCGCAGTTGACCGCCACAAACGATTTGTTTTTGCGAGTGCTGTTGTAGTGGATCGCCTTGGCGGCAAGTTCCTTGCCGGTGCCGCTCTCTCCAAAGATCAGCACATTCGCAAGACTCCCGGCAACCTTTTCGATAAGGCTATAGACATCCCGCATCTTCTTGCTCTTACCGATCAGCCCGCTGAAATCATAGCGCTCCCGCACCTCTTCGCGCAGGCGCAGGTTCTCTTTGGCCAGAGTCCTCCGGTCAAGAGCGTTCTTCACGATAATCCTGATTTCTTCGACATTGAACGGTTTGGCAATATAGTCATAGGCCCCCAGCTTCATCGCCTCCACCGCATGTTCAGCCGTCGAGAAAGCCGTCACCATGATGACGGCGGTGTCAGGAGCAAGATTTTTCACCTGGGCCAACAAGGCAAGTCCATCCATGCCCGGCATTTTTACATCGGAAATCACCAGGTCGTAGCTTGTCGACTGGAGCAGTGAAACCGCGGATTCGGCAGAGTCGGCCAGATCAACACGGTACCCCTCCCTCTCCATGAGAATTCCGAGAAATTCCCGCATGCTTATTTCGTCGTCAACCACTAATATTCGTGTTTCCATAGATCCTCTTGCAAGTTCCTTCCGTGTAGGGGCACCCCCCTGTGGGTGCCCCTTTTATCGATAGGTAAGTAAAAGGGCACCCACAGGGGGGTGCCCCTACGTTTTGGTTCGGGAATGGCGGGCAGGCACAGGGGCCTGCCCCTACGTATTCAGGAATTTTTCTTTCATTGGATTATTTTCGTCAGAATCCCATTTGATTGGATTGTCAACGATATATTTACGGATGTGGTTCAAATCTCCTTCATTTCGTATGATGTGTTCGTAATAATTTCGTTGCCACAAACGGCCGGGAAATGGTGTCCAATTGTTCCGTCGAACACCCTCCCGGTACCGTGCCGTGGTCAAGGATTTGAAACGGTGAACGACATCAGGTAAAGACAATGTAGGGGCACCCCCCTGTGGGTGCCCTTCCTGAGGCTTTTCGGACATAGGGTTGGCACGGGGGCCTGCCCCTACATCCAACACGACAATTCCGTGAAAATGGTTTGGCATTACCAAGGAGACATCAACCTCTGCACTTGGATAAGATTCGGGCAATTGTTCCCAGATGTTACAGACCATTTTCCCTGCGTCGTTCAACTCAACTTGTCCGTTTTGAATGATCCCGAACAGATTTTCATGATTTTGAACGCATACCGTCACAAAATAAGCGCCCGAGGAAAAATAATCATAGGTCTGTAGTCGAATGGATCTGCGATGATGGATTTCCGGATTGTACATGATATCACGTAGGGGCACCCCCCTGTGGGTGCCCTATTACTTGTCGCTTAATAAAGGCGGGCACCCACAGGGGGGTGCCCCTACGTAATAAATGGTTGCAGGTCTGCCGCTGCAACCTATTCCCCTGGCAGGGAAATGGTAAATTCCGTCCCTTGTCCCTTTGTGCTGCTTACCCGAATGTGCCCCCCATGAGTCTCGATGATCCGATAGACCATGGCAAGACCAAGACCTGAGCCACCCGGTTTTGTTGTATGAAATGGCTCAAACAACTGCCCCAATTCCTCTTCAGCAATGCCGACCCCGGTATCGGCAACCGACAACAGAACCGGATTGCCTGCCATAGGCTTGACACCGCCGCCAGGTACAATCGCCCGGAAGGTTATGGTCCCTTCACCGCCCATTGCCTCTGCAGCATTCACGAACAGGTTCCACAAAACCTGGCGAAACTGGTCACCATCCACAAATAAATTCAGCCCCTCAGGGCACTCCTCGTGGAAAGATATACCGGAAAATCGTGGATCGGCCTCAAGCAATGTCTTGATTTCTCCAAGCAGCCAGCTAAGCCTGATTCTGGTTTTTACCGGCGGGGTCGGCCTGGCATAGTCGAGAAAATCCTTGATCAAGGTATTGAGACGTTCGGTCTCGCGGAGCACAATATTGAGCAGAACCTTATCCTGAGGATCAATACTTTTCCCCCCGGCAATGAGTTGCACCGACCCGCTGATGGACGCCAGAGGATTACGGATTTCATGGGCGATCCGGGCGGAGAGCTCGCCGATAGCGGCAAGCCGATCGGCACGCTCCAGTTCGGCCTTCATCTTTTTCACCAGGGTAAGGTCCTGGAAGTCGATGATTGCGCCAACTGTGGTGCCGTCCTTGTTTGGAATGGGCACCGATTTAAAACCGAAAATAAAGGTTTTCCCTTCCCTGTTTGTGTATTCGATTTCATCTTGAAATGGGCCAAAGAGGCTTTCCAGAAAGGGTCCGAAGGCCGGTATCACCTCTGCCAGAGGGCGGTCATACACATCCTCCTGGGAATACCCCGTGAGCCGCTCGGCATAGGGATTGAACGCCCTGATCCGCCCATCCCCGGTCACCGTTAGGAGGCCGCTACTGAGATTGGAAACGATGGAAGAATTGAGCCTCTCCAGTTCCTCAAAATCAATTCCCTGCTTGAGCAGCGCTTTCTCGCTTGCCTGCAAGCGCTCGGCAAGATATCCGGTGAGAACCGCGGTCAGCAGGAATGCGACGATATTTGCGAAAATAATGACAAAGAGCGCACCAGGTTCGACCATCAGAGCAGCTTCGGGCGGCAACCCGAACGAGGTCAGGCGCCCGAAGTAGTGAAGGTCCATGATGGCGCCGTAGAGGATCGCGCAGAGTGCCGCGGAATACAGGGCTTCACGGCGGGAAAGGAGCATACTGGCGCTGATGATGATCAGCAGGTAGAGAAAGGAGTAGGGAGATGCAATACCGCCGGTCAGGAGGAGGAGTAAGGTAACGAAGCCCATATCCCAGACAATCAGCAGATAGGTAATGGCTCGATGCAACCGGTCGGTCGCCCAGAGAAGAACAAGGGACAGGACTGAAATAAGATAGGTGGCGATAACGAGTCGCGTGATCCCTGCCAGGGCCGGAGCAGACACACTGCCCGCCTCCCTGGTATCCAGGATGGCGGTGGAGACGAGAAACAGTGACACCACCACCACCCTGGCAAGTACGAACCTGACAAGTTTCTTTTTCTCTTCCACCCGCTAACCGCCGACGGTTCCGGCAATTTTGAAGATCGGAAGGTACATGGCAATGACCAGACCACCGACCACAACACCCAGGAACACCATAAGCATCGGCTCCAGCATGGCGGTCATGGCACCCACGGCGGAATCAACCTCGTCGTCATAAAAATCGGCAATCTTCGAGAGCATGGCATCCATGGCACCGGTCGCTTCGCCAACCGCAATCATCTGCACCACCATCGGAGGGAATACGCCGCTCTGCTGCAGCGGTTCGGCAATGGTCTTTCCTTCCGAGATCGATTGCCGGACATGCATGATGGCCTCTTCGACAACTTTATTGCCGGCGGTTCTGGCCACGATATCAAGACCGTCCATAATCGGCACCCCGCTGCTTACCAGCGTACCCAAGGTCCGGGTAAATTTCGCCACCGCTACTTTTCTGATAAGATCGCCGACAACCGGTGCTCTCAAGGCCAGCCGATCCATGGTCTTTCGCCCCTTGTCCGTGGCGTAGTACTTCTTAAAAAGAAATACCAGGGCAAAAATCGCAGCGATAATGACAACGAGGTATTTGACCAGGAAATTACTCAGCGCAATAACCAGTTTCGTCGGCGCCAGGCAAGTCCCCGCCAAAGTCTTGAAACATCTTGGCAAAGGTCGGAATAACGAAAACCATGATGACTCCCACGACGATGACAGCGATGGACATGACCGTGGCCGGGTAGACCATGGCCCCCTTTATCTGCTTCTTCAGCTTCATGGATTTCTCGGTATACGGAGGCTAGACGGCTGAGAATAGTGTCCAGAATACCGCCCACCTCGCCGGCCGCCACCAGGCTCACAAAGAGGTTATCAAAGACCTTCGGGTGCTTCGCCAGGGCATCGGCAAAGGTTGAACCGCTTTCGACACTCTCCTTCACCTTCAACAGCACATCCTTGAAGGTCTTGTTTTCCTGCTGGCTGGAAAGGATCTCAAGGCATTGCACCAGGGGAAGGCCTGAGTCGATCATGGTGGCAAACTGGCGGGTGAAGATAACTATTTCCTTGGTCGTTACCTTCTTGGAGCCAAAGCCGGGCAGCTTGATCTCCATGCTACAAACCTTTTCCGTGCTCCTTGATGGTGACCGCGGAAAACCCATAACGCTTCAGCTGAGCCTCGACCACCGCCTGGTTCGGGGCTTCCATAACCCCTTTCTGTGACGAACCGTTTCTGCTTCGCCCCTCCCACTGATATTTTGCCATCGTATCCTCCTTCACATACCGAAACGGAATATCGTGCCGCGTCCCTGCCTGATTTCGTCCAATAACAAAGCCTGGAGGCACCCACCCAGTGGGCACCTTTTTCCATACATTTCAACATGGTGAGTAAAAATACCGTCCATCTCGGAACAAATTTACCGCTGCGGTTTCTTGTTTGGCATCGAACCGGACGCCATCCCCAACATCTGCTTCAATTCTTCAGGGTCCGTTGACCTGCCGAAGGCGTCCTCAAGCGTTATCAGACGGCGCTGGTAGAGATTAAACAATGACTGGTTCATCGTCTGCATGCCGAATTTTTCCTGTCCCACCTGCATTTGTGAATAGATCTGGTGGAGTTTGTCCTCACGGATCAGGTTTCTGATGGCAGGGTTGGGAATCATTACTTCCAGTGCCAGAACGCGGCCCTTGCCACTGGCCTTGGGGATCAGAGTCTGGGACAGCACTCCTTCAAGAACAAAGGACAGTTGGGCACGGATCTGGGTCTGCTGATACGGTGGAAATACATCCACGATACGGTTGATAGTCTGGACGCAGGAATTGGTATGGAGCGTGGCAAAACAGAGATGGCCGGTTTCTGCAAGGGTCAAGGCCGCCTCGATGGTTTCCAGGTCTCGCATCTCGCCGACCAGGACAACGTCCGGATCCTGACGGAGGACATATTTCAGGGCCTGCTTGAAACCCTTGGTATCCGAGCCGACTTCGCGCTGGTTCACCAGGCAGCTTTTGTGTGGATGGAGATACTCGATCGGATCTTCGATGGTAACGATATGTTCATGCCGTTCGGTATTGATCTTGTCGATAATTGAGGCCAGGGTTGTGGATTTGCCGCTTCCCGTGGGGCCCGTTACAATCACCAGGCCGCGGGGCTTGTGTGCAAGTTCCTCTACAATCGGAGGCACTCCAAGTTCCGCAAACGTAAGAATTTTGAATGGGATTGTTCGAAAAACACCGGCAACTGCACCGCGTTGAACAAAGACGTTGCCGCGAAAACGGGACAGCCCCTTGACGCCGAAGGAGAGGTCCAGCTCGTTTTCTTCCTCGAACTTATGTTTCTGGGTATCCGTCAACACGCTGTAGCAAAGCTGTTTAGTCTCTATCGGGTTCAGTGCGGGCATATCGAGGGCAATAAGTTTCCCGTCAATCCTGATCTGTGGGGGAGTGTTCGTGGTAATGTGCAGGTCCGACCCCCCCCGTGCTATGAGTTCTTTCAGCATATCATGTAAATTTGCCATTAGCTTTTGTCTCCCTGATCCCGCTTTGTCTCAATTCATATAATCATGTAGGGGCACCCCCGTGTGGTTGCCCTTTAGTTGGGCGGCCACAGGGGGCCGCCCCTACGTTTTACAATTCTCAATTCATAATAATCATCACAACGGAAACCATTCGTGCATCAATCATCCGGCATGGTTACCCGCAGTACCTCTTCAAAGCTCGTCACCCCATCCTTCAGCTTGGTCAAGCCCGACTGGCGCATGGTCTTGACACCGAGACGCATCGACTCCCGTTTGATTTCAGCGGTGTTGGCACCATTGAGAATCAACTCCCGTATTTCCTCATACATCGGCATCACCTGATAGAAACCGACTCGGCCCTTGTAGCCGGTTTCGTTACACTTCGGACAACCCTTGCCTTTGTAGCAAAGAACCTTCGGTGCCTCCTCCGGAGAACAACCGGCATCAATAAGTGCCTGAACGGGAATCTCTTCAATTTCCTTGCATTCGGAACAGATGCGCCGGGCAAGACGCTGTGCGGTAATAAGATTGACGGCAGAAGCGACCAGGAACGGTTCAATTCCCATATTCAGCAAACGATTGATGGTAGCAGGAGCATCGTTGGTGTGAAGCGTGGACAGGACCAGGTGCCCGGTAAGGGCCGCCTTGACACCGATTTCCGCTGTCTCGAAGTCACGGATCTCGCCGATCATGATGATATCCGGATCCTGGCGGAGGAAGGAACGCAGTGCTGCTGCGAAGTTGAGGCCGATATCTTCATGCATCTGAACCTGATTGATACCGGCGAAATTGAACTCCACCGGGTCTTCGGCAGTCGAAATATTCTCCGTGGTTGTGTTCAGTTCGGCAAGGGCCGAATAGAGGGAAACAGTCTTGCCGCTTCCGGTCGGTCCCGTAACGAGAACCATGCCGAATGGCTTGTGGATCGCCTCTTTGAAATGAGTCAGCGCCTCCGGCTCGTAACCCAGCTTGGTCATATCGAGCTGCAGGCTGGACTTGTCCAACAGTCGCATGACAATCTTCTCGCCAAACAAGGTGGGAAGAACAGACACGCGGAAGTCCATATCTTTTCCGCCGCCGAGCTTGATCTTGATACGACCGTCCTGGGGAAGCCTTCGCTCTGCGATGTCCAGCTCAGCCATGATTTTAAGTCGGGAGGTAATGGCATTCTTCAATTTCAAGGGCGGTTTCATCGCTTCATAGAGCACCCCGTCAATCCGGTAGCGCACACGGAACGATCTTTCATAGGGCTCGATATGGATATCGCTCGCCTTGCGCTTGATCGCGTCAGAGAGGATCATATTCACCAGCTTCACGACCGGCGCGTCTTCCGTGGCCCGCTCGAGTGACGTGACGTCGACCTCTTCGTGATCTGCGACAACCTCCATATCGTCCAGATCGAGGTCACTCATCATATCGGCAAGTGACGCTGACTGATCGTAATACTTGTCGATCGCCGTCTTGATGCCGGTATCCGATGCGACCACGACCTCCACATTGTAGCCGGTCATGAACTTGATATCGTCTATGGCGAAAATATTGGATGGATCGCTCATGGCCAGGATCAATGTCGATCCGGAGCGATTCACAGGAATTGCCTGATATTTCTGTACAACTTCGACGGGGAGGAGTTTGACGACTGCCGGATCAATCTCGAATTCGGCAAGGTTGATGGAAGGGACACTGTACTGCTTGGAAAGGAAGGCCGTCAGCTCGCTTTCGCTGATATAGCCCTCTTTTACGAGAATAGCGCCGAGCCTGAGCTGGCCACCGGAGTGCTTCTGCTCCTCAAGGGCCCGCTGCAGCTGGTCTCTCGTAATCAGATTACTACGAACCAGGAGTTCGCCCAGTCTGCTTGGCTGCATGAAAACCTCAATATCCAGAACGATCGGTTATTACAAGTAGTGAATGGTATTTTGAAAGCGGCTTAATGTCAAGATTTTGTTATCTTTCCAGTTGTTCAAGCAATTTTTGTCTCATAAGCGCACAGGGCGCTTCACGCCCGGTCCAAAGAGTCAAAGCCGCCGCCCCCTGGGCAGCCAGCATTCCGAGACCATTGGCACACGCCAAACCGCGCGCCTTCGCCGCGCCAAGAAGCGGGGTTTCCGCAGGCACATAGACCATATCATACACCTTGGCCGTGGCAGGCAACTCCGAAAGAGCTAAACATTCAAAACTTGTGCCATTCATCCCGACCGACGTGGTATTGACAAGTAGATCTGCTTCGCGAAGATGTCCGGCCAATTCTTCCGCCACGAGGGATGAAATTGTAAATCGCACTTCGGGGAAAACAGATTGAAAACTTTCTGCCAGCGCCACCCCTCTCTCCCTGGTCCGGTTGGCAACCACAATGCGCGCGACCCCTGCTGCCGCAAGGGCAGCGATCGCACCACGCGCAGCTCCGCCCGCCCCAAGAAGCAATACCGAAGACCCCTGGGGGTTATGATCGAGATCCTCCCTGACAGAGGCAAGGAAACCGGTTCCGTCAGTATTGTAACCGACCAGGAGTTCCCCCTCCCGACAAACGGTATTGACGGCACCGCACTGTTCCGCTTCCGGAGAGATCCTGTCCAGAAAAGGGATAATGCTGCTCTTGTGAGGAATGGTCACGTTAAAACCCCAGACACCCAGGCGTCTGAGCCCCTCCACAGCCTGACCGAGAAAGTCCGGATCCACCGGAAACGGAACATACACATACTCTATGCCCAGCTCATCGATGGCGGCATTCTGCATTACCGGAGACAGGGAATGCCCGACCGGCGAACCTATGATACCCAGAACCCTGGTTTTTCCCGATAGTTTCATGTTCAGTGTACTCCGTATTCAGAAAGAATTCTCAGTACTTGGTTATTCAGAGAAGGCACATGCGCAGCCACCTTCAGCAACTCCGCCTTTCCTTCCTCGCGCATGCCCAGAGACAGGAGTGTTTCACCTGTCTCGATCATGCTGTAAAGATAGATCTGCACCGCTTTGTCCGAGTCAAGGTCACGGAAGGGAATGGTATTCGTCACGACCCCCCGAAGCGAATAGAGATCCCAGACCCCAACATCGGGCGGATACGAAATATTCCTCGTATCTTCATACAGTTGATAGCAGATTCCTTGCTGGCGGCGATTGAAACCGGATAATTCCAACGAATAGCGGGTGGAAAAGTCGATAAAAACCGGCCGCTTGGCCAGCTGTTCATGCAAAGCGACCGGAAGTATTTTGCCAATCGGCAGAGCCTGACCAGCCAGTGTGCGCAAGGGACTTTCCCGAAACAACCTTGGAAAGGAATCCAGGTACCAGAGGAACTGCAGATGCGGAACATGGATGAGGGAAAGATCTTCCCGCATCCGTTCGACGCCCTGCAGATACCAGAGCGGGAACGCCCCGCTATCCCCCCAGGTAAAAAGAGCCGCCCCCTGGGGAAGAGAGCGAAAAGTATTAACGGCATAATCATAGGCCAGATAGTTTTCGTGCTGATCATTTTTCCGATAATTCTGCGCGCACTGCAGCACAGGAAGAAGTGCCATCAACAGAACCGGTATCGGCCACACTGCCCAGCCAGGCAGTTTCTGCGCTTCCCGCCATGCAGTAAATGCTTTGGCCAGTGCGTAGACGCCAAGACCGACAAAGACTGCAGTCAGCATATAGAGCGGCGTAAAGAATTCCTCCGTCAGGAAGATCATCTCCTCAGGAGTATCCTGATAGCCGACGACAAAGGCAAGAAAAACCACAATGGCAATGCCGAAGGCAAGAAGAAAATCCCTGGACTGCCGCCGATTCAACACGATCCCCACCAGGAGGAGAAAAAATCCGAGAGCAGTGAACTCGTTCACGAGGTTGAAGGCCGCCAACTGTTTCAGCAACAACAGCCAATCCCGCTCGACATGCTCCAGGGGATAGCCCTTACGGAGGAAATGCCAGAGAAATTGCGTCACGGTCTTCGGATCTCCCCAGTTCAGCAAAGGATTCTGGGTCGCGCGAATCGGTAAATAGAGATACACGGACAGACCGACGAAAAAAGCCGCCAGGGCAAGGATCTGCTCTTTGACTCTCATAATGAGTCGCCAATCCGTCACCAGAACCAAAAAAGCAAAGGACGGCAGAAGCAAAACGATGGTCTGGTGCGCACCCATGGCCAGGCCGCACAAAAATGCGCCCAGGTAGATATATCCCGGACGTTCACTCCCTTTTCGGTACCCTTCCCGCCAGTTGAGGAGCAGCAGGAAAATCAACGCAACCAGAAAAGTGAGTAACGGATAGGGCTTATCATGATTCGACTGAAGCCAGAGGCGGGCAGAAAAGGCAAACGACAGGGATGCGGAGAGTGCTGCTGCCTTCTGAAGAAAACGATGAGCGAGGTCCGTCTCATCCCTCAGAAGCCTGTAGGTCAGCAGATAGACGCCGAAACAGGCAAGGGAAGCGGATACGGCAGTGGCAAAATTGACCCGGAAGGCGATGTCACCAAAAGGGAGAAAGGTAAAGGGCTTTGCGTAATTGACAAAAAGCGGATACCCGGGAGAGTGTGGAGAACCGAGAGACGAAATAGCAGTAACAAATTCACCGCTGTCAAAAAAAGTAACCGAAGGAGCCAGGGTAAGCAGATAGACGAAGAGCGGGACGATCAGGGAAAGGATCGCGAAGATATCTATTGAAGCGAAGATTGTTTTTCGGTTCACGAGATCCGTTCCTTTAGGCTTTTCCTCGACATGTCTATGGGCGAGGCAGACCTGCCGGATTTTCGAAACCTGGCAGGTTTCAATTCAATCTATAAGCCTTAGTCAAATTTCCTTAACTTTCTTCCCGATCCCGGAAAGACTCATCCTTCCCCGGGCTAGATAGTAGAGCCCGACCAGGGTGATGGGGAAAAAATTGATGGCATGGATGACAAGAGCAACACTCACTGCCTTTTCTCTGCTGATGCCGAAGGCCATGAGTGCCATAACACACGCATAGTCATAGGTGCCGACAGATCCGGGCGATGCAGGCACCAAGACAGCAATCACGAGGAAAACCATGATGAACAGGGAAGCTGTCAGGGGAAGGCTAATGCCAAAAGATTGCAAAACGAGATCGATGGGCCAGATGGCAAAGGCCCAGATGACCACAGAAGACGCAATAAGCCCCAAGAAAATTGACGGCCGTGAGGAAAGGCGTATCCCCTTGATGAAGGAACCGAGCAGAGGGATGACCTTTTCCGCAAATCGAGGAGGAAAAGGCTTCAGCAGCAAGGCCGCAAACCTGAGAGTCGCAATGGTCTTTATTTTCAAAAATACCAGAAACCCGACAATTCCCAGGTAGGCGGCAACAGTCGCGTAGCCGCCGGTCATCAAAGCAGAGCGAATTTCCCTATCATCTCCGGGGAGGTGGAGGGTAAACAGGGTCGCTAGAAGAATGAAAAGGACGGAAAACCCGTCAAAAAGTCGATCAAGAACAAGGGAAGCGAAGACGGTTCCCTTATCGATTTCCTCCTTTTCGCCGAGCACATAGACACGCACCAGTTCTCCGATCCGGGCTGGAAGCAAATTATTTGCCATATAGCCGATAGAGGTTGCGGAAAACAGGTTGAACATGGAGGTTTTTTTGTCCTCCAGAAGAAGCAGTTTCCAGCGAATTGCCCGCGCATAGTAGCTGAAAAGAGTCGCTGCCACTGCCGGCAGCAGAAAACGCACGTCCATGGTACGCAGCGCTGCCACGAGCTTTGCCCCGTCAATCGAACGAAACACAAGGTAGAGAAAGAAGGCACTTATGCCGATCCCTAACCAGAACACGATGCGATGTCTGTTTCTGTTTTTCAGTGGAGCCTCGCCAGTTATGGGACTACTCATGGTGTCGGATCAGGGAAGCATGCGCCAGTATTTCCCGACAACGGGACACATCGTTCCGAATGGATTCCTGCAAAGACAAAATATCGGGGAATTCACGCTCGTTACGTACCCGCTCGACAAAATAGATCCGTAGACTGCTGCCATAGAGGTCGGCATCGAAATCAAGAATATGGACCTCCACCGTAACTCTCGAAGCATAGAAAGTCGGGTTATTGCCGATATTGCAGGCACCATCGCGAAGCCAGCCATCCCCCTCAACCTTGACGGCATAGACGCCGGGCTTCGGCAGCAACTCCTCTTCGACCTCGATATTCGCGGTGGGAAAACCGAGTTGCCTGCCACGGTGGAAACCATGAACGACCTCTCCACCAACGGAAAAATGACGCCCCAGGAGCGACACTACGCCCCGGACATCGCCGCTGGAGATCAGCTCACGAACCATGCTGCTGCTGAAACCGGTTTCCTCGTTGCCCACCTGCTCCAACACCTCAACAGAAAAACCGATCTCTTCACCCAGTGAACGAAGCAGGTCGACATCCCCCGAGCGATTGCGTCCGAAGACATAGTCAAAACCGACCACAAGACTCTTCATGCCAATAACCCCGACCAGGATATCCCGCACGAAATCTTCTGCGGGAAGGTCGGAAAACTCACGGGAAAAGGGCACAATCACCAGCACATCAATTCCCGATTCGGCGATGAGCCGCTCTTTCTCGGCATAGGTAGTGATGAGCCGGAAATCCCGCTCAGGGGCAAGGACCTTCAACGGGTGCGGGGCAAAGGTGACAACCACCGACACGCCACTCTGTTTTTTGGCTGCCTGGCGGATCTTTTTGAATAGGGCTCGATGGCCGAGATGCACCCCGTCGAAGTTGCCGACCGTTACGACTGCCTGGGGAAACGGCGCCGGTATCTGCTCAATAGTGCGGTAAATTTGCATGCTACGGCTGTGCGGCCTGTTTGACCGCCCTCTTTTTTCCAAATATTCTTGCCACCCAGATACTCACCTCGTACATCGCATACATGGGAATCATTATGACGAGCATCGTTAGCATGTCCGCGTGAAAAGCCGCGACAATCGCACTGGCAAGGACAGCGTACTTTCTGTTCCGCGCCAGGAAGCTCCCCGTGACCATGCCGAATCGGGATAAAAGAAATACCATGATCGGCATTTCGAAGATCAGGCCGAAAATGAGGATCAGGCGGAGACAGAAGTTCACATAGGAACTGATGTTAAACCAGCTCCTCAACCCTGTTGTCTCGTAAGAAAGAGAAAAATTGATGATTACCGGCCAGATAATCGTCAGAAAAAAAAGCGCACCAACACAGAAACTGACCGTTGCCAAAGTAATAAAAGGGATAAGCAGGTGTCGCTCACGCCTGGTGAGTCCCGGTGCCACAAAAAGCCATATCTGATAGAAAATTATAGGCAGAGATAAAATCACACCGGCGATAATGGATATTTTGCACTGGATAAAAAAGGGCTCCAGTGGCGCACTGTAGTTGAGCCGTCTGTCGTCATTTTGGGCCTGGGCTTTCTTGCCCAGGTCAAAACGGCTATAGGCACCCGGATAACGCTCTTTGACAATTCGATAGACATCTTCCTTGAGTTCCGTCAGGTAGGTATGCCCGGTTAACGGTTTTTCGATAAAGGTAAGTATCTCGCTGGAAAGGTTCCAGGCGATACCCATACCAATAACAATTGCAATAATAACGACTATCAGCCTCTTGCGGAGTTCCACCAGGTGCTCGACAAAAGACAGCATTTTCTCGGTAGTCATGGTTGCCGTGTATCCTCCATTATCATACCTGAAAGTTTTTCTCCCAGGTATCGTATCCTTACACAATTCACGGTTGTGAAACTAGCATAGCAGAGCACGACAAAGCAACCGCTTTCACCGTCTTTTACCGCTGCGGCGGGGCGATGTGCCCTTCTTACCCGTCTGTCCCTTCTTGCCTTTGCCGTTTCGCTTTGCTGCTGCCGCAGGCCTTACCCGCGGAGTCTCCTGCCCCTGCCCGGTTCCGGATCCCGTTTTTCGGCTCGCTGATTCGAGGGAGAATTCGATACGTTTATTGCTCCGGTTAACGGCATCGATCCGGACACGCACCAGGTCGCCGATGCGAAATGCAGTGCCGCTCTTCTGCCCCCTGAGAGTATGCTGTTTCTCATTCAGCCGAAACAGTTCGTTGCCTAGGGTTGAAACATGAACGAGACCTTCTACCACCAGGTCAGAAAGCTCGACGAAAAAGCCAAAGGAGGTAACGCCGGTTATACAGGCATCAAACACCTCCCCGAGGTGTTTTTCCATATACTGAAGACGTTTCAGGTCGATGATCTCTCGTTCCGCCTCCATCGCCTTGCGTTCCCGCTGGGAAGACTGTTCCGCAATTTCGGGCAGCTCAGCGGCACGTTTCCCCCACTGACGTTTCTGTAAACGTCCCGACAACTGGTCCCTGAGGATGCGATGGACCACCAGATCGGGATAGCGTCTGATGGGAGAGGTAAAGTGAAGATAACTGGGCGAAGCAAGACCGAAATGACCGAGATTTTCAGCCGAATAGCGAGCCTGTTTCATGCAGCGGAGCAGCAGTTCATTTACCATCCGCTCCTCCGGCAGTCCCTCCACCTCAGCCAGAAGCCTCTGGAATTCCCCGGGAGCCACCGAATCACCCTTCACTTTGAAGGAATGGCCCATTGGCTTGATAAAATCTCGAAAATCCTTCAGTTTTACCGGGTCAGGCGGCTCATGCACGCGAAAGATACACGGGATCCCGTTCTCTTCCAGATGGGTGGCAACAGCCTCGTTGGCAGCCAGCATGAATTCTTCAATAAGTCGGTGGGCAAGATTTCGTTCCGCTATACCGATGGACTCCGGCCGTCCTTGAAGATCGAGAATAATCTCCGGTTCGGGAAGATCAAAGTCTATGCTGCCTCTCTGTCGTCGCTTTTTGCCGAGCCGCTCGGCCAGTTCTTCCATGGTGCGCAGATCTGTCAGCAACGATGCAAAACGGCTCATTGTTTCGGCATTTTGATCCAACAGAATCTCTTTCACCTCAGTATAGGTCAGCCGCTCATCACTGCGAATGACGCTGGGATACAATCGTCTTTCACGCACCTCACCCTCTCCGTCAAAAAGCAGTTCCACTGTCATGGCAAGGCGATCTTCCCGTGGGTTCAGGGAACAGATGCCGTTGGAAAGCTTTTCGGGAAGCATGGGGATACAGCGGTCAGGAAAGTACACCGAAGTCCCGCGCTTCAGTGCCTCCCGGTCAAGGCAGGACCCGGGTGAAACATAGTGCGAGACATCGGCTATCGAAATCCAGAGGCGAACGCTGCCTCCTTTTTCACGCCGCACCGAAACAGCATCATCGAAATCGCGGGCTGTCTCTCCGTCAATAGTTACCGTCACGTTATCGCGAAGATCGACCCGTCCGTCCAGGTCGGACTCGTCGACAGGTCGAAACACGTCGGTCGCCTCGGCAAGGACTTCCGGAGGGAAAAGATCGGGGAGCCCGTATTTGCGCACGATAGTGAGAAATTCAACGTCGGGGTCATCCTGATTCCCAAGAATCTCAATAATTTTTCCGCGTGCACCACGCCGCCCGCTGGGATACGCCGTTATCTCCGCCACGACCATCTGCCCGCCTCTGGCCTTGAGACTTTCCCCAGAGGGGATTGCAAGGGGAGTGCTCAACCTGGGTTCATCGGGTATCACCAGACCGTCGGAACCTGTTGACTCGAAGCGCCCGACAATGGTTGTAAAACCGCGTTCCAGGGTTTCAACCACACGCCCTTCGCAGCGACCGGAGCTGCTCCGCGACTGAATGCTCACCACAACCCGGTCGCCATGCATGTTTTCCCGCAGGTAGCGTGCCGGAATAAACACATCGTCACCGCCATCATCGGGTATGACAAAACCGTAGCCGTCCCGATGGGTCGAGAGCCTGCCGGTTATCGTTTTTCGAACCACTGATCCTCCTGTTTTCGCCATGCCATGTGCTCTGTTTAGTGTAGGTTTCGTCACAAGCCCTAAACAACAAACAAAATCTATCTCTCACCCGCTCACTCCGTTCACTTGAGAACGCAGAGGGCACAGAGGAAACCCAAGCCAGGGTTAACCCCAGAACCGGATTCCATTTTTCAAGCCATTCTCTGCGTACTCTGTGATCTCGAGCGGAGCGGGCGAGTAAGCGCTTCTCATCTTCTCGGAATCGGCGTTTGCGCAACAAATATCATTGTGACGCATTTGCCTGTTGCCGCAATCTTTACGATTGTATACAATTTATCGGTACATGGAAAGAAAGCATAATATAATCGATAGATTCCTCCCAAAGGAGAAATTGGTGCTCTACCGAAATATCACGTTACTGATACTCATCATCCTGTGCTCGGTTACCGTCTCGCGGGCATCACTCACGCCACCGGATGATCAGTCACTTTTGGTATCCGTTGAGCGGCTCAAGAAACAAGATTATTCCGCAGCTCGGATTGCGGCACTCCAGGCCCAACAAAGTCCCACGCGTGATTTCGTGCTCGGGGTGACGGCATTTCACCTGAAAAAATGGGACGAAGCTGAACGATACCTGGCAAACTCTGCTGAAGATCTGCCCCTTCTGGGTGATTTCGCGCTCTACTACCGGGCTGTATCCCTCACCAACATGTCCCGCCACGATGAGGCCCTGGCCCCCTTGCAAAAGTTGATGAAGGATTACCCTGACAGTCCGTTCATACGTTCAGCGGATCTACTGGTGGCTGACATCCTCTTTCAACGGGATGATTTCCAGAAAGCCCTGATTTCCTATCAGAGTTTTCTGACTGACTATCCCAACGGAAATGATTCTCTCAAAGCCCTTTTCCAGTCGGCTCTGTGTCGGGAAAAACTTGGTGACCTTAGGGGAGCAATGCGGGACTTGCGTAATATCTGGATCTCCTATCCCGCGAAACCGCTTGCCGACCAGGCAAAATTGCATCTCGACAGAATAGCGAAACTCATCGAGCGCCCGCAACTTTTTACTGCGGAAGAACTGTATAAGCGAGGATGCACCCTCTTCGGGCAGCGTCATTACAAAGAAGCGGCAGGCGTTTTTTCCTCGTTGCCTCCCGCCTCCCTTCCGGAAAAACTGCGAGGAGAACTTGCCTACAAGACCGCCATGACGCAGTATAGATTGAGAAAAAATAGCGAAGCCGAACTGTCTTTTGCCACGCTCGCCTCTCCTGAAAGCCCCTTCCGTGAGTACCGCGTGGAAGCATCCTATCGGCTAGCCCAGATCTTTGACCGAATGGGAAAAGATGAACTGGCTGTCAATACCTTCCTGGAACTTGCACAAACACATCCGCAATCATCGTTGGCCGACAATGCCTTGTTTCAGGCAGCGCTGATCAAAAAGCAAGATGGAGCCCACCAGGAAGCCCTGGCATTATTCAGGAAGATCGTTGCCGACTACCCGGCATCTTCTTATGCCCCCCGCGCCATATGGGAATCCGCCTGGAGCCTGTACCTGTCCGGTAATTTCTCAGAAGCAGCCAGCACTTTTGCCCTGCTTTCAAATGATCCGTCCTGGCGGGAAAAGGCCCTGTACTGGCAAGGTCGCTCCCTCGAAAATACAGGTCATGGAGAAGCTGCCTTATCCGTGTATTCCCACATCCTGCAGGAATTTCCCACCGGCTTCTACAGTTTGAACATCCAGAAAAAATACGGAGTTAGGAGCAATCGGGTTCCCGCCCTGAGCCCCGCCTATCAGGTTCCGCTTCAGGATTCAATCGGCACGGAAAGAGCACAAGCTCTCATTTCTCTCGGGCTCTTTGAAGAGGCCGGCAAGGAACTCAGAACACTGAAAAAACGAACCGGCTCGTCTTTCCGGGGATCTCTCGGACACGCGGGACTATACCTGTCCATGAACGACTTCCGCTCCGCCATGGGACTGTTCAGGCAGGAAGCTCTCGTTAGCGACCTTGGAAACTCGCCCTCGGTCTGGGCAATTCTTTATCCGGCAGGCTTTCACGACATCGTCTCCCGTATCACTACACACGCCGGCATCGATGAATGCCTCACCTATGCCCTCATTCGTGCTGAAAGCAATTTTTCACCAACGGTCCGTTCCCCTGTCGGCGCAGTCGGCCTGATGCAGCTCATGCCCACAACAGCCAAGGAAATCGCCAAGGGATTGGAGCAAAACTTCAGCACTCCCCAGCTCACCAACCCTGAGGTGAACGTCAGGATTGGAACCCGACACCTGAGAAACCTGATCACCCGATTCAACGGCAACATCGTTTCGGCAGTGGCAGCCTACAATGCCGGCGCGACCCCGGTGCTCCGCTGGAGAAAAAACTTCCCAACTCTGCAGGAAGACGAATTCATTGAAAACATTCCGTACCCGGAAACCCGTGAATACGTGAAAAAAGTCCTGGCTGCCATGGAGGTCTACCGACAACTCTATGAAATGAAGGATACTGTCACAAAAGCGGCGACACCAGCACCCATCCAAGGCAAATCCTCAATACCCACCACAATGGAACTACCGACAAACGAGTTTATCCCGGAAGCTGGCCCTTCCTGACCCTTACATGATTAGTGCGAATAGATTTCCCTAGCGGGCAATCTTTTTCTTGCGATTCAAACAAATGTTTGATACAAACGTTTCGTTCGGCCAAGGAGGAATTCCACATGGAAGAGGAACTTTCAGAAACAAGGAACCGCATCCTGGAAGCGGCTGCAGCAATTTTCGCCGAACACGGCTATGCGGCAACTACCATCCGGCAGATCTGCAATCGGGCACAGGTGAACCTTGCCGCGGTAAATTACCATTTTGGCGGTAAAGAAGGGCTCTACCGTGAAACGATACGTTTCCTGCGGGCTCGCGCCTACGAAAGTTATCCCACGACCTACGGACTTTGCGCTGATGCCACGCCGGAAGAGCAACTTCGTGCCTTTATCCGCTCTTTCCTGCTCCGCACCTCCTTTGACGAAAAGACCCATCAATTCGGCACCATTGTCATGCGCGAAATGGTGGAACCGACTGCCGCACTCGACATGATGATCGATGAGGGAGTCCGCTCGCTCTTTGGCCAACTGGTCGGTATTGTCAGCGACCTGCTTCCCGAAGGTAGCGATGCGGAAATTATCCTGGCCAGTGCAAGAAGTATTATCAGCCAATGCCTTTTCTACCTATTCAGCCGTTCGGTTATCAGCCGAATGTCCCCCGAGGAAAAGTTCAGTCTGGAAAATCTTGACAGAGTTTCCGGACAGATTCTGCTCTTCAGTCTCAACGCCTTGCAAGGGATTGGAGAAGAAATCGTCAACGCGTCCCCCGCTACAAATAAGATAGGGCCAGAACAAACCATGAGTGAAGCTTCCCCACCGATAAATAAATGGCTCATTACCCTGACCGTAATGATCCCTGCCTTCATGGAGATTGTCGACACATCCATTGCCAATGTCGCCCTTCCTCATATGCAAGGCAGCCTCAATGCGGGAACCGAAGAGGTCACCTGGGTCCTGACCTCCTATCTGATCAGCAACGCCATCATCATGCCGATGACCGGCTGGCTTGCCCGTGTTTTCGGCCGGAAACGCTTCCTGATCAGCTGCATCATTCTCTTTACCGTTGCGTCCGTTTTCTGCGGCTCGGCCCCGAATCTGGGAGCCATGGTACTTTTCCGGATCGTGCAAGGGGCCGCCGGCGGTGCCCTCATCCCCATGAGCCAGGCAATCATGATGGAGTCTTTCCCTCCCCAGGAAGGCGCCATGGCCATGGCAATCTTCGGCATCGGTGCCATGTTCGGACCGGTCGTCGGCCCGACACTTGGCGGCTGGATCACCGACAGCATCAGCTGGCGCTGGATTTTTTATATCAATATCCCGGTCGGCATTTTTGCGGTCATCATGGCGAAATACTTCATCTTCGACCCTTCCTACCTGAAGCGGCAGAAGGTCAAAATCGATTACTGGGGCCTCACCTTCCTGACCCTCGGTATCGGCTCCCTTCAGGTGGTGCTCGATAAAGGCCAGCAAGAGGATTGGTTCAACTCCTCTTTTATCATAACCTTCTCCATCCTTTCCGTGCTCTCGCTGCTCCTTTTCATTTATGTGGAACTGAAGCATGATCACCCGATCGTGAACCTGCGGCTCTTCAAGGATGCAGCTTTTTCCGCCGGAAACTTCATCATGTTCATGGTCGGTTTCTGTCTCTATGGCTCCGTTGTCATGCTACCGCTCTTCCTCCAGACGCTCATGGGCTACAGTGCCACCCTGGCCGGACTGGTTATGGCTCCGGGCGGCATTGCCTCGGTAATTGTTCTGCCGATTGCCGGAGCCTTAACTCAGAAAATCGACGGCAGGAAAATTATCTTCACCGGACTTCTCCTCGGAGCGGTCTCGCTCTTTATGATGCGAGGTTTCAGCCTCCAGGCCTCCTACTGGGATTTCGTCTGGCCTCGCGTCATGCTCGGAGCAGCATTGGGAATGATCTTCCCGCCCTTGTCCCGGGCAACACTCGTCAACATTGCCCGGGTGGAAATGGGCAACGCAACAGGTATTTTCAACCTGCTGAGAAATATCGGCGGCAGTGTCGGCATAGCCATCTCGGCCACCCTGCTGGCTCGTCTGGCACAGTTTTACCAGGCTAACCTGGTGGGGCATGTCAACCCGTTCAACCCCATCGTGCAATCTCGAATGGAAAGCCTCCAGCAGGCAGCTATCGCCAAGGGGGCCGATGCCGCCACCGCCCACAGCATGTCACTGGAAATTCTTTCGCGAATCGTTCGAAGAGAGGCGGGCATGATGGCATACAATTACATCTTCTGGGTCCTCGGCCTGGCATTCCTGGTGATCATTCCGATGCTCTTGCTGCTAAAGAAGCATCGGCTCAGTACCCAGGGCTCTTGACAACCGTTTTACCGGAAATTGTACCGTGAGACGTCTCAGGAAAGAGAATTGACAGCATACTGATAATCCGTATAATGACGAACATCCCCTCAAGAGGAGGTTCTGATGTTCGATATTGAGAATAGTCTCGGATTCTTACTGGCCAAGTCATACCAGAGGGCCTACGCACTATTCAAAGCACCGCTGGAAAAGTATGCTCTCACGCCAAAACAATTCAGTCTGCTGGCCTTTCTCTGGAAGCAGGACGGCCTTTCCCAGGTTGAGCTTTCCGAAAAATGCCAGATAGACCGGACGACCATCGGTGGCCTGATCGATCGTTTGCAGAAGCAGGGATATGTCCGTCGTGAAGCGAATCCCGAGGACCGCAGGGCCTTTCTGATCCACCTGACAGACAAGGGCAGCGCCCTGCAGGAAGAATTGCTGTCCATTGCCGGAGAGGTCACAGATATCTTTACCGCCGGACTTTCGCCCTCGGAAATCGAAGCGCTCAGTCAAATTCTTAAGAAACTCCGCAGATAACAAGGGAGACACTCATGCCAAAAATATACTTTCTCGTTCTTTTAGCCCCGTTTCTCCTGCTTGCCAGGGCCGAAGCCGAGACACTGACTCTTCAGGAATGCCTGAAAAAGGCTGAAACAGCCAACCACGAACTGAAAGTTTCCGCCTTTGATGAAAAAATCGCCAACGAAAACATCGGCGTCGCCAAAAGCGGTTATTTGCCGCAGGTAAACCTCCAGGGAGGATACACGGTCCAGCAGGATCCTCAATCCGTGATCATCATGGGAAGGGCGGTGGCAACCCAGCAGCCGGAGTACGGATTCGTCTCCGTCTCGGTGGAACAGACCCTTTACGATTTTGGTCGAACTTCGGCACGTTTTCAACAAGCCAAAGCCCTTCGCGACGCCTCGGCCTTCAGCCAGACCGCCCGCACAAAGGACGTGTTTCTTCAGGTTGTAACAACCTATTACGGTATCCTCGAATACCAAAAACTATTAGAAGCGGCTCAGGAAGAGATTGTCCAGATGACCGACCACCTGCATGTGGCGAAAAACCTGTATGAGCAAGGTGTCGTGACCCGCAACGACCTGCTTCAGGCAGAAGTCCAGCTTGCCGACAGCAAACAGCGGGGACTTCTGCAGGACAATCGACTCCAAAATAGTTGGCTCTATTTTAATTATCTGATCGGGCAACCCGCATCCTACCGAGCGAACCTTGAAGAGGTCGACATAACCGGGATCACGCCGGCTCCCAAGGAAGAGACATTTCCTCTGACCAATCGAGCAGAAGTCAAGTCACTTACCAAAGGAATCGAAGCAGCCAACCTGGCAATCAAGGAAAGCAGAAGCTTCTACTTCCCCGAACTGTTCGCCAGACTTGGTGCGGATTACGTGCAGAACAACAAGGTCCAGGAACAGACAATTCTCTCTGCAACGGTGGGACTGAGGGTCAATCTTTTCGACGGCCTTGCCACCACATCCCGCTATCGAAAGGCAGTACAGACACGCATGCAGGACGAAGAGCGGCTGCGGTTGCTGGAATCCCAGATACGCCTGGAGTACGAAACCGCCAGCAACGACGCCACTATTGCCGCCGAACGGATCAAAACGACCGCAACAGCCGTTACCCAGGGCGAAGAAAACCTGCGAATCAACAAGGACCGCTACCAGGAACATGTGGGTACGGCCACAGATGTTATCGATGCACAGACCCTGCTGACGAAGACCAGGGCCGAATATTTCCGGGCGCTATCCGACTACGAGGTAGCCATAGCCCGTATCAAAAAAGCTAAAGGGGAGCTGTGATTCCAATTTCAAAACAAGGATGAAATCAAGGCGGTGAGGATTGAGGCGACGAAGGCGTACAGGTAGTACGTTGAGGAACCGAAGACGAGCCAACGAAGATAGCGCCTTGATTTGGAATTGGAATAACCCATTTCCACGGAGGATTTGATGGCAGAGGAACACAACACCGGCAACAACACAAAAGCAGACGACACCCCCCCTGCGACAAAGTCGGGGAATGGCAAACGGAAAAGAGCAGCATTCATCCTGCTGATTCTGTTTATCGCTGCATGTCTTTTCGGACTGCGGCTCTGGGTCAAGAGCAAGACCCATGTGGAAACTGATAATGCCTTTATTGAATCACACGTCTATACCATCTCCTCCCGAGTACCGGGCAACGTGCAGAAAGTCATGGTCAAGGACAACCAGTTTGTCAAAAAGGGCGACCTGCTTGTAGAACTCGACGAGGTTGACTACCAGCTCAGGGTCAGAGACGCAGCCGCACAACTTAATATGGCCAAAAACGAGACTTCGAGCACCTATGCCCAGGCAGATGCAGCCAGGGCGGCACTCAATTCCGACCAGGCTCGACTGGAACAGGCAGAGCTTGACCTTCGGAGGGGAAAGGCGCTCTACAAAAAGGAAGTTATCGCAAAAGAGCAACTTGACCGATTGGAAACCGCCAGAAAAGTTGCCGCGGCAAAACTGGCTGAAACTAAAGGCTCGGTGCAACGCGCTCTTGCCCTTCTCGGCCTGACCGGAACAGGGGCAAAAGATGCCATGATTGCCAGAAAAACCGCCGAGCTGGAAGAAAAGAAACAAAACCTGTCCTATACGAAAATTTATGCACCGGCAGACGGTTTCATCACGAAAAAGTCCGTGGAACCGGGAAACAACATCCAGGCAGGCCAGCCACTTTTGGCGCTTGTCGAGCTGAACGGTGCATGGGTAACGGCAAACTACAAGGAAAGCCAGCTGACCTACGTCCGACCAGGGCAGAAAGTCGAGTTCCGGGTTGACACCTACCCCGGCACCACCTTCACCGGAAAAGTTGACAGCATCATGGCAGGAACAGGTGCAGCCTTCTCGCTGCTCCCGCCGGAAAATGCAACCGGCAACTACGTCAAAGTCGTCCAGAGGATCCCGGTCAAGATTCTAATCGATGCGGCAAGCGACCCGAAGCACCTGCTGCGGGTCGGTATGAGTGTTGTCCCGACCATCCTCACGGAGAGAAAACTGGGCGATATTCTGAAAGACCCGTTCCGCTAAGCGGAAAAAAGATTCCTCTGTAGGGGCACGGCGTGCCGTGCCCTTCTTTCATATGACACAAAACAGGGCGCGGCGTGCCGCGCCCCTACCTGATCATTGCTTCATGCAGGTGATTGTCCCTGCAATCCGGACTCCATGGAAAACACCTCCCGAAATATCAACAAGTGGCTTATCACCATCACCGTGATGATCCCCACTTTTATGGAGATCGTCGACACCTCGGTTGCCAACGTGGCACTCCCGCACATGCAGGGCAGCCTCAACGCCGGCACCGATGAGGTCACCTGGGTTCTCACTTCCTATCTGGTCAGCAATGCGGTCGTGCTCCCGATGACCGGCTGGTTTGCCCGCCTGTTCGGCAGAAAACGTTTCCTCATCACCTGCATCACCATCTTCACCGTCTCCTCTTTTCTCTGCGGCGCAGCCCCGACCCTGGGATCGCTCATTTTTTTCCGGGTTCTGCAGGGAGCCGCCGGTGGTGCACTGATTCCGATAAGTCAGGCGATCCTGATGGAAACATTCCCACCCTGGCAGCAGGGGATGGCAATGGCCATCTTCGGCGTCGGTGCCATGTTCGGTCCGATCATCGGGCCCACTCTCGGCGGCTGGATCACCGACAACATGAACTGGCGCTGGATCTTCTACATAAACATCCCGGTCGGCATCTTCGCCGTCATCATGGCGAAATTTTTTATCTTCGATCCATCCTACCTGAAGCGGGTGAAGATGAGGATCGACTACTGGGGACTGGCCCTTCTGACCATAGGCCTCGGTTCCCTGCAGGTGGTACTTGACAAAGGACAGCAGGATGATTGGTTCAACTCCTCCTTCATCATCGCCTTTGCTGTAATTTCACTACTTTCCCTGCTGCTACTGCTCTATGTCGAACTTTCGCATCCCACCCCGATCGTCAACCTCCGACTGTTCAAGGACATCTCGTTCTCGTCGGGCAATTTTATCATGTTCATCGTCGGCTTCTGCCTCTACGGCTCCGTAGTCATGATTCCCCTCTTTTTACAGACTCTTATGGGCTACAATGCAACAATGGCCGGCATGGTGCTGGCACCCGGCGGAGTTGCGACCCTGATCACCATGCCCTTTGTCGGCGCAATCATTCAGCGTTACGACGGGCGCTGGGTAGTCCTGACAGGACTGGTCATCGGCGCCTATGCCATGTTCCTCATGCAGGGATTCACCCTGGAAGCCTCCTATTGGGATTTCGTCTGGCCGCGCGTCTTCCTCGGAGTGGCACTGGGCATGATCTTCGTGCCACTGACGACCGTCACGCTCTCCACGATCTCAAAGGTGGAAATGGGTAATGCCACCGGAATCTTCAACCTGCTCAGAAACATCGGCGGCAGTGTCGGCATTGCCACGGCAGCCACCCTGCTCTCACGCTTTTCCCAGTTCTACCAGACCGATCTCTCCGGCCACGTAAACCCTTTCGACCCGATAGCTCAACAGCGCCTGGCGGAACTCCAGCAGGCAGCTGTGGCCAGAGGCATCGATACCGTCACCGCCAAGAAAACAGCCCTGGCAATGCTGTACGGTACCGTTCAGAGGCAATCCGGCATGCTTGCCTACAACCATATTTTCTGGATTATCGGGATCGCTTTTCTCGCCATAATACCTTTTCTCCTCCTGCTGAAGAAACCGAAGCACCACAGTACGGCAGGTTTTCACTGAGAAAGAATTGTTCTCCTGTCAACCGATCCCGATCGCTTTCGTTACTTGTGGATATCAGCCAGAACGCCCCAACAAAAACAGAGCATCGCTGAAAGGAGAAACACTATGATGAAAAAAGTAAAAATGGCATTCGCAGCTGTCGCAGTCCTGCTGACCTGTGCGGGTCTGGCGCAGGCCGCACCTGCTGATGTGGCCCCTGCTGGCCCGAGCAGAGGAAACATGCCTTGCGGATGTGTCGCGGGTAAAGGGATGAATGCGGATACCCACCTGGCGAAGATGACCAGGTTTCTCGGGCTTTCCGAGGAACAGCAGGTGAAGATCAAGCCGATCCTTGAGGAAAAACTCAAGGGAATGCAGGCCGTACACGCCGACAAAAACCTCACCAGAGACCAGCGTCGGGCAAAAATGCAGGAACTGCGGACAAAACTTCATGACCAGCTCAAACCGATCCTGACCCCGGAACAGAACAGCAAAATTGCCGCCATGTGGACGAAAACCGGCCACCACTGCAAAGGTAGAAAAGGCCATGAGAACTGGGGCCATCATGGAAAACATTTCCGCATGGATCCGAGTAAACACCTTGCCAAAATGACCGCATGTCTGGGACTCTCCGCTGAGCAACAGGCCAAGATCAAGCCGATCCTTGAGGAGAACTACAAGCAGAAGCAGGCTCTACAAGCAGACACGACCCTGACCAGAGATCAGCGTCGTGCGAAAATGCAGGAACTGCGCGTCCAATTGCACGAAAAAGTTACACCGATCCTGACCCCGGAACAGCAGAAACAGTGTGAGACCCGGATGGGTCCCCCTGCAAAACAACCCAGAAGCGGCAACTGCCCTCTCGCGAAATAAAGCAATCACTTCCAACGCCTTCAGTTGGGAGCTTTACAGCTCATCTCCACAAAAAAAGTCCGTTCAGCGGGCTTTTTTTGTGCCCAGAATTTACTTGCCCAATCTGTCAAAAGGGTGTATCCATGTGACTTTTTGAGCATCAGGAAGGAGTACACTATGGGAATTCTCTCGAACACGGTCAGCATCTGTCAATTCAAGGTAGTCGGGGAAATCCCCGATATGGATACCTTTGCATGGGTTTCCGAGCGACTGACGAAAAACGGCTTTATCCCCATCGACCAGGGAACGGAGGAACTCTCCATTGGCTGGGTTACGCCGGATGACCATCGCAAAAACGACTTCAGTGTCCCGTCAGCTTTCTGGCGCGACAATTACCTTTTCTTCACCCTGCGCCAGGACAAGCGAAGCATTCCGGCAGCATTGCTAAAAGCTTACCAGAAAGTTGCCGAGGAGGAATTTCTCTTCGACAACCCGGGCTTTACCCGGGTGCCGAAACAAAAGAGAGAGGAACTGAAAGAGTCCGTTCGCATCTCCCTGCTCGCCAGGACCCTGCCCGTCCCATCAACCTGCGATGCGGTATGGGATACCCGGAGCAACACTCTTTCCCTCGCATCGGTCAGTGCAAAAACCGTTGAACAGTTTGACAACCTGTTCAAAAAAACCTTTGAAGATTTTCGACTCATCGCCATTCACCCCTATGCCCGGGCCACGGATGTTATTCCACCCGAACTCTGCGAAACACTGCAGAAGGCCAACAAAGCCGGCTCGGAAGCCGTTCTCGACCTGATCCGCAGTAACGCCTGGATCGGAACAGACTTTTTCCTCTGGCTGACGTACCGGACCTTGAACGAATCCGGGGAGTACAAGATAGTCAGGCCCGGGCCGGCCAACGAACGAGAGCCTTTTACCGCCTATGTCAACGATCGCCTGGTTCTCTGCGGAGCTGGTGATGACGGCGCCCAGAAAATCACCATTTCCGGTCCCCAGGACCGGTTCGGTGAGGTCCGCCTGGCTCTCAGCAACGGCAAGATGATCACCGAGGCCACTCTCTACCTGGAGAAGGGCGAACACATCTGGAAGATGACGCTGAAAGGCGAGATGTTTCAGTTTGCCTCGTACAAAACACCGAAGGTCCAAGAAGAACGGGACTCGGGCGTTGACGAAATCAGCGAAAAGGAGGCCCTCTTTTTCGAAAAAATGTATGTAATGGAAGTAGGCCTGCAGATGTTTGACAGTCTTTTCACGACTTTTCTTTCGGCACGCCTGGACCAGGGTTGGGGGGAAGAGCTACAGAGAATTGACACCTGGCTCACCGAACAGTAAGGCATATCGACTTTAGCCACCAGGAAAGCCCGCCTTGCGGGCTTTTTCTTTTTCTCCGCACAACTGTTGATTTTGCATTGCAGAATGAGGGTTGACGAGCAGCCTAAAAAATCAGAGAATATCGGTACCTATTCCAACAAAACTCGAATTTGTCTTTCCCGAGGCTGTAATCGGGAACCCGCGATACAAAACAATGGATCTCTGATAGAGTCACTCGGGGATGACAGGCGTAGCAATTGTTCAGAGTATGCTGAACAGTCACGAGTCGTGTTTTACGAAAAACCTGACAGCCGCAACCTTTTGGAGGGTCCATGTCCAGGCAAACACCAAGAATACTTGTTGGCAAGGGCAGCGCAGAGCTTTTCCTTTCATCTCGCATGGCGAACCGTCATGGTCTCATCGCCGGTGCCACCGGCACCGGAAAAACGGTGACCCTGCGGGTCCTGGCCGAACAGTTCAGTTCCATGGGAGTGCCGGTTTTCATGGCGGACATCAAGGGTGACCTCTCCGGCATGGTGAAATCGGGTGGAGACAATCCAAAGGTGGCGGAACGAGCCAAGGACCTGAACCTGGATGACTTCTCGTATTGCGGATTTCCCGTTGTGTTCTGGGACATCTTCGGCGACCGTGGCCATCCGATCAGGGCAACGGCGTCCGAAATGGGGCCGCTGCTCCTTTCACGCATACTTTCCCTGAATGAAACACAGAGCAGCATCCTCAGCCTGGTCTTCAAGATCGCCGATGACAGTGGCCTCCTGCTGCTGGACCTGAAAGACCTGCGGGCAATGGTACGACACGTGGGTGACAACGCGGCGCAATTCAAGACCGAGTACGGCAACATTTCCCCTGCCAGCATCGGTGCGATTCAGCGTAATCTGCTGGTGCTCGAGGAACAGGGCGGGGAGCTTCTCTTTGGCGAACCGGCCCTTGACATCATGGACTTTCTACAAACGGACAGCGAAGGCCGGGGTACTGTCAACATTCTCTCCGCCGAGCGGCTCATGCAGTCACCCAAAGTCTATGCCACCTTTCTACTCTGGTTGCTGGCAGAGCTCTTCGAACAGCTTCCCGAAGTCGGCGATCCGGAGAAACCGAGAATCGTATTTTTCTTCGACGAGGCACACCTGCTTTTCGAAGACCTTTCCCCGGCGCTGGAAGAAAAGATCGAACAGGTGGTACGCCTGATTCGCTCCAAAGGGGTCGGAGTCTTCTTCGTCACCCAAAACCCTCTGGACATCCCCGATGCCGTACTCGGCCAACTGGGCAACCGGGTGCAGCACGCCCTGCGAGCCTTTACCCCTCGCGACCAGAAGGCTGTCCGGGCTGCCGCGCAGACCTTCCGAATCAATCCGAACATCGATACGGAGAGTGTTATCCTGGAACTGGGGGTTGGCGAAGCTCTGGTCTCGCTTCTTGATGACAAGGGAATTCCCGCCATGGTCGACCGGGCCAAGATCGCCCCACCCCGCAGCAGCCTTAGCCTGCTCACGGCTGGCGAAATTTCCCAGGTCGTGCAGAGCTCGCTCCTTTTTGGCACCTATGAAAATGCCGTTGACCGGGAATCGGCCTATGAAAAATTGAAACTAAAGGCCGAACAGTCGGCAAGGGAAGCACCGTCTCCTTCACCAGGACGCCCATCTGCGACAGAACGCTCCGGGACAGCCGACCTGCTGGGAGCTTTTGCAAAAAGTGCCGCCCATGCCATCGGCAGCCAGGTTGGACGGCAGATCATCCGAGGGATACTGGGATCGATCTTTGGAAGTGGCAGACGTCGGTAACCACCTGGTTGCAACTTCATTCGCATTAGGATACGAGAGATGCCGAGAAACAAATTGAACCACCTGCGTCTTCTGCCACTGAACCTGGTGGCTTCCCTCAAGCTCAAGGCAGCCGGTCAAAGTGAATATCCCGAGATTCTGCCGGTTTTTCAGCTTATGGTCTGGGGCCTCGCCAATGGAATTCCATTGACACACTGCCGGACCGAGCATGAATTGGCCCGACTTTCCAAGCTTGACGACCAGCAAGAGGCTCTGGATTACCTGGTCAAGGGTGTTCCGGGCGGATTGCCTGAATTGCATCGCAACCTCCTGAAGTTTCCCCCAATGGCTGCGGCCCACCTGCTTCTCGACATCCTTGATATGCGTCTCAAGGCAGACCCCCGAAATCCCTATCCCGTAGAACCGAGCGGAGCTTGACGGACGGCTGCAAATAGGCGAAGATGCTTTCCTGTCGGCAAATTCAACCAGAGGACTTTTGTGTCATTACTAACACTTCGCACTATTCAGATGGCATTCGGAGGCCCTCCGCTTCTTGAAGGGGTTGACCTGCAGATTGAGGAAGGAGACCGTCTTTGCCTGCTGGGACGGAACGGAACCGGCAAATCCACCCTGCTGAAAATACTCTCCGGCGATCTTCCTCCCGACAACGGAGAAATCATCCGCCAACAGGGACTGAGAACGGCAGTCGTTACCCAGGAATCCCCGCCAAATCTGGGCGGTTCGGTCTTCGATGTGGTGGCCGGTGGAATGGGAGATGCAGCGGAGCTTCTGGCCGGCTATCATCATGTAAGCATCCGCCTTGCCACGGAAAAAAGCGACGAACTCCTAAAAACCCTTGAACAGCTGCACAAGTCCCTCGAAGACTCCGGAGGCTGGAGCCTGCATCAGGAAGTGGAGCGTGTCATCGGTCGACTGGACCTCGATCCGGAGGCTGAATTCAGCCATCTGTCCGGCGGAACAAAACGCCGTGCACTCCTGGCCCGTGCGCTGGTATCTCAGCCGGACATCCTCGTCCTGGACGAACCGACCAACCACCTGGACATCGATACCATAATCTGGCTGGAAGAATTTCTTCTCAAGGAAGTGAAAACCTTCGTCTTCGTAACCCATGACCGCGCCTTTGCCCGGAAAACGGCAAACCGGGTCGCGGAACTGGACAAGGGCAGACTGTATGTTTTTTCCTGTGACTACGATACCTTTGTCGAGCGCCGTGAGGCGCTGCTCGAAGCGGAAATTGCCCGGCAGGCCCTGTTTGACAAGAAACTGGCCCAGGAAGAGGCATGGATACGCCAAGGCATCAAGGCACGCAGAACTCGAAATGAAGGTCGTGTCAGGGCACTGAAAAAGCTGCGGGAAGAACGGCGGAACAGAAGGGAAAGAATCGGCTCGGTAAAAATGCAACTGCAGGAAGCCGAACGCTCCGGCAACCTGGTGGTGGAAGCAGAAGCGGTTTCCTTCAGCTACGGCGGCAATCCGATCATCAGCAATCTCTCCACCACCATCATGCGGGGTGACCGGATCGGCATTATCGGTCCCAACGGCTCGGGCAAAACCACCCTTCTTAAACTGCTTCTGGGCGAACTGGAGCCCCAAAACGGCGAAATACGCCTCGGCACCCGCCGGGAAGTCCTTTATTTTGACCAGCTTCGCGAACAGTTGGATCCGGACAAGACTGTCCAGGAAAACGTGGGGGAAGGAAACGACACCGTACTGATCAACGGCAGGCCGCGTCATATCATCGGCTACCTCCAGGATTTTCTCTTTTCTCCGGAAAGAGCCCGAAGCCCGGTACGGATCCTGTCGGGCGGCGAAAGAAACCGTCTTCTCCTGGCCAAGCTCTTTACCAAACCCTCCAATGTTCTGGTCATGGACGAACCGACCAATGACTTGGATGCCGAAACCCTTGATCTCCTGGAAGAGCTGCTCGGAGAGTATACCGGAACACTGCTGCTGGTGAGTCATGACCGGGAATTCCTCAACAATGTCGTTACCAGCACTCTGGTCCTCGGAGATTCCGGCAGGATCCACGAGTATGTGGGAGGCTATGATGACTGGCTGCGGCAAGCGACACCGGAACTCTTGGCTGCCACTCCGGTAAAGACGCCTGCTCCACCAAAGGAAAAATCCCGCAGCAATCAGGACAAGCCACGCAAGCTGTCCTTCAAGGAACAACGGGAACTGGAAGCGCTGCCAGATCGCATCGCAACACTGGAAGCAGAATTGGCGGCACTGCACGAAAAGCTCGCCGATCCGGAATTTTACCGGAACGCCGGAACGGACGTTGCGCAGTCCACGGCACAACTCCATACTGTTGAAAACGAGTTGGAGGAAGCGTATGCACGCTGGGAGGAACTGGAAGCACTTTCGGCCTAGTGTCCCGTGCGGTTAGTTAGCAGCAGTAATTCCGTGGGATTTTGGTCTCTGGCAAGGCGAGGCGACACAGGCATAGCGGGGCTCTGTCGAGGAGCCACAACGTAGCCAGAGGGCAAAAGAACCGGAATTTCAAGGATTGAATTAACCGCACGGGACACTAGTAGTGAAAATTCTGGCCAAGACTCGGCAAAAGTTGTTCGTATCGTCACAAAATACTCGAAGGACTCTCAAGTATCAACCGTTTCGACTGATTTCTTACACTGATTGTCACCAGTCGGAAATTCTTTCCGGCATAAACGGATACCACCAATGAATATTCTCTTCCTGCGCCCCAATCCCGGAAATGAGCAGTTCGGACTCGGCCCCTTTTTCCGGGTAGAGCCACTCGGACTCGAATACATTGCCGCGGCCCTGCTCCCGCTCGGTCATGACGTCACCATTGCCGACCTCCGTTTCCGCCCAAGCGCCTCAACCTGGGTCCGGCACAGCCGACCACGAATCGTTGGCATCTCCTGCCTTCATGCACTGGAATATGACCGTGTTCTGGAAACGGCCCGCGAAGTTCGCGAGGCATCACCCGAAGCCTTCATCTTGGTCGGTGGGCACGCGGCGATGGCCTTCAGTGAGCCGCTCGAACAGGATGTCCTCGATGCAATTCTGCTCGATGATGGAGAAGAGCTTGTCCCTAAGCTGGTTACTGCTCTTGAGAAGGGCATACCGCTCTCGGAGGTTCCCGCTCTGCGGTTCAGAACAGCAGATGGCTGGGTGACCAACGACGTTCCAAAAGACCGGACCTGCCTCGACCTTGTACCCCTGCCTGCCCGGGACCTGGTAGCCCGACACCGCTCCGGTTACCATTGCCTGCTTTTCAAGCCGGTCTGGCTGATCGAAACATCGCGTGGCTGCCCGTTCCGCTGCTCTTTTTGCTCAATTTGGCAGGTCTATGACCGCAACTACCGGGAACGAAGCATCGCTGCGGTGGTGGAAGACTTCGCGACCACCGGCGATTCCATCTTCGTCGCCGATGACCTGTTCTGGAACAATCCTCCCCGCAGTCTGGAACTGGCCAAAGCTCTAAGAAATAGGGGCATCCGTAAGAGATGGATACTTGTCCAGAGCCGGACCGACCTCATTTCGCGTAATGCCGAACTCCTCGAAGCCTGGCGTCCGATTGCCCGGGATTTCGACATCTTTCTCGGTTTCGAGTTTGCCAGCGAACGGGCGCTCTCGGATATCACGAAAGATGCCGGCATTCGCGAAAGCCTAGCCGCGGTTGATGTCGCCCGCTCGCACCGCTACGGCATCAACGGTAATTTTCTCATCGACCCACAATGGCGGGAAGAGGATTTCCGGGAATTGTGGGATTTCGTCGCAACACATCGCCTACAACGTTCGGGATTTACACTCCTGACTCCCCTGCCCGGTACCGAAACCTACCTGGAGAACCAAGAACGTTTGAAAGATCTGCCGTGGGCTGATTTCGACATGCACCACCTGCTCTGGGAGCCACACCTTGGTGCCAGGCGCTTCTCTGAGCTCTATGCGGAAACCTGGCGGCGCTCTATCCTGAATACATCTGGGGATAAGAAGCTGCTGGACTGGCTGCGCCAGGTGAAACTGCGGCAGATTCCCTACATGATCAAAGTACTGCGCCGTACCCAGGCCATGATGAAACCGGAAACGTATCTCCGCGAGTACGCAGCCACCCATGCCTACCGTGAAGCACAACAGCAATCCAAAACTACCGTATGCGGTAAAACAGGACGCCCATGACTGAATCTTTAGCGCTACCACATCTGCTGCTGGTATACCCATCCACCCACAAGCTCGGCTGGGCACGTTATTTTCAATTGCCCTCCCTTTCCCTGAAACAGGTGGCTGCCGCAACCCCCCTCAGCTGGAAAGTAACCCTGGCGGACGAACTTCACGACACCGTGCCCGTTGACGGAAACTTCACCCTGGTCGGCATTACCGCCATGACCCACCAGGCCACGCGTGCATACGAGATTGCCGACTCATTCCGCAAGCGAGGCATCCCGGTGGTTCTGGGAGGGATACATCCGACGGTACTCCCGGATGAGGCCCTCGAACATGCCGACGCCGTTGTGATCGGCGAAGCAGAACCGGTCTGGGAAAATCTCCTGGAGGACCTCTTGCATGGAAGACTCCAGCGAACCTATCGGGCACCGCTTCCCGACGGGAAGCTGCTGACCGTCCCGTGGGCCCGTCGGGAGATCTTTGACGGCAAGAGATATCTCACCACCCAAACACTGCAGGCCAGCCGCGGTTGTCCCTACGACTGCCCCTTCTGCATCGTCACCCCGTACTTCGGCAACAGCTTCCGCTACCGGGACCCCGCTGACATTGAGGAGGAACTCAGCTCCTTCGATAAAAAGCTTACCGTGTTTCTCGACGACAATATCCTTGGGGACCCCGAAAAAGCAAAACCGATTCTTCAACGAATGAAAGGACGCGGTCTCCGCTGGGGTGGCCAGGCAAACCTGCGTTTTGCCGAAGATCCCGAACTGGTTCAACTGGTAGCGGAATCCGGTTGCATCGGCATTTTTGTCGGAATTGAATCGGTGACCGGACAATATGCAAACCATCCGAAAACCGCCAATGGCTCAACCCAGGTCGACCTGATAAAACGGATCCGCGATGCCGGAATTGTCGTGGAGGCTTCCATCATCTTCGGTTTCGATGACCACGACGAGAGCATCTTCGAACAAACCCTCCGTTTTCTCCAGAAAGCCGCACCGAGTCTTCCCACGTTCCACCTGTTGACCCCCTATCCCGGCACAGCCCTCTTCAAACAATTTGACGAACAGAGTCGTCTTCTCCACAAGGACTGGAGTCGCTATAATCACGCGGAAGTCGTATACCGGCCAAAATTGATGACTCCGGAACGGCTCTATCAGGGCTGGCTGGAAGCTCGTCAGGAAGCCTACTCCTGGTCTTCCATTTTCTCCCGTATCAAAGCGAACCCGCGCAGCCTGTTCACGAATCTGGCTTACAATATTCTTCGCAAAGGGCCAAATGACTCGCTGGAGAAGGATTGCAGCTAACCAGGTAATTTCACAGTCGAACCGGCCTTTCACACCCGCACGACTTCTCCATCCACACCCTGTCCATCTGCGGTTAATGCCGCCCGCGTACGCATACTCATACGGTGAATAACCGGAATCATTTCTTATCTCGGCACCCTCACTATGTGACAGCCTCCCAACAACGTACATATTTCCGTATTTTTCCGGCTCCCTCGGATAACGTCCCCTTCAGTTGCCCGGAAATCAACCATCCCATTCTATGGAATCGTGGAAGAAACAGAATCAGCACCAGGCAGAGGTAAAAACCGGGACACTAACTCTTGCCCATCATGTCAGCCACAAACATGAGCGTTCTCTTAATTTGACAAGTATTTTCCCTGCGTTACACTTGCACTATAATCATCAAAAAGAAATCGCGGTTAGTAAGACTAGGAGGGGATAATGTCCATCAAAATTGTTAAGTTTCTAATGATTTCCCTATTCATGACGGCCTGTACAACACACAACATCGTGCCAACTGAGCACATGAAGGCTGTAGCCACTGCCACTCCCATGAAAGAATATCTGATTCAGCCGGGAGACCAGTTGGATGTCAAGTTCTTTTACAATCCCGAATTGAACGACTTGGTAGTAGTTCGCCCCGATGGTCGAATTTCTCTGCAGTTGGCATCGGATATACAGGCAGCTGGCCTGACCCCTGCCCAACTCACGAAGTCACTGGAAAAGAATTACGAGAAAGAGCTTGCCAACCCCGGAATTACTGTTATTGTCAGATCTTTCAGTTCTCAGCGAGTCTACGTTGATGGAGAAGTGAACAAGCCAGGAATGGTAGCACTGCTTGGGCCACTGACAGTTCTGCAGTCTATCGCTGAAGCGGGAGGCTTAAAAGACACCGCCAAAACAAGTCAGATTCTTATCATCCGCAAGACGCAAGATAACAAACCTGAAGCGATAGCAGTAAATCTTGACGACATAAGAAATGCTGCCGACAATAGTAAAAACATCCTGCTCGCCCCCTACGACGTAGTATATGTGCCGAAATCAACGATCGCCAACATTAACCTGTTTATCGATCAGTATATTCGTAAGAATATTCCTATCCCATTCGGTGTGACTTACGGCGTTGGGTTTTAACAAAGTCGACAGTATAAATTTCTATCGGCTCGTCCAGTCCTATCAATTCACGTAAATTGAAGGAGTCGAGAATCAATATGGAAATGATCCCTTATAAAAAACAGTTACATCAGAAAGAAAACTTGAGAAGCTTACTTACTGTCTTGTTCAAGCACCGAGCCAAGATACTAACCATTTTCTCAATCGTCGTAATTATGGTGACGATAACCACTTTCCTTGCCGCTCCGGTTTACGAAGCAAAGTCATCTTTGCTCGTTAAATACGGCAGAGAATATATGAACCAGACAGAGGTGGGTTCGTCTTCACCGATCATGTCCCTGAAGCAGGAAGGGATAATAAATTCAGAGATTCAAATACTGAAGAGTCCTGATCTTGCTAAAAAGGTCATCGAAGCTGTCACGCTCAAGCAAATATACCCGGATCTGGCAAAAAGTTCGTCTAAACACCCGCTTGATGCAGCGATAGATCGGTTCGAAAAAAACCTGTCTGTGGATGACGTGAAAGATTCCAGTGTCATCAACGTATCCTTCGATCACAACAATCCTCAGATTGCCGCGAAGGTAGTGAATTCCCTCGTTGAAAAATACGAGGTGAAACATCTGCAGGTTTTCAGTACGCCCCAGTCCCCTTTCCTTGAAAGCCAAGTGTCAGACTTTCGCAAGAAACTGCAGGAATCTGAGACCAAAATGCAGGATTTCAAGCAGAAGAATCGGGTTTATTCCCTGGATGAACAGAGAAGTCTGTTACTGAAACAGCGGACCGACCTTTCAAGCGAGCTGATGAGTGCCCGCAACAGTATCGATGAGCTGCAAAAAAGACTTGGCAGTCTAACGGCCAACACAAAAGCACTGACGAGTACCAATGCACTCTATACGGGAACGGAAAGGGACAAAATCATCGTTGATGCACAGTCCAGACTCCTGGCCCTGGAAGTCGGCAAGCAGGAGCTGCTGCGGAAGTATACGCCCAACAACCGGCTGGTCGTTGAAAACGCCAAGCAGATACAGATTGTAAAGAATTTTCTCCGGGACCAGGAGGCGGACATCTCCAAAAAGGTGATGACAGGAAATGTCGTGTATCAAGATACCAAGCGGGACCAGGTGATAACCGAAGCTGATTTGAGTGCGAAAAGAGCGAAATACGCTACGCTGAAAGTTCAACTGGCACAACTCGACGGAGAAATTCAGGCGCTCGATCTCCAAGAGAAAGAGATGGAGAACCTGAAGCGGGACCTGTCCACCAATGAGAAAAATTATCAAGTTTACGACGCAAAGATGGAAGAGGCCCGGATCTCAGACGACATGAACCGACTGAAGATGGCTAATATAAGCGTAATTCAATCGGCACAAGTCCCGGCAAATCCGATCAAACCCAATAAGCGTCTGAACATTTTGCTGGGAATCATCATTGGCGCACTTTCCGGTGTAGGGTATGCCCTATTCTCGGAACGCAACTCGCAGGGACTGGTATCACCCGAGATTGCTGAAAAACGTCTCAATCTCCAGGTGCTTGCCACAATCCCCTACAAAAAAGAGAACAATGTACGCAAACTTCTACAATCTTAAAAAGGAGCCTTTCCACATAACACCTGATCCGGAGTTCCTCTTTTTGAGTCCCAGTCATAAAGAGGCGCTGGGCTCGATCATTTATGGCGTTGGGCACAAAAAAGGTTTCGTGCTGATAACCGGTGAAGTCGGGGTTGGCAAAACCACTATTGTTCGCTCGTATCTTGAGGATGTCGATAGAAGCAAGCTGAAGCTGATCTACATTTTCAATTCCAATGTTTCCTTTCAGGGCCTTCTGAAAACGATAAACAAGGAATTGGACATCATCGATCTTACCGATGACACCTTCGAGATGGTAAACCAACTCCATTACGTGCTGATCGAGGAATACAAAAAAGGCATCACCGTCGTTCTCATTATCGATGAAGCGCAGAACATGCCGGTGGAAACCCTTGAAAACATGCGGATGCTCTCTAATCTGGAGACGTCCACGGATAAACTTATTCAGATAGTTTTCAGCGGCCAGCCTGAGTTTGAGCAAATACTCGAACAGAAGGAATTACGACAGCTGAAACAGCGGATTGCTGTTAAAGCAACTATTCGTCCACTGACGGCAGAAGAAAGCCGTGCCTACATTATGCACAGGCTAAAGAAAGCTTCCGCTGAAAATTCGGCACTCTTTACGGATGAGGCCTTGCGCAGAATAATTAAGGAAGCGCACGGCATACCACGACTTATCAATATCCTCTGTGAAAATTCATTTATCACGGCACTGGGCTATCAAAAGAAACGTGTAACGGCAGGTGTCGTAAAGGAAGTCATATCTGACTTTTCCGGAAAGAAAAAGGGGAAGGGAAAGGGAAAGGCCCTGAAAATAGCGCTAGCCTCCTTGGCGCTTATTCTGGCTGTGTTGTATTCATACTCACTGTTCACCCACAAAGTACTGACAATACCCTTGGGAAACAAACCTCCCGCCTTGGCAAACAAAAGTCCGGTCCCGCTGACCTTGGAACACAAAACCGACAATACGGCCGTTCAACCTGCCGCTGGCAGAGCAAAAGAACCGTTAGCTGAAGAAACCAATACGGCCGTTCAACTTGCCACCAGCATACCAAAAAAACCACTGGCAGAGGAAACCGGTATCCATACCCAAAGCAGCGGTCCCGTTATCAAAGTCGTGAAAGCGGGTGATACCCTGTCGCGGCTCGTAGCAGATGTGTACGGATATAGCAACAAGCAACTTCTCACACTTGTCATGGAAAGCAATTCCAGTATCAATGATGCCAACATAATCATGGTTGGAGATCATATACTGTTTCCCACAGGTAAAAATGTGCGCAGGAGGTTATATGAGTAAGATCTATGAGGCATTGGAGAATGCCCAGAAAGAAGCACAGGAGCTGGCTACGACAAAGAGCGAACTGCCCCAGACCACTGCTACCGGTGTTTTGCACTCCATAGCCCCGAGGGATTTCGAAAATGAGATGATTACGCTTTATCAAAACATAGAGGCACGTCTCCCTGATCTGGAAAAAAAGGTAATTCTGTTCCTTAGCGCAAAGGACGGCGAAGGCACCTCGACCATTGTTCGCGAATTCGCCAGAATCGCAGCCAGAAAGATGGGCAAATTTGTCGTCCTGCTGGATTCCAGTCATGATTCTCAGCAACAGTGTGTTTTCCTGCACATCACACCCGAATACAGCGGGGACGCTGTACAGCAGGAGGAATATGCGAAAAACAAAAATGTGTGGCGGAATGAAATGGATCTTGAGATGTGCCCAACAGACCTGTCTCGCGGTTATGAACCATTGAATTTTTATTCACCCAAAATAGTGGAATTCTGGGATTCGTTACGAGAAAAGTATGATCTGGTTCTCATCGACTCTAGTTCCGCATCCAGCTCTCCCGACGGAATCGAAATCTCGCGCAGAGTGGATGGAGTGGTTCTGGTCGTTGAGGCTGAAAAAACCCGCTGGCAAATTATTGAAAACCTGAAAGAAAAGATCGAAAACAGTGGTGGAAACATCCTTGGAATGGTTTTCAACAAGAGACGCTTCTACATCCCTGAAAGCATTTACCAGAAGCTGTAAGCAGCGGCTACGAAATTTGGCAGATTGCGTACGTGCATTGCGGATAAGAGCACTGCAAAAGACGTCTCCGGACCTCGCTAGAAAAATAGCCGCCAAGCTGCGGTTCAAGGTACCACACAATGGATTTTCAACATGAAATCTGCGAAGAACAAACCTTTCGTTCTATTCTGAATTGGGAACGAAAAAGAACTGAGCGATCAGAGAACCCTTTTTTGTTGACGCTGATTGACATTAGTACCCTACAGTCTGCTGGCAATTTCACAGAATTTATTAAAAGCATTGAGCCGGCATTGTTACAGTCAAAAAGAGAAACAGATTTATGCGGATGGTATGAATTTGGAACCAAGATCGGAATGATATTCACTGAAATTGATCGTATTGATACCAAGGAGGCACGAGAAGTAATATCATGTAAAATTAACAGATATCTATCAGGGATCATTCCCCCTGAAATTATGAAAAAGCTAACGATAGAGTTCCATTTTTTCCCTGAGAAATATGATGAGACTCCTGAGAAAGCAAATCTTTTCGAACCGACTCTCTACCCGAATATTACCCTTGATTACCAGAAAAAGAGGGGCGGATATTTCATCAAAAGAATCATAGATTTCATGGGCAGCATCTTGGCAATTCTAATATTGTCGCCCGTATTCTTTTTCATATCGATACTCATATTAGTTACATCGAAAGGGCCGGTTCTGTTTCGCCAGGAAAGACTTGGTCAGTTCGGCGAAAAGTTTATTTTTCTGAAATTTCGGTCAATGCACGTTAATAGCGATGATACTATTCATAGAGAATATATTAAAAAGCTTATCACTGAAAACAAAGCAAGCGATGAAACAAATGATGGGGACAGTCCTGTTTACAAAATACAGAACGACCCGAGAATCACTCCATTTGGTGCTTTTTTACGAAAAACCAGTCTTGATGAACTGCCTCAGTTACTGAATGTTATCAAAGGGGAAATGTCCCTCGTGGGGCCAAGACCGGCAATTCCATATGAGTTTGAAAATTACGATATCTGGCACAGAGACAGGTTACTGCAGGTAAAACCCGGCATCACCGGACTCTGGCAGGTAACCGGAAGAAGCGTTACGACATTTGATGAAATGGTGCGCCTTGATCTCAAATATATTCAGGAATGGTCACTTTGGCTTGACTTCAAAATTCTTCTCCTCACGCCATTCACAGTTATCAGAGGGAAAGGAGCATATTAGGGAACCGGACTTGAACAGCCACCTTCCCGCAAAAGTCAGCACCTCATCAACGTAGCGCTGTACTGATTATCATTGCATTCCGCATGATGATCAGCCACCAGGGAGGAAGGTGTTTCATGATACACATCGGCGTTATAGGATACGGTTATTGGGGCCCGAATATTGTAAGAAACTTTGGCAATACTGAGGGAGCTACAGTTACGCTCATTTCCGACAGGAGCCAAGCGGCTCTGAAGCGGGCACAATTGTCCCACCCTGGGGTCAGAACCACTCTTGACGACAATGAAGTGATCAACTCTCCCGAAATCGATGCCATCGCCATTGTCACACCAGTCTCAACACATTACGCACTCGCCCTAAAAGCGCTGAATAACGGCAAGCATATCTTTGTCGAAAAACCCTTCACTACGTCGAGTCGGCATGCAGAAGAATTGATCGAACTGGCGGATAAAAAAAATCTCAAGATCATGGTTGACCATACGTTTCTCTTCTGCGGAGCAGTTAGAAAGATCAAACAGCTTATCAATGAAGGGGTAATGGGAAAGCTGTTTTATTTCGACTCAATCAGGATAAATCTTGGACTCCTGCAGAAGGACTCTAATGTCGTCTGGGACCTTGCTCCCCACGACTTATCCATCATGGACTACCTTATCGGTCTCAATCCGATAGCGATTGCCGCGACGGGAACGGCCCACATCAACGGATTCGAGGATGTGGCTTATGTCAGCATTTTCTATCCGGACAATCTCATAGCACATATCAGCATCAACTGGCTCTCGCCTGTCAAAATAAGGATGACCATGATAGGCGGTCAGAAAAAGATGCTGGTGTGGAACGACCTGGTAGCCGACGAGAAATTGAAGATTTATGATCGGGGCGTGGAGGTAGAAACCAAGGAGGAATCCTATCATGCACGTATCAATTATCGTTCCGGCGACGTCTGGGTGCCGAGGTTGGAACAGGACGAGGCACTGAAAACCGAGACACGATACTTTGTAGATTGCATAGAGAATAACCTGATACCGATCAATGACGGGATTGCAGGATTGAGAGTTGTCAGAATGATTGAGACAATTATTGAGTCTCTGAAGACGGGAGGATGCGTCATCTGTCTTAACAATACATGTGGAGACAGATGGCCCCAAGCGGTGCAGGAAGGGGGGTTGCCATCGTGGAAAAGTATGCCTGCGTAGCAGAAGATGTCTCTTTAGGCCAAAATGTCAAACTGTCCAAATTCATTAACTTATATGGGTGCAGTATCGGCGATAATACCAAAATCGGCTCTTTCGTAGAAATACAGAAAAATGCCACTATCGGCAAAAACTGCAAGATTTCCAGCCATACCTTCATCTGTGAAGGCGTGCATGTCGAAGACGACGTATTTGTCGGACACGGGGTTACGTTCATCAATGATACGTTTCCGCGAGCAACGATTCCTGGTGGGAAGCTGCAGACTGAAGAAGACTGGCACGTCGAACGGACCATTGTAAAGAAAGGGGCTTCCATAGGTTCCGGGGCGACAATACTCAGCAATGTCACCATAGGTGAAAACTCAATCGTTGGGGCGGGGAGCGTGGTCACGAAAGATGTTCCGCACAATGTGATTGTAGTGGGGAACCCCGCACGGTTCCTCCGGGAAATCCCGAAAGCAGACGCAGCCGATCCCGGGAAGAAATAACTGACCGGGATTTTCACATAACCGACCTGCACTGACCTTACACAAAGTGAGAAAGATCCATGCCCGACATAAATCAAGATGCTGTCATCATCGGTGGAGACTTTCAGGGATTAGGGATCGCCCGCAACCTTTCCGGGCTGGGAGTGAGAACCATTGTCGTAGACCCGCTTTTTTGCATCAGCAAATTTTCGAGATATGTTGACAGGGTCTGCAAATCCCCTGCATACAGTAACCCGGAGAAATTTATCGATTTCCTGACCGAATTGGCGGCAAAAGAAAACCTACGAAAACCGGTACTATTCCCCACCAGTGATATCGCCGTGCGCATACTTTCTCAGTACAGGGACAAATTAACCCCCAATTACCTTGTTCCGACGCCTCCGTGGGATATCATCAAATATGCGTACGACAAAAAGAACACCCATATGCTGGGGCAGGAGATCGGGGTCCCGGTTCCCGACACCCTCTATCCCGAAAGAGAAGAAGATCTTTACCACCTGTCCTTTGATTTCCCTGTCATCCTCAAGCCTTCCATAATCGCCAATTTTTTTTCCGTTATTAAAGCAAAAGCCTTACGGGCAAACAATCGGGATGAACTTGTCAAACACTACCGCTTTATGGCGAGTATTATCGACAAGTCGGAGATTATGGTCCAGGAACTGATTCAGGGCGGGACCAGAAACCTTTATTCCTTCTGCTCCTTTTTCAGCGACGGGGAAGTCCGGGGGAAAATCATGGCAAGGCGGTTACGCCAACACCCCATGGATTTTGGCACGGCAACAACCTATGCCATCACCTGCAATATCCCCGAACTGGAAGAAATGGCCACAAAAGTTTTAAAAAAAATGGATTATTACGGGCTTTCGGAAGTAGAGTTCATGTTCGACGAAAAGACCAGAGAGTACAAACTGATCGACATCAATACGCGAACCTGGGCTTGGCATACGTTGGGTGCCAAAGCAGGAGTCAATTTTTCCATGCTCCTTTTCAAAGACATGCACAATGAAGGGTTTACGATCAACTCTTTTGAAACAGGGGTGAAATGGTTTCGCGAAATAACTGACCTGTCAATTGCCTTGACTGAGATACTGAAACACTCCATGACGATCAGTGATTACCTGCAGACTCTGAAAGGGAAAAAGGAGCTGGCAGTTTTCTCGCGCACTGATCCTCTGCCCTTTTTTGCCGACCTTTTTATGGCTCCCTACAGGTTGTACGAAAGGGGCTTCAGAGTCTAATGGAGGATGGTGATTGATCCCAAGGCTGACCTGCCAGATTTTCAAAACCTGGCAGGTCTCAGGTTCTTAAGCTGGAAAACGAGGAAGGCAACAGCCGACTGTTACTTTTGTTGGACACAAGGTCAATCATGAAAAAAGTTCCTTTTCTTGACTTGCAAACCCAGTACCGAAGAATACGGAATGAAATTACTCAGGCAATCCAGAACGTACTGGATGATTCGGCGTATATAAGCGGGCCGTATGTGGAGAACTTCGAGAAAGAGTTTGCTTACTTCTGCAGCAGCCCACAAGCAATCGGCACCAGCAATGGCACATCCGCCTTATGGATGAGCCTTCTCAGTCTTGGCGTCCAGCCTGGAGATGAGGTAATCACAACTCCAAACACCTTTATTGCCACAGCCGAAGCTATCAGTTACTCGGGCGCGAAGCCGGTCTTTGTCGATGTGAGTGAACTGAACTATACCATGGATCCTGTGTTGCTGGAGAAAGCTATCACGCCGAAGACCAAGGCCGTTATTCCCGTGCATTTATTTGGACAGCCGGCAGATATGGATCCGATCATGGAAATCGCAAGAAAACATGATCTTGCTGTTATTGAAGATGCCTGCCAGGCCCACGGTGCCGAGTACCGGGGAAGATCAGCGGGAACAATCGGAGACCTCGGCTGTTTCAGCTTTTATCCTGGAAAGAACCTTGGTGCCTACGGGGAAGCCGGCGCCGTTATAACCGGCAATCACACTTTGGCCGAAAAGATTCGTCAATTACGAGATCACGGCCAGACCAGGAAATACTACCATAGCGTGGTTGGCTGGAACGGTCGAATGGATGGTATCCAGGGGGCAGTTCTCAGCGTTAAGCTGAAATATCTGGCCAAATGGAATGAAGCGCGAAGAAAAAATGCGGCTCTGTACCACCGCCTGCTGCAGGATCTGGATGGAATAATCCTTCCGCTGGAAATGGACTACGCCAAGCATGTCTATCATATCTATGCGGTGCGGGTGAAAAACAGGGATGCGCTTGCAGCCAAGTTGGCAAATAGTGGCATCAACTGCATGATTCATTACCCCATACCGGTCCACCTTCAGGAGGCATATCACCATCTAGGCCTAAAGAAGGGTTCTTTCCCCGTAAGCGAAAAGTGCATGGAAGAGTTTCTTTCCTTGCCAATGTACCCGGAATTGACCGAAGAACAGATCGAATATGTGGCACAGGAATTGAGAAATATTTTCAGCATCAGCAGCGCATGATTTATAGCGTTGCCTCTCCTAGAGGAGCCTACATGGAATCGCACGTCACTCCTGCCTGCACTAATCAGTTAAAAAAAGTTGCGTATGCCCTGGACAAACTCTGTCCCATCAGTCCCAAGAATCTTTCCGAGGGACTGCACGTGTGCCGTACGCTTCAAATGCATGGCATCCCCTCGACTCTCGGCAAATTCAGCAAGCCTGGAGACGATACAGCCGAAATCATCAACGAATATATGCTGGCAAGCACTGCGATAAAAAGCTCTTCCGCTGCAAATCATTTCTATCTTTCGGTAAAGCCTGGCGTTCTGGATTTTGATAGTGACAAGGTGCTGGAGATCGCTACCGCAGCCCTGCAACAAGGACATGGAGTCCATTTTGATTCACGTGAACATGAGCAGGCCGAGCCAACCATTCGATTGCTCCAAGAGATAATCGATTTAAACATTCCAGCAGACGACACTACCTGCAACTGGAAATTCAGCATTGCCATGCCATCACGGTGGAAAAGAAGCATTGTGGACGCCCAATGGGCGATTGACAAAGGGGTCAGAGTAAGGCTGGTAAAAGGTGAGTTTAAACCAGCCGATTCAGCTGATGCCATGGACCCGGAAAAGGGTTTTCTGGAACTGGTTGACCGTTTGGCCGGCAACGTTCCGGAGATAGCACTTGCAAGCCACGATTATGCGTTGGTCCGCGAGGCACTGGTACGCTGCAAAAAATGCTCGACCCCGGTTCAACTGGAATTGATCTTCGGCTTGCCGGTCGGCAAGATGACGGCACTTGCCGTGGAAATGGGGGTTCCCGTCAGGTTCTATATTCCCTATGGCGATGCACTGCTGAGGTACGGCATCAAATATTTTTTACAAAATCCCCGGAAGCTGCTGAGACCAGGCCTTCCGGAACTTTTCGCGGGTTTCAAATCCAAACTGGATAGAGCCGTTCTTGTAACCTGATAGTGAAGGAGACTACCATGCCAGACTCTTACCAGATTGAAATAGTGGAAGATTTTACCAGTCTGCAAAATTTAAAAAAGGAGTGGGATGAGCTGGCTCCGCCACGAGACGTGGAGCCTTGGCAAAGCTTCAGTTGGAGTGAAGCTGCGGCAACGGCATATAACAAAAACGATGTGCTGCGCATAATAACTGTCAGAAAAGACAAGCGGTTGGTAGCGATAACGCCCTTGGTAGTGAAACCGTCCGCTCAACCGCTCAGTCCGTTCCGCGTGGACTTTCTGGGTGGAGAGGAGTTGAAGGAGCCGAATCGATTTCTTTCACTGGACCCTATTGCGACGGACCTTCTGTTGGACACCATTGTAACTGAGCGCCGGTATCCCCTGAGACTCTCACGACTCCCCGACGATACAGACCTGCTCAATTCCATCATGATGAAACTCGCCAATGCCGGTTGGGTTACCCGGTATATGAGGTTGCCCTACCCTTATCTCGACCTGGGGCCGAACCCGCTGAAGAAATCCTTACGAGAAGACCTCAAAAGAGCACGACGAAAAGCCGAAGCGCAAGGCAAAGTGAGAGCGGAGGCAGTCTCTGCGGCAAATGAAGAAGAATTGTTGTCACACCTGAGAGAGGCCTTCCGGATCGAGGCGTCGGGATGGAAAGGCAGGGACGGAACAGCTATACTTTCATCCGAAGCCAGAAAAAACTTTTTTGAACGATTTGCCTGCTCGGCATGGAGAGACGGAACATTACGGTTGTGGTTCCTGTATATCGACGAGGTTCCCGTGGCCTTTCAACTAGCGATTGAATCGGCCATGGCATTTTGGCTCTTCAAGATTGGCTATGATGAGAAATACGAACATTGCTCCCCCGGAAACCTGTTGCTCGGTGAAACGATCATGGAAGCGGCAAAGAATGGGCTGAGTCAATACCATCTTCTTGGCAAAGAAGAACCGTGGACAAAACGTTGGGCTTCAAAATCCCGGGACAGTTACGTAGTAGCTGCATATCGGCCGAACATGCATGGTGTCAAGGCAATGACATCGGATGTCCTTTATCTGTTCAAGAAAACGATCATAGATCGCAGAACCTGGTCATCACTCAAAAACATACTCAGATTTCAAAAGGGCAATCAGCAATGCCCTTGAATCCGGAGACTGCGTACACTTTTTCAGGGTACTGCAAAATAACCGTGATGACAAAAACCCCTTTGCAGGTGTGTCCTTGAGTTTTGGAGAATTTGCATGCGACGGAACATTGCCCTTTTCGGCGGCACGACGAATCTGGCGGACTGTCTGGTCGCCATACGGTACCTGTGTGGCTGGCGTAAGCTGCTCCAAGGACCGATAATCGAGGAATACGAAAAGGCCTTCGCGCGCACAATAGGTGTAGCCCATGCTCTCAGCTTTTGCAGTGGACGCGTTGGATTGTACGGAATGCTTAACGCAATGGAGGTTTGCCCTGGTGATGAAGTGCTTCTTCAGGTTCCAACCCACATCGTGGTGGTGAATGCAATCCGTTATGTCGGCGCTCATCCGGTTTTTGTGGACTGCGATCTGAAGACCTGCAATATGGACCTGAAGCAGGCAGAGCAGAAAATTACGCCCCGGACGAAAGTCCTGCTCGTTCAGCACACTTTCGGTATTCCCGTGGATATGGATGAGGCGCTCTCCCTGGCAAACCGTCACGGCCTGACGCTCATTGAAGATTGCGTGCATGCCCTGGGCGCCAGGTACGACGGGAAATTAATCGGCAGCTTTGGAACAGCGGCATTTTTCAGCACCGAGGAGACCAAGACCATTTCGACAACCATGGGCGGAATGGTTGTGACCGATGATGCGGCCCTGGCAACAAAGCTGCGGCAGTTTCAGGAGGGATGTCCGTGGCCATCGAAGTGGTTGACAGTGCGACGTGTTCTCAAACTGCTGATATACCATGCTTTAACACAACCAGCGCTTCATCGATATATGCGGCCACTGTACGAAATGTGCGGGAGGTGGAATCCCTTGCCCAAACCGACAACCGACGCAGGAAAACTGGGCCTGAGGCCGGCTGTCTATGAACAGCGTCTGAGCAACATTCAGGCAGTTCTCGGCTTACGTCAGCTGCATCGCCTGGAAAGCAATCTGGCCCATCGCCGGGCTATGGCGAAGCTGTATTGTGAGCAATTGTCACTACTGGGCTACAGATTGCTGGAACCGCCTGACAAGGCAGAACCTTCTTATGTGAGGTTTCCGCTTTGGGTGGAGGATCGGGCAGCGGTTGTAAGAGATACGGCCTCGTGTGTGGTGATGGGGCTCTGGTTTACCTCGGTCCTTCAGGAGGCAATCTCGCCGGAACATGGAGACTACCCGATGGGATCATGTCCGCAGGCGGAAGCCATGGCTGAGCATCTGGTCAATCTACCGACTCACCTCCGTGTACGGGAGCGGGATGTCAGCATGATTGTTTCGGCAGTTGAACGGTCACTACAGTCCCAGCAAGGCGCAGTGACGATACGCAAAGATTCCGGATACGGCACAGGCAAGACAGATTCGGATACTAGGGAAGTACCGGAAATTTTTGACTCGTGAAAGAAGCGAAGTAATGGCTGAGATACGACTTATAGACCCGTTTCAAGACCCCCGATGGGACAGGTTCGTGTTAAATCATCCCTTTGGCTGGATCGTCCATCTGGCAGGCTGGAAGAGAGTGCTGGAGAGCACTTTCTCGCATATGACCGGCTACTATCTGGTTGTGGAGGATGGAGCCGGTGGCGAGATTACAGCCGCAATGCCGCTCTTCGAGGTTAAGAGTTGGTTGAAGGGCAACAGGATGATAAGCATCCCCTCAACCGGTCATTGCGATCCTCTGATCTCGGCTCCCGAAGATATGGAGAAACTTGCTACTGCCAGCATAGACCTTTCCAACAATCTCGGTACATCGTATATCGAAATACGCTCTTCAGCCTCGGCTCCATTGATCAGGGACAGCCGATTCAGCCAACGCAGTTGCTTTGTGAGTCATTATTTGGCACTGGACAGACGTCCCGAGGAATTATTTAAAACATTTCACTCATCCTGTGTCAGGAAAAGAATCGAACAGGCTCTCAGCAGTACCTTGCGCCTGAAAGCCGGCACAAACGAGTCGGACGTAAAAAAATTCTACCAATTGTACCTGAAGTTGAGAAGCAGGCTGGGCCTTCCACCGCAACCGTACAAATTCTTTCAGAAGATATGGGAAACTTTTTACCCGATGAACCAGGCAACACTGCTGCTTGCGGAAAGCGAAGGAAAAACGATCGCGGCGCTGATGCTCTTGAAGTTCAGGGACCGGGTTTCCGCGTTACTCCTGGCCTCTGACATGAGTTACCGGAAGTTACATCCTGATCATTTTCTCTACTGGAAAGCAATTAAATTGGCGTACAACGAAGGGTACGGAATCTTTGATTTCGGCAGGACTTCAGTAACAGAAAAGTCACTGATGGATTTCAAGCGCAGGTGGGGAACAGAGACAATCGATTTACCTCACTATTTTTATCCGAAAGAAACCAGCAATACAATTGCAATCCCTCAGAAGTCAGTTCGTTATAGAATTGCTAGAAATGTTTTCAGGCATACCCCCCTGCCCGTTCTAAAACTCGTAGGGGAATTTTGCTACAGGCATTTAGGGTAAAGGAGGACGCTGGCACGATGGGTGGTAACCTTACAAGAAAGACATATTATCTAATAAAACCGCTAATCCCCAGACGCCTGCAATTATTTCTTCGGAGGGGAAGAATCTATTGCAAAATTCCCTTTTGCAGAAATGTCTGGCCCATTGACAGGGCTGCGGCCAAGGCGCCGGTTAACTGGCAAGGCTGGCCTGACAAGAAGCGATTTGCCCTGGTTTTGACCCATGATGTGGATACTGCGAAGGGGCAGGAAAGGTGTCAGCAGCTTAAGGCACTGGAAATGAAACATGGTTTTCGCTCATCATTCAACTTCGTTCCACGTAGATACGAGGTTTCCGCAGAACTGCGCCAATGCCTCACTGAAGCAGGGTTCGAGGTAGGAGTCCATGGGCTGTACCACGACGGCAAATATTATGATTCGAGGGAAATTTTTCGCAGCAGGGCCACACAGATCAACAACTACCTAAGGGAATGGCATGCGGTCGGTTTTCGCTCCCCCTCCATGCAGCATAATCTGGAATGGATTCATGATTTGAATATCGAATACGATGCATCGACGTTCGACACGGATCCTTTTGAGCCCCAGTCTGACGGTGTGAGGACTATTTTCCCTTTCCTGGTCCCGGGAAGCGAAGGACAGAAGGGTTACGTGGAATTACCGTATACCCTCCCGCAGGATTTCACCCTGTTCGTTCTCATGCGTGAGAGAAATATTGCCGTCTGGAAAGAAAAACTGGACTGGATATGTGAAAAGGGAGGAATGGTCCTCCTGAACACCCACCCGGATTATATGAGCTTCGACGGGGAGAAATTAGAAGTAGAAACTTACCCGGCACACTATTACGAAGAATTGCTGGAATATGTAAAATCAAGGTATGAAGGTCAGTATTGGCACGCACTGCCCAGGGAGATAGCTGATTTCTGGAGAGGCGCCAAAATACGGCAATAACACTGCCTGCGGATACCCGGTACAGATGTTATAATTATTGCAAGGAAAACCCCGGAAATGGATTGCCGTGCAAAACCTTGGGGCAGAGGAGTGTCGTGACATGACATCTAGACAGCTGCAATATGTTCAATTTCGCGGAGTTAAAATAAACAATACAAATTACCGGAACGTCCACAACACAATAAAGCACTTGATCGAAAGTGACGGAAAGGGCTACGTCTGTCTCACGGACGTCGGCAACACCATACGAGCCACTCTCGACCCCACTTTTCGCGAAAATCTTAATAGCTCACTTTTTTCCCTGGCCGACGGAATGCCTCTGGCCTGGTATACGAAGCTTGTGGGGGGCAAGGATATCGAGCGAATTTCCGGCATGGATCTGATGATCAAGCTGATTGCTGAAAACGATGGGTACAAACATTTTCTTCTGGGTGATACGGAGCAGAGAATAAACAAGGTGATAGAAAAAGCGAGAGAAATAAATGCCGACATACAAATTAGTGGGTACAGTCCTCCGTTCAAGGAGTTTGATGACGAGGACAACCTGCAGATGATTGAGATGCTGAATAGCGAGAACCCTGACATCATTTGGGTGAGTTTTGGTGGAGGAAAACAGGAAAAATGGATGCATGACAACCTGCCCATGCTGAAGAGGGGGGTTATGATAGGCGCCGGCGCAGCCTTCAAATGGCTCATCGGTGAATTAAAAACACCGCCGAAGATAATTCAGAATCTGGGCTTGCAATGGGTTTCCCGCAACCTGCAGCGCCTGGTGCATGAGCCGAGGAAGAACCGCAAATCCTTTTTGTGGATATTGAAATGGAAAATGATGTTTGTTATGTATTTCCCAGGTGAAGTGATCCGAAATCGGAGAAGGTACAAAAAGGAAATGGTGTAGCAGATCAGGGTCCGACCTCTGTTCGTCCACGAAAGGCAAAAACAATGGATAAAATACTGAATGTATTCAGAAACAATCTATCGGTTCTGGAGATTATCGGCTGGCTGATTGCGGGAGCGGTAATTAGCCTAGTATTGCTTAACGTACCACTGAACTATGCCCTGGTGACGGCAGGAGGCCTTCTGGTTCTGGTAGTTACCTATACCAGACCGGAAATTGGCATTCTTTCAATTGTTGTCCTGGTTTCGAGTATTGTCTTTGAAGAAAGTCTCGGCTTGATACCAATAGGAATTGGAAGTCTCCACATATCCGATGTGATGCTTTTATATCTGCTTTTCATCATGTTTCGTAACCATTTCAGTGATGACGGTTCGCCTTTTATACGCACACCATTGGATAAATGGCTATTATTTTTCATGGCGACTGTTTTAATTTCGGCCATACTTTCAATAGTACATTACGGAGTAGGCTTCAATGATGTTATGAGACAAGCTAGACATCTAGCCTATTATCTGCTGTTTTTTATGGTGACAAATCTCGTTTATACAAAGGAAAAAATTATATTTGTAATACGAGCAATGTTTACCATTGCAGTTATTGTTGCAATCACAATGATTTTACAGGCAATTGTCGGAGAATCAGTACAATTAATGCCTGGCAGGGTAGAAACTGCCAGAATATTTGGCAGGGCATATGATGCAACAAGGATCCTCCCTCCGGGTCAAACTTTAGTATTTGTAATGTTTATTACCTCGTTCTGTTTTTTGGCCTTACAAAAAAGAGTCAGCTTACTACTATCAGGCTATTTCTATATATTGCCGATTTTAAGTATCGGAATTTTGCTTACCTACAACCGTAATTTCTGGGTTGCCACCTTTTTATGCATAGGGATCCTTTTGGTGAGTATTCCCTTCGAGAACAATAAGAAACTGATCGCCGCGATCGTTATTTTGACAATGATTTCAGGCATGGGCATCCTGATCTTTGACAAAAGAGGCAGCAAGTTCAATGATACCGTGCTTTCCATATCCGACCGTTTCACCTCGTTATTCACCGGCGAAGAACTGATCAAAAGCAGGTCTCTTGAAATTCGTCGTCTTGAAAACAAATATGCCCTTGTCCAGATAAAAAAACATCCTCTGTTGGGAATCGGCCTTGGCAATACATACCGGCCACCTTTCTGGAAAACTGACACGCTTACGTACTATATGGAAAATGGTTACTATTGGATGGCAACAGACATGGGTATACCGGCTTTATTGTTTTTCATGATGTTTTACCTACGTTTTTTATTTCGTTCGTTCAAGTACTGGAAAACAATATCGGATGATTTTCTAAGGTCCGCGCTCCTCGGATTTATGCTCAGTGGAATAGGGACCATTCCCATAGTTGTAATCAGTCCTGTATTTATGCAGTGGTTTTCGGTAGTTGTAATAGCTCTCTGTGCGGGTCTATCGGAAAACATCATCAGGCTTAACACTCTAGAAACAGAACCTTCAATATCGTGAACCAACCGTCACGAGTCAAAATAGGAAGGCTCACACCAAGCATGCATGGTGAGGAGGAGCGATTGAAAATTGTCATTTTTGCATGTGCTGATTTCCCGGAGGGACCAGCTACGACGTCAAGGATCAAACTTCTTTCGAGGATATTGACCTTAGCAGGCCACGACGTTTCACTGGCGATTTTCAATGCGAACGCAAGGAATCCGATACCGGAAAATGCATGTACCAATGGCGATTTCGAATCCATTCATTACCGCTACTTGAGTGGCAAAACCTTCAGGCCCAGGAGTTTTCCAGGAAAACTATCGGATACAGTAAAAGGCATCGTGAACTCGGTTTCGTATCTTAGGGAGTATAAAAGACACGGTCTTGTCGACGCGGTTATATTCTACACTCCCGGCATCTATCGAAGCGTACCCACTTTCCTGCTCGCGCGGATATTTCGGATCCCTATCCTCCTCGAACTATGCGAGATTTTCTCCTTCGACATGAGGAAAAGCGGCATTAACAGTATGGTCAAGCGTTTTGGTTCACAAATTTCCGACAGGGTTCTGCCGGGAAAGAGTTCAGGAATTCTGGCAATATCGACGAGAATCATCGACTTTCTTAAAGGTCATGGTGTCGAAGACTCCAAAATACTGCACCTTCCGATCCTGGTTGATCACGATCGATTTGCGAAGCCTGCATCATCACCGGTTCCCGTCCTGGCTGGCAAGCGGTATTTCCTAAATTCCGGAGCGCTGGACGAGAAAGAGGGGCTGGAGCATATCCTCGATGCCTTTGCTGCTGTTTCAAAGAATGCCGGGCAAATCTTTCTTGCGATCACAGGCTCTCCCGATCAGAGACGTAAGGAGTTTGTCTTTGAACGGGCAAAGCATTTGAACATTGAAGATCAACTTCTCTTTACCGGGTTTCTTTCTTCCGACCAGCTTTCATGGGCATACCAGAATGCCATAGCTCTCCTGTGCTGCCGGGCCAACACTCCGTTTGCAAACTTCGGTTTCCCGACAAAACTGGCGGAATACTTATCATCGGGAAGACCTGTCATTTCCAATGAGGTGGGAGATATGCTCCTGTACCTCAAGGATGGAGAAAATGCATTCTTTGCCAAAGCTGAAGATAGCGGCAGCATAGCCAGACAGATGACGAGAATTCTAGACAGCCCCCAGTTGGCCTCGCATGTCGGCGCCAATGGACAGAAGACCGCAGCTGACTGTTTCGATTACAGGAATTTTGTACTCACCGTCGATGAGTTTATCAGGTCAATTTGTCGAGAATCCGGCGGGAGTCCGGCCTCGGGAAAAGCTGTTTGATGAAAAGGAACTAAAAATGGTCATCCTGCACCTGATAAACAGTTTACGTGATTCCAGCATCAGCCGGATCGTAAGCAGAATAGTCGAGTATTCCGGGCAGCATGGGTATGCCTTCCATGTCGGTGCCCTGAACGCAACAGGCGAAATGCACGACGAGTTTTGCAGACGGGGAGCCCAGGTGGCCGACTTCTCCGTAGGAACGGACGGATCACTGGCGCAAGTAAAAAAAATCCGGAAGTATATTCGCGACCAGGGGGTACATCTCGTTCATTCCCATACTCCGCGAACACTGCTGCTAACAGCGGCGGCCCTCATCGGTGGGCAGCACCCGGTCCACGTGGCCACGAAGCACATTCTCAATTCGCCCGGTGACCGCAGGTTCGGCTCTCTCTATGCGCTAATGGACCGAGCTTTGCTGTATTTTCCGGAGCACCTGGTTCCCGTCAGTGGAAAAGTGTACCGGGAAATAATGGCTTGTCCGTTCATGAACCCCGATCGGGTGACGACGATACGCAATGCCATCGAGCAGCGAGCCGGCAACGTCGCTGAGCAGCGCGAGTCCTGCCGTTCAGAATTCGGCCTTGATCCCGATTCAGTTCTTATCGGAAGTTCAGGGCGACTGGAAAAAGTGAAGCGATATGATCTCATGCTACAGGGATTTGCCACGGTTCTGGAGCGATTTCCCCAGGCGAGACTGATGTTGATTGGCGATGGCTCCCTGAAACCCGATCTGGTGCTGCTCGCGAAGGAACTGGGAATAGAGGATGCGGTGATCTGGACAGGATTCCGCACGGATGTCCCGCGACTGCTTGCCGCCCTGGATATCTACGTTCAGTCTTCTGTCAACGAAGGTCTGTCCCTTAGCATACTTGAAGCGATGGCCGCCGGGAAGCCGGTGATCATAACCGATGTCGGCGGAGCCAGGGAACTCGTGGAAAACGGCAAAACCGGTATCTTGATAGCCCCTGGCTCTGCTGAAGAAATTTCCGGGGCGATCTTCGGACTGCTTGAAGATCCGGCGAAACCCCCACTTCTCGCGACTGCGGGAAGAGAGTACGTAGAAAAGGAATTTGGCCTGTTGCACATGATGGAATCATACCGAAATCTCTATGCAACGTTACTGCAGAGAACCTCCACTGCGGATCGTCGTTAAACCTGTTCAATTACCGACCCCTACATTTTTCTGAAGACAGAGACCCTGTCGGGTAACAGTGTTGGCAGCAAAGAGAAGGTGCTTCATTTCAACCCGGGCTGCACAACTTCCAGGCAAGAAGGAGACTCGATTGGGAAGCGGCGGAGAATCATTGGGCACTTCATATGAAAACCTGACCTTTAAAGGCATCGGATACAATTCCATCGCCAAAATCCTGATGTATGTCTTCTCGGCAATGGCCAGCATAATTTTGGGCAGATGCTTGGTAGCAAGCGACTATGGCATAGTAAGCTTCGCCTTTATATTTATCAATTTCATGGGTAATTTCGCTGACTTCGGTATCGGAAGCGCACTGATACAAAGGAAGGAAATTGACGAAACGGCATTATATACAGCCTTTACCCTGAAATGTATCTTGGGAGGCGCAGCCCTTGTTGTGACATTTGCATTGTCCGCTCTGGCGCCGCTTTTCTTCGACAATCCGCAGATCGTTGTCATTATCAGACTTCTATCTCTCTATTTTCTGATAACAATTATTTCCTTCCTTCCAGTCTCACTGCTCACGAAGGAAATGGACTTCAAGAAGATTTCCATTGCAGAAATTTCCCTATCAGTACTTAATTCCCTTCTAGCCATCATCCTCGCTCTCAACGGTTACGGATATTGGAGCATAGTAGTGGCATTTCTGTGCGCCAACGTTGTTTCCTCGATCATGCTGTATCTCTTCAAACCGGTAGCATTCAGGTTTCGCTTCGATAGAAAAGTAGTGCAAGAGTTCATCAGTTTTGGCGGCTATCTGTTTCTCTCCGGATTGCTGGTATTTTTTATTTTCAATCTGGATAATTTCGTCATTGGCTCTGTTGACGGATCAAAAGAACTGGGTTATTACGCAATCGCCTATAACTGGGGTTCCATGGTCTGTGTACTATTGTACATGGTAGTATTGCGGGTAGTTTTTCCCTTGATGGTAAAACTACAGGGGGAAGAACAGCAAGTAAGGAATGCCTACTTGAAAACCGTTGAATATACCGGCTATCTGGTGGTGCTGGTAAACGTACTCCTGTTCGCAGTTTCGAGAGAATTCCTCGTGTGTATACTCGGGCACAATAGTGACAAGTGGCTACCGGCCCTCATCTCTTTGCGCATCCTCTGCTTATACGGCATCCTGCGTGGACTGCTCGAACCGATAGGGCAGGTAATTATTGCAAAGGGAGACACGAAAATCCTTTTTAAGGCGAATATCCTGGCAACCGTCTTCGAGGTCGGCACCGTCTACCCCGCCCTCAAGTACTTCGGGATAGAGGGAGTTGCCTGTACGGTCACCTTTGCATACTTGTTGCAATATCTGGTTTATTATTTTTACCTGAAAAACCGCCTGCAAATCGGAGTAAAGAGCATTGTCAGAGCTGTATGGCCTTCATTCTGCGCAGCCGTGCCGATGGTCATCCTCTACCCGTTTATTGCAGGGTATCATGAAGACAGTATCGTCTATTTCCTTGCTAAAGCGACGATCATGACGGTCCTCTATATCGCAACACTCGGTATCATAACCCGGTGGGAAATATTCAAACTTGTTGCAAGCCTGCTTGCAACCGGCAAAAGAGCGTGACCGACGGAAAACCTTACAGTAAAGACCCGATTGACGAAACAATGAAAGAACAAATGAGCAAATCAGTCTACATTATCATCCTTAACTGGAACGATCATCAAGACACTATTGAGTGCGTTGAGTCCTGCCTCAAACTCGACTACTCGCCTTACGAAATTGTCATTGTTGACAATGCATCAAAAGACGATTCGGAGAATATACTCAGAAAGACCTTCCCCAATCTGAAGCTAATTCAGACAGGCTCCAACCTCGGTTATGCTGGGGGAAATAATGCCGGCATACGATATGCTCTTGAAAAGAATTCTGACTATATATGGCTCTTGAACAATGACACCGTAGCAGACCCCCATGCGCTGAGCGTACTCGTAGCATATGCTGATGAGAATCCATCAGTCGGGATGGTCGGATCGAAAATACTTTCCTACTTCGAACCTACCCTGCTTCTTTATGCCGGCGGAATTGTGAACAGGAGTACAGGGGTTACCGAACACATCGGATACGGATGTCCGGACAAGAATCAATTCGACCAAGCCCGGGATACCAGGTATGTAACCGGTTGCAGCCTTTTGGTGAAGCGTAAAGTCGTCGAGGACATCGGGCTCATGAATGAGGCCTATTTTCTCTATTTCGAAGAAACAGAGTGGTGTGCAAAAACAATAGACAAGGGATACAGACTGAGATATGCACCTGAATCCATTGTGTATCACAAGGAGTCAGTTTCGGTTCGAAAGATCAAAGGTGTGCAACAGTATTACCTGACCCGGAACCGCCTCTACTTTATTCAGCGAAACGGAACAAAGGTACAATGGCGAAAGCGATTCGCAAGCGATCTGTATGCTCTCTTACGACACATTTCGCATAAGGAAACAGATGCGGCCCGCGGCATTCTGAAGGCCTACTGGCATTGGGTTTGCGGCTACATGGGACCGATAGATGCGCTCACAAGAAGCAGCCCGCATATTGATTGATTCCGAGGGTGGCACAAGTGAAAATACTGTTTATTTCCAAACACATACCTTACAGGGCTGACTCAGGAGTCACCGTCAAGATGCGGAACCTTCTCACTTGTCTGAGCAGTGAATTCGATGTCGCCTGTGCTTTTATCACGGATGAACGGGAAAGCAACAGATCGGACGTGGATAAATGCGAGCTGGATGTCACCAATTACCTCATCGAGACAAAAAAAGAAACCATTGCCCTTAAGCGATATCTTCTTCATCTGTTCGAACTGTTTATCATTACCGGAAAGATAAGGACCGCCCTGACCAATATAATGGAAAAGGAAAACCCTGACCTGGTCTGGCTTGAATTCGGATATATCGGCAACTACATCCCTTTTATGAAAAGATTCGGCGTTCCGGTCATTTATGGCTCTCACAACAGCCAGTTCAAGCTCGATTTTGGCATATGGAACGCAAACCGTAATGTTCTGTATCGATTGAAGATGGCCCCATTCGTGTTTCTCTACTTCATTCATGAACGGCGATATTTCAAGCTGGCAGATCTTGTGATGTGCATAAGCAAGCTGGACATCCCCTACCATGAACGTTTTATCAACCCCACCAAGCTGCGTTTTCTTCCCTTCCTTTTTGACTGTCGGGGATCGGCAACCGTTACCCCTTTCACGACAGATTATCCCTATGTCTGCATAGTCGGTTCGTTACGATCGTATCAGAATTATTCGGCGGCTTTATTCACCATTGAAAAAGTTTGCCCCATCCTATTCAAAGAAAATGATGTGCTGCATCTGTACATAATTGGCGAACTCCCTGATGAAAACTCTCCGGAATTGCGACACCTTTCGCAGAGAATCGCAGGAAACGAAAGGATCGTTCTTACGGGAAGAGTCGAATCAGTCATCCCATTCGTAAGGGGTGCCGCAGCTCACCTGGTATCCCTTACCATCGGCAGTGGCGTCAGGACCAAGATCATTGAAAGCGTGGTATGCGGGACTCCGGTGGTTAGTACCTCCATTGGTGCAGAAGGCCTTCCTTTCGTCAATGGCGAAAGTATCTTCATCGCCGAAACCGCAGACGACCTGGCTGAAAAAGTCCTGTTGCTCGTGAACGACGGCACGCTCAGAAGCAAAGTATCTGCAAAAGCCTTTGCGAAATATCGCGAAGAATTATCTTGTGATGTGGGCATACAGATGATCAAAAACCATCTTCGGGACCTGAAACTTGAGCCAGAATGATTCCGGAAGGATCTGGTTCAAAGACAACAGGCCGGACAGAGAAAACAATCCACATTTACATCTGCTTGGGTTTTTCTCGAAAATCCGACTTCGATACCCTGTCGGTAACGACACCCATTCGAAACAAGTATCAGTCTTCCAGAAGACAAAATAAGCCTCTCTTTCGACCTAACCGTCGAAAGAGAGGCTTACATATCGCCATATTTCTTGTGGCACATTCTTATTCCAGACCGAAGGTTTCTCTCTTCGAACCGGAATGTTTAGTTCAATAGTCGCAGGTTCTGCGGGGGTGACAAGGACACCTGTACTCCAGAGATCTCATAAGCCCCGATATCATACCCACTCCCAGACGGCCTTGCAAGACCATCCAGGTCGGTAGGAACAGCCGAGAGTGTTGCGCCTGCGTCCTTGGCAGGACTTGTGCTGCTCAGATGAAAATCACCACCGGAAGCGTTGACGAATTGTGGGTCTGCAAATTGTGAGTTTGACTCCTGCCCGGTGGCAGCCTGGTATTCAGCCAAGGTGTAGCTCTTGCCGAGATCCTTGAAATAGTGGGTCTTGGTTTTCGTAGAATGATAGTAGAGATTGTTATTCATCACCAGGCCCTGCAGCTGGAGTGAAGAACCTTCCACCCAGATAGCGTAGGCGTCGCACTCCGAGATGATGTTGTTTCTGATATCGGTGTTGATGCAGGGAAAGCCGCCGTAGCTGCAAAGGGCTAAGCCAGCAAAATAACCCTTGGTGGGATAATTTCTGTAAATGGTGTTGTTGTAGATCTTGACTCCGGGGCAACCGTTCAGGATAATTCCGGCCTCGGCGGTGTTGTAGATAAGGTTGTTTCTGACAATCGAATTACTGTTGGTGGCACGGTATTCACCATCCGAAGTATAATCAGGGCCGTAACCATAGTTGATATAATTGATGCCCCACTTGTTGGAATCATGGATCACGTTATTTTCTGTAATGCTGTTAAAGGCATTTTCCATCTCAATGCCACGCCCGCCCACATTGTAGATTAAATTTCCGCGCACGACAGAATTGTACACAGGGTGTCCGGCACCATCACAGTCGATTCCCATGTTTCCCGTATCATGGATCACATTGTTTTCGAAAGTCACACTGTCGGTATACTGCATGGACCAGAGACCACGATTGGTATATGCATACACCTTGTTATTTTTGTAAACATTGTTATGGCTGGCCGCGAAAGATTCGAACATGCCGTCAGACCATTGATTGCGGCCGTTCAATTCACAGTTTTCCATTGTATTGTAATGCCCGTAGAAATGTACCGATCCCTCTATATAACAGTTCCTGAGGATAAAACCGTTGTTTCCACCGTTTGGATCGGTATTTCCGTCCCAGATGCCATCCTCGAAGTCCAGTGTAAAGGTTTTGCCATTTGAATAGGTGACTTTATTGGAAATAAAGCGGAAACCGTCAATAGTGTAATAATGTCGTCTCCCCCCGGTCCGGATAGCCTGAATGTTTCCCGAGTTGACGGTTACGGTCTCACCGTTGTAGTTCTTGAGCGTAATCGGTGCAGAACTGGTTCCGCTCTGTTTCAGCACCAGCCCCTCGTTGTAGGTACCACCCCGGACATAGCAGGTATCTCCCGGCTGCAGGACATCAATGCCCTTCTGAATGGTTTTGAAAGGAGCACTCAACGTTCCGGCATTGTTGTCATAGCCGTTCGTGGCAACGTAATAGGTGGCAGCAAAAGCCACTGTTGATATGCACGGCACAACAAACGCGACAAGCAACAGGATTCTGAAACATCGTGTCATTAATTTACTAGTCATCATTTTCTCCTCTGTCGCGATGGGGTTGCGAGACATCCCCATCGCATCAATTCTTGATCCCTGCAAAACAAGGGCCAAGGATATTTCTTTAAATATAACTTGCGTAATCCTCATGGATTATCTTCTAAAAATAACCTGGATTGTATGGTCAGCCGCGATATTGGAAAAGGTGTAGGAGCTTATCGCGCCCTTCGACACGCCATCAACCTGTACGTCGGAGACCCGGTGGTGTTTTCTCGGATTAAAGGTGAATGATTTGCTTGCCCCTCCACTTATTGTCACTGTACCTGAGGGTGAAATACTTCCTCCTGAACTCGAAGATGCCGTTATGCTGTAACTGCTGCTGGAGGTGTTAGAGGTGAATGTTGCAGATATTGTATGATTTGCGCTCACATTATTGAACGTGTAGGAACTCACAGCCCCTATCGAGGTGCCGTCCACCTTCACTTCGGCAACCGTATAGCCGCTGTTTGGGGTAATGGAGAAAGTCTGGGAGTCTCCATAATTGATAACAGCCGACGTCGGGGAAATCGAGCCCCCGGTTCCTGCCGATGGAGTGATTGAGTATGTAGCAACGGCAAAGGTGGCATCTATAGTATGATTGGCGGCAACGTTGCTGAATGTATAGCTGTAATTGCCCTGGTTCGTGGCGACCACGGAGCCGTCAACTGAGACGCTGGCCGTGTAGTAACCGGTATTCGGTGTAATGGTGAAAGATTTGCTTACCCCTCCGCTTACCGCAACTGTACCTGCAGGTGAAATGCTCCCTCCTGATGTCGAAGAGGCTGTAATTGAGTAGCTGCTCGTAGCTGGTCTTAAATGTGGCACTTATTGTATGGTTGGCGGTGACATTACTGAAGGTGTACGAGGTGACAGCACCTACCGATACGCCGTCCACTTTCACATCTGCAACTGTATAGCCACTGTCCGGAGTGATAGAAAAAACCTGAGAACCACCATGATTTACCAGAACCGACGCCGGAGAGATTGAACCGCCGGATCCGGACGATGGCGTAATTGAGTACGTGGCAACAGCAAAGGTGGCATTTAATGTATGGTTCGCTGAAACGCTGTTGAAGGTGTAGCTGTAATTCCCCAGGTTGGAAGCAACAACGGCCCCGTCAACCGATACACTGGCTGTGTAGTTACCGTTATTTGGGGTAATCGAAAACTGCTGATTCGCCCCTTTGGTAACAGTAACGATGCCTACCGTGGCCGATCCGTTGGTCCCCTGGCTGACATTGGGATTATTCAGAGCCGTTATCAAGCCGTCGCCTGAAGCCGTTGTGTTTATATTGTATGTCACCGCAGAAGAATTAAAGGTCGCCGTTACGCTGCTTGATTGATTCATGGTGACCGTACAGGTTCCGGTCCCACTACATCCAGCTCCTGCCCATCCAGCAAAAATGGAACCACTTGCCGGGGTTGCGTCCAAGGTCACGACAGTTCCCGGAGCATAGCTGTCCGTACAAACGTTTCCGCAATTAATGCCCGAACCGGTCACCGTTCCGGCACCGCTACCATTCTGGGCAATAGCAAGGGAATATTGGGTCGTTATCGGCACCGACTCGCTGACCTGATTGGAATAACCGCTTTGGTCTCCAGCCGAATCATAGGCTGTCGAGGCAAAATAATATGTATCTCCTTCAGTCAGGCCGTCAACGGTAGCGCTTGTAATGCTACCGGTATCAATGGAGGTAGTATAGACCCCGGGCACTTTACCGTAATACAGTTTATATCCAATTACACCAGGATCGTTCACCGCGTCCCATGCCAGGGTGACTTGGGCCGCATACCCTGTCATCACGGAAGAAAAAAGCAGCAGTAACGCTACGACAAATACACTCAAAAAATTAAAATTATTACTGACTATCGTTTTGACTCTTGCTGCGCACAAAGGCGCACGCACACGTTTTGCTTTCATCGAACAATACCTCCTCAATATCGTGCCTCAACGAAGCGCACCCCACGAGGAGGTACTGCTTACGCCCGGCAACCCTGCTACCATGTCCCGGAATTTCCGGGAGTTAGACCAGTGGCTTTGCGCCCCATTCTTTCGAATGGTTTACCCTGTTCAGGCGGATGGTGAATCGTATGTTTTCTTCTTCCGAGACCTCCAAAACCGATGAACCCTGTTGCACGCCAATTTATCTGAGCATCCGCGAACTGGATGCTGTATCTTTTCTGCTTTTAGTCCCTTTACTGTGGTGCCCTGCAATAAAAAAAGCCGGGCCGCCAAACATCTAGTGATATTTCGGCGACCCGGCTGTCTACATGAGACCCTATAGGCTTTCCGTCCCATCCTCACGGATGGTTTAGTATTATCGTGTATCTTCTTATTATTTTGTTTCGTTCTGGTAACTATTCGGTAACGTTTGCCAGAACTTTAGCAATAATTCGATGTTTCAAACATCTCCATACCTGAAAATCTAAAAAACCATCCATAAAAAAACCGGGAGCCGAATATCTGTAATATTTCGGCGACCCGGCTGTCTACATGAGACCCTATAGGCTTTCCGTCCCATCCTCACGGATGGTTTAGTATTATCGTGTATCGCTATTCGAGTGATATGTTTATTTATAGTATCGCCGAATACAAACCACAGGTCTGTGACGAACATCACAGAAAACGTACTTCATGCATCCGAACAGCAGGTAGCCTGCCTGGGCCATAGTCTGGAAAACAAAAAAACCGGATGCTGAATATCTCTGTGATATTTCGGCAACCCGGCTGTCTACATGAGACCCTATAGGCTTTCCGTCCCATCCTCACGAATGGTTTAGTATTATCGTTTACCACCTTGATTAACCAGCAATTTTCCGTGGTGCACCTTAAAACAAAGACTCCCATGGTTCAACATAATATTTTATAATAAAAAAACGCGCAGTTAGTCGACACAAATAAAACCGGAAACTCCTCATCGATATCTAATACACTGCATTTTTTGAACCAATTTAACCTTTTGATTCAAGCAGATGGTTTGCGTTGCCCCAGGCAGAAACACGGAATTATTGGTGTTATCTTATTTTCCTGCCACGTACATTTTTGCCCTTTTTTGTCATAAAACATTGCCGGCCAGTGTCAATCCATTGTCACACCTTTGAATGCCCAAACGGCCATATCCACCCTGTGACAAATTGCCGTATCTACCTGAATTGCCGAAATTTTTGAGAATGTTTTCTCATACAGATCGGCCTGTAGAGCAGCATTGACCCAGGAAATACAAAAATGATAACTTTTTTTCCGTGAAAACAAAAAAATATTCAACTATAATAAAAAACTTACAAGAAGCTGCAGACGATATATCAATCACCTGAAAGCATCAAAATATCGAACAGTGCCAAGCCACTTTTTGTGGCACCGGTTTGCCGACTGCTTTACGGAATGACCAAGACATAAGGAGTGCAACTTCGGCCAACGACTTTAACTCTCCCTTCCTGTACGGTATAGTAGATTGATTGTACGACATATGAATTTAATACTCTTTCTGCACGAATTCCGGGAGGCTTCATGAAAGTTGTAGCATTCAACGGCAGCGCACGCTTGAACGGCAATACGGCAATCCTGGTAAACCGGGTATTTTCAGAACTGGAGAAAGCGGGTATAGAAACCGAACTGATCCAGATGTCGGGGCAACCCATTCGTGGATGCACCGCTTGCCTCTGGTGCAAAAAAAACAAGACCGGAACCTGCGTTCTCACGGATGATCCGGTAAATGAGTGGATACAGAAAATGCGCGAGTCTGATGGGATCATCCTTGCTTCCCCGACCTACTTCGCCGACGTAACTTCTGAAATGAAAGCACTGATCGACAGGGCAGGTTACGTTGCCAAGGCAAACGGTGAAATGTTCCGGCGTAAAGTCGGCGCGGCAGTGGTAGCCGTACGCAGGGGAGGCGCCATACACACCTTTGACACGATGAACCACTTTTTTCTCATCAGTCAAATGATAGTGCCCGGCTCGTTCTACTGGAACGTAGGAATAGGTCGTGAAATTGGAGAAGTGGAAAAGGATCCGGAAGGAATTGAAACCATGCAGGTTCTTGGAGAAAACATGGCCTGGTTACTGAAAAAGATCCATGCCAACTGAACGGCCGTCCCGGTAGTTGAATTCCGCCGCCAGGCGGACAGGCCCCTGATAAAATATCGGCAATGTACCCGCCGTAAAGGCATGATGTATTATATCAAAGCACCCGTATCAACTGTTTTTCATCCCAAATTTCCGTCCCCGTTGTCGGGCAACAGGAATCATGTATACTTAAACAAACGGGTTAATGTCTTTACCCTTTAAACCCGGCTGTCAAAAAACTGAACCCAAGGAAATAACCATGATCAATACAATCTCCTGCAAAGAGCTCTATCAGTGGATCATCGAAGAACGTGACCTCGTTATCATTGACACTCTGCCGCCGGAATTTTTCCAGTCTCGACACTTGGCAGGAGCACACAATGCCTGCGTATTTGAAATAAATTTCATCGATCAGGTCAAGGAGATTGTCAGTGACATGAATGCCTGCCTTGTCCTGTACGATTCCAGCAACCGCTCACAAGGTGCTGAAAATGCGGCTGAAAAACTTTCAGCCATCGGTTTCAAACAGATCAATGTGCTTTCCGGCGGTATCGAAGAGTGGGAAGGAAGTGGCTATCCCGTCGACGTCGTGGGCCCCGAAATCGAAGAAGAACCCTCCCTCGCCGATGGAAAACATTTTATCGACTGTACCGAGAGCCGACTTGAATGGACCGGAAGAAACCTTTTCAAGAAACATGTCGGTACGGTCGCGATCTCCAGCGGTGAAATAAACGTCAAGAATGGCGAGGTAACCGGAGGCGTTCTCACTCTTGACATGAGTAGCATCAGGAACAGTGATTTGCAGGATAAGGACGAGAACAGCACCTTGGTAAGCCATCTGAAATCTGAAGATTTTTTCGATGTGAAGAACTTCCCCACAGCAGGCTTCGAACTCCTTGAGTGTGGAGTAATGGTCGGCGCAACCCCTGGTTCGCCAAACTATTTCATCAAAGGAAAACTCACCCTGAAAGATGTGACGAAAGAGGTTTCGATTCCCGCAAACATAGTCCCAGGGGAAAACGGGAGCGTTCAGGCTCAGGCCTGCTTCGATATAGACAGGACTGAATGGAACATTGCCTATGGTTCGGGAAAATTATTCGAAAAGCTCGGCATGCATCTGGTGAATGATACGATCTCCCTGGAACTGTTCATTACCGCAAGGTAATCCGACCAGAAGCTCCACAACTTACGGCAAACACTCCGCTTGACGCCTGAAGCATCACAAAAAGCCCTCCCCGGAAAGGGGAGGGCCAAATATAGAAAACAGCCCAAGGCTCAAGCTTATTCGAAAGAATTCCCGCGTCCGCTCCCTCTTCCCCATCGCACACAACAAATTCGCAGAACCATTCCCAACCTCTCGGAGAACCTGACTCTCCAGAACCGCGTTGCTACCAATGGCACGAAAACCGACGTAAAAAAGGATTGAAACAGCCGCTCGGCACAGTGATTTAATCTTGTGTTCTTTCCGCAAGAGGAACACGCAGTGCAAAATCGGGAGACATGGAAGGTGACAGATTCAGCATCCGGTCGGCAAGCGTGTTAATTTCCTTCAAGAGGTTTTTGTCCATTTTTTTCAACCAACGCTTCGGGATACCTTCCATACCGTAGTATGCTCCTGCGAGCATTCCGACAATGGCGCCAGTGGTATCCGCATCACCACCCTGGTTTACCGTATCCACCAGGCACGACTCGAAATCCCTGGTTTTGAAGAAATGATGAAAAACGGTCTGCATGGTATCAACCACATAGGCTGTGGCAAGGCCATGGTACGGTTCAAAGCGGAAGTTCTCATAACTAGACAGGAGAGATTCAACCTCGCGACGCAGGCGGGACTTCGAAAATCCCAGCAGGGAAAGATGTACCAGACGGCCAAGCACAATACAGGCAGCATCGGACAAAGGATGATTGTGTGTCAGGTGGGCCTGTTGGATGGCATACTCTTTGAGTATGTTTTCACTGGTAAAGGTACACAGGGCAACCGGCAGCATCCGCATGCATGCCCCGTTGCCGGCGTCCCATTGGTTGTACGGGGATTCGAGAACCCCTTTGAGCATGTAGTTTCTGATACCACGACGACAGGTATCTCCCACATCAATGGGCTTGGTGCGAAGCCAGCCAGCGAATGCTTCGGCAATGCCCTGCAACGACCAGCCACCGGCGATGTCAATGGCACGGGCAATACAGAGAGACATCTCCGTATCGTCTGTTATCTGTCCCGGCTTAAGACGGAGCCAGCCTCCACCGATAATTTCCCGTACCGTACCGTGCTTGGAACGTATCTCACCGGGCGTCATGAATTCCAGTCCAGCTCCCAGGGCGTCCCCCACCGCAACACCCAAGAAAGCCGCCCTCGCCCTATTTCGAATATCTTCAGGGGTTCCTGTAATAGCCATGATGAGAGTACTGCAATAAATACACCGCACCTACTAACAACGATAACTACCTGATCTACCGAGCAAAACCACAGACAATCAGATCGCTCCCACTCGTGCGGCAAATATTATGCCCATTATTTCAGCAGCACATCGAACATTTTAGGCGCTGGCTTCGACACGAGAAATAATAAGCAAGTGATAATTGTCAGTAAAATCAAGACCTAACATCATTTCTCAAAACTGGCACGTTTTCTGCCTTACATCCTACATACGCAACAATGCAAGGAAGCATTGATATACCGGCAACGAAGCCTGGCGAAAGTTTTTCGCCAGGCTTTTTTCGTTTCAGGCCCCAGATGGTTCAGAAAGGAGAATCCCATGGCACTAAGCTGCGATAAGAAAAAAAACATTCAGGGACATCCCTGCTTCGGTGGCAATCACAAAAACAACGGCAGAATGCACCTGGCGGTGGCTCCCCGTTGCAATATCAAATGCGGCTACTGCACGAGGAAACACGATTGTGCCAACGAATCCCGTCCCGGCGTAACCAGCAAGATTTTGACCCCGGAAGAGGCCATTGCCAAAGTACGGGAAGTCATGGCCAGCGAAATTCTCGGACCGATAATCAAGGTAATCGGCATCGCAGGTCCCGGTGATCCCTTGGCAAACGAAGAAACTTTCAGGACCTTCGAACTCCTTGACCAGGAATTCCCTCAGCTCATCAAGTGTATGAGTACCAACGGCTTGCTCCTGCCGGAAAAGATTGATCGGCTCGAAGCCCTGAACCTCTGCAGCATTACCGTCACCCTGAATGCCCTTGATCCCGAAGTGGCTGGCAAAATCTATTCCCACGTCACCTACCATGGAAAAACCTACACCGGGCGCGAGGCGGGTGAAATTCTTATCGCCAATCAGCTAAAGGGAATCGAGATGGCTGCCCGCTTCGGCATGACCGTCAAGGTAAATACGGTTCTCGTCCCGGGGGTCAATGATGAGCAGATTCCGCTCATAGCCAGACGAATCAGGGAACTGGGAGCAACGGTCATGAATATCATGCCGCTTATTCCTCAAGCCGATTTCGCTGATGTCGCGCCACCCAGTCACGAAAGACTGGAAGAGATACGAACTGCCAACGAGCAGATAATCGGGCAATTCAAACATTGCCGTCAGTGCCGCGCAGATGCGGTCGGGCTCATCGGCCAGGATGTGAAGTTCGGTGAATCGGGATGCAATCCTGACCCGACCTGATACTGCCGGTCGAGAAGACGACTGAAAAAACAGGTTCATTGCTGTCAGACATGAGGTATTGAAAACAAATGGACTTGGTTGGCAAGGAAGGTGACTGTTTTGTTCTGCAACGACGATATCAGTGATTTCCTCTCCCTCGCTACAGAGGAAGGATGGATCAGCGATGCCTGGGAATTGGAGTTCCTACGGACAACCTTTCCCGCCGGCTGTCTTGTCTGCCGGAACGAGGGAATCCCGGTGGCCTTCCTTACCTCGATAAAATATGGGAGAAGCGGCTGGATCGGCAATCTGCTGGTTCGAAAGGAATGGCGGGGACAAGGTCTGGGCTCGGCCTTATTTGAGAGAGCCATGGAAGTACTTGACGAAGCCGGCACCAAAACCATCTGGCTCACTGCTTCAGAGTCCGGACGCCCCATCTACGAGCGACAGGGTTTTCTTGCCGTGGACAAGGTACATCGTTGGCAGAGCAGCGGTACAATCCTGGCGGAAAACACTGAGAGCAACTTCAGCGGGATACTCGCACTGGATGAATCGGGCTGGGGAGACAACAGGGAAGTGCTGCTCCGCGCAACCATCGACCGCGGCAGCACCTCTTTTCTGCCGGGTGGATTTCTGACCCGCCAGATGTGGGGAGATACCGTCCAGATCGGCCCATGGAGCAGCGACGATCCGAAGATTGCACAAGAACTTCTGGCAAACAGTTTTAGGCCTACAACTGACGGTCCGCGGGTATTTCTCGACGTTCCGGCAGGAAACCGTAAGGCAACAAAGCTGCTTATCGGAGCAGGATTCAGCATCCAATCGTCCACCACGCTCATGTACCGGGGAGAAAAACCTGACTATATGCCGGAAAGGATCTATGCCCTTGCCAGCATGGGAAGCATGGGTTGAGGCGGTAGCGGAAAGCTATTTCTTTTTCACTCTGAATCCGGCATTCTCCAAGCCCCCGAGATCAAGTCCCCCGGAAGCAGGCTTTGTTGACATTTTTTCACCCTTCTCCCTCCTGGACCGTTGAGTGCCTGCACCTTCAGCCTCGCGAATGGAGAGGGAAATTCTCTTTCGCTCCAGGTCAACCGCAAGGACCTTCACTTTCACCAACTGCCCAACGCTGACAGCCTCGTTCGGGTCCTTGATGAAACGATCGGCAAGATGGCTGACATGAACAAGTCCATCCTGGTGGACACCGATATCCACGAAGGCGCCGAATGCGGTCACATTAGTCACCACCCCCTGCAGCAGCAACCCTTCTTTGACGTCGGAAATTTCCCGAATATCATCGCGAAAAGCTGCGGCCTCAAATTCCCTGCGTGGGTCTCTTCCAGGTTTTTTCAATTCCTCCAGAATATCCCGCAAGGTCGGAAGACCAACCTGCTCCGTAACATAGCGTGTCAGATCAATGCGTGATACCAGGGCAGGGTCTGCAACAAGGTCCAGCAGCGATACACCCAGGTCAGAGGCCATGGATTCCACAAGTGTATAGCGTTCGGGATGCACAGCCGTATTATCAAGCGGGTTGCTTCCCTCACGTATGCGAAGAAATCCAGCCGACTGTTCGTAGGCCTTTGCCCCGAAACGGGGAACCTGGAGAAGTTTTTTCCGGACAGGAAATTTTCCCTGTTCGTCCCGGTAACGCACGATAGCCTTGGCCAGGGAAACCCCAAGTCCCGAAACATAGGAAAGAAGCGCCCAGGAGGCTGTATTCAGATCGACTCCCACGTAGTTTACACACGACTCTACAACCTCATCGAGAGTCTTCTTCAGCTGACTCTGATTGACATCGTGCTGGTATTGCCCCACGCCTATGCTCTTCGGATCGATCTTGACAAGTTCGGCCAGAGGGTCCTGAAGCCTGCGTGCAATGGAAATGGCACCACGAACGGTAAGATCGAGCTCGGGAAATTCTTCGCGAGCGATGTCTGACGCCGAATAGACGCTGGCACCGGCTTCGCTCACCAAAACAACAGGGAGGTGCAGCTCCGCAGTAGCAAGGGTCTCCCGAACAAACTGTTCCGTCTCCCTCCCGGCAGTTCCGTTGCCTACGGCAATCATCTCGACGTTATTGCCGTTAACGAGCCTGAGCAACTCATGCCTGGCCGCTTCGGCCTTCCCCTTGCCTGAATGGGGATAGATAGTGAGGTGGTCGACAAAACGGCCGGTAGCATCCACGGCTGCAGCCTTACACCCGGTTCGCAGCCCCGGATCGATGCCAAGAACCCTTTTCCCTCCGGCAGGAGGAGCAAGGAGCAGATTCCGCAGATTATCGGCAAAAACCTTGATTGCCGCCTCATCGGCACGTTGCTTTGCCTCTAGCCGCAACTCAACCTCGATGGAAGGAGCCAGCAATCGTTTATAGGCATCCTCAACAACCCGGGAAAGGAACTCCTGCCAAATACTTGTACCGGAAATGACCCGTCCTCTCAGACCGGAAAGAATTTCCTCAACCGGTGCCAGAATAGAGAGGAAAAGCACCTCTTCCTTTTCGCCCCTCCGCATGGCAAGCATCCGGTGGGACGGGACATCCTGCAGCTTTTCATGGTAGTCGTAATACATCTCGAACTTGGTAACCACATCCTTTTTGTCGACAGCGACCCGCGCTGCCATGTTCCCTTGCTCCCATGTCAGACGACGGACAAATGCCCTAAGATCGGCATTCTCCGCAATACGCTCGGCCAGGATGTGTCCAGCTCCATCCAATGCCGCTGCAGCATCAGGGACCTCACGCTCGGTAGCGATATAAGGAAGCACTACCTCTTCGAGAGATACCCCTGTCTCTTGCTGCGCAGCAATCAGATCAGCCAGGGGTTCAAGTCCCCGCTCTTTGGCAATGGTGGCTTTGGTGCGGCGTTTCGGTTTGAAGGGCAGATAGAGATCCTCCAACTCGGTTTTCTGCCGAGTCGCCTCAATACGATGAGCCAGTTCATCAGTCAGCTTCCCCTGCTCCGCTATTGACTTCAGTACCGTAGTTTTACGTTCTTCCAGTTCCGTAAAATAGGCAAAACGTTCCTCGACAACACGGATTGCCACCTCATCCATCTCTCCGGTCTGCTCTTTGCGATAGCGTGCGATAAAAGGCACCGTAGCACCTTCACGAAGCAGGGAAACGGTATTTTCAACTTGAAAACGCTTCAGTCCTGACTCTTCAAGCAGCCAAGGGAGAATCCGGTCAAAATGACTGGCAATGTCTGACATAGGCGTACCTTTCAAATGGTTGTTTTGGTTGTCCATGGGTCATGAACGGGATACTATCCCGCCAACACGAGGGAATCCCACTGCTGCAAGGGGGCTGAACAATAGCACAGAATGGTATTTGTTAAAAGAGGTCGTTGCAGAATATTCGAAAAATGAAAGGAGAGAATTTCCCTGGTTTCAGGCAAAAAAAAAGCTCCGGGAGCACCCGGAGCTTTTTCCATCGAAAAACTGAATTAGATCCTGGAAACGTTTGCTGCCTGAAGGCCTTTCGGGCCTTTCACAACATCAAACGTAACCCTATCACCTTCGGAAAGAGATTTAAACCCCTCGCCGACGATGGCGGAAAAGTGGCAGAAAACATCTTCGCCATTTTCCTGCTCAAGAAAACCAAAACCCTTGCTGTCATTAAACCATTTTACTGTTCCGTTTACCATGTACGTACTTTCTCCCGATCCATCTTGTTAGTTTTAATCAAGAATCATCCCGAATACTTTTTTTCTTGTACCGTTTTCGGCAATCAATGTCAAGATATTTAACAGTCGCCCGTCCTCGCTCAGCACGGCTACAAGTACCTTTGGTGAACGTGCAGAAAGTAGATATCTTGACGTAAGCGAGAGTGAATAATCAGCTTCTGCCTACTATGACCGTATTCCTCCGATTTCTCACCGCCGAATCCAGGGCAATACGAAGTTGGTCGAAAGAAGCGACCTAGGCTGGTCCCGTATTCAAGTGAAAGCTTCAGTTTTAATTTGTACATAAACAATTCAAACCGAAGGACAATTTGAACGATATACAATATTATCATTGCAATATCAGTACGTTGCAATTTTGCAGGCATCAAAAAAACGCCTTATACTTTTTAAGAAAACCAGATAATCCTTGTTATTTCAGACAATATACTTCATTATATTTTTTGAAATTTTTCACGTACACCCAAACTGCACGCCCACGGCAAACACAGCAACAGTTCACAACATTTCCGTGCTCACAGCTCTTATGACGCGAACAACTGCTGTCAGGAAATCTCTGCAGATTCTATCCAACTGCCTTCCACACCGGCACAATCTATAGAGGCATTTCCACCAATCTTCAGACTGGATTGCTTGTACTCATTTACTTGATAGGACATTCTCACCAAAGCGAGGTACTATCCATGATGCTTAAAGCTGGAAACTTCGTAAGCCACACAGTAGCCCAGGAATGGGGCGCTGGCAAGATCGTTGCCGTAACCCCCTCCATGGCTACCATTGAATTCAGTGACGGCATTAGCCGAAAAATTGCCGCGTCACATTACCACATCCTGCAACCTGCTGAAGCATCTGCCTTCTCTCCCCCCGCCGCAACCGAACAGGTAAAACCGGGAAAAAAGCGAACCACGACCAGAACGTCGAAAAAAAAGCAATAGCTCCGATACGCGTCTCGCTTCTTGACACCCCACCCAATGCGTAAATGTGTATCGAGTATCTCCTGGCAGGAATATCGGCTGCAGCTTTTTCTCAACAGCTCCTGTTGAAAACTTGTTGAAAAGCATGTTGACAAACAGAAAAAGTTCCATAAATTCTGGAGATGACTTCAAATTGCCTATTTCATATTCAATCCAGACAATCCTTATATATCAATAGGTTACGAATTTACACGCTACTTTCAGCAACTTACGCTGGTTGTCGTTTTTGCAGTTGGCTTTTACAGGAAATACAAAACACTTATAAACATGCGATATATCTCAAGCAATATAGCACCACTCCCAGCGGAACAATCTTACTGAACTCGCAATAAGAAGCGTAGCTCAAAATTCTGCAGCATCATCCAATCGAATCCAGCAAACGTACGGAGACCAAAACGAACTGAACAGCCACTGACAATCACTGTTACCGTCCGAAAGTCAATGCAGCCCACCAGGCAACAATAGGCACAGTAGCAGACCAGACCGCCAGCAGGACATTGACGCGCTTGCCAGGACGACCCGTTTTCCCGACGATATACGCCCCCATCAGACCAAACAGGACTCCGAAAACAAAACCGAACAGATGAGCTCCGATATCGGTATTCTTCCCTTCCGTGCCAAGCATTGCCAGGAGAGCAAGAGCTCCGGCAACCGGAAGAAACCAGGCTTTGCGAAACCTGCCGTTTCCTCGAACCACCTGAAATGCAGCGAGAATTCCGACCGCGCCAAATACCAGAGTAGAGGCTCCGATGGAAGTATGGTATACGGGCTGGAACCATGCGTTCGTCAAAGTGCCCAGGGCACCGGACAACAAGAGCAAGGTCCAGGCAAGCCCTGATCCGAGGTCCCTGCAAAGATAGACGATAAAAAAACCTCCAATGGTGAGGTTACCGAGAAGATGCAGCACCCCGGCATGAAGCGTCAGGGAGGTGACCGTTCGCCACCATTGCCCGTCCAGAATTTTCCCCGCCTGTGCGCTGCCCAGTTCCAGCCAGTTAATGGGAGCGTGACCCAGGAAATGTAGATCAAGATGCGTCAGATTGTGGAAGGTTGCCAAAAGCAGGAGGACAGAAAGTGTCGAGAGGGTATTTTCCACCAGGGGGATTGTCTTTGAGGGGAGCGGTGGCCAGTGGCGATTTTCTTCTTCAAACTGGCGCAATTCTTCCAGTGCAGAAACAAAATATTCCGCAGGGACACGAAGAACCCAGCCGCCACCATCCTGGTCTGCGAGACAGGGAACGGAACGTGACTCCAAAACCAGTGCCCAAAGGGCTACCCTTCTCCGGGAAAGGGTGACCGGAGCCACCGAGACTTCCCGTAGATCAATAGGGATGGCACGCCACAGCCTTGATCCCCGGTTCTCTTCTTCAGAATTACTCTCCATGATTACCAGTAGTACACGTGGTCCTTAACGGGACACTAGCGGCACCGTACCGCACCAACGATCCTGGCCGGGCTGAAAGGTTCTTCCTTATAGTACTGCTGCCGGATAACGTCATACCCCTTGGGGCAGAGTTGTTTCGCCTGCTCCTCCCAGTCCCGGTTAAGAATGCTGGAATTAAGCAATGATGTCGTTCCGTCGTCATGGACTTCAATTTCAAACGTATCGGCAACCTTGCTTATGCGGACAGTCTGTGAACAAGCTGACAGCAACAAGAGAAACAGCAGCGGGAAAACGGATCGTTTCATTACGGTACCCCCAATTTCATCAAGCAGTTTACTTTTCCCATGCGGAAAAGGGATTCCCCGCCAGATAAGCATTGTAATATCTTACATCACCGGTTACTTCCTGTCCAAGCCAATCCGGAAATTCCGGCTGCTGATTCTCATCCGCCAGCTCAACTTCCGCAAGTACAAGTCCGCTGTTCTCTCCCAAAAACTCGTCCACATCCCAGGTAAAACCTTTCACCTCAACGTGGTAGCGAATTTTTTCCACAATCCCGTCCTTGCTCATGCTCCGGAGCATGGCCTCGGCATCTGCCACCGGAATCCGGTATTCGAACTCATCCCGTGCAATTCCCTCGGTTCTGCCCTTGACGGTCAGGTACCCTTCTTCCCCCAATATCCGCACCCGTACGGTAATGTCTTTACCCGTTACCAGGTACCCCTGTCGACAGGACAGCCCCCGGCCTTCTTTTTTCCACGAATCATTTTTCACCAGGAATTTTCTTTCTATTTCACGCGCCATATTCTTCTGTCTCCCGTTCACAGAAAAAATACCTGAGCAAAAAAAGAACCGCTCATCCGTCAAGATTCACACCACAAGGGCACTGACATGCGCTATGATGTCGTCGGCACAGGTGGATCCGCTAGAGTCTTCCCCAGAATCAACCAGAAAGAGGATACATTAATGATGCAGGGTTGGGTCCTGATAGCTCTTGTTTCCGCACTGGGAGATTCGCTGCGCGACCTGTCGGCAAAGCGCGTTCTCACCAAAGGGAACTCCCTCCTCTTTACCTGGTTGATCTTTGCCCTGCCACTGCCGGCAATCTATGCGGCCGACTGGCTCGTTGGCGTGCCACGGCCCGCCCCCGGCTTCTATGGGACACTGGCAACTGCCCTGCCACTGGAGATCCTGGCACAAATTCTCTACATGCAAGCGCTGAGGCTCTCTCCTCTCAGTATCGTTGCCCCTCTGCTTTCCCTGTCCCCGGTCTTCATGTTGGCGGTTCCCTTTCTGCTGATCGGGGAAAAAATCAGCCTCCTCGCCGGGACAGGGGTCCTGCTCATCGCTTCAGGAGCCTACGTTCTGAACGCCGGGACAGTGAAAAAAGGCTTTCTCGAACCATTCAAGGCACTGGTGAGGGAGCGTGGTGCGGTCTACATGTGCCTGGTGGCCCTGCTTTTTTCCTTCACCGCAACGCTTTCCAAGAAGGCGATCATGCTTTCATCTCCGCTGCACTACATGGCCGTTTACTGGACCGGCATCGTTGTGGGCATGATTCCGCTGCTGTTATTCACCTATCGGGGCACCTGGCCGGAAACACTCCGTGCCGGTGCGATCAGAAAATCACTCCTCCCTGCCCTTCTTTTTGTCACTGCGGTATTTGCCGCTGCCTATGCTATGAGCATCACCAAGGTAACCTATGTCACCACGATTAAAAGACTCAGTGTCCTGTTCAGCATTCTGCTGGCGGGCATGATTCTCAAGGAAGAGTCCATCCGCGAACGATTTGCCGGTGGAGCCCTCATGGTCAGCGGCTTCGCCTTACTTGTCCTGTTCGGATAACGGGACTGATGTTCGTTGCGTAACCTTATCGGAAAAGAAAACCCCGAATGTCATCAGTATGTTGGTGAGGATAATAACGGCAAAGGTGATGTCGATAAACTTCTCGCTGTCCGTAACATTTGCGGATACTGGCAGTATGGCAAGAACCGCCGAGGCAAGTCCCCTCGGCATCATGGAAAACAGAAAAAACCTGTCACCCCGCTTTTCGGAAAATGTCTTGACCGTCACCATGACACTGAGATATCTGGCCACAATGATAATCAGAAAAAGGGCACCACTCACCAGGAAAAACTGAAAGTTCAGGTCACTGAAGCTGATGATCAGCCCCAGGTAGACAAAGAAAAACGTCCTGATAAAAAAAGTCATTTCACCGTGAAAAAACTTGATGGTGCTCTCAACCAGTGAGTCGTCGGAAATGTTGAGAATTTTCGAAAAGGAATGGCTGTTTCCGAGAATTATCCCGAAAACAAGGACGGCAATGGAACCGCTACCACCGAGGAAATCAAGAACCCCATAGGTAATCAGCACCGCCGCAAGGGTAAACATGTAGGAATATCTTTTATCCTTCAGATAATCGAGTACCTTGAGCCAAAAGACCCCTGCCACGGCGCCGCCGATAATCGCTGTTGAGAACGAGCTGGCAACAGTCCGGAAAGGAGTTCTGATACCGATTGTCCCAAGGGTTATTATCTCAATCAGAGTAATTGAAATGACAACCGCCAGGACATCGCTCAAAGCCGATTCAACCGAAAGAAGGGTCTTTGTCTCGTCCTTCACGTCCATCTTACCAACAATCGGGATGACAATTGCGGCACTGGTACAGCCAAGAATTGTGCCGAGCAAAATGCTTCGCAGGAGTTCCCACTGCTGGACAAGGTGCAGATAGGATGCAATGGCAATCGTAGAAAGAGTAAATGAAACCACCACAAGAAAAGAAGCAATGCCGAACTCCTTCAGCAGCCTGTCTATATCCATGTCCATCCCCCCTTCAAAGAGGATGACGATGAGCGCCAGAGTTCCGAAATACTCCGTAAAATGGCGCAGGCCGGAAGGGTCTATCAATCCGGAAACCGGCCCGAGGAGAATTCCGATGCCCATGAGTAGAAGAACATCCGGAATTTTTGTCTTGTCGAAAAAGAAAATGCCGAAGAAACCGGTCATGATAATGATACCGGCCACAAGAAAAACGAGAGAAATATTCATAAAAACCCCTTCAACCTTTCCTTCTGCAAATAGTACTCATGGAAATCATGCTTGTCATGTACTATTTTTATCCAGAAGAACCTCACCCCCCGGTGTTTACCTCGGCAGCAAAAGAAATCGGTTCATTGAAACACCTGCTTTCCAGCCTGTTTGACGAGGTAATAACAAGGATTGCCTGCATGGAAATTCCTCTAGACTGGCATCGTGCGGAAGTGTAGGGTAAGATAACTTCCGGATCGGCAGAGCCGCATTCTAGAGAGAAAACCACCTCAAAACGTTACCGCAACAGGCTGACCATGAATTATATCGCAGATCTCCACATCCACTCCCCCTACTCTCGTGCCACGAGCAAAGAATGCTCCCCCGCTGGACTCTATGCCTGGGCCCGAACCAAAGGCATCCAGGTTATCGGCTCCGGAGATTTCACCCATCCGGGCTGGCTCCGAATACTGAAGGAAGACCTCGAACCGGCAGAACCTGGATTTCTGCGCTTCAGAAGCGACATAGGCACGCCTCTACAGCCGATACAATCCTCAATAGCCCCTGTCCGCTTCATGCTTTCTGCTGAAATAAGCTGCATCTACAAGCGGCTCGGTGCAGTGCGCAAAGTCCACAACCTGGTCTACGTGCCCGATTTTGCCTCAGCGGAGAGAGTCTCGGCCCGCCTGGCTCGAATCGGCAACATTCTTTCGGATGGTCGCCCGATTCTCGGCCTGGACTCGCGGGATCTCCTGGAAATCGTCCTGGAGGAAGCTCCCGATGGTTACCTGGTGCCCGCTCACATCTGGACACCATGGTTTTCTCTCTTCGGCTCGAAATCTGGATTCGACCGGATCGAAGAGTGCTTCGGCGACCTGACACAACATGTCTTCGCCCTGGAAACGGGCCTCTCATCGGATCCGGATATGAACAGGATGATCTCTGCACTGGACCGCTTCACTCTGATCTCAAATTCGGACTGCCATTCCCCCTCCCGCCTTGGCCGTGAGGCAAACCTTTTCTCCACAGGATTTGATTTTTACTCCCTCCGCGAGGCACTGAAATCAAACTCGCGGGAACTCTTCCGCGGAACCATCGAATTTTTTCCCGAAGAGGGCAAGTATCACCTCGACGGTCACCGGACCTGCGGTATCAGATTCGCTCCGGAAGAAACCCGCAGGGCCGAAGCCCTCTGCCCGGTCTGCAACAAACCACTCACCATCGGCGTCCTTCACCGGGTCATGGAATTAGCAGACCGAAAGGAACCACTCTATTCTGCCAACGCTCCCCTTTTCCACAGCCTGATTCCACTTCCCGAACTGCTGGGTGGAATCATGGGGGTCGGTCCCGGTTCAAAAGCGGTGGAAAGAGCATATAGACACGCAATCGGCCACTTCGGCTCCGAATTCGGTTTACTGCTCCATGCACAGGCTGAAGAAATCCGGGATTATTCACCTTTGCTTGGCGAAGCAATCTGTCGCATGCGTGAAGAACGGGTAATCCGTCAGGGAGGGTACGACGGGAAATTTGGCACTATCCGGCTTTTCGAGGACGAGGAGTTGCACCGTCTGCGCGACTCCGTTGGTCCCCTGCCGGGAGAAAAACCGCGCAGTAAGCAAAGCTGATCACAAGTTCCAGTGTCTGAATCGTCTTCGTGGCATCCCGGTTCAAAGGCGACTCACCGATTTTGTCACCTGCAAGGCAAATTTCGTCAATCGCCCCTTAATTTTTGCACCTCATGGTTGCTACCATGAATCGCCATTTCCTGCCAAAGCGGTCCATAGAGCAGATCCGCAACAAAATCATTACAAATGGCATATGAATTGCTGTCTGTATCAGCGTCGGAAAAAAAGAACAGGCCACCCGGAGCAACTAAAGTCTCTGTCCTTCCTTCCGATATGGTACATACCAGCGCCGCAGTATCCTCGTTTGACGACGACCCTCCTCCTCCGTGTAGTCAAGGACTACACGAGCGCGCCCATTTTCCTTTGAAACCGGAAAAGCGAAGAGCCTGACTCTTCCATGACATGCCTTTTTTGCTGGGAGCCTTTTCTATCTCTCTGCGCAACAGGCTGCCATCAAGGAGCGTTATATGAAACTCGTCAAACAGGCAGGAGTGATTCTTGTGGGACTGATGGTAACAGTCAGTGTCAGTCTTCCCTGTTTCGCCAGCGAAGATTCGTATTCCTCGACAATTTTCAAGGACGCCGTAATCGGCGGCGTTGCAGGGGGACTGGTGGGAGCAGCGGTTCTTGCCTTTACCAGAAAGCCGGGCCAGCACCTGGAGTATATGGCATATGGTGCGGCTGGTGGTACCGTTGCTGGTGCCGCCTATGGACTTTTCAAGGCGCAAACATCTCTGGTGGCAATCAAGGGAGATACGATCAGTGTCGACGTGCCGTTGATCATGCCCGATGTCCAGGAGAAAGGCTCTCGCGGCACCAATGTTACCATTATGGCGGAGTTAATCAGCGGTAAGTTCTAAACATCCGACGCCTGAAGATCCTTCAAAAAAAAGGGTGGCATACCTGATCGCATCTGCAGCCAAAGATCAGCGACGTCAAATGACGTGTAGCCAGCAAGTCATAGTAATGGGAAACAGATTTTCAGGAGGGAATACAGGAATCAATTCAGGCAGTTGCCTTTGGTTCCCCCAGGGGACGGAATGGTGAGAAAGGCGGACTGAGGTTGGCACTCGCCGGAGAATCAAAATGCACGACCCGGTTGCGACCGGAAAGCTTGGCGCGATGCAGTGCCACATCGGCAGAGCCCAGCAAGGCTTGATAGTCGTTACCGTTGGCCGGTGCCGTGGCAATACCGATACTTACCGTCAGTCGCCCAAGAGGAAGATTTTCTTCATGGGTAAAGCCAGCCCGTTCCACTTCGCGGCGAAATCTTTCCGCAACACAGAACGATTCTTTCTTGGAGGTTCCAGGTAGAATAATGCAGAACCTCTCCCCACCGAAACGGGTTACGATATCCATCTGACGGGCAGAGGCTTTCAGGAGACGCGCTGTTTTTTTCAGAACCACATCGCCGGCGGCGTGACCGCACAAATCGTTATAGACCTTGAAATTGTCCAGATCCACCAACAGAATTGTAACATTCTGCTGCTGCCTGCCGCAACGGCTCAACTCTTCGTCCAATCTTTGCTCCAGGAAGCGGCGATTGAAAAGCCCGGTAAGCGGGTCGGCAAGGGTAATTTCTTCCAGTTGAGCCGCCTGCTCACTAAATTCAGTCCTTTCCAGAACTACACTGGCATGCCGCGCCACTGTATTGAGGAGTTCAAGGTCGGATTCCGAAAAGACTCCACCGTTCCGCTTGTCCGAAAGATTCAGCACGCCGATAACGGCCCCCTTCACCCGTAGGGGTATGCTGATAAATGACTTGGTCTTGAAGCGGGAGCGATTGGGAATTCTGACCCGCGCATCCTGTTCGATGTCTTTTACCAGGAGCGGCTCACCGCTTTCCGCCACCTTGCCGGCGATGCCCCTGCCGACGCGCGCACTCATGCTGCGGGCCAGCTGCAGGCTCATCCCCATGACCGACTCGATCCGGAGGCTCTTGCCGTTATCGTCAATCAGCATAAGCGAGCCTGAAGAGGCCTGAACAAGATCAGCGGCTGTTTCAAGAATCGAGAGATAGAGGTCGCGCCGGTTCTCTGCCGACGAGATGGTACTAAGAACCGAGACGAATTTACCGGCCAGTGAGGCCTCCAACCGATGGGATTCTTCCACACGGAACTGAGCCAGTTTTGCCGCAACCCGGTCAGTGATCATGCCCACCAGGAGCGAATCGCGATACTTGAGGTCATCATCGAAAATTGCCAGCAGCCCCAGGATTTGGTCGCAGTTGGCAATCGGCAGACAGAGCGCCCTTTCCGCCACCACCGCGGGAAAGTACTCTCCCATCTGCTTTTCAGGTATCACTACCGGCCCGGAGTCCCCTTGGGGGAATAGATTCGTCAGCTGCGTTTCCGCACATCTGCCAAGATCCTTCACCATCCCGATAAGCCCATAAAACTGGACACCCTTTCCCGGGCCATTCGATAGCCCGATGGCCACCCGGGGAATATCGAAGAGAATTCCCAGAGTTTCGCTCAAAAGCCCCATCAGGTCATCAGGGTTCTTGATGCCTTCCATGTGTGCCAGAATGCCTCGAACCGTCCGAAACATCTCAACGTTCTTTTCCAGCAGCCGCTCCTGAATGCTGTCACTGACCAGGCCGCCAAGCAGACGGGAAACTTCCTTAGCCGCCTCCTTGACCTCCTGGGAGGTAGCGGAAGGCAGTCTCTCCAGATTTTCCAGCAAGGCGAAGCCGTCAATTCGGTCGGATTTTGCCAGTTTCTCCGTTAAAAACAGATCAAGGGTCGGATTCCTGACCCCACCCCCGACAAAACAATAGCGAAAACCGTCGGCAACCTGATAGGGCACGGCAAAGTTCATGAGACCCGCCCGGCAGCTGAAAACCATCGTTTTTTGCTTCCCAAGGGCAAGCTTGACCGCTTTTTCATAGGACGGCTCACATTTTTCGATGCAAACCAGGTTACGGGCCAGCGTACCACAGAGCGGAGTAACCGTTCCCAAGCGAGTTACAACACCGTCCTTTTCATAGAAAAGAGCAAGGTCGTACTTTTCCAAAAAAGGATACCCACGGAGAATTTCGAGAAGTTCCAAGGGTTTATATGTTGTCGACTCATCGGAAGTCATGGTTTTCCTCATACTACATGGAATATCCCGAATATTCAGGATACAATTTGAAATTGCCGTTTCAATTATCTTACCTGAAAAAAATCAACCTTCCCCAATTCCACATCCTTCATTCCCAAGGGGAATCTGATCGATACACCAGGGTTATCTGCCAGAAATTATGGCTCCCCGGTAAAGGCATTCGGGGGTGACAATGTTCAAAACGGAAAATCAAGTACTACTTTGTTATGTTACAAAGCCCCGCCAACCGTAATTTCGGAAATAAGCAGAGTCGGCTGGGCGTCGGAAACAGGAGCTCCCTGCCCATCCTTCCCGCAGGTGCCGATGCCGAAGCCCAAATCACTGCCGATTTTTGTCACTTTTTTCAACACATCGGGACCATTTCCCGTCAGTGTCGCTCCCCGCACCGGCTCGCCAATGGTACCGTTTTGAATCAGGTATCCTTCCGAAATCTCGAAAACGAAGTCACCGGTTACCGTATTGACTTGGCCGCCACCCATTTTTTTCACGAAAAGGCCCTGCTTAACTTCTTTAACTATATCTTCCGGAGCAGACTCCCCCGGAGCAATGAGAGTATTGGTCATACGCACGATCGGCTTGGCGTGGTACGACTCACGCCGGCCGTTGCCGGTTGACTGGCAGCCGTCCTTCATGGCGGAGAGCCGATCGTAGAGGTAACATTTCAGGATGCCTTTTTCCACCAGCACCGTCTTCTGCGCGGCAACTCCCTCATCGTCATAGGAGAATGAGCCCCTGGCATGAGGGATAGTCGCATCGTCAACAACGGTAACAAGGGGAGAAGCAACTTGAGTGCCAATTTTTCCGGTGTAGACAGACATCCCAGCCTGGGCAAGATCTGCCTCAAGACCATGGCCGATAGCCTCGTGCACCATGGTGCCGCCCGCCTCCGAGGAGATCACCACCGGCATGGTTCCAGCCGGCGCCTTGCGTGCCGAAAGCATCAGTAGTGCTCTTTGGGCGGCAGTACGTGCTACTTCCTCGGGGCTGGTCTGGTCGAACAGCTCGAAACCACGAAACCCGCCGATCGGCTCGTAGCCGGTCTGAATAACATCACCCTGAGAAGCCACCACCTGGGCCAGAAATACGGTTCCGGTCCTGCCTGTCTCAATGAATTCCCCCAGTGAATTGGCAACTTGGGTACGAACCCGCCCGTCACGGTAGACAACCATGGCCTGACGAACCCGCTGATCTATCTTACGCGCGGCATCATCCGCGCGTCGCACGAGCGCCACCTTGTCCTGCAGTGACACCGACCCTGGAGAGATTTGGATCGGGAACCCCGGGCCGACAACCTTCGCCCTAAGGTCAATGGCTGCGCCAAACTCTCGCCCTCTGACCGCACGGCTCACCGTACGAGCCAACTCCAGGAGAGCTTTCTCGGTGACCTCATTCGTGTAGGCATACGCGGTTCTCAGGTCCGAGATGACGCGAATACCGACTCCTCGATCCGTTCCGGCAATGATCTTTTCGATCTTCCCATCTTCACAGACGATGGAGGTCGAAGAGCCTTCCTCGAAATAGATATCCGCAAATTCTCCCCCTTCGGCTAGGGCGGTGCAAAGTATCCGGGATACATCCATGGCATCAAGCATCATTGTGCGTCTCCTGTTTCAAGGGATAGGATAGATCAGCGGAAAACGGGATCTCTTTCAGGTCAATCTCGTAAGCAAGCGCGGTAAGCAAGTCATCTACCTCATCGATAAAACTTTCCGGAATTGACAGGACGACAATTCCGTTCCGCGCATCCAGCGTACTGAGGGTCGCAACCCCCTCATAGGACTCCAGGATAAAGCGAAAATAACCAATATCGCGCCGATCGACGCGAAAATATCGTAGCAGCATAGTGTTGTGGACTCTATTCTATTCGGTATAACCAGATAACGTACTCTGAACGGACAATACTTCCTGATATCAGGTTTCCAGCGCCCGTTTAATCCTTCTGATCGTCTCGTCCCGGCCCAGCACGCCGATCACATCGTAAATACCGGGTGAAGCGGAACCGCCAGTCAGGGCATAACGGGCCGGCTGGGCCACATCTTTCATTTTGACCCCCTTTTCGGCGCAGAAGCTGTCAAAAAGAGTGGCAATGGCATCATGGCTGAGCTCCTCAACAGCCTGCAAGCGTTCGACCAGATCCGCGCACAGTTCCCTGGCAGCCGGAGTCAGGAACTTTGCGAGAGACTTTTCATCATACTCAAAATCGGATTTGTAGTAGAAAATCGCGCCGTCCGCCATCTCCAGCATGGTCCGTGAACGGTCGAGAAGCGTCCGGATTACCGCAACCAGATCTGGCCCCACCGTATGATCGATGCCCCGCTCCTGAAGGAAGGGCACCAGAAGCCCCGCCAACCGTTCCGGGTCCCCGGTCTTAATGTAGTGGGCATTCAGCCAGAGGAGCTTGTCCGGATTGAAGACCCCGGCTGAACGGCCGACCGACTCGATGGAAAACTTCTCGATCAGATCATCCAGAGCAAAGATCTCCTCGTCGCCATAACTCCAGCCGAGGCGGACAAGGTAATTAACCATGGCCTCAGGAAGGAATCCCATATCGCGGTAAGCCATGACACTGGTGGCACCATGTCTCTTCGAGAGGCGTGCCTTGTCCGCACCGAGGATCATCGGCACATGGGCGAACTTCGGCACCGGATAGCCAAGCGCTTCATAGAGAAGGATCTGTCGTGGGGTATTGTTTACATGGTCGTCACCACGAATGACCGTGGTAACGCCCATGGTGGCATCATCGATCACCACGGTAAAATTATAGGTGGGCGTACCGTCGGTACGCTGGATGATCAGGTCGTCCAGTTCCTCGTTCTGGAAGGCTATCCGTCCCTTTATGAGATCGTCAAAGGCTGTTTCCCCCTCCTGTGGCGCTCGGAACCTGACCACATAGGGGGCACCGGGAACGTCCTCGGTCAGACTTCTGCATGTGCCGTCATATTTTGGCTTGCGCCCTTCGCTGATTGCCTGCTCACGCTTCTTTTCCAGAACTTCGGCAGAACAGTAGCACTTATAAGCAGTCCCGGCAGCCAGCATCTTTTCCACGTATTCCCGGTAGAGGGGGAAATTATCGGACTGATAGAACGGTCCTTCATCCCAATCGAGACCAAGCCAGGTCATCCCTTCGAGTATGGCATCCACCGATTCCTGGGTAGAGCGCGCCACATCGGTATCTTCGATACGGAGAATAAACGTACCCCCTTGCTTCCTGGCCAGAAGCCAGTTGAACAGGGCTGTCCGTGCCCCCCCGACATGGAGGTACCCGGTCGGACTCGGGGCAAAACGTAGACGAACTTCAGACATTTTGTACTCCTTGCATGAGTGCCTGGCAAAAGTCGTTCCCCCTCACTCGCAAGGGAGGAGGGATCTTTCGAGAATTTGCAAGACCAGCTATGAATAAATATGGTAGTAAATAACGGCTTCTTTGGAGAAACTGTATCAGCTGAAAGGGCATCCGGCAACGTGCCTGGGAAGAACAGCTAAAGAAACTCGTAATCCGCCAGTGCCGGGCACGCAAAAGGGCGGCAGACAGCTATCAGAGACTTTCCGCTTCTTCGCAATCTTCTCCGAAAGGGACGGTTTCGACGGGCACGGAGTATTCCCCCGCTACCCACGCCCCCAGATCGATCATTCTGCAGCGTTCGGAACAAAATGGGCGATGGGGATTCCCCTCCCATTGTGTCTCTTTCCGGCAGATCGGACAGGCAACAATCATTAACGACTCCTGTAAGAATAAAAAATCCCGGACTGATACCTTCTCCGCCGGGCCTGCTTCAGCGGTATCGAACCGCTTGAAAGAGTCATGAATAGTATAGTGAAAGGCTGAAAAAATCAAGCATCGCCTCGAAGCGTACACAGCGTCCTAATTGACGAACCTGGTAAATAGTGATATAGGCATGCCCATGAACAGACGATTACCGGCCGAATGGGAAGAGCAGGACGGCGTGCTGCTCGCCTGGCCCCACAAAGATAGCGACTGGCACCCGGTCCTCCATAAGGTTGAGCCGGTCTTCATTGAAATTGCCAAGCAGATCAGCCTGTTTGAACGGGTGCTGATCATTGCACCGGACAGAAACATGGTGGAGAACAAGCTGCGCCCGGCTGGAGCCAGTATGGATCAGGTCACGGTCTACGAAATCGATTCAAACGATACCTGGACGCGTGATTTCGGACCGATCACGGTTCTTGAGGGAGAAAAACCGCTCCTGCTCGATTTTTTCTTCAATGGCTGGGGTCTCAAATTCGCCGCCGACCAGGACAACCAGGCCACCAGGCGTCTCCACCAGGCCGGGGCCTTCAGTGCAACACCACTGGAAAGCGTCGGCCTGGTGCTTGAGGGCGGCAGCATCGAGAGTGACGGACACGGCACGCTCCTTACCACCGAAGAATGTCTGCTGGGGCCGAACCGCAATCCCCATCTCTCAAAAAAGGAAATCGAGACGGCGCTCTGCAAAACTCTCGGTTCAACGAATGTGCTTTGGCTTGGCAGCGGCTTTCTATCCGGAGATGACACCGACTCCCATATCGACACACTGGCTCGACTTTGTCCAGAAGATACGCTACTCTATGTAGCATGTCCCGACGAACAGGATCTGCACTTCAGCGCTCTAAGGCAAATGGCCTCGGAACTGGAGTCTTTCAGAACCCGTGACGGCAACCCCTACCGACTGATTCCCCTGCCCTGGCCGTCGCCCAGCCATGATGAAGAGGGTCAACGCCTTCCGGCGACCTACGCCAATTTCCTCATTATCAACGGGGCGGTCCTCGTTCCGACCTACCAGGACAACAACGACGCTGCCGCCATTGCTGCCATTGGAGAGGCTTTCCCGGGAAGAACCATTATCGGTATCGACTGTCTGCCGTTGATAGAGCAGCACGGCTCGCTGCACTGCCTCACCATGCAGATCCCCAAAGGAGTTTTACCATGATGACCCTGAAAGTTGCACTGGTGCAACAATCCTGCAGCAATGACAAAGCGGGAAATCTCTCGAAAAGCATCGCAGCCATCAGGGAAGCGGCGCGGCTCGGCGCAGACTTGGTTGTCCTGCAGGAGCTTCATGCCGGACTGTATTTCTGCCAGCACGAAGACACCCAATGCTTTGATCAGGCAGAGCCGATTCCCGGCCCCTCCAGCGACCTGCTCGCCAGCATTGCCCGGGAATGCGGGGTCGTCATCGTTGCGTCACTGTTCGAGCGACGCGCCGCGGGAATCTATCACAATACTGCCGTGGTACTGGAAAAAGACGGAACCATAGCCGGAACCTACCGGAAAATGCACATTCCTGACGACCCGGGATTCTATGAAAAATTTTACTTCACGCCCGGAGACCTGGGCTTCAATCCCATCGACACCTCGGTCGGCAGACTTGGCGTACTGGTCTGCTGGGACCAGTGGTTTCCGGAAGCGGCGCGCCTGATGGCGCTCGCCGGCGCCGAACTGCTGATCTACCCGACCGCAATCGGCTGGGACCCGAACGACACCCCTGAAGAACAGGAACGCCAGAGAGACGCCTGGATCACGATCCAGCGTTCCCATGCCGTTGCCAACGGCGTACCGGTCATCAGCGTCAACCGGGTCGGCTTTGAAAAAGCTGCCGATGCTTCCGGAAATGGTATCCTCTTCTGGGGCAGCAGCTTTGCAGCAGGCTGCCAGGGAGAATTTCTGATCCAGGCCGGTACTGAGGGGGATCAGCTATGTACCGTCGAGATCGACCGGTCCCGCATTGAAAACGTCCGACGCATCTGGCCCTTTTTTCGCGATCGGCGTATCGATTCCTATCAGGATCTGCTCAAACGATTCAGCAGATAAGCTGCGGTAGCGACCAGTCAACGTGCCCTTTCGTGCCGCTCTCAGCCCATAACAGCATGATTTCCACACCTTCCACACGGCGAAACATTCTATAAAACACCGTTTTCACTGATTTTCTTGCAAAATCCCCACAACGAAGCTATGATGTTGCACCTTTACTAAAACCTCTTCGGTTTTGGAACACTACCCATGAAAAGGAGTGGACATGAAAGTAATCGTAACCGAACAGCTGGCACATGAGGGACTCTTGATCCTGGAAAAGGACCCGCGTATTGACGTGGATGTCCGCCTTGGTCTCAGCAAAGAGGAACTGATCTCAGTTATTGGCGATTATGAAGCAATTGTTACCCGGAGCGCAACGAAAGTCGACCGGGATGTACTGGAGGCGGGCAAGAAGCTGAAGCTGGTTGCCCGAGCAGGTGTCGGCATCGACAGCGTCGATGTGAAGGTTGCAAGTGAAAAGGGCATTATTGTTCTCAATGCGCCCTTCGGCAACACCAACAGCGTAGCAGAACACACCTTGGCCCTGCTCCTCGCCCTCTGCCGAAACATTCCCAAGGCGGACGCAAGTCTCAAGAGGGGCGAATGGAAGCGCTCAGCGCTGGTCGGTTCGGAACTCAAAGGCAAGGTAGCCGGGGTAATCGGACTGAGCAAGGTAGGTGGCCGCGTTGTTACGAGACTGCAGGCCTTCGAATGCGAGGTAATCGGCAGCGACCCCTATGTATCGGAGAAAAGGGCCAAAGATCTCGGAATCAGGCTTGTTTCCGTTGAAGAACTGATCAGGACAGCGGATTTCATTACCCTGCACGTTCCTATGACCGACGAAACCCGTAACATGATCGGCGAAAAAGAAATCGGCCAGATGAAGGATGGCGCCATTCTCATCAACACCGCTCGCGGAGGAATCATAAACGACGAAGCTCTGCTCAATGCCCTCAACAGCGGCAAACTGGGTGGCGCTGCCATCGATGTGTGGACCGAAGAGCCGCCCAATTCGGAGGTCCTGAAAAACATCATCGCCCACGAAAAGGTCGTCTCGATGCCCCACCTCGGTGCATCCACCAATGAAGCGCAGATCAATGTCGCGGTGGATGTCTCGCGCGAAATCATCCGCTACATCGATGAGCAGCCGCTGGAAAATGCCGTCAATATTCCCCGTTTCGACATGACCCTCATGGACCAGATGCGACCTTTCCTGCGCCTGGTAAACATCATGGGAGATTTCGTCGTACAGTTGCTCGACACCAACATGAACAAGGTAACCTTCACCTACGAGGGCGCCATTGCCGAATACTGCACCTCCCCCATCACCGTCTGCGGCCTGGCAGCACTCCTCAACCGCAAGGTCGAGCAGGATGTGAACATGGTCAATGCCAACCTGGTTGCCGAAAACATGGGTATTGCGATTGAAGAGGTCAAGGTCACCGAAACCGGATCCTTCTCCAACATGGTAACCATTACCATTGAGGGACCGAACGAAAAGCGGGTCATCTCCGGCACCCACTTCGAAGGCACCCCGCGGATCGTCGCTCTACGCGACTACCAGGTCGATTTCGCACCGGAAGAGCACATGCTGCTGCTCACCTACGAGGATCGCCCCGGCATGATCGGCAAAATCGGTATGATTCTCGGTAAGCACGAGATCAACATTGCCGCCATGAGCCTCGGCCGCAGGGAAAAGAAAGGCGAGGCCATGGTTATCCTCGCCCTGGATTCACCGGCTCCCGCCAACGTTGTCGAAGAGATACGGAAAGCAACCGAAGCGACCTTCAGCAAGGCCCTGCACATGGGTACCGCGCGCGAGTCCAAGTAGTTTTTCTGCTGGTGGGAACGGCAATGCGCCGTTCCCACACATCCCCACTTCTATCACCCCTGCTCCAAACACCCCAGCCAAGCAACTTCCGCACCCGCCACTACCATCTCCCGTATCGCCGCCTCCGCATCCCCCGACTTCAGATCCACACCGCGAACGGCATCAATCAACAAGGTAACAAGAAAACCCAGCTTGAGCGCTTCGAGCACGGTATACTTGACGCAATAATCCGTTGCGAGCCCACCGATATAGACATGGCGCACACCTCTGGCTTCCAGCGATTCGGAAAATTTGCGTCCCTTCTCACAGCTCCCTTCGAAAGAAGAGAATCCGTCTTCCGTCGGGTCCATTCCCTTTGAGATGACGATTACATCGTCGGGCAGGTTCAGATCCGGATGAAAATTGGCACCCTCGCTTTTCTGAACGCAATGGGTAGGCCAGATGCCACCATATGCACTGAAATGACTCGACTTCTCAGGGTGCCAGTCGCGGGAAACATACACCGGCAAGCCCTTTGCCAGGAAGAGGTCAATATAGCGATTCAATACCGGAACAACCTCATCCCCTCCCGGTACGGCAAGAGCTCCACCGGAGCAGAAATCATTCTGCACATCTTCAATGAGCAATGCCGATCCCTTATCCATTTCAGTCCCCTTTTACTCGTGTGTACGAACAAAATCTTTTCGCAAGCCGCAGAAAATTACCGATAGCCCTTCTGCACCTCCTCAATCAAGCACATCCGCAGGTCATGGAGGCCTTGGCTCAGATAGACACCGTAAGGCACAACATCCTCAAGACGTCGAACTTCTTCAGGAAGTCTCCCGAACTGTGCTTGGCAGCGATCAGCCATGTCATCGAGAGTGGGTGTAGGGCCCACCATCTTGCCGTCCTCCATAACAATCGAACGGAGCGGTTCAAGAATGGCAAACGGAGGAATCTTCACCGTCTGCCCCGGATCCCTCGGGTCATGCAAGAGATCTCCCGCCGCTGGCGATTCGCCATCCCTGCAGATGACATCCATCAGAAAGGTACCGTCAGCAGCAACAACCCTGAACAAGCTCTTCAGGTCAGGAATAGTACTTTTCGAAAAATCGCTGGTAACTTTCAATTTTGGCTGGCCATTATAGCGGACAAGTTTGTACACGCCGCCCAGTGCTCCGCCCCCCTCGCCCTGGCAGGTGGCGAGACGGGTCCCGACGCCATACATATCGATCTGCCCACCCTGTTCATGGAGGGAACGGATGACATTTTCATCCAGTTCATTCGATGCCAGAATCTTGACACCAGGGAAGCCAGCCTCATCAAGCATCCGCCGGGTCTCACGGCTCAGATAGGCCAGGTCACCCGAATCAAGGCGAACCGCACGCAGTTCGTGGCCCTTTTCCCGCAGTTCTCGCGCAACAATGATGGCATTGGGGATTCCGCTCTTGAGCGTGTCATAGGTATCCACAAGCAGAATAGAACTATCGGGAAAGACATCCGCGTAGGCTCGAAAGGAAGATAGCTCGTCCGGAAAGGCCATGATCCAGCTGTGGGCATGCGTGCCTTTTACCGGGATGCCAAAGATCTGTCCTGCCTGAACATTACTGGTGCTGCGGGCCCCCCCGATAAAAGCGCCGCGAGCCTCGCTCAGCCCTCCATCAGGACCATGGGCCCGGCGCAACCCGAATTCAATGACATCTTTGCCCTTAGCAACCGAAGTTATCCGGGCCGCCTTCGTTGCCACCAGGGACTGGAAATTGATGATGTTAAGCAGGGCCGTTTCCACGAGTTGAGCTTGGGCAAGAGGGGCTTCAACGGTAAGCAATGGCTCTAGTGGGAATACCGCCGTCCCCTCCTGAATGGCAACGACACTGCCCCGAAAGCGCAAGCCCTCCAGGTACGTAAGGAAGGAATCATTGAAGAGACCCAGGGTCTTCAAATAGGAAAGTTCATTTTTTCTGAAATGGAGTTCAGAGAGGTAGCGGAGCGCAGGTTCCAGGCCGGCAAACACCACATAGCCTCCTCTAAATGGCGGTGTCCGGAAGAAAAGGTCGAAAACCGCGGTTTCTTCGTGCATCCCCTTTTCGAAATACCCTGCAAGCATGGTCAGTTGATAGAGGTCTGTCAGGAGAGCAGAATACGACATATTTTTCCTCCTTGACACAGATACTGATGGTTTCATTATACCACGGTACATTTCTACCGGCTTACATAACTGACCATAGCAGATAACAACACCATTACCCCGACTGGCCCTAACAAAAAAGGCCGTCCCGAAAAGTTCGAGACGGCCTTTACCATTGTGGTACTGCAGATTTCAGTAGCGGTAGAATTCCGGCTTGAAGGGCCCTTCGACCGAAACGCCAATATACTCTGCCTGCTCTTTCGTCAAGGTGGTAAGCTTCACGCCCAATTTGCCGAGATGAAGACGGGCAACCTTCTCATCGAGTATTTTCGGCAGCATATACACTTTTTTTTCATAGGCGGCATTATTGGTCCAGAGTTCGATCTGGGCCATGACCTGATTGGTAAAGGAATTGGACATGACAAAGCTCGGATGGCCGGTTGCGCAGCCGAGATTGACCAGGCGGCCTTCGGCCAGTAGAATAAGTTTTTTGCCATCGGGAAAAATCACCTCATCCACCTGCGGCTTGATGTTGACCCAGGTGAGATCGCGGATACTGGCGATATCGATCTCGTCGTCGAAGTGGCCAATGTTGCAGACAATTGCCTGATCTTTCATTGCATCCATGTGGGAACGGCCAATGACATTGATGCAGCCGGTGGCAGTAACAAAGATGTCACCAAGAGGTGCCGCCTCTTCCATGGTGGTTACCTGAAAGCCCTCCATCGCGGCCTGCAGGGCAATTATCGGATCAATTTCGGTTATAAGCACCCGGGCACCCTGGCCCCGCAAAGAATGGGCGCTGCCCTTACCCACATCACCGTAGCCGCAGACCACGGCAACCTTGCCGGCAATCATCACGTCAGTCGCACGCTTGATGCCATCCAGCAGAGATTCACGGCAACCATAGAGATTGTCGAACTTGGATTTCGTAACCGAGTCGTTCACGTTGATGGCCGGAACCGCCAGGGTTCCTTTCCGCATCATATCGTACAGCCGATGTACTCCGGTGGTAGTCTCTTCGCTTACACCAAGAATCCCCGGCAAAAGTTGCGGATACTCTTCATGAATAAGCTTGGTGAGATCCCCTCCATCGTCAAGAATCATGTTGAGGGCACTGCCGTCCGGCCAGTAAATCGTTTCTCGCATGCACCAATCATATTCCTCTGCCGTTTCCCCTTTCCAGGCAAAAATCGGGATACCGACAGCGGCCATGGCAGCGGCTGCATGATCCTGGGTAGAGAAAATGTTGCAGGAAGACCAGCGCACCTCGGCACCCAACTCGATGAGCGTCTCCATAAGAACTGCGGTCTGGATGGTCATGTGCAGGGAACCGGCTATCCTTGCCCCGGTAAGGGGCTTGCTGGGACCGAATTCCTCACGGAGTGCCATCAGGCCGGGCATCTCCTTTTCGGCCATCTCAACTTCCTTGCGGCCCCAGGTTGCCAGGGAAATATCACGAATTTTATAATCGCTAAACGCACCCGGCGCACTCTGCACCTGTTCGGTTTTCTTCTGCATATTCTTCCTCCAAAATGTAATGAGCAGCCTGAGTACCGGGCATGCAAATTTCATCCCGAATCAGACTGCTCATTATTCTATATCACTTTTAGCCGGTCAGGTCAAAATGGAAAAAACAGAACCGTGCCTTCAGGCGGCTTCTTCCTCATCCGCCACAACGTTTTCGGAGAACAGCTCGTCAAAAACTTCCTGGACGGTGGAAATGCGATCGGCCTTGTAGGCGTTAGTTCCACAGAAGACCAGTCCGGTTTCCACATCCCCACGCTGAGCCCGGTCCAGAGCCCGAACAATGCAGAAACGCTCGCCGGTTTCCTTGTACGAGCATTTTTTGAGACAGCCGGTGGAACAGGTAATTCCGTTTGTCTGGTCATGATCGACAATTGCCTGGCGATTCCGGACGATGGCACGTCCCGGCAACCCGGCCGGGCTCATGATAAGACCGATGTCTTCCTTTCGACAGTCAATGTAAGCCTGTTTGAAACTGTCAGCGGCATCGCACTCTTCCGTGGCCACGAAGCGGCTGGCCATCTGCACCGCGTCGGCACCCTCGGCAAGGGCATGCAACACATCGGCGCGATCCCAGATCCCCCCCGCGGCAATCACCGGAATATCCCTGCCATAATCGCTCCGGAAATACTCTTTAATTGCCCGTATCGTACCATAGTGATCATAGTCGCCGGTACCGATGTTTTCCAGCTTTTCTCCCAGGTGGCCGCCCGCAGTGTCAGGGTCCTCCACGAGAACCGCATCGGGAAGACGATTATAGCCGCGCTGCCACTTCTTTGCGATAAGTTGAGCCGCCCTGAGCGAAGAAACGATCGGAACCAACGCAACATGCGGAGCATGGGCAGTCAGTTCGGGAAGGGTCATGGGCAGACCGGCACCACAAATAATGACCTTCGCCCCCCCTTCCACAGATGCTTTCACCAAGTTCTCGTAATCGGACAAGGCCACCATGACATTGACGCCGACGACACCGTCGGGAGCTATGGCATAGGCCTTTCGCAACTCTTCCTTCATTGCCTCAGGTTCGGCCTGCATATAGTTCGAGCCTGTATAGAAGGGGCTGTTCATGGCAATACCTGCCGCGGCAACAATGCCTATCCCACCGCAGCGGGCAACATGTCCTGCCAGGGAGCCCCCGGAAATCCGTACCCCCATCCCACCCTGAATCAACGGGTATTTGACCGTATAATCACCGATTGTAAAAGGTTGCATTAGTGTTCCTTCCTCTCCCATCACGGGCTGGTGTTTGCTTTCGTGATTTCAGCATACTGGAAAAAGATTCTTTGTTGTGTAATAGTATTGTAAAAACCCCCTTGGGAACTGCCGGGACTTCCGCGTCCGGCTTTTTCACGATCGGAACCATGACACCATGAAATGGCTCAAACGTCTTTTCCATCCTCTCATCGCCTTTATCGCCATCCAGTTGGTATGGGGGGTAATAGTCCTGTTCTGGATCTCCTGGTTTCTCGACAGCAACCGGGAATTCCGCAACCTGGCCCTTCGCTATCGCCCGGAACTTGTCAATAAAGGGCTCGATTGGACCGCACTGCTGGGTGGACTGATCCTCCTGCTTGTCGTTCTGGCAGGCATTTACGTTCTTTTTCTCTATTGGAAACGCCAGTACGATCTCTACCGACAGCAGAAAAACATCATTTCGCAGGTCACCCACGAACTGAAGTCCCCCCTTGCCTCGATCCAGCTTCACCTGGAAACTATCCGCCTCCGGCCGCTTCCGCAGGAAAAAACCGAACAGTTTCTCGATCTCATGCTGGACGATGTGGACCGCCTCAACCACCTGATCAGCAACCTCCTGATGGCGGCAAAGCTGGAGCAGCGCAGCAGAACTTCCCAAAAGCGTCCGATCGATTTCTCGGCCTTTCTGACAGCGTATCTGGAAAAAAAACGAACCAACCTTCCAGAAGGAAGCTGCCTTTCCCTTGCGATCGAAGAGGGTATCAGAATTTCCTGCAATACGGAGGAAATGGAAACAGCGCTGCGGAACCTGTTCGAGAACGCTACGCTCTACAGCCCCACCTCTCCGGAAATCAGCATCACTCTGCGCCGTGAAGGGAAACGCTGCCACCTCACTTTTCAGGACAGAGGCAAGGGAATCGAACCTGAAAATCTGAAAAAAATCTTCCGTATGTTCTATCGAGTCCGAAGCCATGGTGAAAATATCCGCGGCACCGGCCTCGGACTCTATATCGTAAAGTCCGTAATCACAGCCCATCGGGGCAGGATCAGGGTGACAAGTGAAGGTCTCGGCAAAGGTGCCGCATTTCACATATCCCTGCCCCTTGCGGAGAAAACATGAGCGAAGAAAAACCCCATATACTTCTTGTCGAAGACGAAATCCATCTGGCTAGGGGCATCTGTTTCAACCTGGAACTGGAAGGCTACCGGGTAAGCCACCTGGAAACCGGCGAGGAAGCGCTGCAACGGCTTGAGTATGACCGATTTTCCCTCATCATCCTCGACATCATGTTGCCCGGCATCGACGGCTTTACCGTTTGCAAGAAAATCAGAGAGGTAGATATGCGGGTCCCGATTCTGATCCTTTCCGCCCGGTCCGAAGAAGGTGACAGGATCACCGGCCTCAGTGCCGGGGCCGATGATTATCTCATGAAACCATTCAATCTGAACGAATTCCTTCTCCGTGTCCAAGGTATGTTGAAACGCTCGGCCTGGTACCGTCCCGAACCGATTGAGGAAGCGTACCGAATTGGGGACAGCGAAGTATTCCTGCTCTCCTACCATGCAAAAACACCCCAGGGAGAAATCGACCTGACAGAACTGGAAGTCAAGATGCTGGCCTTTTTTTTCACCAATGAAGGAAAGGCCGTTTCCCGCGGCGATCTGCTTGAAACCGTCTGGGGATATTCAACCGATACGGAGACCAGGACGCTTGACAATTTCATCGTTCGGCTAAGGAGATATTTCGAACCTGACCCGTCGCATCCCGTCCATTTTCAGACGGTACGCGGCTTAGGCTACCGTTTCGTCCGGGAACAAAGAAAAGTGCGCGAAGAGGCGTAGGGGCAGGAAAAGAATCGCTGAGGTCAGCGGAGAAGATTTCCGTTTCAGGACGGGGAATAACAAAAGCCGGATGGAGGAACCATCCGGCTTTTATCGTCACCAGGGTAACAAAGATACTTTGTCCCGGCTATTTCGTTACAGGCCGGCCTTTGACCTGAGGATCTCGACCTTGTCAGTCTTTTCCCAGGTAAATTCCGGCAACTCCCTGCCAAAGTGCCCATAGGCGGCGGTTTTCAAGTAGATGGGCCGGAGAAGATCCAGTTGCTCGATAATGGCACGCGGCCTGAGGTCAAAGGTTTCCTTGACGATTTCGGCGATTTTCTCCGAAGGGATCACACCGGTTCGGAAAGTGTTGATCATAACGGATACCGGTTCGGCGACTCCGATGGCATAGGCGACCTGGACTTCGCATTTAGCGCAAAGACCGGCAGCCACCAGGTTCTTCGCCACGTAGCGGCCCATGTAAGATGCGGAGCGGTCAACCTTGGAGGGGTCCTTACCGGAGAAAGCGCCGCCACCATGGGAACCCTGTCCGCCATAGGTATCGACAATGATCTTGCGTCCGGTCAGACCGCAGTCACCCATGGGGCCGCCGACAACGAAACGGCCGGTCGGATTGATCAGAAAACGGGTGGCATCGGTCATCAATTCGCCGGGAATGATTTTCTTCACGACCTCTTCAATGATGCCCTCGCGAATCATCTCATAGGAGACCTCCGGCGAATGCTGGGAAGACACGACAACCGTATCGATACTTACCGGGCGATCATCGATATAGCGGACGGATACCTGTGACTTGGAGTCGGGGCGCAGGAAATCCAGAATCCCTTGCTTGCGAACATCGCTCATGCGCTTGGTCAGCTTGTGAGCCAGCATGATCGGCATGGGCATAAGTTCAGGAGTATCATTACAGGCATAACCGAACATGAGACCCTGGTCTCCGGCTCCCTGATCCTTGAACAGTCCCTGACCTTCGGTAACGCCCTGTGAAATGTCCGGCGACTGCTTGTCAATGGAGGTAAGCACGGCACAGGTCTCCCAATCGAAGCCCATGGCGGAATCATTGTAGCCGATCTCCTTGATAGTTTCGCGGGCTATCTTGGGATAATCGACCACGGCATTCGTGGTAATCTCACCCGCCATGACAACCATCCCGGTCGTTACCATGGTTTCGCAGGCAACCCGTGAGTTGGGATCCTGTGCGAGAATGGCGTCAAGCACCGCGTCTGATATCTGGTCGGCTACCTTGTCAGGATGCCCCTCGGAAACCGATTCGGAAGTAAATTGAAAATCTGTCATGCCCATGTGTTGATACTCCTCTCGTTGTCTGCTGAGATGGCGGAAACTCCCAAGAAAAAGATGGTAAAATTCCGCCTGCAACTTTGTCAAGTCATAAAAATGCTACGTACACGATATGGCCTGCAGAAAGAAAAACTCCACATCAGTCAGGCCGCTATAATTGGTACCGAAGAGTCCGCAGCGGTTTAATCGATACTGTCGGAAAACCTGGTCACTATCTGACCCTGCAGATAACTCTCAACCTCTGCCGCAGTCGTAAAAGAGAGCGCCTGTTGCACCATCTTTTCAGCTTCGCTTCTACTGCAGCGACGAAGAACTTTCTTGACCTTGGGAATGGACACCGCATTCATGGAAAGCTCGTCGAATCCCATCCCGAGAAGTATCGGTAGATAGTTCGGCTCAGCCGCCATTTCACCGCAGATGCTCACATAGATTCCCGCACCGTGGGCGGCATCGGCAACCATTTTCAGCGATCTGATCACCGCGGGATGCAGCGGTTCGTACAGATCGGAAAGATGTTCATTGGTTCTATCGATTGCCAGCGAATATTGAATAAGATCATTGGTACCGACACTGAAGAAATCCACCTCTTTCGCCAACAGATCGGCAATGATGACAGCCGAAGGTGTCTCGATCATGATGCCGATTTCCATGTTTTCGTCAAAAGGAATGGAAGCCGTCCGCAGTTCCTCCCTGGCCTCCTGGAGTAAGGCTTTTGCGGCACGGATCTCGGCCACGCCGGAAATCATCGGAAAAAACACCTTGATTTTTCCAAAGTTACTTGCCCGCAGGATAGCACGCAACTGCGTTTTGAACAATTCAGGACAGCGAAGCGACAGGCGGATCGCCCGTAGACCGAGGGCAGGGTTCAGCTCATCATCGAGATTCAACTCCGGCACGAACTTGTCGCCACCCACGTCAAGAGTCCTGATTGTTACCGGGAACGGTGCCATCTGGCGGGCAATTTCCACATAGGTGCGGAACTGCTCCTCTTCATCAGGAATGCTCGAACGGCCCAGGAAAAGCATCTCGGTACGGTACAACCCGATCCCCTCACCACCATGTTTTTTGATGGAAGGAATTTCCTCGATGAATTCGACGTTACCCTTCAGGTGCATCCGCTGGCCGTCAAGCGTCTCTGCCGGGAGGTCCCGAAGTTTCAGGAGTTCCTTTTCGCGGTATTCGTAGAACTGCTTATGCTGAAGATAGTCGCGAAAGGTCTCCTGATCAGGGTTGACGATGACGAGACCCTTGGCTCCGTCAACTATGATGGAATCACCATCCACCACTTCCCCGGTAATCCTTTCGAGGCCGACCACAGCAGGAATTTCCAACGAGCGTGAGACGATGGCGGTATGGGATGTTTTGCCCCCCAGGTCGGTAACGAAGCCAATGACCTTTTCCTTGTCGAACTGGAGAATATCTGCGGGTGAAAGATCGTGGGCGACAATCACCACTCGCCCCTCCGTTTCACAGAGCAGATCGTGTCGCTTTCCAAGCATATTGCGCAGAACCCGTTCGACCACGGTCTCCACATCGCTGCCCCGCTCACGGAGATATTCGTCTTCGATACCTTCGAAAAAAACCTTGAACTTTTTCAGGGTCCGGTTCAGGGCGGCTTCCGCGTTGATCATCTCCTGTTCGATAAGGTTGACCGTCTCCGTAGTCAACATGGTATCGTCGAGAATCATGAGATGAGTATCGATGACGTAGAGATGTTCTGTTCCCTGAGTCCGCGAAATCTGTTCCTTCAGAGCAAGCAGATCTTCCTTCGCCCTCAGGAGCGCCGCATGGAAACGATCGAGTTCTCCGGCAATCTCATCGGCAGGAACGGGTGTTTCCACCACAACGATCTTGGTCCGGTCGGCAACACGCGCCTCGCCAATGACAATTCCGGGAGAGGCACCAATGCCCTGGAATATTCTGTTTTTAGTCTTCTCCGAAACCATCCGTAATCAGCTCTCCGAGAATATTCATTGCATCCACTTCGTCATCACCGTTAACCTTGACGCGAATGACGCTACCCTTTGCCGCTGCAAGCATCATGATACCCATGATACTTTTGCCGTTCACTTCGATGTCTTCCCGCTCAATCAAAATATCGGAATTGAATCGGCTGGCCGTTTTCACCAGCAACGCCGACGCCCTGGCATGAAGTCCCAATTTATTCGGTATGACAAATTCTTCAATCAACATAGGTGCCATTACCAGCCTTCCGCAAAATATCGCCAACACAAAAAGCAAAATCAACCGAAACGGTGCACGCTACAGTACCGTTCATCTGGCATGTGCAGAAAAGATACTATCGCAGGTATTCACCGGCGACAGAAATACTCTCCATGCCGCATTTTTTCAAGGTAGCAGCCAGCTCTTCAACATCAAGTTTGTCGCGGTCCGAAGCGAATTTGATCACCATCGGCAAATTCACTCCGGTGATAACTTCAACTTCATTATCCTTTAAAAACGATATGCTCATATTAGACGGCGTACCGCCAAACATGTCAGCCATGATGATTACTCCGGAGCCGGAAACCTTCTCTATGGCGCCTGCGACGCTGTCCCGGATCTGGTCCACGGAATCTTTAGCGGTAATTCCGATAGCCTCCGCCTTATCAATGCGACCGACTATCATTTCGGCTGCCTTAAGAAGCTCCCGTGCCAACCCTGCATGAGCAACCAATATCAACCCTATCATAGACTACCCCTTCCCAATATCCCGGTGCGTGACCTTTACGATCACGTTTTTGTCGGTAAAAAATCTTTTCAGCTCCTCTGTTATTGACACGGAGCGATGTTTTCCCCCGGTACATCCGGTGGAAATAGTCAGATACGATTTTCCTTCCCGCTGATACCCCGGAAGCAAAAACTCCAAAAGATCAGTGAACCGGGAAAGAAACTGGCCCGTCTCCTCTTTCTCCAGCACATATTCGCGCACCAGAGGGTCAAGCCCTGAAAACTCCCGCAATGACGGCACAAAATACGGATTGGGTAGGAATCGCACGTCCATCACCAGGTCCGACTCAAGAGGAATGCCGTAGCGAAATCCGAAAGACTGCAGATGTACCGTCATTTCTCTGGCTTTTTCGCTGCCTTTCAGAAAAGAGAGAACAGCATCCTTCAACTGGTGAATATTGAACTCAGAAGTATCGATGACCCGGGTCGCCATGCAGCGCAGACCGGCCAACTGTTCCCGTTCATAACGGATACCTTCCGGTACCGAACCGGTTTTCGACACCGGATGCCTGCGCCGCGTCTCGGAAAACCTCCGGATGATCACCTCGTCGGAAGCATCGAAGAAAACTATCTCAACCGTGTGCCCGGCCTCCCGGACGGTCTGCAGAACCTTCTCATAACCACGAAGTGATTCGAGATCACGGATATCCATAACCAGAGCAACATCCCGCGCGCTGTCAGCTGCCTTGGCCACCAATTCAACGAAGGTAGGGATCAAACTGACCGGGAGATTGTCTATACAGAAAAAACCCTCATCTTCACAGACCCTCACTCCGGTGGACTTCCCTGATCCGGACAATCCGGTTATAATCACAATCCGCATCTGTTTATTCAATCTCGTCACCCGAAAGGCAGCCTTCCATGCGCACGAGCAGTTTCTCATCGAACTCCCGAGCCGAGTGGTACCCCATCCCTTTTAAAAGAAAATTCCTCGCTGCCACCTCGATTATCGATGTAAGGTTCCTGCCAAACCGCACCGGTATCTTCAGATAGGGCAAACCTACTTCGAGAATCGTATAGGTTTCGTCATCAATACCCAGCCGATCATATTCCTGGTTCGGTTCCCATTCCACCAACTCGATCACGAGATTGATGATTTTCTTTTCCCTGATGGCGGAAATACCAAAAAGGTCCTTGATGTTGATGATACCAAGTCCTCTGATCTCCATACGAAACTGCAGGGTTTCCGTAGCGCTGCCGACAAGCGCAGCAGGGCTTCTTTTCCTGATCTGAACGACATCATCCGCAACGAGGCGGTGCCCGCGGATTACCAGGTCCAGGGCACTTTCACTCTTGCCGATGCCGCTTTTACCGAGAATCAACATCCCTACGCCAAAAACGTCAACCAAGCCACCTTGAACATGAGTAACGGGCAGAAGCCGTTCCTCGAGAAATTTCGTCACCAGGGAAATACAGTTGGAAGAGAGATGATGGGTCCTTATGAGGGGAATTCCAGCCTCATCGGCGGCCCTGACAAGACAGTCGGGAGGATCAAGTCCCAGGGTAATCACAAAACAGGTAATGGGAAATGCGCAGAGCTTTTCGAGATGACTTCTTGCCGTTTCTCCGGGTAACTGCCGGAGATAGGAAATCTCCGTGCTGCCGAGAATCTGTATCCGGTCAGGATGCAGGTGTTCCGTATAACCTGTGAGCGCGAGTCCCGGTTTCTGAATGCGCGGAGTTTCAATCTTGTTTCCAAGACCGCTCTCCCCCGCAAGAAGGGTTAGATCAAGTCCATACTCTGAATCCTGGAGTAGATCTTCGATAGTCGGGCTACACTGTCTCAAAGCCTGTTGTCCTGTTCCTGAATAATTTCATACAAGGCATCTACGCCTGACACCTCGAGCAGGCGGCAACGCAGAGCCCGATCTTTCAGAAGGCGAGAAATTCTGGCCAGAAGCTTCAGATACTGTTCAAAGGAATTCGTATCGGCAATCAAAAGAAAAAACAGGGTGACCGGCTTGCCGTCCAAAGCATCGTAGGTAATGCCTTTTAAACTGCGTCCAAAAACTATAATTGGTTCGCCCGCATGCTGCAGCTTGGCATGGGGGATGGCAATGCCACCCCCGATACCGGTACTGCCAAGCAGTTCCCGCTCTCGAAGGATACGGAGCACCTCGTCACAAGCAAGCGCAGGATGCCGTGCCACGAGCTTTTCAGTAAGCTCCGTCAAGACACCCTCCTTTGTCGTGGAAACAAGGTTGGGTATAATATCCTGGGAATTGAGGTAATCGGCGATTTTCATCAATCCCTCAAGCAAACAGAATCAATTTATTCCGAACGTGCATGATTAAGCCTTCTGCGGCTCGATCAGACCGTAGTTCCCGTCCCTGCGACGATAGATGACATTGATGTCCTCTGTCGTAGAATCGGTAAACACGAGGAACTCCTTATGAAGAAGATCCATCTGCATGACAGCCTCTTCCACTGACATCGGCTTGATGGAGAACGTGTTTGATTTGATGATCACCGGCTCCTGGCTTTGTTCGATACTTTCCGCGGTAAGAACGGTCTTTTTAACCCGCTTATCGGTGCTGCCGTTGCTCGGTTTGTGCGCCTTGATACGTTCCTTGTAACGACGGAGCTGCCTCTCGATCTTGTCGGTAACCGCATCTATCGCCGCATACATGTCGTTGGTCTCTTCAGAGGCCTTGATGGTAATCCCTTTTGCGGTAATGGTTATTTCAGCACTGTGACGAATTTTTTCAACTGTCAGGAAAACCTGGGCGACAATCGGTTCGTCAATGTATTTCTGAACTTTTTCCAATTTCTCCTGAGCATAAGCCTTGAGCGGCTCGCTGGACTCCATATGTCTGAAGGTTGTTGTGATCTGCATGGTTAGTATCTCCTTTTCACTTGATAATTCAAAAGTGTAACAAATGTCTGCATGGTCTTGCGTACAGCTAAAAAAGCCTTTTCCGTTCGGAAGACGATCCAATTTTCAGCATCTCGCGATACTTGGTGATCGTACGTCTGGCAATATTAATGTTTTGCGTTGAGAGTATCTCGGCAATCCGCTGATCGCTTAAAGGTTTGCGCGGGTCTTCCCCGTCAACGATCTCCTTGATGATATTTTTAACGCTCTCGGAGGCCATTGCATCACCCTCCGCGGTTGAAATCCCGCTATTGAAGAAAAACTTCAATTCAAGCAACCCTTGGGGCGTCTGCATATACTTGTTGGTCGTAACACGACTGATGGTGGACTCATGCATGCCGATGTCTTCGGCGATATCCCGGAGCACCAGCGGTTTCAAGTAGGCGATACCACGCTCGAAGAAATTCCGCTGGAATTTCACGATACTCTTCGAAACCCGGTAAATGGTGCGCTGCCGCTGATGAATGCTCTTGATCAACCAGAGGGCAGAACGCATCTTTTCATTGATATATTCTTCCGCTTTCTGATTATCCGCACCGCTGGCACGCCCCTCGCCGGTATACAGCGGATTGATTCTGATATTCGGCATACCCTCGTCATTGAGGACCACGACGAATTCTTCACCGACTTTGTAGACAAATATATCGGGAGAAATGTAGTGGACATCTTCCTGCGAAAACTGCCTTCCCGGTTTCGGATCAAGACTGGCAATAATCTTGGCGCTGGCCAACACTTCATTGAAGTCTATACCGAGCGCTTTGGCTATCTGCTTGTATTTCCGTTGTTCGAGATCCTTCAGATGGTCGCGGAGCAAAGCCTCGACCACACTCCCTTCCATACCCAGCTGTCTCACCTGCAGAAGAAGGCACTCCTGAAGATTCCTGGCACCGACACCAATCGGGTCGAACTCCTGAATCTTTGCCAGAACCGATTCGACAAAGGAATCTTCGACAGAACAGATCAGGGCAATATCCGAAAGACTTGAGCGCAGATACCCCTCTTCATCAATGTTACCAATTATCTCCGAGCCCACAAGGATTTCCTGCTCCGTCACCCGGGACAATTTCAATTGCCAAAGCAGATGATCGAAAAGAGTTGTCTTTTTGGTAAGCAGATTTTCGTAGGAAGGCCGGTCATCATCATCGTCATAATATTGCTCGCCGGAGCTGTAATTGTAACTGTCAAGATAGGTCGCCCAGTCCATGTCCTGCAGGGTTTCCTCACCCGCCTTGACCTCGCTGAAGTCCTCCGCATCTTCGGCCGGGGTTGTCTCTTTTTCGGTCACTTCAAGTGTATCCGGCTCCTTGACCTCTTCAAGTTCGAGAGTTTCATCGAGAACGGGATTCTCTTCAAGCTCCTGACTTACCAGGTCCTGCAACTCTAAACGAGAAAGCTGGAGAAGCTTTATGGCCTGCTGCAACTGGGGTGTCATCACCAGTTGCTGCGAAAGCTTCATCTGTTGTCGCATTTCAATGGCCATTGGTTTTCAATACCTTGTGTCTGATTTCAGGAAGCAGTGGTTCTAAAGACTGAACTTTTCTCCCAGATAAATTTCGCGAGCCTGTTTGCTCTCGGCTATTTTTTTCGGGTCCCCATGTTCAAGCACCTTGCCTTCATTCAAAATGTAGGCCTTATCACAGACACCGAGAGTCTCGCGCACATTATGATCGGAAATAAGGACACCAATACCGCGAGCTTTCAATTCCACGATAATATTTTGAATATCAAGAACCGCAATAGGATCGATTCCGGCAAAGGGTTCATCCAGGAGGATAAAATCCGGTTCGGTCGTCAATGCCCGGGCAATCTCAACCCGTCGACGTTCTCCACCGGAAAGGGAAAAACCCTTAATATGGGCAAGGTGAGATATTTTAAACTCGGCCAGCAGATGCTCCATCACCGAGATGCGCTCTCCAGCCGACATATCTCTGGACTCAAGGACTGCGAGCAGATTATCCCGTACAGTCAGACGACGAAAAACCGATGGTTCCTGGGGAAGATAGCTGATTCCCTTTCGCGCCCGGAGATACATGGGCAGACCGGTAATATTTTCATCCCCGATAAACACTTGGCCGGCATCAGGGCGGCACAACCCGACAACCATATAAAAAGTTGTCGTTTTCCCTGCGCCGTTGGGTCCGAGAAGACCTACGACCTCACCGGATGGAACTTCAAGATCGACGCCGTTGACCACTAGCCGTTTACCAAAGGATTTCTTCAACCCCATGGTAGAAAGGATCCGCTTATGGTTTCGCTGCGTCATCCTGTCCCTTCCCTTTCGGATAGATTACCGCCTCGACCCGTGTATCGGAAGTGCCGGTTACAACACTTTTCTCCTCATTCACGAAATAGGTAATCTGACTTCCGGAAACCATGTCCTTTCCCTGGACCACTTTTGGTGATCCGGTCAGGACTATTTTACCGTCCTTCGTCTGGTAGACTGCATGATCTGCCGTTCCGATACGATTCGCCTGAACAATACGCACATTACCGAAGGCTTCAACCTTTTCAACGTTCCCGCCCTTTTCGGCATAGCGGACAACGAGCTTATCGGTGAGAATAGTGATGGAACCCTGTTTCGCAACAACCTTTCCCAGAAAGGTTGCGGTCCTTGATTTCGTATCGGCCTGAAGCTCGTTCGATTTGATTACGATCGGCTGCCCGCCAACGTCCTTTCCGGGCGTCGCCGCAAAACAAAAGGTCGCCGAGACAAGCAGCAGCGCAATTACTACTCCCGCACGTATTTTCATATTATTTCTTTCGGGTCTGAATGACCGCGGTAACGTTATGCAACACCCTTAATTTCCTAGTATCCAATCTGAGTTCCATTCCGGTACCATCAACAGTCATGGATGCATCAGCCAGGCGAACTTTGTCATCAGTGGACACGAGCGAGCGAGTTGCGGAGTACTCAAGGTGGCCGGTGGAAAAGGTCAACCCCGCTTCATTGCTTGCCGAAATATTGCCGACCAGTTTCACGTCGCCTGTTGCCTTATGATAATCCGCCCTACCGGCAACCAGGGTATACTTTCCCGAATCACCGCGTCCGTAAAGGACCATTTCTGCCTGGGTGAAGCGAATAATCCCCGAATCATTGAAATAGTCAACCTTGCGCGCTAGCAGATCCCACTGCAGAACGCCGTCCTTTGTATTGGTATAATGTACCTTCTGCAAGGAGAGATCGATGTTTTTGGGAAGATCCGACAATATGTCGTCAGGCACCTTCAAGCGATGATATTTTACCGCAATCGCCACCGTAAGATAGGTCGCAGCGGCAATAACAACAAAAGCCAGAACCTGCTTGATTTTATTGAATTTCTGCATAATTCAGGCAAAGTATAGCATCATAAAAATTGAGTGTAAAGCAGATTTTGGCCGAAAAACAGAATCTTGGCACAGAGATTGTAGTGGGCGCACACCGCCCCTCTGCAGGACCAAATGCACGGAAGATTCAGGGAAGAAAATACTTGGCGGTAACCGACTCCCAAGCCGACTGCTCTTTTAAAATCAGGTCGCAAACTTCGCGTACGGCTCCCCATCCTCCACGGTTTTTCGTGACGAAATGGACATGGGGAAAAACGTCGGATACCGCATCGGACGGTGCGGCAGCAAAACCGACCCGTCGAAGGATCGGCAGGTCAATGATATCATCGCCCATAAAGGCCACCTGGTGGTCGGTAAAGCCTGTTTTGGCGAGGACATCCCGATAGGGAATCATCTTATCGAGCGACTTCAGATAGACATGCTCAATCCCGAGCTCAGCAGCGCGATTGGCTGCTACCTGCGATTCTCTGCCGGAGATAATACCGACAGTGAGACCCGCCCTCTGTAGCATCTTGATGCCGTGACCGTCTTTCACGTTGAAGAACTTGCTTTCAATCCCATTGGAATCAAAAACAATCCTGCCGTCGGTGAGTACACCGTCAACATCAAGAAGGAGCAGTCTGATGGGAGCTATTCTCAGTTTCATTAAGCTAGACCTGCCTTTAAAAGATCGTGAAGATGAATGATGCCGACCGGTCGATCAGCTGAAATATCGTCAAAAACGAAGAGCGAGGTGATTGCGTGCTCCTCCATACGCTGCAGTGCCTTGGCCGCAAGATCCCCTGCGGTAATTTTTTTCGGATTTCGGGACATCAACTCCCCTGCCGTCGCATTGAGAATATCGCCACCTTTTTCCAGGGCCCTGCGCAGGTCCCCGTCAGTGATAACTCCCTGCAGAGCTCCAGCGGAATCCACAACACCGGTGATTCCGAGTCCCCGGGAGGTTATGACAAAAAGCGCCTCCCGCATCAGAACCTGCTCGAAAACCAGCGGTACTGCGTCGCCGTCATGCATCAGGTCCTCGACCCGGAGGATGAGTTTTTTACCCAAAGCCCCGCCAGGATGAAAGAGGGCAAAATCTTCCGCCTTGAATCCCCGTGTAACAAGCAGTGCCACCGCAAGGGCATCGCCCATGGCCAGTGTCGCCGTTGTCGATGCGGTTGGTGCCAATCCGAGCGGACAGGCCTCTTCCTTGATGGCAATCTCGAGAAAAATATCCGCTGCTTTTGCCAGGGTAGAACCGGCGTTTCCCGACATGGAGATGAGTGTCGCGCCAATACGCTTGATTACGGGAAGTATACGCACAACCTCTTCGGTCTCGCCGCTGTTCGAAACGGCAATCACCACATCACCCTTCATGATCATGCCGAGGTCGCCATGGATCCCTTCGGCAGGATGCAGGAAAAATGAGGGAGTTCCCGTTGAGGAGAGGGTCGAGGCAATTTTCTGGCAGATAATTCCGGACTTGCCCATTCCTGTCACAACAACCCGGCCCTGAGCAGAAATAATCAGGTCTACCGCCTTGGCGAATTCACCGTTCAGGGATTCCGCCAGAGCCAACAGTGCCTCGGCCTCGACTCGGATAACTCTTTTCGCTTCTTCCAGAATCACAACATCCACCTTTCTGCCCATTAAAAAAGAGTAAGCCGGCGTCTGCGCACCAATTTCTTACCCCTGATTCGTTGTCTCTACTTGATTATCGCGTCAATAGCCTTCAACTTTTTCAACAAAGGGGCAAGGTCGGCGAGCTTAATGGAATTTGGTCCATCGCACAACGCATGCTCGGGGTCTTCGTGAACCTCCAGGAAAATCCCGTCAATTCCGGTTGCAACCGCAGCCCGCGACAGATATTCGACAAACTCCCGTTGCCCCCCCGAAGCCCCGCCAAGGCCACCGGGAAGCTGAACGCTATGGGTAGCGTCATAGACTACCGGATAGCCGGTCTTCCGCATGATGGGCAGGCTTCTCATGTCTGAAACCAGATTATTATAGCCGAAGCTGGCACCTCGTTCCGTGAGGATAATCTGTGAATTGCCCGTGGAAAGCGCCTTGTCCACGACATTGCGCATATCCCACGGCGCGAGGAACTGACCCTTCTTGATATTGATGACCCGGCCGCATCTGGCTGCGGCATCGATCAAATCGGTTTGTCGGCAAAGGAAGGCCGGGATCTGAAGTACGTCGGCAACCTCTGCAACCGGCCCTATCTCCTCGATAGAGTGCACATCGGTAATTACCGGAACCCCAAGAGCCTCCTTGACCTTGGACAGGATCCTGAGTCCCTCCCGCAGTCCCGGCCCCCGAAATGCGGTAACCGAGGTCCTGTTGGCCTTGTCATAGGAAGCCTTGAATACCAGCGGCATCGAGATGCCGTTACAAATGGTCATCAGACGCTCCGCTGCGTGGAGCGTGTGGGCTTCATTCTCTATCACGCACGGGCCGGCGATCAGCACCAGTGGCCGGTTACCACCAATTTTTACATTTCCGATCTGGATCTCTTTGACCACGTTGTCTCCTGTTGTTCCAGTGAACCCGGATTCAATGTTTAACGGCAAGCGCCGCAGCGATAAAGGCCTTGAAGAGCGGATGCGGATTCAAAGGCTTCGACTTGAACTCCGGATGGAACTGACAACCCAGGAACCAGGGATGATCCTTGATCTCAACCATTTCCACCAGCCCTTCTTCCTCGTAAATACCCGAAAGTGTCAGACCCTTCTCGGTCAGCAGGTCACGGTACTGATTGTTCAGCTCATAGCGGTGCCGGTGGCGTTCACTGATCTGGGTCGTACCGTAGATCTTCTCTGCCAGAGTCCCCTCAGTCAAGGTACAGGGGTAGGCGCCGAGGCGCATGGTGCCGCCTTTGTGCTCGACACCCTGCTGGGTCTCCATCAGATGGATGACCGGGTGTTCACAGTCCGGCTTGAATTCGCTGGAGCAGGAATCCGCAAGGCCGCAGACGTTCCTGGCATATTCCACCACCGCCATCTGCATGCCGAGGCAGATGCCGAAGAACGGTATGTTGTGGGTACGGGCATACTTGATGGCAAGAATCTTACCTTCAGTGCCCCGCTCGCCGAAGCCACCCGGAACAAGAATCCCGTCAACGTCGTCAAAATGGGAACCGATTCCCTCCTGCTCGATCTTTTCGGAATCCAGATAACGAAGATGGACCCGACAGTCACTTGCGATGCCGCCATGGGTCAAGGCTTCGGACAGGGACTTGTATGACTCGGTAAGGTTTACGTATTTGCCGACAATGGCAATTCGGACAATACCATTGGATGGATGCTTCAGGGAGTGAACAACCTCCTGCCAATGCGTTAGATCAGGTGCCTTGGTCCAGATATTGAGCTTTTCCACGATCTGATCGTCTAGACCTTCCTTGTTGAGTGCCAGCGGCACCTCGTAAATGTGCTCAGCATCGACACAGGTAATGACATCTTTCTCATGCACATTACAGAAAAGAGCAATCTTGGCCTTCATCTCGGCCGGAAGATCCCTCTCGCAACGACAGAGGAGAATATCCGGCTGGATGCCGATCTCCCGCAGCTCTTTTACGGAGTGCTGGGTCGGCTTGGTCTTCAACTCGCCGGCAGTCTTGATATGGGGAACCAGGGTAACATGCATATAGAGAACGTTGCCAGGACCTCGGTCGAACTTGAACTGGCGGATGGCTTCCAAAAACGGCAGCGACTCGATATCGCCCACCGTTCCGCCGATCTCGACAATGGCAACATCGGCACCCTTGGCATTCTCCAGGATCTTCGACTTGATTTCGTCGGTGATGTGCGGAATAACCTGCACGGTACCGCCAAGATAGTCGCCGCGGCGCTCCTTCTCGATTACCGAAAAGTAGACCTGCCCAGTGGTAAAATTGCTTTTCTTTGAAAGCTTGGACGAGGTATAGCGCTCGTAGTGGCCCAGGTCCAGGTCGGTCTCGGCACCGTCATCGGTAACGAATACCTCTCCATGCTGGAACGGCGACATGGTGCCGGGATCGACATTGATGTAGGGGTCGAGCTTCTGGTTGGTAACCCGCAATCCCCGTGCTTCCAGCAACGAGCCAAGAGAAGCGGCGGCAAGACCCTTGCCTATTGATGATACAACCCCACCGGTCACAAAAATAAATTTAGTCTTCATGAAAACATCCCTTTAATGAAGAAAGTCCCAGCTCACTGGGACTTTCTCAGTTTTTCAAGAACCTTTTCCAGGTCTGGAGGAGAGTCCACCCCTATGGACTCATACTCTGTCTCAACCACCTTGATCCGGTAGCCGTTTTCCAGAACACGAAGTTGTTCGAGCTTTTCGGCACACTCCAGATGTGTCTGGGGCAAGCGTGCATAGCGTATCAGAAAGTCTCGTCGATATACATACATACCGACATGCTTGTGGCAGAGAAGTCTGCCGGAGGCAAAAGCCTCATCCTTGAGATCATCCCATTTGTCCCGGAAAAACGGCAGCGGAGAGCGGGAAAAATAGAGAGCAAATCCGTTACAATCGGTAATGACCTTAACCACATTCGGACTTAAGAAATCGTGGAGATTCTTGACGCGCGATTTCAGTGTTCCCATGACAATGGTTTCGTCATCAAGGAGTGGCTGGATTGCCTCGTCTATCATTGCCGGCTCGATGAGCGGCTCATCCCCCTGAACATTGACGATCAGATCGGCATCGATCCGCTCAGCAACCTCGGCCAGCCGATCCGTACCGGTTTGATGGGCAACCGAAGTCAACTCGGCTCGTCCACCGAAAGCCTTGACTACTGCCACGATACGAGGATCGTCAGTGGCCACGATTACTTCGGAAACAAGCGCTGCCTGGCAGGTCCGTTCATAGACGTGCTGCACCATGGGCTTTCCCATGATATTGGCAAGGGCTTTTCCCTCGAATCGGGTGGATGCATACCTGGCGGGGATAACTGCAGTTACTCGCATAGAAAAATGGGCCATTCGGATAAAGTCTGTCCCTGCTCATGCGGTGGGACGAATAACGTTACATCAAAACCCCGCGGACTGTCAAGGAGAGATGAAATTGAAATTAGGCAAAAGCAGGCACCATAAAAAAAGCCCCTTGAAAAAGGGGCTTTTTGAGGGGTTTTCCCATCCGGCTGCTAACGAAAATCTGCATACCGCGATATTACCAGGTCACGTTCTGGAGCTTCCTTCAGGTGGCACTCGTAACAGTTTTTGACCGGATCGAGGCCACTTACCTTCCCCTGCGGGGTAAATCCGGCAAAAAACCAGCCACCGGTCTCTTTGCTGCGTTTGTCCTTTTTCATCAGCACAATCATCGACTTCTTGCCCTGAACCGGTTTCCCGTCTTCATGGCGGATTCCGTACTGCACGACGACAAACATGCTGCCTTCCGGAAAGACACCACCCTTCTTGTAGGTTTTCATGGCCTTACTGTTTACGTAGGTATAGTGAATACCGTAAAAGAGGGACTTTTTGTCGTTGTCGACCTGCTGCTTGCTTTTTTCCCACTTCTCATAGCCTTTGGGAAGGGAGCAGGTCCCCGCAGCCATGGAAACCTGGACAGCAGCAAAAAAGGTCGCAACCGTCATCATCAGAATAAATCGTTTCATATTTTTCTCCCAAATTTTCATAACGTTCATATTTCTTTAGAGACTACCGCAACCAATCGGGATTTGTCATGTAAAAAAATGTTGCTTCTTCCAAAAGTGAAGGACCATGAATACATACATCATTGTGCGAAACCCAAATTTTCGGAGCAAAATACAAACTGGCAAGTGTAAATCTTCCACAAGCGCCCTAAACAGGTCACTACAACAGCAGACTAGGCTCATCCTTACGCCTGAGTGGCATTAACCTTTGGTCGCCTCCGCTCAAAAACAATCAGCTACAGTTGTGAAATATTTTGCAGCACAAGATCACTCCCCCACTCCATTTCCACCATTTGTCGCAGGGATTCTAAACGACCCTCCGACAGCAGAATAGGATCGAGAGTGGTGCGAAACTGGTGCACCACTCCGCTTTCCCTAACCAGCAGGGCGCTTTCCCGGGCAGCCTCACCACTGCCGGGCACACCAGTGACCCGTTCATAATCGTGGAAAGGTGCCTTGATGTCCAGGCCGATCCAATTCAGATGGGGGAGAACTTCTTTCAGTTTCTCCGGAAACGCCCCTGCGGTATGTAACCCGACAAAGAAACCCATGTCCCGTACCTTGAGAACAGCCTGTCGCAGGGTCGTCTGCAGGGTCGGCTCTCCGCCGCTAAAAACCACGGCATCGAGCAGTCCGCGTCGACTCTCCAAAAACGCCAAAACCTTGTCCCAGCATAAATTGCCAGGAGCATCGACTTCCATCAGACCCTGGTTATGGCAGTAGTCACAGCGCCAAGGGCAGCCACGGCAGAAAAGAACCGCAGCCAGATGATCAGGGTAGTCGATGGTTGTAAACGGCGTCATGCCGCCGATTTTCAGCACAGTTTCTGCGTCTCGGTATCTCGGAAGAATCGGCGTTGCCGATGTTCTGCCTTCTTGCCGATATTGAAGGAGTCAACCGGCCTATGGTAGCCCATCACCCGTGTCCAGACCTCACACGGTTGACGTTCGCTGTCGTCAAGGCGGATCTCTTTATCAGGTATTTTGCTTCCTTTCATCTTTTGCTCCTATCATTGTTGGATATTTTCCCCTCAGTGGAGACCTGCCAGGTTTCGAAGACCTGGCAGGTCTGTTTCATTTCACACCATTGCCTTCTTGCGCAGCAGTTCATCATCACATAACGGGCAGAATTGTTGTTCACCCGGCAGATAACCATGCTTCGGACAGATGGAAAATGTCGGCGTAATTGTCAGGTACGGAATGCGATAGTTCTCCAGAACCCGGCGAACCAGTTTGCGGCAGGCCACGGTGCTGGATACCGGCTCACCCATATAGAGATGGAAAACCGTGCCGCCGGTGTATTTACGCTGAAGGGTCTCCTGCAGATCTAACGCCTCGAAGGGATCATCAGTATAGCCCACCGGCAACTGGGACGAATTGGTATAGTACGGCGCCTCATCGGTTCCTGACTGGAGCATTTCGGGATAGCGCTTCCGGTCCTCCCTCGCAAAACGGTAGGTAGTCCCTTCGGCCGGGGTTGCCTCCAAGTTATACATATGGCCGGTCTCCTCCTGAAAAACCAGTAACCGGGCACGGATGTGGTCTAAAAAGCGGCATGCCAGGGCATGCCCTTCCGGATCAGCAATATCGTACTCATCACCGAAAAAGTTGCGGATCATCTCGTTGATCCCGTTGACGCCGATCGTCGAGAAATGGTTTCGTAGGGTGCCCAGGTAACGGCGGGTGTAGGGAAAAAGGCCATCATCCATATGCCGCTGAATAACCTTTCGCTTGATCTCCAGGCTGGTACGGGCGAACTCCAGCAGCTGTTCCATCCGCTGAAAAAGCGCCCTTTCATCTCCCTGGTGCAGATGTCCGAGACGCGCACAGTTCAGGGTCACCACGCCGATAGAGCCGGTTTGCTCCGCCGAGCCGAACAGCCCGTTCCCTCTTTTCAGGAGATCGCGAAGGTCCAGTTGCAGGCGACAGCACATGGAACGGACCATATGGGGGCTCAACTCCGAATTGATGAAATTCTGAAAATAGGGCAGCCCGTAGCGTGCCGTCATCTCGAACAACAATTCGGCGTTATCGCTCTCCCAAGGGAAATCGGCAGTGATGTTGTAGGTGGGGATGGGGAAGGTGAAGACCCGTCCTTTATCGTCACCTGCGGTCATCACCTCGATATAGGCCCGGTTGATAAGATCCATCTCGGCCTGGAGATCCCCATAACTGAATGACATCTCCTCCCCACCGATCACCGGCACCTGGTTTCGCAGGTCGTCCGGGCAGATCCAGTCAAAGGTCAGATTGGTAAAAGGGGTCTGGGTTCCCCAGCGGGAGGGTACATTTAGATTAAAGACCAGTTCCTGGATATGCTGTCTGACATCTTCGAAGCTGAGGCGGTCCTTGCGAACAAAGGGGGCCATGTAGGTATCGAAGGAACTGAAGGCCTGGGCACCGGCCCACTCATTCTGGAGGGTACCGAGAAAATTGACAATCTGTCCGACGGCGCTAGACATGTGCCTGGGTGGCCCTGCCTCAACCTTGCCGACCACACCATTGAAACCTTCCGTAAGCAAGGTACGCAGTGACCATCCGGCACAATAACCGGACAACATGTCCAGGTCGTGGATATGGAGACTTCCGTCCCGGTGGGCCGCACCAACCTCCGGCGGGTACACATGACTGAGCCAGTAATTGGCAATGACCTTGCCGGAGACATTAAGGATCAAGCCGCCAAGAGAGTAGCCCTGGTTGGCATTGGCATTGACCCGCCAGTCGGACTGCTCCAGGTACTCGTTAACCGAAGAAGCCACATCCACCAAGGTTTTGCGGTCACGGCGCAACTTCGTGTGCTGTTCGCGATAGACGATATAGGCCCGCGCCGTCTCCAGATGATTGGACGAAATCAGAACCTGCTCAACGACATCCTGAATCTGTTCGATCAGAGGAGGGGTCGCGCCAAATTTGTGCCTCAGCACCTTGAGAACCTGACTGGTCAGCAGGGCGGCTTCCTCTCCGTCAAAATCTCCCGTTGCCTCACCAGCCCGCCTGATAGCAGAGCGGATTTTTTCCGCCACAAAAGGATACGAGGTCCCGTCCCGTTTCACGACCATCTGAATGGGAAATTCTTGATCAACATACTTTTGTTCCGCATTATCCTGCATCTCTGCACCTCACGTAGGATCTGAACGTTATTTCTGTTGCTTGTTATTATGTCAGGAAAGTCCGCGCTAAAACGGCGAAAGCCATGATTTGCACGCCATTAACCGGGCCTTCCAGGAAAAGGAATTCCGACAATAGGCAGACAGTAGCAGGTTGATGAAAACCGCAGGATAGTTGGATCAAGGCGCCCAAACCACTGATCAGGGAGCAATCCAGGCACCACGGCATGCGGTTTCCTTCTACGGTTCTGTTACTGCATGGGATGATATGATAAGGGGATCGATGTGCTAACAAACAAACAGGATGATCTACTAGAAAGAAAAAAAGTGAACCGTGGCATGAGTGCCTCCCCCGAAGCTTGCGAATGGAGCGGTATTCCGGCTCAGGGCGACAACCTACTTACCCGCCTTCCCAAGATTTCTCCCAGTGGCTTTTTCGCCTTGCGGCGAACGGGCTTTCGTTCCCTTTACGGCTGCGGGGCAGCGGGGGGCTTGCACCCCTCTTCCACGCTTCCATCCGTTGAAGAATTATGCTGCTTTTCTAGCACCCCGGACACAGGATGTCAATAAGATATTCAGCAAAAACACAATATATAGTGACCACAATAATAAGATACCACATTATATGCAGCAGGTGACATAAATGGCAGATGACCCATTCTTAACCATCTCACCTCGCGGTGCGAATTCGCGGCACCTCATGCGAGAGGTCAAATTGCAGCAACAGATAGCCGTAATTAATGTCATCGCCCCTGCCGGAGGCGTCACGGAAAAATTTTCCGGTAAATAAGCGGTCATAGCCAAATAGAAGCGTGAGGTTCTCATTTACGGCATAGTTGAGAGAGAAATCAGTTTCCAGGCCGACCCTCCGGCTGAAACCATCCTCCACCGCATTTGCGTAGAAGTAACGGGCAACAGCCGAAAAATTAAGATTCTCCGCCAGATCGAGTCCCCAGCCTAGCGTGAAGATCTGCAGACCGCTGGCATGGTGGTCCCCGACATCAACCCCGGAAAGGTCGCCGACAAAGGTCATGTCCCCGGTCAAGGCGGTATCCGTGGTAGCATTGCGGAACTCCCGTCGGGAGGAAATACCCTCTGCGGCCTCTTTGCCGCCGGAACCGTAGGCATACGCGACAAAGAAGGAATTCTTTTTAGCAAACAGCTCTGCTTCAAGGATTGCTTCGGCATGACCGCCCCAGGCATTGATTCTGTCATTGCCACCTGACAGGCTGTTCAGGGTCCTGCCGCTCTCGAACACCGGCTCAATCTCCAGCGTCAACGGACCAAACACCGCAGCGGCGCGAAGCCCCCAGATATTGAGATATTCTCCCGAGTGGTGTTCTTCCGCCCCGGTGTCGTTGAAACCGTAGGCTTCGAGAACATCCCCGTCGCCAAAATCATAGCTGGCATAGCCGCCCACCAGGTTCCCCTTCACACCATCCGACCAGGGTGTCGCATACCAGCCGCCAAGCAAATCCAGAGTCAGAGCGGGAAGCGGCTTGAGTCGTGCCCGTGCGGCATCGAAAGTCAGCCCCTGAAACCAGGAATTGCTCCCAAGCATAAAGGCACTACCATAGACCAGCTCCTGTCTTCCGACCTTCAAAGCGAGAATGTCGGTCCCCGGCAATTTCCCCTCGATGTAGCCCTGGTAGAGGGAATACTTGCCCAGGTACTGACTGCCGCCAGTATAGCCGTACCCCTGCCCTTCCAGATGAATATCGAGAAAATCGGTCGGATGCCAGTAGACGTAGGGCAGGACCCGGTAGAGAAAACGGCCTTCGCTGTGTCCTGGATTGTAACTGAGGTCGGGGAGCCGGTAACTACCCGTACCCTCCCCCCGAAGGAAACCTTTGACGCCAAACCTGAGTTCAAGCGCAGGGATCTCCTGCAGTGAGAAAAACCTGTCAATAGTGCTCCGGCGAGACTGATATCCCGGGAGAAGAGTCAACTCCTCATGGAGCTGCTCCTGGAGCCGGGACAATTTCTTCCAGTCTTCTGCCGGGACGGCATCACGCCCCCCCACTTCACACTTTTCCATAACTTTCTGCATCACGGAAAAAAGTTTTTCGGCAAGTTCCCTTCGAGAGTACCTGTCTTGCCCGGTCGTCGCGCTCGAGGAAATAAAGGAAGACACTCCGTACTTTTTTGACAGGTCATCAAGGTCACGACATGACCAATGATCAGAAGCAACCTGAGCGGGAATCTGTTCCTCTGATTCCAGCGCGAAAGCGATATTCAGAAAGTTCGCAGATAGTAGCGCCGGTACGCAGAGGACAAACAGAAGTCTCTTCATGAAATGATTCCTTACAGTTAAATAAGGCTACGTAACTGAAATCTGCCCAGTTTTTGAAAATAACGGGTCATTTTTTCAATGATGGCGATGCAAAGGAAACGTAATGACATTTTCCCCATTGTGCGGCTCATGTTCATTCCCGAAATAACCGGACGTATCCGTCACATGCTCGTGAAGGATGTTTGCCTTGTGAAGGAGCTCGTGATTTGAAATAACTTCCTGTGGGGTTCCGTCGGCGGCTATGGTGTGTTCTTCAGTCAACACCAGAACCCGCGAGGATATCCGTGCAGCAAGAGACAGTTCATGAGTCGTGGTAACAATGGTTTTTCCGGCCTTCCGCAGTTGTTCGATAAGTTCAATAAACCAATAACGGGTGCGTGGATCAAGGGCACTGGTGGGTTCGTCCATGAGCAAGACCTGGGGATTCAGCGACAATACCGAGGCAATGGCCACCTTTTTCTTCTCTCCACCGGAGAGATGGTTTGGAGTCCGGTCCGTGAGAGATGCTATGCCGAGCATAGCCAGGGTATCCTCTACCCTTTGTGCGACTTCTCCGGCCGGCAGTCCAAGCTGAAGAGGTCCAAAAGCCACTTCGTCAAAGACAGTCGGACAGAAGAGCTGGATATCCGGATTCTGGAAGACGTAGCCGACCCTGCTCCTAAAAAAACAGCGGAAATCGTCTATTTCAAGCTTGTCTTCAGTCAATACCTCGTCAAAGGCTTTGATCGTACCGGATTCGGGGAATATCAGGCCGTCCAGCAAATGTAGCAGTGTAGATTTACCGGAACCGTTCGCCCCCAGAAACGTCACTGACTCTCCGGGAAAGATCGAAAGATTGACCCCTTCAAGGGCCGGGATGGATTTGTGATAGCGATAACGTATATCCAGCAGTTCATAGATCGGTTTCATTTTATTCCTTTACCGGTGGATCACCGTATAATCGAAAAACAGAATGGCAGTGCAGCTGATCGCAACAAACAGGCACCATGCGTAATCGTAATTTCTGGTTTTGAACACTGAGAGTGTCCTGACCCCGCCTGAAAAGCCGCGTGACAGCATGGCCCGGTGAACCTCCTGGCTCATAAGCCACGTCCTCTTGAAGAGATAGCCCATCCTCGAGGCCACCCATTGCTGCTCAACCCTGGCAGAACCGTAGCGGAGCGTCCTGCTCTTTCGGGCGATGTGGATATTCTGGACCGCTTGCACCAGAAGGATTATATAGCGATAGGTCATGCCGAGTATCAGGATGAAAATTTGTGGGACGCGAAGTACGACAAGCGCCCGTAACAGGTCACTCCGTCTGGTTGTCAGCGTAACCAGCACCGCTAGTGAAACAGATGCGGCCACTCTGCCGATGAATGTAGTTGAGGTAAGCACACCCTGCCGGGTAATGGAGATTGCTTCTGGAATATGATAGGGGCCAAAATCATGACTCCCGGCAAGATGAACTATTGTCCAGAGCGGTTCCCCAGGGGTGACTACATTGAACAGCGCAGGAATTACTATCACCGCCGAAAACAGGGGAATAAACAGCCAGACCCTTTTGATGAAAAACAGCAGCGACACGGAAGAAGCGACAGCCAGCAGGCAAATGAAAAAATACACCCCCCATATGGTGACAGGGGACTTCATCAGACTGACGCTGACAATGAAGATTAGCAAGGTGCAGAGCCTCACACGAGGATCAAGCGACTGCAATAGCCCTTGCTTGTTTGCAATAGCCTCGGTAAGGACCGATTCTTGAAGAAACGTTGCGGTACCGTTGATGGTTTTTTCAACAAAACCCTTCCCCCCGCTATGCATCTTGCTGGAAACGGGAAGCGGCACATTTTCTTGAGCGAGCCAGTCGGGGATCATTTTCTTTCCTTCGTCATTATCTTGCCCAGGAAAAGCATAACGACAACGATGACGGCAATACCCAAAGCCGCCGAGGCAACATAGGCTAGGCTCTGCATGCCGAACCCCAATCTATCCCATCCCTTGAAGGCATAATCAGGCATGGGTGCCTGCCAAAGTTCAGCCACTTTTTTCATCCCCTGTGGGATATAGCCGAGCATTTTTTCAATTTCGTCAGGTCCCCACTCACCCCAAGCGGAGCCGGCCTTGAATAGTTCCGGAAGGAACAGACCTATCGGGGAAAAAACTGCAAGAACCGCCAAGGCCCACCACAGTTTCTTGATCGTTGAAAAGTTTGTACTCATTGTGGCCCCCCATAAATTGTCAGGAGATCACTATCCGTCTTTTGTAGATATTTGATGACCAGTGCGGTGACCAGTGCTTCCACAAAACCGAACAGAATGAGGTGCTCAATCATCATAGCCGGAAGCGCAATGGAAAGTGGATAGGGAGCATATAGGGGATGGCCGTCGGGGGCCGATGCTATTAGTGGCTGTATGCCGAATTCAATTCCGGTGCAAACCGCGGCAACATTTAGCGCCAGATACCCCGCAACTGCACCGGCGACCCAGCGGCGTGGCGAGGTTACTGCAGATTTTCCGGCAAAAAGCACATAGGTATAGTAACCGACAAAGGGGATCACTACTCCCATGTTAAAGCAGTTGGCTCCGATGGCAGTAATTCCACCATCACCAAACAGCAGTGCCTGAACAATGAGAGCAATGGAAACTGCTATACTTGCGGCCCAGGGCCCCAAAAGAATGGCAACAATAACCCCTCCTACGGCATGGCCGGTGGTGCCGCCCGGAATGGGGACATTGAACATCATAATCACGAACGAGAAGGCAGCCCCCAATGCCATGAGCGGGACATGCCGAGAATGGATGGTACTTCTTACTTTGCGGGCCGCAAAAGCCAGGTATGGAATAATAAAGACATAAAAAGGTACATAGGTTTTCGGCGAAAGAAAGCCATCCGGAATGTGCATCGTCTTATCTCCAATTATTAGTGCAGTTATGAAAGTATGTTAAAGAGTCTGTCCCCTTTGGAAGACATCCGCTAGCCATGAGCACTCGGGGACGCTTCTGAGCCAAAAGGGCCCCCTCAATTTACATACGATTCCTGAAAACGTGCTACAGGTAAGTCCAAAAAATGGGCATCCAACAAGGAGAACCCACGTGCAAGCAAATCATTTTTCGCTGCGAGCTGGTAGCACCAATCTTAAAATCGTGTTACCGAAATATTTTTAGCACGATTAGTCTCTTGGTGCAATATAATTCAGAATTGGATACATATTTAAATCATTGATAACCGTACGGAGCTAAAAGTACGTTCGGCGGCACTACCATTGAGTCAAAATCCTTAGAGAATACGAAGAGTGTGCAAAGGTAAAACTTTGGAGGAAAGTGAAAGAACAAGTAATTTAGGGAACATCCTCAATCAACCACATCGCTCCCAGACCGTCATTTCGGCAATTGTGTGCTGATATTTCCTGGCTGTCTCGCGGATGACGAAGGGAATGTCCCGGGGCTCTCCGAGCATCCTGAAATGCGGAGCCAAAGACTCTCTCAACCCGTCCAGGGTTGTGAAGTCCCTGCCGTCTTCCGAAAAGCCGCCAAGCCACTCCGTTCGTGGAGTGAACTCGCTGAGCCAGGTATAGGGCGAGGAAAGTACCAGCAGCCCGCCGGGAACGACTCGCTGGTGGATCATTGAGAGAAAGAGCCGGGGATTTTTCAGCCGGTCAATGAGGTTCCCGGCAAAAATCAGGTCATAGCCGGAAAACTCCGGAGGCAGGGCCAGGGCATCGGCCTGGAAAAACCCCACCCGCTGCCGGACTTCGTAGAGATCATAGTCGGCCAAGCGCCGTTCAACGCGGCACACCAACTCGCCCTCACCGGGAATTTCGTAGGAGATCCTGCCTGTTTCACGCATGGCCTCGGAAACCGCAACAAACCGTTGCGAAAAATCGATCCCGGTGACAGAGGAAAACTCGCGGGCCAATTCAAAACTGGCCCTGCCCACGGCACAACCAAGGTCCAGGGCAGTCCCCATTTTTCGTCCTTCCATGGCTTCCAGGCACAACCGGGCACAACGGGCAGGATAATTTTCGACGCTGAAATAGCTGTCGCCGTAATGGAACTCGCAGTATTGGGAAACCAGGGCATCCGTTTCGTACATGTTTTCCGCCGGAAAGTTCTGCATCTGAAACACCACCTTGAAATATCGCAGAGTTGCAAGGGTGCTGCGGCAAAGTCACTACGTTCAGTCTAGCAGCCGGCCATCGACTTACAAGCGAGATGAGGTGAAACCATCGGGGAGCGCTGATGGAGAAAACGGGGGTAGAGGTTTTCATCAGGCGCTTGGGTGATATCCCTGGTTAAAACAGACCTGCCAGGTTTTGAAAACCTGTCTGGCAGGTCTAGGGTTATCATGAGGCCACAGGTTATTTGTTGATTAAAACCAGGCTGGAAAGTATGTTTTTGTGGGCTACGTCCTGCATCACCAGTGGCGTGAATTGACATGCCCATGGTGCCACCGCGCTCCTCGCCATTTGGTGCATGCAAATGTTAGCTCAGTTCATCCTTTCCTTTCTCCATTGATTGCGTTTTAGGCGATATCCACTCCATCACGATTATGTGTCATCGATGGATTCCAGACGCAAGAACACTTACCCCCGGATTTTTTGGCTGCATACAGCGCCATGTCGGCGTGATTGATCGACTCCTCCACGCTGACATCGGGGTCGAGTTGTGTAATCCCGAATGAAGCTGTAGTGGAGATAGCATTTGGTCTGTCGGTGGCGAATGCAGGCTTCGCAAACTCGTTGAGTATTCGATCAATAACCACTTGAGTACTTTGCAGATTGGCATCAGGCAAAGAAATCAGGAACTCGTCGCCACCATAACGAAACACACTATCATAAGGCCTCAGCTGCGACATGACGTGGCGGACAGAGATTGCAAGCACTTGGTCGCCCATGGGATGTCCGTAATTAGAGTTGATCATCTTAAAATTGTCCATATCCATGATCGCGATACCGCAAGGATAAATGCGGCGTTTGACCAGTTCGTGGAGTTCACGCAGCTTTGTGAGCATGCGAACGCGGTTCTCGGCACCGGTTAACGCATCGCGATTATACAGCGAATCCTCGATTTCGCGCTTTAGCGTATCGATTTCCAAGCGTAGACGGTCCAAGGCATTCTTAAAGCTATCATACTCCTTTGGTAGCTGTGAAGGATCACGTACCGACGCAAGAAGTAATCGTGCCCCAAGCTGATGCATGCGATGGTGCTCAATTGACAAGGCAACAAATGAAGGGTGGTCGCGGAGCGCCTGAGGCGGATTGTCGTAACACCACTTACCGAAGCGACATCGACGATGCGCATCCTCTTCCAGGTCGCCAGGGTCATAGGGTAGTCGACAGATGATCGTACGAGTTAGTTCGCTGTGCCATTGTTCATGATTATAGAGCGCCTGGTCCAGTTGCTGCAGCGTCGCTTGCAGTTCGTCTTTGCTGGTTTTGTACATGCGCTTTCCTCCCGGCATATCGTCCCGTTAGCCTCAAAAGCACACGAGACTGTCCCAAAAAGTCAGCATTGTGTGTCGTCTTGACGTTACGGGAGGATATGCTCGAAATAGGTATTTTTTAAGATTCTCCGCAGGATTATTTCTCCAAAGAATCTTTCCCCATCGTTCAGTGCTTTAATGGCTTTGAGCAAATGGCGTATATCATATTGCGAAGCAAAGACATCGGGAACCTGCTTATTTGAATTGAGCAGGGTATAGACCGCGATTCTGCCTGTTCGTACCGATGTCTCCACGGTAAAGACGACATCATTATTGGTTTCAACAAATTGTCCCACTAATCCTAAATTCTTACAGCCTTCCGGAACGACTCTCGGTCGGTCACCGTGTGCTCTTGGCATAAACATCGACGTAATGTATGGCATGTAGGCCGTCCGGACAATCGTGTTGTCCAGAACGTTCTTCAATTGCTCAAGAATACCTAAGTGATAACACAGTTCTGTAAGAATTTCGTGTCCGGTACACTCGGGCATCGTTTTTTGAATGTAATTTCCTTTTTGGTCCATAAACAACGCATAGACCCAGAGGACCAGGATATCATCGGGTTGTTCAGGAAAATGTGGTTGTCGGTTACAGGTAAGACTCATCAACCACTGCGAGTCGGTAAAGGTGATAATTCCTCCCGTCACGGTTTTACCTGAATAGGGATCGTTCACCGATAGTTCTTTCAGTTTCTCGATCAGCGCAGACGGTTTGCACGTCAATGTAGCGGATTCCCAGGCGGACTTTTCGCGATTCCCACAGAATTTTTCAGGGTTCCCAAAGACGGCAGATTTTTTTGCCAGGTTTTTCCAGAGACCCCACCCCGGACTTTGTCCGTTCTTGTACTGATCACTGCGAATGTCAGGCGCGTGGTGACTATCGCCATACCTGGTATCTTCGGTCATCGATCCTGTCGTCACGATGACAAAATCCTGTTCGCGAACAGGAATGGTCACCTCGTTGCCGTCTTGCTCCGTAATCAGGCCTTTCACAATGTTTCCTTGTGGGGTGATCTCCATCTCCACATCTTTGACCAACGTGTTGTATTGGATTTTGACGCCCTTCTCTTTCAACACGGCCTGGACAGGCTTCACAAAGGCATCGTATTGGTTATATTTTGGAAACACCAGGGAAGACAGGTCGTTGAGGCCATCGAGCGCGTGCAGGAAACGGTGCATATAGAGTTTGAACTCCAATACGCTGTGCCAGACTTCAAACGCAAACATGGTGCACCAGAGCATCCAGAACGTACTCGTGAAAAATGACGGGCTAAAGTACGCTTCAATGGTGATATCGTCCAACTCTTCTTTCCTTTTCAAGAGCAATTTTGTCAGCGCTTTTCGGTCTTTCCTGGAAAGATTGAATCTGCTGAAATCCTGGACCTTCCCTTGTTGGTGAATCAGCCGTGACTTCGAAAAATTCGGGTCAAAATCATTGATGAGTCGGTATTCATCCAAGACACTATACGGCTCCGGCAGTTCCAGCGCAGGGATATCTTGCAATAAATCAAAGAGATTTTCATAGGTCATATCCATTTCCCTGCCGCCACGGGCAATGTACCCATCGTGTACGTTTCCGGCACCGTCAAGTGACCCACCGTCGATGGGTAACTGCTCGAGAAACGTAATGTTTGTTCCAGGAATATGCCCGTCACGGATAAAGTAGTAAGCTGCACTCAGTCCGGCAATGCCACTGCCTACAATGTACACGTTACTTTCAGCGTAGGATTGTGTCGGGATGCCTTTATTGCGTTGGTAGGTCCCAGGTTGATCTGAAAATGGCAGTGATTTTTGGGGCGTGTTCTTGAGTTGCTCTTGACAGGAGTCCGGTTCATGAACGACGTATCCGTATTTTTCGGACGCGTGTAACACCTTGTCGAATTTTACGGTAATTGATGTCATGGTCTTTTTCCTTTATTGAAGAAGAATATAAACTGAACTGCGGCACTTCGCGATTGGCTGTTTCGCTTTTCCTTGCGATACCATGAATTACTGATCTACTCTTGTCCGACCGGAGATTGTACAGCACACAAAATAGGTCAAGATTTTTGTGATGAGAATCTAACGAAGAATCAGCCAGAGAACTGCATGTAAAATCTTTCGCGTTTTCAACATTATCCCTTCCAAGGGCACCCTGCCATCTGGATGTGTTATATCATGGACCAAGTATACACATAAATTCTTTATGAAAATATTTTATTAATATTATCACCATATGGCAACCACCCTGAAAACAACGATGATCTACAGCTAGTGTCCCGATCGGGACAGTGAAAGAGCTGAAAAGTTCGCTTGTTTTCTAGCAAGAAGACAAAAAAAGGGCGGAACCAAATTGGTCCCGCCCCGCTCTCTTCACAATCAAGACATGACTAAAAAATCAATCACGCCGTTATTTCTCACACAATCTTACAGGATTACTTTCTCCATCGCCCAGACACCACAAGGACAGATCCCGACACAGATGCCGCAACCGATGCAGTACTTGTCCTCGGAGTGGTATTCCACCGTTCCGTCTTCCTTCTCCGTCCGGACAATGGCCCCTTCCGGACAGGTCTCCAGACACATGGAGCAATCGCGGCAGGTACCGCAGGAGATACAGCGGCTTGCCTCGTTCTTTGCATCGGTAACCCGGAAACGCCCACGGTTCTGGGGCATAAACAGTTCCCGGCTCAGCTTTTCCTGAGGTATCATTATCGGTTTCGGTTTCGGAACCAGTTCCCAGCCATTGAGGTAGGCGTCAATATATTCTGCCACCTCGCGACCGCTGGCAATTGCATGGGTCAGAAGTCCGGGCTTGATGGTATCACCAATGGCAAAGACCTTTTCCGCGAGCTTGGACTGCCAGCACTCGTTGGCATCCATCATGCCGCGAACAGTGAGCCACTCACGCGGCACATAGGAAAGGTCGGGACGCTCGCCGATGGCGATGATCACCATATCGGCCTCGATGAGCTTGCCATCCTTGGTATGAAGACCTTCCTCATCGACGCTTTCGGTGAACGCCGGCCACTGGATCTCACCACCGAGGGCCGTGAAATGATCGATCTCCTTCTGGTAGGCAGCAGGACGCTGTACGTCGATGGCGGTTACTTTCTCCGCTCCCATGGCATAGGCACCGAGTGCCACGTCCATACCGGCATTACCGGCACCGATAACCACGACTTTTTTGCCAACCCTGGGGTTTTCACCGTTGTTGATGCTCTTCAGGAATTCCAGGCCCTTGACCAGACGTTCGTGGCCGGGGAATGGAATAACCACCGGATTATGGGCACCACTGGCGATAACCAATGCGTCATACTCTTTCTGCAGCTTTTTGAAAAGCTTCGTATCAATTTTCTGGGAGGTTTTGATCTCCGTTCCCATTGACTTGATGCGATCGACTTCACTGTCGAGGATCTCGCGCGGGAGACGCTCCATCGGAATCGCCTGGCGGAGTTTGCCGCCTACTTCCTTGTCAGCTTCGAAGAGGGTTACGCTGTGACCGAGAAGGCACAGCTGCCAGGCAGCGGAAAGGCCGCCCGGTCCGCCGCCGATTACGGCGACTTTTTTGCCGGTCTCCGGCTTCTTCTCCGGCGGTAAAACATCTTGGGACAATCTGCCCAATTCCTGCATGGCCACCGGATGATCGATAAATTGACGACTACAGGCGTCCTTGCAAAGGTTCGGACAGACCTGGCCGCAAACACTGGCCGGGAAAGGGGAGTAGGTAAGCACCAGTTCCAGAGCTTCCTTTATCTTCCCTTGGCGAAGCAGGTTTATGCGGTCCTGGGTCGGAATGCCGGTGGGACAGGCGGTCTGACAGGGTGCGCCAAACAGCTTGTTCTGCCAGTGGGGGATCCTCAGACGGTCGTCGCCCTGATTGACAAAGTTGGCAACACGATCATAGTCATCCTCGACCACATCACCGAAGATACCGCCCTCGACCCATTTGCCGGTACGGAATTCACGCAGGGTAATGCGCTCACTCCGCTCGCTCTCTTCCCGAGACATGGCGACAATTTTCTTCCACTGGGAAAAGTCGGTAAACTCGGCGAGAAGCTGCGGACGACCGATCTTCTCCAGGAACACCGGCATATTGGCCTGTAAAAATTCCTGATCAGCCTCATCGAGGTCCAGTTCCCAGACAAACTTGGACAGCCCCTTCACCGGGCCTCGAACGTAGATGCAACCACCAACCATACCGACACAGGAACGGTCGCCAAGCACCGACTCGAATTCTTCGGAGTCGTAGCCACAGACAACGGCGATACCGCCACCCATGAACTCGAAGGAAAAGGATCCGGTGTTTTTCAGGATCCACAGTTCGGGTGGATCATGGGAAGGGTCGCGCTTCATCAGCGAACCGCTACGGGTACCGGCGCGGCCGCCCACATAAATCTTGCCGCTGGCCGAACAGTGCCCGGTGGTGTCGCCGCCGTCCCCTTTCAGGGTCAGAATTGCACCGGCATTGAGCCAGCCAACATCCGCAGGGGCAGATCCTTCCACCACGATCTCTGTTCCAGTGAGACCGAAGGCACCGACGCGCTGGCCGGGGTTTGTAACGGTAAACTTCAGCGGTTTGCCGTCTTTGGTCCAGAGAGGACCGCCAATATCATGATGTCCGGAGGCCAGGATTTCGAATTCTGTTTCGCCCTGGTCCAGAGCGGCATATATCTTCTGCAGCAGCAGCTGCGTCGAGATTCTTTTATTCTGTTCATCAAAGCCTGAAATAAAGGCTGCCATGTATGTATTCCTCCTTAGCAGACGTACTGGACCTGCAGACGGTCCGCTACAGCCTTGTCGGTTGCGACAAGGCAGTCTGAACGGCCGATCGGCAGAGAAGAGTTGCCAATGGGTGCCATAAGCTTGCGAAGTTCCTGATCCATACCCAGGAAATAGTTGACGATATTCTCCGCAACCCGGTCCGGATTGAGACGACGTACCAGAACCGGTTCCTGCGTGGTGATACCGGCCGGACAAAGACCGGTGTTGCAGGCATTGCAGCGACCGTGATCGTTGCCGAGGCAACCGGCCAACTGGAGCATCAGCTTGCCGGAGAAGACACCATTGGCGCCAAGGCAGAGCATCTTGAAAGCGTCCGCCGCCAGGTTACCGGTCTTGCCGAGTCCGCCCGCAGCCCAGAGCGGGATCTGACCCTGACGTCCCTGGGCAACCGCTGCAAGGTAACAATCGCGCAGTTTGCTGACCACCGGATGACCGGTGTGGTCAAGGGAAATATCATGGGCAGCACCGGTACCGCCGTCAATACCGTCGAGGAAGAAACCGCCGACAATATTGTACGGGTCACGCACCAGGTTGTTAAAGACCGATACCGAGGTAGCACTGGCAGCCACCTTGATGGCAACCGGTACGCGGAACTTGAACGCGGCATTGAAAGAGAGGAACATCTTCTGCACGCTCTCCTCGATGGAGTAAAGACCCTGGTGGTTCGGCGGTGACAACAGGTCGGTCCTGGGCACGCCGCGGATCTGCTGAATATGGGAGGCTACTTTTGCGGCCATCAGCAGACCACCGTCGCCAGGCTTGGCGCCCTGACCGATCTTGATTAGAACCCCGGCAGGGTCTTCAACCATATCAGGCATGGCCTTGACGATGCGGTTCCAGCCGAAATGTCCGGATGCGATCTGCAGGATCATGTACTTCAGGTACTTGCTCTTCAAGAGTCGAACCGGCATACCGCCTTCACCGGAGCACATGCGCACCGGCAGCCCGCACTCTTCGTTCAGGTAGGCAACCGCCATCGACACCGCTTCCCACATCCGCCAGGAAAGTGCACCGATGGACATGTCGCCGATGATCACCGGGTAGATCCAGCGGGTCGGCGGAGTTGTTCCATTCTTGTGAAGCGCACCGTCAGAACCGAGGGAAAAGGGCAGAGAAGTTGCCGGAAGGATGCGCCCAAAGGGTGCCAGGCAGTCGAAGGTATGACGCTGGGCATCGAGGCTCGGGTCGGTCATCTGGGAGATACGGCCGACGCGCAGCTCATCGAGGGTACGGGCCCTGACATCCAGGTTGTTACGGCCACCACGCTTGGGGCCGGATCCGGTGGCCGCCTGATAGACCACCTGATAACGCGAATCCGGGTTACGCTCCGCGCGGATCGCATTGTTCGGACAGACCCGCTCGCAGACTCCGCAACCGCGGCAGTAGTTTTTCAGGACATTCTTCTGCGCAATCACCGGAGTAGCACTGAACTTGATCTTCGGCTCAGGAGTTTCGGTATCGGAAAATGCTTTGCGCCGCCGTTCGATCTTCGGCTTGATTGCATCAAAGGTACAGGCCGCAACGCAGGATCCGCACAGCGTACAGCGTTCTGTGTCGTAAATTACCTTCCAGGGAAGGTCGTTGCAGGCCAGATCATTTATTTTTACTGTTTCCATCGCTGGACCTCCAGATTATTATCAACCACGACGATCTCCCGCTCATTGGGGTAGATGTCGTTCTCCCAATTCCTTTCCGGCAGGATCTCGTTTATGCCACATACCTCGGAAGAGAAAACCACCGTATCAGCGGTGTGCCCCACCACGATCGGCCGCAGTTTCTTGGCGTCACAGACGACCCACATGGTAAAGTCAGGCAGGGTACCGATAATGGTGTTTGGACCATTAATCTCCAGGTTGGCCAGCGACTGCCGGATGGCGAGCAATTCGTCCTTGTCTTCACGTTTGACCACGTCCTCGAAGGGCAGCGGTGTAATGATGTGCTTGTAGTAGGAAAGTGGCCATCCCAGCTGGCGGTGCATGTAGTGCATGGTATAGAGGAAACACTGGGAATCCGACTCGAAGCCGACGTAAGCAGGATTCAGACTGGCCTGGAATTCCTTGTTCTTCTGGTAGAAAGTGTTCTCGCCGTTGGTCAGTGTGACGTAGCCCTGAAGGAAGAACGGATGGGCTGCGTAGCGGACGATGGCGTAATTGGTGTTTTGACGGCACTGGGCGGTAATATTCTTGGCCGTGAAGGATTCGTCAGCCTCCCAAAGGCCGAAAAAGGTACCGATGTCCCGAGGATCGCCGATTTCCTTCAGGGTAATAACGTCCGGCCAGAAGGAGTACGCGAAACCAATCTGATCCTGCTCCATGGCAAAGCGGAGCTGCAGGCGGGTGTTCGTCAGCAGCTCTTCTTTCTCGCCCTGGGGAGCGTTCTTGAACTGCTCAGGGTAGTCGAAAGTCCTGAACACATAATTGGGCATGGCCTGGATATCCATCCCCGGCTGCATGTTGGTTTCCGGGACCCATTCGAACACCTGGCGGAAACCGATAGTTGCAAGAATTTCTTCGGCAATCTTCAATCCTTCGTCAGTACAGGCAAGGGATAATGTCGGGAATTGCTTGAACTCCTCGAAAATACCTCCCAGGTCCTGCATGATCATGGCGAATCCCGAGTTGTCATGACCCTTCTGCTGAGAATTCATCAGTTTCAAGGCCTGGCTCGGGTGCACATAGTTAAGACTTTTTATGGCGCCAATGCGACACATAGAGCTTTTCCTCCGGTTTATGCGCTACGTGGGTCGCTACAGAGTAACAACCGGCAGCTGTTTGGGTAAAACGTTCAGAGTAAACAGACGATTCTATCCGCTCAAGCAGACAAAAATGGAAATAGTGGTGAATCAGCTATAAAGCAAGCTGAATGCCAAAAAATACAACCATTCGCGCTGAAAAGCAACACCAGCAATATTCGTTGTAATTATAAAAGGTTACACGGCTTATTGTACTTTCAGGCAGATAAATAAATGGCGAGGAGATAACAAATAAAAGCAGCAGTTCGCGTTACTGACTACTATTTATATACTAAATCGTGTAATTTGACCACACATTTTTTATTCTAGAGGAATACACCGCCTCCTCCAACCAGGAAAAGCCCGGCCATTGGCTGCTCTCCTCTCTCCCAAAACCCACCAGTAAACGGAAGCCCTGGTTCGGAGTCGGGCAGGAACACAACCTGCCGGGACTGAAACTACTTTCGTACCGTTACACGCTTCCGAAGCGAAGGAGGCAACGTACGCAACATTTCCTCACTTCCGACAAAGGGAGGGTCAAGCGGTGGCTGCCCAAAGCGGGCCAGGACCTTTTGCCCGCCCTGAGGATCAAGCAGATAATTCAGAAAGGCCACCGCCGCTTCCCGGTTGGGAGCATCCTTGAGCAGGGTAATGCCGTAGGCGACAAAACGACCTTCCCGATTGATATACGACCCCGGCTTTTCCCCGGTCACCCTGACCTTTGCCAAGCGATACAAAGACTCATTGGCCGGATCACTCAGGTTGATATGGCCATCAAGGGAGATAAAGCGCAAATGGTGTTGCAGTGCAAGAGAACGATAGGTCCAGATATAGTCGATATCGCCGTTTTGCAGCAGTGCGGTCAAATTCGCCGACTTGTCACGCAGGTAGGCAAGCGGCCGATTCCGGAGTAGCCGCTGATAGAGCCCCGGCTTTCGGTAATAGCGTTCGGCCAGCTGAATAACCATCAAGCTGCGATAGCCGCCAGGATCGATATTTGGATCCGAATGCCCCCACCGTACTCCCTTGCGCGCCAGGATAGTGTACCAATTATTGCTGTTGATCTCCTTGGCGAATTGGCTGGCATCAGTATAAGCCAGCACCGGCTCATTGGAGGCGAAACGAATATTGAAATCCGCCTTGGCCGGGATCAGGCTCTGGTCTATAACCTGAAAATCGGCCGCCGCCATCAAATCGGCAGGCTTTCCGACTTCCGAAATCAGCCGGGCCATGCGGGTACTGCCACCCGATTCGCGCTGCACATCAACCTTGGGATAGCGGGCCTCGAACTCCTTTTCCATCACGGCAAAAGGGACAGTCAGACTTCCGGCATGAAAAATGATCAAGGTTCCGGAAGGTTCAGCCCATGCAGAACCTTGCGGCAGCATAGTTGCCGCCACAAAAAGAACGACCAAAAATATTTTCTTCATCTTCCCTCCTTGATTACATGGAGATCAGCCGGGTCAAACCCGAGCCTGACCACCTCATTTTCACTGAAACCTTTCCGACCTAGCTCCTTGCGGCCAAGAACCACCGTGAAGCAAGTGTCATGACAGCGTACGCTGAGTTCATGCCAGAGTCCGGCCGGCACGATCCGCTCAATCACTCCGGGAAACGACACCAACGGGGGAGCAAAGTGCCCCTGCCGGCAGAGAACGATGTCTTCCGGCCGCAAAGCCACATGTCCCTGCCCATCGTCCAGCTTGCCCGGCAATGGGCAACACAAACCCGCGAATTCCAGCATTTCATTGCAAATCCGGCCGGGAAAAATGTTTTTCATCCCGACGAAGGCGGCAACAAACGGCGTGGCCGGTCGCTGAAAGATCTCCTCCGTCAGACCAACCTGCTCCATGCGGCCGTTGCTCAGGATTCCGACCCGCCCGGCAAGATAGAGGGCTTCATCGAAATCATGGGTAACCATCAACAGGGTAGTGTCGAGTTGATTGTGCAACTGCTTGAGTGAGTAACGGATTTCATCCCGAAAACGGGGATCGAGGGCCGCCAGCGGCTCATCCAGAAGCAATACGGACGGCTTGACCGCAAGGGCTCGGGCCAGGCTGGTGCGCTGCTTTTCTCCACCACTCAGATTAAGCGGCTGCCGGTGCAGAATCCGTCGCAGGTCCAGCAGCTCGATCAAGCCGTCCAGCCATGCCCGATCCGGTCTTTGTGGCGGAGGGAGATAGCGCAACCCGAAGCGGATATTCTCCAGCACCGTCAGATGAGGAAACAGTGAGTAGTCCTGATAGACAATGCCGATCTGCCGACGCTCCGGAGCCAAGCGGGTGACATCCCGTCCCGCCACACGAATACTGCCGGTCGTGGGACGCACCAAGCCGGCAATGGATTCCAGAACCACCGTCTTGCCCGACCCGGTCGGACCGAGCAGGGCAAAAAATTCGCCCCGGTCAATCTGGAACGACACATCACGCAGCTCGAAATCCGGCCAAACCACCGAGAGGTTCTCCAGTGTAATCATGAAAACCTCCGCAGCGGTCGCGCCACCAACCGCAACAACAGGAACAGTCCCAGACAGGCCAGAATCAGCCAGACGGCAACCGGTTGGGAATACTTGAGTCCATATGCAGTAAACCGTTCGAACATAAGCACCGGAGCAATCATCGGATGATAAGCGATTATCACCACCGCCCCGAATTCACTCACCGCCCGGGCAGCACAGAGTATCAGTCCGCAGAGCATATGCCGCCAGGTCAACGGTGCCGTTACCCGAAAAAAGACCGCGCCGGGAGTGGCGCCCAGGCTACGGGCAACCCGCTCCAGGCGCACCGGCACCCCTTCAAAACCGGCCTTGGCCGCATTGACGTAAAAGGGTAGACCGACAAAGGTCATGACCGCGATGATACCGGTAACAGTGCCCAGGATTGACAGGCCAACTTTGGCCATGATCTGGCCCAGCCAATGGTTACGGCCGGCTAGACTGAGAATGGCGATTCCCACCACCGGATGGGGAATCACAATGGGCAGATCAATTATACTCTCCACCAGTTTCTTGCCGAAGAATTCATGGCGAGCCAGCAGATACGCCAGGGGTGTGCCGAACAGAAAAGCTATGGCTGCTGCCGACGCTGCCGTATAGATGGATAGCCAGAGCGAAGCCAGCACTTCCGGATCGCGGATGGTTGCAAAGAGATCAGTTAGACTCGGCTGCGTGACCATCCGCAGCAACGGCAGCAGGATAAACAGGAGAATGAGCACACTTAGAAAACCGTTCAGGTACAAAAAGCGGTTGCCTGGCAGCAGCTGACGCAGGCCGCTCTCCCCATGTGCAGCAGCGATATTTTCCTGGGCCTGCGACATAATAATCCCGGTCCCCTGTTCGTCAAGGTAATCCCTTTCACATTGCGGCACGTGAAAATGGGCAACGCAACAGACAATTTCTCATAAACGGGCAAGCTGACAAGAGAACCTTTCGCCAGATCGCTATAGACCAAGGATCATAACGCCTCACAACAGACATTGTCAAACCCAAAGGTCCCTTGATTCCTCATCAACAAGCAGAAAACAGCAAGCCGGGAATCAGCGAGATAAAGATCATCGATGACCCGGCTGCGGAGACCATCCCGGCACAGAGATAACGACAACAACATTAACTCCGCATCATTCTCATGCAGGAACCAGAGAATAGACAGCACAGATCACCAACCACCGCTGATCAATCCAAGGATGGAGATGTATAAATCAACCGGCGATGGCAACGCCAATAAGCTTGCCAACGGAGAAGGTAACCCCTGCAGCGACCAGCCCGAACAGAACCTGGCGTGCACCGGAATAGAGAACCGGCTGGCCGGTGAACAGGGTAATAGCGGCACCGATACAGAAAAGTCCGGCGGTGCTAAGCCCGGCGCTGACGGCAAGGGCAGTGCCGCCGGAAAGGAAGAAGTAGGGAACCACCGGCAGGATAGCACCGACGGCAAAGAGCATGAACGAGGTAATGGCCGCCTCCCAGGCGGATCCACCCAGTTCATCAGGGTCAATGCCCAGCTCGTCACGGGCCAGGGTATCAAGAGCAATTTCGGGGTCGCTCATCAGGCGGGTGGCCAGTGCCCTTGCTTCAACCTCGGGCAGGCCCCGTGCCCGATAAATGAGGACCAGTTCCTCCAGCTCTTCCTCCGGGTCGGAAGAGATTTCTTCCTTTTCCCGTTCGATCTGTTCCTGATACAACTCGCGTGAGCTCTGCACCGAGATCCACTCGCCCATTGCCATGGAAATGGCTCCCGCCAGAAGCCCGGCCAGCCCGGTGAGAAGGATAGTCGTGCCGGACAGGGCAGCACCTGCAACCCCCATCACCAAGTTGAAGTTGGACAAGAGGCCGTCGCTGGCTCCGAGCACGGCCGCCCGCAAGGCATTCCCCCCGGCGGTCCGGTGGCGTCCCTCGATCTGGGCCACTGCCGCCCCACCCCTGCCGCCACGCACCGAAGCATTGAGCCGCGTCAGCAACCGGGCATGGGAGCGTTCCACATCGGCCATCTCCGCAGCTTCCGGCTGGCTGTCATAGCCGCTGGTGGCATTCCGTTCGATGGTGGCCAGGGTTGGCAAAACCATATCGACCCCAAATCGCCGGGCCAGCATGGCCAGGGTCCGGGTCCGCCAGGACGGTCGGAAAGCCGGGGTCTTGACTCCGGCTTCTTCGAGCCGTTGGGCCCATGATTCGGCATGCTCCTGTTCCGTATCGGCCAGCCGCTGATAGACCTCGGCCAGTTCCTCACTCTTCTCGTTGGCAGCCAGATCGCGATACAGGGCTGCACTGTTCATCTCATCGATCAGATTGGCCCGAAAACGTTTGATATCCTGTCGTGAAACCATGAGATCTTCTCCTGCAGAATAGTTTTTCAAATCGAGACTACCGTAACAACCGCAAATCTTCATTGACTCCGGATCGCCAGGCAGTTTCGAATATCCTTGTAGCAGAGCCACTGATACGCGCCTTACGGTGCGGGATACGCCACTGCTCCATCACAGACGGTAAATACAGCCGTAATCTTACTGAAGTCTCCCCGGTACGTGTCCAGATTCTCGGACAGAATCACCAGATCCGCCAGCATTCCCGGGCGAATTTCACCTTTGTCCGCTTCGAGGAATTCGGCCTTGGCGGCAGAGGTGGAAAATGCCGCCAAGGCCTCTTCCAATGTCAGGTGCTGGTCGAGCATGCCAACTTTCCAGGGTTTTCGTCCGGTTGCCCGCTGGATACCCTCGAAACAGTTACAGGAGACAATTGGCCAGTCACTGCCGAAGACCAGAGTGGCACCTGAGTCAAGCAGGCTTTTCCAGGGGAATGCCGTGGGCCATTCGATCTCCGGAACTTTTTCATGCCAGAGAGTCATCGGAGCCCGTTCATGCAGTGCCTGCATGGAGGCGATTACCTCCAGCTCAGAAAAGCGTGGAACATCGAAGTCAGTGCACATCTCGATATGTTCAACCCGATGCCGAACTTTCCAGCCCCTTTGACGGTCGATATCGGCATTTTTTTGTCGAGCCAGCTCGACGGAATTCAACAGCGCATTTACCGAGCCGTTGCCGATACAATGTGCCGCCATCTGCAGTCCCAATCGGTCGGCCAACAACAGCACCTGATCCAGTTCCCGTCGGGAAAATGCCGGAATACCGGGAAGCGGATGATGATCAAGCCGAAAGGCGGTATCCTTTTCCACCACGCCGTCCATGAATAGTTTCACCGTCCGGTACTGTACCTTGCTCTCGGGGTCAAGTCGCTTGCTCGCGAATTTATCGGAAATTTTTTCAGCCCGGATCTCATGCTCAGCAACATGCAACCGGGTGACAACCTGGGAAAAATCATCCTTGAAGCGATGCCACAAACTAAGCGGGGACGTTGCATGAATACGTTTTTCGTCTTGCCGCATGGACAGCGCCTTTTTCAGAAGCTCCAACAGTCGGAAATGAAGCTCGGCCAAGGTGATATGACCTTGTCGGGCCTGATCCAACTGGTTGCGAACTTCTGCTGCCTGCAGCACGTCTTCCAGCATCATTTCATCCGGAACTATCGAATGTGATGCATATACCCGGAGAGGCAAGCGACCCTCTGCCTCCAGCTCCAGCAGCAACATCAGGCATTCGATATCTTCTTCCGGAAGCCCGAGTCCCATTGTATGGACGGATGTCAAACCGAAGGAGGCCAAGGTGTAACAGGCCTTTTCAAGGTATGATTTCTTCTGTTCAACGGTAAGCGGAAAACGCCTGCGCAATGACTCTTCGACGAGGAAATATACCGGCGGCTCCCGCAGTTCACCGCAGGGATAACCGTTCTCATCCAAATCGATATTGCCTTCGAGATCCAACTCCCGGATAAATTCAGGAAAAGGCGGCATGGCATGCATCAAACCGGCTAGTTCCAGCGCCCGAGTGTTGGCCCAACCGGTATGCAGGTCATGGGCATACACGAAAAGCGGCTTGTCCGCGACCAGTTCGTCCAGTTGGCGGCGAGCCTGTTGGGGGGAAAGCAGCGGATCATCCAGGTAATGAAGTCCGTACACATAGTAAACAGGATAGTCAGGGTGCTGTTGAATAAAGGTCCTGATTCTGCTCCGCAGGACATCGGGATCTTGGACATCCTCCACGACACATCCCTGGTGATGTTCAGCACCGACCGGCAAATGCACATGGCAGTCGCAGAGCCCCGGGATGACACTGCGGCCAGCTGCGTCGATCTGTATCGTGTTGCTATCTGCCAGCCCGGAGCTGTCACTGCCGACATAAGAAATACGCATATTTTTGATGGCGATGGAGACCGCGCCCTCACTATCAGCCGGAGCGGAAAAAATGCAGGCGTTTTTTATCAGGACATCCGCCGGTCCGGATATGTCCCCGGCAGAAAAAGGAACTGCCAGGGGTTGGATGTAGGCCGGTGGCGGCACCACGGCTTTCAGGGATCGATCGACATCCGCTTGAATTCTTTTGAGATTGTGCAATCGATTCCGGACGTATGCATAAGAGCGCAAGTAGTTATTCACGATAATCCTCTTTTGTGTCTGCAACAGGAATCAGCCATCGTTCAATAAATTACTAGTGTCCCGTGCGGTTAGTTAGCAGCAGTAATTCCGTGGAATTTTGGTCTCTGGCAAGGCGAGGCGACGCAGGCATAGCGGGGCTCTGTCGAGGAGCCACAACCTAGCCAGAGGGCAAAAGAACCGGAATTTCAAGGATTGAATTAACCGCACGGGACACTAGTGCAACAATATCGATATGTTACCAACAAACACACCGTAAAAACCTCTCGCGCAAAAAGTCGTACACGCAGCTCCTGCCGGTCTATGACTATGTTCTCAAGAAGGCGGACATTCGAGAAACCATTATTAATAATTAACTATATACATATCTTGACATATCTTAGCAATACATTACATTTTGTGAAAATAATTTGTTTTGAATTTGTTTCAACTCAAGTTCGGACTAAAAAAAGGAGGTATTATGCGTCGTAAATTTTTAGCGTACCTGATCCTGTTAGCAGCCAGTACATTTTCTTTCTCCGGCTGTGGCAATGACACCACCAAGGTGGTGGTCGAGGGGTCTTCCAACGCCGTCCTGTTAAATCCGGTGGATATGGCGCAGTTTGTTTCACCCTTGCCGGCCATTCCCACTGCCGTCCCTGATACCACTACTATTCCCGGCTCCGACTATTACACGGTCATCGTTGAACAGACTTCGGGGTATGATTTCGGGTTGCGCAAGAAAGATGGCAGCGAATTTACCAATCCTGCCACCGGAGCCCCCATCAGAACCACGGTCTGGGGTTACACGACCAATGGCATCAAGGCCGGCTACCTCGGCGCCACCATCGACTCCCACTCAACCCTTGATGCCAGCGGCAAACCGGTCGTGGTCAAGTACATCAACGATCTCAAGGATGCCGCCGGACACCTGCTTACCAAGCATCTGCTGACCGTCGACCCGACCCTGCACGGCGCCAACATGGGTGAACCGGAGGTGCGCATTGTCACCCACCTCCATGGTGCCCACGTCGATGCCCCGTCGGATGGACATCCCGAGGCATGGATCACCAACGATCCGAATGCCAAAACCGGCCTTCCCTACGACCCTGTCAGTGGCCGCGCCGCACGACCCGACGGCAACACAGTTACCTACACCTACAGGAACGACCAGCTCGCCGAGCAACTCTGGTACCATGACCATGCCATGGGAATAACCCGGCTCAACGTCTATGCCGGGTTGGCAGCCAACTACCTGTTACGCGACGACTATGAAAACGGCCTTAACCTCCCGAAGGGAGCCTATGAGATGCCGCTGGTCATCCAGGACAAATCTTTCAATGAAGACGGCTCACTGCACTACGATTCAAACAGGCTGCTGGCCCCGAATGGCGACATCGAACTCGACGCCAACGGCAACCCGATCATGACCTCTAAACCGGAATTCTTCGGGAACGTTATCACCGTTAACGGAAAAGCCTGGCCCTATCTGGATGTGGAACCCCGCAAATATCGCTTCCGCATTCTTAACGGTTCCGATTCCCGCTTTTACAACATGTGGCTGCAAGCAAGTGATGCCAGTGGCATTCCCATCGCCATTCCCGACGGGGCTATTATACAGATCGGCAACGACGGCGGACTCCTCCCAACTGCGGTCAGAAATATCGGTAACGACGAAGATAACGGATTACTCCTGGCATTGGCCGAGCGGGCCGATGTGGTTATTGATTTTTCTAAATTCCCATCCGGTGCCCGGATAACCGTACGCAATGACGCCCCGACCCCCTACCCATCGGGCGATCCGGTCGACTCCAACGCAACCACCAGCAAAGTCATGCAGTTCCGGGTCAATAAAGTTCTTGCGGGAACCGACACCAGCGTGGTGCCGGACAATCCGCGGCCCATTTCCCCCTTGGGAGCACCTGCATTGACACGCTACGTTGATCTGCAGGAAGGTACGGACTCTTATCTGCTTTTCGACCCATCAACCGGTACCACTTCAGAACGGCTGAAAATTCTTCTCAACGGCCTGAATTTCGACGCCCCGGTTACCGAAACACCAGTAGTAAATACGGTTGAAGACTGGGTTATTATCAACAATACGGTGGACATGCATCCGATGCATCTTCATCTGGTTGATTTCGAGGTTATAGAAAAAGGCAGCATAGCACCAGGAACCTATACTCCGGCTGATGGATTGGGTGCAATGCCGACCGTCGCCACAGGTGGATTGAGGCCAAACGCCGAACCAGGTTTGGATCCGGTAATCGATTCCGCCCCAAGCGATTCTGCATATCGTGTTCAGCCTCAGGAAATGGGCCAAAAAGATACCGTACGGGTACCACCTGCAAATGAGGAGATAGGTTCGCAGGGATATGTGAGAATACGTGCCAAGTTCGATATCATCGGAACCTACATGTGGCACTGTCATATCCTGGCCCATGAAGATCACGAAATGATGAGGCCGTTCAGAGTAATTGCTGCTCCATAATGCTCCTGAGAAAAAATCAGCACGTCAGGGATGACGTAGTGAAAATCAAAAAAGGGCCGGGATATCCGGCCCTTTTTTGATTGGCCGGAAAGCTGCAGGTGCAAAAAAAGGCTCAGATCGACCCCATCAACCCACGATTCAGATCCTTTAGACTGCCTCTTCCTCTTTTTCCAGCCAGAATTTTTTCTTGTTCAGCCCGATGATAGCCAACAGCAGTCCGGAATAGATGAAAGTGGAAAGCATGACCACACCGATTACCACCGTCTTGAACATCTGGAGATGCTCGTAGGAAGAGGGAATCATGCTCAGCATGACAATGGAAAGACCGCCCTTGATCCCGGCAAAGGTCAACACCCCCCACCAGCGAACACCGACGTTTTCCATCTTGTCAGTCTTATTGGTAATCCAGGCAAACAAGGCCATCATGGCGGCACGAATCACCGTGGTGGCCAGAAACATCGCCAGGATTTCAGTCTGATACTTCCGCAGCAGGGTCAAGTCGATCATCTCGGCCATCGCCACGAACAATATCGTGTTGGCCACCAGCGCCAGCAACTGCACATCCTCCTTGGTGCGCAGGTGACGGTCACGCTCTTCGAAGGTGGCCCTGATTCGCCGCAACACCCCATCGATCACGGCATAGGAAACACCCTGCCTCCGGACCTCGATCTGCAGTTCGGCCTCATCTCGTTGGATCTGATTACTCTCCTCGGCAATGGCCTTGGTCATGACATGATGCACGGTAATGGTGGCGAAGATGCACGCCAGAATTCCGGACAGATGCAGGTGGGAATGGGCACCGAGGACATTGAGCAGCAGGTAGAAATGCTCGGCCAGGGTAAAGGCACCGTAGCCGGTCAGCACCAGCACCATCATCTCGGCGATACGGTTTTCGGTGGTCTTCATGAACACCAGCCCGATAAACCCGACCACTACGCCAACGGCCAGCGAACCGAAGACCACGGCAGTGCTGACCTCGACCACATAGACAGCGGTAAGCTCGTGCCCTCCCAATGCGTAAAGCCCGACAAAGACAAAGACGATCAGGGCCGTGGCATCATTGAAGAGGCTTTCGCCTTCGGCAAGGATCTTCAGACGGTGGGGTAATTCGAACTTCGAGAAAATGCTGACAACGGAAACCGGATCGGTGGCAAGTACCATGGCAAACAGCACGATAACCGCGGCAACCGAAAGGTGATAGTCGGCAAAAATCCAGTTGGAGACAAACAGCGCCATCACCAGTGACAGGGCAACCGCCACCACCGCCAGGTACAAGAGGCTCAGGCCATGTTCCTTCAGGTCGGCAACCTTTAATTCAAGCGAATCGGAAATAAGCAGAATCGGCAGCAGAAAAATCACCAGGGTCGCGAAATGCTCGGAATCACCGGTCAGCACCGGCAGCTTTTGGAAGCCGTAATGAACCGCAAAAGAAAGTGCAATAAGGCCAAGCGGAGAAGGGATTCTGAATTTGTCTTCAAGCTGCAACGCCAAGTAGAGAATCCCGGCAACAACCAGCAAGGTTTCAATCATGAAAGTTCCTCGGTTACATGTGATACCAGGCAGGTTCTCGTGAAGTCACATAACTGGCATTTATAGGCTTACGGACTGTGACCGGGGTTGTCAAGCAGGAATAGCGTATTTTCCTTGTGGTACTGAGCGATTCGGCGCGGCGCCTCCCTCTTCATGAAGAGAGTCACGTATCGGCAGGACAACTTTTTCCACACTTCCAGCACACGGCAAACTGTCCCTCTATTTCCTCGCCGCATGCTTCGCAAATCCATGACTTCAGATGTTTCTCCGCCATTGCCTCGTCGACGATCCGTTTCGCCGCCGGGTAATCCTCGTCAGCAACGCAGAGCTGTGGCCAACACTCAATAGGAGGCAGCTCCCCCATCCCGGCGGAGAGATATTCATTTTTGACCCAACAGCTGATGCCGTGTCTTTCCAGGATATTCTGAAAAATACTCACCAGCGAAATATTTGCGGCACTGTAGACCGTCTTCATTGTGATCTCCGGTTTACCCTTGTGTCAGCCGAGAAAACTCAGGGCACAGGGGGAGAATCCTGTAAATTTTCAAGGACACAATAAAAAAAACCGTCCGGCCAGCTGCGAGCTGTTCCAAACGGCTTTACTTGTCAGACGAAGCTTTTCCCTCGTCATCTTTCGCCCCTCGATCAATAAAAATAACAAATTAACATTTTTTTACACCATTTCCTAATGTTCTGTCAACAACCGCAGAATTGATTGCCGTTATCAGATTTTCATATTCATGACATCCAGCACTTCTTCAAGGGTCTCAACGGCAATTTTCCGTGCGCCGGCGATGCCCTTGGTCAGCACCTGGGTGATATAGTCCGGATTCTGTTCCAATTCGGCCCTTTTCTTGCGCAGAGGGCGAAGAAATTCATTCAGTGATTCCGTGAGCATTTTTTTCAGCGTTCCGGAACCGCCATCACCGATTGTTTCGGCAAGCTCCTCCGGAGTTTTCCCCGTGGACAAAGAGAGGAGCGTCAGCAGATTCGATACTTCGGGCCGCTTCTCGGGATCATAGGTGATAACCCGGTCGGCGTCCGTTTTGGCTTTCTTGATCAAAGCGGCCGTTTCATCTTCCGAAGAACAGAGCATGATCGCGTTGTTCCTGCTCTTGCTCATCTTCTGGGAGCCATCCAGACCGAGGATCAGCGGGCTTTTGCTCAGCAATGGCTGCGGTTCAGGGAAAACCGACTTCTGTGCGGCAAACCTTTCATTGAATCGCCGGGCTATGACCCGGGTTAGTTCCAGATGGGGCAACTGGTCCTTACCGACCGGCACGACATTCCCCTTGCAAAAAAGGATGTCCGCCGCCTGATGCACTGGATAGGTATACATGCCGGCATTGATCCGTTTCAAACCGGCGGCCTGGATTTCCTCCTTAACCGTAGGATTACGGTCCAACTCCGACATGGTAACCAGAGTTAAAAACGGCAACAGCAACTGATTCAGTTCGGGGATATGGCTGTGCGGAAAAATAAAGGTATGAGCACTCTCCGGATCAATTCCCGCGGCAAGGTAATCAATGGTCAAATGCCTTATGTTGTCGGATATCGATTCAAAGGAATCCCGGTCCGTCAACACCTGATAGTCGGCGATGACAATAAACGTGTTCACACCCAGCTTCTGTAGCCTGACCCGGTTTTGGAGCGACCCGAAGAGATGTCCGATGTGCAGACGTCCAGTTGGGCGGTCTCCGGTCAACACCCGGTATTTTGCAGGATTTTTCGTTAAATCATCTTCCAGCTTGCGACTTCTTTCGAGCGTACTTTCATAGGTACCATACGTGAGTTTTTCCATTGTGAGTCCTTAGCGTGGTTTGTTCAGTAGTAGTGTCCCGGACAGCGAACGAACTGCACGGGACATAAGGATACTTCCCCTTTGATATACAGGAAAACAGGAAACGTGTCCCATTTTTTTTCATTTCATGCCGGAACCGAAACCGTAGGGTCGGGCTTTAAACCCGCTCAGTGTCCCGTGCGGCTAATTCCTTCCTTTTCATTCCGGTTCCTTTGGCCGCTGCCTGCGTTATGGCTCCTCGTCAGAGCCCCATTGTTCCCGGTTGTCACGGTTCAGAACGGCATGTAATTACGGCGGAAACTGTTCGGCTGCCTCGGAAACAAACTCCGCCAAACGCTCCTTGGTTATCAATCCCCTGACATTTTTGTCCGTTGCAACCATGCCTTCCGACAAGACCAGCACAAAGGATATCTCATGGGAAAAAATCCCGTAGAAAAGCCTTAAAATAGTGGCATTCTCCGTCATCACGAGATAATCATCCCTTGCCAGTTCCCTTAGTGAAATGGTTTCCCGCCGATGTTTCAGGTACGACAAGACCATTCTTCTAGTGGCCACACCGACAATCCCGCCAGCCTCCTCCACGAGAAAATATCTGATTTCCGTATTTTTCATGTATCCTCGTCCCACCAGTTCCTCCAGGGAAAGGGAAGCGGACACAATCTTGAAGCGGGTATCCATGATGTCTCTGGCCATCTTCACCTGGAGAAGGCTTGCCCGGAGGGAATCGGGGATGAGGTGGCCCCTTCGTACGAGCTTCTCGGTATAGATACTTTCCCGTGATAACAGCTTTCTAACCCCGTAACTAATCGCAACGGTAATCGTTATAGGCAGGATTACCGAGTAGTCGAGGGTCATCTCGAAGATCATGACGATGGAAGTCATCGCCGCCCCGGTAACGCCGCCCACCATACCGGCCATTCCAGCCACCGCAAAAGCGGGTGGACTTATCGACAAATGCGGAAATAAGACCGCCATAACCACGCCATACGCGCAGCCCAGCGTAGCCCCCAGAAACAGCGACGGAGAAAATATCCCACCGGAACCGCCGGAACCAAGGGTGAGGGATGTGGCCAGGAGCTTGAGCAGAAAGAGCACCAGGAGCAAATAAAACGGCATCTGCATCCCGGAGAGGACTTCCTGGATAGTGGAGTAGCCGACACCCTCAATATAATACTGACCGAACAGGGTCATGGAAAGATAGATGATAAGACCGACCACGAACATCCCCAACAGATGGCGAGTATATTGACCACATTTCAGGCGAAGCTCGAAGTAGTCTTCGAAAAAGTAAATCGATTTGATACAGAGGGTTGAAGCAAGCCCCATAATTGCACCCAACCCCACGTAGGTCAGGAGGACTACCGGGTTGGCAATCTGAAAGTAGGGAGTCTCAAATTCAGGAATGACAAAGGATGGGTGTGCACCGAAAAAAAACTGCCCGATATACGTGGCGACAACCGTAGATACTGCTACCGGCACAAGGGTTTTTACGCTTACCTCCTGCAGCAGCAGCTCCACGGCGAAAAGCATTCCGCCTACCGGAGTGTTGAAAGTGGCGGCAATACCGCCTCCGGCCCCGGCTGCAATCAGTATGATACGCTCGTAGGGGCTCATCCTCAGCAGTTGGCCGAGCGTTGAGCCAAAGGCGGAACCGATCTGGATAATCGGCCCTTCACGGCCGATGGAGCCTCCGCTCCCAATGGAGAGCGCAGAAGCGAGGGATTTTATAACCGCCACAACAGGCCGGATGAAGCCCTTCTGATAGTGGATCGCATCCATGACCTCCGGCACTCCGTGCCCCTTGGCTTCGGGCGCAAAGTTCTTGATCAGGAACACGACCCCCAACGCCCCCACAACCGGCACGAGAATAACGAACGGTCCCCAGGGGCTGGCAGGGGTATGGATATTTGCATTATATACGGTCGATACCGTACCCAGGAAAAAGAGATTGTGAAACAGCGCGATCAGCCCGCGAAACAGAACCGCGCCCAGCCCGGCAATAACGCCGACCAGCACGGACAAAAACAAAAACGACAAGGGGCCAAACGGTTTTCGTAGTTTCGCTTCACCATTAACCATGGACTAATCTCACCTGTTCGCTAGATACCGACTGTATTGCGGCTGTTTTTTGCCGCTATGACAATTTCCGATGCAATGCCCAGACTGTTGACAACGCCATGAAAAATCCTGCCCCATTGGTCGTCATGAAAAAAGGCCCTAAGCTCCAAAGGGCGACACCCTCCGACCAGGCCAGGATTCCGGTTGTGAACACACCGCCAGAGCCGGGTGATTACTCGTGACACGGTTGTTTGCCCAGCCGTGAGACTAACCAGACAAAGCAAACCGCCGCTTCTCAGGAGACGCTGCGCCTCGGAAAGCACCGTAATAATATCATCCGGAGACAAGAGGTCCAGCACATAGTTCGCGATGAAGCGGTCAAAAGACCCATCCGGGAAATCGAACCGCAGTGAACCATCGGTCTGCACTACTTTGGAACGCTCCGCGAAGTGAGTCAATTTTTGCCTTGTCAGGGCAACCATGGAGGAACTCATATCCACGCCGACATACGAGGCACTTTCGGGAAGATGCTTGCGCAGCAGGTCCAGGGCAAACGCTCCGGTACCACACCCCAGTTCAAAAACGGACGCAGCCTGCCCCATTCGGCTATGGAGCAAAAGTGAGCGTAGTGCCGGACCTTCATAGAAGCGCTGCCAGTCCTGTTTTGACCCGAATCGGTCATAGAATGAGCGGACTTCTTCTTTAGACAGAAAGCGTTCAGACATTTTTCAGGCCTCTAAGATTTCATATACTACCGTCGGATGTCAATGGTCTGGCTGCACCCAGCGCAACGGGACAGCATCCAAACATGACGTCAATGTATAGCGAATTTCTTTATCATCACCTTACCACCACATGGTAGACACTTAAGCTCCAATAGCAAGGGAAAAGGCTCTCTTCGGCAGGCACTTCCATCCACTCGGCCCACCCTGCCTGTTCCAGTCATTCCCGCCTGTGTGTATACTAAAGGGATACGGAAAGGGATGATCTTCCTCCTCGACATCAACCTAACAGCTACGGCGGAAAAGGATTCCGGCCCGCCGGGAACAGGAGCCTTCAGGATGGCTGACTACAAAAAATTTCTACCACGGGCATCGGCCGATATTATCCCGCTTGCGATCCGTAGGCTGGAAAAATTGTGCATGCCAGCGCCTCCCCGGAAGCTGTTCGATAATCCGCTTGGCTGCCCGGGGACCAGGCGACTGGTCGCCCTCTACTGGGTACGGGCAATACGGGCGCCGATGCTGCATGACGGTTTTCTGGAGCGGGTCGGCAACCCTGAACCCTACCGCGTCTGGCGCCACCACCAGCACGTTATTTCCCACCTTACGGAGTTCAACCTGGGCGACGCCACCGAACAGGCCGAACACTGGATCCTGCTGGATCGCCTGTCGCGAACCCTCTACGTGGGCAAAAAGGCGGAGGTGCGGGATGTTCTTGATTACCAGAAGCGCGGAATCGTGGAACCGTTACCGGATGAGGCACCGGAGCCCGGCGATGAACGACCGCTGCAGCTGATGGGTCAGGACCTACGAGGCCCTGAGAAAAAACTGGCCAAGCTTCTCGTGCCTGACCATGCCGAACTGCACGCGCTGGAAGCGTGGATTGAAGAGCATGTGTACTGACGGAGAAAGAAATGATCGGCAGGATCAACCCTGACGGCTCGCGCGGATCGTGCTCGGCATGTCATACGCGGCACAGCTTCTCCATTGCCCAGGAGCGTTACGGCGAGAAGATGCAGTAACGGTTACGGCATGTAACCATTGATGCTACATTGCAAGCAAAAAACCCGGACGACAGAAGTTGCCCGGGTTTTTCACACTTTACAGTTTTCTGTTTTTGTTTTTTCGAGTAATGCGGAGCTGGTCGCCAGATATCCGCAGGTCACAGATACCGCACAATCTGCAGGACGCCGCTTGCGGATGAGGGGAGACTGCCAAAGACGCTATCGGAGCCTCCTGAGGCACCTCCCAAGTAGACACCCAGCGTCCAGTTCCTTGAAATGAAATACTGCGCGGAAGCCTGGGCCAGGAAGGATCCGTCGTAGGGGCTGATGAAGAAGACACTCCCCGCGTTGAGCCGTGACGGGATGATGTCCTGCCAGTCAAAACGGAGAAAAAATTGGTGCTGCATCAGGGCCTCCTGCTGGTCCGCCGCGTACTGCCGGACAAACCAGCATTCCGCTGCCAGCCTGGGGTCGGATCTGCCGAGGGAAAGCCAGTTGTTGAAATCGCTGTTGTCGAAGCCAGCCTGGTGATAATGGTATTCCAGATTGACCGTCAAATTGAAACTGCTGGTCCAGGATGCGCCGAGAGCAAGATCGCTCCGGAAACTCCTGCCGGTTTCGGTCTGCGGCAGGAGCGGCGCACCCTGCGGGAGGGAACCGGTTTCCTCACCGAAGGCAAGCGACCGACTGCTGAGAGTAGCTTGGCGCCCCCCGGACCATTCTCCGTACGCGACAATGCTGGAGCCGATCACCCGGCTGATGTTCAAACCGAAGCGGGTGCCGTTTCTGTCGACAAAGAGGAGCGCCTGCGGATTGAGGTCGGCCATAGGGTAACTGATGGAGACAAGGAATCGGTTGTCCGAATTCGTCTGGCCGAACAAGGGATTGAAGCTGGCTCCCTGTGAAGTCAACAGGGGGCTCGGGGAGTCGATCCTCGGCGAAAAGGCCAGCGTGATAGCGCCTTTGCTGAAGATTTTCTGCCCCTTGATCATCAGCGAACCGAGCCGGTTCTCCCTCAGTGCCGAAGGGTCGATGGAGGCGATGCTGACCGTTGCCCGCGATTTGAAATAATCGGTCGGGTTGTAACCCAAGGCGACGCCGTTCTTGAGGTTTATCCGACCCACTTCCAGGAAGGTCCTGGGCAAGGGCTCCCATGACAGATACCCTTCGCGGAAATCATTGCGCAGGTTTTCACCGCTGGGAAAGGTGAGCGTATCTCCGGCAAGCGCATTCAGGCGATTGCTCAGGCTCAAACGGAAGGTATCCGTTACCTGCCACCGGTAGTTCATGTCCAGGCTGGTACGATTCTGCCAGTTCGGCGATGTGACCGGGAGTTGGACAAGGAGCCCCCTGTTCAGCCAACCGGTCAAGGCGTTCTCGAGGTAGGCCTTGCCGTTCAAGCGGACATCTCCAGCCGGTGCAGCTTCCGTCCCGGCACTCTCCAGAGTTCCGGGGATCAGGTTGAGATCAGCGTTCTCGTCAGCGCTTTCCCCGGCATGAAGCGGTCCGGCTTGCAGCAGGAAAAAAATCGTCGTGAACAGCAGCCATCTACTCATCACTCGACCTTCAGGTGGGGCAGATATTCCCGCTGGTACCAGCTGTCGGGGATTTCCATGGCACGATGACCGGAGGAATTAATCGTTGTGACCAACCGGGTGTTCACGCCATCAATCAGTATGATTTCGGAAGGACGGAAAACGCCCAGTTGTTCCAGGTAGCGGTGATAATAGGCTATCTTCAGGAGCCGACCGCTGTCCGAATAGAACTTCCCTTTCACAGGCCGGTAGGTCTTCTTTTCCACCCAGTAGACAACCTTGCCGTAAATGGCGCTGTCGTTAGCGGGTACAAGTTCCACATGCCAACAGTCGCGCTCCTTCCGGTCCGCGTCCAGCAGTTTTTCACCGTCGGCCGGCCCCACCAGCTTTGCCGTGTAATCGCGGGCCAGATTCACCGTTACCACATCCCCCTGGGATGCCTGCCCGACCAGTCGCTGCTGTGGAGAGATGCGCACGCTGCTCTTCGACGCAGGGTCGTAAAACCACATGGTCGTCCCGTTCATGAGCACCACCTTGCCCAGATCCCGTGGCGGCTCCAGATAGACCACCAGGTTCTTGAATTGCCCCGATCCCCGGTCGATCTTGGAAAAGACCCTGAGGAGTATCTCATTGCGTTCTACACCATCGACATACTCGCTAAGGCGCAGATTGACTCTGAAAGGATTTTCCGGATTCCTGACGGCATCCGAACGGGCGATGACGGTCTGGGCCGTGGGCCGGTTTTCATCAACGGCTGAAGCCTGCCCGGTTGGCATTGCCAGAAGAAGTCCGATCAGCGGACACACTATCTTTTCGTATTTCATACATGCCCCAATGCGTCCACGATTTTCATGTGCGCGGCGCGTTTTGCGGGAATCCATGCGGCAAGTGCGGACATGGCTCCCAGACCGATCCAGATACCCAGCAACAGATAGCCAACGCCGGTGGTTCGCAGCACGAGCGGCGTGGGATAGGCCTGCCCCGGCGGATGCCAGGTCATACCCGAATGATTGACAAGCTCGGCTGCAACTGACCCTAGGAGAATGCCGACAGTCGCGCCGATCACCCCGAGGATGATTCCTTCCAGCATGAATTGCAACGCAATCCCCTTTTTCTTGACACCCATTGCCCGAAGGGTACCGATCTCATTGGTCCGCTCCATGACGCTCATGCTCATCGTGTTCACCACGGTGAAGATGACAATCACCGCCATGACCACGGAAATGAAGGAAAATATGGCCTTGAACATGCCCACGGCCTGGGTGTAAAAGGGCTGCAGTTCCGTCAGTTCCTTGGTTTCCAGGTCAAGCCCCTTCTCTTTGATCAGCTTTTCCAGGCGCGCCCGTGCAAGAGGAATATCCTCGGTACGGTTGAGCTGGACGACAATACTGACGGCCTTTCGCTCCCCCCGACCGTAGAGAAGCTGCTGCGCCAGCTTGAAGTTCATGATTACGAACGCGTCGTCATACTCCTTGATCCCCTGCTTGATGGCCTTGTCCACATAGAAGTTGACCACGTTCGGGGCGCCGTTTGCCGTTGCAGCGAGAAGGTCGAGGCGCGGCACCGACCCACTCTCGGCAGGGAAAGATACCGGTTTCGACTCTTCCGTCAATGCGCTGAAGTCCCTGCGCTGCGCGGTAGCTCCATCTGCGGAATCCTGTTCGCCCGCCGGCTGCTTCGGACAATCTCCCAGCTTCAGGGGCTCGCAAAGTCCGAGAATTCCGGCCAGCCCGGCTCCGATAAAACCATGGGCCTCGTCCTTTTCGTTCAGAGGTTCATTGGATTCCGAGGACAGGCTCAGGTGGTGTTCATCCCAGCGGTGCATCCTGTTGTAGTCGGCAGGAACGACGCCAAGGCCGACAAAGGTCCTGGATGTCTCGGCAGAGAAATTGCCGGCAATGCCGAAGAGATTGATGGTGGGAGTGACCACGTTGATCAGCGGCTTCAGAACCGGATCGTCCCGGATCAGGCCGAGGAGGGACTGGTAGTCGCCAATGCCGTAAGCCGCAGGATTTCCCCCGCCATACTCGAAATATCCCTTCTTGAACAGCGCGATGTGGCCGGAGCGGACCACATTCTGCGTTTCCAGGGCGACGAAAATCTGTGACACAAATTCCCCGAACATGAGCAACGACATGGTCCCCACGGCAATGGCGGAGATGGTCATGAGCGAACGGCGGAAGTTTCTCGTGATATTTCGGGCGGCAATAATCAGAGTCGTCATTGTTGATCCTCCGAGCGATGCTCGATCAGTTCACCATCCCGGATGACAAATACATCCTGTGCGTGGGAAATCAACTGCGGATCGTGGGTGGAGAATACAAAGGACGCACCGTACTCCTCCTGGACCCGGTACATGAGATCGATGATGGCAGCGCCGGTCTTGCTGTCCAGGTTGGCGGTAGGCTCATCCGCGAGCACCAGGCTCGGCCCCTTGACCAGCGCCCGGGCGATGGCCACACGCTGCTTCTGGCCTCCGGAGAGCTGGTTGGGCCGGTGCCGCGCATGGTCGGCGAGACCCACTGAGGAAAGAATGGCCATACTCCGTTCGTGGCGTTCGGAGGTTTTCATGCCGAGCAGGGCCAGGGGATATTCGACATTTTCCAGGGCAGAGAGAACCGGAATGAGATTGAAGTTCTGGAAAATGAAGCCGATGTTCCGGGCGCGAAACTCGGAGACCCTGTCATCGGAGATTTCGGCCATCTTTTGACCGCAAACCTCGACAGTGCCTTCCGTCGGCTGATCCAGGCAACCGATCATGTTGAGGAGAGTAGTCTTGCCGCTCCCCGACGGGCCGAGCACCATGGAGAACCTACCGCTGGGAATCCGGAGAGAGACCTTCTTCAAGGCAGGGATGGCCACTTCTCCTATCTGGTAGATCTTTGATACATTATCAAACACCACAACCGGATTTAGTGCCATGACTTACCCTCCTCTGCTCCAGCAGGTTGTCGAAAAACTACTGTGGGGCTTGCCTGCGGTGTTGCCGCTCGCTTGCGCCGTGCATTCCAGCCCCTCGCGACGTTTTTCAACAACCTGCCAGGTCAATGCCCTTTTTGATTTCCTATTAGTACTCTCTGCCGGTGCTCTCTTCCTCGCCGAGAAGGGCCGCGTCTTTCAGGTCCGTGGCCTTTGCCACCCTGTGTTGGAAGGTCCTTTCGATCACGTAGCCACGAACTGCCCGCGCACCCATGACCAGCAACCTGCTCAAATCGGCATCCTGCTCTTCGGGGAGATGGGCGGTAAGTTTGCACCGCAGGCGCATTTCCCTGTCAACAATTATCCTTGCGGCCTCCGCATAGAAGATGAAATCCTCCACCTTGAGGCCCAGGGCAAGACATTTGGCGTAATTGCCGCATACTTCAACGTCCTGCTGATTATATTTGCCCTTTTCCAGAGGCAGGATCAGGCCGTACTTGATAAACTTCCGCACCTCAGCGAGCTTGAGACCGGTGGCGTCGCAGAATTCCACCTCACTAAGGATCGAAGATTCGGCCTCGCCGAAAATCGTCGCGCTCAATTCAACCAGTGGTGTTACGTCCGCCCCCTCTTCCCTGGCAGAGAGGATCATTTTAATCTTGCTGAGCGGAAATGCGTATTTTTCCTGCATGGTTTTGATGAACTCGATCCTCTCTATGCAGACCGGATCGTAATAAGCCATGTTCGGGCTGGTTTTAACCGGTTCCGGCAAAAGCCCCTGGGACACGTAGTGAAGGATGGCTGATTTGGGCAGCCCCGTGGCTGATGTCAACTCCTTCATGCGCAGCCCAGCAGGTTTTACAAGTTTTCCACTTGCTTTTTTCTTTCCATGCTGACCGCTGTTTTTCATATCCTGCATATCATCCTTGTCTTTATTTACTGTTCTCAGAATAGACCGACAATGTTAACTGTCAAGTGAAAAGTGTCAAGTACCGATTTTTATTTTTGCAGCCAGCACGATCAATCTGACCAGCCCAGATGGCGCTGCAAAACTACTGGCGTAAGGAATATATTGAGAGACGATCTTTTGGTTATACAAGCTCTTGTAGAAAATAATTTTCAAGACTCGCCCTCCTGTCTGCGTCACAATTTCGAAGTGGCTGGAATTCGGTGAAATCCATGATAAATTTTAACAAGGAGAAAACAGGATTTTCCCCGGATTTCACCTGGCATGCGGCGGGTGAATTCCGGCGATCAGGATAAAAATCAAACTACCAATGCCTGCCCCCAGGACTTTGTTGGTTGTGTCTGCCGGCAGAAGGTATATTCATATTGGTCGACACCATCAAAAACATTCAACCGGGTGGGAAACCTCTGTAGATGGAGGGGTTCAGTGATAATTCGTTCTCAAGAGACGGCAAGGATGGTCAGCAACGGCTATTCAGAATTTAAACTCACGATGGTAACGATAAAAGGGATCAGACGGATCGTAGGTGTAACTGCATTCATACTCATAGGAGCAATTACTGCCATGGCAACAGAAGAAGCCCCCTACAAGGTTATAAAAACCGACGATATTTTCGAACTGCGCGAGTACCCGCCTCAGATCCTTGCCGAGACACTTGTTGATGGAGACCTGGAAGGAGCCGGAAGCACGGCATTCAATCTGCTCTTCCGCTACATTTCCGGAGATAACCGTTCGCGCAAAAAGATTCCGATGACGGCTCCCGTATCCCAAGAGCAAAAGGGTGAGAAAATATCCATGACCGCTCCTGTCAGTCAACAGCGTGTCCAGGAAAAGTGGGCCGTCAGCTTCATGATGCCAGCCGACTACACTCTCGAAAACTTGCCGGTTCCCGATGATCCTAGAGTCACACTACGGCAGGTTCCTGCTCGCAGAGTGGCTTCAGTGCGGTATTCCGGTTTCTGGAGTGAAGAGAAGTATCTGCACAACAAAGCAAAGCTTGAGGCTTGGATTCGGGAAAATAAGTTTGTCGTTGTTGGTGAACCGGTCTGGGCCCGCTACAATCCCCCTTTCACACCGTGGTTCATGCGACGAAACGAGATTCTGATTCCGGTAGCTGCAGATGGCAATTGAATCAGATGCACCATGCTTTTCAAACTCAGGAGAACAGGGACTCTCCCCCTAGAACAACGTGCACGTCATCGTATGCAGGAATGCCCGAGGCGGACATAACACTGTTTTTCATCGGTGTTAAAAAAGGCTATCTCGCTTCCTGCCCAGTCATCACGACTTTCGTTCCCAGCCGCCAGCCATCGAACGAGCCTGTCCGTTTGATGCTGCGACGTAAAAAATATGGCAAAAATCTCCGAACCGGAACGCGCTCCTGATCAGACGTGAACCACGTGAATCACTTTGCTTTTTTCAGCATGATCTCCCGGACCTTCTCAAGGCGCTTGGGAAGATCTTCGTCTTCCATGTCAGCAACAACCTCAGCAAGAACGTCTGGGATTGGGATCTGCTGGGGGCACTTGTCGATACATTGCCCGCATCGAACACACTGGGACGCAAAGCCGGAAACCCCGCCAGTCAGATCTCCACCCATGCGGATTGCATAACCGAACCTGGCTGCATCAGGCTGATCAAACATGTGCAGGTTGTTATACATCTCGAAACAGATCGGAATCGACACATTGGCAGGGCAAGGCATGCAGTATCCGCAACCGGTACAGCCGACCTTCATCAACTCCCGGTAGGTTTTGGCCGCCCGGCTCACCAGTTCCAGTTCATCAGGCTGCAAAATGCCGGCTCTCCCCTGATCGGCCAAAGCGATATTTTCATCGATGTGGGCTTCTTCATTCATGCCGGACAGGATTACCGTAACCTCGGGATGATTCCAGAGCCACAGCAGCGCCCAGGCCACAGGAGTCCGGGATATTTTTGCCTCGTCCCAGATCTGCTTGATGGCCGGCGGCGGTGCCGGTCTCCCCAGATTGCCGCCACGTAACGGCTCCATGATAATTACGGCCAGATCTTTTGACGCTGCGTATTCCAAGCCTGCTGTTCCGGCCTGACAGGCCTCGTCAAGATAATTGTACTGAATCTGGCAAAAATCCCAGGGATACTCATCGACAATCCGCGTAAAATCTTCGGGCAGACCGTGATAGGAAAAACCCGCGTTGACAATGCGGCCATCGGCTTTGGCCTGATCAAGAAAATCATGAATACCGAACTTCACCATCGCGTCCCACACCGGCCCGGTGAGGGTATGAACCAGATAATAATCGATCGTATCGGTAGCGAGCTTTTTCAGCTGGGCGTTGAGGTAGATGTCCATATCTTCCCGACTTGTAATCAAAAAGGATGGCAGCTTGGTGGCCAGTTTGACGCGCTCACGGTAGCCGTCCTGCAAGGCTCTGCCGACGAGAGGCTCACTCTCGCCACCGTGGTAAGGCCAGGCCGTATCCACATAATTGACTCCTCGGTCAATGGCCGAACGAATTTGCCCGATCGCCCGAGGCTCATCGATCTTGCCATCGACCTGTGGCAGGCGCATGCAGCCGAATCCGAGGATGGACAATTCGTCACCGTTTTTTGGAACCTTCCTGTACAACATGGCATTTCTCCTTGTGTATCTGTTTAATTCAAACCAGTTACATGCATTCCGACATAATAATAAAGATAGAGGGTCCTCCAGTAAAGGCTTCTGTAAAGAGGCAAAAAGAAGGAAAATGTCGGTAGAACATACCGGTCAGGTCTCCAAGTTTAAACTTGAAAAGTTGTTTCGGCAACAAGACGTTAGTCGCGACCCATTTTGGGCGCGGAATTATCGGCACGCTGTTCCTTCCATTTACCCAGAATCCCCCTGAGCTCCCCGGCGGAATCCGATGATGTAGTTCTGTTGCAAATTACGGGGAGATCCATACTTAGTCCGGTATGAACCATTTTGCCAGCTCAAGCATTTTGCAGATGTAAAGCCACCGTCTCGATTCATAAGGCCAAGCCCGGCCAGACAAAAATATCTTGACGGCGAGACACTGAGAGATATAATTAGCTAACTAAACATTAGCTACCTTATTATATTGGAGGGTCTATGACAGCTCCGCAAGAAAATCCCCGGGAGCTTACTCTCGGCCAGTTACTGGGCCAGGTCTGCCGGCTCGTCGGTCGGCGCCGTCGAATGAAGTTGGAAAGCATCGGTCTGCATCATGCCCAGGGCATGATCCTCTCACGGCTCTGGCAGGATGACGGAATGTCGCAGCGGGCGCTGGCCCAAGCCCTGCAGATCGCGCCGCCCACGGCGAGCAATACCCTTCAACGCATGGAACGTTCCGGCTGGATCGAACGTCACCGCGACGAGTCGGATCAGCGGATCGTCCGGGTCTATCTGACCGAAAAGGCCAGAAGTTTTCACGAGGAAGCCCGCGCTTCGTTTCGGGAACTCGACCGCGAGATGGGCTCGGCGCTGAGCGAAAAGGAGCAGGAAACCCTCAGGAAATCGCTGCTAAAAGTCCACCGTTACCTGGCAGCGGCAGATGAAGCGGATCCGCCGGACTGTCGCCCGGAACCTCCTGCCGCCGTCCGCGAGGAGGTCCGGTGAAGTCTCTGCTGCGTCTCTACGGTTTTTTGTATCCCTACCGCCACGCATCGGTGTCCGCCCTGCTCTTGCTCTTTGCCATGGTCGCTGCGGACCTGCTCATTCCCCACCTGACCCAGCGAATCATCGATCAAGGGATCGGGGCCCACAACCTCCACGTCGTCGTCTCCACCGCCCTGCTCATGGCTGGCGCCGCGCTGCTCTCCGCCGGCTTCGCCGTCGCCAACAACTACCTCTCGGTGAGCGTTGCCATGAGCTTCGGTGCCGACCTGCGTAGCGCCCTAATACGCAAGGTACAGTCCTTTTCCTTCGCCAACCTGGACACCCTGCAGACCGGCAAGCTTATCGTCCGCTCGACAAGCGACATCAACGCGGTGCAGACGATCGTGATGCTGTCGCTGCGCATACTCACCCGGGCACCGATCTGGACTCTCGGCGCCGTCGTCCTGCTCGTTCTCACCAGTCCCCGTCTCGCTCTGATGATGGCATTCTTCGTGCCACTCATCATCCTGCTGGTCTGGCTCTTTGCCCGCAAGGCCCAGCCGATGTTCCTGCAGGTTCAGCAGCGCCTCGACCGTCTGAACATCGTACTGCAGGAAAACTTGGCCGGAATGCGTGTCGTCAAAGCCTTCGTGCGCACCGCCCACGAGTCGGCCCGCTTTGGCGAGGCAAACGTGGAACTGATGGATGGCACGATCGGAGTCGCCCGGCTGATGGCGGCATTCACCCCCTTAATGCTATTGATCCTCAACATGGCGATCGTCGGCGCGGTCTGGATTGGCGGTAAAACTTCAATTGAAGGAGGGATGACGGTCGGCGAGGTGGTCGCCGCCATAAACTACCTCTCCTTCGCCCTCTTCCCAATCCTGATGCTCTCGGCGATGATCGGTCCGATCGCGGCTGCAGACGCTTCGGCAGGTCGAATCTTGGAGGTTCTCGACACCGAAGGGCAAGCGCGCAAAGCGACCAACGCCGTACGTCTCGAGCATCCCCAGGGACGGATCGCATTCGAAGAGGTCGGCTTTCGATACCCCGGAGAAAACGCCGAGGCAGCGCTCGCAGATATCTCCTTCGTCGCCGAACCGGGGGAGACGGTAGCCATTATTGGCGCAACCGGTTCCGGAAAATCAACGCTGATTCACCTGATTCCCCGCTTTTATGACGTGAGTGTCGGCCGCATCACTTTCGACGGCATCGATGTGCGCGACCTTGATCTTGCCTCTCTGCGCCAATCCATTGGTGTCGCCCTGCAGGAGACGATCCTCTTCAGCGGGACCGTGGCCGAGAACATCCGCTACGGACAAAGTACCGCCAGCGACGAAGAAGTGCAGGCCGCGGCAAAGGCTGCCCAGGCAGACGTCTTCATTTCCGAACTTCCGGCCGGGTACGAGACACCGGTCGGCGAGCGGGGAGTCACCCTCTCCGGGGGCCAGCGTCAGCGGATCGCAATTGCCCGGGCGCTGCTGATCCGGCCGAAAGTCCTGATCCTTGACGACTCGACCAGCGCCCTCGACATCGAAACCGAGGTTCGGCTGCAGGACGCTCTCGACAGGCTGCTCGCCGAGTCGCAAAACGCCACTACCCGCTTCATCGTCGCCCAGCGCATCAGCACAGTGCTGCTCGCCGACAAAATTATCGTCCTCGACCAGGGGCGGATCAGCGCCGTCGGCAGCCACCGGCAACTGCTCGCCGAAAGCGACGTCTATCGTGACATCTACCTCTCCCAGCTCGGCGAGCCGATGGCGGAACAGGGGGGTGCCGATGTCTGAGGCGGCAGAGCAAAGAAAAGCACCGATGCGCATGACAGGCCTGCCCGGCCCTGGCGGCCGAAGCGCCGGAGGCCTCAGCACCGAGCGGGCCAAGGACGCACGCGGGACGCTGCACCGGCTGATGGACTACCTGCGCCCCCATCGCGGCGGTATCGTCCTGGTAGTCCTGATAGCCGCACTCGGCACCGCGCTGGCCATCGCCGGTCCCTATCTAATGGGAAGGGCAATCGATCAGCTGATCGGCCGGCATTTCGCCGCCCTGCTGCGGATGACGCTTCTGATGCTCGGTGCCTACGTACTGTCCGCGGCGGCGCAGCTGGTCCAGGGCGTCCTGATCGCCGCCATCGCGCAGAAGGCGATGCGCAACCTGCGGGGCGATCTCTTCGATCACATCCAAACCCTCTCCCTGAGCTTCTTCGATTCGCGCCGGCAGGGGGAGCTGATGAGCCGGCTGACCAACGACATGGATGCAATCAGCCGCGTTCTGACCTACAACGCGGCGCAGCTCTTCACCGGAGTCCTCACCCTGGCAGGAATTCTCGGGGTCATCTTTGTGCTCAGCCCTTGGCTGGCCCTCGGCTCAATGATCGCCTTTCCCCTGATGATCGGTCTCGTCGGCACGGTGGGACGCCGGACCCGCGCGGCCTTCCGCAGCTACCAGGCGCGGCTCGGAGCGCTCAACGCAGTGCTCGAGGAGACCTACAGCGGCCAGCGGGTGGTCCTGGCATTTGGCCAGGAGGAAGCGGTACTGGAGCACTTCGACGAGGCGAACGAGGCGGTTCGCAGCGTCGGCGTCAAAGCGATGGCCCTGGCGCTGCTGGTGATGCCGATGATGGGTATCCTATCGAACCTGAATATCGCCGTATTGTGCGGTCTCGGGGGCTGGCTGGCGATCCGGGGGATAGTGACGATCGGCACGATCGCCGCCTTCATCACCTATTCGCGACGCTTCGCCGAACCGCTGCGCCAGCTCGGCAACCTCTACAACCAGGTGCAAGGAGCGCTGGCCGGTGCCGAGCGGATCTTCAACCTGCTCGATGCAGCTCCGGAACAGGTTGCCGGCCCCCAGCCTCAGGAGCTGCCCCGGGTGGCCGGCGAGGTCGAACTCGACCACCTCACCTTCGCCTACGTTCCCGGCACCCCGGTGCTGAAAGACGTCTCGATCCACGCCCGGCCCGGCGAACGCATCGCCCTTGTCGGCCACACCGGCGCCGGAAAGACCACCCTGGTCAACCTGCTGTCACGCTTTTACGATCCGCAGCAGGGCGCGATCCGCATCGATGGAGTCGACATCCGCACCGTTTCGCGCGACAGCCTGCGGCGCCAGCTCGGGGTCGTCCTGCAGCAGTCCTTCCTGTTCAGTGAGTCAGTGCGCGAAAATATCCGCTATGGCCGCCTCAACGCCAGCGACGAGGAAGTTATCGAGGCTGCTCGACTCGCTCGTGCCGACGGCTTCATACGCCGCCTCCCCAAGGGCTACGACACGATCCTGTCCGAGCGGGGCGGCAACCTCTCCGAAGGACAACGCCAACTCGTCACCATTGCCCGGGCGATCCTCGCCGACCCGGCCATCCTCATCCTCGACGAGGCCACCAGTTCCGTCGACACGCGCACCGAAGCGCAAATCCAAAAGGCCCTCCACGAGCTAATGAAGGGGCGCACCAGCTTCGTGATCGCCCACCGTCTCTCGACCATCGCCAACGCTGACCAGCTTATTGTCATCGATAAAGGGCGGGTGATCGAACAGGGGACGCACGAAACGCTCCTAGCACAAGGCGGCGTCTACCATCGCCTGTACGTCAGTCAGTTCCGGGACCAGGAGTCCGCCGTGCACCTGAGCGAAGGGGCATGAGAAGGCGGATTTCGGCAAGGGTGTGGGAGATGCGTCCATGCGGACGCAGGGAAATTGTTCAGGAAGTTTTGCCTGCACTAAGGGTTGCTTTTGGCGGTGCGAACAGAAATGATTTTTGCCGGTGACGACAAGAGGGGCGCCAAAAGCGCCCCTCTTTTTTGCGGACGGTGAAATTACCGGGGGTACCTCGCGTACCCGGTCAGTACTATTTTGTCGACTCGAGCATTTTGCGGAGGGTTGCCACGTCTCTGGCTCCGGAAACGAGTCTTCCGTCGGGGAAAATAATCGCAGGTGTCCCATCGATGCCCAAAGACTCTCCGATCTTTATTGTCTCATCAATCGGTTCTTTCGGGTCTTTGCTCCCCGGCACAGGAAGCTGTTCCTTTGCGAAGGACTTTTCCAGCATCTCCAGGGAATTCGAACCGAGTATCACTCTCGCTTTGTCGTAGGCATCGGGATGGATCTTGAGAGGGAACATTTTGATGTAGATGGCAAGATCCGGTTCCAGGACAACAAGCTTTTTCAACTCCCCGTGCAGCCGAGCGCAAAATGGACAGACAGGATCAGTGAAAACGAACATGCGTTTTGTGCCTTTCGGATTACCCATGACAATCGAGTCCTTCAGAGGGATCTTATCGAGCTCGGCCTTGGACAATATTTTCGGCAGTTCCTCCGGCGGGGGTGTTATAGAACGTTTGGTGGTGGTATCAAAAATCGGCCCGGGAACCAGCAACTTCTTGCTGAAGTCAAGATAGGCAACTGCCTGGCGATTGTGCTGCTGCACGGTCACTTCAAACAGACCCTTTGACGGGAGACATCTTCACCGCTTTAACCTCACCGAGCCCCTTGAAAATTTTGTTGGCTTCCTCCACCGAAAGGGAGTGACAGGATGCGCAGTTGTGAGTCATTGCCCTGCTAGAAGATACAGCATTCCGTTTGGTTGACTTTGATGAATTCGCCGAGACGACACCGGAAGCTGCGGCACTCAATAATACCACCAACGCTACACATGACAGGATTCGTTTCATATAACCTCCGTACCGAAATAATTTATCCAGACCATCAAAAAAGGTTTGCTTATCTGGCACCTTGAATTTCAAGTATTGTTAGCTCTCGCAGCAAAAAAATGGCGTCGACGCGAGCAACAGTCTTTAGTGAACCGATGCCTTGCTGGCTTTTCTGGAGATTGGTCCACGTCATATAATAGCAGATAAGACAAAAAAGGGGACGTGATACTTTGCGATAAAGTAGCGCGCCACCCTTTTTGCCGGCAAAACACTAATCGCGCCTGTCCCAAGGCAGCGTCCGGTTCGCAAACCCGCTAGCATGCCGCAGCGGTGAACTATATAGGATCCCAGGCAAAATTTACCGAATATCAGGGCGGTGAGCGCCACAACCATCAGGCCTTCGACAATCCAGGCAGCGACATGCCAACCAAGAAGAAGTTTTTCAAAAACCTGCTAGTGTCCCGTGCGGTTAGTTAGCAGCAGTAATTCCGTGGAATTTTGGTCTCTGGCAAGGCGAGGCGACGCAGGCATAGCGGGGCTCTGTCGAGGAGCCACAACCTAGCCAGAGGGCAAAAGAACCGGAATTTCAAGAATTGAATTAACCGCACGGGACACTAGGGCCTGATTTCGACAATCGTTCCGTTCGGCGTCAATTTGTCTATCTCATCTATTTCCTCGTCCGTCACGGCAATACACCCTTTCGTCCAGTCCACCTCCGACTGAGCAGTACCAACCCATGAGAAACCATTCTTGAGGCCGTGGATCATGATGTCTCCACCCGGAGGGACACCCAGTTCCTGTGCCCGCTTTCTGTCTTTCTCGTTCGGGTAGGAAATATGAAGGGCTCGGTGATATTGGCTGTCATTGTTTCTTGAATCGATGCAATAGATGCCTTCCGGGGTTTTGTCATCGCCCTCCCTTTCTTTTGGACCGACAGGGTTTCCGCCCAAGGCTATTTTGTAGGTTTTAAGCACCTCACCATTTGATAACAACATCAAACGCCGGGCTTTTTTTTCTATCAGAATCCGGTCAATTGATCCTTTTTGAAGTACATAAGAAAATACCTGCTGTTTAAGCGCTTTATTCTTTTTTTGCAGGGTGGCAATCTCATTCTCATTGTTTTTCAGCTCTTTCTGGAGATTCTCGAGCTGTGTTTGCTGCGTGGCAATCATCTTATCCTTGAGAGCGACATTATTAATGGAAAAAATCATCGACTGGCTGTTCTGCCGGTACTCGCTTGCGGGATACTCACGTATGAGTCGCTGAAAACATTCCAGCGCTTTCTGATAATCTTTTCGCTCATTCTTCGGATGCGAATAAATAATTCCCATCTCGAACAGTACCCTGTCCCCCGCCGCGGGATATTTTTTTATGATCTGTTCATATTTTTCCAGCGACGCCTGGTAACATCCCAGGCAAAACAACTTGTTCGCAGCTTCGTAGGTTGACTCGGCCTGATATCCATCATTGAAGTGACTGCAACCGGGCAGGAGAACTGTTGTCAGGATGATGCAGGCAAAGAAAAGGCCGATGAGCCTGCCCGCCCTGCGCTGCTTTGCGGCCAGAAAGCCCCAAAAGGGACTGCATCGATTCGTCAGTACACTTCGGATAATTTCCAGTTTACTCATTCACCTACCCCTCGGCAGAATTTTCAGGAATATCTTGCGCTACTTCGATGGTGCATTCAAGGTTTTCAACAAATTATTGTTTGCCACTGAGTCCTCTGTGAACTCTGTGGGCAGATTACAAGGTTTAATTCATAGATACTGAAATGGCAGGGTCTTGAAACCCTGCCACCTCAGTATCAACAGCATCAAAGGTGATGCTGACAGCTCCTTTGCAATCGACTTACTTCCTCATCGATTTCTGGAAAGCGGCGTCTGCTCTTTGAGCCTTTTCATCTGCAATTCTTTCTCTTTCCTCTGCCGCTTTTATGGCATCTGCGGCGCGGGCTGATGTTTCATCCGCCTGAACCTTGGCAGCATCGGCTGAAGCCTTGGCAGCTTGCGCATCCTGCAATGCCTGCTCGGCTTTAGCATCGATCAATTTCTGCTGTGCCTGCACTTTCTCGAGGTCACCGGAGGTCGCACAACCAATCAACGTAACAGGAATAACAAGCATCATTGAGATAAGCAAAAGACTTTTCTTCATCTCGAATCACCTCCTTTCCGTTCAGATTGCCCTGCCGGGAAGCGGAAACGACTACCCCTTCCTGACAGGGTCGATTACAACACCGTCTATGTCCAAATCAATTTTTAAACGTTTGGCAGCTTCTTTGGCCTCACCAACATCAGTGAAAGGGCCGGCGATAACACGATATCCTTTGCTGCTTGAAATCACCCGCGCCGGAATTGGCGGCCCCTGGTGGTTGATAATGGCAGCAATCCTCTGGGCTTCAATCTCGTCAGATACATCGGCAGCCAAAACATACCAGGCTTCCAGTTTCAGTTCCGGTATTTCCGGTTTTCCGTACAAGCTGTCCGGATGCTCGACTTTTATCGGATCCGGAACCTCATTTTCGCTTCCTCGACGAAGCTCGAAGATGGGAACGGGAATCCCGCGGGCCTCGGTCCGTACTTCCTTGACTTTGCTCCAGTCGAGAGCGCGCCCCGAGTCCTTTTCGATTTTTTTCAACTTTGCGTAGATAGTGTCAAAATCGACGGCATCCAGGCCTTCCGGAGGTACATGAGCCTCCAGGTACACCACTCCATTGCGCTGACCGAGAAGATAGGGCTGGTTGACGATGAGTACCGGTGTCTTGACCGGGGTGTCCCCATAAAATCTCTTCACATCTTCCGGATAGAGTCGTATGCAGCCATTGGTTGCCCTGAGTCCAATACTGGCCGGTTTATTCGTGCCATGCATCAGATACCCCGATCTGCTCAAATAGAGTGCGTAATCTCCCAGAGGATTATCAGGCCCAGGCGGAACTGAGGCGGGCAGAATATCACCTTTTTTTCGATGGGACTCAGCAATCGAGGCAGGCACATGCCAGGTTGGATGCACCGTCTTGCGCACCACATACATGTGCCCCATGGGCGATGGTCGATCTTCGGCACCGACACCGACCGGGTAGGTTGACACCACCAGCGACGTACCATAGTCCCTGTACTCAAAAAGCCTCATGGTCGCAAGGTTGATCACAACGCCTTTTCGGGGAGCGTCCGGCAGGATGAAACTCAGGGGCAACAGGACGCGCTCTCCGGCCTCAGGCACCCAAATATCCACCCCCGGGTTCGCCGCACTGAGTGCATTGATCCCCAGACTGAAGTGCCGGGCAATATCCGGAAGGGTATCACCCTTTTCAAGCTTGATGACAGCCAGGCGGCCAATGACGTTATCTCCATTTGCCAGCGAAAACTCATTTCGTTCAATTTCCTTTTCAGGATGGCCGGAAAAGAACCAAGATTTCTCTTGAAAACCTTTCAGGGCAGCACATCCCTGGAGAGCCAGGATGAACAGACTGATAACTAAAAGGCGAAGCAAATTGGACAGGCGTGACAACTCGAGAATTCGAAGCATGGGATAAATACGGTACCTTTCTCAAAAAAATGATCAAATTTTTGCGTCCGGACGCAAAAAAACCGGGCCGAACATAGCGTGATATTTCGGTAACCCGGCTGTCTCAGTAAGACCCTGTAGGCTTTCCGCCCCATTCTCGCGAATGGTTTAGTATTATCGTGTACCACCAACCGATGGAATGCCGGTTTTCGACAGAGACATGAACCGGCATACGACGGTGACCTGTAAAGGGGCACCTCTTGCTGACGTGATCTCCTTTTCATGGCTGTAAATACAAAAAAGCCGGGGCCGAATATCGTGATATTTCGGCAACCCGGCTGTCTCAGTAAGACCCGTAGGCTTTCCGCCCCATTCTTGCGAATGGTTAAGTATTTTCGTCTATCAATCAACTAATTTTGTGCATTGGTAGCATTTCCAAGAAGTTTTGTCAAAATTTTTCTGACGTGCTGTTGAGATAGCTGCGGATTCAGGGGGATCGGGGGACTTTTTGGGCGGCTGTTCCCAGGAAGGTATTCGACCCCTTGCACCTCTTCATCACAGTTCGATACCCTAGTCCCTCCCTCCGGACAAAGCCGGGGGGAGGGGGAACAGTGGACTAAAGTACTTCCTACCTCGTCAACTGCCGGTACTTGATCCGGTGCGGCTGGTCAGCCGCGGCGCCAAGGCGCTTTTTCCGATCCTCTTCGTACTCAGAGTAGTTCCCCTCGAACCAGACAACCTTGCTGTCCCCCTCGAAGGCGAGAATGTGCGTGGCAATACGGTCCAGGAACCAGCGGTCATGGCTGATGACCACGGCGCAGCCGGCAAAGCTTTCCAGCGCCTCTTCCAAGGCGCGCATGGTGTTGACGTCCAGGTCGTTGGTCGGTTCGTCAAGGAGCAGGACGTTAGCCCCTTCCTTCAGCATCCGGGCCAGGTGGACCCGGTTGCGCTCACCGCCGGAGAGCATACCGACTTTTTTCTGCTGGTCGGAACCGGAAAAGTTGAAGCGCGAAACATAGGCACGTGAGTTGACCTGCTGTTTGCCCAACTGCAGTACCTCCTGCCCTTCGGAGATGACCTCCCAGATGCTCTTGTCCGGATCGAGGGCATCGCGGCTCTGGTCAACGTAGGCCAGCTTGACCGTATCCCCCACGCGGATGGTGCCGCTATCCGGCTGCTCCTGGTCGGTGATCATCCGGAACAGGGTGGTCTTGCCGGCGCCGTTCGGGCCAATGATACCGACAATGCCGCCCGGCGGTAGGTTGAAGGACATGTCTTCCACCAGCAACCGCTCGCCGTAGGCCTTGCTGACCCCTTCCGCCTCCACCACGGTCTTGCCGAGCCGCGCTCCGGGCGGGATGTAGATCTCAAGGTCCTTGGCCCGTTTTTCACCTTCCTGCCCAAGCAAATCTTCATAGGAGGTAATGCGCGCACGACCCTTGGCGTGGCGGCCCTTGGGGGACATGCGAATCCATTCCAGCTCCCGCTGTAGGGTCTTTTGCCGATCGCTTTCGCTCTTTTCCTCCTGGCGCAGCTTTTCCTGCTTCTGCTCCAGCCACGAAGAATAGTTGCCCTTCCAGGGAATCCCCTCGCCCCGGTCCAGTTCGAGAATCCAGCCGGCCACGTTGTCCAGAAAGTAACGGTCATGGGTCACGGCGATAATGGTGCCGGCGTAGCGCTGCAGGTGATGCTCGAGCCAGGCCACCGATTCTGCATCCAGGTGGTTGGTGGGTTCGTCCAGCAGCAAAATATCCGGCTTTTGGAGAAGCAGGCGGCAAAGGGCCACCCGGCGTTTCTCGCCGCCGGAAAGCGTGGCGGTCTTGACTTCCGGCGGCGGACAGCGCAGGGCATCCATGGCCATTTCCAAACGGGAATCCAGATCCCAGGCATCCAGCGTATCGAGCTTTTCCTGCACCTCGGCCTGGCGCTCGCAGAGCGCGGCCATCTCGTCGTCGGACATCGGCTCGGCAAAACGTTCGTTAATCTGGTTGAATTCGTTCATCAGGTCAACCGTGCCCTGCACCGCTTCCTCGACACACTCCCGCACCGTCTTGTCCGGATCAAGCTTCGGCTCCTGCTCAAGGAATCCGACCGTCAGGCCGGAAGACAGGATGGTCTTGCCGACGAAATCGTTGTCCACCCCCGCCAGGATGCGCAGCAGGGAGCTCTTACCCGAACCGTTCAGGCCGAGCACGCCGATTTTGGCGCCGTAGAAATAAGAAAGGGAGATGTCCTTCAGGACCTGTTTCTTGTCGTAAAATTTACTCACACCCATCATCGTATAGATGACTTTTTTGTCGTCAGTACTCATTCGTTCGTCTCTCCTCGATTCATCGTTATAAATTTAGCGCCGGATCGAGCAGCCAGATCAACCCCTGATCCGTCGACAAGATTGACGGCACTCTCATTTACTGCTATGTATAGAAAAATTTCAGCAGTCATTCCGCTTGCAGGACTGAAGGGACTCACCATGCAATTCCCCAATATCAAACCCTATATTTTCAAGATCGGCACCCTGGAGGTCCGCTGGTACGGACTTATGTACATCCTCGGTTTCCTGGCAGCCTACCTGATCGCCGTTTCCACGGCAAAGCGCAAAAAACTGCCCCTCACCAAGGACGACGTCGCCGACCTGATCTTCGCCCTGGCCGTCGGCCTGATTATCGGAGCACGACTCGGCTACGTTCTCTTTTACAATGCTTCGTACTATTTTGCCAACCCTTTGAAGGTATTTGCCGTCTGGGAGGGGGGGATGTCGTTCCATGGCGGGCTGATCGGCACGATAATCGCGGCGCTCTATTATTCTCACAAGAACAAGATCGGCTTCTTCCAGATCGCCGACCTGATCACCCCGGCAGCTCCAATCGGGCTCGGTCTCGGCCGACTCGGCAATTTCATCAACGGCGAACTGTATGGACGGGTCACGGACGTGCCCTGGGGCATCGTTTTCCCCACCGGCGGCCCCCTGCCCCGCCATCCTTCGCAGCTCTACGAGGCTTTTCTCGAAGGACCGGTACTGTTCCTGATCCTCTGGATGGTCCGCCGCTCCAAGGCACCCGCCGGTGTGCTCCTCTGGGTATTCATCGCTTGTTACGGACTGTTCCGAACCTTTGTCGAATTGTTCCGCCAGCCGGATCAGCAGATCGGTTTCCTCTTCGGCTATTTCACCATGGGTCAACTGCTGAGCATTCCGCTTTTCCTGCTCGGCACGACGATGGCCGTGATCTTCTATAAAATGGGCACGAAGACCGACACCGAGGAAAAACCAAAAAAGGGCAAACACTGAATTTCTCTCACTTCAGCTTCTTCCACATCTCCAGAACATTATGGTCCCGGCTCCGTCGATAAACGACGGAATCCATCAGACATTTTATGATGTAAATTCCCCGCCCGTGTTCTTCCAGTTTCTCAGGGTCCTGGGCACAGGCCGAGTCAAAATCGAAACCCGGCCCGTGATCATAGACACGAATCATCAGCTCTTCATCCGAGAGGGAAATGAAAATGTGAACAGTCTTGTCCGGGTCATCCTCATGGGCATGCCGGATGGCATTTGTCATGGCCTCCGTCAGCACCACGTTGAGGTGATGAGCAAGCGTTTCGCCATCTTCTCCCCCATTTTTCAGTTCCCGGGCCAGGTCTTCACCGATCCGGCCAACCAACTCCAGGTAGCGGGTCTGGTTGGGAACCCTCAAGTCCAGTTTCAGCACTTTCTTTCCCATGACTGCCTCACCAAGTTTCACACCAGGGACAAGACCCCTCTCGTCATTTTCCGGACAGGGCCGTCAATGCCGCCTGCTCGGAAGTGTAGATATCGAAGACCCGGTTCAGTCGGGTCAATTCAAACATGGAGCGGACCTGATCCTGAAAACCGCTCAGTGCCAGATGTCCCTTACAGGTAACCGCATTTTTGAATCCCGAAACCAGGGCTCCCAGCCCCGAACTGTCGATGAAACGCACCGCACTGAGATCGACCAGCAGGTTCTTTTCGCCTCCATCGAAAATTTCCTTGATCTTCACCTTCAATGCGTCGGAATTATGGGCATCGAGTCTTTCACCTTTGAAGCGGAGCGTGCTCACGCCATTACCTCTTGTCAGTTCAAGTTCCATGAAATTCTCCTCTTCGTCAGTCAATCTTCAGGACCACCAGTGAAACATCGTCTCGCAGGGCCTTTTCCCCGCTGAAGTCGTGCACGCTCTTGAGCACTCCCTCGATAATCGCTTCCGGCGGTGCGCCGCGATGCTGGTAAATGGCCTGGTACAATCTTTCGGTCCCGAACAGCTCCCCGGCAGCATTTTGAGATTCCGTTATGCCATCGGTGTAAAAAGACAGGATATCCCCCTCTCTGAGCAGAAGGCCTTTTTCCTCGAACTCGACGCCCTTCAAAACACCCAACACCATACCATCGGCATCGAGACCGATGTAGCCCGGCTGACCGCAACGTAGCAGCAGCGGCGGATTGTGGCCACCGTTGGCATAGGTGAGAAAGCGCGTTTCGGCACTGAACTTCGCATAAAACATGCTGATGAAGAGCTCTGTCCGGCTCAGGTCGTCATAGAGCAGTTCATTGAGCACCGCGAGCGCATCCCTGGCGTTACCGGAACGATAGGCATGAGCCCGCAGGACACTGCGCGTTTCCACCATGATCAGGGCCGATCCGAGGTTATGGCCGGATACATCGGCAATGACCAGATCGAGACTCGAATCGTCCCAGCGAAAGAAATCGTAGTAGTCTCCCCCGACAACATGAGCAGGGATCGAGCAACAGGCCATGCGCACTCCCTGCACATCGGGAGGGACACTGGGCAGAAGCGACTGCTGGATCTTGCGTGCCGTCGCCATCTCTCGCGCGTATTCATCCAGTGTCTGCGCGTCCGGGATCTGCCCGGGCGGCTTTCTCTTGGCAGGATTACCTTTCTTGGTCATGGCTCACGACCCTCCACGAGTGACAAGATACACTCAAGACTCTCTTCCACCGGCAGCGAGGTGTCAATCTCTTCCCGGTTTTCAGGCGCTGACTCAAAGGGTTCGAAATCATTCTTTTGCTGGGAATACAGCTCCCAACGTCCGTCGGAAACCTCTTGCCCCTCAGCCTCCCGGACTTCAAGCCGCTCTCTGCTGACCGTATCCGGGCACCAGGTATGAAACAAACGGAATCGCGCCCCCATCCGTCGGGCAAGGGCCGCAGCTTCGGCACGGTCGGCGCTCCGGGCGAAGGAGGCATCCAGAATGACGCTACGCCCCGCCCGGAGCAATCCTGCGGCCCTCCGGAACATTTCCCGATAGGTTTTCCCGGTAAACTCGGGAGAGTAGATCCCCTGGTTAAACCCGTCATGGCAGCGTGTCGTTTTCGCAAGACCCGCCAATTCCTTGCGCAGGACATCCGAACTGAGCAGTTCAATTCCGAGTTCAAAGGAAAGCTCCCGGGCAAGGGTGCTTTTGCCGGCGCCCATCAGTCCGCTGAAAACCACCAGGATCGGGGAAAGAGTACAGCGGGCGATAGATCCGCGGGCCAGGCGGAAGTAGCGACGCGCTCTCTTCCGGGCACGCTCTTTTGCCAGATCGTCAATCTGCGGATCGTCAAGCCGGAAGCTCTCCACCTTGCCCCTGACAAAGGCCCGGTAGACGCGGTAAAAATCGAGCACCCCGGTCAGTCCCCGATCACCGGTAACAGCACAATACTCGTGCAGCAGGATTTCTGCAAGATCCCTCCGGTTGCGGTATTCGAGATCCATGAGCAGAAAGGCCAGATCCGCAGCGGTATCGGAAAAGCGGAAACGGGCATTGAATTCGATGCAGTCGAAAATATACACCCGGTCTGCCAGACAGATATTCGCGCTATGGATATCCCCGTCGCAATCCCGGATGAAGCCGTGGGCAACCCTTTCGGCAAACAGGTCTCCCTTCTCGACAAGAAAACGTTCTACCCATTCGCGCATGAAGTGCAGATCGGTGGTGGACAAGGTGCGGGAGAGGAACGGTTCCACCTGGGAAAAATTTTCCAACCAGTTCCGGCGGATCACTTCAATGCTTCCATAGGTGTCAATTTCCCGGCTTCGCTCGGCATGGAGATGGAATTCACCAATGGCCAGGGCGATCTCGCGGATATCATCAACGCTCACGGCATCAAGCTCCAGCAGCCTGTCAAGCATCCGCTCGGACGGGAGCCTCTTCATCTTCACCGCATAATCGATAATCTCCCCTCGGCCATCCAGGCAGACACCTTCGTCAAATTCTCGAATCTCCACCACCCCCAGGTACATATCGGGACAGAGCCGGCGATTGAGACGCACCTCTTCTTCGCAATAAAAGCGCCGACGATCCAAGGTAGCGAAATTGAGAAAGCCGAAATCCACCGGCTTTTTTATTTTGTACACAAAGCGATCAGCCAGGAAGAGGAACGACACGTGGGTCTGCAGGAGAACAACCGAAGTAGTCGGTTCGTCGTATGCCGCCGGATCGAGTAAAGCTTCAAGATGCCTGGATTCCATGAAAATTATCCCTGCGAGCGCGAATGGTTACCTGGAGAGAAAATCCTCGGATATTCATTTGACGCTCCTACTGATTTATGATAGCTTTTTCTCTATAATTACATATAAATTCGGAGACCGTGACACCTTTAAGTTTACCCTATTTTCTGCACATGACATGTCTCCGCCCCACATCGTTGACGGCGACATAGAATCTGATGCAGGCAACCCCAACGAAACATTGGAACCGAGAGGGAACAAGAACCAGGCAATGATGGATCACGGCGCACCAAAAGCATGCATTCAGCAACAAGCCAGACCTTAGATACCAGTTGTGCAGCATTAACCTTAACGAACCAGGAAGCATACGTGAACAGGGCATTCGTTCCGCAATCCGCTCACGAACCTCTGGTTATTTGCGCCGGAAAAACTTAATGAAAACTATTGTAGCCAGTGCCACCCTCTTGCTGTTGCTCCTTCCAGCATGCTCCCTCAATCATTCGCTGAACTCAGGGCTAACCGCCACCCCGCCCCCCCGGATGATTGAAACAAAGAAGGAATCCCGCGGTCTCTACGTCTATGCACTTTCACGGATCCGAATGCTCGAGGGAGATCCCGAAGGAGCACTTCTGTTCCTGAAAGAAGCACTTTCCGAAGACCCCACGTCACCATTCCTGCACACCAAGGTTGCGGAAGCCTACCTGAAGCTGAACAGCCCCCAGGAAGCTATCGATGCCTGCGAAACAGCGCTCCAGTTCAACCCGAAATATCGTCATGCCCAGATGCTTCTCGGCATGATACTGGCTGCCATGGGAAAAGACCAGGAAGCAATACCCCACTTCCTCAAGGCACAGGAACTGGCCCCGAACAAGGAGGATGCCTCCATAAACCTGGCGGTTTCGTACCTCAAGGTATACGACTACGAGAAAGCGGTCAAGGTCTTGAAAAACCTTTTGAAAAAATCTCCCGATTCGCCGCTCGGTTACTACTACCTGGGCAAGTCCTACGAACGGATGAAATTATACCGCGACGCAGCCACCTACTTCCGCAAATCCCTTGAACTGAAACCTGATTTCGAGCAGGCAATGATTGACCTGGGGCTCTCACTGGAGAACACCGGCAACCTTGACAAAGCGGCAGAAATCTTTCAGCAGGTCCTTACTCTCAACCCCTTGAATCAGAACGTGGCACAACACCTGGTCCAGCTCTATATCCAGGATCAGCGCCTGGAAGATGCGTTGGCTCTCCTGAAAACCCTGTCCGTCGAAGGTATCGAAGGGCTTGAAGTGCGGCGCAAGATCGGGCTGATCTATCTGGAACTCGAAAAGTACGACGAAGCAATCAAGGAATTCAACGAGATCTTGGCCAAGCATCCCGACGCAGATCCTATCCGACTCTACCTGGCCACCTGTTATGCGGAAAAGAAGGATTACGCTAAGGCCATTGAAGAGTTCGGTAAAATTCCCGCTTCTTCCTCGGTCTACTTCGATGCCCTGGGTCAGATGGCCCTGCTTTTCAAGGAGACAGGTAAGACAGACCGGGCGATAACCCTGTTGAAAGACGCTATTGCCAAGCATCCGGGAAAAGCGGAACTCTATCTGTACCTGTCCGGGATTTACGAAACACTGGATCGACCGGCCGAAGGTTTGAAAGTTCTGACCGCCGTGGAAAAAAAGTTTGCCAACAATACCGCTATCCTGTTCCGTTTAGCGGTCCTCTATGACAAAGTCGGCAACAAAGAAGCATCTATCGCCCGATTGAAAAAGGTTCTCAGCATCAACCATGACGACGCCCAGGCACTGAACTACCTCGGCTACACCTACGCGGAGATGGGCACAAACCTGGACGAGGCCTTGCGCTACCTGAAAAAAGCCGTCGAACTGCGCCCCGAGGACGGTTTCATCCTGGACAGTCTCGGCTGGGCCTACTTCAAATTGAAGCGCTATGATGAAGCGATCACCAACCTGGAAAAGGCAGTGAAGCTGACGGAAAACGACCCTACCATCCTTGAGCATCTGGCGGATGTCTACGAAGCAAAGGGTGATTATGCCAAGGCCAGACTCTTATACAAGAAGGTACTGAAGGCCGATCCGGAAAACAAGGGCGTTGCGAGGAAACTGAAAGCTCTCGGGAACGCAAAAGGTGCACGATGAAAGGGAAGTGTGCGACTTTCCTCCTGGTGTTCCTTTCCGCAGTTCTGCTCGCCTCCTGCGACAACAACGTGGGAAAGAAGCCTGTTCCCTCCGGGGGAACTGACAAACCCGCCTATGGTGACAGCCTGGTTGACGGAACCATCGGTGAACCATCCAACCTCATCCCGGTTCTTGCCACTGACAGCGCCTCATTCGATATTGCCGGCCTTGTTTACAACGGCCTGCTCAAGTACGACAAAAACCTGCAACTGGTGGGCGACCTGGCGAAATCATGGGACGTATCCAAAAACGGACTGGTCATAACCTTTCATCTCCGCCACGGAGTCAAGTGGCAAGATGGCGTCGAGTTCACTGCCAGGGACGTTCTCTATACCTACCGGGTAACCATTGATCCCAAGACCCCCACGGCCTACGCGGAAAACTTCAAACAGGTTAAAAAGGCCGAAGTGGTGGACCCGTACACCTTCCGCGTGACCTACGACAAGCCATTCGCCCCGGCCCTCGCCTCCTGGGCCAACGCGATTCTCCCTGCTCACCTCCTGGAAGGCAAAGATATCACCAAAAGTCCGCTCTCCCGTAAACCGGTGGGAACGGGTCCGTACCGTCTGAAAGAATGGGTTGCCGGACAGAAGGTAGTCCTTGAATCGTATCATGATTATTTCGAAGGTCGCCCCTACATTGACCGTTACGTCTACCGGATCATCCCGGACAGCTCCACCATGTACATGGAGTTGAAATCGGGCGGTCTGGACATGATGTCCCTTACCCCGGTCCAGTACCAGCGCCAGACCAACACGCCCGAGTTCAGGGAACGCTTCAACAAGTATCGCTATCCGGCCTCGGCCTATGTCTATCTCGGTTACAACCTCCGTAATCCACTGTTCAAGGACAAGCGGGTCCGGCAGGCCCTTACCTCGGCCATCAACAAGGAAGAAATTATCCAGGGCGTGCTGCTGGGCATGGGGCAGATTGCCCACGGGCCCTACAAACCGGGAACCTGGCCCTATTCTTCGAAAGTGAAAGATTTCCCCTACAATCCGGCAAAGGCGCGCGAGCTGCTTGCCGAAGCGGGATGGACGAAACGGAACAGCGACGGAGTCCTGGTAAAGGATGGCCGCCCCTTCCAGTTCACGATTTTAACCAACCAGGGAAACGTGGAGCGCCTGAAGGCGGCCCAGATCATTCAACAGCGCCTCAAGTCTGTAGGAATCGCGGTTAAAATCCGGGTGGTGGAATGGGCATCGTTTATCAGCCAGTTCATCGATACGGGAAATTTCGAGGCAGTGATTCTCGGCTGGACAATTTCTCCCGACCCCGATCTCTTCGATGTCTGGCATTCCAGCATGACCGGCCCCAAGGAGCTGAATTTCATCGGGTTCAAGAATCCGGAAGTGGATCGACTTATTGTACAGGGCAGAGGAACCTTCGATCGGGAGGAGCGAAAAAGGTGCTACTACCGGATTCAGGACATCCTGGCCGAAGAGCAGCCTTACACATTCCTCTACGTCCCCGATGCCCTGCCAGTGGTCAGTGCCCGCTTCCACGGTATCAAACCGGCTCCTGCCGGAATCACCTACAATTTCACCCACTGGTATGTGCCGAAGGCGGAGCAGGTATATCGATGACAGTTGTTAGCGGTTAGCTTGAATCAAAAACAAAAATAAGCACAAACAGCTAAGACCTACGAACCAAGAGCCCAAATTACCATGATCGCCTATCTCATAAAAAGAATCCTGATGCTGATACCGCTCCTGTTCGGCATAACCCTGATCACCTTTGCCGTAATCCACCTGGCTCCGGGGGAACCGGTCGACATGCAGACCGCCATGAACCCCAAGGTGTCGGCCGAGGCCCGCCAGAGAATGAAGGAGTTTTATGGCCTCGACAAACCGCTCCACGTCCAGTATATCAACTGGCTCGGGCGCATGGCGCGGCTCGATTTCGGCCGTTCGTTCGCTCCGGACAACCGCCCGGTTACCGACAAGATCGTCGAACGGATCCCGATCACCCTCGGCCTCAATGTCATCGCCCTGATCCTGGAGTTCGGTCTGGCAATCCCAATCGGCATCCTGGCCGCAGTGCGTCGAGACACCCCCCTGGACAAAGGCATTACCGTCTTCGTCTTTCTCGGTTTCGCCATCCCGACCTTCTGGCTGGCACTGCTTCTAATGTACCTTTTCGGCGTAAAACTGGGCTGGTTACCGATCTCCGGTCTCCACTCATTGGGCAGCGATCAGCTTGGCCTGTTCGGCTGGTCCTGGGATCTGGCAAAGCACCTGATCCTGCCGGTGGGCATCGCCACCTTCGGCAGCCTGGCCGGAACATCACGCTACATGCGATCCACCATGCTGGAGGTGATCCGCCAGGACTACATCACCACGGCACGGGCCAAGGGCCTGTCGGAACGGGTGGTTATCTACCGTCATGCGCTCAGAAATGCCCTGCTGCCGGTCGTTACCCTGCTCGGTTTTTCCCTGCCCGGACTCATCGGCGGCAGCGTCATCTTCGAGACGATCTTTGCCATCCCCGGCATGGGCCAGCTCTTCTACACCAGTGTCATGTCGAGGGATTACCCGCTGGTTATGGGCATCCTGGTAATTGGTGCTTTTCTCACCTTGATCGGCAACCTCCTCGCGGATATCTGCTATTCGGTCGCTGATCCGCGCATCCGCCACGGGCGAGCATGAGGAAACCATCCATGTCATTCAAAACCTCCTATTTTTACGCAATTTTCTGGCAGCGTTTTCGCCGCAACCGTTTTGCCATGGCAGGGGCCTTTGTGGTGGTGGGACTTTTCCTCCTGTCCTTCCTGGCACCGCTCATCACCCCCTTCGATCCATCGACCATCGACGCCTACCATGTCCTACGCCCGCCGTCTTCCACTCACTGGATGGGTACCGATGAACTGGGGAGAGACGTTTTCACGCGGGTCGTCTATGGAGCCAGGATCTCTCTCAAGGTCGGCTTTGTGGCGGTCGGCATCGCCATTAGCATCGGAACCCTGGTCGGCCTGCTGGCAGGCTATTACGGCGGCTGGGTGGACAGCGTCCTGATGCGTTTTGTCGATATCATGCTCTGCTTCCCGGCCTTTTTCCTTATTCTGGCCGTTATTGCCCTGCTGGAACCCTCCATCTGGTACATCATGCTGATCATCGGCATAACCGGCTGGATGGGCGTGGCCCGCCTGGTAAGAGCGGAAGTGCTGTCCGTCAAGGAGCGGGATTTCATTACCGCGGCCCGCTCCATCGGCGCGTCAAACTTCAGGATCATCTTCCGACACATCCTGCCGAACGCTGCCGCGCCGGTGCTCGTTGCTGCGACCTTGGGCGTTGCAGGCGCTATCCTGACCGAATCGGCCCTTTCGTTTCTCGGTATCGGCGTCCAGCCGCCCACTCCGAGCTGGGGGAACATCCTGACCTCCGGCAAGGATTACCTGGAATTTGCCTGGTGGCTTTCCCTCTTTCCGGGTCTGGCCATCCTGGTTACCGTTCTGGCCTACAACCTGCTCGGCGAGGGAATCCGGGATGCCCTCGATCCACGCATTCACCAGTAACGGAACAATCGTAACCGCAAGTCACTACAAGGATCAACTGCGATGACACCAATCGAAAAATCCGCCTACAACATAACGTCAGACGAAGACGAACTCCGAGTTGACGAGCTTTGCCGGGAACTCCTGCAAGACTTCCACCAAGAGCTTCTGCGAAACGGGATACCACCTCTCAAAGCGGGAGCCATGGCTCACAGCGCCGATTACTATCTTCGGGATTACCTGGTTTCGGCCCGACGCCGCAATCTTTTCCAGGAAGAAATAGGAACAGTTCGTGCCTTTGCGGCAACCTGGTATATTATTTCAACGCTGGAGCCGACGATTGAAGAACTGGCCAGGCACGTGGACGGAGTGAGGGAATTTTATCGTTATCTGTATTCCGCGGGACTGCTCTCCGGGGAGTATCTCGCCCAGATCGAGCAGGAATGCGACGACATCACCTGGTATGGGAAAAGAATCGAGTCGTTCTGGAATATCAGTGGCGACGGGTACCTGGCCTGGGAGCGGGAATGTCCCTTGAAGGATGGATGAACCCGGATGCAGGGCAGCGCTCAATACAGCAGAACAACTCTGACGATTTCTAACGGATCCGAGCAGAAATCGGAGACAAGAGACAGGTACCCATGAAAAAGGAAGAACCAAAAGACTGGCATGACATTATCAACAAGGTGGATAAACTGCTCGATCGCTTTGCAGTTTTTCTGGAAAAGAGTTCCCTGCCGGTTGCCAACCATGCAGCACTCTTTGAAAAGCATATTGCTTTCCGCTGGGAAAAGCGCGGGGACAAGGGCTTTTTGCAACAGATCGAGCACCCCCACCTGTTCGACCTGGGCGACCTGGTGGGAGTTGACGGGGCACGGGACGAGATAGTCAGAAACACCGCCCAATTCGTGTCAGGCTACCCGGCAAACAACGTCCTCTTATGGGGTGAGCGGGGCACAGGTAAGTCTTCCTGCATCAAGGGTCTCCTCAAGCCGTTCTCGCCGAAAGGCCTGCGAATCATTGAAGTGCAAAAGGGCGATCTCCTCCATATCTCCGATATTCTGCGCCTGGTTCGTGAAACACCCTGGCGCTTTATTCTGTACTGTGACGACCTTTCCTTCGAAGAGGGCGAGGCATCGTACCGGGAATTGAAGGCTATTCTGGAGGGAAGTATCGAAGCCAGACCGGAAAATGTCCTTCTCTACGCAACCTCCAACCGGCGCCACCTGATGCCCGAGCCGATGAACGATAATCTCGGCAAGGAAATCCACCCCGAAGAAGCGATCTCGGAAAAACTCTCCCTGGCCGACCGCTTCGGTCTCACGCTCAGTTTTTACCCATTCTCCCAGGATACCTACCTGGCCATTGTCGAGCACTATGCGGAACTGATGCAGCTCGACATCAGCCGCGGAGAACTGCGGAGCGAAGCCCTCCGCTGGGCCCTGTTCAAGGGACAGCGTTCCGGACGTTCCGCCCGGCAGTTTATCGATGACCTTGCCGGACGGCTCGCCCTGAAAGGGACACCTCCCCTCTCCTGAGAAAATTATGCCGCTTCCGGAGTGTTGAAATTTCCTGTAGTAATGTCACTTTTGCCGGAAAAATTGGAACTTGGCTTATTTTACCCCAATTTAGATTTGACCGCATTTAGTCACTCACGATAAATGTTTGCTTTATTTTCATTGGGACGGGAGGAAAACAAATGGCGGGAATTTCGAGGAACTTTTGAGGGTCGCGGCAGTCGCGGCGATGGGCACAATGCTGAGCACCACTGCATTTGCGTCGGGAAACGGAGTCGGCATAAGTGCCGATGAGGCGCTGCAGAAGCTCATGATTGGCAACAAACAGTTCGTGGAACAACAGATGACTGGTCAGAAGCGCAGCGATAAGGCGACACGCCACTCTTTGGCCAACGGACAGAAACCGTATGCGGTAATCCTCTCCTGTTCTGATTCGAGGGTTCCACCTGAAATCATTTTTGACAAGGGCCTGGGCGAAATCTTCGTCATTCGGGTAGCAGGCAACATCCCTGACCCGATCGTTCTTGGAAGTATCGAATATGCGCTTGAGCATATCGGCAGTCCGCTGATCATGGTACTCGGCCATGAAAGATGCGGTGCCGTAACCGCAGCCGTGGACGCCAAGGGCAAACCGGAAGGGAACATCGGCGCCATTATCAGGACCATTTCTCCGGCGGCACAACAAACAAGAAAAGACTATACCGGCAAGGATAAAGCCCAGCTGGTCGAAACAGCTGCCGATGTCAATGTCTGCCTTGTAGCGGCTAAACTCACCAGGCAGTCTTCCGTTATCAGGCACCTGGTAAAGGCAGGAAAAGTCAAGATCGTCACCGCAAAATACGATCTTGATGACGGAACCGTCAGTCTACTGAAATAATTTCATCTCTGGCGCTACCTGAATCCAAACAATCTGTCGGGCTTCAGGTAGCGCACCTACTATTCACTCCACAAACTCATCGGCCGAACCTGCACTCAATCAGTTACAGCTCTTATGCTCTGATCATCACCAGAAGCATAGTGAACCGAGTATTCGCCCGCAATGCATGGGGTTTATCTGCCGGCATGATAATTATTTCACCGGCTTTTACCGTGTGCTTTTCGTTGGAGATGGTAACTTCCGCCTCGCCGTCAACGATCTGCACATAAGCATCAAAGGGCGCGGTGTGCTCGCTGAGACCTTGTCCCGCATCAAAGGAAAAAAGTGTTATGGTCCCGATCCCCCGATCAACGAGAGTCTTGCTGACAACGGACCCCTCCTGGTAGGAGATGAGGTTCTTCAGATCCAATGCCTGACCGAGAAGACTTTCCTGTGTCTTTTCCATACGATACACTCCTTTCATGATGATAGGCCTGAAGAAGCGGGAACACCGCTCCTCGAAGCTTATCGTATTGCTTCATATAGATCTACTGTATCATACGGCAGGCACTTCACTCATGATCCAGATCAAAAAAACCGGATCAATCCTGTTGGATGCTTCAGAAGCCGTTGAAGAAATCAAATCTTCCGTTATGCTATAGCATGAAGATGAGGTAGGCTCAGGTTGAATCCAGCCAAATTCACAAGGAGCAGTGTATGACAAAGAAAGCGGTGGTTCTCGGTATTGATATCGGCGGAACCACCACGTCATTCGGTTTCGTAGATGATGACGGAACCTGTCGTGCGGAGACAACACTCCCCACCTTGTCCGATAAACCGGCAGAACATCTGGTGGAAACTCTCTGCAAACGGGCTCGGGCAGAATTTGCTTCTCTTGCCAATGGCTACGAACTGAAAGGGATCGGCATTGGCGCCCCCAACGCCAATTACTATACAGGCAATATCCAGAATCCGACAAATCTGAACTGGGGCAACATCGTCCCGATCGCCGAACTCTTCCGCGCACAGTTTGACCTGCCCGTGGCTGTCACCAATGACGCCAATGCCGCAGCCCTGGGAGAGATGAAGTACGGAGCGGCACGTGGAATGCGCCACTTCATATCCATCACCCTGGGAACCGGGCTCGGCAGCGGCATTGTCGTGAACGGAGAGATTGTACATGGTGCCGACGGCTTTGCCGGAGAACTCGGTCATACGGTGGTAGACCCTGACGGTCGAATGTGCGCCTGCGGCAAACGGGGCTGCCTCGAAACGTACGTCTCCGCTCCCGGTCTCTGCAGAACGGTCTTCTCACTCCTTGCAGAAAGCAGGGATACTAGTATACTCCGGAGTTTCAGTTTCCGGGATCTCACGGCAAAAGACGTATTTGCAGCTGCCCGCAACAACGATGCCCTCGCCCGGGAAGCTTTTGTCGTCACGGGTCGCATACTTGGCATAAAATTGGCCGATGCGGTTGCCCACACCAGCCCTGAGGCGTTTTTTTTCCACGGTGGACTTGCCGCCGCAGGAGATCTGCTGCTTGAACCGGCAGGCCGCGCCATGGAGGAAAATCTACTATCTATTTACCGCGGACGAATTCCGCTGCAACTTTCCGGGTTGCATGGTCGGAATGCGGGAGTACTCGGTGCAGGTGCCTTGATCTGGAGCAAGGTAGGAAATCAGGGGCGGCAATAAAACGGGCGACTGCGGGATCTCTGCAGGCTTTTTTCCCGCTATGAAGCAGGAGTGATTGCTCGAAAGAGAAAAAAGGAGTACTATTGCACTCCGACTCTTCGACTGTTGCGCCAGGACTTCCAGGCAAACAGGCTTAACCAATTGATAAACAATGACTTTTACCTCTTCCATGCTAGCCCTGAAAAGAGCAGTAACCGGACAGAGGACAGCCGTAAAGAAACCAATGCAGAGGCGACCGGCATTCTAGCCGGCAATCTGTTGCACATGGAGCATACCGAAGTGAACAACGAACAACGATCGAAAATTGTTGAAGAAAAGCTGAAAGACCTGAATGTGTCCATCAACGTGTGGGCAAAAAACAACGAGCTGGACCACAGGATCGTTGAAGACCTGATCCAGGGAAACCTTCGCGGTACCCATGGAACAGCACTGAACACCCGAAAGAAAATGGAGGCTTTCTTCGGACAGATCTTTGGCCCTTGACCAAACCTGTGGCAATTCAGATTACCCGGAACCTTGAAGAACAACCCGAACTGCCTGAAGCAGCTGCTCCGGCTTAAAGGGTTTAGAGAGTATCGTAATATCATCGATAGCAATGCCTCGAGACCTGATTACATCGCCGGGATAACCGCTCATGAAGAGAACTTTCAGCTCGGGGCTGATGCTTGCCAGCTCCCGGCAGAGCTCTCTGCCGCTCATTTTCGGCAATATCATGTCACAAAGGACAAGTGCAATCGAGCTGCTGTAACAACGGAACTTTTCCATGGCATCCGTGGCATCCTCCGCTTCGATAATTCCATAGCCAAACCCTTCGAAAAATTCCCGAAGAAAACTGCGGGTCCACTTGTCGTCTTCCACGAGGAGGATTGTCTCGTTATCGCCGGACAGTGCCGGTGATGGTTCCCCCCCCTGGAACTCGAGGCCGGCTTTCCGACTAAGCGGCAGTAGAATGGTAAAAACTGCACCGCCTGCGCGCCCTTCGACCAAACTGATGGAACCTCCATGCAGCTCAACGATGCCCCTGGCAACCGCAAGACCCAAGTTCACACCCTCCCCGAAGCGATCTGCAGCAGGAACCCCCTCCAGCAAAATATTCCGACTCCTGCCGGACGCCGGTCGCAAGGGGACTTCAATCTCCAGACAGACATACTGAGATGACAGCCCAGCAGCCCCTCCGAGATCTCTTTCAGGCAGCGACGTAGTGGAGGTAGTGACAACGAATTTATCACCCGTTACCATGGCTGAACGACAATGAACAGCAATGTTGAGCAGAACCTGCCCAAACAGGAGCCTGTCAGCCAACACAGGAATCTGATCATCAGCAAGGCGCAGACAGAGCTCGACATCTTCACCAAGAACCCTGGCAATCAAGTCTTCAGCACTACGCAGGATATCATTCAAATCATCAACAGCCATTGAAACTGACTGGCTTCGGGTAAAGGCGAGAAAGGTCTGGGTAAGCATCTCCGCTCTTTCTGCGGCCGTGGTGATGTGGGCACAGTAGGTACCCGACTGCCCGTCAGTACTGACCTTTTTTTGAAGCAGATAGGCAAATCCGACGATACCGGTCAGGATATTGTTGAAATCATGGGTTATCCCGGTTGCCAACCAGCCGAGTGATTCCATTTTCTGCACATGTCGAAGTTTTTGTTCAAGCCGGCTCGACTCGGTAATGTCACGACCGATTTCGATTATCCGGACAATATTTCCGCACCTGTCCCTGACCGGGACAGCACGAATATCGAACTGTTTTTTATCCCTGGTCCAGCCAATGCTCTGCTCAGTAACCCCCGTGAAGAGACATTTGCGGCCGGGGCAGAGGAATCCATCGCCTATCAGGGTATGCCAAATTTCATGACAGGAACGCCCGATAACCGTGGAATACTCCACCCCGAAAACGGACTCGGCTCTTCTATTGAGCCAGGTAATTTTCTGATCCGGATCCAGAAAGATAACCAGATCCGACACCGTGTCCAGGACCGCATCGTACTCGGTTTGTTGAAGCGTGTAGAGCTTCAGAGCCTCCTGCACTTTTTTTTCTGAATGGGCAGCTTTTTTGCTGGAGAACGTTACCATGGTGCGCAGGCAACAAATGAGCACGATAACCGTTGCAAAGAGAAGCAGCACGATTACGAGGTGAAAGAGACCTACATCGTGACCGAATAGCCCTGTACTTTCAGCGGCACTGGCAGTTTTTGAGGCATCATGACCGGCAAAGACACCACCCGCTTCAGCCATGCAGACGGAAGATCCGACGATCAAAAGCGTGATCAGAAAATACGATGCGGTCACAACACGCACAATTCTCCACAGAAACTTTTCTGAATACATGGCAAACCTTTTCCCTGAAAATGTTTCAGGAGGCAACCACTGCCAACGGGCAAGACTCGAAGTACGACGAAAGGGATTTTCTGAAGGGAAAATGCGCGTGCAATTCAAGCGTACTTTGCGTGTACCATAGCAGCATGACTTCCGGAACACACAGGAGCAGCGAGAATCCTGGAAACAGAAAAGCCCACCAATAGATAGGCAGGCTTCGTTTTTGAAGACGAACTTGCTGCCATTTCGGTAACCCCTCTATCCGCTGAAAAACGGACAGGTAGCTTTGCGTCATCCGGTTACCCGGATTTTGCCGTTTCGATGGTGTAGTATATTTTAATGCACCAGCAATTACAGAAAGAACTCTCATTTGTCAAGTGAATTCGTTTATCCGGCACGCACCAGCAGCATTCTCACGGGAAAGAACCTGAATTTTGCGCCTTACGGGGAACGAACTTTTTCCAACGAAAAGTTGCCTCAGCCGTCGGTCAAGGGTATCATATGTGCAAGCTGGTTTCACATCCGGAGTTTCCGCATGTAACAAGCTAATTTCGCAAACTAGACAAAAGCATCCCCCCTAGCCACCACCTGTGTCATACCTTACTGAAAACCGAGAAAGCGAACCGGAGACAAATGAAGATATATCCCGCAGTGCTGTTGGTTCTGATCTCCCTGGCAAGCCCCCTTCTGGCAAGCGATACAGCCGAAGATGCCTGCCTGCAGAGGGGCGCCGAATATCTCCTGGCAAATAAGTATGACCGTTCCGTAAGGGAATTCGCTCAGGCAACCAGGATAAACCCTTCACGTGCCGAAGCCTGGCAGGGTTTGGGCACCAGTCTGCTGAGGCTTGGCATCAATGAGGGCACCGCCAACGTGGAGATGCTCGACCAGGCGGTCAAGGCCTTCACCACAGCCCTGAGACTCAACCCGGAACTCGCAGAAGCACACCATGATCTGGGGGAGGCCTACCTTGCGCTCCAGGACAGGGAAAAAGCTCTTCACGAGCAGACACAGCTCAAGAAACTCGATCCAAATCTGGCTGCGGACCTGGGAGCTAAAATAGCCGGCTACCAGGAACCGTCAAAGTATCGTGAGATTGGCTCGTCGAATGAAACGGGAGATACCGTGACCAGGGTAACCATTGTGCGCAATATGGTAGTGGTTCCGGTTACCCTGTACTATGGTCAGCAGACGGCGGTGGTTCAACTCGGCCTCGACACCGGAGCCGGCGTTACGGTTATCAACTCTTCCGTTGCCTCACGGCTCGGCATTAGCCTTTACGGGGCACCCAGCGGAAAGTTGCAGGTAGTGGGTGGCGGGACGATCAGAGCCTCGGCTGCGCGACTCAACAGAATCTCAGTAGGTCCCCATTCGCGAACCGGCATGATTGTGGGAGTGTTCAACCAGCATGGACCCGCCGTACCGTTTGATGGTCTGCTGGGGATGGATTTTCTAAAAAATCTCCGCTATCACATTGACTTCAAAAACGGTCAAATACTCTGGAAAAACTAGCCCGATCCGGTCATAACGACACATACGGCATCGGCTTCATTCTTACATGTCATTGTGAACAGGATCATCATCACAGCGAGCAAAACGCGGCAGTGACCGCCCTTCCACGAGAACGTCCTCCAAAAACATCTCCAGTGGCCTCACCCACAGGGAAAAGTCGCCGTACAGACAGCGATAAACCACAAGTTTTTCTTCGGTTTCACTATGGCGGGCAACTCCGATAACCTGGTAGCGCTTTCCCTTGTAATGCCGGTAGCAACCGGGTTCAACCTTTTCAGCAACTTTCTCCATTTCACCTCCCGACACTGACTCAGTGCTTTTTTGCCCGCAGATACTGATCAGGCCAGGGAATATCCACTCCGAGAGCCTTTGCCGCATGAAGCGGCCAATAGGGGTCACGGAGCAACTGACGAGCCAGGGAAACGACATCGGCCTGCCCTGTGGCAATAATCTGCTCTGCCTGGGCAGGGTCGGTTATCAACCCGACCGCACCGGTGGGAATGGCGATGGCAGACCGAATGGCGGCCGAAAAGGGCACCAGGAATCCGGGGCCAAAGGGAATCGTTTCTTCGGGGACCGCCAGGCCTGCCGAGCAGTCGATGAGGTCGACCCCGAGGGTCTTCATTCGACGTGACAACAGTACAGACTGACCAAGATCCCAACCACCCTCTGTCCAGTCCACAACTGACAGGCGCACAAAAAACGGCAGGTCAGACGGCCATTCTTCGCGAATCGCCCGCACAATCCGCAGGGGGAAGCGGATCCTGTTTTCGAAACTTCCCCCATAGTCGTCTGTTCTGTGATTGGTCAGAGGGGAAAGGAATTCATGGAGGAGATAACCATGGGCCATGTGTAATTCTACAACCTGAAAGCCTGCTGCAAATGAGCGTCGGGCGGCAGCTCGGAACTGCTCCTCGAGAACATCCAGGTCGAAGGCAACCAATTCTTTCGGCGCCGGGTGTCCTTCTGCATAGGGAAGGCCACTCGGAGCGGCCGGTTGCCAACCACGTTCCTTTTCCGACAAGGGGCCACTGCCCTTCCAGGGTTTGTCGGTAGAGGCCTTGCGCCCGGCATGGGAAAGCTGGATTCCGGGCACGGCACCCTGCTCGGCAATAAAGCGGGCAATGGGTTGAAATGCCTCGCCATGGACATCGCTCCAGATTCCGCTGTCATCCGGGCTGATCCTTCCGTCAGGAGCTACCGCTGTTGCCTCGACCATCACCAGGCCGGCGCCGCCCACGGCGCGACTTCCCAGGTGAACAAGGTGCCAGTCCGTAGGGAAACCCTCCCGGCTTGAATACTGGCACATGGGTGAAACAAATATACGGTTGCGAAAAGTTATCGCTTTCAGGGTAAGGGGTGAAAAAAGTTTACTCATGAAATCCTCCGGATCTGACGAAAAGATTTTTACAAGGTTTTCGTCGGCCAACGCAGGCTGAACAGGTCAGACGAAAAACAAGCGTCAATTAATTTGTATTCATTTTTCCACAGAGATGTGCTACCCTGCTGCAACATTTGCATCTCGCAGGGCTGAAAGCCGGCGGCGCACCGCCTGACACGCACAAAACAATGGCCAGAGAAAAGTCGGAATACTTTTTCTCGTGCGTTCCGGCATTCCTCTCCAAAAACGAACCGGTCAGGAGCTAAAAAGTGGCTGAAAAAAGGATTACCAAAAGGGTTCGCAGAAGACTCTCTTTACGTTTTGGTCACGACAAACCGGTGCGGATGGCCTTTACCGAAGATGTGACCGAAGACGGCATGTTCATCAAGACAACGAACCTCTGTCGACCAGGATCCGAGATAGCAATTGAGCTTATCCTGCCGGATGAAACGAAAGTTACGCTCACCGGTTTCGTCAGATGGTCGAAAAAAGTCCCGCCGAACATGATTCACCTGGTCAGAAAAGCGGGCATGGGCATCAAGATTCTGCGCTTTGTTAGTGGTGAAAAAGATTTCCGGAGTTTTATTCTTGGCACGCAAACGGACCAGAAGAAACCTTCCGGACTACAGCCCAACTTATCGTAAGCCTTTTATTCTCCGGGATAATCGGAAAGTGCTCTCAGCGCATCGTCCACCTCACAGGCGACGACAGAAAAGAGCCTTTCCATAATACGTGCAGAAGGAAACGGCGGATAAAGGGGAAAACCCAACCGGTAGATCAGGTCGAGGAGACCGTCCTGGTGGTTTTCCTCGATAAAGAGACTCCCGTACTGCAATACCGGAGAATAGAGCAATGCCTCTTCCATGACCGTTTCGTCATCACTGTAGAACGGCATGATCATTTCCATCGAAAGACACAGCCCTTTGCCTCCGGCATCTTCGGAAATAAACACCAGCAGTTCGTCTTGGGGAACCATGCCGTAGGCCAGCGCCCCCGGGCAGACAGCAAGGGCAGGAAGCACCAATGGCTGACCATGATGCGGATCAAGTCCGTAGGGCCACCCTCGAGCCGCAAGAAACTTCTCTACCGCTTGATACGCTTTACCCTGTTGGCGCTCCAGCCCCTGATAAAAAAGCGCTGAGAGACTTTCTCTTTGCACAACCAGGTCTTCAAGGGTAATAAAGTCATCTTCGCTCCCGATTGGTCCAGGTTTCCTTTTATCCGGGTTATTTACCACCAGTCTGAGGTGTGATCTTTTCCGGTCGTCACTGTCTTTTTTCATCAAAATATCCTTTATTTGGTAAAACCATTCAGCATGTTTCAAAAGTAACGTCCCCCTACCAGGAACGCAGCTATTCCGGCCGATAGTGGAGTCAGTGCATCTTTTTTCAGTTCTATCTCTCAGCTCTTGATTCCCTGCTGTCCCTTTCTGGCTACACGAAGTGCATGCACCAGAGAAGGTACGTTTGCGCGCCATGAGGGAAGAACAACGGTAATGGAAATTTCTTCAATCTGTGTGAACACCAGCACTACCGTCGAAAAATGAAAAGGAAGAGCCGGTCCTCCGGCAAAGAGCACCAAAGTGGAACAGCCCATGAGAACAGCCGATAGCTTGGCACCCCAGGTATGATAACTGGTGAGTCGCTGGAACTTGATAAAGCCGATCAGGATCGGCAACACGAAGCTGACAAGTACAACAATCACATAGGGTGATTCCCGGACTATCAACTCCGGCCACAGCAACCAGGCACAGACGGGTGTCGTGATATAAAGGGCAAAGTCGCCCCAACTATCCAGCCTCGCCCCCAGTTCCGACTCCTGATGAAGCCGACGAGCCAGGTAACCGTCAGCAACGTCGGTCACAAGTGCACAGAGGAGCAGTACGAAAAAACCTTTCTCATTCCCTCTCCAGGCAAGGATCAGCAGGATCGGCACACTGAAAAGCCGAAGACCGCTGAGCAAGTTTGGAATAGTCCAGAGTGACATAAACATGATAGCGTAACAAATACAGAAAAGCTGACAAGGCTGTCAAGCTCTTTGGAGTTGCCGGCATGGCCGCACAGATCGGATCATCTTCCATTCGGCGAAAAATCGGCTACACTCTGTACATTGGCAGCAGGTGATTTTTGCGGAGGCGGACCCCATGTCACAGAACAACAAAACAGCCATCATTACCGGCGGCGCCCAAGGAATCGGGAAAGCCATCGCAAATGCTTTCCTGGTAAAAGGCTGGACCACGGTGATCGCGGATCAGGATCGGGAGGCCGGGGAAGAAACAACCAGGGAGTTTGACTCTCTCGGACAAATCTCATTCATCGAGACGGATGTCGCAGACGAACTACAGGTCAAACGACTCATTGAACAGACAACAGCTCAATTCGGCAGACTCGACACGCTGGTCAACAACGCCGGAATCTCTCAGAATAAACAACTGGAAGCCCTTTCCCTGGATGAGTGGAACAGGGTTCTCGGGGTAAATCTCACCGGAGCTTTTCTCTGCGCGAAACACGCCGCACCCCACCTGAGACGTACGAACGGCTCCATTATCAACATTGCCTCCACTCGGGCCTTCATGTCGGAAGCCTGCACCGAAGCCTATTCCGCATCAAAAGGGGGCGTTGTCGCCCTTACCCATGCATTGGCAGTAAGCTTGGGGCCGAATATACGGGTCAATTGCATCAGCCCCGGCTGGATCGAAACCGGTCCCTGGCAGAAAAAAAGCCGGAGATATAGCCCTGACCACTCCGAAGAAGATCATCTACAGCATCCAGCCGGCAGAGTTGGAATCCCGGAGGATATATCTACTCTTGTTCTCTTTCTGGTGTCAAACGAAGCTTCCTTTATGACCGGAGCAAACCTTATCGTAGACGGAGGTATGACACGGAAGATGATCTATGCCTGAACAACCGAATCACCACACGAACTGGATGGTGCTACTGTACCACCTTACAGGAATTTGAGGAAAAATAAATCCGAATTTCCGGAAATCAAACTACCCTTTGACAGTCAAACCGACCATGGTAGACTACTTTTCATTAAATAATCTTCGTAGCCCAAATTTGAACCTGGCACGATTTCCAATGCTGAGAGTCGGCTGATTCCAGTCACACTACCTTGAACACCGCAGGCGGCATAATCAAATATGATGCTACCTTCGGGGGTACATGTCTGGAATCACCCTACACAATCACAGGAGGCACATGAAATGCTGAAAGAGTTCAAGGAATTTGCAATGCGCGGGAACGTTGTGGATATGGCGGTAGGCATCATCATCGGTGCGTCATTCGGGAAAATTGTTTCCTCGTTTGTGAATGACATCTTGATGCCGCCCATCGGGCGGATACTCGGAAAAGTTGACTTTTCGAACCTGTTTATCGACCTGTCGGGCAATAACTTCCAGACCCTGGCAGAGGCAAAAAAAGCCGGTGCAGCCACCATCAACTACGGACTCTTTTTCAACACTGTCCTCGACTTTGCCATAGTAGCCTTTGCCATATTTCTCCTGATTCGGCAGATCAATCGCTTAAAGAGAGAGCCGGAACCGGTGCCAGCCGCTCCCGATACAAAAGAATGCCCGTACTGCCTTTCCACGGTACCTTTGAAAGCGATCCGCTGCCCCCACTGCACCTCGGAACTGAAGGCTGCATAAACAATCGGAAAGAGCGGCTCTCGGGAAGGGCCGCTCTTTTTTGACAGAGCAATGACAAACTCGTAACTTGTTATTCCCGAGGCGATTCTGATCGGCAAACCAGCTTGCAACCTGCTGAAATCATGGATCACCGATACAGTCATTCGGGGATGACAACGAGAATTTGCGCATGCATCAACAATACGTTAGGTAGTAATTTTTTATTCTGTAAAACCGTTGTCTTCGTTCATCGGAACCCCGGTGCAATCAAAAGCATATCCGACGATCCCCCCTCCGATACCTTCAACATCTTCTCCCCAATAAATGTGCGTTGCGCCGAGCTCTTTTGCTTTCTTGGCAGCGTCAAACTTGAAAGATCCAAGTGCTGCGGGTGGCCCCCACATCCGATAGCCGACCGGCCCGGGAATTTGCGCCACCGGGCGGCAGTCCTTGACTTGCCGGGGGGTTGTTTCCTTCAGCGGAAATGGTGCACTGGTGCCAAAAAAACTACATCCGGCCAACCCTAACAGGGGAACAATGAGCCAAACTCTTTTCATACTTCCTCCAGAATACAGGCTAATCCTCTGAAAAGAGGTACTGCTTCACGTGGAAAGTTGCGCGGGCCGATACTAGCAGATTCAGGAAGGAAAGGCCCGAAAAAAAAGCTGTGGGAGCAGATCCCGTTACACTCCGACCTGCCGGAGAGAGATTATCCAGGCAGTGAAAAGACAAAGGGCGGGACAGCCGCTTAGCGGTTATTCCGCCCTTCCCAAAACTTGCATCTCCCCAAAAATCCGACCTGTTAAGGAGCAGCAATCTCCTCTTCTTTTGCCTTGAGCTTCTTAACCAGCTCTCCATAACCCTGATGGAGAATGATCTTGTTGAATTGCGAACGATAGTTGGAAACCAAGCTCACTCCTTCGATAACCACATCGTAGACCATCCAGCGATTCCCCTCCTTCATGAGCCGATAATTAAGGGAATACTCGTCCCTTTTAGCGGTTACCACTTTAGATTTGACCTCGGCATAGTCGCCATCCACGGATTCACCGCCGTAGACGATCTTTTCATTGTGGTATGACTCGATCTTGCCGGCATAGGAGTTCTCCAGAAGAGTTGCAAAGAGTCCCACAAACTCCTTCTTTTCCTTAGAACTCCTCTCTTTCCAGTGAACGCCCATGGATCGCTTGGCCATTTCGCCGTAATCAAAGATCCGGCTGATGGCGCTTTTCAGCGCGGCTCGTCTTTTTGCTTCATTCTGGGGCTTCTTAAGGTTGGCGTTGGAGACGATCGAAATCACCTGGTCAACAGTCTGTTTGACTTCGTCGGTAACTGAGGCCCAGGCGGAAACGGATCCGAAAACGACAGCGAGCAGGAGCATCAGGCTGACAGTAACGTTGTGTTTCATGATACGGGATCTCCCTTGTTATTTTACTTTTTCAGCGGGGCTTCCCCCACCGCATAGTCCAGATTGGCCAAGGACATCTTGTAGTTGTAGATGGAGCGGAAATAGTCGGTTCGCATCGTGGCATAACTCTTCAGAGCATCGAATATCTCTTTTGCCGGGCCAATGCCGATATCGAAGTTGGCAACGGCGGCAACCTCCCACTTCTTGGCATTGGTGTAAGCATCCCGGGTGGCGGCAATACTCTTTTCGGCTTCCTGGCGCTCCAGGTAAGCCTTCCGGATCTGCAGGGGGATATTCGCATTGGCATACTCATTGGTGCTGACCAAACGGTTATACTGGGCCTGCTCCTGGGCAACCTTGGCCGATGTTATGCCGAAATCTATTTTCCATTTAAGTCCCAGCGCAATCCCGGCCCAAAGGTGATTAAACTGATCAGGAACCCAGGGGTTCGTTACCCGGTCACGATCAGGGGAGTAGGCTGCGGACAGATAGCCGCCGAGAAACAGATCGGGATAATAGTCCGCTTTGGCAGCCTTTACCAGGGCCAGACGAGCCTGAAGCCCCTCTTTCAGTTGTTTGTATTCCGGCCGCTTGATCTTGGCCGCATCCAGGTAGGTTGAAAGGGCTGCATTCGCCATGTTCTCATCCGGGGTAAGGCGTGCCGTTGCGATATCGAATACCGTATCGCTCGGCAGGCCCATCTGGACACGAAGGGCCGCAAGGGCAAGAGCCTCGCCTTTATTTGCTTCTTCGGTATACTTGCGAACTTCACCGGCAAACGCATCCAGCTTGTAAATATCCAGGGCATCCACATTTGCCGACCCTTTATCGAGAAGTTTCCTCGCCTTGTCCCGGGCCTTGTCCAGAGTATCCCCGACCTCCGAAACAAGCGCCTTGAGCTCACGGGCCAGCAGCAGGCTGTAGTAATAATCCTTGACCTTGAGGGTAATCTCGTTGGCCGTCTGCTCTTTCTTGGCCCGATCCACTTCGATGCCGTGGCTAGCTGCGGTCATCCGCTCGCTGATTTTGCCGAAGGTATAGAGAGGCTGCACAATCGTCGCATCGCCGCGGGCAAAGAAGGTAACGCCGTGCAGATGATCGATGCGATCCGATGAGGTAACCTGGTTTCCGCGGGCCTGAGAAACCGGTCCCAGGAGACCGAGAAACTCGATCTGCGGGAAAAGGTGCGATTTGGCCTCGTTCAGCTTCGCTTCGGCCAAATCGATATCGGCACGGGACTCACCCAACTCGGGAGAGCTCGCGAGTGCCCTGCTGATGCAGTCATCGAGACTCAACACAAGTTTCCCCTGCTGCATCTCTCCGGCTACAAGCGGTGTGCTCAGGAGCAAAAGCAACACGAACGAAAGAGTCATGGTTCTGATGCAGTATTTCATAGCCTTTTCCTCCCTGTCAGTTCACCGAACCTTGGATATATTTACTGATCAAACCTTCGAAATCGATGGCAGACTCGGTGTCACGAATACGCCCCCCGTTGTGTAGCACCTTGTCTGAAGCTCCCGGTTGCAGTTGAATAAATTTATCACCGATGATACCCCGAGTGCGGACAGAAGCGATAACGTCGTCCTGTAATTCTATTCCCAAATTGATGCGGAGAGTAACCCGAGCGGTATATCCTGCTTTCGGATCAAGAACGATCCTATCCACACGGCCAACGTCCACGCCCGCGATCTCCACAGAAGCGCCCTCCCTGAGGCCCGAGACATTTGAGAAGTTGGCGGTCACCTTGTAGGAATCGCCCCCCAACACCTCCATCTTCCCCAGCTTGATGGAAAGATACCCCAGGCAGACAATTCCCACCAAGACGAATATGCCGACCGTAATTTCAAGACTTGCTCTTTTCATGGTTCACCCGTAAACGAAATAGTAGCTGCAAAAACGTCGAATCAGAGAAACTGCAGTGGCCCTTCAAGCTCTCCGTGAATGAACTGGTGTACCGCCGGAACATCGGAAGCCCGGATTTCATCGGGCGTTCCGTAAAAGAGTATCTTTCCCCGGTAGAGCATTGCCACGTAATCGCAGATGTCGAAGATTGACGGCACCTCATGCGTAACGATAACTGCGGTAAAGCCGAATTGGGCATGGGTGTCCTGGATAAGCTTGTGCATTGCATTGCAGATGATCGGGTCGAGACCGGTGGTCGGTTCATCGAAAAGGATGATGGCCGGATCCAAAAGAAGTGCCCTGGCCAGCCCGACCCGTTTTTTCATCCCTCCGGAAATCTGGTCGGGATACTTGTCGTCGACACTCCGCAGGCCCACATGCTCCAAAGCAAGATGCACACGGTTCTTGATCTCTTTCCGCGAATATTTGGTTTTTTCTTCCAGCGGAAAGGCAACATTCTCGAATACCGTCATGGAATCAAACAGGGCGGCATTCTGGAAGAGTACGCCAAAACTTTCCCGCACCCTGTTCAGTTCGCCCCTGCCCATTGGAACGATATTCTCGCCATCCACCAGAACCTGCCCGCTGTCCGGCTTCAGCAGACCGACCATATGTTTCAGCAGGACACTCTTCCCCCCTCCGCTCGGTCCGATAATAGCGGTAATCTTGCCACTGGGAATATCCAGGTCCAGACTGTCCAGCACAACCTGGTCACCAAAGGCCTTTCTGACCTGTCTCAACGCTATCATTACTTCTCCAAGAAAAATCAGCTCTCAAGGTCTACTACAAAAGAATCGAGGTCAGGAAATAATCCCAAACCAGGATCAGGATCGATGACATGACAACCGCAGAGGTTGTTGACCGGGAAACCCCTTCGGCACCGTGAGTCGTGTAATACCCTTTATAACAGCAGACCCAGGAAATGATGAGTCCAAAGGAGATGGATTTAATCATGCCCGAATATACGTCCTTCCACTCCAGGCTCTTATGCATCTCGTGGAAAAAAGCTCCAGGGTTGACCCCCATGAGCTTTACCCCAACCAGATATCCGCCACCAATTCCGACCACATCGAATATGGCGCAGAGAAGCGGTACCGCAATCAGCGCACCGATAATCTTCGGCGAAATGAGATACTTGAATGGCTCCAAAGCCATTGTCTCCAGAGCATCGATCTGTTCAGTAATGCGCATGATGCCGATTTCAGCGGTGATGGCACTCCCAGCCCGGCCGGTAACCATGAGCGCAGTGAGCACAGGGCCCAGTTCGCGGATAAGAGAGAGCGCAACCACCGAGCCGAGCATTCCCTCGGAACCGAATTTCGTCAGGGTGTAATACCCCTGAAGACCGAGGACCATGCCGGTAAATGCCGCGGTAAGAAAAATGACGAAGAAAGAATTAGCTCCGATAAAATTGATCTGCTTCAAAATAAGAATTGGCTTGCCGGGGAAGCGGACTATCATATAAAGGGTGGAAATAATAAACAGCAGTATTCTGCCCATCTCCTGCAAGAGTGAAAGAACATATTTGCCAATTAATTGCACAATAAATAACATAGGAACCCCTGCAGGATTGATCTTCTGTGAAAGTATAAGGTAGCTTTTCGAAAAGTAAAGAAGATGAATAATTCCTGTCGGGTCTTACGAAACTCCCGGCAAGCACTTCCATGATATAGCAATACTTTTCATCGATAAAAGCGGCTGTCAGGAAGGAAAGCTATTGGCATGACCAAAGCAGAAAGGTGTTTTTCAAAACCAGGCGGGAGTATCGTAGCAACAGGAGAATGCTGTTTTTCAGGGTTTCTTTCCCAGGTCAAGAATAGTACCGCCTGGTAGGACACGAAATACATGTGAACGCCAGACAACGCGGTTGCCGACAAAGGAAAAAACCCAGGTAAAAAAGGCCAGGATGTCCCGTAGCGGCAGGAGCCAGAGGTAGCGAGGGAAAATGTTGTCGCGAACGAAAAAACGGCTGAACACCAGTCCACTACAAAGGCGTGAAATTCCAAGGAGAGAGAGAGCAATCCAACCGGCAGGAGAAAATCCGCTCACGATCAGCGCCAGAAAAGCAGCCGGAACCGGTTGGGTAATGCCGGAAGCCAGATATCCACCGGGTCGACTTGCACGCATGGTTCGCGCCCAGCGAAGCTGTCGAGAGAGAATTCCCCGCAGGCTCTCACATTTCATAACACTTTCGACGAAGTACCCGGAAAGTTCCAGACGATACCCGGCACGATGGACCATGTTGCCAAGCTGGTAATCATCTGCCAGGTAATCAACCAGGGCGGGAAAACCTCCGATCTTTTCCAGGGCTTCGCGACGGACCGCCATGGAAGCCCCAAGAGCGAAACTGAGCCCTTCAAGGTATAACGCCACCATGACATTGGGAATCATCTCCACGGTAAAGCCCATGGCCTCAAGAGCGGTTGGTACGTTCGGAACGCGCGGGCTCCGGTACAGAGAGGTAACCAGCCCCACAGTGGGATCATGAAACGGAGCCGCGACCTCCTGCAGGTAGCGGGGGCCGACCCGGATATCGCTGTCGCAGACAATCAGAAGATCATATTTCGACACCGCTGAGGCATGGATCAGATTGCAGACCTTGTAGTTGGGACCATAGATACGGTCGTCAACAACCAGCTCGATGTCAACACCTGGATATTCAGAGATGAGCCGCCGTATTACCGGGATCACCGGGTCTTCCGTTGAGGCCACGGCAAAGACAATCTGGTAGAGCGGATAATCCTGCTCGCAGAAAGAGCAAAAATTCTCGAAACTCTCCGCATCCACACCCTTCAGCGGCTTGAGGATTGTCACAGGAGGATGATAATCCCCCAACTTTTGCGTCCGAGCGAAAAAACGCCGGGCACATGCGAGGGTTATCAGCCCGTAGCAAAAGGCCGGAGCAACACACAGAAATGGAAGGACATCATAGACCATGGCAAAACCTGTCACTCTCTCACCGTCTGACCGCGAAACGCAGTTGGCCCTGCCGGAGTTTTTCTATTGATTTTTCCCTGAAACATTCTCTCAAGGGGAGAAACCCCTTTTGGAATTCACCACGGAATACTGCACAGATCCAGACAAAAATTGTTTCAGTTTGTACCCGCATCGGGATGACCAACCCCTCTGTTTACGGGCACTTTCTCACGTAATCGTTTTTCCCACAACAATGACATAGGGTGCCGAATCTGAACGGTTCATCTGACGACTCTTCCAGACATTGAATTCACGGGCAGAAAGAGCGCAGGCCCATTCCTCAACAGATGAAGCTTCGTCTTCACCGCCGGGATGTCCGGTATAGACCGCCAGCACAATCACCCCACCGGGCAAAAGAAGCGGAAGCAACTGCTCAAGTGCCGCAAGGGTCGTTTTCGGCTGTGTCACTATTCCGGCCCTGTTGCCCGGCAAGTAACCCAGATTGAACACAGCCGCCCGTAACGGCTCAGGCAGGTACTCGGAAAGATTCTCATGCCCTGCATGCACCAGGGTCACCCATGGCAAACAACCTGCCGCACGAGTCCGTTCAGCGGTTTCTGCGAGTGCCTCCTCCTGGACATCAAAGGCCCAGACTGCACCTGAATCGCCCACCAGTTCGGCCAGAAAAAGCGTATCATTGCCACGGCCGCAGGTGGCGTCGAGTACCCGGTCGCCCTGACGAACCACCTGCCGGAGGATAAGGTGCGAAAAAGCAACCGCGCCACCCAACCCCTCAGCTTTCACCCGACACTCCCCTTCCTTCCATTCGTGCCCGCTTCTCACCGAATAGGGCCAGAACCGCCGGAAGGGTAACGATAAACGCAATCTGACACGCCACCATACCGAGGGTCATGATTGCGCCGATACTGAAGACACCTTGATGGCGGGCAACCATCAATGCGCCAAAGCTGATCATGATCGTCAGGGTATTATAGAAAACTCCACGGCCGGTACTACTGGTAATAACCTCGTAGCCGGTTTCCCCTTCCCTTCGGTAGCGGTTGATAATGTAAATACCGGAGTCCACGGCAATCCCCAGGACCAGCGGCATGACGATAATATTTGCGGAATTGAAATTTATCCCGAACAGCCACATGCCGCTCACCATGAACAGAACACCCACGACCAGCGGGACTAACCCGATCAGTGCGTAGCGAAGACTGCGGAAGGTAATCAGCAGGATCAGCACAATTGCCAGGAAGGCGTAGAGAAAAGCCCCACGGTAGGAATCTCGCATAATGGTCATGGATTCGTAGACCATTACCGGCTCACCGGTGGCATTCGGCTCGACCGTTCTCACCTCTTTCAGGAACTCTTCAAGTGGTTCCCTGTCAAAAATTTCCTTTTTCGGGGCGATCTGCAAGAGATACTTACCGGTTGAGCCGACAAAACGCTTCCGCAGCGCTTCAGGTATATCGGCAGTGCTCACCGGAGACGCATTGAGAGACTCCTTGAGTGCTTGAATTTTTTCCGGGAAGTCGGACAGAAGGTTCCCCTGAAAATCGCGCAGCATCCCGAGCGCATTGCGATCCTTCTCCTTTTCCAACCCGGCGAAAAACTTATCGAGCGTCGCAAGGAAAGCGGCAGCAGGTTTAGCTTGAGGTAACTTTTCCCTCTCCAGTCTCTGGACGAAGCGCGCATCTGTTTCGCGGAATTTCTCAAAGACCGCGGGCAATGCCATCACCTGCAGATCCTCTTCGTACGGCTCGGCCTTGATGTCGGCAAGCTGCGAACGGAGATCCGCCAACAGTGCGAGTTTACGCTTCTGGTCATCGGGAACGAACGAGGCAAGGCTCACCACGTGATCAACGGACGGCAGCGCTTCCAGGGCCTTGGATCGGGCAGCAGCCTCTTCCGGAGTACGAGCCATGGCCACGGCAAAGTAACCGGAATTTTCGGAACTCTTCATCAGCTTGTAGGCATAGCGGACCGACTCCAGCCCCTTTGCCTGCAGATTCATCAGGTTATAATCGAACCCCACCCGCGAGAGCGGATAGAGCGAGAGCAGACACAACAGGATCGACACAGCCAGCACGATACGCGGATAGCCGAAGAGTACTGTTTTTATAAGTCGTCGAATGGCTGAAGGTTCGGAGGATTTTGACAACTCTGCCGAACGATCCTCGACAACAACCTTGCGATTCTTTTTCCCGTATTTAATCGGAATCATCAGCATGGCCGGAAGCACGGTAAAGGTTACCAGCACGCAGATGACAACACCGATGGCAGCGATAACACCCAGTTCAGCAATACCCTTGAAATCTGTGAAGGCAAAGGTAAGAAAAGCAGCAGCTACCGTGGCGGCTGCCATGACAATAGCCCAGATATTTTTGTTCAGTGCCAGTTTCAGGCTTTCGACTCTCTGGCGCCCTTTACCCAGTTCTTCCTGGTAGCGCAACACGATTTGGATTCCGTATTCTATGCCGATGCCGATCAGCATAACTGCAAAGACCATTGAAAGAATATTGAGATGCCCGACAACCAGGGTTGCCATGCCGAAAGAAAGGGCAATGGCAACCAGGAGAGAAATCATGGCGGCAAAGGCATTGCCGACACCCCGAAAAGCAAAGAGCAACAGTATAACCGTCAGGACGACGGAAAGTATCGTTGCCAGAGTTATATCGCGCTGACTCGTGGCCATTTCTTCATATTCGAGAACCGGGACACCGGTAAGACCGGCCTTGACCCCGGCAAGAGAAGGGTCAGCCGCGGTTGCTTTAATTTCCGCCCTGACAGCTGCAATCGCTTTTTCAGCCGGCACAAAGCTGCCACTGACTTTCACCGGAAGGATGGTAATAATCTGCTGACGCGCCGCCTTGGCCAAGGCGGACGCCTTGCCGTCACTGCCCGAGCCCAGGAAAAAACTTTCCAGCGAAAAAGCCGCACCGCCGGGCTTGGAGAACTGCTCAAAACCGGCACCAAGCTTTTCCAGCATGAAGGTCAGGCTTGCCAACTGCTCCCGAGAACCGGGGGCATCCGGTGCCGTTGCCATATAAGCATCCATCTGTGAAGTAAGAGAGGTAAAGAGGGTTTGTACCGACGGAGAAGCGGACAACTCCTTCAGAATCGGTTTTGCTTTTACCAGATTATCGCGTAGAGCAACTAGATCATTATATGGCAGGAAAAGAAGACCGTTTTTTTCGAAAAAGGGCAGACCGTTGGGATAAAATACCTCTCGGAAAACATCCTTTTTTTTCACCAGCCGACCATAGAGCTCCTTACCGAAACGAGTGGCCTTTCCCGGATCATCGCTTTCAATCACCACAACGATATCTTCCTGATCACCAAACTCCTGCCGATACTTCTGGTAGTCACGACTGAATTTGCTTGTTTTCGGCATCAGGTCATCACGGCCGGTCAGGAACTCCAGGTTGTTGCGGGTGTAGAGTATCGACAGGGCGGAAAGAACAAGAGCTAAAACCACGAGTATCAGCGGGAACCTTGTGATTATCCTGAAAAGGTTCCGGTCCTTCTCTGTTGCGTTTCGCATATAAAAGTTTCTATCCTCCTCTTGAGAAAAAACCGTATGAGGGTAGCATAGGAATTGCACGAAATCAACCGCGCCAAATGCACGGAAATACACACTCAGCAACCTGATTTTATTACAGAAACATATCGCTTTTGACAAAAAGCTTTTGAAAATGAGTATACCTTTTTAAGAAAATATGGTAGAAGTTTTCAGTTATTTACTATTATGCCTAACTGTGTCCCATGAAAAAATGGTGACTTTCCAAGGTTTTCAATGGAGTCAATTGGAATGAAACCCTGTAAACACCCCATATCTAATGCACTAACCTCCTTTAACGGGATATCTGCAGAAAAACCCGATAAGGAAACTAGTAAGATCAGCGCTAAAATTCATCACTTGCCGGCCTCCATCTGGAAAAAAAGATCACTGGAATACAACACTCCTCTGGATGTTACCATTCAGAGGAGTTGTGACTTTTTCTTCCGCGAACAGCTTCCGGAGGGTTACTGGTGGGCGGAACTCGAATCCAATGTAACCATTTCCGCCGAGTACCTGATGTTGTTCCACTTTCTCGGCATGGTTGACAAAGAGCGGGAAAGAAAACTCGCAAACTACATTCTTAGTAAGCAGACGGCGGAAGGCTGCTGGTGTATCTATTATCAGGGCCCCGGAGACCTGTCCACGACAATTGAGGCCTATTTTGCCCTGAAGCTTGCCGGCTACCCTGCCGACCATCCGGCAATGGAAAAGGCGCGCACTTTCATCCTGAAAAAGGGTGGTATCATCAAGGCCCGCGTCTTCACGAAGATTTTCCTTGCCCTGTTTGGCGAATTCGCCTGGTTCGGTGTTCCGTCAATGCCCATTGAGCTTTCTCTGCTCCCGAAATGGGCGTACCTGAACATGTACGAATTTTCCAGTTGGTCGCGGGCAACCATCGTGCCACTCTCCATTGTCATGGCGATCCGGCCGGTGCGTAAACTGCCACCGTGGGCCCGAATCCAGGAATTGTACGTCCGTCCGCCACGACCGACAGATTATACCTTTACCAAGGAAGAAGGTATCCTGACCTGGAAAAACATCTTCATCGGGGTCGATCACCTGCTGAAAATCTATGAACGGAGTCCGATCAGGCCTTTCATGAAAAAGGCCATGTCTCTTTCGGAAAAGTGGGTCCTGGACCACCAGGAACCGAGCGGCGACTGGGGAGGAATCCAGCCGGCAATGCTCAATTCGATCCTGGCCCTCAACTGTCTCGGCTACTCGAACGATCACCCGACAGTACAGAATGGCCTCGACGCCCTTGCCAATTTCTGTATCGAAAGCGACGATAATATCGTCCTCCAGTCATGTATCTCTCCAGTCTGGGACACCGCTTTGGCCCTCAAGGGCCTCATCGACGCCGAGGTACCGCCCGATCATCCGGCTTTGGTAAAGGCCACGCAATGGCTGCTCGACCGGGAAGTGCGAAAGCCGGGTGACTGGAAGGTAAAATCGCCAGACCTGGAACCGGGCGGCTGGGCCTTCGAATTTCTCAATGACTGGTATCCGGATGTTGACGACTCAGGAATTGTTATGATGGCCATGAAGGATGTCAAGCTAAAGGATTCCAAGTGCAAGGATGACGCAATCGAACGTGGCATTCGCTGGTGTCTCGGCATGCAAAGCAAAAACGGCGGCTGGGGAGCCTTCGACAAGGACAACACCAAACATATCCTCAACAAGATTCCCTTTGCCGACCTTGAGGCATTGATTGACCCTCCGACTGCTGACCTGACCGGCAGAATGCTGGAACTGATGGGAACATTCGGTTATCCGAAGGACTTCCCGGCAGCTGAGCGGGCGCTTGAATTCATCAAGGACACGCAGGAACCGGACGGGCCCTGGTGGGGTCGCTGGGGCGTAAACTACATTTACGGATCCTGGTCGGTCTTATGCGGACTCCAGGCTATCGGAGAGGATCCGGCGCAGCCGTACATCCAGAAAGCCGTAACCTGGCTCAAAACAAAACAGAACAGCGACGGTGGCTGGGGTGAAACTTGTGAATCCTACCATGACACATCACTGGCGGGAGTCGGGGAAAGCACGCCATCTCAAACGGCCTGGGCACTTCTCGCCTTGATGGCAGCCGGCGAACGGAAATCCGACACTATCAACCGCGGTATCGAGTACCTGGTCCAGACCCAGCAACAGGATGGAACCTGGGATGAAGATCAGTTTACCGGAACCGGCTTCCCCAAGTATTTCATGATCAAATACCATATCTACCGGAACTGCTTTCCGCTCATGGCCCTGGGCAAATACCGCAGCATTCTGGAAGACAACGATTGAGATTAAAGGTATTCGCTGCCTGAGACCACAATGCGTTTCGGGTGCTACCATTAAGATTTTTACTATGGAAAAAGTATTTATTACCGGTGCTACCGGCTTTATCGGGGCGAATCTGGCACGGGAACTGGTGGAGAGTGGTTGCAAAGTCCGGGCTCTTGTCCGATCCGGATCGGACCGGAGAAACCTTGCGGGACTTGATATCGAGTTTTGGGAAGGTGACCTTCGTGACAATAACTCGCTGGAAAGCGGGCTTGCCGGCTGCGACACCCTCTTTCATGCTGCTGCCGATTACCGTCTCTGGACCCGCGATCCTGCGAGCATGTATGCCATCAATGTGGAAGGGACCCGCTCAATCCTTCAGGCTGCACTCAAAAGGAATCTTGCCAAGGTCGTCTACACCAGCAGTGTCGGCACTCTCGGCAATCCGGGCAATGGAACTCCCGGATCAGAAGAAACGCCTGTATCTTTTGCCGACATGGTCGGTCATTACAAGAAAAGCAAGTTTCTTGGCGAACAGGTTGCCGAAAGTTTTATTGCTCGAGGACTGCCTCTGGTCATCGTAAACCCATCAACTCCCGTAGGACCACACGATATCAAGCCGACGCCTACCGGTAAGATTATCGTGGATTTTCTCAACCGGAAGATGCCCGCCTACCTGGATACCGGCCTCAATCTTATCGACGTGAGGGATTGCGCAAAGGGCCACGTACTTGCCGCCTTGCACGGTCGCATTGGAGAAAAATATATCCTTGGTAATCAAAACCTGACGTTGAAAGACATTTTCACCCTTTTGGAGGAGATTTCCGACTTACCGGCACCAAAGGTGAAACTTCCCTACACCCCCATTCTCCTGGCAGCATATATCAATGAAGGGATCTCCAAGTTAACCCGCAAAGAGCCGCTTATCCCCCTTGCCGGTGTGCAAATGGCAGGCAAGCTCATGTTCTTCGATTCTTCGAAGGCTATACAGGAACTTGGGCTGCCCCAGCGGTCGGTTAAAAAAGCACTGGAAAGCGCAGTACACTGGTTTCGAGCCGAAGGATACGCCCGGTAGGCACCTGAAGACGCCCTTTCCCCTGATCATACCATCACCGCTGGACGTGGGGCTGCTTTCTTAGTACAATCTGTATACACTTTCAACCTGGTTTGTATCTTGAACCTTTACTGGTATCGGGAGTCTCTCATGTACCCACTCCTCGAAAAAATACACAGCCCCGCAGACCTGAAGCTTCTGAACAACGAAGAACTCGTCACGCTGGCTGAAGAAATCCGTGGATTTCTCTTACAAAACGTCTCAAAAACAGGTGGCCATCTTGCGTCAAACTTAGGCTGCGTGGAACTGACACTTGCACTCCACTACTGCTTCGATTCGCCGAGAGACAAAATCATCTGGGATGTTGGGCATCAGGCCTACACCCATAAAATCCTCACAGGGCGAAGGGATACCTTTCATACTCAGCGCCAATACAAAGGCATCAGCGGTTTTCCAAAACGAACCGAATCCCCTCACGATGCCTTCGGCGCCGGCCATTCCTCCACCTCAATCTCGGCAGGACTCGGCATGGCAACAGCAAACGGTCTTCTCGGCCGGGACAACAAGGTGATTTCCGTTATTGGCGATGGATCACTGACCGGAGGCCTTGCTTTTGAAGGTCTCAACCAGGCCGGACACCTGGGGAAAAACCTCATCGTGATTCTCAATGACAATGATATGTCCATCTCCAAAAACGTCGGTGCGTTCGCGTCCTTCATCTCCCGGAAGTTGACGGGAAAGTATTTCCGCGATTTGAAAAAGGAAATGCAGTCACTTTTGAAAGCGATTCCCGCAATCGGCAGCAACATCCTTCATTTTGCCAGGAAAGCCGAAAATTCCCTTAAGGGTTTCCTTACTCCCGGGACCCTTTTCGAGGCCCTCGGATTTGACTATGTGGGACCGATCCCCGGCCATGATCTTCCGCAACTGATCAATGTCCTGCGAAATTGCCAATCCGTCGATGGACCAATCCTGATTCATGTCATGACCAAAAAAGGCAAAGGATATCTGCCCGCCGAAAAGGATCCGGACGTTTTCCACGGCATCGGCCCCTTCGACATTGAGACCGGAGCCTTACAGGCCAAACCGTCCGGCGCAAAATCGTATACCTCGGTTTTCGGTCAGACAATGGTTCGACTTGCCGAGGAAGATGAGAAAATAATTGCAATTACTGCGGCAATGCCGGACGGAACCGGCCTTTCTCCTTTTGCCCGTAGTTTCCCGGAACGTTTCTTCGACGTGGGAATCGCCGAACAACATGCCCTGACCTTTGCGGCAGGGCTGGCTGCCGATGGCTTTCGCCCGGTTGCCGCTATCTACTCGACTTTCGCCCAGAGAGCGTATGACCAGGTGTTCCACGACATCTGCCTGCAAAAGCTTCCGGTGACTCTTGCCCTTGACCGCGGCGGACTGGTGGGTGACGATGGCCCCACACACCACGGGGTTTTCGACATCTCGTTTCTGCGCCATTTCCCCGAGATGACGGTAATGGCACCAAAGGATGAGAACGAATTGCAGCACATGGTCAAGACAGCCATCTATTCCAACCGTCCCATATCCCTTAGATATCCTCGCGGTGCAGGATACGGTGTCACCTTGGATCAAAATCCCGTTGTTCTTGAGATCGGCAAGGGTGAAATACTGGCAGAGGGAGGCGATCTGGCGATTATTGCCATTGGATCCACTGTCTATCCGGCCCTTGATGCAGCAAAACTGCTTTCCGAACGCGGAATTCACGCAACGGTCGTAAATGCCCGCTTCGCGAAACCACTCGACCAAGACTTGATTCTCAGGGCAGCACTCGCTACAGGCGCGATCTTGACCGTTGAGGAAAATGCCCTGGCAGGCGGATTCGGCAGCGCAGTGCTCGAACTTCTGGCATCGGAAGGTATCACCGGGATCAAGATTAAAAGAATCGGCATCCCCGATTACTTCATCGAGCACGGCAGTCAAACCCAATTGCGTAAGAATCTCTGGCTCGACGCACTGGGCATTGCCGATGCCGCGGGCACATTGCTTTCCCGTAAGGAAAGACCTGCCACGCCAATCGTTCGGGTCAAATAACCCGCGAACTGTCAATCATTGTAGTCAATGGCACACCGTTTCCCGATTGCTGGATGCTTCAGAGTGCCAAGCAGCGCCTCACCGACCCGAGAAGGTGTTTGTTGACAAAGAGATGACGAGGACAGATGAGCACTACCATTGTTGAAAGGAACAAATACCAATGCGTTTTCCCCTGAAGTTGAATATAGATCTCACAAAATATATTGTCTCCAACAAGCTGAAAAAAATCGATAAGTTCCCACTCGTACTCATGCTGGAACCGACACATCTCTGCAACCTCGCCTGTTCCGGCTGCGGACGTATCCGGGAGTATGCAGATACGATGTCTGAAGAAATGTCGCTTGAAGAGTGCCTGCAATCCGTTGACGAATGTCCGGCTCCGGTTGTTACGATCACCGGCGGAGAGCCTTTTCTCTATACACACATCCAAGAACTTATCGAGGAGGTGCTGGCCCGCGGGAAACACGTCTATCTCTGCACCAACGGCCTTCTGCTGGAAGATGCCTTGGATAAAATGAAACCCCATCCCAACTTCATCATCAATGTACACATGGATGGCCTGGAAGCAACTCACGATCGCATCCTGGAACATAAGGGGGCATTCACAACTGCAATTGCCGCAATCCGCAAGGCAAAACAGCTCGGTTTCCGCCTTTGTACAAATACTACGATCTTCAATGAAACCGATCTGCGGGAGATCGATGACCTCTTCACGATCCTCTCCAGTATCGGAGTAGACGGTTTTCTGGTGGCACCGGGCTTCGGCTACGAGGCCGTGGGCGAGAAGCTGTTCCTGGAGCGCCGTGATATCGAGCGCAAGTTTCGCGATGTTTTCAAGATGAGCAAACGTCACCGCTTCTTTTCAACGCCCATGTACCTGCGCTTTCTGATGGGAGAGAAACACCTGGAATGTACGCCGTGGGGAAACCCGACCCGCAACACCCAGGGCTGGAAAGCTCCCTGCTACCTGATCACCGACGCCCACTACCCGACCTTCAAGGAGATGATGGAAAAGACCGAATGGGATAAATACGGGGTCGGCAAGGACGAGCGCTGTGCCCAGTGTATGATGCACTGCGGGTTCGAGCCCTCCGTGGTCAGGGAATTGGGCAAAAACTGGCGGGACGTGTGGGAAATGATCGTTTGGAACCTGTCATAGATAGGTCTCTTTCTCTTGTGGTAAAAGAAAAAAGCGGTTCCGGCATGTGTCGGAACCGCTTTTTTAGTCAGCATGAGGCAATGCCACCCTCCCATACATCAAGGAAAATTCGGTTACGTATCACTAACGGGACTTCCCCACCCCGACACGATCACACATCTCAATGAGCGGGCAACTGGAGCATTTCGGTGAAATGGGCGTACAGTGATTCTGACCGAAGGTCACGAGGAGGTCGTTGATACAAAGCCAGTAGTGCCGGGGAAGTTTTCCCCGCAAGGCAAACTCCGTGTCATCAGGGGTTTTGGTCGCCACGTAGCCCCAGCGATTGCAAATACGATGAACATGCGTATCAACGCAGATACCCTCTTTGCCGAAACCGAGAGTTATTACCAGGTTGGCGGTCTTGCGACCGACCCCTTTCAGCTTCAACAATTCATCGAGATCATCGGGCACTTTACCCTGGTAACGGTCAAGGAGAACTCTGCAAATAGCGAGGATAGTTACGCTCTTGTTGCGGTAAAAACCGACCGGGTAGATAGCCTTTTCAATCTGCTCCGGCAAAAGATCCACCATCTTTCCGGGAGTATCAGCCAGCGCAAAAAGTCTCTCGGAAGCAGGACCGGTAGTTCTGTCCTGGGTTCGCAATGAAAGGAGGCAGGAAACAAGGACCTTGAACGGATCTCCCTCCCGTTGAGAAACGATGGTAACGGCAGGGGTCTGCCAGTTACGAACAGCTTTCATGAGTATATTCATGGCTTCATGAATCTGATCAGGCTTCATTCATCCCCCTCCTTGCTCCGTCTGGAACCGTTCAGATTGTAACGGAAGAAACACCCATCGGCAAAGGGAAAATCAGGACAACCGTTTCGGCGGTTGAAGATTGACACTTTCTCCCCTATACTGAAGTAAACAAGGTAAACGAGGCTGCTTCATGGAAAAATATCTGGATCTCCATATTCATACAATTCACTCGGATGGCTGCTACTCACCCTCTCAAGTAGTTTCCATGGCTGCGGAAAAAGGCCTGAAAGCTATTGCCATTGCCGACCACGATTCGGTTTCGGGGGTTGAGGAAGCCAGGGCATTGGGGATTCAGCTTGGTGTCGAAGTGGTACCTGCGGTTGAGCTTTCCATTGGATACCGTGACTATCACGACATCCATCTACTTGGCTACTACATTAACCATCAGGACAAGGCATTTACCAGCAAGCTTTCCGAATTCCGAAAAGCCCGCGATATCCGTGGCAAGGCAATCGTGGAAAAGATTAACGGCAAGCTGGCGTCTGAACGCAAACCCGGCATTTCATACGATGAACTGATTGACTCCGCTCAGGAATCTCTCGGCCGGCTCCACATTGCCCGCATGCTGGTACTGAGGGGTTATGCTCGTACGGTGCAGGACGCTTTCGTTCGCTATCTACTGCCCTGTCATGTACCGAAACAGTACTTTCCTCTCCAGGAGGCACTTGACGAAATTGCCAGAATTGGCGGTGTCTCGGTGCTTGCTCATCCACAAAGCATTTCCGACGACAGACGAATCCTGAATTCTCTGATCAGGGAAATGAAACCAATGGGCCTTGATGGACTGGAGGTATTCAATAATTTCTGCTACAAAGACGATATGATTTTTCTCGAAAGTCTCTGCCAGGAACTTGATCTCGTAATGACTGGCGGATCAGACTTTCATGGCTTCGAAGATGACGTGCAGCTAGGCATCGGCAGAGGAGCCCTTGCTGTTGCCTATCATCTTCTCGAGCCGCTTAAATCAGTTGCATTGTCTAGGGCTGGCAACTGACATCTCGACCAAACGGAGAACTCCCCGCAAGGGAGTTGTACCAAATCCCCCACCGGAGGTTGTTTTTCACTAGCCGGCGTGGGCTCGGGCGCATACAGAAGGCAGAAATATGGCAGACGCACGCGAAGTACTGGAAACCATGAAGCAGGTAGCAAAGATCCGCATTGAAATGCTCAAGGAGGGGACTACCTTCCACAGCAAGGCCAAGCAGGCTTTCTATCTGAAGGAATACGAAGAAAAGCTACATGAAATTGAAGAGCTGATTCGCCGCATGAGCATCCGGCTGGTGTACAGCAAGGGGGCTCAGGAAAAGGAAGAGCCCCCGGAAAGTCAACAATAGATTCAGCCAGCCCACCCGTCTGTCGCTTTCGGAAAAAGCTCCCGAAACCGCAGTGCCGGGAAAAGCTGCCCGCTATTCAAATCCCAGCGTAAGAGTAAGACACGCCTTTTTTTCTTTATCTGCATACCGAACCAGCAGCGGTAAGCGGTATCGACCATCCCCCAACGACTCCAGTGTCCCGTCAAGGGCTATTTCAGGCTGAGATTCCTCAACGGCAGTTTCCGCAGCCTCGGCTGAAGGTTCAGGAGTCGTCGCCCACTCTTGCGGCTCTTGCTCCTCTGCCAGACTCTCGGCGCCGACACGCGGTTCATCACCCTCCGAAGCGAACGCCAGCTCAGACAGTATGGATTCCGACGGCTCGAATCCCGCTGTTTCCTCGGGCGCGACAGTCGGCAACGCCTCTTCTGCCAACACATCGTCCTGCTCTGCCAAACCTTCGTGCAGCACCAGAGGCTCTTCCTCAACAACAGGCGCCTCCAGGTTCGCAGTCTCTGCCAAGTCGGCGTATAACGCTGTTGACTCCCGTGTCTCTTCCGGCTCGATTGCAGTCTCCGTAAAAGTGGGCGACGACTCCTCGTCAACGGTCAGCGATTCTTCCTCCCCCAGAGGGGTATCACGCAGCTTCTGGAGAATCATTTTGACCATTTCGGAAAGCGTTGGCAGAACCCCCTCCGCGGAACGGGCTGCAGCCGGCAACGACAGAACATCTCCTATCTCCAGCAGGTTTTTCATATCCTCAGGAGCCATGGCTTCAGCGAGGTCTTTTTTGTTGAGCTGAAATATACAGGGGATATCGTGCAGATTCGCGCTGTGAACAGCGAGGTGTGACTTGAGATCCTCGAGACTTCTGCGATTTTCCAACATCCTGGCCGGATCCATGTCGGCAACGAAAACAATCCCGTCAACGCCCTTGAGGACATTCTTCCAGATGGCATCGTCAACAACTTCCCCCGGAACCGTATAGATGTGAAAGTGGAGGCTGAAATCCTTGATTCCAGCCAGTTCAGGCCGCATAAAATCAAAAAAGACCATTCGGCCGCCCGGGGTATTCAGATATTTGAATTTCCCCCGATACTCGGGCTTCAATTTGTTGTAAATAAACTCAAGATTCGTTGTCTTACCAGCCTTGGCAGGGCCGTAGTAGACAATTTTCGCGTGTATTTCTTTTTTTGCATCATTAACCAGAGCCATGGGAAGCCTCCCTATTTCTCTTTCTCTTTATTCATCAGCAACCGCCGTGCTTGTGTCGCAATAACCGAAGAAACATTCTTGCTTTTTGCCAGCAGTGCCAGATCCTTGCTCGTAAGTCCGGAAAGAAACCGCAGAGTGTGCTGAATGGGTGCCTTGGCATTTTCCACCAGCGATTTTCTTATCTGGTAATTCTTGGTCCAATCCTTGTTACTACATATTTCGCGGAGGATATCATCATTGTTCAACTGGCATTTGGTGATGATCAATACTTCGCCTTCCGTAATGCGGGGATTCTTGATCACCGATCCGGAAACCAGCTTGTTCTTGTCCTTGACAAGCAGCATCCTCCATTCCTTGTCACCAGTCAAGGCCATCTTTATTTTTTCGGACACGCCCATATCCATGGCAAGCTGGTAGGTTGATTTAAACTCTTCGTCGACATCTTCCTCCGAGTCATCCACATTGCCCTCTTCGCCTTCGTTATCACCGTCAGAGACGTCTTCCGGACAACTGCTCGTGGAAGAATCATTGTTTGTTTCCACAGGGCAATCGGCAAGATGGCGGAGAGTCTGCTCATCCGTAGTCGGATTGCGAGACAGTGCTGCCGCAACACTCGGTTTTTTGCCATGCAACCTGGCGAGAAGCTGTAAAATCTTCGGATGCACAGACTGGTCCGAACAAATTTCCAGCAGGAGCTGCTCGGAAAGACCGTGAAGGCCTGATACAGCGGCAGCCCGTATTTCCGGATCGGGATCTCGAGAGAGATAATACAGGACAAGAGGGATCTCTGCCGGCAAAAGCTCCACCTCGCCATACGCGGCGTCCAGCTTCTCCTGCTTAGGAGTATCCGGCTGCACATAACGAGCGGCTTGCCGGGATATCTTGACCGTTATTTTCCGCGAACCATCCATAGGGTATTTATTTCGGCAACTCTGCAGGGTACGGCTTGAAACCCAGTTTTTTCAAGAGCTCAGCACCCTTCAGGGCAGCTTCCCGCGTCGGGTACCTTCCCGCGGTGAGAGAATAGGTGGATACCGGAGCCAGCGATTTTTTCAGAATAGGGGCGAATCCCTGTTTACGCAAGCGCTCCTGTTCCTGCACTGCCCGTTTATGGGCAAAGTAGGAGCCGGCATAGATTGCATATTTTCCGTTTTCCCGCAGGAAGAAGGCATCCTTGCTTGCCTTCTTCAGCTTGGCAAGTTCCTCCTGCGCAGCCTGGGAAGAGGAAACCTCGGCAATGAGCAGCCTGTTCATCGGTTCGCTTTTTTTTGCTCCCGGCAGGACTGCGATCGGCAATCCCGATTTCTCCAGTTTTGCCTTGTCGGCACGCAGCGAAGACTTGAGAACATAGTTGCCGACAACCAGGGTATAACGTTCGCCGGCTTTTATTGTGCCGGGTTGTTTCTTTGTAGAAAGCTCTTTCGGCACAGGGTGCTTCGCGGGAATTTTGGAAACTTTTTTTGCCGCTGATTTTTGTCTGGTGACAGATTTTATGTTCTCTTTGCCAGGGGCCGATCCCTTACGTGCAGAGGATTTTGCCACGCCCGGTGATACAGCTGCTTTTCTTTCGACTTGCTTCAGACTTTGTTGTGCCGTCGACACTTTCCCCGGAGAAACCTGTGAACTTGATGCTGCACTCCCGGATGCGGGATTTTCAGGGAGAGAAGAGACAGCGGAAGGAGGCGAAGCCGCCTCCTCCGTGGAAGTTGCAGAAGGTTGCCCCAGACGCTCCGGAAGGGGTTTTCTGACCTCGGAAGAATAGACATCCGGTTGCCCCGGAGTCTCCTCCTTTGATCTCAAAACATCGGTGAAAAAGTAAAAATAGCCGAAGCAAACCGCAAGGGCAAAAAGAACAAACAGTATACCCTTGACACTGCTCCCCCTGGAGCCGGCTATACCGTTTTTTTGTTCAGTTGCGGACATACCTTTTTCTACCATCCGTTTCTCCCCCTTCGCAAAACAGCGCCTTCCGATTAATGGGCAGCTTTACCTTTGTTGTTCAGCTCTGCGTCAAGAATCACCTTCTGGGCCATGTGACTCGGAACCTCCTCGTAATGGGAAAATTCCGCGGTAAAAAGCCCTCTATCACTGGTCATCGAGCGAAGGTCATTGGCATAGGAAAGCATCTCCGCCATGGGGACAACAGCTCTGATAATCTGTGAATTGGCCTTTGGCTCAACCCCGACAACCTTGCCCCGTCGGGAATTGAGGTCACCGATCACATCCCCCATATTATCTTCAGGTACGGTAATTTTCATTTTCATAATGGGTTCTAGCAGCACCGGCTTTGCCGTTTCCATGGCCTTTTTGAAGGCCATGGATCCAGCGATCTTGAAAGCCATTTCCGACGAGTCAACGGTATGAAAGGAACCGTCATAGAGAACAGCCTTGAAATCGATCACCGGGTATCCGGCCAAAGCTCCCTCCAGCGAAGCTTCCTGAATCCCCTTGTCAACAGCGGGGATGTACGTCTTGGGAATAACGCCGCCTACAATCTTATCCTCGAAAACATACCCTTCACCCCGCGCCTGCGGAATAAACTCGACCCAGCAGTCACCGTACTGGCCCCGGCCACCGGATTGCTTCTTGTATTTCCCCTGCACCTTGACAGTTGATTTCATCGTTTCCAGGTAGGGAACCTTCGGCGTCTTAAGCTCCACCTCTACGCTGAATTTCCGCTTCAGTTTCTCGATCGTGACTTCCAGGTGGACCTGACCCATTCCGGAAATGATCAGTTCTTTGGTTTGATCGTCCCGTCGCAGGGTAATCGTCGGATCTTCCTCCATCAACCGCTGTAAAGAGCTATGAATCTTGTCTTCATCATTCTTGGTCTTGGGCTGGATTGCAAAAGAAATAACCGGTTCAAGGGTTGTGGCCGGTTCGTAGATAATCGGCATTTCGGCACTGCACAGGGTGTCGCCACTCACCGTTTCCTTCAGTTTTGCAACAGCAACGATATCCCCTGCCACCGCTTGCTTGATGGCCTTCTGCTTCTTTCCTTCCAGTTCGTAAATCTGTCCGATGCGCTCTACGCAATCGCGTGTCGAGTTGTAGACGCTGGAATCAGAATTCAAAACACCGGAGTAAACACGGAAGACTGATATTTTGCCGGTATAGGGATCGGAGGTGGTCTTGAAAACCAGCGCGGAGAAAGGCTGATCTTCTTCCGGAGCACGCTCTTCAATATCATTGGTCTTCGGATTGACTCCGGAGACACTTCCGCGGTCGATGGGAGATGGCAGACAACAACAAATGTAATCAAGCAACTGGGGCACACCGATGTTCATGGTTGCCGACCCGCAGAAGACCGGCGTAAAGGTGTTGCGAAGGGTACCGACCCTCAGGCCGTCGAGGATTTCCTCTTCGCTCAGTTCACCGACGTCAAGGAACTTTTCCGTCAAGGCGTCATATGCCTCGGCAACCGTCTCCACCAGTTTTTCCCGCATGCTTTCGGCATCTGCTCGATAAGCATCAGGGATCGCTACCTCAGTGAACTCACCGGAGAGATCCTTGTTGTAGCGATAGGCCTTCATCTTTACCAGGTCGATGACACCTTCGAAACTATCTTCTGCTCCCAGGGGAATTTGCACTGCGACAGCCCGTGCGCCCAAGGCCTTTTCCATATCGCCCATGGCCCGGAGAAAGTTGGCTCGCTCCCTATCCATCTTGTTTACAAAAGCGATGCGGGGAATCTCGGCTTCGTTGGCCCAGTCCCAGACCTCTTCCGTCTGGACCTTAACACCCGAAATGGCAGAAATAATAACAACCGCACCACCGAGAACCCTGAGACAGGAACGGGTATCGGCGATAAAATCCCCGTACCCCGGAGTGTCGACAATGTGAAGAGAATGACCATTCCATTCACCGTGATTGATAGCAGAGGATACCGTTATCTGCCGTTTGACCTCTTCCGGTTCGAAATCCGTTGATGTAGTACCATCATCAACACGTCCCAGACGATCAATCGTCCCGGCAGCAAACAGGATTGCTTCGGTCAGGGACGTTTTCCCCGCACCTCCATGGGCAACAATTCCAACATTTCTCACTTTTGCGGTGTCACACTTTGCCATAAAGCCCCCTTGCTTATGTAATAGGTAGTACGACTCCTACATGACTACGAAGGGAAATCTCTTTGTCACCCCCAAAAATAGCTTTTACCCACTAGTACTGTGATCTCTATTCGTTTCCGGAATAACACCATGGACTGCCAACCTTCCGCACCTCGCCAACAATAGACAAGGATACCCGGATAGCGCCTTTTGTCACCGTGCAGCGACCCTGCTGTGTTTCGACAAGAATCTGTTACACGGGCATTGGTGCCTGGCTATTCCGCTCGTAGAGGATCCGTAATCCTTCCAGAGTGAGGAATTCATGGACCTCTTCAATGGTTTTTGATTCTTCGGCAATCATTCTTGCCAGTCCACCTGTCGCGATAACGCGTGGATTTTCCCGGCTCTCCGTCTTGATTCTCGTAACGATTTCATCGACAAGACCAACATAGCCGAAGAAAATGCCCGCCTGCATGGCGCCAACGGTATTTTTTGCGATAATCGTGGACGGCTTGACCACATCCACTCTCGGCAGCTTGCTTGCTTTCTGAAACAGTGCCTCGGCAGAGATCATTATCCCGGGCGCGATCACACCACCACAGTAATGTCCCTTGGCATTAACCAGATCAAAGGTCGTGGCTGTTCCAAAATCAACAATGATCAGAGCGCTGCCGTATCTTTCATAGGCCGCCACAGCGTTGACAATACGATCAGCTCCCACTTCCTTCGGGTTCTCATAGTGAATCGGCATACCGGTCTTGATCCCGGGACCGACCACGTATGGTTTCAGATTGAAGTAGCGAAGCGACATCCTCTCCAGAACCCCGGTCAGGGCCGGCACCACGGAGGAAAGAATGACATCTCCCACCGAGGCACACTCAATCCCTGAAAAAAGAAAGAGTTCTCGGATCAGGATTGCGTATTCATCAACCGTTTTGGCAGTATCGGTAGCAATTCGCCAGTCCCTTACGAGACGGTCGCCTTCATACAAACCAAGCACCATATTTGTATTGCCCACATCAATGACAAATAACACGTACACACTCTCCCACTTAAGCAAAAAATACTAAACGCCAGGCTGGCAGGCGCAGGTAACAGCTACAGGATCGTCACATCACCGGCAAGCACCCGTTCGCGGGTCCCGTCCTGGCAATCGAGCAGAAGTGCACCATCATTATCAACACCCGTGACAACTCCCTCTGTTTCACGGTTTCCAAAGGATACTCTAACCCTTCGGCCCTGAGCTGAGTTTCGTGAAAGCCACTCTTCCCGGATCGCAGAAAAACCATGGCACAGGTAGTCGTCATAGAGCTCATCAAGGGATGTAAGGAGTGCCCGGGTAAAGTCGACACGACTGACGGAGACGCCTTTCTCCAAGAACAGGGAGGTGGCCGGCTGGCGCAAATCATCGGGAAACTGCTCCCGACCCATGTTAATATTGACGCCGATACCGAGTACGACACAATGAATCGTGTCAGTCTCGGCGCTCATTTCATTCAGGAGACCGGCAACCTTCCGTCCGTTAAGCAGGATGTCGTTCGGCCACTTGATCGTCGGTTGCAGCAGGGTAACCTTTTCGATTGCCCGGGCAACCGCAACCGCAGAGAGGAATGTCAACTGGGGCGCCCTGACCGGCGACATGGGAGGGCGCAGAATCACCGAACAATACAGGTTCACCCCGGGAGGCGACTCCCAGTGCCGTCCAAGACGACCTTTGCCGGCTGTTTGCGTCTCGGCAATCACCACCGTGCCTTCCTCGGCGGAACCGTCCGCCAAGCGAAAAGCCAGGAGGTTGGTTGACTCGGTCTCCCGAACGCTGGAGATCTGACAACCGATTCGTTTCGTTTGTAACCCGGAGGATAACTCAAGAGAAGTAAGGACATCAGGAGCAGTCAGGAAACGGTAGCCCCGGGACGGGACGGATTCGATGCGATATCCCTGCGCGAGAAAATTTTTGACATGTTTCCAGACGGCAGTACGAGACACTTTCAGAGCAGACCCGAGCTCTTCCCCGGAAATCACACTTCCTTTTCTGGCACGAAAGATTTCCAGCATCCTCTGTTCAAGGGGCGGTTTTTCGCTCTCGGTACTGGATGTGTCTGTTTCCTTCACTACTCCCCCAAAAGCATGGAGATATCCATCGCACGAGCCGAATGGGTTAAGGCACCGACAGAAATTATATCGACACCGGTGGCTGCTATCGCGGTAATGGTTTCAAGGGAAACCCCACCGGAAGCCTCAGACAGGGACTGCCCACCGATCAGTTCAACTGCTTTCTTCATCGTTTCCAGATCCATATTATCCAGCATGATGATATCGGCACCGGCAGCAAGGGCCTCGGCAACCTGCTCCAACGTCTCCGTTTCAACCTCGATCTTCATGGTATGAGGGACAAAGGAACGGGCTCGTTCGACCGCCACGGAAATGCCGCCAGCAGCGGCAATATGATTCTCCTTTATCAGGACCGCGTCATAGAGTCCCGTGCGATGATTGTTCCCGCCACCGACACGAACGGCATATTTTTCCAACTGACGCAAACCCGGGGTTGTTTTCCGGGTATCAACGACCTTGGCAGCGGTCCCGGCAACCGCCTCTTTATAGCGGGCAGTCAATGTGGCAACACCTGACATTCTTTGCAGAAGGTTCAAGGCCACCCGCTCCGCCTGCAACAAAGAAGCCGCATCTCCCGCTATCTCTGCAATAACATCCCCGGTCCGCAAGAGTTCCCCGTCCGCAAAACGGGCTTTAAAGCGCACGTCCGGATCGACAAGGATAAACACCCGAGCGGCAACATCAATACCGGCCAACACCATCGACTCTTTGGCAATCAGCCTCGCCACGGCACTGCGCTTTTCAGGGACAACCGCCAAGGTGGTGATGTCGCCGGTATGAATATCTTCCAGCAAAGCATTCTCGATTATTCTATCTATCCCCAACATAAACTAGCTCCAAACGGACACGATGTAAACGTATGCAGCGGATAAAACAACCGCAGCCATACCGCTCCCACAGCAGACGGTCCCTGACTCTACATCAAAGATACAGCAATTTGCCAGTCACCCCGGAAACCGGCAAAACCGCTCTTAAAAAGACTTTGCGCAGGTTCCATCTTTATAACATAGGTTCAAAACGACAGCAACCGCTAATCATCCCTTTCTCCGTAGCCTGCAGCAGTAGCGTTGCGAAGACGGGCCAAGATGAGACGGGAAACAATGTCCGGGAAGCCAGGCAAAATAATGAAGAACAATGCAGACATTCATAGCCATGTGGCTAGCAGCAGGAGAATGCCGAAATGTCCGGCAGCAAATGCACGAAAGCTAAAGAATCTAGTGGGGAAATTACGATTGACGTAGGCATGCGTTACCAACTAAGAAGAGCAGGTAGGCAAAAAAAAGCCTTCGTATCCCGGTGAGGAGCGAAGGCTTCAGAATGAATATGGTGATCCCAAGGGGACTTGAACCCCTGTTACCGACGTGAAAGGCCAGTGTCCTAACCGCTAGACGATGGGACCAGAAATTACTGCAACTTCGAATCAGGTTGCTAAAGTGGCTGGGGGACAAGGATTCGAACCTTGGTTGGCGGAGTCAGAGTCCGCAGTCCTGCCGCTAGACGATCCCCCAACAGGCAGAATAGGTATATATCAAAGTCGCACGTCCCCGTCAAGCCTTTTCGAATGCACGAACGACAATACCGAAAGCTATTATCTGTCAGCCACTATTTCTGCAGCGCCCGCTTCCAGCACCCTTATGTTTGCCGGAATAAACTTGTGATTACGCTCCGGAAGGCTGAGCGTGAGAGCCGAGGCCAGAGCGGCCAGAGAAACCACCCCGGTCCTGGCTGCATATGCCCCGACCGCTACCATGTTGACCATCCGGGGATCTCCAACTTTCTGTGCAATTGCATTCATTGGCAGCGCAATGACCTCAACATCGTCCCGGTTGAAGTCGCTCACATCAACCAAGGAGGAATTAATGATGCAGATGCCTCCCGTCTTTATTTTCCCGGCGTATTTGTCCATCGACAATTGGTTGAGAATTACCCCGACGGACGGGTTTCCGATTACCGGTGAGCCTACGTCACCGTCAGCAATGACGACTGTACAATTGGCAGCCCCACCCCTTTTTTCAACGCCGTACGATGGTAGAAAAGAAACGTTTTTCCCTTCGATAATGGCGGCATGGGCTAAAAGAGTGCCCGCAAGGAGTACTCCCTGACCACCGAAACCGGACATAAACAAATCATGCCTCATGCGCAATCCCCCAGTCCATAAAAAGAAGACCTCTGAACCTCGACGCAACAAACGACAAGATCAGAGACCAGCGGTATCCTTGAAAACCCCAAGTTTGAAATATTCACACATTTCATTCCCGACCCGCACATTTGCATCAACTGCACCCATCCCCCAGTTAGTTGGGCAGGCGGACAAAACTTCAACAAAAGAAAAACCCTTTCCTTCAACCTGATACTGGAAGGCTTTTTTTATCTGCCGCTTTGCATCCATGAGGTTTTTGGGAGAGTTTACCGCCGCCCTCGCGGCAAAAGCCACACCATCCAATCCTGACAACAACTCGGCAGCCCGGATTGGAAAACCTTCTTTTTCCGGTCGCCTGCCATACGGCGACGTTGAGGTCCTCTGCCCAAGAAGGGTAGTCGGAGCCATCTGTCCACCCGTCATACCATAGGTGGTGTTGTTCACGAAAATAACCGTGATGTCTTCCCCCCGATTGGCGGCGTGAATTATCTCAGCCGTACCGATTGCTGCCAGGTCACCATCACCCTGATAGGTGAAGACAAAGTTGTCCGGCCGGGCTCGCTTGACCCCGGTTGCAACGGCTGGCGCACGGCCATGGGGAGACTCGATGACGTCTATATCGAAATAGTGGTACAAAAAAACGGAACAGCCGACAGATGCAACACCAATAGTTTTATCCTGCAGGGCAAATTCGTCCAATGCCTCTGCCACAAGCCGATGTATCGTACCGTGGTGACAACCAGGACAAAAATGTGTTTGCACGTCTTTCAATGCTGCGGGCTTATTGAATACCTGTTGCATTTTGTAACCTCGACGGTGGCCTTTGAATCATTATGAGCAACAACTCATGGCAGAATTATGAAAGATACCGTTTGATCTGTCCCAAAAGCTCTTCCGGAGTGGGAAGCGAGCCGGTGCCCGAAGGCCTGCCATAGAAAAAGACCTCTGCATCCCGCGCGACCGAAAGTCTAACATCCTCCACCATTTGTCCGGTATTAAGCTCAATATCCAGAACCTTCTTACAGTGTGCCGTTACTGAAGAAAAGGCCTTCACCGGGAAGGGAAAGAGCGTGATGGGACGCAGAAGCCCGACCTTGAGGCCTTCTTCCCTGGCCATCATCACCGCGGTTTTTGCAATCCTGGCAGCCGACCCGAACCCGGTAACAATAAGGGATGCACCTGAGGTCTCATACTCCTCCCAGAGAGCCTCTTTTTCCTGCAACTGTTGATATTTTGCATGCAGCTTCCAGTTATGAGCCTCCAGTTCACCGTCTCCAAGGAAAAGGGATTTTACGATCCGCTGCTCCCCTCCCCCGGTTCCACGAAGAGCCCAATTCTTTGCAGGCAGTTCAGTCTGTGGACGCGGGTGAGGAATCAGGGGCTCTTTCATCTGTCCCACAACGGCATCACCCAGGATCATTACCGGCGTACGGTACATTTCCGCCAGATCAAAGGCATGCATGGTCAAATCATACATTTCCTGAATTGATGCAGGAGCCAGTACAACGACATGATAGCCGCCATGCCCGCCACCTTTGACCGCCTGGAAATAATCGCCTTGGGAAGCATCAATTCCGCCGAGCCCCGGCCCGGAGCGGGAAATATTCACAATCAGGCATGGTAGTTCCATTCCAGCCATGTAGGAAATCGCTTCCAATTTCAGAGAGATACCGGGACCGGAAGAAGAAGTCATGGCCCGGACACCGGTTGCCGCCGCTCCCATTACCATGTTGATTGCAGCAATTTCACTCTCGGCCTGTATAAACTCACCATGTAACCCCGGCAGCTCCCGGGACATAAATTCCGGGATTTCATTCTGCGGTGTAATGGGATAACCGAAATAGTAGCGACAGCCAGCCTCAATGGCCCCCATGCATATAGCCTCATTACCTTTTACCAGCAAACGATTCGGCAAGGGATCCTCCCGTGGACTTTACTCATCGCAGCCCTTCGTTTTCATCTCACTACAGTTGCTGCGAAGACGCTTCTTTACGCAACAGGTGATGAAAGTGTCTTTACTCTTATCTCTTTTTAAAAACAAAAGTACACATCAAAAGACTATTTGAAGACTAAGATTGCCAGATCCGGACACATTTCTGCGCATAAAGCACAGCCGCTGCATTTGTGTTTTGCTTCAGCTAATATCGCAGGCGTATATCCATAATTATTTATCTGCTCACTCAGGACAACACATTTTTTCGGGCAGGCTATGGTACATAAGCCACAGCCCTTGCATCTCAGTTCATCAATTTCAATTTTCGGCATATCATTTCCCTTACAGTAAAAAGAGGTAGTACTAGAGTGTTTCACAGAAGATAAGCAAACGACAGCTGCTGTTAAGTCAGTATCTTTTTATTTATTCCTGCTATTTCGCTTGATTTTAGGCATTTTTACGTTTAAATAAGAGAATATCACTTTTATAAATCTATTAGGGAGGGACAGAAAATGCCCGCAACACTGGTTGAACTTGCCGCAAACATTGTCTCATCACATGCCTCTGTTAATGAAATGACAACAGAGGAGCTTCTGCAAGAGATACATAAGGTATATGCTACACTTCAACAGCTCGAAGTAGCAGGAACAACTCTCGAAACACCGCCTGAGTCAGAGAAAAAAGCACCCACAATGAGCCTTAAAAAAGCATTTCAGGCAGACCAGGTCTATTGTCTAATCTGCGGCAGAGGTGGAATGAAAACCCTTGCCCGTCACCTCGCTCAAGCACATGGCGTAAAGCCGGGCGAGTATCGTAAGCAGTTTAATATTCCTTCAAGCCAACCCTTGACTGCAAGAAATTTCTCAGAGGGCCGAAAAAAGATGGCTCAAGAAAGAGGACTTGCTGAAAACCTCGCAAAAGCACGTGCAGTCAGGGCGGCAAAGCTGAAAGCAGAGAAAGCGGCCCCGAAAAAACCGGGCCGCACTGCCAAGAAAAAAATCTGATTTTTCTTGTTTATCTTTTAAACATCTGAACCCCGATGCGGTTTTACCGCCCACAGCGGGGTTCAGATGTTTTTTCTTCCGATCGCTATCCTCTCTATCCAGCCTTCTGCATGTTCTTCATGATTTCCCACCCTTTCAGCAGGTCCAGTGCCCGAAGAACCTGATAATCACCTTTGAACTGCTTGTCCAACTTGAAATCCGGCTGCGTTTGACCCTTCTTATCGGTCTTGCCCTCTCCGCCTTCCGTTGCAAAGTGATTTTCAAGATCCTTTTCCCGGATGCCCAAGGTATCTTGCTTCTCGGTAGCAGTAATTTCCACGTTCTCTACCACGATGTCCGGAGTAATTCCCCTTGCCTGAATTGAACGACCTTTGGGAGTATAATACTTTGCCGTCGTCAGCCTCAGTCCGGAATCCTCGGAAAGAGGAATAATCGTCTGCACAGAACCTTTGCCGAAACTCTGAGTTCCGAGGATTACAGCCCGATTATGATCCTGGAGGGCACCGGCCACGATCTCAGAGGCACTGGCACTGCCACCATTAATAAGGACTACCATCGGATAGCCAATTTCTTTATTTCCTTTGCGGGAAGTAAACCTCATCTTGGAGTTCGGGTCACGCCCCTCCGTATACACAATCAACTCTCCTTCGGGAATAAAATGGTCCGCAACCCTGACGGCCTGATCAAGAAGCCCGCCGGGGTCATTGCGCAAATCCAGGATGAGGCCTTTCAGAGAACCACCGTTTTCCTTTTTCAAAGCTTTCAGTGCCTTGACAAGATCCTCGTCGGTCTTTTCCTGGAACTGGGCAATTCTGACATAACCATAACCACTGTCGAGTGTCTTGAACTTTACACTCTTGACCTGAATGATATCCCGAACAAGGGTAAATTGCTTCGGCTTATCAAAACCTTCTCGCATGATGGTAATCGTGATCTTGGTTCCTTTAGGGCCCCTCATGTGCTTCACCGCGTCGAGAATCGTCATGTCCTTGGTGAGTTTGTCTTCGATTTTGAGTATCTGGTCTCCGGCTTTGATTCCCGCTCGAAATGCAGGAGTATCTTCTATGGGAGAAATAACCGTGAGATAACCGTCCTTCACGGTTATTTCTATTCCCAGACCACCGAATGATCCTTTTGTTTCAATTTTCATCTCCTTATACATATCAGGAGGTAGGAAGGAACTGTGCGGATCAAGCGACGCAAGCATTCCATTGATAGCGCCGTAGACCAGTTTCTTTGTGTCAACCTCTTCCACGTAGTTTTTCTGAACAATCTTGAGAACATCGGTAAAGAGCTCTATCGATTCATAGTCATTTCCACTCTCTGCGGCACATCGGTGCTGCAAGCCAAAACCGAGGACCACGACCAAGGCAGAAATGGCAGCAATAAACAGAGCAATTTTTCTTCCTTTTCTTTTCGTTACCATTTTCCCTCCAAGACTGTACTTGTTTTATAAAAACTAAAGCTATCGAACCCAGGGAGCTGGATCTATCGGCTTCCCCTGGTATCTGATTTCGAAATAAAGCATTGGTCCGCGAGGAGAGTCAACATCTCCGACCCTCGCTATAAGTTCATTCTTCTTGACGCTTTCTCCAACACGTTTGTACACTTTGGAGTTGTGAGCATAAAGGCTGAAAAAGCCGTCACCATGGTCAACAATAACCATGTTCCCATACCCCTTGAAATAATTTGAGAAGACAACTGTTCCGTCATAAATTGAGCGGACATCTGCCCCGACGGGAGCGGCAATGGAAATTCCATTGCTAATGGTATAGGAATTGAATTCAGGGTGTTTATGCCTTCCGAAGGAGTCAACAATTCGGCCTTGCGTTGGTAGGGAAAGTCGGCCTTTTTGGGCACCAAACCCAGTGGAAGTGGATGGCGGGACAAAGTGAGTTCCCTCTTTACTCTTTGAATGATCAGAGCGCTTTCGCGCTTGTTCAGTATATCTTTTTCTTCTGGCCGCTTCAAGTTTTTCTACGATTGACTGCAAGCGCCTGGAGTTTGCCTCAAGCTCCTTCAATGAGGCTATATAAGCCTTCTTGTCCCTGCGTACCTTGAGCAGGAGAGCAGCTTTATTCTCCTTATCCGCCTCAATTTCCTGCTTCTTCAGCATGATGCTCTTTTTGAGATTCTCTTTGCGGCGAACATCCTGCTCCATGCTCGCCTTCAGTTCTTTGAGCTTTTCAATCCGTTCGTTGTACGCAGCCACCTGCTGGCGGTCATTTTCCAACAGTGACTTCATGTAGCGGAGGTTTTCCAGCATCCGCGGTAATGACTCAGAAGAAAAGAGGAAGCGGATATTTCCCACTTCCCCTGCCTTGTACACGGAAACCAGACGGCTCTGAATAAGCTTTTTTCTGGCTTCGACATCCTTGACGACTGATTCGATCTCGGAGCGAGTCTTCCCAAGCCCCCTCTCAACAGAGTCCAGGCTGCGATTGAGATTCGCCAGGCTTCGCTCCTTACTCCGAAGGCTCAGGTCCATTTTCTCCAGTTCGCTGGAAACAGCGCTTTCCACCCGAGTTGTTTTAGTGATCAGACGTTTCTTCTCCCTGATTTCATTCTTGATGCCTCGGAGCTGCTTCTTGGCATCAGCAGACCACGCTGGAGAGGAAATGCAGGCGATGAGGAACAAAAGTATGAGTAATTTGATTGGCATGATCACAAACTGATAAATCTTTTGAGGGATGCGAGACTTCCAAGAAAACCAAGTGCTGCTCCTGCAAAGAGCAAAGCGACCAGATAGCTGACGGGAAGAAAAAGCAGGCCCGCCTCCATCGTGTTAAAAGTGAAGAAGAAGTCGGCATTTTGCAGAAAGGCCAGATAGACACCTGAGAGAATAAGAATTGCCAAAGCCGCGCCAACGACCCCCTGCACCACCCCTTCGATGAGAAAAGGGATCTTGATAAACAGACGAGTCGCGCCCACGAGTCCCATCAGTTCCAACTCGTCTTTGCGGGTATAAATTGTCAATTTGATGGTATTAGCAACAATGAAGACCACGGCAAGAACGATAAAACCGGCCACCAGGATTCCTGCAAAACGGACCAGGTCCATGAAATGACTGAATCGTTTTACCCACTCCTCACCGTACTGAACTTCATTGACCATCGGTATTTTTTTGAGTTGCTCCACATACCGGGTGACAGACGTACTGTCGCGGCTATCCTTTTTCAGATGGATCTCAAGTGAGGCAGGAAGAACTTCGGGAGAAACCCCCTCCAACAACGCTTCCTGGCCCTTGAGTCGTCCGTAGAACCTTTGAAGCGCTTCTTCCTGCGAAACATAGAATACCTCAGCAGTCCCTTTCAATGCCCGAATCTTCGTCTTGAGGGTCGCAAGATCACTGGCGGAGAGATTGGTGTCGAAATAGGCGGTCACTTGCACCCTGTCGCTCCAGTTTTCCGTCACGCGTTCAAGGTTCACATAGATAAGCAACGAAAGGGAGAGAATCAAAAAAGCAAGGGCAATTGTCCCGATTGTCAGAAGGGTGACGAAAAAATTCTGCCGGAGATTAATAAAGGCTCGTTCCACGAAATAATGGATACGCCCTCTCACCCCTTCTCTGGCCAGTTTCGGCCGTTTCGCAACCTTCTTACGCGACATCGGAATCCTCCACGAGACGACCCTTATCAAGAACAATTAGCCTTTTGTGACAGCTGTCGATAAGCCTTCTATCATGGGTTGCAACTACCACCGTACTACCCTTGACATTTGCCTCTTTCAGAATTGCAAGAACTATCTCCCGGGATTCCTCATCGAGATTTCCTGTCGGCTCATCTGCCAAAATAATCTTCGGCTCATTGACCAGGGCCCGAGCCAAAGCGACACGTTGCTGCTCCCCACCGGAAAGTCTGAGTGGTGTAGAGTTGATTTTATGTTCCATACCCATTTGCCTGAGAACATAGTAGACACGTTTATTGACATCCTTCTTACCCCAGCCCATGACCTCCAATGTCAGTGCGACGTTCTCCAACACAGACCGGGAGGGGAGAAGCTTGAAATCCTGAAAAACTACGCCAACCTTCCGGCGGAGAAAAGGTAACTGGGATGAAGGGAGATTGGTTACATTGACGCCATCAATAACGACCTGTCCCCGCGTCGGTCTCAGCGCACCATACAACAGTTTCATCAATGTTGACTTGCCGGCGCCGGAAACACCAGTGAGAAAAACAAATTCACCCTTGGAAATTTTCAGCGTAACATTGCTCAAAGCTGCACCATCACCCTGATACGACATGAAAACATTGTGAAGTTGAATCATTGAAATCGCTCCGGGAGAAATATAGGAATTTCGTTGCGAAGGAGTCGAGGACAAGGTGCTGCTACTCTAGCCCCTGTTGCGTAACAGAAATCAATCAAAAAAATGCCGCCATCCAGAAAAAAAGGCTGCGCCGTACCAGGGTATCACCCATATCAGCGTTGCAAGGGGGTTTCTTGGTACATACCGCGAATCAGAAACGTACCATGGCATAACCCCAGGCAGCATAGCAAAGGAGAAATGCACCGCCCCAAATCATGGCAGATTTAGCTGCAAAAGTACCACGAGAGGGAAAAGAAAAAAACAGAAAACCCGCGGCTGAAACTACCCAACCCCAAAAGGCTATTTCACAGGATAGTGCCCAGGTTTCGTTTATCACTTGTATCTCCAGAGCAGAAAAATCTTCTAAATAATGAGCCTATTCTCAGCTTCCACACCATAAGGACCGCTTCACGGACGATCTTCTTCGACATTTTAGAGGTCCCCGCATGGCGATCGATGAAAATAATAGGAACTTCACCGATTCGGAAGCCTTTCTCCATGCAACGGAAGTTCATCTCAATCTGGAAAGAATAGCCATCAGAGCAGACCCTATCAAGGTTGATGGATTCAAGAACCTCGCGCCTGAAACATTTAAACCCGCTGGTACAATCAGAGACCTTGAGTCCGGTAATCATTCTGGTATAAATTGACGCACAGTAACTTAGAAGTAGTCTACGAATGGGCCAGTTAACGACGCTGACCCCTGTCATGTATCGAGAACCGATAACCAGATCATGGAACTCCGCCTGCTTGAGCAAGTCAGGAAGACTTTTCGGATCATGCGAAAAATCAGCGTCCATTTCTACGATAAAAGAGGCACCTTCTTTCAGAGCGATACGAAAACCTTCACGATAGGCAGATCCCAAACCAAGTTTGCCCGCCCGCCGAAGAACAAGAATCCGTGGATCACTTTTTGACATCTTCTCGACAACATCACCGGTTCCATCAGGGGAGTTATCATCAACAACGAGAACGGAAATCCTTGAATCCTGTGCAAGCACTTCCGGAACAATCCTGATAATGTTATCGCATTCATTATAGGTGGGAATCACAACCAGAACTTTCACGTTACACGACCTTGCTTCCCAAATAAAGCGGGCAAAAAAAAGAAATTGAACCAACTGACCTAAGCAAACGGGAAGAAAAATGCAAGAAAACCGAATATATTAGCTTGGATAGATGCAGAATAAGTTTTTTCACCTTGCAAGTCAAGGGAAAGGGCGGATGTCACACAGGAAAGGAGGCCGACTGAACCAACAAAAAAAGGTCATGCAATCGCATGACCTTTCTTGATTCTGGCGGGGTCGACGGGACTCGAACCCGCGGCCTCCGGCGTGACAGGCCGGCGTTATAACCGACTTAACTACGACCCCGCAAGCGCTACACACTAAACTACAAAAGATACTCTGGGTAATAATGGTGGGCGAAACAGGGATCGAACCTGTGACATCCAGCTTGTAAGGCTGGCGCTCTCCCAGCTGAGCTATTCGCCCGAATTTATTGTAAATGGCGGGGTCGACGGGACTCGAACCCGCGGCCTCCGGCGTGACAGGCCGGCGTTATAACCGACTTAACTACGACCCCTAACTTACTTCATGTAAAGCCAATAAAACAATCTACAGATCACCTGATAGGGAGACAATCAGTCGGTACGTTACTTTTTCTTCTTGGCGTTAACACTATCCTTCAGACCTTTTCCCGGCTTAAATTTAGGGGAAATGGAAGCCGGTATGGCAATTTTTTTACCAGTCTGAGGATTTTGGCCCTTGCGTGCGGCTCTTTCCACCGTACTGAAAGTACCAAAACCGACAAGGCTCAGCTTGTCACCATTCTTCAAGCAATCAGTAATTGCTCCAATCAGGCTATTGAGAGCTTTTTCAGCGTCGGCCTTTGTCAGTTCTGCGTCTGTTGCTATTGCACTAATAAGTTCTGCCTTGGTCACGTAGTACCTCCCAAAATACTGGAAAGAGAATCAGCAAAAAAAGAAGCCTATTTATAGCAAGGGGCACATTGAGTGTCAAGCGTTTTTATCATACTGATATAAATAACAAAAAACTGAAATTCTTTTTAATGTTTTTGTCTGACAAGTCTGCGGCAAGTCCCCAGAACAATGACTCACGAGAAAAGAGGGAACCTTGTCAGATCCCCTCTCTTTCTGGTCTGTGCCGTCAGATTCAACTCATCTGCTATCAGGCAGATTCGGCAACGTTCTCGTAAACGATTATCGGCTTTTCTTTCTTGTAAATGACATCCTCATGGATCACCACTTCCTTGACCAGGTTTTGCGAGGGAATGTCATACATTACATCAAGCATGGCATTTTCAAGTATTGAACGAAGGCCACGAGCACCTGTCTTACGATTCAGTGCCTCTTTGGCGATAGCCACGAGAGAACCATCGGTAAACTTGAGCTTCACATGTTCAAGATCAAACAGTTTCTGGTATTGCTTCACAAGAGCATTTTTCGGCTCATTAAGGATCTGGACCATCGCTTCTTCATCAAGTTCACTGAGGGTTGCAAGCACCGGAAGGCGCCCGATGAATTCAGGGATAAATCCGAATCTGAGAAGATCTTCCGGCGTCGCTTCTGAAAGCAGCTCACCAGCTCTTTTTTCGTCTTTTTTCTTAACATCAGCACCGAAACCAAGAGTTTTCACCCCGATTCGCTGCTGGATCACATTATCAAGACCCGAAAACGCTCCGCCACAGATAAAGAGGATTTCAGTGGTATCAATCTTGAGAAATTCCTGCTGCGGATGCTTCCTGCCGCCCTTCGGAGGAACACTGGCAACCGTTCCTTCGATTATTTTCAGAAGGGCCTGTTGAACCCCCTCGCCTGAAACATCCCGGGTAATTGAGGGAGAATCAGACTTTCGTGCAATCTTGTCAATTTCGTCGATATAGATAATGCCCTTTTGGGCCTTTTCCACATCATAATCGGCAGCCTGCAAGAGATTCAGGATAATGTTTTCCACATCTTCGCCAACATAGCCTGCCTCAGTCAGGTTCGTAGCATCCGCCATGGCAAAGGGAACTTTCAGTATCCTCGCGAGGGTTTGAGCCAGCAGGGTCTTGCCTGAACCGGTCGGACCGAGGAGCAGGATATTACTCTTCTGCATCTCGACATCACCCGGTTTCTTTACCATCTCAATTCTCTTGTAGTGATTGTACACTGCTACCGCGAGAATTTTTTTGGCGCGCTCCTGGCCGATAACGTATTCATCAAGAACCTCCTTGATTTCCAGCGGTTTGGGCAACTTCTTGATGTCCGGCCCCATTGCCTCTTCAAGCTTGGTCTCTTCGGCGATAATGTCGTTACATAATTCTATGCACTCGTCACAAATATACACCGTAGGACCGGCTATGAGTTTCTTCACCTCGTCCTGACTCTTACCGCAGAACGAGCATGTCAGATTATTCGATCTGTCATCTCGTCTGTTCATTTTGAACCTCCCGCTACGGTATTCCGCGATATTACATCGTCTATGATACCATAACTTTTTGCGTCCGCACCAGACATAAAGTAATCACGCTCGGTGTCATTTGCCACCTTGTCAAAAGGTTGGCCGGAATGATCAGCCAGCAATTTACTCAGTGTCTCTTTCATACGCAGGATCTCCTGGGCATGAATGTGGATATCCGTAGCCTGCCCCTGAAAACCTCCCAGCGGCTGATGAATCATGATTCGCGAATTGGCCAGGCTGTACCGCTTGCCCTTTTCACCCGCAGCAAGAAGGAGAGCAGCCATCGAAGCTGCCTGACCAACACATATGGTTGAAACAGGCGCCTTTATGTATTGCATTGTATCATAAATTGCCATACCGGAGGTAACCACGCCGCCGGGCGAATTAATATAGAGGTGAACATCCTTATCTGGGTCCTCCGCCTCAAGAAAAAGGAGTTGGGCAATAATCAGGTTTGCGATTTGGTCGTCAATGGAGCCACCAAGGAAGATAATCCTGTCCTTCAGCAGCCTGGAATAAATATCATACGACCGCTCGCCTCTTCCGCTCTGCTCGACAACTATTGGTACCAGCATACCGCCTCCCGTAACGTGTGCCTCTTTCAAACCTGCCGATAAGAAAAAATTACTCCGGCTGCTTCTGAACCTCTGATACAGAAGCATGGCTTGCAAGGTAATCAATAACCTTATCTTCTCTCATCTGCATGACCAGGGTGTCTTTTGCGTAGGGATTTGACTGGTAAATCCCATAAACAACCTCGAAGTCCTTGTTGGCCTGAGCTGCAATGTCACGAATCTTTTCTTCGACTTCAGCCTCTTCGACCGTAATATTTTCCTTATCGGCAATGGCCGCAAGAAGTAAAGAGCCTTTCACCTGACTGACCGCAACGCTTCGCGACTGCTCACGGATCTTTTCCTCACTGGTTCCAATCTGCTCAAAGGACATATTCTGACCGGCAAGGTTGTGCTTCATATTTTCGATCAGAACATTGAGCTGCTTTTCTACCAGAGCCTCAGGCACTTCGAATTCATGTTTTTCGATCAAAGCCTTGACGATATTGTCACGCAACTCATTTTCAATTTTCTGTTCTTCTTCTTTTTCAAAGACCTCGGAGATTTTTGCTCTGAGTTCAGCCAAGTTTTCAAAAGTGCCAAACTGTTTTGCAAAATCATCGTCAAGGGTCGGTATTTCCTTGGCTTTGAGTTCCTTGAGCTTCACTTCAAAGGTAACATCTTTACCTGCCAACTCGGCATTTCCGTAGTCAGCGGGGAATGTAACCTTCACGTCCCGATTTTCGCCAGGAGACATCCCGACAACCTGATCTTCAAATCCCGGAATAAAGTTGCCGGACCCCAGTTGAAGCAGATAATCCTGAGCCTCGCCTCTCTCAAAAGGCACACCATCAAGGAAACCTTTGAAATCTATGGAAACAAAATCGCCGTCAATCGCAGGCCGGGACTCTTCAACTGACTTCAGCTGCGCCATCCCCTCCTGAAGCTCCGTTAGTCGCGAATCAATGACTTTTTCATCCACAACCAAAACGCGTTTCTCGACCTGGACCCCTTTATACTCCTGCAAATCAATCTCCGGAGCGGTCTCAAACGTCGCTGTATACTTAAATGGCTCACCCGGCTTCAATTGATCCGTTTCAAACTCCGGTTGAGAAACAGGTAGAACTTTCTTATCAATCAATGCCTTGAAATAGGTATCGTTGATAAGGTTCTTCAAGGCATCCGCTTCCAATCTCTCACTATAGTGTTTTTCAATAATGGCTCTGGGTACTTTGCCTTTTCTGAAACCCTTGATTGAGACAGTCTTCTTAATCTCTTCGTACACTTTCTCGATTTCTTTTGAAACACGATCGGAAGGAATTTCAAAGGAAAGTTTCTTTTTAACCGGGCTAAGATTCTCGATATTGATAAGCATGGAATTACCTCTCTCAGTTTCTCTATTCGAAGTCTTAGAAGAGCATTCTAGTTGGAATCGACGGTAAGGCGGGGATTTTTCCGCAGCTGCTTGGATTTATTGGTGCGAGAGAGGGGAGTTGAACCCCTAAGCCTTGCGGCGCTGGATCCTAAGTCCAGTGCGTCTGCCAGTTCCGCCACTCTCGCAGTTCAAGTGTAAATATGAATAAGCCCCGTGACAACGGGGCTCATTTTAAATGGGGTGGCTGATGGGATTCGAACCCACGAATGAACGAGTCACAGTCGTTTGTGTTAACCGCTTCACCACAGCCACCATAATTATATGCAATTGGCACGCCTGAGAGGATTCGAACCTCTGACCTACGGATTAGAAGTCCGTTGCTCTATCCAACTGAGCTACAGGCGCAAATTTGGTCGGGGTGAGAGGATTCGAACCTCCGGCCCCCTGCTCCCAAGGCAGGTGCGCTAGCCAGGCTGCGCTACACCCCGACAAAAAGAGCATATTTATACCATGGAAAATTCAGTCGTGCAAGAGTTTTTTATTTTCCACGTAACGCACAGAGAAACTGCCGCAATTCATCCATGGCCTTACCGCGATGACTGATGGAATTCTTTATTGCCGGATCGAGTTCCGCCAGTGTTTTGCCATACTCCGGAACAAGAAATAGTGGATCGTAGCCAAACCCTTCATTCCCTCGGGGAGAATTGAGAATCGACCCATTCAATGTACCACAAAAAATCCTGCATGTCCCATCAGGGAAACAAAGTGACACGACACAGGAAAAGTAGGCCGTTCGCTCGTTGGTTGAAACTCCTTCAAGGTCATGGAGAAGCTTACGATTATTTTCCGCGTCGCTTGCTCCATCTCCGGCATACCGTGCTGAAAACACCCCTGGCTTTCCGCCCAAAGCATCGACCACCAGACCGGAATCATCGGCAATAGCGGGTACCCCCTTTGCACGAACAGCACTCAAGGCTTTTTTGCAGGCATTTTCCTCAAAGGACAGTCCATCTTCGACCACCTCGGGCAAATCGGGAAAATCAGCAGAGCTATAAAGGTGATCGACAAATCCGGCAAGAATTTGCCGGATTTCCTTCAGCTTCCCATTGTTTCCCGTGGCTACGAGCAATTCCTTCACGATGCAAGAACCCTTTTCTGCAGATCAAACAGGCTTCGGATACCCGACATCGCATAAGAGCGCATCGCATCCATCTCCTCAATACCGAACGGCTTCGTTTCCGCAGTTCCCTGAACCTCAACGAAACGATCGGACGACGTCATGACAAAATTCATGTCCACTTGCGCCGAGGAATCCTCTTCATAATCAAGATCGAGCAAAACCTCCCCGCCCACGACACCGACACTCACCGCAGCAACCGCTTCAAGCAGAGGATTTCGCGGGAGAACCTTGGCATCACACAGCTTCAGAACGGCATCTGCCAAGGCCACATAGGCACCGGTAATAGAGGCAGTACGTGTCCCGCCATCCGCCTGAATGACATCGCAGTCAATAAATATCGTCCGCTCACCAAGGAGCGACAAGTCCGTTATCGCCCGCAACGAGCGCCCAATGAGGCGTTGAATCTCATGGGTACGACCACCTACCTTCCCCCGGGAAGACTCTCTAGATGAACGAGTCTGGGTAGCTCGAGGCAGCATGGAATATTCAGCGGTCAACCAGCCGGACCCTTTGCCTCGCAGAAAAGAAGGCACTCCATCATCAACCGATGCAGTACAGATTACTTTGGTGTTGCCAAACTCAATAAGAACAGAACCCTCGGCATACTTGGTATAATTCCTTGTAATGGTAACATCTCTGAGGCAATCAGCCCCGCGCTCCGGTCCACGCATTTTTCTCCCAACTCCTCTGGCCAGTCTCACGGCCCAAGCACACTCACAAACAATCCAATATAACGAAGACGGCTCACCACCAGAACATCCCCAAAAACAGAAAAGCTGGTTCAGATACCGCACAAACCATAGGCCAATAAAAGCTAGCCTAACTGCTGTCACTTTGTCAATAGAGAAGGACTCGGGCCTCAAAGGCAAATTTCAACATAAAAAGGGGTCTGCACACACCAGGTACAGACCCCATGAAAACCGCTTTCTGCTCTACCCAGACAGCGCAGAACAACAAATTTTGCACAACTACTCTGCAGTGGTAGGATCGATCATCCGCTTCACTTCGGCAACGCTGTTTGCCGGGAAGCCACCTCTTTTTGCATGCTCCAACACCATTTCCTTATTGGGAGCAATGTAGACGCAGTAAATTTTGTCTTCCGTCACATAGCTCTGAACCCACTGCACCTCGGGTCCAAGCTCCTTGAGAACGCTGCAGGACTTCTGCGAAATCCCCTGCATGTCCTCAGCGCTGATATCCCCCGCACCCGGAATTTCTCTTTCAATTACATACTTCGGCATAATGAGGCTCCTTTGTTTATTTTGCGTGACGTAATCCATACGGAAGTTTAACCTCAAATAACACACAAGCCAAACATCCGTTCAATGACTTCACAGTAGAGACAACAAAGCCTACGTCCCAATATGCGGAGTAGGCTTTGTCACTACCATGACAACCAGGAACAGTACGGCAACCAACTACACGTAGCCGCTAATCATCCTGGCTACAAGATCTACTACTTGACGGGACCCACGGGAAGCACCGCACGACCAAACATGGTTGCAAGCAGTCCAGCAGCAGTCAGATAGAGGGCCAGCAGACCATCGACCATTCCCAAGTACCCTGCCCAAGTGATAAGTTTCGTTTCCTGGCCGGACAAGACTGCTACCAGTCCGAAGTCGAGGCAAAGGAATACGGCAAGAAGCACTGCCAGTGTCAATATAACCGCTTTATTGGTGACTAAAGTCGCAATAAAAATAATCGCGGTAAATATTGTGTACGCGATCAGGAAGATCAACAGGGCTTTTGCATCGAGCTCATACCATTTCAGCACGACACCGAGATTTATCAAAGAATAAACCATCCAGAACATGCCGTAAATACCGAAAACAACTGCCGTAAAAAGCTCATTTTTCTTGAAGCCGGTTAAACAGGCAAAAAAGTGTATCAGGCCGGTAACAAAAGCCAGGGGAACGAGAATACTCATATCGTTTGCACTAAGAAGACCGGCGTTATGAAAGCTCAGAGTAAACAGAGCAATACCAAAACTCGCTAATCCCACTGTTGACGGATCTGCCACTGCCTGATTAACAATACTAAAGGTCGTTTCTTCTGCCATCTCTCTTCCTCCCTCTGAATTAAATAATGACTTCCCTAAAAAAATACTTCACGTCAATACTGAAAAACAATACGACAAGCTTCACTGAATGTCCTTTCCTGCCCCCCTTTCCCAAAAAGTACAAAATCGGCCAGAACCCAAGAGATGCCGACGCTACAAAAGCAGATAGTCCCACTCAAGCATCCGTTGGCCATGCAACCCGTGGTCTGTCAAAACGTTGTTTTGTAGAAAGCAATTACGGTGCCAATAGGAAAAGATATTCCGCGAACCGGACAAACTCTATTGATGTTCAATATAGGGGCACTTTTTCGACCTTCCCAAGGAACTTGAAGCCTGTTTCATGTATACAGGATTTTCAGGAATGTTATTTTTCAGAACATATTTCTATTATTGAACAGTTTTCCGTTCAAAAGCGTTACAGGGCGCTACACCGACTGGTCACTGCGGAATCTTCGCCAGCTTTGGCCAATAAAACGATTTTTCACTATTTTATGTGCAACAGCCAATATTTAATACAGCTCGTAACGAAGAAGCCGACATTCAATTGGCCCGTTGTACAAAACAATGCGCCTTGAGGCCTTAAGCCCGATATATTTGGCCAACTGAGGGTTCCCGGTCAACACATATGCAGAATATCCCGTAAAATGCTGCTTCATTACATCGCCAATACGACGATAGAGAGTTTCAAGCTGCGAAACATCACCCAACCTGACGCCATAAGGTGGATTGACCAGGAGCACTCCCGGCTGACGGGGAGGCGCTACCGCGGAGATATCGCAATTACTGAATGTTATCAGATGGCCGACTCCGGCACGGGATGAGTTTTCCTTGGCATATTTAAGCGGATTGATCGCCAGATCTGAGCCGGAAATTGAGAGACCTCCGGTCTCTTGCACTTTCGTCCGGGCTTCTGTCAGGACATCCTGCCAGACTGTGGCATCATAACCGGGCCAACGCTGGAAACCAAAACCCGGACGCGTTAATCCAGGGGGGCGTTCAGTAGCAAGTAACGCCGCTTCAATAGGAATCGTCCCGGATCCACACATCGGATCCACCAGCGGCACCGTACCATCCCATCCGGACAGCGCCACTATCGCAGCAGCCAGTGTTTCCCGTAAAGGTGCCTCTCCTTTTTCCAATCGGTACCCCCTTTTATCCAAACCAACGCCTGAAGTATCCAGACTGACGGTACATTGATTTCGAAACAGGTGGATATTTACGAGCAAATCGGGGTTACGCGCACTCACATTGGGCCGTCTTCCGCAATGATCACGAATAGAGTCCACAATTGCGTCCTTCGTTTTCAGTGCGACAAAACCGGAGTGAGTCAACGAGGAATCCCTCAGGTTACAAACAACGGCAAGGGTCATATCCGGAGTCAGATACGATGTCCAGGGGATTGTGCACACCCCATCATAAAGTTGCTGTGGAGAAGCACAATGGAACCTGATAAGCGGCATCAGGATACGATTTGCCGTGCGCAACCAGAGGTTTGCCCGATAGCACGCCGCCATGTCGCCAGAAAAACGGACACCGCCTGTCTCAACGGCACTATCCGTAATTCCCAGTATCAGCAACTCTTTGGCTACAATTTCTTCCAAACCTTTTGCCGCCGTGGCAAAGAACTCACGATTCATTACCATCTACCCCTTTTGTTCAATGTTCCGGAATATAAAAAAGCCGCACCGATGATATCGACGCGGCTCTATTTCTGTTTTATCAAAACCTATTCAACAAAGCTCTTCAACTTCTTGCTTCGACTTGGATGTCGAAGTTTGCGCAGGGCTTTTGCCTCAATCTGGCGAATCCTCTCCCTGGTAACCTCAAAATTCTGGCCAACTTCCTCAAGGGTATGGTCGCTCTTCTCACCGATGCCGAAACGCATCCGCAAAACCTTCTCCTCCCGTGGCGTCAGGCTGGAAAGAACCCGGGCCGTCTGCTCGGAAAGATTTGCCTTGATAACGGCTTCCAAGGGAGAGACGACGCCTTTGTCTTCGATAAAATCACCAAGGTGAGAATCTTCTTCTTCACCAATCGGTGTTTCCAGGGAGATAGGCTCCTTGGCAATCTTCAGGACCTTGCGAACCTTGTCAAGGGGCAGATTCATCCTTTCGGCAATCTCCTCGGGTGAAGGTTCACGCCCGATCTCCTGAACAAGTTGCCGACTGGTGCGAATAAGCTTATTGATTGTCTCGATCATGTGAACCGGGATCCTGATCGTTCTGGCCTGATCGGCAATGGCCCGGGTTATAGCCTGACGAATCCACCAGGTTGCATAGGTTGAGAACTTGTACCCACGCTGATATTCGAACTTGTCAACAGCCTTCATCAGGCCGATATTTCCCTCTTGAATCAGATCCAGAAACTGCAGACCTCGATTGGTATATTTTTTTGCAATTGAAACCACCAGCCGCAGGTTGGCTTCAACAAGCTCCGATTTGGCATCTTTTGCTTTTCTCTCGCCCTGTTCTATGCCTTTGATTTCCTTTGCCAATTCATAGGCAAGGAAACCTGAATCCTGCTCGATTTTTTCAAGCTTCTTTTGCGCTGTCCTGAGCTTTTTCTCCATTTTCACGGCTTCATCCGGCACAGAAGACAGGCGGGGTAGAAATTTTGTTCGAGCCGCTTCATTATCTCGAGTTTCACGACAGAGCTGCGTCAGCTCTTCAACAGGAATATTCGAGTCACTACTCACTTCACGGATTTCGTTCATTATCCTATCAACTTTGAAGGAAAGCTGCTTAAGCCGCAGCGCTATTCGCTCAATGTGGCGGTCCTTGAGCCGCAGGGACTTCAGGAGCTCCGCAGTTCTTGCCTTGAGATCCTTCAGTTCCTGAAAAAGACGCTCCCTTTCATCGTCGCCCAGAGCACCTGATAGAGCATTCTGCAACTCCTCCATATTCGCATCACAGGCTCTGATATCATTTATCATGGCAAGAAGACGGGTTTTCTGAACGTCCTCTTCATCCTCTTCAAGCTCCTCTTCTTCAACCTCTTTACTGATGTCCGCGGCATTGATCTGAAAATTCTCGAGCATGTCGCCAAGAGCTATTACCTCTTTGACGGTAATGGGGGTATTGTAAATAACCCGTGCAACATCCCTGTCACCTTCCTCGATCCGCTTTGCTATTTCAACCTCACCTTCGCGAGTCAGGAGAGACACGGAGCCCATTTCACGCAGGTACATGCGCACCGGGTCGCTGGTTCTGCCCAGGACTCCAGGCTCAAACTCAACCTCCTCCTGCTCACCTTCCTGCTCTTCGTCCTCTTCCAGATCCAGCTTGGCCTTCGGGATTTTGACCTTTTGAGCCGAGTCGACAACCTCTATATCCATCTCACCAAACATACTCATCACATCATCAATCTGGTCCGAGGAAACAATATCGGGGGGAAGCAAATCATTGACCTCATCATAGGTCAGAAAACCCTTTTCCTTCCCTAAATCGATCAACTGCTTCACTTCATCCAAGCTCTTTTTTGCCATCCAGTCACCTCGTCTTCAAGACAATCAAATCTTGTGTAACAATTAGTTTACTTCAGCTGGGACTTCTTCGCACGCAGAGAATCGATCCGCTTCAAGAGTTCATGGTAGGAGTCGCTATCAGGCTCAGCTTGTGCCAGCTTGAGACCAAGATCCTTGATTTGCAGCAAGGCTATCCGGTCCAGCGTGCGTCGGCACTGCTCAAAAGCCTTGCGCACATCCATTTCTTCAAGATGGTCCTCTGAAATGAAAAGTGAAGCCAAACGTCTCTTCTCATCGGCCGAATCCACCGAATCGAGAAGTTCCGACCAGTCTATACGCTTATTATCGGCAACATGCCGTATGATATTTTCAACTACCGGAAGCACTTCCGCACGAAAGATCTGTGCCGGTCCGAACGCAGTAACCTGATGCACAACCTCAGGATACTTGCCCATCAGAGACAAAAGCATCTCCTCAGCTCCAGCCGCGACCTTCTTCTGTTCTTTCACGGCACGAACAGGCGGATGAGAAGAAACATCTTTCCCCATCTTCCTTCTGACATCATGCTCTTCAATACCGAGAAATCGAGCTATCTCCCTCACATACAGGTCTTTTTCCACCGCATCGGCAATTTTACGCAGTCGTGGCGCCAGCTCTTCAAGCACCTTCACCTTACCTTCTACGCTGCCGATATCTTCCTGGCTGCACAGGTCCCTGAAAAAAAACTCAAATACGGGTAAGGCAGAAGAAACCATACTTTCGAATGCATCGACACCATACTTTTCGAGATAGGTATCAGGGTCTTCCCCTACAGGCATCTGTACAACACGTGCAGGAAAATTCTCCTGAAGAAAATTTTCCATTGAGCGTACAGTCGCTTTTTTGCCGGCATTGTCTGCATCAAACAGGAGATACACCTTTGACACGAAACGCCGGAGGAGTTTCAGGTGAGCATCAGTCAGAGCGGTACCGCAGGTTGCCACCACGTTGTGCACACCGTATCGATACAGCGCCAGATGATCAAAATAACCCTCGACAATGAACGCGTCCCCTTTTTCGCGCAGTGCCTGCTTCGCCATGCCAAGACCGAAGAGGACTTCACTCTTGTGATAGATCGGCGATTCCGGAGAATTCAAATATTTGGGCAGGGAATCGTCGAGGACTCTTCCGCCGAAACCGATAGTGCGCCCATGGATATCCTTAATCGGGAACAGAAGACGATTCCTGAAACCGTCATAGTACCCGCCCCGTTCCCGGCTCCGTACAAGTCCGACCTTTTCCGCTTCGGCCAGAGGAATTTTTTTTCGCTCCAGAAAACGTGTCAGAGCATCCCAGGAGTCCGGCGCAAAACCAAGCCCATAGGCCCGTGCGGTCTCAAGGTCAACTCCGCGACTATCGAGATAAACACGGCACGCTGCGCCTGGGGCTCCCTCCTGCAGCAAATTCTCATAGAACTTTCCGGCGATTTCGTGAATCTCGTAAAGTACTTCTTTCTCGTCGCGAAGACGTTTTTCAGCTGCAGGTATCGGGCGCTCTGGGATAACGACACCGAATTTACGAGCAAGAAACCTGACCGCTTCAGGAAAGGCCAGACCTTCCATTCGCATGACAAAACTGATTGCATCACCGCCGACACCACAACCGAAACAGTGATAGATTCCTTTTGCCGTGTTCACATTAAACGAAGGGGTTTTCTCTGAATGAAACGGACAAAGTCCGAGATAGTTGACACCGGACTTTTTCAGAGCAACATAATCTGAAATTACCTCCAGTATACCCGCCCTTTCCCGGATTTCCCGGATTATTTCGTCAGGAATCATCACAGACTGCACCCGCTTATGAAGTTTCACCCGAACCAGAGAGAGGTCTTTCCCGAACTTTCGGAGATAAAGCGCCGGTATTGTCCTTTTTTGCAGCTCCTGAATCGGTTACCCACCACGACAGGATCTCTTTTCCGCAGATAAGGAAGGGCCGGGCGGATGCTGATTTCTCGATGGATGCACTGATTTTCAAAGGGGCAGGCTTGGCCGTTCCCAACGAAAACAGTATGCATAACAAAAGAGAACCCTGCAAAATTCCCAGAAAAACACCTCCGACACGATTCACACTACCCAGAAAAACAACCTTGAGCAGCATGGTGATCAGATAACCGAGAAGAAAGAAAAACAGACCGAGCGCCAGAAAGATGAGCCCAAAAGAAAGGAAGAGCGTAATGGTATGGGAAATATGACTATGGGACTGAAGTACTCCTGCAAATGGCCGGAAGTAGGTTAAAGCAGCCCACCCTCCGACAATAAGCCCCAAAAGGGAACAAACCTCCCTGACAAACCCCTTCATGAATCCTTTTACCGCGAATATCAGTAAAACAACCCAGATCAGGATATCAACGAGGTTCATTCCGCACTCTCTGGTATGGTCATAAAGTAAAAGTAGGGGCAAATCATCAGATCGCCCCCACCATTCAGCTGCTTATTTGAATACAATTTGGAGAGGAACGCAAAAATGCAAGATCCACAGCAATGTATCCTCTCCAGAATAGTCCTTACGAGCAACAGCGTCTTAATCGACAATTTTCCGCTGTTTCTTCAGCGCCCTTTTACGAGCGGCAATAGCCTTCTTTTTCTTCTTGATACTAGGCTTTTCGTAGTGTTCACGCTTTCTGACTTCAGAAAGAATCCCTGCTTTTTCGCATTGCTTCTTAAATCTTTTCAGCGCGATTTCAAATGATTCTGTTTCCTTTACCCTTACTCCCGGCATCCATATTCCCCTCCCTCCTATATTAAAATTTTTGGTATCTATATGAAGAGTGTAAGCCGTTGACAGGGGGTGGTAGCGTAAAGACTAGACATCATAACATTCGAGACCCTCTTGTCAAGTAAAAACTGACAGATTTTCTTTGTATACAATTTTTCAGGATCCGCGTGATTCCTTTTCGGCTATGCCGGAAAGTCCGAATCTACGGCTCAATTCGCTGTAGACTTCCTCCGGATTGATATCGTAATACGAAAGAAGTACCAGCAGATGATAGAGAAGGTCGCCGGCTTCATAAATGATTTCCTCCCTCTTGCCGCCCTTTCCGGCAATGACCAGTTCGATCGCCTCTTCACCAGTTTTCTTCAGAATCGTGTCGAGACCCTTCTGAAAGAGAGAGACAGTATAGGACTTCTCGGTTGAACCGCTTTTTCGTTCCTGGATAACCTGGAACAGGAGGTCCAGAATTGCACTGCCCTCTCCTTGCACCGTGATTTTTCTATCAGAATTGCTCATAAACGCACCGCAACTTTCTTCTTCCGGAGATATTCCTTGGCCTCACCGATCGTGTACTCACGGTAATGAAAAATGGAAGCAGCCAGACAGGCACTGGCACCGGCCGTAACAAAACCGTCATACAGATGCTCCAGATTGCCAACACCTCCGGAGGCGATAACAGGAATGGAAACCGCATCGACCACATTCCGGGTCAGAGGCAGATCGTATCCGTCTTTGGTTCCATCACAATCCATGCTGGTAAGAAGGATCTCTCCGGCACCGTATTCTTCCATTCGCAGGGCCCATTCAAGTGCATCGATCCCGGTGGCATTACGGCCGCCATGGGTATAAACCTCCCAACGGTCCTCTCCCGGCACGCGACGGGCATCTATGGCAACCACGGTACACTGCGAACCGAAGCGCTCTGCGGCCTCCTGAACAAACTCGGGTCGATGAACAGCAGCAGTGTTGATGGAAACCTTATCCGCCCCGGCGTTCAGCAGTCGGCGTATGTCGTCCACACCCCTGACCCCGCCGCCAACGGTAAGAGGCATAAAAACGCGCTCTGCAGTTCGTCGCACCACATCAATGATGATGTCGCGCTGATCGGAAGAAGCGGTAATATCAAGAAATGTCAGTTCATCGGCACCCTGCCGGTCATACATTTCGGCAATTTCCACCGGGTCACCGGCGTCTCGCAGTTCCAGGAATTGGACCCCCTTGACAACCCGACCACCTTTCACATCGAGACAGGGAATAATTCGTTTTGTTAGCATCCTCTAGCTCCGCTGGACAGTTTCCGTCCCTTGGTCAGGGCAATCGCATCGGCCAGGCAAATGGCTCCGGTATAAATCGCCTTGCCGGTAATGACACCAACCACACCGCTCTCCTCCACGGCCATCAGGGCCTCAATGTCTGCCATCTTTGAAACGCCCCCGGAAGCAATGATCGGGATGGCAACCGCCTCGGCAAGGGCCCGCGTAGCCTCAATGTTCGGTCCGATTAGCATTCCGTCCCGGCTGATATCGGTATAGATGACAGCTGCAACACCAAAACCCTCAAACTTTTTTGCCAGATCTCGAGCACTGATGTCAGTGACCTCGGCCCAGCCCTGCACCGCAACCATGCCATCCTTGGCATCGATCCCAACGACAATCTGACCGGGAAAAAGTCGACACGCATCCCTGACCAGTTCCGGATTTCTCTGCGCGGCAGTTCCGAGGATCACCCTGTTGATTCCGAGAGAAAGATAGGCATCTATGGTCTTGATATCACGAATTCCACCACCCAACTGGGTCGGAATGGAAACGGTCCTGACTATTTCTTCGATGGAGGAGCGATTTTTCGGCTCACCGGCAAAGGCTCCGTTGAGATCGACCAGGTGCAGTAGCTCGGCACCCTGTTTCTGCCACGTCAAAGCCTGCTCCGCGGGGCTGTCGCAGAACACCGTGTCCCGTTCCATAAGCCCCTGCTCAAGGCGGACACACTGCCCATCCTTCAAATCAATTGCCGGGATTACAATCATTTCATCTCTCCAAAATTCTTCAGAATTGCAAGCCCCTTCTCTTGGGACTTCTCGGGGTGAAACTGGGTTGCAACAATATTGTCTTTCCAGATTGAAGAACAGAATTCAATTCCATAATCAGTTGTTGTGGCAATAACCGAGGCATCGTCCGGCTGGACATAATAGGAATGCACGAAGTAAAAGTTCGTTCCTTCAGGGATTCCGGCAAAGGCCGGCGGACAACGCTTCACCGCAATCTGATTCCAGCCCATGTGCGGGACCTTCAACTCCTCGTCGCCTTCCATCATGCCCTCGGGAAAACGCAGCACCCGGCCGGGAATGATATCCAAGCCCTTGTGAACCCCGAACTCCTCGCTTTCGCTAAAAAGAAGCTGCAGCCCCAGGCAGATGCCGAGGAAAGGGCGACCATCCCTGATTACTTTCAGGATCGGATCGATGAAACCACCCTGCTCGAGATTAGATATGCAGTCGCGAAAGGCACCAACACCGGGAAGAACAACCCGGTCTGCATCCAAGACCTTTTTCGGATCATCGGTCACCAACGCCTCGAAGCCCACTTTTTCAAAGGCCTTCTGAACAGAACGAAGATTTCCCATTCCGTAATCAATAATTGCTATCATTGGTATCCCGTTTCGCGAGCAAAGGCCGCAAACGACTCTTGTCTCGCGTTTCTTTATTCGTAAATATCATGTACACCATCTGCTGTGCCGGAAGTAAACCTGCTCGAGGAAAAGCCACGAACACAGAGGAAGCGGGCATCGTTCCGGGGCGATTACAGAGCACCCTTTGTTGACAGGACACCGGTAATCCTTGGATCGAGCCCTGTCGCCTGGTCAAGAGCCCGGGCAAAAGCCTTGAAACAGGCCTCTACAATATGGTGAGTGTTTTCACCATAAGAAAGGTTGAGGTGAAGGTTCAGGCAGGCGCTATTGGTGAACGCCTGGAAGAATTCACGCACCAGTTCGACATCGAACTCTCCGATTTTCACTTTCGGCAGCGAGACATTGAAGCAGAGGTAAGGCCGTCCGGACAGATCGATTGTCGCCGTTGCGAGGGTCTCATCCATCGGTACCGTGGCATTACCATAGCGGCGAATTCCGGCCTTGTCACCCAGCGCCTTTTTCAGTGCCTCACCAAGAACGATGCCGATATCCTCCACCGTATGATGAAAGTCGATATCGATATCCCCCTGGGCCTCGACCTGAAGGTCGAACAATCCATGGCGGGTAAACAGGTCCAGCATATGGTCGAGAAAAGGCACCGATGTGCAGATCTTGGAGCCCCCGGTTCCATCTAGTCCGAGGGACAAGCGAATGCGTGTTTCTTTCGTCACCCTTTCAACTACGGCGGTTCTTGGCATGGGAGCCTCCTTGGGATATCAGCCGATTTCCTCGAGGGCAGCGGCCGTAAATTCCATCTCTTCGCGGGTACCGATGGTAATGCGCAGTCCCGACGAAAGCAACGGGTCAGAAAAATGGCGAACCAGGATTTTACGCTGGAAGAGACCTTCATACACACGCCGGCCGTTCCGGTCGGGCGGCACGGCAAACACGTAGTTGCCGTGGGAAGAAATCACTTCATACCCGATCTGCCGCAGCCTCTCGGAAAAAGTCTCCCTGGTCTCGCGAATCTTCCTGACGCACTCCTGGAAATAGTCCTGATCGCTAAGGGCCGCGCCACAGGCCGCCTGAGCAAGTCGATCCAGGTTGTAGTGGTCACGGATTTTATCGAGAGCGGCAATGATTTCAGGGCGGGCAATGGCCAGGCCCAGGCGCATGCCGGCAAGGGAATAGCTCTTGGAAAGTGTTCGGGTCACCACCACGTTTTCGTACTTCCTGACCAGATCCAGCGCATTGTCGTCGGCAAAATCAACATAAGCTTCATCGGCAACCAGAATCCCGGCGCAGCGTTGCGCAAGTTCCTCGATGTACTCAAGAGGAAAGGCAAACCCGAGAGGTGCATTCGGCGTGGTAAGGAAGAATATCTTGCCGTCGTACCGTTCCGGAAAATCGGCAATATAGAAATCATCAGTCAAACCAAAGGTCCGAACATTGACGCCCTGGACTTCCGCCAAGGTGGAATAATAGGAATACGAGGGATGCACGTACGCAATCTCCTCGCCCTCTCCGGCACAGGCACGGATAAGATTGTTCAGCACTTCATCTGAGCCGTTTGCCATGATGACCCAGGAAGGGTCAAAACCGTAGAGTTCTCCGGCGATCCGGCGAAGACGGCTGCTGGAGGCACAGGGATACTTACGGAGCGAAGCGCCATCACTGCCAAGTTCCTCAAGAACCGCCGCCACAACAGACGGAGACGGAGGATAGGGATTTTCATTGGAGTTCAGTTTGAGGAAAACCTCGCCGTCAGGGGGTTGAAAGCCCGGCACATACCCAGCCATTGAGGCAATATTGGAACGCAGAATGCTCATGACTCTTTCCTGTTCTTGATCCTGATTTTCACCGATTCAGCGTGAGCCTCGAGACCTTCCAGTTCGGCAACACGGATAATGTCCTCCCCCAATCTCTTGAGGGCCCCCTCTGAAAAGTAGATCAGCGAAGACTTCTTCACAAAATCGTCCACGGACAGGGGCGAGAAAAATCGCGCCGTTCCGCCAGTGGGTAGGGTGTGATTCGGCCCGGCCAGATAATCCCCGGCAGATTCCGGAGTATAATGACCGAGAAAAATCGCGCCGGCATTTTTAATCGAAGATAGAATCTCGAATGGATTTTCCACTGCCAGTTCGAGATGCTCCGGTGCCAGGCTGTTGGCAAAGCTGACCGCCTCGGCAAGATCCCGGGTTACGATGATCACACCGAAGTCTTTCCATGACGCGCGCGCAATGTCGGCACGGCGGAGGCTCATAAGTTGGCTGTCCACCTCGGCAGCAACGGATTCACCAAAAGTGCGATCAGTGGTGATCAGCATGGCAGAGGCCAGCTGGTCATGCTCGGCCTGGGAAAGGAGATCAGCTGCGATGTGAGCAGGATTCCCGCTGCCGTCGCTCACAATGAGAATCTCACTGGGACCGGCGATCATATCGATGCCGACCTGGCCGAAGACCAATTTTTTGGCTGTTGCAACGTAGATGTTTCCCGGACCGGTGATCTTGTCCACCCGGGGTATCGTCTCAGTTCCATAGGCTAGAGCGGCAACCGCTTGGGCGCCGCCGATGCGAAATATCCGGTCGACACCGGCAAGTTTCGCGGCAACCAAAACATGAGGGTTTATCTCGCCATCAGGGGCGGGAACTACCATAATGATTTCCGAAACGCCGGCAACCCGCGCCGGCACGGCATTCATGATGACGCTGCTCGGATAGCTCGCTTTGCCGCCCGGCACATAGATACCGACACGCTCTAAAGGGGTGACCTTTTGGCCAAGGAGAATTCCTTCCTCCTCCGCATCCAGCCAGCTTTTCTGTTTTTGCTTCTCGTGGAAACGGCTGATCCGCTCCACTGCATGGCGCAGGGCCGCAATCTCTTTTTTCCCCGCAGCAGCAAATGCACGCTCGATCTCAGCCTCTCCAATCTGCAAACCACGTGCATCGGTTTCAAGACGATCGAAACGGCTGGTATACTCCAGCAGGGCTTCATCACCACGGGAACGGATATTGGCAATGATCTCGAGAACGAGATCCTCAACGAGAGGGTCAGTCTCTTCCGAACGTTTGAGAATAGCCGCAAAGCTTTCCGCAAAATCGGCATCGTGAATATTGAGAAATTTCATAACAGACATTCCTTCAGTGCAACGTTGCTGATCAGCTCACCCAGCGGCCGTTTACAGCCATACCGCACAGTGGCTACTGAAGTAAAGGATGTTGAATCCCATTTCCTTTGAAACTCAAGATTAAAGATGTTTTTCCAGACCTTCCAGTATTTCTGTGATCCGCTTGTGCCTGGTCTTCAGGCTGGCTCGGTTAACGATCAACCGGCAGGTAATCTCGGCAATTGTCTCCACCTCGACAAGTCCGTTCTGCAGCAGCGTTTCACCGGTGGAAACGAGGTCAACAATCCGCTCCGAAAGCCCAACCAGCGGCGCCAGCTCGATGGAGCCATAAAGCTTGATAAGCTCAACTTGAACGCCCTTATCGGAGAAATATTTTTCGGTAATGTTGGGATATTTGGTCGCTATGCGGATATTCGCCCAGCTCAAGGGGTCATCGGTACGGGACAATTCGGCCGGTTCGGCCACGACCAGTCGGCAATAACCGAATTTCAAGTCGAGAGGCTCATAGAGATCCTTTTGCTGCTCCAGCAAGGTATCTTTTCCGACTATCCCCAGGTCGGCACAACCATATTCCACATACGTTGGAACGTCGGTGGCGCGCACAATCATATAGCGCATTTTCTGGATCGGATCCTCGAAGATAAGTTTCCGGGTATCGGACAAAAGAAGATCGCAATCGATGCCGATCTTCTTGAACAGAGCAACGGAATCCTGCAGGATACGTCCCTTGGGAATGGCAATGGTAATGTAATCGGTCATAATGGTAGGTCCTTCATTGGGTACGAAACGATCTGGCAGCAGTATACAACCATGCAGCAAAACTGCAGTAAAAAACCGGCTTCTTCAGACCGGCTCTGTGATTATTCCGGAACCCGCTTGATATCAGCCCCGAGTGCCGCGAGCTTCTTCTCGATGGCCTCGTAGCCCCTGTCCAGATGGTAGATCCGGGATATCTCGGTGGTATTGTCAGCGGCAAGCCCGGCAAGAATCAAGGAAGCTGAGGCCCTGAGATCAGTGGCCATGACCGGAGCACCTGAAAGTTTTTTCACGCCTTTAACGGTCGCGGTATTGCCTTCCACGACAATGTCGGCACCGAAGCGAAACAGTTCGGAAACATGCATAAACCTGTTTTCAAAGATATTTTCACTGATAACACTTGCCCCGTCGGCAAGTGTCATCAGAGCCATGAACTGCGCCTGCATATCGGTCGGGAAGCCGGGATAGGGGCGGGTTTTGATATTGATACTCTTGATCTTCCTCGGCCCTTTAACCCGCACGACATTATTTTTGTGGCTGATTTCCACACCGGCATCCTGAAGTTTGAAGACAAAGGCATCCAGATGATCGAGCCGCATGTCGTAAATGCGGATATCACCACCGGTGATGGCAGCAGCAGCCATGAAAGTCCCGGCCTCGATCCGGTCTGGCATAACGGAATGTTTGACCGCCTGCAACTCACTGACACCGCAAATATGGATGGTGTCGGTGCCGGCACCTTCAATCTTTGCCCCCATCTTCGTCAGGATCTCTGCCAAGTCAACAATTTCCGGCTCACGGGCGGCATTTTCCAGGACCGTCTCACCCTTCGCAGTCACGGCAGCCATGAGAAGCTGTTCAGTTCCACCCACTGTGGAAATATCGAAGTTGATCCGAGCCCCTTTGAGCCTCTTTGCCTTCGCCTCCACATAACCATGTTCAAGGGTTATCTCTGCCCCCAAAGCCTCGAGGCCCTTAAGGTGGAGATTGATCGGTCGTGCGCCGATGGCACATCCCCCGGGCAAGGACACCCGTGCCTTGCCAAAGCGGGCCAGAAGCGGGCCGAGAACCAGCACGGATGCACGCATGGTCTTGACCAGATCGTAGGTGGCTTCGTGGCCGCTGATCCGGGAGGTGTCGATGCGAACAATGTTTCCGTTTCCCTGAATCTCCGCGCCAAGATTTTCGAGAACCTTTATGGTGGTATTGATATCCCTCAGGAATGGAACGTTGCTTATTTCGTGGCTACCGGGAGCCAGAATGGTAGAGATAAAAATGGGAAGGGCAGCATTTTTTGACCCACTGACAGACACGTCACCTGTCAGCTTTTTCCCCCCCTTGATGACCAGCTTGTCCAATGCCATACCTCTGTTCTGTCAGACTGAAGAAAAACACAGCCGCATTAAATAGAATAATGAAACCCTGAAAACACACCTGATTACTTTTTTCTGCCACCGACAACCCGTTCGATGCCACTTGCATCACAAGCGGCAAAGAGTTCATGAAACTTTCCGGTCATCGTAAAAATTGCCGTTACATCCGGCGCTTCGCTGATACCTACCTCCAGCAGCAACCAACCATCATTCTGAAGAAAGTCAGGGGCGGCAGAAATAATGCGCCGATAATAGTCCAACCCGTCAGGCCCCCCGTCCAGGGCTTCACGAGGTTCGTAATCCCGCACCTCAGGCTGAAGAGCAGCGAGATCCGCAGTCGGAATGTAGGGCGGATTCGAAACAATCAGGTCGAATTTCCGGCCCTCGAACGGTTCGAATAGCGATCCATGCGAAAGCCTCACGTTTACTCCGTGACGGTTCGCATTCCGTTGTGCAAGCTCCAAGGCTTTTGGAGATACATCCACCCCATGGATCCGGGCATCCGTGCAGGACATGGCCAGAGCAACGGCAACACAGCCGCTCCCCACCCCGATATCAAGCATGGTTGCACCGGCAGGACAGCGCTTCACCGCCTCCTGCACCAGCACTTCCGTATCATGCCGAGGAATCAGCACCCCAGGGGAAACTTCAAAATCAAGTCCGTAAAAATCCTGGCTTCCGAGAATGTATTGCAAGGGCTCACGCCGCGCCCGACGCGCCACGAGAGCCCTGCATGCAGCAAGTTCCGAATCGGATAAGGGCTTGTCGAAATTGACATACAGGCCGACCCGGTCCATACCGAGGGCCTCGCAAAGAAGCCATTCCGCCTCGAGGCGAGAGTTCTCAACACCCTTATCGGCAAGATAGCCGCGTGTCCAGGTAAGCACCTTGAGAATTGTCCAGGTATCAGTCATAGAAAGTCCGGCAGGTGACTTCAGGCTCGGGAGGCTGGATGATTCAAGGGAAAGCCCTGTCTGACCGGAGCCATTCTCCGTCCGCAAGTATCATAGCCTCGATCAATTCCTTGTGCCTGTTTACGCTGCTTCGCTTTGCGCCTTGAGGGCTTCCATCTGGTAATGGGTGCGAAGAGCATCGACAATCTCGGTAATATCACCCGCCATGATGGCATCCAAACGATAGAGGGTAAGCCCGATGCGATGATCGGTCATACGCCCCTGGGGGAAGTTATAGGTGCGGATCCTCTCACTTCGATCACCACTACCGACCTGCAGTTTCCGGTCAGCAGCCATCTTGGCATTCTGCTCACTCTCCATGATATCCAGCATGCGAGACTTCAGAACCTTCATGGCCTTAGCACGGTTCTTGATCTGGCTTCGTTCCTCTTGGCAGGCAACGACGATACCGGTGGGAAGATGGGTTATGCGGACTGCCGAGTCGGTGGTGTTCACGTGCTGACCGCCGGCACCGGAAGAACGATAGACGTCAATCTTCAGGTCAGCCGGATTGATATCGATATCGATGTCCTCAGCCTCAGGCAGCACGGCCACGGTACAGGCACTGGTATGAATCCGTCCCTGGGTCTCGGTGTCGGGAACCCGTTGTACCCGATGCGTTCCTGACTCATACTTGAGCCGGGCATAGACGCCCACCCCTTCCACCAGGGCAATGATTTCCTTGAACCCGCCGACAGCCGATTCAGATGAAGATATGATCTCAACTTTCCAGCGGTTTGTCTCGGCAAAACGATTGTACATCCGGAACAGGTCCCCGGCAAAGAGTGCCGCTTCATCGCCACCGGTCCCTGCACGGATCTCAAGCACGACACTCCTGTCGTCATTCGGGTCCTTTGGCAGGAGAAGAAGCTTGATATCCTCTTCGAGCTCTTTCCTGCGGACCTCCAGATCTTCAAGTTCCGCTTCAGCCATTTCCCGGATCTCAAGGTCAGATTCGGCCATGAGTTCCCGGTTGCCTTCAATATCGGCAAGTACCTTCTTATACTCTCGGTACACGCTTACAAGCGAGGTCAGATCGGAATGCTCCTTGTTGAGTTTCCGGAATTCTCCCTGATTCCCAAGAACAGCCGGGTCCGAGAGAAGTGATTCGAGCTCGTTGTAACGTCGTTCAAGTTCTTCAATTTTCTGCAGCATACATCGTACCTTTATACAACTATTCTATCGTCTTTGTGGTCACCGTTCTCATCAAGGGCTTCTTCCAGTGAGCGGATTGCCACCTCAAGCTGGGAATCGTCCGGCTCACGCGTTGTCAACCTCTGCAGGGCCAGTCCCGGTGCGATAAGTAGGCGAACAAGCCGTGACTTTTCATACTTGGCACTCAATTTCAGAAGTTCATACGAACAACCGGCAATAAGAGGAAGCAGGACAACCCGGGATCCTGCCTTGAGATAAAAGGGCCAGGCCTTGGGAATCAACGAAAATACAACAATGCTCACCAACATGACGATCAGCAGGAAGCTGGTTCCACAGCGAGGGTGTAGCCGGCTGAATTGCTTCACATTTTCCACCGACAAGCCGGTCCCGGCCTCAAAGGCAAAAATGGATTTGTGTTCCGCCCCATGATACTGAAAAACCCGTTGGATATCACTCATCCGCGAAATGGAATAGACGTAAATGAGGAACACCACTACCCGAATAAATCCGTCCACCAGGTTGAAAACGATATTGGATCCGCCGATGTAAGGAACCAGGAGTTTCGCCAAAAAGAGGGGAAGGATAAAAAAGAGCAGGATACCCAACAGGAGAGCGACAGCAATGGTTCCCCCCATTGCAAGAGAACTCATTTCCTCCTTTTCCTCTCCTTCTGAGATCGCCTCATTTGCGGAAAAGCTGAGGGCCTTCATACCAATGACGAGAGAGCTGAAAAGTGCTACAGCCCCCCTTACCAAGGGCAACTTCACCAAGGGAAATCTCTCCGAAAGGGGAATCACCGTATCCCGCTTCACGACTATCTCGCCATCGGGACGTCGCACGGCAATAGCCATGGAGCGTGGCGCTCTCATGAGGACACCTTCAATGACCGCCTGTCCTCCGATATTTATCTTACCCATGCCTTGCACACCTTTCCCGTACCTCATCTCAGAGGTTCACCATCAGCGAAGGTTCTCAAAAAACTCTCTGACCTGTTGGATCCTGCCGCAGGTCAGTGCACCTTCCGGACACGGCCCATCCAGACAGGAAGGTCCTGCCTTCTCGAAAATCACCGGTGCGATGTCTTTCACCAGTTTCAACATTTCCACCGCCATGGCCCGTATTTCCCACTGGGCACGTTCGCAGCAGCGCAGGCGAAAAAAATGGAACAGCTCCCGGGCATTCATCGTAACCAGAATCTTTGTTTCGGCAGCATTCGGCAAGACATAGCGGGCGTCTTCCGCAGGGATGCCCGTTTCGACCATTTCGCCGTAAAAGCGATGTATTTCACCGATCAGTGCCGAAAATCTCCCGGCCAGTTCGCCGTCGGCCGCAATACTCGGGGGCATGACAACGTCAAACATTTCCTTGTGGGAGACATAGCGCTGGGACTGTTGGGAAAATGAAGCAATCCGATGACGCACCAACTGGTGCGTGGTTACCCGGGAAATCCCTTCGATACCGAAGGTAAAGGAGGCATGCTCAAGAACCGAATGATGGCCGAGGGAGAGAATTTTTTCCAGAAAGCCCCGAATGTCGCCACCGGATATGCGTTCCCGCAGATCGCCGATACTGACGGGAGAATAACAGAGCCTCGCAGCTAAAGCGACCGCCTGTTCCGGATCCGGGGTATGTCGGACGAGAGTAACCAGCATGAGAACCTTTCAGAAATAGCCCGAGCGGGCTGGCAAAGTGAGGAAACAGATAAGGGGATTTCGCCATGGACAAAATCCCCTCTCCTTGCATCCACAGGCCGAGGCCCTGTTACATGCCGTATCTTTTCTTGAACCTCTCGACACGCCCGGCGGTATCGATAAGTTTCTGCTTACCGGTAAAGAACGGGTGACAAGCCGAGCAGATTTCCGTTGTAATCTCGGACTTGGTGGAACGGGTCACAAACGAATTGCCGCATAGGCACTTGACCGTTACCTCAGAATATTTTGGGTGAATGCCCTCTTTCATTACTTCCTCCTTGCGTAAAGCAGACCGCTGCGTCTTCTCATTCGATAACACTTCAATCGTAGCTTCGATGCGTGTTTCTATTGTGTAATGTAACCGCTAAAGAACCATCAGAAGTTTAGAAAGTTAGCATCTTCGATTTTTTTTATCAAGAGTTTTTTCACCTGTTCATGGAGTCGAGAAAACCCTGGTTGGTCTTTGCTTCAACAAGCTTACTGAGAAGAAATTCCATACTATCGACCACATTCATTGGATGGAGAACCTTGCGCAATATCCAGATGCGGTTAAGTGCAGCCTTGTCAATGAGCAATTCTTCTTTCCTGGTACCGGACTTATTCATATCGATGGCGGGAAAAACCCGTTTTTCCACCAGCTTGCGATCCAGGTGAAGCTCCATGTTGCCGGTCCCCTTGAACTCTTCAAAGATAACCTCATCCATTTTACTTCCGGTATCAACAAGAGCGGTGGCGATAATGGTAAGCGATCCTCCCTCTTCGATATTACGCGCAGCACCGAAAAATCTTTTCGGCTTATGGAGCGCGTTTGAATCGACACCGCCGGAAAGAACCTTGCCCGAAGGAGGTATGACAGTATTGTAGGCCCTGGCCAGACGAGTGATGGAATCAAGCAGAATCACCACATCGCGCTTGTGCTCAACAAGTCGTTTTGCCTTCTCGATAACCATCTCGGCAACCTGGATATGACGGGAAGCCGGCTCATCAAAGGTCGATGAAACAACCTCTCCATTTACGGAGCGCTGCATGTCGGTCACCTCTTCCGGCCGCTCATCAATCAGGAGGACAATCAGGTAAACCTCGGGATGGTTCAATGCAATCGAATTAGCGATGTTCTGGATCAGCATCGTCTTACCGGTCCGGGGAGGAGCAACTATCAGTCCACGCTGCCCTTTACCGATCGGGGCGATAAGATCCATGACTCGAGTCGACAGGTTGTCCGGGGTCGTCTCCAGTTTCAACCTCTCCTGTGGGTACAGAGGAGTCAAATTATCAAAGAGTATCTTGTCACGGACGGCTTCAAGTGGCTCGAAATTCACCGTTTCGACCTTCAGAAGGGCAAAATAGCGCTCCCCTTCTTTCGGCGGACGTATCTGACCGGACACCGTATCACCTGTCTGAAGATTGAAACGACGTATCTGGCTCGGAGACACATAGATATCATCAGGGCCCGGCAGATAGTTATAGTCGGGAGCTCGAAGAAAACCAAATCCGTCAGGGAGAGTCTCAAGAACGCCCTCACCGAAGATCATGCCGTTTTTTTCCGTCTGGGCATTCAGGATGGAGAAAATAAGGTCCTGCTTACGAAGACTCGAAGACCCTTCGATATTGAGACCTTTGGCAATAGCCGTCAACTCATTGATTTTTTTACTTTTCAACTCTTGTAAATTCATTTCTTCTCCTGCCTGCAAGCAAACATTATCATAAAAGTAACGCCGAACCGAATCATTCGGCGAGATCATCCAGCGACGAAAAGCGCTCCAGGAAATTCACTGCACCATTACATCAGGGCCACACCTTCCAAGCATCATCGGAGTGTAAAAAGCGAGCACTGTCAGTGAAAATCTCTGTACGTTTGAAAAGGAACATGTTCTTCATGGAGGGGTATTTATCATGACTCTCTACAGGACAGATATCCGTTACTCACAAAATGAGGAAGGTCGTAAAAGCATTCGGACGATGGAATCATATCTGGTTGTACGGTTAAACGATGGAAAACCTGCAAATAGAAATAAAAACTGCCCATTCTCGTCTGGTTGCTGAAGGTTCGTGGTCTTTGGATTTGGAATGATATCGATAGGGATATTAGTTGACTAAGAAGTGAGGAATTATTTTATATAAACTGCAATCAACAAATTTGTCAATACAATTTTCAGCACCGCACCCGAAAAAGAGCCTCTCACAAGAGTTAACCATGCAACATTCTCGGTAGAACCGGACTTTCCATCTCCAAGGTCGGGAAAATAACTTCAAATGCCGACACCACCCGCGGATCAAAATGGGTCCCGGAGTTCTGAAGTATTTCATTTTTCGCAAAGAAGGGAGGTAGCGCCTTCCGGTATGGGCGATCAGAGGTAAGGGCATCATAGACATCCGCGACGGCAATAATTCGTGCCCCCAACGGAATGTCTTCGCCCACCAGAGAATGGTAGCCGTTACCGTCATATTTTTCATGGTGCTCTAAGATCAAAGGCAGTAGATCCGTCACCCTGCCACCGAGAGGCTTTAAAAGACTGGCAGCCTTCACCGTATGCGCCTTGAGATGTTCCCGGTCGTCGTCAGTCAGTGAACCCACCTTGGTCAGCACCTCACGACTGACACCAATCTTACCCAAATCATGAAGCAAAGCGGCAATACGGATGTTCTCGATCTCTTCTTCGCCGCAGCCCAACCACCGAGCCAGCTTCTCCGCAAGCACGGAGACCCGATAGGAGTGGCTGTGGGTATGCTGATCAACGGAGTCGATTAATAGGGAAAGCATCTCGATAACTCCATGATAGGTCCTACGAATATCTTTTCTGGCCGCCTCTTTCTTTTCATACAAGAGGCCCATGAAGTAGCCGGCAATGAGGAGAAACCCCCCCCAGGTACCAATATCAAGCCAACGATTTAAATCCTGGTTTTCCGCAAAAGTAAATGTCACGGGATACACATAGGCCACGGTGCCGATGAGAATTATGGAAAAAAGGGCAGCCAGTGTTGCATAGCGCCGACCGTAAAAATAGGCCCCGAGAAGAACAGGGAGGTAAAAGAAATTAAGGAAGGCCCGTTGATTGGAGACAAAGAAAAATATGATTGCAGTGATTACTACCAGCAAAAAGACAATGATCAGTTCCTTGTCGATCAGCCGGAAGGAGTTTTTAAGTCTGGTATTGAACGGTTTCATGTTCGGTTCCCCACGATGATATCACCGAAACCTAAAGCTCTATCATAAAACGCAAAAGCTATCGCACAAGACTCTTCTTACTACCCTTTGGAAATCCTCCTGTCAAGAATTTATACTTTGTCCACATGCTGCATTACCTCATCAGGGTAGCGTTTCCACAACAGATTCTTGGGACAGTTCCAAGAAAGTATCTTCCCGCAACCATCCGTTACATTCCCCCAGGTGTCCACCAAAAGCTCAATGACAACTACCGCACAGGTGGGAAGATTATCGAAACAGCAGCCGAAAAGACAGGTACAAAAGTCAGTCAAAGCCGGATTGTGCCCACAAACCATGACCTCTTCATGGAAATCCTCCAGGCCACGAACGAAATCTAGCAGGTCCTGGGCGTCCGCTTCATACACTCTCCCGTGCCGCTCGATCTTTTTTTCTGCTATCCCCATTTCAGCAACAATTCTTTTCAGGGTGGCAGTCGCCCTTTTCGCTGGACTTGAAACAATGAGGGAAGGTCGAAATTTTCCATCCCTGAGCCAGGCCCCCATAGTCAGGGCATCGTTTTTACCTCGCTTTGTCAGGGGCCGGTCGCAGTCCGCGCAATCCGGATTTTTCCAACTCGACTTGGCATGCCGAATAAGTATCAACTTCTTCATCGTTTCATCACCCGATCGCAGCCGAAGAGTACAGACAGGGAATGTTGCTTTTACAAGAAAAAGCCGCGAGCACTTAAACTCCCTCGACGTTCCTTTCTTCCACATGGCTCAGGATTGTTTCCACGGCCGAATGAACACCATCTTCATCAGGAAGTGTTGCTGCAAGCCTTCTGACAATATCCCTTTCGGTAACGATTCGAAAAGACTCGTTAAAGGAAAGATCGTAGACCCAGGCAAGCTGAAGAAGTTTGAAATCGCTCAACGTCCGGACTGCAGAGAGAGGCACCAGTTTCTTTCGGGCGATATTTTCCAGCACCTCGGATGAACAGTGTGACTGATCGGGAAAACCGAGCTCCACGACCCCCGACCTTTTTTCAGCTGGCAGTTCATAATTTTCGATAAATACCCGCCAGATATCCAGCTTGTCGGCATCGCGTAGAAGCTTGAGGAAAAACAGCTGATCTCCCTGAATATCCTTTGGAATCAGAAAAGCGTTATGATTCTCTACCGCATGATTGACCACATCCCGCTCGTGGGGAAACAGGTCGGACAGAAGGTCTATTTCGCGGATTATTTCGGCCCCGAGAGCGGCATGGTCCACCGAAATACTGTCCCGAAAGGTCCGGAACTGATGGTACTGCTCGAATCTGCCCACATCATGCAAAATCGCAGCTGTCTCTGCCAGAAGCAAACGATCCCCTTCCAGTCCTTCATCAGCCGCCACCCTGATAATATTGGCACAGACATTGTGGGTATGTTCTTCTTTCAGGACAAAATGACGCTGATCATCTTCATTGTCAGAATAAAAAGTGCTGCAATATTCCGCAAACCAGGCGCGGATATGTATCAGGTTTTTCTCTGTCACGCTTGCCCCCCTTATAACCAGACAATTCAGGGCTGTGCAGACTGTAAGGCGCGAAAGGCCCGTAAGACGATCTGCGCAGCATCCCGCATGGAATCATGGTATTCGGCACGAAAAGAACCTTCGTTCTTTTTGTCGATAATTGCACAAATCGCCCCGGCACGATAGCCGATGGCACCAAAAATGTGCAGCAGTATACTGGCTTCCATTTCCATGTTCTCGATTTTCAAGCCGGCGACCCCGGTGTCCACCGCGGCGATTTTTTCAATCAGGTCCGAGACGGTTGGCACAAGTCGCACGACAGCCCTGCCCTGCTCCAGAAAAAACCCGGGACTCGTCACGGTAACGCCGCGCTTACAGGGCACGCCGAGATGAAGCGCCTCCCGCTCCAGGGCCACCCGCACTCTGGAATCAGCCCGCACCGCATAGGGGAAAAAGCGACCTCGGAAACGTGCATCTTCAACAACACCCTCATCAATCGCACTTCGCACTCTCCGCTCCAAACGCCGACACTCTTCATCAGGTGCGACAGCATCATAAAACAGTCCGGTATTTTCCAGTCCGATACCGTAATCGGTTACAATCAACGTCCCAAGGTCCGTCTCGGGCTGAAGCCCGCCGCAGGTGCCGATACGCACCACAGTAAGCGGTTCGTATGACGCTTTACGTTTCCGGGTGGAAAAATCGAACTCATTCAGTGCCACGAGTTCGTTCAGGACAATCTCCATGGAAGGTGCTCCGATTCCGGAGGTTGTTATGGTTACACGCTGTTCCGCTTCCCGGGAATAACCGGTAATGGTACGAAACCCGCGATGATTCCGGTCAGCTTCGATGCTCTCGAGAAATTCCCCGGCAAATAAAGGAACTCGTTCAGGATCTCCCACTACGATTACATGGCTGGCCAACTCCTCAGGCAGAAGATCAAGGTGAAAGACACGCCCGTCGCGTAATGGCAGTTCTGTTGCAGAAAAAGATCCATTTTCCATAGTGCTCCTCTCACAGATGACAATGTCTCACCTTTGCAGACAAAGGATAATTTGTCCAATTGTTTCCACGGGCACTTACTAGTTTCGACGTCCAGCAGCCCCACCGGACAACCGGCACTGCCACTACTCAGGTGCGAATGCAGTCTTGATTACTATAACAGTATTTCCCTGAGGAGAAAACAACAGCTTGTTTTTCTACTCACGCGAAACTTACTGTTGCCTGACGAAAATTCACCGCTCGACCGTTTAAAAAAATGATAAGATCGTCCACACTATGATTATCCCCTTCCCACGAAATATTGGTGGACGTTCCTGTGCAAACCAAGGAGAGAAACCATGACACAAAGCGACATTATCGTCGAATATCTGGAACAATTTGGAGTTGAATATGTATTCGGAGTACCGGGAAGCCCGCTCGGCCCCCTGTTTGATGCCTTGGTCAGAAGCGAGCGACGGGGCGGACCGCGCGCAGTGCTGGCACGACATGAGGCGGGTGCGGCATTCATAGCGGATGGTTATGCTCGTGAAAGCGGCAGGATTGGAGTTTGCTGCTCCACCACCGGTCCCGGAGCCACCAATCTGATAACCGGGGTTGCATCAGCCTATGCTGAACAGGTTCCCCTGCTGGTACTCACCTCTCAGACCCGCATACCCGACTTCAGTTTCGGTAGTTTCCAGGACTCGTCGCGTGACGGCATCGACATCATGAGTATGTTCGATACGTGTACGCGCTACAATTCCATGGTGACGCATGCCAACCAGCTGGAAAAAAAATTGGCCGCCGCCCTGACCACCGCCAGCGGAAATCCGAAGGGGCCAGCCCACCTGAGCATTCCCATCGATATATTCGCAGCAAAGTCCACCGCTCCGGCATCCTTCAAAAACCTCGCAACATTGCTCTCCGCCAGTGAATCCTGCATAGACCTTTCAGCTCTCGATCTCCTGAAGGAAGAAGTCAGAGCTGTTTTGCAGAACGGCGGAAAAATCATCATCCTGGCCGGGCACAACTGCCGCGGAGCAGGGGAAGAAATCACCAGGTTCGCCGAGTGCGTAAAGGCAGAGATTGTTACCACGCCACGGGGCAAGTCGGCCATCAATCCCTACCATCCACTATCACGTGGCGTGTTTGGTTGCGCCGGGCACATCTCGGCACGACGCGCCCTTGCAGATGAAAGGGTTGAGCTGATTCTCGCCGTCGGAACAAATCTGGGGGAATGGTCAACCAGCAAGTGGGATCCGGTGCTCATGAACAATAAACTTGTTCATATTCACAATGACCGCTCAAACTTTAGCCGCTCACCCATGGCACGCTTACACGTACAGGGAACGATAAAGACCGTTTTTGCACTCTTGAATGAGCATTGTGGGAAACCCAACCCTGCTTGCCGTCAGGCAGAAAGCATTGACCCTGCTCGTGCAACCGGAACCAGTTACATCCCTAACGGAATAGAAGTACGGAATCCGGATTGCTGCAGTCCTGCCAAGAACGGCCTCCTCAAGGCACCGCAGGTCTATTGCGAACTCATCAGACGGCTCCCCATGGAAACCCGCTTTTTCATCGACAACAGCAACAGCGTACCATGGTCAATTCATTACTTCTTCCATCCTCGACCGGAAAACTACCACCTCTCCATCGAGTTCGCCACCATGGCCTGGGCCGTGGGCGCCGCAATCGGAGGAGCGTTTGCAAAGCAGGGAGCTCCGTCGGTCTGCATTGCCGGCGACGGATGTTACCTGATGAGTGCACAAGAGATCACCGTGGCAGTGGAGCGCAAACTACCGGTTCTCTTCGTGGTGCTGAACGACCAAGCCTATGGCCTGATCAGACATGGACACCGCGTTACCGGCTCGGAAAATGTCGAGTACCGCATTCCGGCGGTTGATTTCGCCATGATGGCCAGGGCCACCGGAGCCGTAGCGCACACCATAAAGGAAGCAAAAGATTTTGATTCGTTAGATTGGCAGGCATTGGCCCATCATCAAGGCCCTACCCTGCTGGATGTGCTGATCGACCCGGAAGTGCCTCCTCCGCTTGCCATGTCCTGACGAACAGCTGTCTAGCCAAACCAACCACAATTGGCCAGATACTCTTTCTTTCCAACTTCAAGCTTTACTCGGGCACCTCAGGGCTGACGGTGGTAAAAGAAAAAGGGGAGCCGGAAGGCTCCCCTTTTTCTTTGTGTGCGTAATTGACGGCGGTCTTGTTCCTAGAAGAAATACATGAGGGAAAAACGACCGATGTTTGCAGTTCCGGTGCCGGAGGTGCCCGGCGTGTTATTGCCATACTGAGTGTTTACATTCTGGTACTCGGCGGCAACACGGATAGCTGCATTCAGATCATAGGCAACATTGGCATAGATATTTGTACTGGACTTCTGGAAATTAGCAGTAGTCTGGTAGTCGGCATAATTGTAGGCGTTCCTGCGGCCGTAACCGGCAGTAATTCCCAGGTCCTGTGTCGGGTAAAAGATAACCTGGCCGTTTAAACCGTAGCCTTTTGCAGCATTAGGATTCGTAGGATCTCCGACAAAAGTGCTGGCAGTGGCGCTATTGAATGCCATATTGGCTGCCATGTAGGCCTGACCTTCAAGACTCATGGTCATTGCGCGGCCTTTGCCGTCCTTGGATTTCAGAACCGGCACAAAGGTATAGACACCGTAGCCCCAGGAATCAACGGTCTTGTTTCCGGTTGCCAGTGCAACCTTCTCACTGCCAATCAGGCCGAACACACCGGCAGTAAGAGACTTCATGGAAAGTCCCCAATAACCTGGAGCGACGCCAAGTGCCTTGCTGACAAACATCGCCTGAGCAGCAACGTTCACAGCAGTGCCGAATTTATTGTCTGCGACAGCATTATTGTTAGCATTCTGGTTCGGGTCCTGAAGACCGAGTACCAACTTCAGAGAATTGGCAGGAGTAAGGGCAACCTTTTGGGTCAACCTGAGCTGCGGGACGCGCGGGTTGTTGGGAGCACCAAAAGCTGCGCCTGAACGGAAATCGATCGTGGAGGAAATCATAGGCCCAAATACGTCATAGGCCTGGCCGAAGAGAATCCCGGTATTTTTCCAATCAATAGCGCCCCATGCCTGACGCATTCTGATTTGGGGAGATTCAGCTGCCGCTGACGGGTCACCATAGAAATCCATCTCAACAAGTGCACTGGTCTTTGCGCCAAGCAAAGAGGGTCCTGCCACTTTCAACCAGATGCGGGACTGACGTGCGGTAAAAATCGACTGGTCGGACTGCCCTGCGGTAGAGGTTGTCTTGGGGATAGCTCCGCTACCAGGTGTGAGAGCGCCTGAGTTACCCAAATCTACCGAGTTGTAGGCATAGTCGAGCTTGACAAAACCACCGATGGACAGGTTGAACTTGCTCTTTACCGGTGAAGCCATCTTGCCGTATACACCGGGTGCAACTTCACATGATGGCTGGAAATCGCAGTTATACGCCGGTTCGGTGTTCTGCGGAACTTCCTGCCCCATGGCCGGAGCCGCCAGCAATAAGCCTACGGCCAGAAAACCCAAAATCTCTTTCTTCATTTCTGCCTCCCTACATGGAATATACGAGAACACACGTAAGGTGTGCCTCAAAAAAACTGAGAAACAATAAAAAGGAATCCAAAACATCAGCCTGCAATACTTTTCACATCAAAATAACCCCAGGAACAACAGAGTCCAACTGGCGATTATTCAAATCCGACCAGATCCGAGACCTCGGCCTTTTCTCCATCCTTGACTATGCCAAAAGCTCCGTCGGTACCGACAAAACCGGTTATCTCCAGAGTTCCAACCTTCCGGCCAGGTGCAAATCCCAGCTTTCCGACAACCTTCCCGGAACGGTAGATGTTCAGAACCTTGCCGATAGTAAGACCGGATTCTTTCCCGGCATTAAGGTAAACCCTGGAAGCATCAACGGAAACAACCGTACCATACCAGGGCACCAGGGCTGCGGTCTCCCGCACATCCAGGGCCAGTTTGTGCAGGACGGCAGAAAGTGCCGCTGAATCCGAAGCCATGGTCTCCGGGATCAATGCATCAAATCTCTTCACAAAGCTACCGCCGTGAGCCTCATACACTTCTACGGAAAGAGGCTTGCCGGGTGAAATGCCTTTGGGAGCGGCAAGAAACAGGACCAGGTTCACGCCAAAATCTTCCTGAAGCTTTACGGCAAGCGTCGACCGTTCCGGTTGGCTTCCAACAGGGGCATAGCGGGCAATCACGCTCGCCTGGGCCGGGTCGACCACGATCCCGGCAGAGACTTTTTTCAGTGCATCGCTGAAGGCGGGAAGAAGTGCGTTTTTTCCGACCTCGACGATTACCATCCGGCTCTGCACCCGAGGTACGGGTGCACTTTTCTGTTGTACCGCTACCGGAGCAGCGGCGGTCGTCTGTTGCACGGTCCGGGAAGTCTCACCGCTGCCTGTCAGATTATCGCGAATCGATTCATAGCCCTTTTCCAGCAATTCACCACCACGGGGAACACCACTCTCCACATAACTTCGGGGCACCCAGATAGTGGCGGGAGCATCTGGAGACATGGTGAGAGCCGGATTGTCAATTTCAACATATCCTTCAGGAGCAGAGGTCGCCTTAGGATTTCCGGCGCATCCCGCAAGAGTAATGAGTAAAAAAATCAGTAAAGATACACGTATTCCCACGTTTGTTTCCTCCCTGTACTTGGCTACACTTGGAATCATTCACGTGCAGAAAGTCTCACGAGTAGACAGTCACACAAATAATCTCCGAGCAAAACCGTCCAGCATCGATAGCAAGCCCAGTTCGTTATATTAAGTCTTATAGTTCGAAGACTTACCTTACAAAAGCGTTTGAACAGTAAATGTAGACCAGAGAATAAGTCAAGAAAAAAAAACCAACTGGAATGTAATTTAATGTAAATCAAAAGAAGATTTGCAGAACAGAAATCTGACGAACGAAGAATTAGCGGGGCAATAGAGCTGGCAAGACAAGCAGCAGGGTTACGGGGTAACTACCGAAAGAATTTTCACTTCCGAGCCATCTTTTGAAAGAAAGCGGTGCTTCATCGTGGAATCAAAGTAGATGCTGTCGCCCTCTTCAAGGATGATATGTTCTTCATCCAGCAGAACCTCGGCAGTCCCCTTCAGAATGAAAAGGAACTTCTCTCCTTCATGACTGTAGGTGGTGTATTCGGATACCGTGTCGTTCAGGGTTATGATGAATGGTTCCATCTTCTTGTTCTGCTTGTGAAAGGAAAGTGATTCGTAGGAATACCCATGACGGCTGCCGGTTGGAGAAATCACCCGGGGAACTTCTCTCCTCTCGTTCTTTCTCACCACCTCGAATTTGCACTCTTCCTCGGCCTCGGCAAAGAAAATACCGATCTTTACATCAAAGAACTTGGCAATCTTGGAAAGTGTCGCGATGGGAGGAGAGACATTGTTGTTTTCAATCTGGGAAATCAAGGCCGGCGAAAACCCCGTTTCTTTTGCAACCGCCTGAAGAGTGAGTTTTTTTGCAAGACGCAGACTTTTCAATTTCGGACCGATATTATATTCACTCATGGGTAAACTCCTGCAAAAAAAGAACTGGATATTTGAGTAAAATACGAATATTTGCTCAAATATTCAGTTTTTTCAATCTAATGTCAATAAAAAAATGTTTACTATACATAAAAACACTATGGTTCGCCCGAAGGAAATATATTTTGACTGCAAACCATTGCGAATCACAATCTTCTCAATTATCACGAAAAATCCACTGATCATCAGCACCGGATTGCATAAGATTCCGCTTAACTTTTGGAAAGATTCCGCGCAAGTATTTCCAGCGTATGCAGCACCCGTGTCCGGCTCCCTGCCTGCTGCAGCCCGTCAGACAGCTGAAGCATGCAGCCAGGGCAGCCGGTGACTACCGCCTGGACGCCGGTAGAGGTGATGGCCGCCGTTTTGGGGTTATTGATCGCCATGGAGGTCCGATAATGATGGACGGTAAAGGTGCCGCCAAGTCCACAGCAGGCGTCCGCCTTCTGCATTTCCACGAAGCGGAGCCCCGGCACGGCACGAAGAAGCTCCCGGGGCTGATGAACAATCCCGCGGGACCGCAGGTGACAAGGGTCATGGTAGGTGACTGACGTCAAAGTGTTGGCGCCCCAGGCCGGATGTAACCCCAGTTTTTGCAGAAGGACAGAGGCATCAACGGCCTTTTCCGAAAGCGCTTGAAAACGCTCCGCCAGATCAGGGTAGCGGTCCCCGAGCACACCGGGATACATGCGGTGGAAAGCCCCTCCGCAGGAGGCACAGGCCGTCATGATGTAATCGGCCTGATGTTTTTCCAATGCGGCGAGATTTCGTTCCGCAAGTTCCCGAAAGGTATCCAGATCTCCGCCTGAAAGTGACGGAAATCCGCAACATTGCTGATTTTTGGGAATAATAATCGTGCAGCCGAGACTTTTCAGCAGCGCGACAGCAGCTTCGCCAATCTCCGGATAGATGAAATTTGTCATACAGCCGACGAAGTAGATGATCCGTGGCCTGCCCGCCCCACCCACAATGATTTCCGGATGTCTTGTCAGAAAAGGCTTTGCCGCCAGCTTGGGAAAATGGCGCTGCCCTCCAATAAAAGGCAGGGGGAAACGAAGGCGCAGCCCGGAGCTGGCCGGGACCTTCCTGAATAGAAGGGGACCCAATAGGGAAGTGAGAGAAACTCCCCCGGAAAGCAGGGAGCGATTCCTCAGGAGAAACCCCACCATCCGGTTGAAAAGGGTAGCTCCTTTTTTACGAAGCAGAGCCTCCCGGACAGCCAGAACAATTAGATCGGTGGGAACGTCATTGGCGCATTTCTCCACACACCTGCCGCAGAGGAGGCATTTCGACATGACCTCCCGGGTCCGGGCATCGAGGTTCAGCTGCCCGGAAAGGGCCGACCGCGCCAGGGCAATTTTTCCGCGGGCCGAGACCGGCTCGCGCCCCACGGCAGTGAAAACCGGACAGTGGGCCCGGCAGGCACCGCACTTCACGCAGTTCTTCATTTCATTTTCCAAACGTTTGAGAGAATCCATAAAATGATAGTATTGAGTGTCACGTGTTAGGTGTCAGGTTATTGGGGCTTGGCGTTTTACTTAACAGGTTCTTTTCATTCCGGGAAAATCTTTCCCGGGTTAAGAATATTCTTAGGATCCAGTGCTTTTTTGATCGCCTTCATGGTTGAAATTTGTACTTCTGAGAGTTCCAAGGGAATATAAGGCGACTTGCTGAGGCCAACCCCATGTTCACCCGACATGGTTCCGCCCATATCCAGGGTTGCCCGGAAGATCTCGCGCACCGCCCCTTCGGCTTTCTCGCTCTCACCCGGGACACTGCGGTCGATCATGATATTTACATGGATATTTCCATCACCGGCGTGGCCGAAATTGACAATGGGGATACCGTATTTGTCCCTGATTTCTTCTATCTTGCGGACAATCTCGGGAACCCGGCTCCGGGGAACCACGATATCTTCGTTAACCTTGTCCGGGTTCACCTTTTTCAGCGCCGGAGAGATGAGCCGCCGGGCCTTCCAGAGTTCCTCGGCCTCGGCGGCATCGGCCGCGGCCTTGAAACTGATGAGACCGAGAGGACGGATCAATTCGCTGATCCGCCCGACCTGCTTTTCCACCAACTCCTTCTCGCCATCTAGTTCAATGATGAGAACCGCCTGCGCTTCCGCCGGTATGCCGAGACTGAACTGCTTCTCAACGCATCGCAAAGCCGAGTGATCCATGAATTCCAGGGTGGTCGGGATAATCCGGCCACGGATAATGGAGGAAACCGCCGCGGCAGCGCCATCAATGGAATCGAAGACCGCAAGCATGGTCTTCCGCGTTTCGGGTAACGGCAGAAGCCGGAGAATTATCCTGGTGATGATGCCAAGGGTGCCCTCGCTGCCGCAGAGCAGTTTCGTCAGATCGTAGCCGACCACGCCTTTGACCGTCTGACCGCCGGTGGTAATGACATCACCGGTCGGGAGAACAACCTCCAAACCAAGAACGAAGTCTTTGGTGACACCATATTTGACCGCCCGAGGCCCACCAGCACACTCGGCCACATTTCCGCCCAGGGTGCAAAACCTCAGGGAAGCCGGATCCGGCGGATAAAAAAGTCCTTCCTTCTCCACCGCATCATGGAGGTCCCCGGTGATAACTCCCGGCTCCACCACCGCAATCAGGTTATCCGTATCGATTGAGAGGATCCTGTTCATTCGGGTGGTAACGAGGACTATCCCGCCGCCTTTCGGCAGACTTCCGCCGGAAGATCCGCTGCCGGCTCCTCGGGGGAAAACCGGAATCCCCTCTTCATTTGCACGTTTCAGGATCAGGGACACTTCGTCGGCATTTGCCGGAAAAACGACGACATCCGGGAGGAACTCCATCTGGGTGGCATCATAGGAATAGCAAATCAGATCCTGCTTCTCCGTGAGCACATTGTCCTTACCTGCTATTTTTTGAAGTTCAGTTATTACTCTTTTTTCCAGCATTGACATTCACTCTCCGCACGGCATCAAAAACCTGCTCCCGTGCCTGGGGTCAGTAAAAAGTCAGGAGGATTCGGGCAGAAACTACGCTCCTCAGAATCCTTCCCGATGATGGCCAAGCCTTCTACACCGCAGTCTTTCCATGATATAGGAACGTGGCGGGAAAGTGCAAGCCCGGAGTCTGTAGTGAAAGAAAAGCTTACTTTCCAGTTGACAAACATGCGCTTTTCCTATAACTATTTGGCGCTTATAAATGTACAAAAAGGCATCAATTCCAGCCTTCCCAGGCTAAATATTAGGAGGTTTATTGCATGGAACAGTACGCAGAAGTTTTCGCCCTGGCATGTGCCGTGGCGGCAGTAGCCTATGGTCTGATTTCGACCAAATGGATACTGTCTCTCCCCCAGGGAAGTGACCGCATGAAGCAGATCGCCGCAGCGATCCAGGAGGGCGCCGGCGCTTACATGAAACGCCAGTATTCGATCATTGCGATTGTCGGTGCGATCATGTTTGCCATCCTCTTTTTCACCCTTGGTCCGAAAACCGCAATCGGTTTTGCCGTCGGCGCAATTTTCTCCGGTCTGACCGGCTTCATCGGTATGTTTGTTTCGGTCCGTGCCAACATCCGCACCACCGAAGCGGCCAAGTCCGGCATTAACAAGGCCCTCAACGTGGCATTCAGGGGCGGCGCAATCACCGGCATGCTGGTTGTCGGCCTGGGCCTCCTCGGTGTAGCCGGATACTTCTTTGTGCTGCAAAAGCTTATGCCCGGCGCACCTATAAAAGATGTCGTCAGCCAGCTGGTTGGCCTCGGCTTCGGCGGTTCGCTGATCTCCATCTTCGCCCGTCTCGGCGGCGGCATCTTCACCAAAGGCGCTGACGTGGGCGCCGACCTGGTCGGCAAGGTTGAGGCAGGAATTCCCGAGGACGATCCCCGCAACCCCGCGGTTATCGCCGACAACGTGGGCGACAATGTTGGCGACTGCGCAGGCATGGCTGCCGACCTTTTCGAAACCTACGCCGTTACCCTGATTGCCGCCATGCTGCTCGGCGCCATCTCGTTCAACGGTTTCGACAGCGCTGTGAAATACCCCCTGATCCTCGGCGGTATCTCGATTATTGCATCCATCTTCGGCACCTTTTTTGTCAAGCTGGGCAGCGGCAGCCAGAAAATCATGGGCGCTCTCTACAAAGGCTTGATCGTATCCGGCGTACTGGCCTCTATCGCTTTCTATTTCGTAACCGTGCAGATGTTCCCGGAAGGCAACCCCACCGGTTTATCGGCAATCAATATCTTCATCGCCTCACTTGTCGGACTGGTTGTTACCGGTGCCATCTTCTGGATCACCGAATACTACACCTCTACCGAATACGGTCCGGTCAAGCACATTGCTGAAGCATCTACCACCGGTCATGCAACAAACATCATTGCCGGCCTTGGTATTTCCATGAAGGCAACGGCAGCTCCGGTAATCGTCATCTCCGCCGGCATCATCGTTGCTTTCCAATACGCCGGCGTGTACGGCATTGCCATCGCCGCTGTTTCCATGCTCTCCCTCACCGGTATCGTTGTTGCCATGGATGCTTACGGTCCGATCACCGACAACGCCGGCGGTATCGCCGAAATGGCCGAACTTGATGATTCGGTCCGCGCCGTCACCGATCCCCTTGACGCAGTTGGCAACACCACCAAGGCGGTTACCAAAGGCTATGCCATCGGCTCCGCCGGTCTGGCCGCGGTGATACTCTTCACCTCTTACGTGGACGAACTGAATCACGGTTTGACGCTCGCCGGCAAGGAACTCATCAAGTTCGACCTTTCCGATCCTTACATCATCGTTGGTCTCTTTATCGGCGGCATGCTCCCCTTCTACTTCGCGGCACTTTGCATGGAAGCGGTCGGCAAAGCTGGCGGATCTGTCGTTACCGAGGTTCGTCGCCAGTTCCGCGAAATCAAGGGTATCATGGAAGGAACCGGCAAACCGGACTACGCAGCCTGTGTTGACATCGTTACCAAGTCAGCACTGAAAGCCATGGTCGTTCCCGGCCTGATCCCGATCGCAGCTCCGGTCATCGTCGGCTTCACCCTCGGTCCCAAGGCTCTCGGCGGCGTGATCGTCGGTACCATCGTAACCGGTATCTTCGTTGCCATCTCCATGACCACCGGCGGCGGTGCATGGGATAACGCCAAGAAATTGATCGAAGACGGCTTCCACGGCGGCAAGGGCGGCGAAGCCCACAAGGCAGCAGTAACCGGCGACACTGTCGGCGACCCCTACAAGGACACTGCCGGCCCCGCGGTCAACCCGATGATCAAGATCATCAACATTGTTTCTCTGCTGATAGTTCCTCTGCTGGCCAAGATGTAGTTCCCGGCAGGTTAGGATAGGCAACAAAGAAGGGGTGCAGCATTTTGCTGCACCCCTTCTTTGTTGCTTTCTGCAAAAAGTCCGCTTCAGACCTTTCCCGCTCTTTCTCCCGCTACGCACCGTAGGTCTATCGGTGGTCAACAAGCTCTGCAATACTCATCCTGCGCTCAAATCCACCCAATCGCTGAATCAGTCCCTCGGCCTTCAGCAAGTCGCGTACACCGCCATGCATCTCCGCCAGTTTCAGGCTGATCCCGCTCTCCGCCAGAATATCATGCAGTTCGTTCAGCATCCGTACACCAGCCAGATCCACATAGGGTGAGGTGGAAAGGTCAATGACCACAAGCTTCACAGAAGGAATCTGCAGATTGATCATGCGCAGAATTTCCTCCTTGATATTCTGAACGTTGAAATAGAGAAAGGCAGCCTCCACCCGTAAGGCAAGAACTCCGGGAATTCGTTCAGCATTCGGATAACGGGACGTCTCGCCAAATCGGTCACTGCCGGTAAAACGACCAAGAGCAGTGATTCGCGGGTGTGCGGTCTGCTTTATCATCAGAATGATGGAAAAAAGCGCCGCAAGCAGAATGCCCTTAAGAATCCCGAAAAGCAGCACGCCAACAAGCGCGGCCATTGCCGTATAGAATTCAATTTTGCTGACCCGCTTGAGATGGCGCAGCTCTTTCAGCTTTATAAGATCCTTGATGGCGACTAGAACCACTGCCGCAAGAACCGGCTGGGGGAGATGGCTCATGAACCCGGTAAAAAGCAGCAATACCACAGCTATTGCAGCTGAGGCAAAAATCAGCGAAAGGGGCGTCTTCGCTCCTGCCTTATCATTCACTGCCGATTGCGACATTCCGCCCGCTAGGGGATAGCCGCTGGACAGCCCGGCCGCGAGATTGGCAACCCCCATGGCAAGGAGCTCCTGGTTTGCATCAGTCTGGTAGCGATGCTTTATGCCGAAGGTCCGCGCCACCGAAATACTTTCGACATAGGAAAGGAGAAAGCAGGCTAAAGCCAGACCAAGCAGCCCCTTTGCATCGTTTAGAGCCACGGCAGGCAGCCCGAAATGGGGAAACCCGGAAGAAATAATCCCGACAGGCTTGACGCCCAAATCAGCAAGGGGAAAGAATAGCATCGCCACGACGGAAAGCACGAGGACGCCGAGAGCCACCGGACGGCCGGAAAGAAACCTTTCCCCAAGCAGAATAATGGCTAGACTCACCATGCCGACCAGCAGAGAAGGGAGATTCAGGTCGCCAAAATGCCGGAACAGATCGGCAAGGCATTCAAAGAACTCATGGCCTCCGCTGCTGACCCCGAACAGCTTCGGCACCTGGGTGGCAGCGATGACCAGACCGGCGCCGATTTTGAAGCCACTGAGAATAGTCTCCGAAACAAAACTGACTACGCTTCCAAGTTGCAGCATCCAGGCGATAATACCGATGGCACCAGCCAGAAGTGCCGTACACATGGCAAGATTCGCCTGATCTTGCGAGCCGCCAAGCGCCATGGAACCCAGGGCAGATCCGATTAGAATTGAAATGGCGGAGGTGGGACCCACGGCAACCTGTCGGGAGGTTCCGAACAGGGCATAAACTATCCCGCCAATAAGGTAACAGTAAAGTCCGGCCTGCGAAGGGAGTCCAGCAAGGGACGCGTAGGCCAGTGAAACGGGAACCGCATAGGCGGCCAAGGTAAGGCCGGCAATACAATCCGGACGGAACCACTCCTGGCGATAGTGAGGCAGCCACTGGAAAACCGGTAGAACGGACTCCGTCCTTCGGACGATACGATTGATTATATGGCTACATAAACCCATGAATGTTCCTGCGGTCTTATTCGGAAACCTGATACCCCTCGACGTCTTTGCCCTGCCCTTCGCTGATCCACGCCTGGACAAGGGTGAAGGCAACGGCAAGAATCACCGGGCCGATAAAAAGCCCAACCACGCCGAAAGCAACGAGTCCGCCGATTACCCCTGCGAAAATCAGCGTTAAAGGAAGATCGGCACCTTTTCTGATCAACATCGGGCGCAGAAAGTTGTCCAGAAGGATAACCGGGAGTGTCCAGACAATCAGAACTGAGCCCCAGAGTGTTTCACCCGACCAGAAAAGCCAGATGATGGCGGGAATCATGACCAGAGAAGGGCCGATCTGGGCAACGCAGAGAATGAACATGACCCCGGTAAGAAGCAGTGAAACAGGCACTCCGGCCAGGAGCAGACCGGTGCCGCCAAGAACCGACTGGACAAGGGCCGTCACGACAACGCCGAGAGCCACCCCCCGAACCGCCCGTGCTGCAAGCAGAACTGCTTCTTCGCCACGCGGGCCACCGAGACGGCTTGCAAGTCGACGCACGACTGACGACGCTCTCTCACCATGCATATAGATGATCGGAGCAATAACCAGCGTCAGAAAAAAATTGAGTAACATGACTCCGACGTTGCCGGCATGCGCAACGAACCAGCCCACAACGCGGCCCGCATAGGGAGCCAGGCGGGACGAAAGCTCATCGGGGTGCAGAGCGGAAAGCTCCAGCCAGTGCTTCATGAGAGGAGGTCCCGAAAAGGGAATTTGCCGCAGCCACTCCGGTGGCGGCGGAATGGTGAAAGCGGAAAGCGAACCGAACCAGGAAACGATCTCATCGCCACGGCTTACAATCTCGAGTATCGCCAACGAAAAAGGCAGGATAAAGATCATCAGCAGGGCAAACGTCATAATCGCGACAGATGCCCAACGGCGACCGCGCAGACGCGATTCGAGACTCAGCATAAGCGGCCAGGTTGCAACCACGATTATGGCAGCCCAGAGAATGCCGCTGAGAAAAGGTCGCAGGATCCAGAAACAACCGGCAACAAGCGAAAGGATAAATAAAACCGCCAACGTTACCTTGGTCACATCCAACCTGGTAGTAGAGTAGGTGGTCACGCGGAACTCCTCCCTTCATGCAACAACAGTTTCATGCGGGCTTCGCACGCTGTCAGTAGAAAACATTACAAAGGATGTAGCAGGTGTCAGGTGATTTTACCATAAGAATATTTTCTGGTAGGACACCGCTGGATTGCCGATGCCAGACTTTCCGCCCGAAGAATGATCCGGCTTTACAGAAAAATAGCAGCATTCTGAATATCCTGCCAGGAACACCGGCCCCGATTATCACCGGCAAGAAAGACACTGCGAAAAAAAGAAGAAAGGGGTTTTTCGAAAAAGAGACGAAGATGAAGGGGATATAGCCGTAAAGCGGCAGCATTCCGCAGAGCAGCAAGGGTAAAACCCACCTGAAAGCCAAGGAACTCGTCAGGCAACGGACCTCAATTCGAGTATCGTGGCTTCCAGGCCTTTCCGACACCGATAGCGATGTGCGAGTGATGTATCAAAGTAAATACTGTCGCCCTCTTTGAGAACTATCCGTTGAGATCCGAGAAAAAGCTCGAATTGCCCTTTCATGACATAGATGAAAGATTCGCCCGCATGGCTGTAATCCGATGTATTGAGGGTGTCACCGGACAGATTGATCAGGTAGGGGGTCATTTTTTTATTGGGCATTTTGCGAAAATAGGATTCGTGATAATGGGGGTATTTTATACTCCGCAACGGTATGAATCGGGAGTAATTTTTTGTCCGCCCTTTTCTGACTATCTCGAATTTTTCCTCCTCTTCCTGGTCAAAAAGGTCGCTGAGTTTGAATTCGAGAATCTTCGCAAGTTTGGATAGCGTTGCGATGGGAGGTGAAACATTGCTATTTTCAACTTGAGACATCAGGGCAATGGAGCATCCAAGCTTCTCTGCCACCTCTTTCAGGGTCATTTTTTTAGCAAGACGAAGTTTTTTCAGCTTTGTACCGATTTCATATTCTCTCATAGTCTTCCCTTTGACTCCTCTCGATGACACTGTTGGTCCAACCTGACGAGAAAGTCGTGCCAACCTCAAACGTTATATACTAGATTATATTTCGTTTTCAAGGGCATTGTTGTCCCGTAAGGAGGCCATTCATGATCCACCGCTTCCGCTCTTCCCCTCGTCCTGCTCTCACATTTTCAAGCGGCGTAGACAACAGCCCGACATTACTGAAGGTTACAGGGTTCGTCGCCCCTCTTGACTTTTCCTGAACAGTGCTTATTTTTTGCTCAGAAATCGAATTTCCGAAAGGAGGTAATCCTCATGGCAACTTGGGATGTATTCAAAGAGCTGGACAATCTGAGAAGAGAAATTGATGAAGCATTTCGCGGAGCAGGCGTCAGTCGACCGTATGGCCCCACGTTCCTTTCACCGGCAGCAAGCCGTCGTTTTCCGTTGGTCAACTTCGGTGAAGATGAAGGACATGTTTACATTGAAGCCCTGGTCCCCGGCGTTGATCCACAGGACATTGACGTTAGCGTGCTCCGGAACACGCTAACCATCAGCGGAGAACGTCGACCGTTTGTCGAAAAAGAAGGGCAAATTGTGCATCGATCCGAACTCGGCTCCGGCAAATTCTCGCGGACCCTTGAACTGCCGACAGAAATCGACCCGAACAATATTACTGCCCAGTGCAGGAACGGCATCATACAGGTTTCCCTGGCCAAGGCCGAACATGCCAAACCGAAAAAAATTGACATCAAAATTTCCTAGCAACAGGAAAGGAGGCACACACCATGGCAACCAACAGCTTGACTGAGAGAAATAACGAACGAACTGCCCAACCTCGTGAAGAGACACGTTCTAACGACAAATACATTCGCCCGGCAGTGAATATCATCGAAACGGAGCAAGGACTTGTCCTTACCGCCGATATCCCGGGAGCAGCAAAGGAAACTCTCAATGTGAACGTGGAGAAAGGCATTCTTACCATCGGCGCAGCAACTCAGCACGCCTTGCCGGGTACTGCGGTGTATCGGGAGTTCGAGTTGGCCAATTATTATCGCCAGTTCTCCATTCCTGAAAGTCTCGATCACGAAAAGGCCGAGGCAGATTACACCAATGGCATCCTGACGCTGCGAATTCCCAAAGCGGAAGTTGCCAAACCGAGACGCATCGAGGTCCAGGTCGGGTAAGGAAAGGAATCTTACAGGCTCTCCGTTCGCGTGAGCGCCTTGCATGGTCAGAACCCGGAACTACATCGATCTTCGATCCAGGCTCCGGTACTGAATCGCTTCAGCAAGGTGCTGTTCGCGGATGTTCTCCGCCTCTTCCAGATCAGCAATGGTTCGGGCAACCTTGAGGATGCGGGTATAGGCCCTGGCGGAAAAGCCGAGCCGTTCGGTAACAAGCTCCAGGAGCCGATGCCCGGCCGCATCAGGCTCGCAGTACCTGCGTATCTGGCGGGGCGACATCTGGGCGTTGGAATGCACTTTTGTTCCGCTGAATCTTTCCAGCTGAATTGCCCTGGCCCTTTCAACGCGCTCGGCAATGACCGTGGAACTCTCCCCCTCGGAACGGTCCGACAGCTCCCGGTATTTAACAGCGGGAACCTCAATGTGGATATCAATCCGGTCGAGGAGCGGACCGGAGATGCGGGAGCGGTACTGATGAATCTCGCGCGGCGTACAGGTACACGTCAGAGAATTTTCACCACTCCCGCCGCATTTGCAGGGGTTCATTGCCGCAACCAGCATGATGCGAGAGGGATAGGTAATCGACATTAAGGCTCGCGAGATGGTTACCCGGCCGTCCTCCAGCGGTTGGCGAAGGACTTCGAGCACATGCTTTTTGAATTCCGGAAGCTCGTCGAGAAACAACAGGCCGTTGTGGGAAAGGGACACCTCACCGGGACGCGGGGTGTTGCCGCCGCCAATGAGACCGATATCAGAAATGGTGTGATGAGGGGAGCGGAACGGGCGCTGGGTGATCAATGCCCGGTCCCGTTCCAGCACCCCCATGACACTGTATACCTTGGTGGTTTCGATGGCCTCATCAAAGGACATGCGCGGCAGGATCCCGGGAATCCGTCGAGCCAGCATGGTCTTTCCGGAACCTGGAGGGCCGATGAGCAGGAGATTATGCGCTCCGGCAGCCGACACTTCTATGGCCCTCTTGGCGTGATCCTGCCCTTTCACCTCGGAAAAGTCATCGCCATGTCCGGCGGCTTCGCGGAAGAGCTCCCCGATATCGATCCGGCATGGCTCAATTTCCCGGGCTCCGTTCAGGAACTCCACCACCTCCGCCAACTCGCCGACCCCGACAACCTGAATCCCTTCCACAACCGCGGCTTCACGGGCGTTCTCCCGCGGCACGATGATTCCGCTAAAACCGGAACGTCTTGCAGCAACTGCCACCGAGAGGCATCCTCTGACCGGTTTGACTCCGCCATCCAGGGAAAGCTCTCCCAGAAGGAGGTATTCCTTTATCCGCTGTTCCTTGACCACTCCGGTCGCAGCCAGAATCCCGATTGAAATGGGCAGGTCGAAAGCCGCGCCCTCTTTCCTGATGTCGGCAGGGGCGAGGTTCACGGTTATCTTTCTACTGGGGTATTCATACCCGGAATTCTTCAGTGCCGACTTGACCCGATCCTTGCTCTCCTTTACGGCTCCATCGGGAAGTCCCACGGTGGCAAACTGAGGCAACCCCTGTGAAATATCCACCTCCACATCAACCAGCATGGCATCGATTCCGAGGAGCGAACTACTGAATACCTTGGCAAGCATTGTACCTCCAACGCAATTAGTTTCACTTAATCTACTCGATGCATGAGAATATGCCAAGCTAACTTTTACAATTATTGTAAATAATTAAGAAAGGAGGGGGAAAACCGAAAGAAGATCTGGGTCCGGTCCGACCGGGGTGAAAAACTTCGGGCGGTCGGCAGGAGGCGATCCCCCCAACTGCCGCCCGATGCAGGTAATGGTGCAGTAAGACTTTTGGAATCTGAAAGCCGATTTTCCCGGCTTACGACTCCGTCAGAAGTATCGCCTCGGCAATCTGCCGCATGCTTTTTCGCTTGTCCATGGCAAGCTTCTGCATCTTCCGAAACGCTTCCGGCTCTGAAAGGCCGTGATTACGCATCAGCGTACCTTTGGCCTTCTCGATGACTTTACGTGTTTCCAGGTTTTCCTTGAGATCCTCAACCTGCTCTTTCAGCTCTTCGATCTCTTCGGCATGGGCACAGGCCAGTTCGATGGCCGGCCAGAGGTCCTGATCGCGGAGAGGCTTGGCCAGGAAAGCCCCGATGCCGCACTCCCCCGCCCTCTTCACCGTATCCGGATCATAACAGGCCGTAAGGAGAATAATGGGTATTTTCAGTTTTTTCCGGATCTCCTGCGCCGCGGAGATACCATCCATCTGCGGCATGGCCACATCCAGAATAACGATATCCGGAAGCTTGCTCAAGGCCAACTCCACCGCCTTGACCCCATCGCCACATTCTAAAATTTCATCAAAACCGAGTTCGGATAGCCTTTTTTTTAGGCTTTTGCGCAGAATTGGCTCATCGTCGCATATAAGAGCACTTCTCAATGAAATCACCACCTTATAAGATCTTTATCACGTCAGGTCTTTCTACCTGTCTTTGAAACAGCATAAAGCGTTCCAGTTCCTATCCGCATTGACAGGAAAAGAAATCAGGGCCATACTTTGCCAACAAGCAAACTTCAGCAATCAGAACTTCCCACCCACCGGAGAGCTGACAATGAACAAGAAACTCATCATCACCGTACTTGCCCTGGGAATCGTCCTTTCAGTGGCAGTCTATTATGCCCTTCGCCTCACAAAACACGACGATGGCAGCATTCATGTTTCCGGAAATATCGAAGTCACTTCGGTAGAGGTGAGCTTCAAAATTCCCGGCAGGGTCACGGAACGGCCGGTAGATGAGGGAGAAATGGTGGAACCGGGTGAACTTGTTGCCAAGCTGGATCCAACCGATCTTCTCCAGGAAGCAGCAAGCCGCAGAGCCGAGGCGCAAGCAGCCCGAGCCCAGCTGACGGAACTCGAAACCGGCTACCGCAAGGAAGAAGTTGCCCAGGCCGAGGCTGCACTTCGGCGGATTGAAGCTGAGGCTCAACGTCTCCGCATCGATTTTGGCCGCCAGAAGAAACTCTACCAGAAAGAAGTCATCTCCGCTCGCGACTACGATGCCTCTCGGGCAGCCTACGAAAGTTCCCAGGCCAGCGTTCAAGAGTCACAGGAAAGACTGAAATTGCTGCAGAGCGGACCGCGGAAGGAGACCATCGATCAGGCTCGGGCACGACTCCATAGCGCCGAAGCGATCCTGGCCCTGGCGGAAACACGACTGGGCTACGCCACACTGCTTTCGCCGGTACAAGGTCTGGTCCTGTCTAAAAACATCGAGCCGGGCGAACAGGTGGCGGTAGGGACGCCGGTAATAACGATCGGAAAACTCGATGAGGTCTGGCTTCGGGCCTATATTAATGAAACAGATCTCGGTCGGATAAAGATTGGCCAGCATGCAACCGTTACTACCGACAGCTTTCCCGGCAAAAAATACCGGGGAATTATCACCTTTATATCGCCGGAAGCGGAGTTCACCCCGAAAAGCGTACAGACGGAAAAAGAGCGGGTAAAACTCGTCTATCGCATCAAAATCACTATTCCCAACCGGGACAGGGAACTGAAGCCCGGCATGCCGGCGGATGCGGAGATAGTGCTACACAGGTCGAGCCAAGAGGATGGGCAGGATAAAAAGAATTGAAACAGCCTCGTCCCTGACCAAAAGCAAAAAACCTTCACCTACGTTATGAATATTTGCGCGCGACCGCCTGTCATGGTCCAGCTATTGATTATCGGTCTTGTCATGCAGATCCTGTGCATCCTGTAAAACTGGCCTTTTATGACTGCAATCCAAACCAAAAATCTCACGAAAAAGTTCGCTGACCTGACAGCAGTGGACGCCCTGACCCTCACCGTGTCGGAGGGCGAGCTTTTTGGCCTGGTCGGCTCGGACGGGGCGGGAAAGACCACCACCATGCGCATGCTCACCGCAATCATGGAGCCCACCTCGGGGGACGCCTGGGTGATGGGACGCCATGTGACAGATGAACCGGAGGCCATCAAGGAAGAGATCGGCTACATGAGCCAGCGCTTCGGCCTTTATCAAGACCTCACCGTGCAGGAAAACATCCACTTTTATGCAGATATCTACGGCCTGCCCCGTAAGGGTCGCGAAACAAAAATCGACGAACTGCTCTCTTTCAGCAACCTGACCCCTTTCCGGGAGCGAAAGGCCGGCAATCTTTCCGGAGGCATGAAGCAAAAGCTCGGCTTGGCCTGTGCACTGGTACACACCCCCAGGGTGCTGTTTCTCGATGAACCGACCAATGGCGTGGATCCGGTCTCACGTCGTGATTTTTGGCGAATCCTCTACAACCTGCTCAAGGAAGGGGTCGCCATCTTCGTTTCCACCGCCTACCTTGATGAGGCAGACCGCTGCAATCGCGTGGGATTGATCCACAACGGCAGACTCCTCGCCTGCGATACCCCCGCTAACCTTAAAAAACTGATGCACGGCACAATTCTCGAACTCCGCACTCCTCAGCCGCGCAACGCTGCCCGGCTGCTCAGGGAGAAGCTTGCTGAAGCTTCTGTCAGCCTGTCCGGGGACAAGGTGCATTTGGTAACAAATGACCCTGACAGAACGAGAGAATCCGCCTCGGCATTCCTGGAACAGGGGGACGTTCCCCTCCTCTCCCTGCGGGCAGTGGAACCGGCCCTTGAAGACGTGGTAGTTTCTCTTTTGCAGGAAACAACAGATACGGGAGGATTGCCCCATGGCCATTGAATGGAACAAAGACCGGAAGCTGGGCGACTTCCTGCAAGGAAAGACCCCGTGAACACTGGTGAACCAGCCGTCACGCTCAAAAACATAACCAAGAAGTTCGGGGACTTCACTGCCGTTGACCACGTCAGCCTCGAAGTAAAAAAAGGGGAGATCTTCGGTTTTCTCGGGCCGAATGGCGCCGGCAAGTCCACAACGATCCGGATGCTGTGCGGAATACTCACCCCGACCAGCGGTTCAGGGTCGGTCGCCGGATTTGATGTGAGTCGCAGTGCCGAAAGGATCAAGGAACACATCGGCTACATGAGTCAGCGTTTCTCCCTCTACGATGACCTGACCGTGGAAGAGAATATCGACTTCTACAGCGGCATCTACAAGATCCCACAGGACAAGAAGCGTGAACGCAAGGAATGGGTACTTGAAATGGCCGGGCTCCGCGACCATCGCTCATCCAGAACCGGCATACTTTCCGCAGGGTGGAAACAGCGACTGGCCCTGGGGTGCGCCATACTCCACGAACCTCCGGTCATTTTTCTTGATGAGCCGACCTCCGGGGTCGACCCCATCAGCCGGAGAAACTTCTGGGACCTGATCTACCGCCTGGCGGAACAGGACACAACGATCTTCGTCACCACCCATTACATGGACGAGGCAGAATACTGCGACCGCCTGGGGCTCATCTATCGCGGCCAACTGATTGCGCTGGGAACACCGGAAGAACTGAAAACCGGCTTTATGACGGAAGAAGTGATCGAGGTCAGCTGCGAAAACGCCCAAGAAGCCATGGAGTCTATCGAAAAAATTGAAGGGATCCGTCATGCGGCCTTGTTCGGCAGAGGGTTACACGTTGTTGCCGAAAACGCCGACCTCGCCATGCCCTCCATTAATGAGGCACTGGCCGGACAGGGTATTGCACTGCAGGGCATGGAGAAAATCCTGCCCTCCCTTGAGGACGTATTTGTTTCACTGATCGAGGCGCGAGACCGGCTGGAGGCACCGCAGCGGGTTTTTGAGAAGTAGCCGGCTGAAAAATTCGGATTAAGGGTTACGGGGTAATCTGGGGCTGGAGATCTAGGGATCGTGGAGCGGGGATTCGGGGCTAGGCGCCGGAGCCTGAGGGCTGAGGCGGGGTCTCTACTGGGATTGGGTTGATATGAATATTTTACGCATCAAGGCGGTCGCGAAAAAGGAGTTCCTTCATATTATCCGCGACCCGCGGAGTCTCGGCATGGGCATCGCCATTCCCCTGCTGCTGCTCTTCCTGTTCGGTTATGCCCTGACCCTTGATGTGGACAGGGTTCCCCTGATTGCCTGGGATCAGAGCAATACACCGGAAAGCCGGGAATTGCTGAGTCATTTTTCCGGGTCCCGCTATTTTTCCCTTCGAACCACTACGGACAATTACCGCACAATCGACCATGCCATCGACACCCGGGATGCCGTTATTGCCCTGATCATCCCGACTGATTTCGCCCGGCGCATCGCTTCCGGACGCAAAGCCTCGGTGCAGGTGCTCCTGGATGGCAGTGATCCTAACACCGCAACCTACGCCCTCGGCTATGCGCAAAGTATCGTCTCGGGCTTCTCCCGGGACATCATTCTCCGCCAGATTCGACACGGCAGCGGAAGTGAGCCGCAACTCGCGCAGCTCGAAGTGAGGCCACGTGTCTGGTTCAATAGCGATATGGTCTCGAAAAACTACATCTTTCCCGGCCTCATCGCTGTCATCATGATGATCATCGCCGCACTCCTCACCTCCTTGACCATTGCCCGGGAATGGGAAACAGGAACCATGGAGCAGCTCATTTCAACCCCTCTCAAGGGGCCCGAGCTGATCCTCGGCAAGCTCATTCCCTATTTCAGCATCGGTATCCTTGACTTGATCCTTGCCGTTCTGGTGGGGGAATTCATCTTTGACATTCCGTTCCGCGGGAGTCTCGCCCTGCTGTTTGTTCTCTCGGTAGTCTTCCTCGTGGGTGCCCTCTCCCTGGGGATACTGATCAGTATCGTCGCGAAAAGTCAGCTCGTGGCAAGCCAGCTGGCACTGGTGGCCACCATGCTCCCGGCGTTTCTCCTTTCCGGCTTCATCTTCCCGATCGAGAACATGCCGGCCCCCATCCAGGCGATAACTCATATCGTCACGGCCCGCTATTTCGTAGCCATTCTGCGGGGAATCTATCTGAAAGACGTGGGACTGGGAGTAATGGCCGGACAGGTGGCTCTGCTTATCGTCTTCGCGGTACTGGTGCTGGCACTGTCGATACGAAAGTTTCAAAAGAAAATCGAGTAGACTGCAGCGAAAAGGGTATCCATGTTCGAACGTCTGAAAGCCATGCTGGTAAAAGAATTCATCCAGGTCCTGAGGGATCCGAAGATGCGCATCATCATCTTCATTATCCCGGTATTCCAGACCATTGTCTTCGGCTATGCGGTCAATACCGATGTCAGGGATATCAAGACTGCAATCTATGACCTGGACAACAGCCCGGAGAGCAGGGACCTGATCGCCCGATTCGCCGGGTCCGGATACTTTCACATCGTAGAGTATGTACAACAGGACAAGAGAGTCGAGGAATTGATCGACCAGAGCACGGTCAAGGCCGTCCTGAGGATGAACAGGGGCTTCGGTGCGGAACTGGCTGCGGGAAGGGTCGCCCCACTGCAGATCATATTGGATGGAACCGACTCCAATACCGCTGGTATCGTGCTAAATTATGCCGGAAAGATTGCTGCAGACTACAACGAGCAGATTCGCCTGAACCAAGCGGAGCGCGCCTTTGGAAGCAGCTACCGGATCGGTGGGGTGGGAATGGAAAGCCGTACCTGGTTCAACGAAAACCTTGAGAGCCGCAACTACTATGTCCCTGCGGTGATCGCGAACATCGTCTTCATTATCACCATGCTCCTGTCGAGCATGGCGGTTGTGCGAGAAAAAGAGATCGGCACCATGGAACAGGTCATTGTCACGCCTATCCGGCGCAGCGAGTTTATCCTTGGCAAAACCGTGCCCTTCATCCTGATCGGATTCATCGATGTTGCCCTCATCACCCTGGTGTCCGCATTCTGGTTCGACGTTCCGATCCGCGGGAGCATCCCCCTGCTTTTCGGAGCAACCGCCCTGTTCCTCATGAGCAGCCTTGGTTTCGGACTTCTGATCTCCACGGTCAGCAGGACCCAGCAGCAGGCCATGATGAGCGCCTTCTTCTTCATCTTTCCGGCCATGCTCCTCTCCGGCTTCGCCTTTCCCATCGAAAACATGCCGGATCCAGTACAGTGGCTCACCTTTCTCAATCCACTCCGCTACTATCTGGTCATCATTCGCGATATCTTTCTCAAGGGAGTCGGATTTGCCATTCTCTGGCAGCAATTTCTTGCGCTCTTCCTGCTCGGCTTCGTCATCCTCGGCTTTGCTGTAAGCCGCTTCAAAAAGACCCTCTAAATATTCAACTCCTTTCTAATTATTTCCACGTTGCTTTCCTGCCTTGACAAAACAGGTGTAATTATGGTTAGTTAAAGCACATTGAGCCAACCTTACCTTTCAGTCTGGAGCAGAAAAGTCAGCCTGCTGAAAGAAAGTCGCCCACGCAATACACTTCTGTAAACAAGCGGTTCACAAAGCAAAGAAGGTTTCAACACTGCAGCGCCAGGATCGGAGACGTGACGTGAAGGACGTACGAAACAACAAAATAGAAATTTCCATTCTCTACGTGGAAGACGAGTTGATCACCAGGATGACTATCCACAAGATCCTCGCATCACGCTATGCAACCATATACCTGGCACAGGACGGCAAAGAAGGCCTGGAGATATTCAAAGAACACAACCCCGACATTATCATTACCGACACCCGCATGCCGGTCATGGATGGCCTCAGGATGTCGCAGGCGATTCGTGAGGTCAACCCGCAGATCCCGATAATTTTCACCACCGCCAATGAGGATTCCGAGTTTGTCGAAGCTACCAGTAAACTGGGGATCACCCGGAACATCATCAAACCTATTCTGCTCAAGGATCTTCTTGCCACTGTCGAACAAGTCGCCAACAGAATTCTCTCCAGCAAAACTACGTAATTACTATCGAAAACAAGCAGACCGCCGAGCAGAAGGTTACCAGGCACGGGCCGAAGCGGAAGCACTCCGACTGCAGAAGGAAAACGTAACGACTCCCCTGGTCAAGCTGAGACAGATTGAAGCGACCCTGAAAGCAATTGAAAAGTGGGATGGGCACCTGTCCAAGGTCACGTCAGGGGTAATCCCTTTCATCGACGTGAAAAACCTGGACAAGGAGTAAGGTGAAAAGCGTTGGGGCAATCCGTGGATTGCCCCAATCAATATCAAGGAATCTGATTTGTCCCCTACAGGGACACCTTCATATAGTCGGCAACGGTATGGATATCCTTGTCGCCCCGCCCGGAGAGGCAGACCACGATGGTCTTGTCACGGGGCAGAGTCGGTGCCAGCTTCAGGACATGAGCAATGGCATGGGACGACTCCAGCGCCGGGAGGATACCCTCTTCTTCGGTCAGGACACGGAAACCCTCCATGGCCTCTTCATCAGTAATGGAGACATAGTCCGCACGGCCGGTATCCTTCAGCCAGGCATGCTCCGGACCGACACCCGGATAGTCAAGTCCGGCGGAGATGGAGTGGGCGTTGGCGATCTGGCCGGCCTCGTCCTGAAGGAGGTAGGTCTTGTTACCATGGAGCACCCCGACCTTACCGGCACAGAGAGGCGCAGCGTGTTTCCCGGAGGAAATGCCGTATCCTGCCGCTTCGACCCCGATCATCCGCACATCACTTTCCTTGAGAAAGTTGTAGAACAGCCCCATGGCATTACTGCCGCCTCCAACCGAGGCAACAAGATAGTCAGGAAGCCGCCCTTCGGCCTTTTCGTGCTGCAGCTTCGCCTCCCGACCGATAATCGCCTGGAAGTCACGTACCATCATCGGATAGGGATGGGGGCCGGCCGTTGTTCCGATCACGTAGAAGGTCGACTTCACGTGGGTTACCCAGTTCCGCAGCGCCTCGTTCATGGCATCCTTGAGGGTTGCGGTGCCGGAAAGTACCGGAGTGACCGTGGCGCCGAGCAGTTTCATGCGAAAGACATTCAATGACTGGCGGTGAATATCCTCCTCACCCATGAAGACCTCGCACTCCATCCCCATCAGGGCCGCCACGGTAGCCGTTGCCACGCCATGCTGGCCGGCCCCGGTTTCGGCAATCACCCGTTTTTTGCCCATGCGTTTGGCCAGAAGCCCCTGGCCAATGGTATTGTTGATCTTATGGGCGCCGGTATGATTCAGATCCTCTCGCTTGAGATAGATTTTGGCTCCGCCGAGCCTCTTTGTCAGCTTTTCGGCGAAATATAGGGGATTCGGCCTGCCCACGTACTCCCGCAGGTAATAGGCGAACTCTTCTTTGAAATCCCTGTCATTTTTATACTCCTGGTAGGCCTTTTCCAATTCCAGCAGGACCGGCATCAGGGTTTCCGGGACAAATTTTCCGCCGAACTGGCCGAAATGGCCCGCAGTATCCGGTATCTTCATTATTCCTCCATAGTGTGACGCAACGGATCGCTACAATCCCTTTGCCCGCTTGATGAATTCAGTGACCTTGGCATGGTCTTTTCTACCCGGCGATGCCTCGACCCCGCTGGAAACGTCAATGGCGTAGGGCTGGACCGTTTCCACCGCCTCGCGGACATTTCCCGCGTGCAGACCGCCAGCCAGGATGATGGGACCATACTGTTTGGCAATCCTGGCGGTTTCCCAGTTGAAGGTGAGGCCGGTACCGCCATAGCTACCCGGCACATAGGCATCAAGCAGGAATCCGGAGACCGGGTAATTTCTGATGTTTTCAAGGCTCGTGATGTCACGGATCCGGAAGGCCTTGACGATCTTATGGGACAAGCCCCTGCAGAAGTTCGGCGTTTCGTCCCCATGAAGCTGGACCACCTGGATGCCACAGCGTTCCACCGCCAGATTGATCGACTGGATGGGGTTGTTGACGAAAACTCCCACCGTAACCACGAAGGGCGGCAGCTTCTTGATGATCCGCTCGACGGCATCATGAAAGATACAGCGCGGCGACAGATCATAGAAGACGAAACCAAGGGCATCCGCGCCGGCATCGACCGCCTGAAGCGCATCTTCCTCGTTGGTAATACCGCAGATTTTAACTTTTACCATAACTGGTTACCTTGCTCTGCATACCATCTCCCAGGACACATTTGTGCAGGGGGAGATGCAGTGAAAAACTTCGCAGCTAGAGGGACACTTTGGGAAGACGATCGAGCGCTTCGCGGATTTTCGCCGCCGGATATTCGTAATCCTCCAGTGCCCCGGAAAGATAGGCATCGTAGGCGCCCATGTCCAGCTGCCCATGTCCCGAGAGTCCGAAGAGGATGGTTTTTTCCTTTCCTTCCTCTTTTGCCAGGACCGCCTCGTCGATGGCGGCACGGATGGCATGGGATGATTCCGGTGCCGGGATAATGCCCTCGCTGCGGGAAAACAACAGTGCCGCCTCAAAGCAGGCATTCTGGGTGTAGGATTTTGCCTCGATCTCGCCGGCATGGCACAACTGGGAAACCAGGGGAGATTCACCATGATAGCGCAGGCCGCCAGCATGGATACCTGGCGGCATGAAATCATGCCCCAGCGTATACATCAGAGAAATCGGCGCCATCTTCGCCGTATCCCCGTAATCATAAGCATAGACACCCTTGGTGAGCGTCGGACAGGACGCAGGCTCCACCGCTACGCAGCGGACTTTTTTACCGGTTGCACGGTCGGCAATGAAGGGAAACGACAGCCCGGCGAAGTTCGAGCCGCCACCGCAACAGGCAATCACCACATCGGGATAATGACCGGCAATCTCCATCTGCGCCTTGGCCTCCTGGCCGATGACGGTCTGGTGGAGGCAGACATGGTTCAGAACGCTGCCAAGGGCGTAACTGGTATCGTCATGGGTTGCGGCATCCTCAACCGCTTCCGAGATCGCAATCCCCAGGCTGCCGAGGTTGTCCGGATCGTGGGCGAGAATGGCCCGACCGGCATTGGTGAACTCGGAAGGTGAAGGAATAACCTTGGCGCCCCAGAGCTGCATCATACTTTTGCGGTACGGCTTCTGGGTGCAGGAAACCTTGACCATGTAGACAGTACATTCCATGCCGAAAAAACTGCAGGCCAGGGCCAGTGAACTGCCCCACTGCCCGGCACCGGTCTCGGTGGCAAGACGGCGAATGCCGGCCTGCTTGTTGTACCAGGCCTGGGGAATGGCGCTGTTCGGTTTGTGGGAGCCGGCAGGAGAAACACCTTCATGTTTGAAATAAATCCTGGCCGGGGTACCCAAGGCCTTTTCGAGACGATGGGCGCGAAAAAGCGGCGTCGGTCGCCAGAGACGATAGATGTCCCTGACCTCGTCGGGGATATCTATCCAGCGCTCTTGGGAAACCTCCTGCTCGATCAGTGCCATGGGAAAAATCGGGAGCAGGTCTTCCGGGGTAACCGGTTGCATGGTCCGGGGATTGATCACCGGCGCCAGCGGACCGGGCATGTCGGGGATGATGTTGTACCACTGTTTCGGAATCTGATCTTCGGGAAGCAGGATTTTCGTTATCATGACCTCTCCTTGGGAAAATTGGGAGTAACTATTCAGCGCAATCTGAACCGATGATAAAAACGTCTGTCATCCCCGAAAGAACCACTCGTGAATGACAATTTTGATTCGAAACAAAAGGGAATAACAAAACAGGGAAACAGGAATAACGATCTTTTAATCACGTCCCCTGAGTTCCCGGAGTTTTCGGCCGAAGTCCTTTTCCCGCATGAGCGACTCACCCACGAGAAAGGCTCGGGCACCGGCACGGAGAAGTCGCACGACTTCATCTCGGCTATTGATGCCGCTCTCGGCAACCGCGAATCGCTCCGGTGGCATCAGGGCGCAGAGTCTCTCGGTCGTACCGAGGTCGGTTACAAAGGTATGGAGGTTCCGGTTGTTGATGCCCACCAAGGGGCAATCGGTTGCCAGGGCCATCGCCAGTTCCCGCTCGTCATGGACCTCCAGCAGGACATCCAGCGACAATTCGCCAGCCAGGGCTAAGAAATCACGCAAGCGATCCAGGTCAAGCATCGCCGCAATGAGCAGTACCGCATCCGCACCGGCAATCCGGGCCTCGAAAATCTGATACGCATCAAAAATGAAGTCCTTCCGCAGCAACGGAAGGTCAACCTCTTTGCGGATCCCGGCCAGGTAGTCGAGTTGGCCGAGAAAGAAATGTTCATCGGTCAACACGGAAAGACAGGAAGCGCCGTTCGCCTCATAGGTTCGGGCAATGTCAAGCGGGTCAAAGTCAGCCCGGATAAGGCCCTTGCTGGGCGAGCCCTTTTTCACCTCGGCAATCACGGCGGTCTGCCCGGCAGCGTCCGTTGCGCGAAGGGCCTGCAGAAAGCCCCGAACCGGCGGACAATCCGCAATCCGCGCCATCAGCTCCGCAAGCCCAACGCGGGACTTCGCCGCGGCAAGCTCGCCCTGCTTGTACTCGACTATCTTCTTCAGAACATCAGGAGTATCAGTCATTGTTTCTTTCTATGCCACCCCGTGAAGGTGCACTTCATCCGTGCCGTCACACTGCAAGAGGTCGCTATGCTATTTATTAGTCAAGGCAACCAACTTCTCCAACTGGACCATGGCCCGGCCGGAATCGATGGTTTTCGCAGCCAGGGCAAGACCTTCAGCAAGTCCGGGCACTTTTCCGACCGCCAGCAGGGAAAAAGCGGCATTCAGGAGCACGATATCCCTCTTCGGACCGACAGTACCCGACAATATCCCCCTGACAATGGCGGCGTTCGTCTGGGCGTCACCGCCCCGCAGTTCCTCCAAGGTGCATTTCGCAAGACCCAACTCTTCCGGACTAAAGAGCCGCGTGGAGACACCTTCAGGCGTAACCTCGGAAATCCGCGTCTCCCCGGTCAGGGTAATCTCATCCATACCATCGAGGCCATGCACCACAAAGCCCCGCCGGCAGCCGAGTTTTTTCAGTACCTTGGCAAGCTTTTCAGTCAGGTCATCCCGGTAGACACCGAGCACCTGGCACTGGGCTCCGGCCGGGTTCGTCAGGGGGCCGAGAATATTGAAGATGGTCCGGATGCCGATCTCGCGGCGCGGTCCGATCGCATGCTTCATGGCCCCGTGCAGAGCCGGCGCGAAGAGGAAGCCGATGCCGATTTCCGCAATACAGCGCTCCACGGTTTCCGGCGTCACATCCAGGTTGACACCCAGGGCCTCCAGGACGTCGGCGCTGCCGCAAGACGATGAAACCGAGCGGTTCCCATGCTTGGCAACCTTGACGCCGCTGGCAGACACGACAAAAGCCACGGTGGTGGAAACGTTGAAGGTATTGGTCCCGCTGCCACCGGTACCGCAGGTATCGAGAATCGTTTCCAGGTCCAGGTTGATCTCGTCCCGATCCAGGTCGAGAACATTTTTCCCGACCCTGATATGGACAGCCCGGTCCCGCATTACCCGTGCCGCGCCGGTGATCTCCTCCACCGTCTCGCCCTTCATGCGCAGGGCGGTGATAAAAGCGGCGGTCTGGGCAGGCGTCGTCTCACCGGACATGATCTGATCCATGACCTCGATCATCTCGGACTCGGTCAGGTTTTCGCGCTCGACGACTTTAGCGATGGCTTTTTTGATCACGAAATGCTCCCCAAAAAGAGGGTAAAGACAGGTTTGGTGTTAGGGTGTAGGGGTTTAAACCTAAAACCTGTCTTTTTCCTTATCGCCGACGTTTACTCATCTCCAGAAAATTCCTCAACAGATCCATACCACTAACTGTCAGGATCGATTCCGGGTGGAACTGAATGCCCCAGATCGGCAGCTCCCGGTGGGCAAGTCCCATGATTTCCTGATTCTCGACCCAGGCGGTTATCTCCAGGCACTCGGGAAGGGAGGAGCGCTCGACGATCAGCGAATGGTAACGGGTGGCCTCGAAGGGGTTCGGCAGTCCCTTGAAGAGCCCCTTCCCGTCGTGGTGGATGGGAGAGGTCTTGCCATGCATCAGAAAACTGCTCCTGATAACATTCCCGCCGAAAGCGGCCCCGATGGCCTGGTGGCCGAGACAGACTCCCAGGAGCGGGATCTTGCCGGCAAAGTGGCGGATCGCCGAAACCGAGATTCCCGCCTCGTTGGGCGAACAGGGACCGGGCGAAATCACGATCCTCTCCGGAGCGAGACGCTCGATCTCTTCCAGGGTGATCCGGTCATTCCGGTGAACCACAACATCCTCGCCCAGTTGGCCGAAATACTGAACCAGGTTATAGGTAAAGGAATCGTAATTATCAATCATCAACAGCATAAATGAAAAGTCTCCGTAATTCCCGGTACGAGGATCGTGGTCCGAGGTTCGAGGATTTCTTTCCCCGTTCCCCGGTCCCCAAGCCCCGGTCCTTTTAGTCCAGCCCTTGTTCCACCATTTCGATGGCTTTCACCACTGCCCGGGCCTTGTTGACCGTTTCCTGGTATTCCGTTGCCGGGTCTGAATCGGCCACGATGCCGGCACCGGCCTGCAGGTGAATCCTGCCGTCCTTGACGACCAGGGTGCGGATAGCAATGGCCATGTCCATATTGCCGGAAAAGGAAAAATAGCCCACGGCACCACCGTAAATCTCGCGGCGAACCGGCTCCAGTTCCTCGATGATCTCCATGGCCCTGACCTTTGGCGCGCCCGACAGGGTCCCGGCCGGGAAAGTTGCGCGCAACACGTCGAAGGCGTCTTTCGCCCCGGCCAGTTCACCCTGGACATTGGAAACGATGTGCATGACATGGGAATAGCGCTCCACCACCATGAGTTCGGTCACCCGGACGGTCCCGGTTTTGCAGACGCGGCCCAGGTCGTTACGGCCCAGGTCCACGAGCATCACATGCTCGGCCCGCTCCTTCGGATCCTCCATCAGTTCAGCGGCGAGCATATCGTCTTTTTCCCGCGTCGCCCCACGCGGACGCGTGCCGGCAATGGGCCGCAGCTCCACCCTCTCTCCCTCTTTACGGACCATGACCTCGGGAGAGGCACCCACGACAAGGGTATCGTCCAACCGGAGGAAAAACATATAGGGTGAAGGATTCAGGGTGCGCAGGACCCGATAGATGTCCAGGGGATCAACGGTCAGGTCCGCGGAAAAGCGCTGGGAAAGGACCACCTGAATCACGTCACCGGCCTTGACATACTCCTTGGCCTTGATCACCGACTCCTCGAATAGTTCGCGGCTTACGTTGGACAGGAAAGAGACTCGCTGGGAAGCTGCCGCAGTAGTGGATGGCTGGACAGGCGTCTTCATCTTCCTGATGATGGCATCGATCTTTGCCTGAGCCTCCCGGTAGGCGGCTTCCGGCGACGTACCCTCTCGCAGATGTGCATTGGACACGACCTTGATCTTCTGGCGAACCGTATCGAAGATCAGGATGGTGTCGGTAATGACCAGGTAGCTGTCATAGGCGTCCAGCTCGGTCGGCTTATCCAGGGAAACCCGCTCGAAGTAGCGGACCATATCGTAGCCGATGTAGCCCACCGCACCACCAAAGAAGCGGGGCAGGCCGTCGACTTCGACCGGTGTATAGCGCGCCAGGTAGTTCCGAACGAAGCCAAGCGGATCCGCGGTTTCCTCGCGCAGGCAGGTACCGTCAGCCAGCAGCGTCTCAACGAGATTTCCCTTGGAACGGATGATTACCTCGGGGCTCGAGCCGAGAAAACTGTAGCGCGCCCATTTCTCTCCCCCCTCGATACTCTCAAGGAGAAAGGAAAATCGACCGTCATCGATTTTCTTGAAGGCACTGACCGGGGTATCCATATCAGCCAGTATTTCACGGTATACGGGAATCAGGTTACCCTGGGAGGCTAGGGAACGGAACGTTTCAAAATCAGGAAAATACATTGTTTCTCCGGAAAGAGGGCGGGGATGCCGCAGCGGTTGATCCTCTACTGGACTACGCGGAGGAGCAGGGATTTCAGTAATTCTGCATGGGTCCAAAAAGTCATAACTGGCCTTTTTGCAAGGGATTTACACTAGCACAGGGCTCTACGGGTGTCAAGAAATCGGCAACAGAAACAAGGGTAAAATCAAGACATTAGCCACCATTATCACAACCCTGTCGAATTTTATCCACCGAGAGAAAAAAAACTGTGTATAGGCCTTGCAAAATTGAGCTCAAATGATTAGTTTTGACAACTCGGGTTTGCACCAGAACCAGGGGATTCGAATCCCCCGCGCAAAATAGAGAATTTTGGAATCTGCGGATTCACGAAAGAATGAAAAAGAGGAGATTCAAAATCAATGACCAAGACCACAAAACACTTCAGAACAGAGGTACAGCAGCTTCTTGACCTGGTAATCCACTCGCTCTATTCCAACAAAGAGATCTTTCTCCGGGAGCTTATCTCCAACTCTTCCGATGCAATCGACAAGGCCCGCTTCGAATCCCAGACCGACAAAGCGCTCCTGGAAGACAATGCGGATTGGAAGATCAAGCTGATCGCCGACAAGGAAGCAGGTACCCTCACCATCCGGGACAATGGTATCGGCATGACCTCAGATGAGGTGGAGACCAACATCGGCACCATCGCCCAGTCAGGCACCAAGGCCTTCCTCCAGACCCTGAAAGAGCAGAATGTTGCGGAGCACCCGGAACTGATCGGTCAATTCGGCGTCGGTTTCTACTCCTCTTTCATGGCCGCGGACAAGGTTACCCTGGTAACCCGTCGAGCCGGGGCAAAAGACACCGCCATTCGCTGGGAATCAGTGGGCGACGGCACCTACACCATCGAAGAATGTGAGAAAGAAACCCGCGGCACCGACATCACCCTGCACCTGAAAGAAGAAATGAAAGAGTTTCTTGATGAGTGGCGGATTCGCTCCATCATCAAGAAATACTCCGACTACGTTCAGTACCCCGTAACCATGGACATCACACGGGAAGAGCTACCCCAGGGGGTTGACGGCAAGCCGATCGAAGGTGCCGAAAAAATCAAGAAAACCGAGGAAGAAACCCTCAACTCCATGAAGGCGATCTGGACCCGGCCGAAGAGCGAAATCACCGAAGAGGAGTACAAGGAATTCTACAAGCACATCTCCCACGATTACAGCGACCCCTTCCGGACCATCCACTACTCTGCCGAAGGCACCAGTGAGTTCAAGGCCCTGCTCTACATCCCCGAGCACCGCCCCTTCGATCTCTTCACGCCGGAAAACCGCAAGGGCGTGCAACTTTTTGTCAAGCGGGTCTTCATAACCGACCAGTGCGACAAACTGCTGCCCGATTACCTCCGCTTCATCAAAGGTGTGGTCGATTCCAGCGACCTGCCGCTCAACGTCTCCCGTGAAATCCTCCAGGAAGACGTGCAGATCCGCAAGATCCAGAAAAACCTGGTGACCAAGATCCTCTCCACCCTGGCTGAAATGAAAGAGAAGGCTCCGGAAGACTACCTGAAGTTCTACAAGGAATTCGGCGCGGTTCTGAAGGAAGGTATCCACTTCGACCATGCCAACCGGGAAAAGCTCCAGGAACTGGTGCTCTTCGAGAGCACAAAGACCGATCCCGGAAGCTACGTCTCCCTGAAAGAATACACGGAAAGAATGCCCGAGGGGCAGAAGGAAATCTACTACATCACCGGTACCAGCCGTGCCATGGTGGAAAACTCGCCCCACCTGGAAATCTGCCGGAAGAAGGAATACGAAGTACTGTTCCTCACCGATCCGATCGACGAGTGGCTGGTACAAGCCCTGACCGAGTATGACGGAAAGAAACTGAAGTCCGTGCTGTCCGGAAAACTGGAACTGGAAAGCGAGGAAGAAGAAAAGGCGCAGGACGAAAAGAAGAAGGAAGCGGAAAAAGAGTATGGCGACCTGCTGACCTTTATCAAGGGAAAACTGGACGACAGGGTCCAGGAGGTACGTCTCTCAGGCCGACTCACCGACAGCGCCTGCTGCCTGGTGGCCGACGAATACGGCATGAACGCCAATATGGAACGGATCCTCAAAGCCATGAACCAGGACGTGCCAGAATCAAAGCGGATCCTGGAACTGAATCCGGATCATGCCATCACCAAACTCATGCAGAAGCTCTTTGAAAAGGACAAGGGCAACCAGAAGCTCGACGATTATTGCGAGCTTCTCTTCGACCAGGCCCTGCTCACGGAAGGTTCACCGATCAAGGACCCGCTCCGCTTCACCAAGCTGATCAGCGAACTGATGGTTGCTGCAGGGGACACCATCGTGGACCAGAAGTAGCCTCTAAACACATATCACTACCCGCGACAACGAAAAAAGGGGTGGCCAACTCGGCCACCCCTTTTTCGTTTCCGGATTCTGATTATCCCTGATCGGCTTTACTAATCAACAGTTCACGTCAGTTGACTTCCGGTATGGTCGACTCCGACTGATGTGCACGGGCGGTTTTCTGCTCTTGGGAGCTTTCCATCATCGCAACGCGATCGGCAACCATCACCTTGAAAGCGGCCATATGGGTGGCAGAAACAGGCCGGGCCGGTGGCGACTTGACCTTCAAAGGGTTGACCGGAACGCCATGCTTGTACATACGGAAATCCAGGTGCGGACCGGTTGCCAGGCCGGTACTGCCCACATAACCGATCACCTGCCCCTGTGCCACCCTTTTCCCCGGGCGCATACTGCGGGCAATTTTGCTCATGTGATTGTACATGGTCACCCAACCGTTTGGATGGCGAACCTTGACACAATTGCCGTTGTAGCGCTTATAGGCAGCAAAGATGACCGTCCCGTCACACACCGTGTGAATCGGGGTCCCGGTCGGGGCCGCATAATCGATGGCAGGATGCGCCTTGATCCGATGGGTAATGGGATGCAGTCGATGATAACTAAAGCCGGATGAAATACGACTGTAGGAAAGTGGCGCCTTCAGGAAGGCCTTGCGCAGACTGTGACCGTTTTCGTCGTAGTAATCAGCTTCCCGCTTGCCGTCCTTGAAATAAAAAGCCTGGCTTACTCGATCCTGGTTGGTGAAGCGGGCCGCAAGCACACGACCGTCCCCTGCGGGCTTTCCATCGCGGAAGCGCTTTTCCAGCACCACTTCAAAGGAATCGCCTGGTTGGATATCCTTAAAAAAATCGATGTCCCAGGCAAAAATATCAGCAAGCTTCATGGCGAGCTGCTCGCTTTCGCCGATCTTTACCACCGACTCAAAAAGACTCGAATCGATCGTGCCCTGCACTGAAACAAGCTCGACCGTATAGGGAATCTTTTCCCGGGAAACGCTGAAGCCGTCCCCTTTACGAACCACTACCAACTGCTCACTATCATCGATGTCGCAGCTGAAGCGCTTGAAATCACCATCCTGGCTGATCAACCGATAGGGGCTCCCGGCACATATTTTACTAAGAGGGAAAACTCCCTTTGCCTCGCTGGCCAGCGCATGGATCTCCTTCGGCGTGACCATGTTGCCCAGCAGGGAAGAAATCGTTTCTCCGGCGTGGATAGTTCCGGTACTCGTCTTGATCCGGTCAGGAGGAGTGTCAACGCTCTTTTTGGAAACATCCACCGCGCTATGCTGTCCGGTAAAACTACCGGTGAGGAGTTTTTGGGTAAGAAGAGAAGCAGCGGCAATGAAGATGATCATAATGACCGGCAGAAATTTTCGCACAAAGTCGCCAATAGGTCGGCGCGGAGGGTTGGACATAACTATCTCCTCGGTCGATTTTTTTGGCTCTCAGCAGAGCTCTCAGCCTACGCCCATTCCCGGAAAGTGACTAAAATTTCAGGAACGTTGTGGGCAAAAGCTCTGGCATGCTAACAGTATTAGATAACGTTTGTCTACCCCCTGTCTCGAAAAAAACCGCTAAAACGGCTCCAGGTTGGGTCTCACGCCACTTCGGCCCGCGCATCGGGATTCATCGGGTTCATCCGTACCGCCAAGGAAAAGAGATAGGGATAATCGTTCATCAGATGTTCCATATAGCGGAGCCACTCGCAGGTCAGGGAGGAAAACACCCGCCGCGTGTCGCCGGCCAGATGCTCCAGGTCGGCTTCGGGCAGACCTTCCAACCGCTGCCGGGCATCAAGCTCTTCGGTAAGATGGAATACCGCCCAGAGGAGGTCGGTAAATTCGTCGTGCTCCAGGAGGTTCTGGTTTTCCAGCAACCCCAACAGGAAGCTTCTTTTGGCCAGAAGGAATGCTTTCATTACTGCCAGGTCGCCTCTGGCACAGTCCACGCTGATCTCTGTTTTTTTTAAATATGCCACTGCCTCACGAAAATTCCGTTGTGACCAGGAACCATCCACCCGGAGATGTGCGGCAATCTCTCCATGGTTCTGCAGAAAAACGGAAAAGTCGCGCATCAGGCCTGTTCCAACCTCGCTGAAAAATACTCCGATCACCATATTCAGCTTCCGGAGCAGCACCGAGCGCTCCCGTTCCTTCAGGATCTTTTCGACCACCAGGGTAACGAAAAGAACATAGATCGGCAGAAAGGCCAGATTGCCCATAAAGCTGGAAACTATCTCCCCGGCCCTGCCGAACAGCAAATAATCGCTCCCATAGATAACCAGGGAAATGACCAGCAGTAAAAAGGCGATATTTCTCGTTCGTAGGTGAAAAAAGTTCATAGTGTAAATACTCCGATGCTAGATAGTTTCCATCCGACGAACCCCATGATAAGCGAAAAGAGCAGAGATTTGTAGAAGATTTCGAGGGTCGGAGTAAAGTTGAAGTATGGATACACAAATAATGTGATAGCGACACATCGCCCATTTGTCTTCCAGCAAAACCGAGAAGTGTCTCTATTTTACACAATCAGGTAGCAGGAATCCTCTTTTCAGGCAATCCCTGACTCAGTAATAATTATTGAAAAAAGTATATAAGAATGGTAGTTTCCAGACTTAAACCATTTAAGATGATACATGAGAATGTTACAACAGGTCAGTTTTGTTAGATGACGCTTAAGTGTTTAAAAAATGGAGGCAGGTGAATGATACACGCCATCATCCCTGGAAAAAAGAAGCGTTCCCGTTGGCTTTTGCTGACAGGAACGCTTTTTTTGTTTGTCGCTCTGGCCGTACTAGCGTGGGACCTGACTCTTGAGAAGAAAAGCGCGGACCCGCTGACTGCAGCGGAAAGGGTCTGGCTGAAAGCCCATCCGGTTATCCGGCTGGCGCCCGACCCGGATTTCCCGCCGGTCGAATATTTCGACAAGAATGGTATGTATAGCGGCATAACGGCGGATTACGTTGCGCTTATCGAAAAAAAGCTCGGCATCCGCATTAAAATCGTCCACCTGCGGAACTGGGATGCAATCATCAGCAGCGCCAAAAGCAGAAAGATCGATGCGTATGTGGCGACGAAAACTCCGCAGCGCGCCGAATATCTGCTATTCACCAAGCCGTTCCTCGAATTCCCCGTCGTGATCATCGCCCGCGAAAAAGTCAAAGGTCCTCTCACGCTGGAAAAACTGCACGGAATGAAGGTTTCTGTGGTGTCCGAGTATGCGGCGCACAATTTCATCGCTCACAACGATCCGAATGTAAAGCTTGATCTGGTCCCTGATGTGCAAACCGGATTGCGGAAAGTCGCCTTCGGTTTAAGTGACGCTTTCGTAGAAAACCTGGCAACCGCTACCTATTACATCGAAAAAGAAGGAATTACGAACCTTCGCATAGCAGGTGAATCCGGGTATTTTTACAGAATGGGCTTCTGCACGCGGAAGGACTGGCCAGAGCTGAACCGGATCCTGGAAAAAGGGCTTGCCGCAATCAGCACCAAAGAGAAAAAAGCCATTTACCAAAAGTGGATACCCATGGAGCACCGGTCGCTGTTCGCCAGCAGGGAATTCCAGACGGGCCTCGTCGTTGCCGTGGCGGCGATACTGCTGATTGTCGCGGGCTTTATTGCCTGGAACAGAGCGCTTGCCAGGCAAGTCAGTCTGAGAACCGGGGAGCTAGAGAAAGAGCTGGCCGAGCGCAAACGCATGGAAGAAGAGCTGGAGCGTGCGCGCGACAGGCTCGAAAAACGGATCGAGGAGAGGACCAGCAAGCTGGCTGAAACAGTCCAGGCGCTGCGCCTCACCCAGTTTGCCGTTGACCGGTCGACAGATCAGGCATTCTGGATTACGAATGACGGACAGTTCATCTACGTCAACGAAGCGGCCTGTCATGCACTGGGGTACACACGCGATGAGCTGCTGACGATGTCGGTGCCGGATATCGACCCTGCATGTTCTCCGGAGATGGTTGTCCACTATTGGCAAGTTCTGCGCGAGAATGGAGCGGATACCTTTGAAACCTGCCATCGTGCAAAGGATGGCCGTGTCTATCCGGTGGAAATCCGTTCCAATCTCCTGATTTTCGACGGCAAGGAATACACTTGCTGTTTCGTGACGGATATCACCGAACGAAAGGAGGTCGAGGAGGCTTTGCGGGTAAGCGGAGCGCGGCTGAAGATGGCCATGGATCTCGCCAAGCTGGTGCAGTGGGAATACGATGTCAAATCCGGCATGTTCACCTTCGACGATCAGTTTTATGCGCTGTATGGCACCACCGCTGAGCGTGAGGGGGGGACACTGATGTCCGCCGAGGATTATGTCAGAAAATTCATGCCCCCTGAGGAATCAAGGATGGTCGCCGGGGGTATCTCGGAGGTACTGGCAAACTCATGCAACCAACTGGAACACAGGATCATCTGCGCCGACGGAGAGGAGCGCTTCATTGTCGTGCGCGGCGAAGCCGTGCGCGACCAGATGGGTTACATCGTCAAGATACGTGGCGCCAATCAGGACATCACCGAACGCAAACTGATGGAAGAGCAACTGCGAAAGAGCGAGCTGGCACAGCGAAGACTGGCATGCGCGCTTGCCCAGAAGAACAATTTCCTGCGTACCCTGATCGATGCCATGCCCGATCTCATATCCTACAAGGACTGCAACAGGGCGTACCTGGGCTGCAACAAGGCTTTCGAGGCCTTTGCCGGTCGGCCGGAAAAGGATCTGGCAGGCAGCACCGACCTGGATATCTTCTGCAGGGATGTTGCCGTTTCATTCCGGGAGAGTGACCTGGAAATCTTGTCCACCGAGGAGTCCCGGCGCAATGAGGAATGGATCGAGTATCCGGACGGCCGTCGCGTTCTGCTGGAGACGCTCAAGACGCCCTTTTTTGACTTGGACGGGGAAATTCTCGGAGTTGTCGGTGTAAGCCGCGATATCACCGAACGCAAGAGAATGGAAGAAGAATTGCTCTTGTCCCATTTCTGCATCGATAAAGCGGGAATAGGCATTTACCAGAGCGATGAAATCGGCACCATCTTCAGGGTAAACGAACATGCGTGCAAAAGTCTCGGGTATTCCAGTGAGGAGCTGTGCGCGCTCAGTATATTCGATATAGATCCGGAAATAACCCGGGAGAAAATGCTGGAGTTGAAAGAAATACTGGATGAAAGGGGCTTAGCGACCCTCCAGACAACTCACCAGCGCAAGAACGGCTCCACATTTCCAGTCGAGATCACCATCAGCACCCTGGATTTCAAGGGAAAGAGATACGACATCTCATTTGTCAAGGACATCACCGAGCGCAAACAGGCGGAGGAGGCGTTACGGGAAAGCGAGTCGCGTGTAAGGCGGAAACTGGAGAGCATTCTTGACCCTGAAGGCGATACCAGAGGACTGGACCTTGCCGACATTCTGGATGCGCCGGAAATCCAGGCGCTCATGGCCGACCTCTACCGCATCACCGGCATCAAGATGAGCATAATCAATCTCAAAGGACAGGTGCTGGCCGAGGTGGGATGGCAGGATATCTGCCTGAATTTCCACCGCAATCACCCGGAAGCACTGAAAAATTGCCTTGAAAGCGACACGGATCTCACGGTTGGCATCCCACAGGGTGAGTTCAGGACGTACCGATGCAGAAATAGCATGTGGCATCTGGTGACCCCGATCTTTGTCGGCGGAAGACATATGGGCAACCTCTTCTTGGGGCAGTTTTTCTTTGCCGACGAACCGATCGATTACGACCTTTTCCGATCGCAGGCGAGAAGGTATGGGTTCCCAGAAGAGGAATACATCGCAGCCCTGGAGGCAGTGCCTCGCCACAGCGAAGAGCTTGTGAACCTGGGGAAAGCCGTATTCTTGAGGCTCACCGACATATTCTCGAAGCTGAGCTACGCCAATATCAAGCTGGCGCATTCAGTGGCCGAGCGTGACCGGTTGACGGAAACACTGAGTAAAGCCAACCTGGTGGTGGAAAACAGTCCGGTAGTGCTGTTCCGTTGGAAGAATGACGATGAGTGGTCCGTTGAGCTGGTTTCCGGAAATATCATTCAATTCGGTTATACCCCTGAGGAGTTTCTTTCCGGCTCTATCAGTTATTCTTCAATACTACACCCTGACGATCTGGAACGGGTAATCCGTGAGGTCCATGACTTCTGCAATGAAGGAGCCGACCAATTCCGCTTGGAATACCGGATCATGACCAAGGGTGGAGATATCCGCTGGGTAAACGAACACACCAATGTCGAACGGGACGCCGCGGGAGGCGTCAAAAACTTCGAAGGGATCGTCATCGATGTCACCGAACGCAAGCAGGCCGAAGATTCATTCCGCGCGAGCAGGGCGAAATACCAGGCGATAGTGGATTCCTTTGACGGGCTTATCTATATCTCTTCCCAGGATTATCGCATCGAATTCATGAACAGGAAGCTGATCGAAAGGACAGGCCGCGATGCAGTTGGTGAGTATTGTTACAAGGTCATAAACGACCTGGATTCCATCTGCCCCTGGTGCGTCAATGAGCGGGTATTCGCAGGGGAAACGGTTCATCGGGAGATGTTCAGCCCCAAGGATAACCGCTGGTATTACGTGGTGAATGTTCCCATCCGTCGTGCGGGCGGTGCCATGTCCAAACATTCCATGATATTTGACATAACCGAGCGGAAAATATTCGAAGAAGAGCTGAAGCATCAGAAGAAACTGCTTGAGGATCTGAACGAAACCCTTGAGAACAGGGTCGAGGAAGAGGTCACGAAAAACCGGGAAAAGGATGTCATGCTCATTCAGCAGAACCGCCAGGCGGCTTTGGGGGAGATGCTGGATCATATCGCTCACCAGTGGAAACAGCCTCTTACCTCCCTTTCACTTGTTATCCAAGATTTGGGAGACACCGTGTCAGCGGGTGAACTGACAGATGAACTCGCCAAGGAAACTGTCTGCATAACAATGGCACTACTGGATCATATGACACAAACCCTGAATGTCTTCAGGGGATTTTACCGGCCGGACAAAGAAAAAACGGTATTCAACATCAAAGACTCCATTGACCAGGCCCTCACATTCATCGCGCCGGCCCTCAGCTTTAACTCCATAGCGGTTGAACTGGATGTTGATCCCGGATTGACGGCATTCGGCTATCCAAAGGAATACGCACAAGTGATTCTCAACATACTAGCCAACGCGAGGGATGTTTTCAGAGCAAGAGGAACGGAAAATCCCAGGGTAATAATAAGGGGTTTTGAGGAAGGCACCAAGTCGGTTGTCTCGGTAACGGACAATGCCGGGGGCATTCCCGAGGCAATCATAGACAAGATCTTCGAATTTTATTTTACGACCAATGAATCAAGCGGTGGTACCGGAATAGGTCTGTATATGTCAAAAAATATAATAGAAAAAAGCATGGGGGGCACCCTGTCTGCGGCAAACACCGACAGTGGCGCACAATTCAGGATAGAGGTCAAAGTATCGTGATAGTTCCCACCGGCAAAAAAGTATATTCATCCGCATAGCATCTCTTCGCCAGTCCTGCCAGGTTTCCTGTCTTCCATCATAGGCACAAAGACCTGCCAGGTCGTTACACCCCGGCAGGTCTGGCCTTTCAATTACTTTCCCTACCCCTTGTTCCTCTCGGCCCCCCAGAAACACTCACTCTTTCAACTTCCTTGAAACCGTCCTGATCCTTTCGAGCGATTCTTTGGGAAAGGGAGAAGACCTGCCGAGCCTGTTTTTCCCGGTCAGAAGAAACCATAACCCGGACGCAGCATAGAGCACACCCACAATCAGGGATGCCAGCCACAACGGGAGAACGATGGCAAGGGCAGCGATTGCCGAGCAGCTAAGAACGAGAAGAGCCAGCAGCAGCAGGGACAGGCCGATGGCCACCTGGATGGCCCCTCGTTTGGTGGACTCGCTATTCCTCCTGACCTCGGCGATGGCCAGCTTTAATTCGAGATCGATGAAAACCATGGCGTCTCGAAACAACTCATAAAGCAAAAACAGCGTCAATCTACTCTTCTTAGGTTCCGTCATCTGATTACCCCCCGGTTTCCTGAGTTATATCAGTTACTGAGACCTGCAAGGTCTGGTCACGGAAGAGCGTAACACTCGAATTATTAATTAGTTTTACCATATAATTACAGTTTTGCAGGCTCGGCCCCAAGGTTCTATTAGCGCACCTATCTTACCAGCAGGCCCTCAGCCCTCTAACAGGTTGCTGAAAAACTACTGCGGGGCTGGCCTGCAATGTTGCCGCTCGCTTGGAAGTTCAACGTAGCGCGGGCTACGCCTCGCTTCCTCGCTTGCTTGCGCCGTGCATTCCAACCTCCTCGCGACGTTTTTCAACAACCTGCTAAGTAACCTCGCCCCCGTTGCTTGTCTGGGCCGTTTTCGTCTCGCCGGATGGGTGAACATCCGTTTCTTTTTTTTCAAAGACTTCGAGCTTGGAAGAGCATTCTTTCACTCTGGATTTCAGCTTGGAAATTTCGACTGATTTGCGTAATGATCCTGGAAGCATGGCAAGGAACGAAGTCAGTACACCGGCGCCAAAAGTGAGGAGCAGGATGATCACCAAGGGGCCATCGTAATACCATCCGAAAAATGATACCTGGGCGTGTTGTGCGTTTTGTACTGCGAAAAATGCCATCACCAAGGCAATGACAAATGCTGCAATCAGTGCAACTTTCATTGACCACCTCCTTGAAATTCATCATGAACACCGGGTTAGGTTAGATCAACCAGCACATAAATATGTTATCCTCGGAATTACCCCAAAAGGTGCAGCGAGACCTGGCAGGTCTGGTCCCTCAAGTACTTTCAACTTACAGAGACTGCCTTCCCTGAAGTCCCCCTCTTTTTGATGTTATTTGGCAAAGTATCCCTGCATTTCCCAAAATCGTTAATTGAGGCCAACAGTGCAAGATTGCAATCCTGCCCCATTGATCTCACGTTAGGTGGCAAATTACGCAGAGTCCCCCCAGTATTCTCTCAGCCATCCTTCAAAGCGATCTTTTGGCCCCTTGGATAAAATCCGACTGAAGGTTTCCTGGTCGTAGAGATAGAGACAGTGCCGGATCGAGGTGTAGGGACTGAAGGTGTTGTCCGGGTTTTTTGCCATGAAATAATCACTATACTCTCTGACGGTTTTCAGATTCTCATTCAAGCTTTTGTGTAGATCCGACTTTTGGAAGCCACTGTCCAGCTTTAGAATGCCCTGGACGAAGTCGTCAACTTTATAGTCTTCGAATTCAAAATCCCTGAAAAAATGTCCGGCGACACGCAGAAAGCTAAAAGCAGTGATGGTTTTTTCACTGAGCTCCGTTGAAGGCTGACCTGAAATCTCCCTGCCGTCATCAAGGGGATCGCTGACCGGAGCCACCGTGGCTTGCTGCATAAGCTCCAAGGTGGAGTTGCGGATCTCTTTGAACTCACGGTCGGCCAACTCAAACAGGGCGGAGAGAATATTGATCCTGCGTTTGAGATCATTGGGGATCGATTTTTTGTATTTGATTTTGTGGTCCAGCACACTCCAGGCGTCCTGTATCAAAGACCTGATCTGCACTTCGAAGGGATAGTCGGCATACTGCTGGTATTTCGGCAGGGAACTCATCTGATCGTTCAGAGCAAGATCCATGTGCAGGCCTTTGTAGCCAAACGAATCCTCGGTACTCTCAACGGCCGAGATCATATCAGTAACGTCGATAATCTTGAAGCGTTGCTTCAATGCCTCAGCCACCATTTCAATCTGGTCCTCATAAAGGCAGATGATACGGATGCCGATCAGGTCGGAAATGTAGTCTTTGATCTCATATGGATATTCATCCGCTTCGAGTTTGCTTTGATATTTTCGGTGAAATTTTTTAATGCACTCCTCTTTGTCCTTGACCCGTCCTTCGATTTTTGTCACCTCGCCAATATCAGTCCCCTTGAGTGACGAACCGATGATGCGTATATAGGCCTTCTTGGCATTCTCGAAGAGCGTACCGTTGCTGTCGTAGAATTTCCTGAAGGAATCTTTTTCCTTTTCAAAGTCCAGAGAGGCCAAGATTGTCTCCTTATCCGTTAACGTGTCATGATATAGGGGGCAAGGGGGTCAAGGGCTGCCATCTTCATGTCCTGTACCCAATGTCATCGGTGGCACTTCCCGCGCCGCAGGCGTTTGCTCGGCTTGGACTGTTTATTTCGCTGTGAAGCAGCAGCTTCACGGAGTACCTGAGGGGACTCACCTCGCTGTGCTGAAACGAGAAGCTGCCAGCCGATGCCGACAAGAGCTATCAGTGCACAGACCCAGCCTATCCAGTCCCCCAGGAGGGCATAGACCGTGCGCCCTTGCATCATCGGCACCCTGCCGACCAGCGTCTCCCTGGTCCAGATTCCGCTCCGTTTGACGATACGCCCAACTGGATCCACGAAGGCCGATATGCCGGTGTTGGTGGAGCGCACCAGGGAACGGCGATGCTCGATTGAACGGAAGCTGGCCAGGGCAAGATGCTCAATCGGTTCGGTCGTTTTGCCGTACCAGGAGTCGTTGGTCAGATTGATCATCACATCGGGAATGCGCCGGTCGGGCCGGCCCCGCATCAGGGAGCGAACCTGGCCGGGAAAGATGTCCTCGTAGCAGATGTTCACCGATAACAGGTACTTTCCGAACGGCAGCGGCTCGCGACTCTGTCCCGGCTGGAACCTGCCCGGGACGGGCAGCAGCGAATACAGGGCCGGGAAGGTCTCGCCGAAAGGGATGTACTCGCCGAAAGGAACCAGCACCATCTTGTCGTAGGTGCCGAGAATCCGGCCAGCACCGTCCACGAGCAGGGCAGAACCATACGGGGGGGCCGACCTGTCCTCCGAGAGTTGCAGGACAGCGCCGAACAGGGTGGGCGTATGCGTATCACCGAGTAATTCGGTTGGCAGGCTTCCCTCGCGGGACGTCAGCCTGACACTGAGGACGGATTCTGGCCAGACAATCAGGTCGAGGGGCTGCCTGGCAACAAGTGACCGGGACATCTCCTGGTGCTCACGGAGCAGGTCTTCCGGGTCATGGCGTTTGTCGCCCGCGCCACGGTTGGTCTGAATCAGCCCGATGGTCAGATGTTCGGCAGTCGCGGCCTGACGGTCCACGGCGCTGATGCGGACCTGGCCGTAGATCAGCACCGCTGCCATGACCGCCGCAAGGACCAGCAGTTGACGAATGGCACTTCGCCGGTTCTGGAACCACTGTTCAAGCACCGCAAAGAGCGTGGAATTGAAGAACACGACAATGAAGGTGACCCCGAGGACACCGGTCAGATCCGCTACCTGGGTCACGAGGGAGAGCTTGTACTGGCTGGCGCCGAGGTAATTCGGGAACAGTTCGGGCCAGAACTTCTCCAGGGCAGTCCATACCACCGGGGAAACCCAGGCCACGCTCCAGCCGGTATCGCGGATTATCCGCCGCGTGGCCCACGCCCAGGCGGCGACCAGGAAGCCGTTGGCCGCGGCAAGCAGCAGCAAACCGAGGACGGCCAGCGGCCAGGCCAGCCCCGCGAACTCCCGGAACATCTGGATGGCCCAGTAGAAACCGCCGATGTTCATGACGATGCCTGCGAGCCAACCGATGAGGAAGGCCCGGCCGGGGCGCTGGTCCCGGATCGCCCACAGAATTGGCACAAGGCAGAACCATTCGAGGTAGAATTGGTCAAAGCCTGCGTAGCCCAGAAATATGAGGATGCCGCCCGTTATCGCGGCAATCCAGGGCAATGCTGTTGTAATGGGGTTGTTGTCTGTCACGCTCTGTCCTTAGTTTGGCTGTCGGATTAAATCAGCAAATAAATATGTTAGCTTCAGAATTACCCAAAAAGGTGCAGCGAGACCTGCCTGGTTTACAAAACCTGGCAGGTCTGATCCCTCAGGTACTTTCAACGTCCATAGACTGCCATCACTGAAGTCCCCCACATTTTGATGTCACTTGGCAAAGTATCCCTGTATTTCTCAAAATCGTCAATTGAAGCCAACATTGCAAGATTGCAATCCTTATTGATCCCTATTTTTTACCTTCGACCCCGGTCTGATTACCATCGGTGGCGCTGGCGTGACGCTGAATGCTGCCGGCAGGGTGCGCTGGTTATGGACTGCTGCCAGCAGTTCAGCCCACCCCTCATCGGTTCCATGGTAATTCAGATATTTTGCTTTGCCGTATTCGACAAATGACTCCGCAGCTGCGGCGTTGGTGGATTTGAGCATATCTGCGGTTTTGGCAACGTGCCAGAAGCCGTTTGTGTCCAGTGGATTCATCTCCAACTCGGCAATGGAAAGCTGAAAAATGTCCTGCACGTTGATCACGCCGGGCCGGACCGCCTCCAGATAGTACTTACGTGCCTTGGCGTAATCCTTATTTTGGAGGGCCGCAAAGGCCACAGCACCACTGAAAATGGCTTTCATGTTGGTGCGCATTCTGCCGAATTCGATTTCGGTGACTCCGTCGGGCCGCGTCCAGTTCGACAGCCGCACCAAACCCTCTTCTCCGCTTATCCGGCTCTGCTCCAGGGCCGCTTTGTCGCCCTGTGTTGCTTTGACCCGCTGCAGAAAAGCTACAAGGACCAGTACCCGCAGATTATCGGGCTGGAGTTTCAGGATTGCGTTCGCGGTCTCCACGGTCTTATCCAGGTTTCTGGCCTTCTGATAGCCGGCCATCGCCTGCTCCAGGGCATTGATCCGCAAAATGCTCTTGGGATAGTGCTCAACAAACGCCTCCAGCGCCTCCGCCTTCTTCTGCGGGTCGACAACATTCTGTGCACCCGTATAGGCAGTGTATTCTTCCAAATCCTTGAGCACCTTCTCGGCCGGCATTGCCACGACCGGCAGCTGCAGCAGTGCCAGCACCCCCAGGATGGTGAACGTTCTCTTCATGATCTGCTCCTTTGGTCTTGAAAAGCAAAAAGCACGCAAAAAGGGTCAGGGCTCAACAATCAACATCTTCTTGGCCTTATCCAGAGCTTCCTTTGTCTTCCCGTCCTTTGCCGCCTGCAGCAAGAGTCTTTTGCTCGTCACTGAGACCGCCGAATCACACACTCCAAACTTCTCGCCGATTTCCTTCAGCTTCATCCCGCCATACCGGTGGCAAAGGTGGATGCTGATTTTCCGCCAAAGCGCTCCTTCCTCCCCGACCGCTCTCTTCACAGCATCCAAAACCTTTTCAATCGAAAGTTGTCCGGCAAGCTGTTTAACGGCCGGTACCGTCCGGTCTGCACGAATAGGACTCACCTGTGTTTCCGAAATTTCCTCGACGAATCCTGGGCTTCCCAGGAGCGTCGAAGCTACGACCGCTTTGAGTGGAGTTTCATAGGTTTCTTCGATGAGAGTTTCAACGAAATTCCGATACTTTCCTTTTTGGTTCTGCGCACTGAAATGTTCCAGGATAAGATCCTGACTCAACCAATCAGGCGCAGGTGCCAATCCGACATAACACCGGTAGCTCGACCATTCGTAGTCCTGCGGTTTTGACACCATCCCGGCACGAACAGGGTTCAGGTGCATGTACCGCGAAAGCTCCAGCGCATATTCGTCAGCTTCGATAACGATAGCCTTATACCTCCCCTGGAACAGATGGCCGGCTCGTTTTCGCTTTACGTTAAAGTAGGTTGTATAGGCACCATTGATGTGCCTCATGATCTGCGAGAGGTTTCCTAGAGGGGTTTCCATCAGCAAGTGGTAGTGATTTGTCATAAGGCAGTACACATGGATCTTCGCTCCGTATCGCTCGACCGATGACTGGAGATACGAGAGGAACTTTTCTCGATCCTTGCGGCTTTTGAATATATCCTTTCGCTCGTTCCCCCGGGATGTTACATGATAAAAGCAGCCAGGGAATTCAATTCGAAGCGGACGTGCCATGTGCAGCCCTCCGATTTCGGTTATTTCCTCAAAATAATACCGCCTTCCGACTTGTTGTCAAATGTTGAGACCTGACCCCTATGCCTCCCGACCCCTATGCCTCCCTGACCCCTATGCCTCCCGTTAGGAGCCAAAAGGGCGACTACCGACATCCTTGAATCACAACGCCAACACTCTATTTTCTTGCCAATAAGATATAGAGGCGCTCTTATTTTCAGTTTTTCGTCATCGTCCATATTCTGGAGCGGCCTTTCATCTGCGGAGATACTTGCACATTCCTTGCAGATGTGATTCCGGTGTCCTTTTCCCGAAAACTTTTCATTTGGTCTCATGTGGCCGCATACTTTGCAATAGTGTCCCATGATTATGCTTGGCCACTCCATTTTCCAGACTCGAACAGTGTGATCCAAGGAGGTGATGAGCTTGGCGATGGCTGTCTCGTCGCAAAGGGTGGAGAAGTCCCTGCCTGTATCCATTTTTGCTCAAATTGAGCTGCTTCGATGAAGTCCGATTCTCTCCAGTGTTTGCGCCAAGTTTCGCCGTATCGAAAATCTGCTAAAGTGCCAAACCGATCCTCCCAGTGGTTACGGTCATAGCGTGTCAAATATCCATTTTCATACTCGTCAACTTGTCGAAATGCAAAACCGTCTTCACCAATTTCGATGTATCGTATGAATCCACCCCACTCAAATGAATCTTTCAGTTTATGAGCTTGCTGAAGTGGTGACTTTAGGTATAGCATTTCCTCATTCTCCATGGGCGATAACAGTGTGCCCGGTTGACCCGCCGTCTTTTGGGCTGTGTCCAACCGGCTGGTTGGAACTTCTCATTATAAGCCGTTGGATTCAGGCTTCGGAATCTGTCAAATGTGTTTGTTGGCCTGATACACTTTTTACTTCTTTAATTGTGCGTCAAGTTTAGCTAACTTGACGGCTAGTTTTGCATTATCTAATTCATGAAGATTTCGTGCACCAAAAACACCAATTTCAATTGTTTTTTTATCATCTTCTTTTAACGGCCAACTATTTATAACAAGCTGTGACAGCCTCATCAATTCTTCAAACACCCAATTTAAATCGACTGCTTTAGGTTCCTTTTTTAAATAGACTAATGTCGTATTTTTTGCGTCTTCGATATCTTGAAGTATTTCGGTCTGATTTTTCATTTATCTCACCTCGTTAAGGAATTATTTTAACAGCGTTTTGCCATCCAGAAGGCAATACAAGTTGCTGACCACCACCTACGCCACCAACATTTGGAACCTGCCCGACAGGAAATTCTGCTGCCGTACTTTCAAGAACTTCTAAAGGCGCTATCGTTTTATAAGTTACGAGAGTCCTTTCACCACTAATTGCTAAATTCTCCATTAGGGTATTCGGGTATGTTGCGTACATACCTGGCCCACGTGCACCTTCGTATTGAATGATTTCTGTCCCTGTTGGTAGTGTTTTTTGATACACCGGTTTTGAAAAGTCTGTGCCTCTTGCATGTGATGCCATATAATCAGGATCTTTAAACACATCATTTTGTTTTTGATACCATTTTTCTAATTCAGATTTAGTAATTTGTCGACTACCTGTTATTTTAGTTTTTTTTGCTCCCGGTCTCGGCTGTTCCTTCATGTTTGTATGATCTGTCAGCACCCTGACTGGTTTTCCAGTTGTGCCGCCAACGTCCTGGGTGAGCTTCGGATTGTTCATCAATCGCTGATGATTCTTTTCCACCCAGACCGCAAATCCTTCACTAAGGCGGCTATTTTTCAGTTGGGCAACCAGCTCAGGAAGTTTTGCCACCCCTCTGGCCGTGAGGTAAAGTACCACCCCTTCCAGTACGAGACGTATCAGAACCGCAACCGCACGGGCAAATTTCCTGGATGCCGACATGACCTGTGAATGACCGGGGATCTTATCGTGCCCGTAGTGCATCGTATCCCAAGAGCTTAAACCAAAAACGTCCCGCGCTCCTGTGCCCCATGCATCATTAAAACCACTCTCGACAAGGCGGGTAACCTGATACATATTTTTGCCGACATGTACCGCAAGAAACGCAAGCCCCATCCACTCAAGAATCCACATGCCTGCTGAAAAACCGGTAGAACTACCGGCAATTGCACCCGGCACAGCTCCCACTCCCACACCGGCTATAGCGCCCCCTAGAGCTCCAAGCGACAATCCTACCAAAGTGCAGCCCGCAACAATTGCAAGCGCCATGAGAATGGCTGGGAGAATCCCGGATAATACTTCATCCAGTGCTTCGCCCGTCTCCTCCTTAACAGCGGACGAGAGACTATTTTTTGCGAACCAGAGCGCCTGTATAACGTTCTTCGTCCGCAGCACTCGTTCTGCGCTATGGTAATCATGGCAGGACATGCACCGCCCTGCGGGGGAATCAGGATGAGGCCAATCACCCTTAATAAATTTGTATCTTTGCTGCCAATTGGCCATGAACACTTCCTCCTGAAATGGGCTGAAAGATTAGCTCAGGGTAATATTCATAGCACCTGCAAACATCTTTTGTCAAAGTTTTGATAATAATTCTTTATTAAATGTTTGTATTTTACCAGGATTGGTTTGCCAACGGGGCAGAGGCGCACCGGCGGAGCGAAGCGGAGACCGAGTGCCGCCGATTGGTTATACTTTGGTTAAAACGGAACCTCGTCCGCAACTGTATCAACGTAATGCGGGTAATCATAAATCCCTTTTGAAGTCACAATTCTTAGGATTGTTTTGCCAGATACTTTATATGATGACTTCAATTCTTCCCCTTTGAAACTGAAGGCAACAGGCTTTCTAGTATTGAAGGTTAAATCAGCCCATGATTTTGAGGTGATCTTTTTTAAAGGTAGAGACACTAAGTGCCGCATTTTAAACTCATCTATGTCAGATTCCATACTCACACATGTCTTGCCATCTTGCTTCACTGACCAATTGTTGCCAGTATAAAAATAAATAGCCTCAATTTCTGGTGTTGTTTTTGTGTTATCATTAGTTAGCCTGATCCGAAAATCAATATCAGCGGTTGCTGAATAGTCGTTTTTCTCCAGATATCCTGATATGGATTTGAAGTCTACCTTTATCAAGCTATTCCTTATTGTAGTAATTTCATTTTTTGCCCAATCTAAATCTTTTATCAGTTGATTTTTCAGGTTTTTTATAGATCTGTCATACACAATATGTCGTTTGTGTTTAAGATCAAATGGAATGTCACCAGGATTTGATGTTAGCAATATGCATAGTTTCTCTTTTGCGTGGGCATAACCTACTTCATAGAAAACATTTGCATTTTGATCAGTCATGTCGGCAATAATAATATCTGCTACGTCTATTTGTCTGTATATTCGGTCTAAAATCCCCTCGGAGAATATCTGTTCATCAACTCTTTCTGCAAGCACTCCGAGTTCAGAAGCAGGTTCCTTTATCCCAAACTTGTAGATGTCATCAAAAGCAGCATCGAAAGGCATCAATACGAACGCAAAGAAGTCATGCTTGGTCATGGGTTCCCTCTATTCTTCTTTTGTATAACGGGGCCGCGAGTTGAGCGGCCGAAGAGAAGGCGCGGTTTATCGCGCCGAAACGAAGGTCCGCTCCAGGTCGCTGTTCTACGGCGCGGGTCAGCGCGCCGAGAACGGCGAGCTGGGTACAGCTCGCGGCCCCGTTCTTCGGTCGCGCAGCGACCGAAGAACGTCATGGGCGCTGACCTGACGGCTTTATCGGTCAGGTCTAGCGGTCTTGTTAGCCAAGTCCCAGCATCGATCTGCTTCTTTCCACATTAGTGGCATCTTCATTTCCGTTTAGGGCCATTATAAGGGCTTCTTTATCTCGTTGTTTTAGAGGACTGCCAGAACTCTCAGCAAGCTCTGACGGGTCTTGCCACTTTTGAAACCAAGGTAATGCTACAAAATTTATATATCGAAGCATCTCCTCACAGCACGTTATTATCGACTCTTCGGTTGAATCAAATTCGAGCCTGAACGATCTATCCTCATCACTACTTGGACCGTTGAGCGCAGGAGCCTCAAAGGAATCATTTAACACTCTTATTCCTAAGTGAATTCTGAAAGCTGGGCAGAAGGAGAATAAGTGCAGATGTATGAAATCTGCCGTGACATCACCACTACGAGTCCAGAAAGTCGTTTTCGACCTCTTGAATCCGATCATCTGAAGTGTCTTGGTGAGTTGCCGCCGAATTTTCTCTGCTTGAGATTTTTTAAGTTTGTTTTCCATTTTTTGGTGGCTAACGGGCAGTGCCCTTGACCCGCATCGGGGCGCTTTTCAGCCCCGGTCGGTGTCCAAGGGCATGGTTGTCTCCTCCGCCTTCTTTTTCACTGCCTGAAACTCTCCAATTCTTGCGTGCCTTTCGTCTTCATCGGTGGATGCGTCATTGGATACCAGCCTGCACGGTTCACAGCGAAAGGCAAAGTCCCACCAGGGCCTCTTCTCATCGCTTCTCTCAACTCTCCATGGCTTTCCGCAAATTGGACAAGGACGCTCTGCCTCCCCCTTCTTCCTCCCAAAATAGCGATAGAGATAATAGTAAGTTGGTATTTTTGTGTGACTTTCGATTTCTTCACATAAGTCACGACCAGAGATATTTAGCTCACTCGTCGGGTCAGCTAGCTGTTTGTAAGCCGACATTTCCAAAACACCCGAGCCGACCCAAATGCTGTCGTGGTCGCGATATGATGAAGCCCACTGATATAGGTATTCAGACCACGCCATGTCGGAGGTTGTGTCCTTGTCTGGCATTGGGAGAAGATAGAGGGGAATCTGTTCGCCGTTGTTGCCGTTGTAGATAGGAGAGTACTGCTCAGAGCAGAAGTGTGGAAGCGTGTATAGGAAGAGAGTTTCAGCCGACTTCCAGGAGGCTTGTTTTCTTTTTTGGACTTTTGTCAGCACCTTCCATTCCGGTTTTGATCCAAATTCCTCTTCAACCTCCTGAAGTCGCCGCAATCCCCACTTTGAGTAATACTTCTCAAGATATGAATCAGGGGAGGTGAGTTCGACATAAGCCAGCAAGTGTCCGTTTGATTCTCCGACTGCGTAGCCATCGTACAGGTGGCCGTTTTTTTGTAGCGTTGAGAAAAAACTCATGACGGAGTCACGCTGGCGATCTCTTCCGTCTCCCTCGGACAGCGCTTTCCCGAAATCTACTTCACATAGGAACATTGTCTTGTCCTTTTTTTCATCTTTGATCTGAGACAACTACTTATTGATCAGACCGGCCATCTTCCCTCTATCTTTTCGATTTAAAAGTAAATCACAACACATTCTCGTCGCAACCACTTGATAAATCACATTTCAAAGGTGGCCAACATCCCAATTAGCTTGTTGGCCAGAAAACCGGCCAACACCCACCAACTCTTTCCGTGAGTCAATGACCAGCAACGGTGGGACGTTGATAAACCATGCCAAAGAACATCTTAAAATTAAATATGCACTATATAATTGCCGCTCATTATTGTCAAAACAGAATAATGGTCAATATCAGGAACGCTTAAAAAAACCTACTGAACAGTAACCCAGATCACGTCACCCGCAACGCCTCAACAATATTCTTCCGGGCAGCCCGAAAAGCCGGCAACACCCCACCGACAAAACCCATAATGAGTGAAAAAAGAAGGGACTTGTAGAAGATTTCAAAGGTAAGAGTAAAACTGAAGGCCAGCTCCGAAAAGGTCTGAAAATTAAGCGTGGAAATGGTGAAGAGTTGCAGAAAGGAAGCAAAAAAGAGCCCGATGCAGCCGCCGACCAGGCCGAGCAGCAGGGACTCCATGAGGAAGGCCGCGAGGATGCTCCCCCGCTGAAAACCGAGCGCCCGCAGGGTGCCGATCTCACCCGTCCGGTTGGAAACGGCGGAATACATGGTGATCATGGCACCGATAATGGCTCCTATGGAAAAGATCACCGTCAGCGACATGCCGAGGATGCGGAGAAATTTGGCCATCATCTCCGACTGGTCGGCATAGTACTTGGTCTCCCGCCGTGCCTCCAGGGTCAAGCGGGGATCGCTTTCGATCCGCTTTTTCACCGCATCAAAGGCAGACGAATCGGCCAGCTTGAAGATCACCGAGGAATAGACCGGCCGCCGGAAGGCCTGCATGAGCTGATCGGCATCGCCCCAGATCTCCGAACTGAACGCGCTGTTGCCCGCATCGAAAATCCCCACCACCGTCCAGTCGCGCATACCGAAGCGCAGGTGCTCCCCTACCCCGCCGCCACGAAAACGCCGGGCAATGCTGGTCCCGGCCATGATCTCCGACGATCCGGCCCTGGGCATCCGCCCCTGCACCAGCTTCACCTGGGGACGCAGCAGCAGTGATTCCGGCTGGATCCCGCGGATCACCACCTGGGAGGTCTTGTCCGTGCCCCGTTTGGGAAGATTGATCAGCACCAGCATCTCCTTGGCCAGGAGACGGCGCCCCTTGGCTCCGAAGGCGACCTCCGGCTCCGTTTCGATAATGGAGGCCTGCTGGCGATCGATGCTGCTCTGCACCTCGGAAGCGGAACCCTTGCGGATTACCACGACGTTATCCGGCGAACCGGTATCCACCAGGGTCTTTGTCAGCCCCGCAGAGAGCATCAGGATCGAGGCAAAGACGAACACCACCAGGGCCATGCCCGATGCCGTCAGCACGGTCGTCAGTCGCCGGGTCCAGAGATTGCGAAAGCTGTAGGAGAATGGTATTGCCATGTTGATTCCTGGATTCGTTAGTCCGTCAGTTGGTTCGTTAGTTCGTCAATCAGTTCAGACCTGCTTTCCACCCGGGAACTGACTTTTTTCTCCCTCTCCCCTGGTGGGAGAGGGGTGGGGAGAGGGGAAACCAGTTGATTCGATGCTTTTGCCACCCTCCCCCCAACCCCCTCCCATCAAGGGAGGGGGAGGAATTTGGGCGTTTCCGGATGAAAACAGTTAAAGTCACCATCTATGAGTTGACTGACATGTTTTTCGTCACACTGCTGGTCAGGCAATTTGATAAATCACTGTCGGGTAATTCTGGTGCTCAGTTCAGCCCTGGCAGGTCTGGTTTGGCTCAGACTTCACCCGATCCTCCTCAAACCGTCGGCAATGCGAATGGTCGCAGCACGCCAGGTCGGAAAGATCGCCGCCACGATACCCACCAGCAATGCGGCTGCCACATCCAGATAAATCGTCGAGGTTGCCACGTTGAAGATCGGGAAAAAATTGGACAGGGTGCTACCGAAAGCCTTGGCAGCGGGAAAGGTGAGGACAATGCCCAGGACGCAGCCGGTCATGGAAATGATCAGCGATTCGCCGAAGATCAGGCCGGCAATGTGGTAGCCGCGAAAGCCGAGGGTCTTGAACACCGCGTATTCGCCGATCCTTTCCCGCGCCGTCATGGCCATGGTATTGGCCACCACCGCCATGATAATGATGATCACCACAAACGAGACCAGACGAATAGCGATGACGATCGCCTCGGTCATGGAGATGAAGCTGAGCTGGAAGGCCTTTTCCGTTTCGGTCAGGGTCTCGGCCAGGGAGTTCTTGAAGGTCTTGTCGATGGCCAGGGCCACCTCCGCCGCCCGGTTCGGGTTGGCCACCCCGACCATGTAGAACCCCACCTGGTTGGCCCGCCGCGGCACGGTCTTGATCATGGTTTCATTGAGGTAATCCCAATTGAAAAACATCTGTGTTTCATCGACCGTTTTGTCCCGCCCCCGGTAGATGCCGCGCAGCACGAACTCCCAGTTACCCGGATAGATGGTCCCCTTCAGAACAATGGAGTCCCCTATCTTCCAGCCGAAACGCTTCGCCAGCTTGCGGCCGACCACGCAGCCCTTGCGGTCACGACTGGCCGCGGCCAACTGCTCCGGGGAGAGCACGAACTCGGGATACAGTTTCAGATAATTCTTCATCTCCACGGCAAAATTGGGGAAAAAGTTCTTTTCGTCAATATACACACCGCCAAACCAGCTGCCGTAGGAGACCGCCTTGACGCCGTCGATCTGGCGAATGCGGTCCTTGTAGGAAATGGGCAGGGGGAAAATCAGGGAGATGGCGTTCCTGGTGACGAGGCGGCTGGCGGACGAGGCATCGACCCCGGCATACCAGGCGCTGATGACCGTACGGAGCATGCCGAACGAAAGGATGGCAATGGTGATGCCAAGGATGGTGAGAAAGGTGCGGAGGCGGTGACGGAAGGCATTTTTCCAGAGCAGCTTACTGAGATGCATCGCTCAATTCACCCTTTTCCAGATACCTGATGAGATGGGCCTTTTCGGCCGCACGGGGGTCGTGGGTGACCATGATGATCGTCTTGCCCGATTCCCGGTTGAGCCGATCCATCAAGCCCAGTATCTCTTCTGCGGAATGGCGGTCAAGGTCACCGGTCGGCTCGTCGGCCACCAGGATGGTCGGATCCGTAACCACGGCCCGGGCAATGGCGACCCGCTGCTGCTGGCCGCCGGAAAGCTGCGACGGGTAGTGGTCCATCCGGTCGGCCAGCCCCACCACCCGCAGCGCCGTCTCCACATGGGCGAGTCGCTCCTTGCGCGAAAGCCGGGTCAGGAGCAGCGGCAGTTCGACATTTTCGAAGGCGGTCAGGACCGGAATGAGATTGTAGAACTGGAAGATGAACCCGACATGCAGCGACCGCCAGCGGGCCAGCTCCGTCTCGGCCAGGGTGGTGATCTCCACGCCGTTGATCAGGATACTGCCGGAGTCAGCACTGTCGATCCCGGCCAGGAGATTGAGGAGCGTACTCTTGCCCGAGCCGGACGGCCCCATCAGGGCCAGGAATTCACCGTCCGGGATATCGAAAGTAATATCCTCGAGCACCGGGATAATCTGGCTGCCCCTGCGATAGGACTTGGAAAGGTTTCGTATTTCTACTATGGCCCGCTTTGATTGGTTCATAGGGTTATTTCTCCGGAATACTGATCCGGGAACCGTCCCGCAGCTTTTCGCCGGGGCGCAGGACCACACTGTCTCCGGCCGTTACGCCGCTCTTGACTTCCACCGCGTCGCCAATCTTCGCGCCAAGCTCCACCGGGGTCTCGACGACCCGGTTGTCCTTGACAAGGAATACCACCTTCCGGCCTTCCCGTTCCACCACCGCCTCGGGATTGACCGTGGTGCGCGGCCGCTCTTCCGCCTTTTCCACCGACCGGGAAAGGAAGGCCACCTTGGCGCTCATCTCCGGCAGGATCCGCTTGTCGAAATCCACGAACTTGACCTTTACCAGTACCGTGGCCTTGCTCCGGTCAGCAGTCGGCACGACCATATGGACGACCCCGCGAAAACGGAGGTCGGGAAAGGCATCCAGCTGAATCTCGCACGGCTGTCCGACCCGGACCTTCTCCAGGTTGGATTCCGAGACATCAACCTCAACCTGCAGGGAACCCATGTCGGCAATGGTCACGACCGCTGCCTTGGCATCGGCTGCCGCGCCGAGGGGCGTGACGATATCCCCCACATCGGCATTCTTGGTCAAGACCACCGCATCAAAGGGTGCCCGGATATAGGTAAATTCCACCGCGACTTTGGCCGCATCGAGGGCGGCCGAGGCTGCCCGGATATTCGCTTCGGCACCGGCAACCGCCGCCTTGGCCCTCCGGTAGCGGGCCTGCGCCGTGTCGAAATCCGCCGCAGAGACAATCCCCTCGGAAAGCAGGGTCTTGAAACGCTTGTAGGAAAGTTCGGCGTCATGCAACTCGGCCCGCGTCTGCTCCAGCGTCGTGCGGACACTGTTCAGATTGGCCGCCGCCTGGTCCTGGCCAGCCAGGACGTCGGCATTTTCGATCCGGGCCAGCACCTCTCCCTTGCGAACGACACTCCCCTCCTCGACCCCCAGCCAGACGAGACGTCCGGTTGCCTTGGACGCCACCGCCGCCTTGCGCTGGGCAACCACATAACCGCTGGCATTCAAGAGGGTAAAGCCCTGGGATGGATAGGTCTGTTGAACGTTCACGATCTCGACGCTGGCCGCCGGCCGCAGCAGACCGCTGAAGTAGAGGCCGGCTACGAGGACCACCAGGAGAATCCCCGCCAGCCAGTAGCGCCTGCTGCGGGACCTTCCCCGGCGGGGCGAGATTGCTGTCTTGTCAATTTTCAGTTGGTCCAGATCTTCGTTTTCCATGGAATAGCCACGCTTCCTTCCTGGCAGGTATTTGTCTCACAAATAACCGGGAAATCTCTGAAAGTAATATCATCTATCAGGTCCGCTGGAAAGGCGAAACTATCAAAAACCCTAGACTTCGCACAAGAAACAAAAGGAGATTTTCTTACCGTTCCTCGATCTCTACGCTCACCAACTCCACATCCGGCCGCTCCGCCACCAACCACTCCTCCAGCTGTTCAAGGGTCTTCCGGGCCAGCACCCGGTCCCCACTGACCGTAACGAAACCGAGCAGCGCCTCTCCATGCAGATCCTGGAGTTCCACCTCGGCGGCAGAAACGTTGAAGGTATTGCGCGCCCGGGCAAGAATGCTTTTTACAATCCCCCGCTTCGTCTTGAGGGAACGGCTCTGCAGATGAAGATAGAGGCTTGCGGAATATACATACATAGAGGCGCTCCAAGAATGTTGTTTTGACTCCCTTTACCCTTCTGAGTATACTGATAATATTCCATTACCGGAGACCTTCTGTTCTGCAGCGAATAGACCTTTTCCCGAACCGTAAGGAGAACACTGATGCGCGCACCATTGAAATGCCTTGCTCTCACCGTACTATTTCTTGGCATACTGGCCTGCAGTACCACCAAAGCTGCGGAAAAAACCACAAGCGCTTACGCCGCCTCGACAAAACCGGCGGTAACCTATCCCAAAATCGTTCTCTACACCGTTTCCTGGTGCCCCCACTGCAAGGAAGCCAAAGCCTATCTCTCCAGCAGGCATATCCCCTACACCAACCTGGATGTGGAAGAGAATGACAGCGCCATGGAAACTTTCAGGAATAAATACCACGCGACCAGTGTTCCCTTGATCGTTATCGGCAACGATGAGGCGGTTCTCACCGGGTTCAATCCTGATACCTTTGAGAAAACCTTGAACAAATTCAAAAAATGATTCTCCACGGTCAAACAGTCCTCCAAGAGGTCGGCTGAGATGTGCCTGATCCTCCTGGCCTATCGGAGCCACCCGTGCTATCCGTTGGTCATTGCCGCCAACAGGGATGAATTCTATGATCGGCCGACCGCGCCGGCTTCTTTCTGGGAGACCGAACCGCAGCTACTTGCCGGCAAAGACCTGAGATCGGGAGGTACCTGGCTCGGGATCAGCCGGACCGGCCGGGTTGCCGCGCTCTCCAACTACCGGGACCCGGGCAGCTCACGGAACAACACGCCGTCACGCGGCGGACTGGTCACGGAATTCCTGCTCGGAGACCTGCCACCAGCCGAGTACCTGGAAAGACTGCAACAGCGTTCTCACGATTACAACGGCTACAATATCATTTTCGGCAACTGGGAAAATCTCATATGCTACTCGAACAGGGGGGAAGTCCCTCCCCTGCTGCAACCGGGCATCCACGGATTGAGCAACCACCTTCTCGATACGCCCTGGCCGAAGGTGATTCGCGGGAAAAGTGCCCTGGCGGAGATTCTTTCGCGTGGGGCTGAACCTGCCGTTGAAGAGATTTTCTCCCTGCTCGCCGAGCGCTCGATTCCTGATGACAATCTTTTACCGGACACCGGTGTCGGGCTCGAAACGGAGCGGCTCCTCGCCCCCCTCTTCATTACCGGGCCTGCCTACGGCACCCGCTCATCCTCCATCATCCTGATCAACAAGGCGGCGGAGGTAACCTTTCACGAACGCACCTATAACGGAGCGCCCGGCAATTGCTCGACGCGCTCCTTTCGCTTCACTGTCGATGAATAGCCGCACCTCTCCCGAAGTAATCAGACCTTATCCCAATTGTGAATACCGATTTGCGTCAACCCCTCCCGCAGGGCACGGTAGGCCGCATCCAGCGACTCTGTCCTCTCACTCTCGTCACCGCCGGTCACCGTCAGAGTAATGTCCAGCTCAGGTGTTTCGCCGATGGTCCTGGCCAAGGATTTGATATAGACGCGGGGATGTTCCGGAACCACCCGGCTCAACACCGGCTCCAACAGGGATTCGTCATTGCAGCGGACGGTGATTGCCCGGGTGAGCGAGCCGCCATTACCGAAGGTCGTAGCCAGAAAAGGCTCCAGTGAAGTGGTAATGATCCCTTTCAATTCAGAGGGAACACCGGGCAGGCAGATAATAGTTGTGCCGCCGGCCTTGAACAGGACGCCGGGCGCCGTGCCCACCGGATTGTGCAGCGGTTCTGCGCCAAGCGGAAGCCAGGCCATCTTTTCCCTTCCCGGGTTCAGGCCGCCCTGGGACATGATCCCCTGCGCAAAGAGTTCGTCATAGCGCTCCTTCACCATCTGGCGGGCTTTTTCGTCGAGCTTCAACTCCAGTCCTGACCCCTGGGACACGGCGGCAACGGTCAGGTCATCCGCGGTCGGGCCCAACCCGCCGGAGGTGAACAGCACCGAAACCCCGCGGACAATGGCCGACCGGACCGCAGCGGCAATCTCCTCGGGAATGTCACGCAACATGGTGGCTCGGGCCACGTAACCACCCCTGCTGTTGATCAATTTACAGATCCAGTTGGTATTCGTATCCTGAATATCGCCGATCAGAATCTCGTTTCCGACAACCAGAATCTCTACGGAACCCGCTTGTGACATGGAGCCTCCTCTTGATATCGAGATATACATCAAACTTATACATAGAAACCTTCCACAGATTTCACCGATGACACAGAGGGAATAGGAAACAATGCGAAATCGGGCAAGGTTTTGACTTCTCTGTGTTCTCTCGGCCTTCGCTAAGGCTACTACTGCGCACACGTGAGTCTTCTGTGGCAAAAAGGTTTATAGATTGAAGCACAGTCTACCACAAAACTTTGGGAGACGGAAAAGACGAAGATCGGCTTAGGGGAGGCGGGATAAGGAATGTGGGGTCAGGGGTCAGGCTGAGTATATTCGACCCCTGGTCTGCGGCGGAAGACGTAGGTCGCCCTGTCAGCCGCCGCTGCTTTTGGTAATCATGATGACGCCGATGCAGACCAGGACGGTCCCTGCCCAGCGCATGGGAGTGACGACCTCGCCGAGGAAATACTGGGAAAGAAAGGCAACCAATACGTAGTTGAGAGCCTGCATGGGCAGGGCGACCGATAAATCTTCCCAGGAGAGGACCGCAAGCCAGAGGAAAAAGAATACCGCCAGCATTGCCGTGCCGAGGACCAGTTTGGGGCTGGTCAGGGCCTGATAGGCGGCGGAAAGAATGCCCCGCAGATTCATGGCCGATATGTCGCCCAACTCCTTCATTCCCTTGGTAAGAAGCAGATCACCCACCGTACCGGCGGAAACTGCAAGCAGCATCACAACAACAGTCTTAAACATCGATTCGTTCCTCTCCCCGGTAATTACCGAGACGTATTCTCTGTTCGGCGATCTTCTGCCGAACCGTGCGGCTGGTGAGGGCCGCCAGTTCTTCTTCATGCAGATAGTCAGGCATCCAGGCGGCCAGTTCCGGGTCCGGCAGGCAACCGGGATGGAAATAAATTTCCGTACAGCCACTCCCCAAGCAGTCAAGAACTTTCAGCAGATACTCCTCTGTCATCTTGCCTGAGTTGAGCAGCCCCTTCACCTCAGCGGTGTACTGAATCCCGAGCCGGTCCAACAGTGGACGGCAGTTTTTTGCCAGACGGGCAAAGATAAAGGCATCGAGTCTCCGGCCAAAGCATCTCGTGCCGTCACCACCCGGATCCCGTGCCAGGTTTTCCCGGGTGAGCCGGAAACTGCTGATGCCGTATTTCGGCATCAGTTCGGCCAGGATCGAGAAAACCGTTGGATGCATGTGGATATTCAGATGTCCGTCGATATGGCTCAGGGGCAGGCCGGTCTCCCGGAAACGGAGAATCTGCGCCTCGATCTCCCGCTGAAGTTCCTTACGCAGCGACCTGCGGAAAAAATAACGCATCCCGGTCAGAACCGGATCAGTTGGAAAATTCCCCTCACGGTCAACCAGTCCGGGCAGCTGCTCCGGCGGGAGGACCGCCTTCCCCTGCAGCAGGGTCAGGTGCAGACCGACTTGGAGACCCGGATTTTCCTTTGCCAGGGACACGGCCTCGGCACAGGCCCGGCCACCAACCATCAGGGAGGTGCTGGTAAGTATCCCCTCCCGGTAGGCCCGGATCACCGCCCGGTTGGCGCCATCGGAAAGGCCGAAATCATCGGCATTGATTATCAGCCTCTTGTCGGCTGAATTGCAGTGATCGGTCATGACGCACTAACAGGAGGAGCAGCTGGACTTCTTGCGCTTCTTCATGTAGGCCAGATACTGGCCACCTTCCTTGAGAAGCTTCTTCCGGTCCTCACTGCTGGTAATCATCTTCAGAATGCTGCGGAAAATATATTTGGGCCGGAAATAGAATTTGTTGTAGAAGGTTTCCACGGCATCGAAAATCTCGCGGTTGGTGAGATGAGGATAATTGATGACGCAGGTCTGGTGGCCGGTTTCATCGAGGAAGGAGTCGGAAGTGATCCAGCCCTCTTTTTTGGCCAAGTCGTAAAATTCCGTGCCCGGATAGGGTGAGGCCAGGGAGGCCTGGATGGAGTTGATGTCCAGGCGTTTGGCGAACTCGATGGTTTCGAGGATCGTCTCCTGCGTTTCGCCGGGCAACCCCATCACGAAGGCTCCATGCACGGAGAGGCCAAGTTTTTTGCAGTTTCTGGCGAACTCAATGGCCTGTTCTTTGGTAACGCCCTTTTTGATATTCTTCAGGATCTGGTCGTTTCCGGATTCGAAACCGACGACAACGTGCCGGAGTCCGGCATCGCGCATGATCCTGAGGGTCTCATAATCGCAATTCGCCCGGGCATTAATGGTCCAGGATACGCCGAGCGGTTTGATCTTCTCGGCAACGGCACGGGCATGTTCCCGGTTGGCGGTAAAGGTATCGTCGTCAAAGGAAATCTCCTTTACCCCCGGCAGATTTTCCACGATCCACTTTACTTCCTGGTAGACGTTTTCCGGGCTGCGGGTCCGCATGGTGCGGCCGGAAAAAGTCTGCGGCCAGAGGCAGTAGATGCAGCGTGACGGACAACCGCGGCTGGAATAGATCGAGACATAGGGATGCAGGAAGTGCGGGATTACGTACTCCTGGATCGGCAGGTCACGATGGTAGATCTGGCTGGCAAAAGGCAGCGCATCCAGATCGGTTATCGGCGGCCGATCAGGGGTGGAGATGATTGTACCATCCTTCTGGAAGCTGATGCCGTCCACCTTCTCCCAGGCCAGGCCTTCGGCCAGTTCCTTCACCGAATAGTCGAACTCACCACGACAGACAATGTCCACCGCCGCACCGGCCCGCTGCAGGGATTCTTCGGGCAACACCGAAACATGCGGTCCGGTCAGAACGGTAACGATGGCAGGCTTGCGCTCCTTGATGCGTCGTGCGGTCTCCACATCGATGGCAAAGGTCGGAGTCGAAGTGTACATCACCACCATATCGAAATCGGCGGCGATGTCTATGCAGTCTTCCAGGGTCAGTTTCTGCACCGGTGCATCCACCACCCTGCTCCCTTCGATCATTCCGGCCGGGAAACAGAGCCAGGTCGGATACCAGAACGAGGTTACCTCGCGGGACGCCTGGTAGCGGGCACCGGCGCCGCCGTCAAAATCCTCGAAAGTGGGCGGATTTAAAAACAACGGTTTCATGGGTTCTCCTATAGAGATGAACATCTCTTTACATGCATTTTTTCAGGTTCAGGACAATCTAGTAAAATAAAGGTAGGCTTTTTGTTTGTCAAGGCGAAAGGAGCAAAGCCCGCGGACAAACGGGAGATGCACAAAATGTCAGGATTGCGGGCAATCCCATTCTCTGCTAGAGTACCGGACACCTGAAGCAGGAGGCAGTGGATGAAACAGGACAGGATAGGTATCGTCATGGCGATGCAGGAAGAAATTCGGCCAATCCTGCGGAGGCTCGGCAGTTATCGCAAAGAGCGGCTGGCAGGTTTCCCGGTCTACCGTTTCCAGATGAAGGAGCGGCAGATTTCCCTGATCGAATCCGGCATGGGCACGAAAAAGGCAAAAGCGGCAACGGACGCACTGGTTTCCCATGATAAACCTCGACTCCTCATCTCGGCAGGATTCAGCGGTGCCGTTCGCGAAGGATTGGTAGTAGGTGATCTGGTGATTGCAGAGCAATCCCTGTCCCTCGACAACGGGGTCACCAGCAACGTTGCTGTCTTTGAAAATGAGTCTTTGCTCCGTACCTTGACGGCATCATGTGCCGACCAGCCGTTCAGGATTGCTCGCGGCACGACCGTCACCACCAGGGGGATCGTAGCAAAAAGATCGGCAGATCAGCTGCTGTCCAAGGAAGTCGCTAATCCCGTTCTGGACATGGAAACAAGCGTCGTGGCGGAAACCGCTGCAGCAAAGGGAATTCCGCTGGTCATCGTCCGCGCCATCAGCGATGCGGCCGGAGAAGAGCTTCTTTTTTCCCTGGATGAGATAACCGACCGGGAGCTGAATATCCGCATCGGCAAGGTACTTCTGGCCATTGCGAAAAATCCCCGCATCCTGCCACAAATGCTTCGACTTGCGAAATATGCTACACTAGCCGGAAACAATCTGGCTGTCGTCATGGAACGGCTGGTTCCCCTGGTCTGATCAACTACCTGACTGTCCTGCAGGAGAAGCCGGGTATGGCAATCAGAGCCATATCTTCACAGCGCAGCAAGGATACAAATTGATGAAAATGCTTCTTTTCGATCTTGACAACACCCTCTACTCACCGAGACAGGGACTCTTTCCGCTCATGGACAAGAGGATCAACCGGTATATGAATGAAGTGGTGGGAATCCCGCTGACGGAGGTCGACGCTTTGCGGCGTTCGTACTGGCAGCGTTATGGCGTTACCATGCAGGGACTCATGCGGCACCACGGTGTCGACCCGGAAGACTACCTCGCCTATGTTCACGACATCGACATTCCCAGCCTGCTGCAGCCGGACCCGGTCCTGCAGGAGGCTCTCTCGGTTGTTCCGCTACGCAAAGCGATCTTTACCAACAGCTCCAGTAACCACAGCGAACGCGTGTTGCAAGCCTTGGGAATTTCTGCCCAGTTTGAGGAAATCTTCGACATCCGGATCGCACAATACCTGCCAAAACCCGTTCCGGAACCCTATCATGCGGTACTGGCCCGGATCAAGCTTCCCGCTTCCGACTGCATCATGGTCGAAGATTCAGCGGAAAACCTCCGTACGGCAAAGGATCTCGGCATGGGTACCATCCTGGTAGGATCATCATCCGCCGCCCCTCATGCAGATGTCCACATCGCTGCTGCAGGAGAAATCGCTTCCGCCCTGGCCCACTGGCATTACTAGCCCGGCGAGGCCTCACTACCCCCTCTTCTCACTACCGAAAATCATGTAAGGATAATCCGTCAAATGTTCAGCCAGCTCCTCCCGGCTGTAGCGGTTAGCCCTGCGAACCAGGAGTACGGTAACGATTACAATCGGCAGGGTAAACATGAAGATTCCGGTCATGGCCATCAGTTTTTCCCCGATATTGATCGTGATGGCAAGATTGAAGACCAGGACGGAGAGATAGAGGACCGGACCCAGCAGGGAGCGATAGGGAAGGTTCGCTATCCCGGCCGGTTTTTCCTGGTGTTTTGCTCTGCGAACGTCAATGCGTTGCAGGGCAAACACCATGACCAGGCTCACGACCCACCAGCCGATATAATTGGATAAAGGGACGCCGAAATGCCCTCCCGGCACGCGATATCCGTAAATCTGGCCGAGAAACCAGCGATTGCCCTGGAGAGCCACCGGGTCGATCACGATGTCGAGAAAAACCTGGTAGAGAGAACCGAGCAGAAGTACGGCAAATGAGCGACGAATCGATCGTGTTTCCAGGGTGATAAGGTTCCAGCGCCAGGTCTTGATCGGGGAAATCGTCAGCAGCGCTGCCGTATAGCTGCAGTAGGCGAGAAAAACATAGGAAAGTGAATCAAAAAAAGGTACTCCGGCAATCCAGAGTTCCTGCGTCTTCGTCGTATCGATGTAATAATACCAGCCATACGGGATGCCGGTATTGATCGAGCTGTACTCGGAAACGAATGCTATCAGGTAGCCGACCACCGTGAAAGTCAGTGTCTTTTTCCAACCGAGATGGGTAACGGCCGCAACCAGGTACACCGCTAGAAAAGCGAAGACATAGGGCCTCATGGTAATAGTGCCTACTGCCATCCGTACTATCTCATCCATTGTTCCCCTCCTGAAAAACAGATGGCGCGGCAAAATGCCGCGCCATCTGGAAAATGATTCATTACAATTCCGACCGGCGCGTCGGATGAGTTACAACATGGTTTCCCGCCTTGGTAAAAAAAAGCAATCGTAGCTCTGATTCCCTGGTTGGATGCTAGCAGCATTTCCGTGGCGGACAAGACCTAAAAAAGGCTGCCGACGATGCTTCCAAGAACGGAAATGGCACCACTGTCACCAAGTCCGTCAACGGCCTGTTGAGTTTTCTTCAGGGTTGCGGTTGCATCCCGATAGAGCTTGTCCTCATTGACCAGCTTGCCCATGGTACCCTGACCGTTGTTGATCTTCTCGGTAATTTCCTTGATATTCTTGGACGCACCGCTGAGCTCGGTATACAGAGTCTTGTCGTTGACCAGCTTGCCCATGGTACCCTCGCCTTTGTTGATCTTGCTGGCGATTTCCTTCACATCCTTCATGCTATCATTGATATTGGCCACGGCGCTCTTGGCTTCCACGTAGAACGCATCATCATTGACCAGTTTGCCAATGGTGCCTTGTCCTTTGTCAATCTTCGCCGTGATAGACTTCAGATTGGCGGTGACCTCATTGGTATTGGTATAGAGAGTCTTGTCGTTCAACAGCATGGCCAACGAGCCGTCGCCACGGTCAAACTTGGTGGTAATATCGCTGAGATTGCTCATGGTAGTGCGGATGTTGGAGCGATTCTCATCCAGCATGGAGGATATTTTCCCCATGACCTCGGCCTGGTTCTTGTTCAGGTCGGCAATCAGGGTCTTGGCATCAGCAGTGACATCCCCAAGATTACTCATTATCGAATCAACTGTCGCGGCATCTTTACCCTCAACTGTTGCTCCGGCAGGAAGAAGGGGTTCGGTTTTCGAACCGAAGGAAAGGCTGAGGAACTGCCCACCCAGGAGATTGGTCATGCGGATACTTGCAACAGTATCTTTTCTGATCTCCGTGCCTTTATTCACTTCGAAATCGATACGCACCTTATCTTCAAGCACGTCGATCCCATTGATCTTTCCGACATCCACCCCGGCAAGGCGAACAGAGTCACCAACCTTCAGACCGGTCACACTGGTAAGAAACGTTTTGTAGGGAACGGACTTTTCGAAAGGATTCCACTGCCCACCCACTTCAAGCATGACGCCGAATAGAATAAGTCCGAGAATGAAAAAAAGACCGACCTTTTTTTCCGTTGAAAGAGCCACGGCATCTACCTCCTGTCTGTCAAGAGTCGCCGTAGCGACTCTCCATGCAAATTCCGTTTGATATCGAAGTGACGCCGCTCCGGAAGGAGACAACGCACGCTCCGAATACCTCGCCGGACAAAAATTGTTACAAAAGTACCCTGGTCAACAAGTAATCGGCGGCCAGAATCAGCATAAACGAAAGTACCACTGCCCGGGTTGTTGAGCGACCGATCCCACGTGCACCACCCGAAGTGGCAAATCCGACATAGCAGCCAACCAGGGATATAATCCCGCCAAAAACTAAAGATTTCACGAGCCCTGCCCCGACTTCCTTGAATTTCAAGGCCGTTTTGAGGCTGTCAAAATAGGTGACGTACGAGATAAAAATCTTTGGATGGAGATGGCTTATCAGGGCACCGCCGGCCATGCCGACACAATCGGCATACAGTGTCAGAATCGGCAGACAAATAATGCAGGCAAGAAAGCGCGGCATTGACAGGTAACGTACCGGATCAATGTCCAGGGTTTTGAGAGCATCAATCTCTTCATAGACGGTCATGACGCCAAGCTCGGCGGCAATGGCGGAACCGACACGGCCTGCCACGAGAAAGCTGGTCATGACCGGTCCCAGTTCGCGAACCATTGATAGACCGACTATGGTCCCGATTATGTCCTGGGTACCATATTTGGCCAACTCGGAACCGGTCTGCAAGGCCAAAACCATTCCGACGAAAAAACCCATCACCGAGGCAATAGGCAGCGTTTCATAGCCGATTATCGACATCTGGGAGAAGATACTCTGCAGATTTCGCGGGGCTTCACGAATAGAGTACACTGTCTGGCCGAGCAGCTTCAACATCTCGCCGACAATCTGCAGGAAAGACAGAATCTTTCCCCCGAGCCTTTCCAGGATTCCCATCACTTTCCACTCCTTATGTCCATCCCTGCCTTCTGTTGTGCGGGCTGGACCGGTGTACCACCCCACTCAAGCCCGAACGGCAACCACAGGAACCGGAGTTCATGTATATCGTTATGTTTTGTATAGCGAATAAGGCCTTTCAACAGGGCCAAGTCCGTATCTTTTTTTTCCGAGCGGTAGGAAATAAACGGAAACACTTCATAGGCCAGGCCATCGTGCCTGTTTTCCTGCCAGTAAAGATTCCAGAGGAAAGATACCGCAGAATCGCCGGCGTCGTCCCACTTCTGTATATAGAGCCGCCAAAGCGGAGCCCAGCTGTTCTCGATCCCTTCCTTGTTGAGAATCGGCTCGACCGGTGCGGGAAAACTCAACGTCTTCACGCCCCGCTCATCGCTCCGATAGGTAAACAGCGGCCAGCAGGAAACCCTGCTGCGGGACTTGCCGTCGATCGTCCAGGTTTCCTCGGCATCAGAATAGAGAAAAAACAACACCCTGTCGCGCTCCAGCTGATAGCTGTCCGTGTTCAACTCCTGATGGCTGAAGAAGGGCCACATGTACCAGCGTTTCAGGCTGTTTTTACGGCGGTCCTCGCTGTAAAAGGGCAGGTAGCGGTCAAGATTTCTCTTTTCGCCACGAACAGTGACAATAAAAGGCCAGAGATAATCACGTTCTTCGAGCTTTTTCTCGCGATCCGACACATAGCCGAAGAAAGGCCAGAGGTAATGCTTCTCGGTTCTCTTCTTCGACAGTGACGAGGTGTAAAAGGGAAACAGGTAAAACTTCCGGGTCGGCGAATCGGTATCGAGGCCTTTTTCTTCCTGGAGGAAAATAGGCCACAGGGCAAAACGCTTGCGGTAGACCCCTTCCTTCTCAGCCTGCCCATAGAGCGGCCAGAACTGGAAACCACTCTCTTTTTCACCTTTGATACGTGAGAAAAAGGGATAGAGGTAGTTACTGGTCTCGGTGCCGTTTTTTACTGTCCGACCATACAGCGGAAAAAGGACGTAATGGTACTCATCTTTCCAGAAGCGGTCGTAGATGTCCCCGTAAAAAGGAAATACCGAAACATAGTGCCCGTGCTTTGCCGAGGTTCCGCTGATATAGAACGGAAACAACATCGTTCCCCGGCTATCCTCCTCTCCGGAAGCAGGGGTTCTTTTCTGGAAAAGATGCAATACCTGGAAATATTTCCCTTCCGCCCAGGTCTCGGACGAGGCAAGCGGATAGAGATACTCCGTAGAAGCTGTATCATCACTTTCGTCTTCAGTACGGTAAAAGAACGGTCTGACAGCCGTTATCTCCGTTGCACCGTTTCGCTGGAATTTGAAGAGCGGCCCCAGGATCGACAAATTGCTGAAACCCTGCGGAGGGCTCTCCCGGTAGTCAAAAAACGGCCAGAAGGTAATGATGGCCCCTTCACCTTTTTCTGCCTGTTGCTCCTGGGCGGAAAGGGGTGGAGCAACAGTCAGAATGATGAGGAAAATGATAAAAAATATTTTACTACCCATGGGTATGTTCATGAAAAATCGGGACACCGTGAGTATGCGCGGAATTCTCCGTCAGTATTTTTTGTCGGCATAGTCGACCCAACCGCCAGCCAGCACCAGTGCCTTGTCAAAGGGAGCAATTTCGAAAGAAAATGTTTCTTTTCGACCGCCCCCCTCTACCGTAATGGTAAGGGCTTCCAGATCAATGGCAATACGGCTGTCAGAGCAGTCCTGATAAGAAAAGAGCTCATCGATCACTTCCTTTTTCAGTTCGATCGCCGCCATGCCGCAGTTGAACATGTTCTGGCGAAAAATCCGTGCAAAAGACTCGGCGATAACCGCCGTAATGCCGTTCACCTCAAACACCCAGGGGGCATGCTCCCGCGAGGAACCACATCCGAAATTCGCCCGGGTTACAATTACCCTGGCGGCTTTCGTGGCCTCACTCTTCGGATCAAACCCGGAAAGCTTCAGATCTTCCAGAATATACGGCTTCAGATCTTCCTTGGTTATTTCAGTAAGATAACGAGCCGGAATTATTTCATCGGTATTTATGTCGTCACGATCTAGGAAAAGAACGGGACCGCCAAAGGTTTTCATATTTCCTCTCCTGAATTGATAGAATTTTCACCGTGCGTCCATGGAAGGGCGACGGATCCCCTCCAGTAACGGGGAGTATACCTTTCACCGTGACAGATCAACCTCAGGCACGGTGAAAGGTTCCAGACTGGCTTGTCCGGATCGGGTCTTATTCGGGAAGGTATTTCCGCGGGTCGGCAATCTTCCCTTCAATCGCCGCAGCAATACTGCTGGCCGGGGAGAGAAGATGGACCATGCCGCCCTTGCCCATTCTGCCCTGGAAGTTCCGGTTGGTGGTGGCCGCGCAGACCTCCCCCTCAGCAAGGACCCCGGTGCTCATACCGAGACAGGCACCACAGGTGGGGTTGGTTACGCAGAAACCGGCCTGCATGAAGATGTCGATCAGCCCCTCTTTCAAGGCCTCCTGAAAAACCTTCGGCGTTGCAGGGGAAAGGATGCCGCGAACGTTGGGATCAAGGGTTCTTCCCTTCAACATCGAGGCGGCAACACGAAGGTCCTCGATCCTTCCGTTGGTACAGGAGCCGAGGTAAATCTGGTCAACCGGCGTTCCGGCCATCTCCGTGACCGTCTTGACCTGGTCAGGTTTATAACCGTAGGTAACAAGCGGCTCTAGGTCGGAGACGTCGAAATCGTACACCTTGTCATAGGAGGCGTCTTCATCCGACCACCAGGTGCGATATTCTGCAACTGCAGCCTCTTTAGAAGAAAACTGATCCATGATGAACGGCCAGAGGTAATCGACGGTAACCTGGTCCGGCATACAGATGCCCGAAGTCCCCCCCGCTTCGATCGCCATATTGGTGAGGGTCATGCGGGATTCCATGGACATTGCGTCCACAACCGGACCACGGAACTCCATGACCCGGTCGGTGGCGCCGTTCACGCCAAGCTGGCCGATCACGTAGAGAATGACATCCTTGGCATAGACGCCCCGAGGCAGCGTGCCGTTGAGGTTAATCCTGATCGTCTTCGGCTCACGAAAGGCACAGACCCCCTTGAGGATACCGACCTCCAGGTCCGTTGTTCCGACACCTGCGGCAAACGCACCAAAGGCTCCGTGGGTACAGGTATGGGAATCACCCATGATAATGGTGTAGCCGGGACGGATAAAGCCCTTTTCCGGAAACAGTGCATGACAGACGCCGTTTGCGCCCACATCGAAGAAATCCCTGATTCCCTGACGTCTCGCCCATTCGCGAAGAATTTTCGCCTGGGTTGCGGTTTTACTGTCCTTACTCGGGGTAACATGGTCAATGACCGCCTTGATCTTTGTCGGATCAAAGACGCGATCTTTCTCCCGTGCCACAAGATCTGCTATGGCAATAGGGGTTGTTATCTCGTGGCACATAACCACATCAAGCCGAAGCACCTTGGCTCCGGGAAACGGCTCATCAACCAGATGGCTGGCAAAAATCTTTTCTGCGGTTGTCTTTCCCATCACATCAATTCCTTTCATTTCTCTCTACTTGCACCTGTTCTCTATCCTCGTGAAACCATAATAGCCCGTTACGATACGTTGCAGGAACTGATAAACCCCGTGCAACGATCAACAGGCCGGTCCGAACAGAGGCAACTATCGGCATAATCTAATCAAAACGCGCCGATAAATCAAATTAATAATCACAAACAAGCTTCCTTATTTACCAGGGAACCTGAACAATGCTATACTTCACGACCATTGTAAAGGAGCAAACACTGCCATGGAATTGAAATTTTCTCGGGTTAATGCCGAAGTCGATGAAATCATAGACTTGCTGATGGAAAAGGCTGGAGACATTCATCACGCCTCTTCGGTCCGCGAAATGATTATTACCGCGCTCAAGGCCGGCCAGGAAAGCGACTACCTCGCCGATCAAAAACTTCTCAACAGTACCATGAAGGAAATGCGCTACACCAATAAGGTCTTCGCACCCTATCGGCAGAAGAAAAAGGTCACTATTTTCGGCTCCGCCAGAACCGAGCGGGACGACCCCATGTATGGCAAATGCGTTGCCTTCAGCAGACGCCTGGCGGAAAAAGGTTACATGATCATCACCGGCGGCGGCGGCGGAATCATGGAAGCGGGCAATGAAGGCGCCGGGGCAAAAAACTCCTTTGCCGTGAATATCAGGTTGCCGTTCGAACAGATGCCCAACCACGTCATGCTTGCCAACCCGCGTTTGATAACCTACAAGCACTTCTTCACCCGCAAGGTCGCCTTCGTGAAAGAAACCGAGGCCATTGCCGTGTTTCCCGGCGGATTCGGGACACTGGACGAAGCCATGGAAGTCTTCACCCTAATCCAGACAGGAAAGACCTCACCCAAACCACTGGTGCTTCTGGACGATGCAGACGGTTATTGGTCACAGTGGTTCGAATTCGTCAAGGACTGCCTGCTCGGCAAGGGCTTTATTTCCGGTGAAGATTTTTCCATATTCACCATTACCCCGGATGTGAACGAGGCAATCCAGGTAATCGAGGACTTTTACCGTACGTATCACTCGCTGCGTTTTGTCAATAGCCACCTCATTTTTCGATTGACAAAAGAACTGAGCAAAGAAAACATTGAACGATTGGAAGAAGAATTTCCCGAGATCAGGCTACCCGATACCAGGATCTGTGCGTGCGCACCTTTCCCGGAGGAGTCGGACGAACCCGACCTGCTGAAATATCATCGCATTTCCCTGCGATTCAACCACCAGCATTATGGTTTGCTCATGGCTTTCATCAGAAGAATAAACACTTTCTAAAGTACACTGACTTTCGCACATACCGAAACTTTCACCTTTGCAGACCGACTCGTCCCGCGGAAGCATGTCCCGGTTACCGGGCACTAGGCAACTATTTCCGTAAGTCCTTGCCCCGAAAACGGGACTCTTTTTCGTCGAAAAATTTCTTGACATCTTCTCGACTCCCTGTTATGTCATGAAATAAGTAAGTTTCGGAAGTTGTCGCTGGTAATGAAAGCGTGCAGAAGGACACTAAGCTTCTTCGTTGCGTTTCTGCCTCAAAACTCCGGAAACTTAAGATGCAGCGTTCCGTGAAATTTCGGGACTGAAGTTCCGGAAGCAAGAAAGGGGGTAGAAAAATGGCTCAGGGTAAAGTTAAATGGTTTAATGACGCAAAGGGTTTTGGTTTCATCGAGCAGGAGAACGGTGAAGATGTTTTCGTTCACTTCTCTGCCATTGAGGCCGAAGGCTTCAAAACTCTCGCCGAAGGCGAAGAAGTAACCTTTGAAGTTGTCAATGGTCCTAAGGGACTTCAGGCTTCAAACGTCAGAAAAATGTAAGAACTTCCAACTCGGAAAACTGAAAACCCGCTGGCTTCGCCAGCGGGTTTTTTTATTTCACGCCTGCCTTCAGGCAACACCGGCCAATTCCAGCCTCCCCCCCCATCTTCTCAACAACTCTTCCCGGAGAAGAGAGTTAGTGCCGTTCGAGAGCCCCGGATCCTTTTCCACGAGCGCAAATGCCTCCTGACGGGCTTCCTCAAGAATCCTGGCATCCCGGAGAATACTCGCCACTCGGAAATCTGGCAGCCCGGCCTGTCGGGTTCCAAGGAAATCTCCCGGCCCTCGCAGCTCCAGGTCAGCCTCGGCAATACGGAAACCGTCGGTGGTGTTCTCCATGACTTTCAGTCTGCACTGAGCCTCATCGGAAAGCTTACCCCCTGCCAACAAAATACAGCGAGAAAGCTTGTGCCCCCTGCCCACCCTACCGCGCAATTGATGAAGCTGGGAAAGTCCGAATCGTTCGGCGTGTTCCACAACCATAACGGTTGCATTCGGCACATCGATGCCCACTTCGATGACCGTGGTTGCGACCAGAACATCTATATTCCGTGCCTTGAAGGAATGCATGATCGACTCCTTCTCCTCCGGCTTGAGCCGGCCATGGAGCAGCCCGATGCGCAGATCCGGGAAGATGTCGCTGGCCAGATGTTCCGCCACCTGGGTTGCTGCCTTGAGCTCTGACTTTTCCGACTCTTCCACCAGGGGACAGATAAGATAGGCCTGCCGGCCCACTCGCACCTCTTCCCTCATAAGCCGATAGACCTGTGATCTCTGGGATTCGAAACACACCGTGGTGGCCACAGGCGTTCTGCCCGGCGGAAGTTCGTCAATCACCGAAAGAGAGAGATCCCCGAAAACCGTCATGGCAAGCGAACGGGGGATCGGTGTCGCCGTCATTACCAGAATATGCGGGTTGACGCCCTTTTTCTTCAGAATGCCTCGCTGGAGGACACCGAAACGATGCTGCTCATCAATGATTCCGAGTCCGAGCCGTTTGAATTCAACTTTGTCCTGAATAACCGCCTGGGTCCCGACAATAATCTGCACCTCCCCCGATTCAATCGCGGCAAGCGTGGCCGCCCGTGCTTTGCCCCTGATACCTGAACTGAGGAGACACACCTTGATGCCCAGTTGCTCACAGAGCTGGTGGATATTCAGGTAATGCTGCTCCGCGAGAAGCTCGGTGGGAGCCATAATGGCCGTCTGACAATCATTCTCCACCGCAAGCAGTGCGGACAGGAGTGCAACAACCGTTTTGCCGCTGCCCACATCCCCCTGCACCAACCGATACATGGGACCGGGAGAAGCCATATCTTCCTTGATCTCGGAGAGGACCCTTTTCTGGGCAGCGGTAAGGGAATAGGGAAGCAACTTGAGAAGCGGACGGGTGTAGTGGTGCTTGATGGTAAAGGGGATCCCTTCCTCCAGGGAAGTTCCGTGCTTCTTCATGGCCAAACCAAGCTGCAGGAAAAAGAGCTCATCAAAGACCAGCGACCGGTGAGCCAGCGTGGCATGCTTGTCTAAAGCGGCAAGATCGGCATCATTAGCAGGAAAATGAACCTCGCGGAACGCCTCGGAGACCGGCAGCAGGGACCGTCGCATGACAATTTCAGCGGGCACAAAGCTAGTGACTGATGATGAATAGTTATCAACCACTTCCTTGAGCACCTTGCGGAGAGATTTCTGGTGAAGCCCTTCGGTAAGCGGATATAAGGGTACGGTTCTGCCAAAATTCACCGGATCTCCGGCCACCAGCGTGGCAAGGTCCTCACCGGTCTTGAGCCACTCAACTTCGGGATGATGCATTTCCCGCCGAGAGCCATACATGACCACCTCTCCGGTAAAGATCCCGCGTTTGCCAGACTGCCAGATTCCCTTCATGTAACGGGGATTGCAATGGAACCATTTCAGGACAAGGTTACTGCTCTCGTCGGCGACCAACGCTTCAAAAAACCTGCGTCCCCCTTTACCGGAAACTGCTTCAGCAGTTTTCACCTCGGCGAAAAAAACCTCCACGCAACCGGGGCGAAGTTCTTCAATCCGGCGGAGCCTCCTGCGATCCTCGTAACGGTTCGGAAGAAGGTACAGAGCATCTTCCACGGTCTGGATCCCTTTTCGTGCGAGAAGTTCCGCCATTTTGGGACCGACACCTTTGATGAAGCGCATAGAGGTTTCCAGGTTCTTGCGGCAGATCGCGGCCTTGAAACGCTCCGTCAAGGAATGTCCGTCCGAGGCCGACAGGCGGGACAAAACTGCCCTTTGACCGTCAAGCTCGATCAGGACGGAGTCACCGCTGCCGAGCCCAAGACCTTCCAGGATTTCCTCAGGGAGCAACAATTTTCCGTTGTCGGCAATCTTTACCACGGGCATCTTCAGAAATCCTCATCTGGTTGCTTTTGAACTCACCTGGCGCTTCCGGACATTTCCGGAATCAACCCTGAACCTGCAACTTCGGCGTCGGATATCTTCTCCCGACAATTGCCTGATATTTGACACGAAGCGCATCCATGTCACCGGCAAGAAAATCGAAGGCGTCGAGACTTTTCTTCTCCTGCAGGTACCCATCCACCAAACTCTCCATCAGTTTATTGTAGCGCTTGCGTGAGCTACCATGGGCAAAGTTACGGCCCGAAAAACGACGGATATCCCCGTCAAAGTCAGGAGAAATATGGTAGAGCTCGTGAAAAACCGTGACCAGTTTTTCGCGCAAGGAAAGATTGAGAAAACGCGGGACGAGAAAATAGATGAGATAGAGTATTTCATTGTCCCTGTGGGTCACTGCCGGCATGGTGCAGGTAAAGACCCTTCGTCCACGCCTGATTTCGCGGCTGCGGGAACCGCCCGGGAAGCGAAGCGGGTGTATCTTGGCAAAAGTCCCGTGAACTCCGCTGCCGCGGGTTGAGGAAACACAGAGCAGAACTTTTGTCGGATCGATATGGCTGAACTCACTGACCTTGCAGACAATATCCGCCACCAGTTCCTCAAGAGCCCTGGTAAGATTCAAAGTACTCACGAAGCCGGCTGTTTCAACTTATGGCAGAACAGGCAGCGATTCTTCGGAGGATGGCCCTTTGGCAAAGGATTTAATGCTTCATTATGGCAGACATCACAACTCTTTTCCGCATCACTCTTGCTGCCGGTCTTATTAAAAATTACGTAGGCAGTGCGATGAGCTTCGTCATAGGGCACCTTTTTGGTCTTTTCTTCGCCCGAAATAAAATAAAACAACGCAAGAACCGCTACAACCAAGGCAATAAACATCCAGTCTTTTGGCCCAATTTTCATATCTGTATCTCCCTGCTGTGGGGAATCAACCGAAGTGACTCCATCGTATCAAATCAGCCTATCACCGCACAGCCGATTGCACCGTTATGTTGTGGCTTGTCCGGAACGATTACGGAAAAACCCTCAATTTCAAGAAGTCTGACCAGGGCCTGGTCAAGGGCCACCCCACCGGTCAGGACGATTGTGTCGGATGGAAAGCGATTCAGCATCGGGATAACCCGCTTGACCAGTGTCTGATTGACCCCGGCGCAAAGGCGGGCAACCGGGTGCCCACGCAGTATCTGACCGATAAGCTCCGACTCCCCGAAAATTCCGCACGTGGCATCTAGACGCACCGGCTCCTCCCAGTGAGAGGAAAGCTCCTTCAGGTCAACCTCGAGAATTGCCGCCATATTTTCCAGGTAACGGCCGCTGCTGGCGGCACATTTGTCATTCATGACAAAGTCCTGCAGCCTGCCGTTGCGCACCAGGGCAACCTTGGTATCCTGCCCGCCCATATCCAGCAGGGTATAGTCCCGAAGCCCGGTCTGATAGAGTGCACCGGCAACGTGGGCCCTGATCTCGGATACGACCCGTACCCCTTTCAGGTTCAGGGTATTGCGACCATATCCGGTTGCTACTACGGAAGAAAGCGCAAGCTCCTCGGTAGAAAAGAAACCTGTCCCAGCCAGATCGAATGTCAGATCGTCCCCTTCCATCCGTCCAAAACGCTTATAAAAGGACAGGGTGTCAAAGCTCTCCAGGCGCACAATCTTCTCTTCGTGCACCAGGGCAAACTTAACCTTCCGGCTGCCAAGATCGATACCAATCCTCATTTTTGTTCACCCAGCAATTCAAGAAAACTTTCTATGCGTATTTTCGACCGGGCATCAAGGGGACCGGGTTTATCGCCCTCCAGGGTAAGTATCGGCAAGGAAAGCTGCTGACGAACCACCATGTCTTCAATCTGCCGGAAACAAAACGATTGGACATAATGGATCACACCGTCGACCTTCCTTTTTCTGACCTCCTGCTTGATGTCAGCCAGCCGGAAAAAAATATCGTAGGGGTAGGTATAGGAACGGTAGCGTTCCACCAGGTCAGGAATCCCGTACGGCATGGAAAATTGCCTCTGGGTCTCATTGAACACAACGCGCGCACCATGGCATTCAAGGAAAGGATAGAGATCGTCAATGATGGGAGGGACCCCGACATAGGCAAGGCGGAGGTGGTCCCGATAGGGAGTGCGGCAGGATATTTCGCCCAGGAACCGGTCAACCTCCGCTTCGAAGGTTTGCGGCGAGCCGTTCATATCCGAGGATGCCACCTGGAAATAGTGATTTTCCTGACCCGAGACGAGCCCATCCTCCCAGGTCAGGCGATCGATCTCCGCTATCTTTCTCCGGACATTCTCCAGGCTTTCGCCGGCACGATTAACCTCGTCCCAGCCAACACCGAAATGAGTCATCATCCGCTCTATCTCGACTCGAAGCGCCCGGGGATCCCTGTCTTGGGGATAGGCAAAGGGGACCGTCGTGATGCCTTGCAGAGAGAGAACCTCCATGAGTGCACGGGTATTGCTGCAATCGCCCTCGGTGACCGCCACCAGTTCGCGGATGCCACACTCCATCACGGCAGCGTAAATCCCCTTGATCCATCCACAGATATTTCGGGGAAACCCTTGGGCCTCCGCAGCTTCAATGAGTTCCAGGCTCCTCCCACCGGCAATAAAAAGGTTATTCAGATCGACAGGGATTCTCTCTGCAGCAAGGAGTATTTCCAGGGGGATGGTTGTGGTAAATCCGGTTCTGTTCACACGGCCCTATTCAGTCTTGACAAAGTTGAAGTAAAGAAGCACCCCGCCGATGAGCAAACCACCGAAGATAAACGGGAGGGTAGAGGAAAGATTGAGCTCCTCACCGGCCGGCGGGAAGGCAAAGCGCACCAGCACCATGACGGAGATGACAGAAAAAAGTGCAAGAAGGACAAACTTCGAGCGTTTGATGACCGCATAGAAAAATATGATCAGGAAGGCCCCGATCAACCAGGGATTTTCCATGACACCCTTCAGGGTCAGATGCTGTAAAAACTTGATTACATGTTCCGTTTCAAAAGGAGAAAGTGTTTCCTTCGTTTTCGCGATCAAGTCCTGCTTGTCCATTGCTCATCCTCCTACGGATAATCTACTATCAATAGCAAATTTTAGCAGGCAATTAAAGGAGAATATTGCGGTAAGACCGGGTCACGGGAAGCGGGAGCCTCCAGGACGACAATAGCCTTGACAATAACGAGAAATACATATTAAAATTGCGAATTTAGCGCAGCAATCCACTTTACTCTCACACAAACACTTTCATTCTCTGGAATCAAACGCACTGTCGTTACCAGAACAATACAATTTACACCGATGAAAAAGGTCAGAACAACGTGTCATGGAAAGCAATCGGCATATTCGACTCTGGTGTTGGCGGGCTTACCGTCCTCAAGGAAATAATCAAATCCTTGCCCCAGGAAGACACCCTGTACCTGGGAGACACGGCACGGGTCCCCTATGGAACCAAGTCTCCAGAAACAGTAACCCGCTACTCGATGGAAATCACTACTTTCCTGGTGAATCGGGACATCAAATTGCTGGTTGCCGCCTGCAATACCGTCTCTGCCGTCTCACTTGAGTTTTTGAAACAGAGGTTCTCCCTGCCGATCGTCGGAGTTATTGAGCCGGGAGCTCGACGAGCTGCTTCCGTCACGAAAACCGGCAAAGTCGGAGTAATCGGCACCGAAGGGACAATCCGAAGCAGCGCCTACACCAAAGCGATCAAAAGAATCAATCCGGAAATCGAAGTCGTTACCCGGGCTTGCCCGCTCTTTGTGCCACTTGCCGAAGAGGGCTGGATCGATAACGATGTTGCCCGACTGACCGCGGAGAAGTATTTGCAAGGCCTGAGAAACGAAGGGGTCGACACCTTGGTTCTCGGATGCACCCACTACCCGATACTCAAAGAAACAATTGCAGCAACCATGGGTGAAAGGGTGCAGCTTGTAGACTCTGCTGAAGAGACCGCCCGTACCGTTGCTGATATTCTCCGCAATTCCGGCATGATCCGGCCACCTGCGGAAAGAGGAAACCACCACTACTTCGTTACCGACGTTCCGGCCGGTTTTCTGAAAGTGGGCAACCGCTTCCTTGGTGAATCCTTGCATGACGTCCACCAGGTAGTACTCGAAAAGGAAGGATGTGCGGCACAATGAAAAAAACCAGGCCCAAAAGACACTTTCATGCCAGAACGGTTTTGCTGGTAGCATTTCTTGCAGCGGCTCTCGTGCTCGGATCGATGATGCTGAGCAAATACCTGGCAAGACACCAGACTGTTCAGACGCCAGTCCAGCCGAAAACGGCCGGCACCGTTCCCGTCACGCTCTTTTTCTCAGCCCCTGACGGCAGCGGTTTTGTCCGGGAAACCCGGGAAATCGAAGGATCCTGTAATAGCGACATCTCCCCCTGTATCCGTGCCATTCTGGAGGAACTTGCCAATGGTCCCCTCGGCGATCTGGCACCGACCATCCCCCAGAACAGTTCCTTCCGATCAATTCAGATCCAGGGAGATACTGCCATAATCGATCTTGGCCCAGCACTTGTAGAGGCCCTTCCCAAAGGTAGCTCAGCGGAGATGACCGCAGTATATTCGATGGTCGACACCATAGCATTCAACTTCCCGGCAATCAAGAAAGTCCAATTTCTCGTCGAAGGCCAGAACATCTCCACCCTCGAGGGACACCTTGACCTGAGAAAGCCGCTGGAACCGAACTTTGACCTGGAAAAAACACAGAAGGAGCAGCTTGAATCCACCCCCGGAGGTAATCAGAGATGAAAATCCCATTTTTGGAGGCCATCAGTGAAAGAGTTCTTGTCCTGGACGGCGCCATGGGAACCATGCTCCAGGAACGGGGTCTCAAAGCCGGCCAATGCCCGGAAGAACTCAATCTCACACTGCCCGATGTGGTTGCCGGCGTGCACCGAGCCTACTATGATGCCGGGGCGGACATTATCGTCACCAATACTTTTGGCGGGAACCGTGAGAAGCTCTCCCACTACGGCCTGGAAGGGCGCCTCCGGGAAATAAATCAGGCTGGTGTCACAATCGCACGGAAAGCTGTCGGTGAATCTGCGTACGTCGCCGCTTCCATGGGCCCGACCGGAAAATTCGTCGAGCCGGTCGGCGACGTATCATTCGATACCATGTCAGCCATTTTCCGTGAGCAGGCAGAGGCACTGATCGATGCGGGTACGGATCTCATCACTCTCGAAACATTCCTCGACATCAAGGAAATTCGAGCGGCCGTCATTGCCATCAGGGAAATATCTCCCACTATTCCGATCATTGCAATGCTGACCTTTGAGGATATGGGACGGAGCGTTCTCGGCACCCCCCCTGAGGCTGCTGCCATCACCCTGGATGCCGTGGGTGCCGATATCATCGGTTCCAACTGCGGGCTTGGTGTTGAGGGAATCCACGACATCCTCCGTGCCATGCGGCGCGTAACCGGTCGTCCCCTTATTTCCCAGGCAAATGCCGGGCTGCCGATACTCAAGGACGGAAAAACCATCTTTCCCGGGACACCGGAAGAAATGACCGCCTATCACGACCGCCTGCTGGAGCTGGGCGTCAGAATTATCGGCGGCTGCTGCGGCACCACACCGGAACATATCCGGGCCATGCGAGAGGCCCTCACCGGAAAGGAACGGCCCTTTTCGCCGCCCGCCCCGGAGCAGGGTGTAACCTGGCTTTCGAGCCGTACCGGTTTTACCGCGATCGGCGGCAACCACCCGGCGGCGATCATTGGCGAGCGAATCAATCCAACCGGGAAAAAAACCTTCGCCGCGGAACTGCGGGAAGGCAAAATCTCCTACATCCGTCGTGAAGCCACCGAACAGACCGTTGCCGGGGCAACGCTCCTCGATGTTAATGTCGGCACCCCGGGAATTGACGAACCGGCCACCATGGAACAGGCAGTATTTTGCGTTACCGGTGCCGTAACGGTTCCACTGGTGCTGGACTCATCCAACCCCGAAGCCCTGGAAAGCGGTCTCAAAGCCGTTGACGGGAAACCTTTGGTCAACTCGGTATCGGGTGAGGAAAAAAGCCTTTTGCGCGTTCTGCCCCTTGTCAAGAAATACGGTGCTGCGGTTATCGGACTTACCCTGGACGAGGGAGGCATCCCTGATTCTGCGGAAGGGAGAACCGCCATTGCTGCAACAATTCTCGAGACCGCGCAAAAACTCGGCATCCCCCGACAGGATCTTGTTATCGACTGCCTTACACTCACGGTCAGCGCCGAACAGAAGCAAGCGGTCGAAACACTGTCAGCAATTCGCATGGTGAAGGACCGCCTGTTTTTGAATACGGTCCTTGGCGTAAGCAACATCTCGTTCGGCCTTCCTTCGCGCCCGCTTATTTCATCGACATTCTTTGCCATGGCCCTGCAGTCCGGACTTGATGCCGCCATCATCAACCCGAAGGAACACGCAATGATGGATGCCTGGCGGGCAGCAATGGTGCTGCTGCAAAAGGACCTAAGGGCGGCAAACTATATCGAGGCATATCGTGACAAACAAGCGACGGATGCCTCTGTTACACAGACATCTTCCGCCCCGCTCGACATCCAGGGACTTTTGTCCCGGGCCATTATCGATGGCAACAGGGAAGGAATTTGTGACCTTGTCGAACGTGCCCTTCAGGAAGGGCTAAGTCCCTTGCAAGTGAGCAACGAGGGGCTCCTTCCGGGATTGGAGGAGGTAGGCCGCCGCTTTGCAAACAACCAGGTTTTCCTTCCCCAGGTCATGCTTTCTGCTGAGACAATGCAGGCTGCCTTCAGCCGCCTGAAGGAAGAAATGGACCAAGGCTCTCTAGCTTCCGCAGGAACGATTTTAATGGCCACTGTCGAGGGAGATATCCACGACATCGGCAAGAATATCGTCTGCACCCTTCTGGAGAACCACGGTTTTGAAGTTATCGACCTGGGAAAAAACGTTCCGGCTTCACGGATTATCCACGAAGCTCGAGAAAGAAAGGTCGATGCGGTGGGACTCTCCGCCCTCATGACCACAACCATGGCGGAGATGGAAAACGTTATCCGCAAACTTCACGAAGAAGGTGTTAAAACCTTTACCATGGTGGGTGGAGCCGTCGTAACAGAGGACTACGCCAAGGAAATCGGTGCCGATCTGTACGCGCGGGATGCTATGGAGGCGGTTGCCAGAGTTAAGGAGCTTCTCGGAAAAACACCATAATGAGCTGTTTTTTCGGTTTTTTCTTTCTTGCATCATTTTTTTCAGCATGGTATTTTTCCCGGCAGCAGCGAATTAACAGCGGTTGCGCACAAGCTTGCCGGCAGTACGGTCAGGAACACAGACAGCCATGGTACCAGGGTATAACCACAATATATTTTACAAGGGTGTGGCTTTCCACATCCAGACCGAGGACAGCGGCATCCGGAATCCTCAGATAACGACCCTACTTTATCGCGGCGGAAGCATTATCGCCTCCAAGAAAACCGACTATTCTGACATCATCATGGCGGAAATGCTCGAGAAGGTGGTTGAGGATCTCATGAAGGAGCAGCACAAAGACATGCTCCGCCGACTGAAATCCGGAGAATTCGACACTCGCATCACCCCGACTGAAGAAGTCGGCTCTCCACAAGAGACGCCCCAGGCAGCCACTTCCGCATCCCTAGATCCCCCCCCTGCACCTGTCCCCTCCGAGCAGGAAAAAAATACCCGCCCCGAACAAACACTCGATGAAATAATTTTCGAATACCTGGCTTCTACAAAAGACTGACAGCAGACTCGACAGCAAGAAAGGACCCGTTTTGGAGAAAGAGAAGATTGAGCAATTGGAAGAAAAGGCCCGCGACCTGCGGGTCTCAATCGTTAGAACACTCCACAAGTCCCAGTCGGGACATACCGGTGGATCGCTTTCGGCAATTGATATTATTGCCGCCCTGTACTTTCATGAAATGCGTCACAATCCAGAAGAACCTCATTGGGAGGATCGGGACCGTTTTGTCCTGAGCAAGGGACATGCGGCACCGGCGCTCTATGTGACCTTGGCAAAGGCCGGATATTTCCCCGAAGAAGATCTGATGATGCTTCGGCGCTTGGGGAGCCATCTTCAGGGGCATCCTGACAGCAAGGGAACCCCTGGGGTTGAAGTCTGTACCGGCTCACTTGGACAGGGTCTTTCCATGGCAAACGGCATGGCCCTCGGTCTACGGTTGGACAAGAAGGACAGCAGAGTCTACGCCCTGTTGGGAGACGGCGAACTGCAGGAGGGACAGGTCTGGGAAGCGGCCATGGCAGCTCCCCACTACCGCCTGGACAATCTCTGCGCACTGGTTGACGCAAACGCCCTGCAGATTGACGGTGAAGTGGAAAAAGTCATGAATGTTTACCCCATCAGCGATAAATTTCGTGCCTTTGGCTGGCATGTCATCGAGATAGACGGCCATGACATGAAGGCGATTGTCGAGGCCTTTGAGCAGGCAAGGCATATCAAGGGTAAACCGACCATGATTGTTGCTACGACTGTCAAAGGTAAGGGCGTTGCCCGTTTCGAGCACAAGGCATCGTATCACGGTGTCGCACCCAATGACGATGAACTGAACGAAGCGCTCATGTGTCTGGGCTGTTTCGAGTGACCGAGAAAAAGAGAGGAAGTACACCATGAAGGCTACTAGAGACGCCTACGGCGAGACGCTCGCACAGCTAGGCGAAGAAAATCCAGATATTGTCGTACTTGACGCAGACCTGTCCGGCTCAACCAAGACAGCCGTTTTTGCCAGGAAATTTCCGGAGCGGTTCTTTAACATGGGAATTGCCGAAGCTAATATGGTGGGAACAGCGGCCGGTCTTGCCGCTGCGGGTAAAATCCCATTTGTCTCGACCTTTGCCATTTTTGCGGCAGGCCGAGCCTGGGAGCAGATTCGTCAATCGGTTGCCTATCCAAAGGCCAACGTCAAGATTGTTCCAACCCACGGCGGAGTGACTGTTGGTGAGGATGGCGGCTCTCACCAGTCAGTAGAGGATATCGCCATCATGCGCGCTATTCCGAACATGACTGTTATTGTTCCGGCCGATGCCGCGGATACGCGCGGAGCCGTGGCTGCCGCGGCAGCCCATAAGGGCCCGGTCTACATCCGTCTTGGACGCAATAAGGTTCCCGCGGTGTTCACCGATGATCATCAATTTATCATCGGAAAAGGCTGCGAACTCTCTCCTGGTAGCGACATGACCTTCATCACAACAGGCCTCATGACTGCTCAGGCCCTGCAGGCCGCGTCGCTCCTCGAAAAGGAAGGAATTTCCGCCCGCGTTATTCACATGGCTACAATAAAACCGCTTGACGAGGAGATTATCCTGGCGGCAGCCAAGGAAACCGGCGCAATTGTAACTGCCGAGGAGCATTCCATAATCGGCGGGCTCGGCTCCGCGGTCGCAGAGGTGCTTGCTGAAAACCACCCGACGCTCCTCAAGAGAGTCGGCGTCCATGACCGTTTTGGCACATCGGGAAAGGCAGAAGAACTGCTGAAATATTTCAGCCTTACCCCTGAAGACCTGGTCGAAGCGGCACAGGAAATTCTCAAAAAGAAACAGACCGCTTGAACACCTCCAGACGCCGATACGCTAGCTTTACGTGGAGATATTGTTTGTCAGAAGGGTCGTGCCGAAAGCGCGGCCCTTCTGACGTTACACAACGGTAAATGGAGATAGTCTATGTATTCTGCCTCATATGAGAAGCCAATGACTGCTGAAGGAGTGCCGCCTTTTGAACTTCCGGAATGGATAGCCTGCGCACCTTTCGAGGAATATCTGGGCATACATATTGAGGAAGCTTCTGCAGGCCGCGCCGTGCTGTCCATGCCTTTTCTGGTCAAACTGGCACAGGGAAAAGGATTGCTGCACGGCGGAGCTGTTACCTCACTGGCAGACACGGCAGTAGCCATGGCTATCAAAACGGTCCTTCCCGAAGGAAGCCATTTTGCGACCACTGAACTCTCCCTTGCCTTTCATGCGCCGGTCAGGAGCGGAACAGTCCGGGCGGTGGCAACCATTATCGAGAGGGACGAAAGGACCATACGAGGAATGGCTGAAGTTTTTGATGACAGTGGGATCAAAACTGCCACTTTCCATTCCACCTTCCGGGTAAGAAGACCCAAATAAAATGAGGCAGAAGCCAAAGCTGTAAAAATACAGCGAAAGTCAGCGAAGCATTCCGGCTATTCGAAGAAAGTTTTCAAGAATTTTGCGAGAAACCTCGCTATATAAGGCTTCGTGACGAATAAAGTCGTCAATAATCCATGTAAAGTCATCGAGATCAGCGGAACTATCAATCCAGCGAGAGACAATGTCTCTGGAAACCTCCGGATGAAATTGGAGCCCGTACTGATTGGCTCCATAACGGAAGGCCTGATGAGCACAGTCAGGGGATGAGGCAAGACAGATTGCTCCTGTGGGGATTTCAAAGCTATCATTATGCCATTGGAAGGAAGTGAAAGACTGGGGTATTTCGTGAAACAGGGGATCAGAAATGGCAGACTCCAGGACTGTCACAGAAAGAAGTCCCATCTCACCATTTTTCCTGGAATGTACTGTTGCACCAAGAACATCTGCCAGCAACTGCCCGCCCAGACATATACCCAGAAGCGGTACTTCTCTTAAGACAACCTGCTGGATGTAAGATTTAACTGTTAGAAGGTAAGGATACCGACTGCTGTCATGTACCCCCATGGCACCACCTAAAACTATAACTGCAGAACTATCATCAACAGAAGGAAGTTCTTCGCCCAAATAAGCCTCGATAATCCGGACAGGAAGATCAAGTGTTCGGAGCCAATCAAGAAAATTACCTGAAGGAACCTGTTGATCATTTTGTATCAGAGTGAGCATCGGCGCATCCAGAAAAATCGAGGGTAACTCACAAGACAGCTTAAAAACTGGCTGGATTCTTACATGGAGAAGATCCCAGTTTAACAAAGTGATTAACGGCCAAGTCGTTTCTTAATAAACGACTTTCGCTACTTAAATGTCTCGTCTGAGACAATTTTTATCGAATCGTTCGTCCTAATGACCCCACCACGTAAAACTTTTACAAAGATTCCCTCACGGGGCATGACGCAATCACCCGCCTGTTGGTAAATCGCACAGCGGGTATGGCACTCTTTACCGATCTGGGTAACCTCATTCAAGGTCTCACCGATGGCCAGTTTCGTGCCAATCGGCAAAGACGGAAGGTCTATCCCCTCGGTTGTGATATTTTCTGCAAAATCGCCGGTGGTAACATCGAGTCCTTTATCCTGCATCTTCTTGATACTTTCCATGGCAAGGAGGCTAATCTGCCGATGCCAATCACCTGCGTGGGCGTCTCCAACTATCCCGTGATTTTCACGGATCACAACTTCAGTCACAGGCTTCTTTCTTTCACCCTTCTGCTCACTGATACAAACGGCAACGACTTTACCAGGCATACAATTAGTTCTCCAGAGTTTATTTAGTTATCATCCGGAGTTTCCGGATGATAACTATTTCACGGTCAGCCGCCAACTTTTGACATGGAAAATGGCTGGTGAGATTGTTCTTTTTTTGAGATAAGATATTTCCCCGGTTTTTCAGTAACGATTTTTCTAAGAATTTCCTGCAGGGCAGGAACATCACCTGAACGCAGGAGCGGCTTGAGATCGACCTCGTTGTCCGCAAAAAGACAATTCTTTACCATGCCCTGGGAGGTAACCCTGATGCGATTACAATCGTGACAGAAATGACCGGAAACTGGGGTGATAACCCCAACCGTTCCTAACGCTCCGGCAATTTTATAGTCACGGGATGGACCTGCCATTTCACCACGAACAACCGGCTGCAGGGTATATTTGGCCGCAATGCGAGCCAGAATATCTTCTCCCGAAATGACACGAGATTCCCATGTAGTGTCCTGCTGCGTGGGCATGTACTCTATAAAACGAATCGCATATGGCTTATCAATTGTCAGGGCGGCAAAATCCAGAAACTCATGATCATTGAGACCACGCATAGCAACCACATTGATTTTAATCGGGAAACCGACCTCCTCCGCTCTTCGGATTCCGGCCAGGACTTTTGAAAGATCAGCACCACGAGTTATTTCCGAAAAATTCTCGGGACAAAGAGAATCGAGGCTGATATTCAATCTCTGAACGCCAGCATCCTTTAGATCAACCGCCATCCCTTCCAAAAGAGAAGCATTGGTTGTCAACACAAGCTGCCGCAACTCCGGTATTTCCGATAATTTCTTGAGGAAAGGGACTATTCCAGATCTGACCAGAGGTTCTCCACCGGTTACCCTTATTTTTTCAATGCCAAGAGGAACAACAGTGCGTGCCAGAAGGAGGAGTTCTTCATAACTCAGGATCTCGTGGTGACAAACCTTATTGACGCCGTCTGCAGGCATACAATACAGGCAGCGGAAATTACATCGATCCGTAACCGACAACCTGAGATAATTGATTTTTCTTCCAAAAGAATCAACAAGAGGCATAGCAGAACCTTTCACACCAGCATACTTATGACCTAACCCTGATGGAACTTATAAGAGATTCCGCTTTGGAATAGTGACGGCAGAAGGGATTAATCGTAGTATTTATCTAGTGTCATTACTAAACTATAGTCAACTTTTCAAATTAAGTATACAGATAAAAGTACGGGCACCCTCGAAAGAGTGCCCGCAGATTCCAACAAAAGTGCAGAGTATAATTTAGAAGTTCCAGAATTCGTCGATTTCTTCGCCAGAGAAATCCCATACTGCGTTGTGCGGCGGGATCGGCTCTTCGAAGAACTCAGGGAGACGGTCGGACAGATTGGTCATACCGGCAGCAAGATTGAATTCGCGCTCAGTCCTGAGGACATACTTGCCGAACTCAACGACACCCTCAGCGGTCAGTTCACAACCGTAACGAGCATTGATCATTTCATAAATAGCGGTGAAACACTCAGGGATATCAAGCGCCGGGAAGGCAACAAAGATACAGAAACCGGTGCTGTCAACAGCTGCGGTAGCAATGGACAGGTTTCTTGAGAGTTCTACTTGACCTTCTTTAGAAAGAGGATCAACGAAACCACCAACTTTCAGGATGTTGGTAGCAATGGTGTAACCAGCAGTATGGTCAGCACCCATGGTAGAGGTAGCATAGGTGATACCGATACCTTTAACGGAACGCGGATCGTATGCGGGGATACCCTGGTTCTTTACAACCGGGATCCTGGTGAGACCGTAGGTTTTACCAACGGAACCGGCACCATTTCCGAGAATACGTCCAAGAGGGGTACCTTTACGAATGTCTTCGTCAAAAAGACGATAGGTTGCTTTACCATCACCCCAAGGGATAATCTCAGCTTCCATGGCAACGCTCATAAGAACAGCGCCTTCAATTGAGTCGATACCGATATCGTCCATTACCCAGTCATTCTTTGCGATGTCATCAAGATCGGCAATGTTACATGCGCAACCAAAGCCCCAGATTGTCTCATACTCGAAACCGGAAGTAATGTATTTACCGTCTTTGTCGGTATAGATCTGGGAACATTTGATGATACAACCAGCATGACAACCGTGAGCGGTTACGCCGTTCGGACGGGAAGCGATGGTGTCATGAACGGTCTCACCACAGATTTTCTCAGGGTGTTCAACTGTTCCGAAACGGAAGTTTTTGGTGGGGAGACCACCGGCTTCGTTCAGGATGTTGATAAGAACGTCAGTACCGTAGGTCGGGAGGCCCTGACCGGTAACGGGGTGATCAAGCATTGCCTTTGCAAAAATTCTTGCCTGAGTCTTGAACTTCTCAGGGTCAGCCAGAGTAATGCCAGGTCCGCCAGTCTCGTCAATAGTAATATACTTGATTTTCTTGGATCCCATAACAGCACCACCGCCACCACGTCCGTGGCTACGAATGTTTCCGTCAGGATCTTTTACAGAGATATTGGCAGCTGCCATCTTGTACTCACCGGCAGGGCCGATGGCAAGAACGCCAATTTTCGGGCCCATCTTTTCGCCGATAATGTTGAAGAGTTCATAGTTGCCTTTACCGATGTACTCTACATCTTCCTTGATGGTTGCACCGTTGTTATCGATGTGAATACTGTACCAGGTTTCTTTCTCAGGCATACCCTCGATAATAACAGCCTTGATACCAAGTCTTTCGAGTTTCTGTGCAGCGGTTCCGCCTGCGTTACTTTCTTTGATGCCACCTGTCAAGGGGCTCTTGAAACCAGCGGAAAGACGACCGGAGTTTGCAGCTGCAGTTGCAGTCAACAGGCCTGGAGAAAAAACCAGCTTGTTGTACTTGCCCAGTGCTTCACAGGTAGGCGGTACTTCCTTGGCGACGACAGTCGAAGTAAGCGCACGACCACCGAGAGCTGCCCACTCTGACGGCACTGCTTCCACAGCAGTAGTGAGGTTCGTCATGTTGATACGGATAATCTTGTCTCCCATTCTTTCCTCCATTCCCATTCTTTTTTTCAATTTTGAAGCTGCCCGGGACTACATAATGAAAAAATCATACCACAAGACAAAAAAAAAATAAAATCTTTATTATCGAAGAGTGGAACCTTGTTTGATTTTCGTTGAGAATTCAATGAATAAACTCATTTGTCGTAAAATTCCACTCAAAACAATAAATGAATAGGTTCCTGCGCATTCACTAAATAGTCGCGAATCCGTTATATATTCAACAATACCGTGATGTGCCATTACAAGACAAAATTGTTATGTTAAATGAATTTGTAACACAATTTGGATAGCAGCTAATCACCTTGTCCGCATTTAACCTCTGCAACTAAAAAACCTTTAGGTACCATATACATGGTGGCCATTTAGCAAGAAACATCGAACAGGGCATGTGTAGGCAGGAACTATTGATACCGATCGAAAGTTATTGCAGATAAAAGTCGGGGGGGTGGCTTTTGCCACCCCCCCGAGTACCACATTGAACTTCAAGGCAATTACATTGCGGACTTGAAGATCTCGATAACCTGGTCAAGAGTAGCAGTACGAGGATTCATGAGCTGGCAAACGTCTTTCTTTGCGTTTTCAGCCATAACCTTGAGGTCTGCTTCTTTTACGCCGAGAACGGTGAGGTTCGGCGGAATGCCAATGGAAGCCGACAGCTGCTTGATAGCATCGATTGCTGCCTGAGCTGCATCCAGAGTAGACATGCTGTCAGTTTTAACGCCCATAGCCTTAGCGATATCAGCAAAACGCTCAGGAGCGGCGATCAGGTTGTACTGCTCAACGGCCGGCAGCAGAATGGCGTTACATACGCCGTGCGGCAGGTTGTAGAAGCCGCCCAACTGGTGAGCCATTGCGTGAACATAGCCAAGACCGGCATTGTTGAATGCCATACCGGCGAGGAACTCTGCCCATGCCATATCATCACGTGCCTGGAGGTCAGAGCCCAGAGCAACAGCGCGACGGAGAGACTTAGCGATCAGTTCGATGGCCTTGATGGCGCAACAATCAGTGATCGGCTCAGCAATGGTAGAAACATATGCTTCAACTGCGTGGGTAAGTGCGTCCATACCGGTAGCTGCAGTCAGTGCGGGCGGTTTGCCGAGCATGAGGACCGGGTCAACGATACATACCTGTGCAGTTACACGCCAGTCAACGATAGCCATTTTTACGTGGGTATCGGTGTTGGTGATGATACAGAAACGAGTCATTTCACTAGCAGTACCAGCAGTGGTATTGATAGAGATGTAAGGTACGAAGTTTTCGGTGGATACGTCGAGACCTTCGAAGTCACGAATGTCTTTACCGGGGTTAGACATCATGAGACCAATACCCTTACCACAGTCATGGGAGCTACCGCCACCAAGAGAGATCAGGGAGTCACAGTTGTTGTCTTTCCAAACTTTAACGCCGTCACGTACGTTTATGTCGGTAGGATTGGGCTCAGCGCCGGAGTAAAGAACATAATCAACGCCTTCAGCTTTCAGGTAGCCACCGATAATATCAGCAACACCCATTTTAGCCAAGCCAGCGTCGGTTACAAGCAGAGCTTTTTTGAAGCCCAAGGACTTAGCTTTGGGGCCTGCTTCTTTAGCACAGCCTACACCAAGAATACTGATCGTCGGAATAAAGAAAAAGAAACTCTGTTCTGCTAAAGCCATTTGTCAATCCTCCATATTTTATTTTTTTCCATCAAAACACATTTGGGCAAATGCCCATCTTGCTACTTCGACGTGAAGCACACTAGCATACATGATACTAAAACTGCAATGCCCTTCTTTGTCCCGACACCCCCTCTCTTGGCAAAATTGCTAATCCAATAAACAAGTGTTTTACTAATTGCAAATCCGGTGCCATTTGCTACTTTTTTTACAGATTCCGTCAATTGCCCGAATTATAGAAGAAAAGTTCTTCTATTCGTTTTCATGCCCCAGCCCTACCAATCCATTTTGGAACATGACGTTTGATTATAGAGCACTGAGGTCCTTGGTTCGAAGCAAAAGTGTTTTTATCTTATCGAGGAAAAAGAACCTGTCAAGCGCCAACCGATTTTTTATTTTGCGCTGGACTGGAATTTTTTTTGCACTTTTGCACGACCGTCTTTATATATTTCAAGCGAGCTCCGTATCCTCAGAGTTTACCTACGACACAGGTACTTACCCGCTTTATCTAACTACCTGCGTGACAGAGTATCTAGCATGTCAGTTTTGCCATGATCATCCCACGTAAACCTGACAGGGCAGCTCCCTACCATTCATTCAGCCCGCTGCCCAATGACGTTTGAATACAATTATTACTATTGAACAATTTGGAACACTGCGTCAGTTCAGTTTGCCTTTATTGAAGCAGTACAGAGCTTCGGCACAATTCTTCCGGTTTGCTTCCTGGCAGGACCCCGAAAAAGCTGCTTGATCGAGGCCGCAGTACACGCGGCAGAAAACAACCGAAGCTGTGCATAATTAAAAAGAGTGAGAAATGGAGGGGCACTGCATACAGGAAGGATAGCAAGTGTTTCTGAATTGTTTTTCCTGAAGACACGTACAAAATTGAAATCAAGACCAAGGAGGGGTTTCGCAACAACAGAAAACCCGCTCATTTATTTAATGTCATATTCTTTGATCTTGCGATACAGGGTATTTCGACCTACACCAAGTTTTGCAGAAACCTTGAGGATATTTCCTTTATAAAGGTTCAAAGCATGAACTATTGCATCCCGTTCAATATCCTTCAGTGATTTTACTTCGGTTATCCGCTCACCAATTTTTACAGGTCCGGGATTGTCAAAATGCAGGAGATCGGGAACCAGCACACCATTATCGCCGATAAGATTAAGCCCTCGCTCAATGGCATTTTCGAGCTCGCGAATATTCCCGGGCCAACTATATGTCTTAAGCTTGTCAAAGAAATCGTCCGTTGCGGAAATATTTTTCCTAGTAAGCTTAAGGGACAATTTTTCAATGAAATGCTTTGCCAAAAACGGGAGATCGTCCATCCTGTCACGCAGGGATGCAATATTTATGGTAATGACATTGAGCCGGTAATAAAGGTCTTTCCTGAAGTTTCCCTTCAGCACCTCTTCTTTAAGATCCTTATGGGTAGCGGCAATTATGCGGATATCAACATTGATCTCGCCGGAAGATCCGATGCGTGAAATCTTTTTTTCCTGAATAACACGCAATAACTTGACCTGTGTATAAAGAGGAATATCCCCGATTTCGTCAAGGAAAATTGTGCCGCCGTTCGCCAACTCAAACTTACCGGCCTGCCCGCCTTTTTTGGACCCGGTAAAAGAGCCTTCCTCATACCCGAAAAGCTCACTTTCGATCAAAGTGTCGGGCAGAGCAGCACAATTGATTGCAATAAACGGACGATCTTTTCGAGCACTGCCATTGTGAATCGCCTGCGCAAAAAGCTCCTTGCCGGTGCCACTTTCGCCTGTCAGGAGCACGGTTGAAGGACTCCCTGCGGCAATCCTGGCCCATTTTTTGGCCATGGCCACAGAATCACTTTCGCCGATAATATCGTCAAAAACGTATTTAGCCGTAAGCGAACCGCTTCTTCTTCCCGACTGGCGCTCTTTATTCTCACGCAAAATGGCGAGCGCCCCAATCGTGCGCCCCGTATCATCCCGCAACGGGGAAACAGATTGATTAATTTTTTTCCCGGTTTCTTCGTTGAGCAACTCGTGGTCCCGGTACTCAACCCCTGTCGACAAAACCTGGAGTAAAGCGGTCGGCTTTTTCAGAACACTTGCTATATGCTTGCCAATGGAAAGTTTCGGATCCGCACCGAGGATTTTACCACCGTATGAGTTCAACTGGTTAATGATCCCATTACTATCAACAGCGATTACACCGTCTGAAATGGTTTCGAGGAGGGTATTAGAAAAGCGATAGGAAACATAAAGTTTGCTGGTCGTCTTGTGCAGTCGCAACTGATTTTCTATTGCGCTAACCGCCGCAACAACGAGACTGAGAGTATGAGGATTAAAAGCCTTATAGTCCCCCGTAATATCGAGGACACCGATCATTTGGCCTTCAGGATCAAAAATGGGAGAAGCTGAACAGGTAAGGTAATGGTGGGGTTGACAGAAATGCTCTCGTGCAAAAATCTGTATTGGCTTCTTTTCCAGTATTGCCGTGCCTATTGCGTTTGTTCCTTTGGAGGATTCACTCCAAAGGCCGCCTGGGCACAACTGAACCTGTTTTGTTTTCTTCAGTATTTCGGGATCACCGATAGCTTCAACGATCAGCCCGTCATTATCGGCCAACACAACCTGAAAACCGGACCCCTTCACGAAACCGTAAAGATTGTGAATAAAAGGACGTGCAATTTTAATGAGATGCTGAGACGCCTGTAGAACTTCTTTTAGTTCACTACCTTTAATATCAATGTCTTGCTGGCCATACGGATCTACTTTAAAATCTCTGCAACGCTGCCAGGAATGAGCGACTTCAGGCCGTAGCTTATGGATATCCAGAACATCATTTGTAATATAGCGGTTCCAGGCTTCTTCAATCAGATGAATGACTTGAGCTGTCATCAATGTAACCCCTTTACGTTCGCTAGTTACCCAGGCTCAACAGTTCCGTATGTTTTTGCTCGTAACGCCTCGCAGTGGCTCAATTGCTTAGAACTTCAGGAAATGAACCGACTCTTTCTTAACAGTGATTTCTTTCTTTTAAATTGTATACATTACTTAAAACCAAAAATCTAGTATTATTTCCGAATGGTTATAATCAGTTATGCAATTTGTGGACAAAGAGTTCGTACAAACCCTCAACTTTTCCCGGCATAACGAAACAAGGAACAGAAAGGCCGAAGCAGCACCAACCGGATAATAGTTGGTGCTGCTTCGGCCTTTCTTGGAACAAAACGGAAACCATCGAAAAAACAGCTAAGCAATCCTGGGAAACCGCAATAACATCAGAGGTCCTTCAAAATATCCAGCCGTTTTTGCTGATACTCCTCATCGGTTATCAATTTTTTGCTTTTAAGATCATTCAGAATCTGGAGACGCTCTTCAACGGTTTTTTTAGCACCGTAGTATGGTTGAGCTCCCTGCACAACAGGGGCTTGAGTGGCAGCTTTTTCACCCATCGCTGCCCGTGCCTCCATTGAAGCAAGGTCCAAAACGACCCAATCTGTGCGCTGGCCATGCGGGCCGGTATAGAATTCCTGGTCAGGTTGCGGTAAGAGGGCCCAGGTATGCACAGAGGATTTACTACGGGAACCAGGCGTGAGCGGATAGAGACGCCGGTCAGCATTTGCCCAGTATTTTGCATGGATGTCGCCAAAAATAATATTTAATTTCCCGTCACGATAAAATACCCGGCCAGAGGTGAACATTTGCTCTTTTGCAAGCCCATAAACCGCTTTGTAGTCACCAATGACGGCAAAGACAACATCTTCTTCGGGCCCAGCCTGAGCCAAAGCTTGAGGAAGATATCGAGCAAGGATATCTAGCTCGCCATCTCCAAAAACCGGCGAGGAACTGTCTTTGCCAGGTGTCATAAACTCCAGTGAACGCAGGGCCATTCGTACCTGCCCTTCATCAAGAGAAACTGGCTGGCCGTTTGCCGGCACCTTTTGGCCCTTTACGCTGTCTTGCTTGACAATCCTAACAAACTGGTCTCGCGACTTAAACAACTGCTTACTGTCTGTGTTGCTGGTAATTGATTTGAGCGTAGAGCAACCAACCAGCCCAGCGCAACAAAGGAATACGATCATCACCTTCCGAACATAGGTCGGTAGCGGAAACCCAAAAGCATCATTATTCATTGCAAGCTCCTTGTCTATAATATGGCATGCAGTTCAGGAAATACCGTGACAACTTAAACCTCTTAACAGTCATTCATTCAAGTACTGCAAAGCGCCGAAGCAGTCATATTTTTCTGATACTTTAGCTCGATCTGTATAGCACTAGACACCACAGGAAGTCAAAGAAAAAGGGCTTTCTGTTTGTTCACAACACCCAACTATGGGTGGTTTCAACCTCAATTTTAGGGCAAAAAAAACAGGGACCCAATTACAGGCCCCTGCTTTTACATCATCCTTGAAAGCTCTGTCGTTTTACCAGACGAAAACGGTACCAAGAGATACGATATTCTGGGTTTGACGTGAGTTGTCATAAAAGGCACTACGTGCCCAAGTATACTCCCCGACCAAAGTCAGGTACTTGTTAAGGGAGTAGTAGCAGCCACCGGTAATGGCCTGCTTGGACTTGAGGACATCAAAGCTAACAGTAGCTATATCGTTATCAGTTCTATCAAGATAGTTCATACCATACTGGACGCCAAGTTTAACTTTAGCGATTGTGTAGGTTGCGTGAACGAGGCCACCAAAAGAAACACTCTCTTTACCAACACCGTCAAGTGCATTACCGTCATCCTGGGTAAGGGTCATGCCAATGGCTTGGCCACCAAAGCCGGAAACCAGCAGTTCAACAGGTCCCATCCAAGCCTGAACACCACCAGCGCCACCGATGCGAGGACACTTTATGTTCGGTAGTATTAAATTTAGCTTCCTGATACAGACCGGCAAGCCAGCTGCTGATCTTCACGCCGCCGAAATCCTTCACATAGGAAAGTTCCGTTTCAAAACGGGGCTGATTGATCGCTTGGTCGCACCATTGGTCTGCGTTCGCGTCACCACAATTCCATTAGGGTCACAGATTGCAAAAGCGATTTTTGCACCTGCCATATCCGGGGTCGTGTAGCGGAACTGCGGACCAAAAGAAGTATAGGTATAGCCATAACCTATATGGCCAAGGTCTACCCCACCACCGGTCATATTAAGAGGCACACCATTACCGATCAGGGTCATGTCGGTGAGGATATTCTTTCCTTCGTAAAGGTTCAGAGCACGCCCGATCAAGAACTGTCCGAATTTGCCATCGGCAGTGAAGAATACTTCACGAATGTCAAGCGATGTCCCGCCGGATCAAATCGGCAGTTCCAGGTCCGAGACCAGTCCGAGTACCGATTGTTCTGAATTTGAGGATAAAGGCCGATCCTTGCAGCGTAATCAACGCCATCAATGGTAGGAGATTTTACGTTAAAGGCAAAAATACTCGGCAGGAGACCGGTACGGATACGGAAAGACTGCACTTCACTGCGAGCGAGATCAGCATTCCGACACACCGTCCCATCCTTGTACTGCAGCTGGTCCTTGGCATCATACACCATAAACACGTTGATCATACCATCATAGCTCATCTGCCAGCCATTTTCGCCACCGACAACAAAAGCTGCCTTTGCCGGAGTGCTCGCTACCAAAAGCAGGGCAGCAACACCCATTAAACCAAAAATCGCACTACTGACTTTAGCTCTCTTCATTCTTTTCCTCCTTCTTCATGGTAATTAAAATAGGTCGCTCCTTCAAAGTTGAAGGTTTCCACAAACTACTGAGCACTCAACTTCCAGGAAACTTAAATTACAGCAGAAAGCACCTGCAGAGGTCTTACCTCAATCGCGATACTCAGGCAGCGCGAAATTTTCTCCCCCTCACCCTTCATAACAAACAACCAAGCTGCCAGCGCTTTTGAGACTCTCGGGACATTACTCCAGGGAATCAATCAAAAATACCGGCATGAGGCAAACTCTCTTTACGGCACAAGATGCGCGCCGAATTGATTCACACCTCCTTTCCCTGTCGAAGAAATTAAATCCAAAACATCGTTTTGAGAAAGCAATATACATGCCACGAAAAAATTACGTCTTTTCAACAACCTTTAGCGCCCAGAGAAGTAGCCTAGTGTTCAATTTAGGGACTTTTTTTACTGAGCGCAACATACAACAGAAAATTTAAACTGTATAGAGCTTTTTTCGATCTGTAACCAGAGAGAACACAGTTCTAATATAGAACACTTAAAACAAGAAAATCACTCCGACAGATTCTGAACAATTCACGCCAAACGACAAAAGTATGACACTTCGCATGAATTACTGAATTTGCTCGACAAACAGTGCTCCGCAAGGACACCGATTCCCTCCCCAAAACAAAAGATCCCGGACAGCAGGACCAGACGACCCGGAACAGAGACTAATCCATGACCAGGGCCAGACAGACACCAGGGAGCAAACCAAGAGCGAAACAACTTTTATTAAACCAATAGAGAGTAAGGATAAAGAAAGCTTCAAGCAGATAGATAACAGGCAGGTTTTTCTGCAGATAAAAAAACGGGACCGGCCACATTACGTAACCGATCCCGCCTGATTTGTTTTGGCGTCCCCTGGGGGATTTGAACCCCCGTCGCCGCCGTGAAAGGGCGGTGTCCTGGGCCGGGCTAGACGAAGGGGACGTGAAAGAACAGGGGGCTTTGGAAGCCCCCTGGGGTTTTTGGTGAGCCGCGTTGGGGTCGAACCAACGACCACCTGATTAAAAGTCAGGTGCTCTACCGACTGAGCTAGCGGCTCAAACATTCAAGATGGACTTTATACTACACCTGGATACACAGGTCAAGCTTTTTTTCGTCCACTGTTATTTTTTTCACTACTGAAAAGGATTACTCAGAATGATGGTCTCGTCCCTTCGGGGGCCAACGGAAACCAGCGTAACCGGACAACCAACCAACTCTTCGAGTCTTTTGATATACTTTCGAGCGTTCTCGGGAAGATCTTCAATTCTTCGCACAGAAGTTATGTCCGTACACCAGCCCGGAAGCTCTTCATACACCGGTTCACAGGCTGAAAAGATTTCCATTGAGGCGGGAAGTTCGGTCAGCAATTGCCCCTTGAATCGGTATCCAGTACAGATCTTTATTGTATCAAAACCACTCAGAACATCCAGCTTTGTCAGTGCAATTCCCGTCAACCCATTGATTCTGACCGCGTAGCGGGCAACAAGCGCATCAAACCAGCCGCACCTGCGCGGACGTCCCGTTGTGGAGCCAAACTCTCCCCCTGCAGTGCGGAGACGTTCGCCAAACTCGTCCTCCAACTCCGTAGGAAAAGGACCACTGCCTACTCTGGTAATGTACGCTTTCGAAATACCGATAATTTCATGAATCTCTCTCGGGCCGACTCCGGTTCCGGTACACGCTCCTCCTGCGCAGGTTGAGGAGGAGGTAACAAAAGGATACGTACCATAGTCGATATCCAGCATCGTGCCTTGAGCACCTTCAAAAAGGATTTTTTTGCCCGCGGAAATATCCTGGTGAAGCACAAGGGATGTATCGGCAACATACTTGCGCAAAACGTCAGCATAGCCACAATACGTTTCAAAAATCTCCTCAAAAACAAGTGGAGATTCTCCAAGATAATTTTCCAGGAGAAAATTCTTTTCTTCAAGGTTTTCGCGAAGCTTTCTGGCAAAGCAGTCCTTATCGAGCAACTCCATCAGCCGGATACCACGACGTCCTATCTTGTCTTCATAGCAGGGACCGATTCCACGCCCTGTAGTTCCGATCTTTCCGGATCCGCACTTTTTTTCCCGTGCGATATCAACCTTTTTGTGGTACGGCATTATGATATGGAGAGACTCGCTCAACAGCAAGCAGGAATCATCCAGCAAACGGCCACCGGCTTTTAATGCGGAGACTTCCTGAAGAAAGACTTCCGGATCAAGAACAACCCCGTTACCGATAATACACCGCTTGCCCGGGTGCAGAATTCCGGACGGAATAAGATGGAGAATTACCTTATCATTACCGACAACAAGGGTATGGCCGGCATTGTTGCCACCCTGAAAACGAATTACGTCGTCAGCATATTCGGTAAAGATATCGACTACCTTACCTTTTCCCTCATCACCCCACTGGGCTCCAACTACAACTACATTCGCCATTCCTAGTCTCCCTGCAAGGGGCTAAAATTCAAGGGAAAGTCCTTCTTGTACAAATCGCTTTTGGCGACCGTAATCCCTTGCTTGTCAGCAACCCTCACAACATATACGTGATCATCGGCACAATCAGCGGCACCAATGACTATCACATGCAAAATGTTCATCTTCCGGGCATACTCCAGTGACTCGTCAAGACCTCTCCGGATAATGTCCCTGGCAACCGTACAGCCTTTTTGCCTCAGAAGCTTGGCAACCTCCAGAGCATCCTTACGACCTTCCTTTGCATTGAAGACCAGGAAATCACCGGTCTTATTCACCTCGCTATCGGATCTTTTTTCGGCTGCAGCCAGAAGGGCCATGATATTAAAAGCGAATCCTGTAGCCGGTGAAGGGAATCCATAGTGTGCCGTAAGATTATCATAGCGGCCACCACTGCAAACCGGCTCCCCGACGCCCCCAACAAATCCTTCCATAGTAACGCCAGTATAGTAGTCCAGTCCCCGGATTTCCCCAAGATCAATGGTCAGGAAATCGCTGACACCGTAAATATCAAGAACTTCAAGCACCTGGGCAATATTGTCCAGCGCCTTGCGGGAGCGATCATTGGTTACTCGACGATCAGCCTCCGCCAGAACCTCAGGTCCACCAAAAAGACGGGGCAACGCCAGGAGCTCTTCCTTTATCGAATCTGCAACAGGCTCATTTTCCAAAAGTTCCCGGAGAGCAGACACATCTTTTTTCCCGATGGCGTTGCGAAGAAGCTCACGCGACGAGGGCGAAAAAGCGGCTGAGTCCATAATCCCGCGAAAGAACTCAACCTGGCCGATGGCAACTTTGAAACCGTCGAACCCGAGGCTTTTCAGCACCTCTACCGCTATCGCAGCCATCTCTGCATCTGCCTCAGGAGAGTCCAGCCCGATCAATTCTACGCCTGCCTGAAAAATCTCCCGACTGCGTCCCGACTGAAGTTCGGCATGGCGAAGCACCCTGCCGCTATAATAGAGTCGGTGTGGCAAGGGACTGCCAGTCATTCTTGTTGCAACTATCCGCGCGATCTGGGGAGTGATATCGGGAGGGATAACGAGAAGCTTGCCTGTCTGGCGGTCATCAAATCGAAATATTCTCTCTTTTAGATCGTCACCCATGGCAAGGGCCATAACATCCTGAAACTCCAGGAGCGGGGTAATGATGCGCCTGAAACCCCACAATTCAAAAATCTTGAGGATTTTTTCCTGAATGTAGCCGATTTTCGCAGCCTTCTCAGGGAGAAAATCAGCAACACCTTTAGGCAGGGAGGCTTCGATGTTCCGGGGAAATATCACTTTCAATTCTTTCTACAATGCAAGATACGGCATGCGTATGATCAACCGGAACCACGATTCCGGCGCTCTTCAAAGGTTTCGAATGTAGCAGTATCAGGAATTCATGTCAACGAATTAAATGGTTGATTAACCGTTATGATTCCCTCTGACAGTAGGCAGAAAAAGGCTTGCCGGGACATGCCACCTGTGTGCACGTTCATTCCTGATCAACAAATCTAGGACGTCAACATATCCAGATATTTTTCCGCATCAAGTGCGGCCATACAACCTGTTCCGGCAGAAGTAATCGCCTGGCGGTAATGCTGATCCTGCACGTCACCGGCAGCAAAAACTCCCGGGATGCTGGTAGCTGTTGCATTACCTTCTTGTCCGCACTGGGTGGAGATATAACCTTCATCCATCTCTAGCTGCCCTTCGAACAGGTCAGTATTGGGTTTATAGCCAATGGCAATAAATACACCGTGAACCGGCACATCCTTGGTGGAGCCGTCTTTATTCAGCAACCGAACCCCGGTAACGCCGGTTTCATCGCCAAGCACTTCTTCAAGCACACTGTTCCACTCAATGGTTATATTACCCGACTTACTCTTCTCAACCAGCTTGTCGGCCAAGTGCTTTTCCGCCCGCAACTGATCCCGGCGATGAACAACCGTAACATGCGAGGCAATATTCGAAAGATAGAGGGCCTCCTCAGCAGCTGTGCTGCCGCCGCCGATAACCGCTACCTCTTTCCCACGATAAAAGAAACCGTCACAGGTAGCGCAGGCTGAGACCCCCTTCCCCTTGAAAGCCTCTTCGGAGGGAAGTCCCAGGTATTTGGCCGAGGCACCGGTGGCGATAATCAGGGCATCACAGGTATAGGCGCCTGCATCCCCTTCCAAAAGGAACGGCCTCTGAGACAGGTCCGCCTTGTTAATGTGATCATAAATTATTTTGGTATCAAATCGTTCCGCATGTCGCAGCATTCGCTCCATGAGATCAGTTCCCAGGACGCCATCAGGATCACCGGGCCAATTATCAACCATAGTTGTAGTTGTAAGTTGCCCACCCTGCTGTAATCCGGTTATCAACGATGGCTGCAGGTTTGCGCGAGCAGCATAAACAGCGGCAGTATAACCGGCTGGACCGGAACCGAGGATCAGAAGACGATGATGGGTAATATCCATATAAGTGAAGCCTCCGAAATAACTTTTTTGCTACGTTACCAGCAGATCCGGCAAATTGCAATGCTCAGCTCAAGGATAACAGGTATTTGACCAGGGCATGTCTCGCTGCTAAACTTTAGTCGACAGAAACAGCTCGACCCTAAGGGGGCAAACATCTCGAAAACACTTCACCAACCCCCTTTCAGGAAGCCAGCAAAAGCAAGGACGCAATTTCTTTTCGAACGACAATTACGGCTAACACCAAGCGCTTTTTCAATGCGGGAGTCCACATGTTAGACTATCATCTCATCAAGGAAGCTGCGACACGACTCGAGACGAGAGTTCGCCACACAGAATTGATTCCCTCGCACTCTTTCAGCGAACGACTCGGACTGCCTGTCTACTTCAAGTGTGAAAACCTGCAGCGTACCGGCTCCTTCAAGATCCGAGGCGCACTAAACTGCATCCTTGCTCAGCCGAAAAAGAACCTGGTCAACGGCGTGATTACCGCATCTGCGGGAAATCATGGTCAGGGTGTCGCTTTAGCCGCATCGCTCCTATCGGTATCTTCGACCGTGTTCATGCCGGAAAACACCCCACTTCAGAAACTCCATGCCGTCAAGGATTACGGGGCAGAGGTCGTTTTGGCCGGCAGGAATTTCGATGAAGCGTTCGCCGCAGCGCTGATTCGGCAGAAAGAAACGAACAGCCTGTTCATCCACCCCTTTGAAGACCCGCTGGTAATGGCCGGTCAAGGCACCATCGGACTGGAAATCCTGGCTAAACTTCCCGATCTTTCCACCATTATTGTTCCCATTGGTGGTGGGGGCCTGATCTCAGGAGTCGCAACCGCCATCAGAGAAACCCTCCCGAAGGTTCATGTCATAGGGGTAGAAACCTCCGCCGCACCCGCCATGCATTTTTCCCTGAAAAAGGGAACTGTCATGGAAACTCCGCTCGCATTCAGCCTTGCCGACGGAATAGCAGTAAAAAAACCGGGCAAAAACACCTTCGACATTATTCGCAACTTGGTCGACGAGGTGATTCTGGTGGAAGAAGAGGAGATAGCCCAGACGATCGTCCTGCTGCTGGAACGGTCGAAACTGCTTGTGGAGGGAGCTGGAGCGGTTACCCTGGCCGCACTGCTCCATGGCAAGACAAAACTCGCGCACGGCAAGACCGTCTGCCTCCTCTCTGGCGGAAATATCGATGTAAGAACCCTTTCGATGGTGGTTGAACGGGGACTCGTTGCGGGAGGACGTTACCTGAAGTTGAAGGTGGCACTGGAAGACATCCCCGGTTCGCTGGCGAGACTTACCACTGAAATAGCCACGGTCAAGGCAAACATTTTTTACATAGCCCATGACCGGCGCTGCATCTCGCTCCCCCTTGGAGAAAGCGAGGTCATTCTGGAGCTGGAAACCAGGGGCATCGAACACATCAAAACCATCCTCGGGCATCTAGAAGTCAAAAGGCTACGAAGTCACCGTCCTGAAATAGCAGGAAAACCTACCGGTCAGATCCCCTTTTCCCGCAGGAAGCGCAGCGTGAGTGGCGCACAAGCCGAATCTCCCCCGGCAAGAAATCTTTTCAGATCCTGAACCGTATCCATATCATGCCAGATCCGGTAAATTCTCGACCCGCAAACCGATAGCAGTTGCTGCCGACGAGCTCCTCGTCCAGCACATCTTTTGTGCTCCAGGGAATTTCGTGAAAAAGTTCGGGACACGGCCCGGCTAAAGCCACCAGGTAATAGCCGCCATCCATTGCCGGACCAAACACGACATCCGCAATGACCCTCTTCCAAAAGACGGATAGGGTTCTTTGAGGAGCGCCAAGGGAGATCGGGTGAATCCGTGCCAATGGCTGCCGCTGATTCGAATCCCAGGGCGAAGACTGTCTCGAAGGCTTTTTCGAGACGATCACCGAGGCCATCACCTTGCTGAGGAAATGATTTGATTTCGGGAAAGTTTCTCCGAAAATAGTCAGCGGCCCCGCACGATGGCTCGAAGAACAGGAATTTTTCAATTCCGGGAAGATCGGCAAGTTTGGCAAGAGTATCGGAAAGCATGCAGCAATAGATGTTAGCTGCCTCTTGCAAGGAAAACGGCGGGGAGAGGCGGGTCTTGACCTTTCCGGGAAGGGGTTGCTTGGCGAATATTAGTAACGCTTTATTCATATGCAGGGAAATGTACAACCCCTCAAAAAAGTAGCTTTATCCACAATTTAGCCGCTTTTCAACACAGTTATCCACACTTCCTATCCACATTTGTGAATTTTTGATCGCGACTGTCCAGTAAATTTATGAAGAGTTGGGAAAAAATTCATCCCCTGAGCGGGATCGGAATCAGGATCAATAAACCAGAGGTCACTGACAGATCAGCTCGGAGACGCCACTTTTGGGTTACACAGCGCAGTTACGTGCGCTTATCAATTTCAATGGCAGCATATGCCGAGTGGTTGTGGATGGATTCGAAATTCTCCGCTGATACGGAAAACCAGGTAACATTATTCATCTTCAAAAGACGGAGCGCAGCCTCGCGGACCATATCCTCGACAAAACGAGGATTTTCGAAAGCCTGCTCGGTGACGAACTTTTCATCCTCCCTCTTCAGGAGGGAATACACCGGGCTACTTCCGCACTCTTCTATGGCAGCGACAAGATCCTCTATCCAGACGAATTCCCGGTACCGCACCTGTGCGGCAATGATACCCCGCTGATTATGCGCACCAAAGCGACTCAACTCCTTGCTGCAGGGACAAAGTGAGGTAACCGGGACGCGTATCTCCAGGATAAAGTCGAAATCCGTGGACAGGGTGGCAAGAAACCGGCAGGTATACTCCATAAGGCTCACGGCACCGGAAACCGGTGCGCGCTTCTCAATGAAATAGGGAAACTCCATCTCCAGGTGGGCGCTGGAGGCTCCTAGTTTTTCCTTGATATTCTCGAGAGTGGTCTCCATTTTGTCCAGAGCCATCTCTTTGCGGTGCGCGTTGAGAATTTCCACAAAACGACTCATGTGGGTCCCCTTGAAATGATGGGGAAGATCCACGTACATGTTCACCCGTGCCACGGTATGCTGGAAAGCGTCGTTCTTGTCCATCACCACGATGGGATAGGAAATATCCTTGACGCCCACTTTATTGATGGCAAGATTGCGGAAATCAGGCGTTTTCTGCACATCACTCATGGGAGCAGTTTTTGTTCCTTTATGCGCATCACTCCTCACTCTTCACCCCTCGCCACATATGCCAGCGGATCCTTCACACCGGCCTCGGCAAACCCCTTGAGTCGCAAACGGCAGGAGTCGCAACGACCGCAGGAAATCCCCTCCGGTGTCGGATCGTAGCAGGAATGGGTTTTCCCATAGTCCACGCCCAACTCAAGCCCCCGTCGAATGATCTCAGACTTGGCCAGATGGATAAGAGGTGTATGAATGCGGTAGGTGCCGGCACCTTCCACAGCAGCCTTGGTTGCCAGATTTGCAAGGGTTTCAAAGGCGGCAATATACTCCGGGCGGCAATCCGGATACCCAGAATAGTCCAGGGCATTCACTCCGATGTAAATATCAAAGGAACTGAGCACCTCAGCCCAACCAAGGGCAAAGGAGAGAAATATCGTATTCCGGGCCGGGACATAGGTGACAGGGATGTCGTTCCCCACACCACCTTTAGGAACCTTGATTCCCGAAGTCAAGGCACTCCCGCCAATCTTACGCAGGTCAAAATCAACCAGCATATGATCCTTCGCCCCCATTTCGCGAGCATGTTCGCGGGCAACCTTCAACTCTACCTGGTGGCGTTGACCGTAGGCAAAGCTCATGGCATAGGGTTCAAACCCCTCAGCCCGTGCAATGGCCAGACAAGTAGTGGAATCGAGTCCACCGCTATATAATACAACCGCTTTTTTCATGCGGGAGAATCCCCTCCGTCAGCCGGCTTTTTCCGTCGCGGACGTCGACGCCGCTGCTTCTTCTCTGCCGCCCCGGCGACTTCCGATTTTGCGGCGTCGCTTGGCACAGGTGCAACAGCCGACTGCTCGCTGACCTTGGCTTTTGGTCGACTCTGCGAATTTGGTCGTCCCTGCGCCTTGGGCTTTCCGCCACTCGATCTGGACCGACTGGACATCCCCCCCTTTGGACCACCAACTCCTGCCGAAGATTTCGGCTTGCGCTTTGCCCGATTGTAATCCTTCACATACAGATCGCTATCGGCCCATTCGACCGGGATCTTCTGTTTAGAATATTCCTCGATAGCCTCCAGATGAAAGGCGCCGTCCTCATCGGCCAGGGAGATCGCTTTGCCTTCCGCGCCCGCCCTGGCGGTGCGGCCGATACGGTGGACATAGTCTTCGCAGTCCTGGGGCAGGTCGTAATTGATAACATGGGACACCCCATCGATATGAAGGCCACGGGACGCCACATCGGTGGCGATGAGGATCGGCAGCTTGCCGTCCTTGAAGTCATCGAGAATGCGCATCCGTTTTTTCTGGTCCACATCCCCGGATATCACCCTGCAGGGAAAGTCATTGACGTTAAGCCGATCACAAAGGAATTCAGCTTCACGCTTGGTATTGACGAAGATCATAGTCCGAGCCATGCCCTCTCTCCTCAGCAGACCCAAAAGGAGAGAAAACTTTTCTTTGCTCGCCACATGATAGAGAACCTGCTCAACCCGCTCAGCGGTCATTTTCTCCGGCGATGCGGAAACTTTTTCCGGCAGGTTCATGAACTCATAGGCAAGCTCCATGACCCGCTGGTTAAGGGTCGCGGAAAACATCATGTTCTGACGTTTGTCGAAGGGCGGAAGTCGACGAAGAATGAAACGGAGATCAGCGATGAATCCCATGTCGAACATCCGGTCCGCCTCATCAATTACCAACGCCTCAATCTGCTTCAGGCTGTATACTTTCTGCTTCAGGTAATCGATAAGCCTGCCGGGTGTGCCGATGACTATATCGGTTCCTTCCTTCAAGGCAGTACGCTGCTTCTGATAATCAACCCCGCCGTAAATTGCCTGGATTGTCAAACCGGTATGCCGCCCAAGGAGCTGGGCATCTGCCTCTATCTGCACGACCAATTCCCGGGTCGGGGCAAGAATGAGTGCAAGGGGGTGATTATCTTTCGCTTGGCTGGGACGAGAAAGAAGCCGGGCAAACAAAGCAACCAAAAAAGCCGCAGTTTTTCCGGTACCGGTTTGGGCCTGTCCGGCCACATCTTTACCAGCAAGGGCCAGGGGCAATGTTTTTTCCTGAATCGGAGTACACTCGGTGAACCCGGCGTCAGAAATGCCTCTCATGACGATTTCCGGCAAATTCAGGTCAGTAAATTTCATGTGCAAGAATCCTTTTTTTTCGCTATTTCAAGTGGATATACTTAGCACAGCGGGCATCAAATAGCAAGCGACACGCCTCCCTGCCACACGAGAAATCAACGGCATCGGAGACCCACTCGGCAAACGGCTGCTGACAGATGACCCTTCTCCGGGACACTTTCCTGTGATATGGTATGCGTCCGCTTACCACGAGAGGCCGAAATGTCCCGTGACTCCTGGTTCAGCCAGAACGGCAAATTCACCCTCAAAGGAAGACCCATGCAGTCTTTTATCCATATTGATTCTCCCAATTATCTACGGGCGGAACATCTTGCGAAACCTGCCGATTGGCAGGCTATTTTCGGCAACGACCAACCCATCGCCCTGGAAATCGGCTGCGGGATCGGCGATTTCATCGCCCTTACCGCGGCAGAGCGGCCGCAAACCAACTTTATTGCCATCGATTTCTACAATAAAGGCTGCTACAAGACTTGTCGCAGAATCGATGTCCGTGGGCTGAAGAACGTACGGGTTCTGCGGGAAGAGGCCCGCCAGTTCATTGCTGAAAGAATCCCGAAAAAGTCACTGACAGCCGTCTACATCAACTGCCCCGACCCCTGGCCAAAGAAAAAACACCGAAAACGACGCCTTGTTAATCGCATCTTCATGGAATTCCTGCAGGAGTACCTTGCTCCCGGTGCGGACTTTTTCTTTGCCACCGATTTCGACGACTACGGCATCGATGTCGCCGAGATGATGGCTGACCTTGTGAGCTTTGAAAACATCCTGGCCCCCGAACTCTTTCGCCATGAGATGGAAGGCTACCACCTTTCCAAGTACATGAAGAAGTTCATGGCTGAGGGCAAAAAGATCTATTTTATTCATTATCGGAAAACCGATGAGCACTGATTGGTGATTTTGCAACCGGTTGTCTGGTCCGTGAAGATTGCCTCATAGAATGAACAAAGTCCGCCGCAGTCAGCCCCCCCATCGAGAACGATGAAGGAAAGCTACTCATAAAAATGCGACAAAAGTGACATATCGCAACAACGGACCAGAAGCTGCAATTAAAGGAGATGTATCCATGCACGCATACCTGACAGCCGAGCTTCCCGGCATCGGCGGAATTATCAAAGAAACTGCCGAAGATTTCAGAGTGACGGAGATTCCGCTCTACCTGCCCTGCGGAGAGGGCGAGCACGCATACCTGGAAATAGAAAAACGCGGACTTGGCACCCTTGAGGCGATACGCCGCATCGCCCGGAGCCTCGGGATTTCCGAACGTGACATCGGCTATGCAGGACTGAAGGACGCAAAAGGAATCACCCGGCAGACCCTTTCCATCCCCCGGGTAGAAACCGAGCGACTGCTCGCCCTTTCCCTTCAGGGCATAACAGTTATTTCCGCAAACCGGCATCGGAACAAACTAAAACCGGGGCACCTTTCAGGAAACAGCTTCGCGATCCGCGTACGGAACGTTGAAAGCGATGCCAAGGCAAAGGCTAGGGCAATACTCGAGATTCTGTGCAAGCGGGGAGTTCCCAACTACTTCGGCAGCCAGCGCTATGGCGGCCTCGGCAACTCCCACCTGATCGGCAAAGCAATTCTACACAGGGACTTCAAGGGTGCAATCGAGGCGATCATGGGAGACCCGACCTTGATCCGGGACGAGAAGTGGCGCCTGGCCGTAGAGGCATATCACCAGGGAAACCTGCCTGGGAGTCTGGAGCATTTCCCCGGACACTGCCGCACCGAACGGGAGGTCCTGCAACGGCTGATAAAACGTCCCGAAGCTTTTGAAAGGGCCCTTGATGCCGTTTCACCCCGGCTGAGAAAACTTTACCTATCAGCCTATCAGTCCTCGCTTTTTGACAGAATTCTGGAACAGCGTTTGGACACAATCGACACTGTTGTGGAGGGCGACCTCGCCTACATCCACCACAACGGTGCCTGCTTTCTTGTGGAAGACCACGCAGCGGAGCGGAAAAGAGCTCAGGATTTCGAGATTTCTCCCACCGGCCCCATGTTCGGCTGCAAAATGAAAATGCCCGAGGGAAAACCGCGACAAGCTGAAGAAAATGTATTACAGGCCGAGTCTCTGACTCTGGCCGAATTCAACATGCCGGGAGGCTCTCGACTGGAAGGGGAACGACGCCCCCTACGGATACCCATACAGAACCTGTCAACGGCATTGGACGACGATGGGCTTACCCTGAACTTCTCACTCCCCCGGGGAGTGTATGCTACTTCGGTACTTCGTGAAATTATGAAATCAAATCAGTCGTAACGTTTAGCTCCACCCATTCATTATCATCAACACAGCTCACCAGGCAGGAAAATGGATTCCACCAACTCAAATCAAAAAGCATTTTTCCAACTTGACAACAGTAAAACAATATTCTATCTATTTACTAAGTGTCTCTTGCCTGCCAATTGTAACGCATTTTTCTTCATGCGTTTTTGAAATTGATTTTCATCAGGAAATACTTCCAATCGCGGATAAAACATCACGACTGCATCAGGCGCAGAACTTTCCAAAAAAAATAATAAAGAATTAGTGCGGCATCTGAAGCATTTCATGGGTACTCCCACGGAGTTGCTCTCTTCAATTCCCTGAAGAGTTCTTCAGCCACTGCCCATGTAAGGTACCTCTCATGGCAAAAAAAGAAAAATCTGAGTATCTCATCCAATCGGTATCACATGCCCTCGACCTGCTGGAACAGTTCCACGATGAGGTGGACGAACTAGGCGTAACCGAGCTGAGCAAACGGCTGCAGCTCCACAAAAACAATGTTTTCCGTTTATTGGCAACCCTTGAATCCCGGGGCTACATCGAGCAGAACAAGGTGACGGAAAACTATCGACTAGGCCTGAAAACCCTGGAACTTGGACAGACTTTTGTCAAACAAATGGGACTGCTTCGCCAGTCACGCCCTGTCCTGGAACAAGTTGTTCAGGAATGCAACGAGACATCCTATGTGGCAATCCTGAAGGATTTCAATATTATATACCTTGACGTGGTGGAAACTGACCTGACGGTTCGTGTTGTCCCTCGCGTCGGATCACGGCTTCCGTCCTACTGTACCGCCGCAGGTAAAGTCCAGATCGCCAACTTTTCCGACGAAGAAATCGATGAGTATTTTCCGACAAGGGAGTTGAAACCCTTGACCGCAAACACCATTACTGATCGGGAGGACCTGAAGAAACAACTCAAACAGGTTGCAGAGCAGGGCTACGCCATTGACGATGAAGAACTGGATGTCGGCGTTCGCTGTGTCAGCGCCCCGATACGAGACTATACCAGGAGGATAGTCGGAGCCCTCAGCATCTCGGGGCCGGCCATGAGACTCTCGCTGGAGCGGCTGGAAAAAGAGCTCATTCCCCTGGCGATTAAATCTGCCGATGAAATCTCTTCAAAACTCGGTTTCCACAAGTAACAATCAAACGTTCAACTGTCGGTCGCTGAGATCCGCTCCAACAGTCGTTCCCACTCAACAGTGACACTCCGCGCCGTTTCTTCCGGAAGGCCGTTATTGTCGATAACCACATCGGCATATGCGGCCTTCTCATCTAGCGGCATCTGCGCGGCAATCTTACGCAAGGCCTCTTCTCTAGCGATCCCGTCTCTTTTCATCAACCGCTCAATCTGTTTTTCCTCATCCACATAGACAACCCACACCTCATCAACAGTTGATGACAGGCCTGTTTCAAGCAGAAGCGGTACCACATAGAAAACAATGTTCGTACCCTTCCGCTTTTCTTCTTCCAGCAATCCATCTGCCAATATTTTGATTGCCGGATGGGTAATTCTTTCCAGCTGCTTTCGCGCATCAGGATCGTAAAAAACGATCGTTCCGAGTGCCTTCCTGTCGATCGTACTGTCAGAGCACACGATATTTTCCCCGAAAGTCTCGACGATTTTATTATATGGTTCAGTGCCAGGCTCTACGACTCTTCGTGCCAGCTGATCGGCGTCGATGATGGTACCCCCTATTTCCATCAAAATTGTTGCTACCATGCTCTTGCCTGAGGCGATACCTCCGGTCAGCCCTATGATCTTCATGTCTCTTCCTCCATGATAGAGAAATTTCACAAATCATCTGCCATGTCAATTGATAGTTAAGAAATATTATTCGCACACCATAACCATTTGAACTGTAATAAAAAAATGTTTTACAAAATTTGACAGATGCTGAAAGCAGAGTATTACTTAAAGGGAATTATTTGAAATGGGCATTCAAGCTTTTTCCCCTAACTTGATCCATCTGACCGATTCGCCTGTTGGAATGCAAAAATTTCTTCCAATGCTGATGGTTAGGAGTTTAATCGTTACTTACAGAAAGGAGGGGCGCTTGATGGGAAGTAAAGGGTATATCGGGTTGCTGTTGTTGGTGGCTTTGCTCATGCCACAGCAAAGCTGGGCCGTGGACATTCACGGCAGGAGTTCTACCCAGTTTCTCACGTTTATCAATGATTTCAACAACACTCGTGAGACTGATATCGGACAGTATCTGCTGCTAAATGTCACGAATATCGACAAGGAGGGGAAATTTTCCGTCTATGGTTACGGCAGGGGCATACAGGACCTGAACAACGGTAACGGAATCGACGGCAGGCTCTATTACCTGTACGGCGAGTACCGCGACCTGTTCGACATTGCCGACCTCCGCTTCGGCCGGCAGTTCATCAACCTTTCGGCCGGTTCTGCAATTATTGACGGCCTCCAGGTCAACCTGAAAAATATCGGTCCGGTGGGCTTTACGGCTGTCGGCGGGCGCGATGTTATTTTCGGGCTCAATGGTGAAACAGGCTACGGCGGGAATATGGACTTCGGCCTGTCAGCTTACCTGCTCGGGTTCAACAAGACCCAGCTCGATGTAAGCTGGCTGCGCAAGTGGGACCATGACGATGTGTCACGGGACACCATCGGGGGTAACTTCAACCAGTACCTCTTCAACAACATGAGGCTGTATGCCAATGCCCGCTACGACATCAATGCCGAGGTGTTCAGCGAGGTGCTGGCGGGTGTCAAGTATTTCCCCATGTCAAATCTGATTTTTACCGGTGAATGGTACCAGAGTTATCCGACCTTTGACGCTACCTCAATCTATTCAGTCTTTGCCGTGAACCGCTACCAGGAGTACCTGTTCCGTGCAGACTATACCATCAATCAATTCGTCTCTGTACACGGCGGCTACACCAAGGAAGACTTCGGCGACAACTCCACTTCGGACGTGGTTGAACTAGGTGTGAGCCTGCGGCCCATCGACAAGCTGGCAATCCATCTTTCCTATGACAGGACTTCCGGATACAGCGGCGACCTGAACGGTGGAATGCTCGACGTAACCTACGATGCAAGCAAAGACCTGCGCCTGTCCACGGGGATGACCTATGACGTCTTCAACCGTGACGATCTGCTCCCGATAAATACAAACGGGACGGATTTTGTCAGCTCACCGACTGAAACCGCCCAGAGGTACTACGTGGGCGGCAGATACCGCTTAACAAAAAACATGCAGGCCACATTACGAATTGACGATCTCGAATCGGACACCCGCAACAGCAGTGACGTGTCGGGACGTTTTGTAATTGATTACGACTTCTAGAAAGGGGGGTACAGCGTTGAAAAAATGGTTTTTAGTCCTATCACTACTGGCGATGTCAGTTTTTATCGCACAACTGGCAATTGCCGACAAAGCTGCTTCCGACGCGGCCCAGAACGGCCCCTCGGACCAAACCGGGACAATCGCTCACAAAGACTATGCCGAAATGAAGATTGCCGACTGCAACGACTGCCATAAAAGCGAAGGAATTGCACCCACACATGAAGGGGACTGGCTGCATGCCCATGCCATTCTGGCCAAAGATGGGCAGAAAAACTGCGCTGCCTGTCATGAGCAATCTTTCTGTCTCGACTGCCACAAGGGCGGGGGAATCAACGCGGACCTGTCCACGAAAAACTACCGCGCGGATTACACTCCCAAGAGCCACCGCAGCGACTGGCTGGAGATCCACCCCATCAAGGCGAAGGATAATCAGCAGAACTGCTACCGTTGTCATGAACAGCAGTATTGCAATCAATGTCACAACCGCTTCCCCAAGGGTTCGATGCGAATCAAGTCTCACCTGATGCTGGGACCCGATCACCAGACGTATGCTCCGGCAATCAGTGACCACGCAATCGAAGCCAGGCGCAATCTCCAGTCATGCCAGGCGTGCCACCCGGATGGAGACGTCTGCATCCAGTGCCACAGTGCCAAGACCGGTGGCGTCAGTCCGCACCCGAGAAGCTGGGGCAGCATATCAGGCAACTACAGGAACAGCAGGGTGTGCGAAAAGTGCCACCTGCCGGGTACCTATTAATTTAGCAACCACATCATCAAAGGAGGTAAATGCATGAGTACTCAAGTAAAAAAATGTTTTGCTGCATTTGCCGTGACGCTGCTGGCAATTGCTCTTGCCGGCTGCGGTTCGGGCAACAAGGAAGGAGCCGTCACAACCGGGTCAGCATTGTTTGGTGGTGTGGCTACGGTTGGCGACACCGCCTGTAACCAGTGTCACAGCGCCACAACCGATCCTGTTACCGGACAGACCATTGTGTCCGAGTATCAGCAAGGTTCACCACACAACCAGGATGGTCTCGGTTGTGAGAGCTGCCATGGCGGCGGCGCCATGCACAATGGCGTGGGACCGATCCCTTATCCGGCCCCTGACGCAACACGTTGCGCAACCTGTCATGACGGAGAAACAACCCTTGCGGTTGACGGCGTGCAAACAGCTGCGCCTATAACCAATTCCAGCGACCGATTTCACTTCATCAGTACATGCCAGCGGCAACAGCGGCAACGGACCAAGTAATAATCGCAACAGTTCACCCTGTTTACGCTGTCATACCAGTGAAGGAGCAATCCTCTCTGACAATAACGGCTTTACCGGCGATCGCGATCTCCTTGACAACACGACGTACCAGGCGGCTGTGCCTGCCTCCCCGACTTACAGTGCGATTACCTGCGACACCTGCCATGCTCACGGCGGAGGTCTGCGCCCGGTAACCACCCGTGACACCACCGGGGCTATTGTAAAATGGAACCCGAGCGGACTGAGCAACAAGGCTAACGATCAGTTCAACCTCTGCACCAGCTGCCATGGTCTGGTAACCAACGACGGAAAGGTTATGGCCTCCGGTGACCTGGTCTATGGCAATATGAGCACGGTTAAGGTCGGTCATCATGAAGATGACTGGTACCGTACGATTGCCACAACTCACTATGACAACCTCGATAATGCAAATCTCAGCATTACGGGCTATGTTGTGAGAAAAACCGGCGACAGCGCATGCTTCGACTGTCACGGTCACGAAGCCAGGACCAATACCAGGGCCGTCTCGCAAACAACTGATACGAGCTATACTGCCGCTGGCACCATTCACTTTGATTCCACTTCGGCGACCATCTATACCGACTGGGCGCAATCAGTGCATGCCGGCTTCCTGCTCGCGGATAAGATACAAACTACTAAGACCAGCGCGAACACTGGCACTGCTTTAAGTGATGACGTCATGAATACCGGAATAGCAGAAGCGTTTAATCACGCTGACTGGAGCACTCCAGACGAACAGGCCTGCCAGCGGTGCCACACTGCCACCGGTGCATCCAACTTCATGGCTAGCCCGTCAACATATGACCCGGCGAATAACAGCTTCTCGCATCTCGCCGGTTGGAACTCCCGTGACGCCGTGCCTGCCTCTGGACAGCGAGAACTTATTTACTGTTGGGGCTGCCACAGCGATGCGCCAAACGGTGTCGTACGTAACCCCGGTGCAGTTCCGGCTGTCTATACCTACAACGGAGCTACGGTTACGTTCCCCGATGTAGCGGAGTCCAATACCTGTATCACCTGCCACAGCGGTCGGGGCAATAGCGATACGATTACCAATACCGTACACACCGGTACGAATTATTCACATTTAGTGGCACATGGAAGTGTTGCTCACCATGGCCCGACCGCAGGGACCGTGTTCAGTGCGGTATCTCACGTCGGCTATGAATTCCCTGGCCAAAGTTATGCCAATGTATCGTACTTCCAGCATGACAAGATCGGTACAGCGGCAGCCGAGGCCGCCACAGGCACCACCGGTCCCTGTGCAAGTTGCCACATGGGTGATTCGAGTGCTTACGGTAAGGCCAGCCATTCTTTTGAAGCGGTTACCTATACCGACGCTACTGCCGCAACTATCAGCACGATTACCAACCCGACTCTCTGCGCGAAGTGCCACAGTGGCACGCACGAGATGACCGTGGCTGAACTGCAGAAAAACAAGAATGAAGCATCGGATGCAAATCAGCTTCTGTCTGACATCTTGAAGCAGGCAAATGGTCAGACCAACTATGCAGGTACTGACATGACTGCCGCTGCGTTCCTAGATGGAACAACAGCAACAGTCGAAGATCTAGGTGCTGTGAATAACTCCGGTTATCTCGGAAGCTCCGATAAAGGTGCTTATGTACACAACCGCGTGTATTTCAAACGCCTGATATTCGACTCGATCGACTGGGCGCAAAACGGCGTACTTACGGGCAGCATCACCATTCCCGCAAGCTACACAGGGGCTGACTACCTGGTTCGGCGCTGATGCCACCACAGGTATAGTATCAGAACGTCCGTAATTCCGAACTCAGTTATGTACTTTATTGCCGGGCTCCAAATGGAGCCCGGTTTTTTTATGTACGCATAGCATGACATGTACTGCACGTAATGCTATCTAATTTCCATTCGGAAACTCCGGATGTGAAACGAGCGGTTTCCAATTCGGAAAAGAAGATACTTTTCTCCTGACAAGGAAATCAAGGGATTGTGCGGAGACGCACCACTGTACGTCGCACAATCAAGACCGATGATTGACGCAGTTAGGGCGAAAAAGGACCGCTGCCGGATGGAAACCATCTAGCCGGCTGTGATAGCATACTTATAAACAAATCCGGTGTTCAAAACATCCTTCCACCGTCCCCTACCAACCTGATTTCCCCGATGTAGTTATTCTGAACGTTTTACAAGAACTGTTGCAATTTGTGACATGTGCAGGTCATAAAATTGTCACAATATGTAAAACCCGGAAGCTAACATTAATATTCCATTACTATAGTATGCCAATCTTCATATTTTTATATGTCTAAATATGCGTATATGCTATTGATTGCATTGCCGACAAATTTAATATTACAAAAATTTACAAAATTGCAACTTTGGCTATAAATTTGCAAAACACTTACCCGTGCAGTTTCGACAAGATTACAAAAAAAAGCAATTAACCGTTCCGGAGTACATGAAAACGGCCCGATTCAATATGTATTCCCCACTTTTTCCTGCATCAGTTTGTCCTGCCTTGAGTATGATAATTCTGAATCAATGCTGGATATTATTAAATTTATTACTATTTTCCAAAGTATCCCGACCCCTCTGACCGGAGTTCCCTGACTCACGTGCACTCAAAGAGGGCAAAAAAGACGATGCATTAACAAACCGTTACATAATAGAATCTAACTTGACATGTATCAGTGTGAAATGAGAAACTTTCGATCGCCGATTTTTTCTATAACAATGTTATGTAAAGCAATAACCATATTTCCAAAAGGAGGGGTTTTTTAATGGGAAAGAAAGGGTATATCGGGTTGCTGTTGTTGGTGGCTTTGCTCATGCCACAGCAAAGCTGGGCCGTGGACATTCACGGCAGGAGTTCTACCCAGTTTCTCACGTTTATCAATGATTTCAACAACACTCGTGAGACTGATATCGGACAGTATCTGCTGCTAAATGTCACGAATATCGACAAGGAGGGGAAATTTTCCGTCTATGGTTACGGCAGGGGCATACAGGACCTGAACAACGGTAACGGAATCGATGGCAGGCTCTATTACCTGTACGGCGAGTACCGCGACCTGTTCGACATTGCCGACCTCCGCTTCGGCCGGCAGTTCATCAACCTTTCGGCCGGTTCTGCAATTATTGACGGCCTCCAGGTCAACCTGAAAAATATCGGTCCGGTGGGCTTTACGGCTGTCGGCGGGCGCGATGTTATTTTCGGGCTCAATGGTGAAACAGGCTACGGCGGGAATATGGACTTCGGCCTGTCAGCTTACCTGCTCGGGTTCAACAAGACCCAGCTCGATGTAAGCTGGCTGCGCAAGTGGGACCATGACGATGTGTCTCGGGACACCATCGGGGGTAACTTCAACCAGTACCTCTTCAACAACATGAGGCTGTATGCCAATGCCCGCTACGACATCAATGCCGAGGTGTTCAGCGAGGTGCTGGCGGGTGTCAAGTATTTCCCCATGTCAAATCTGATTTTTACCGGTGAATGGTACCAGAGTTATCCGACCTTTGACGCTACCTCAATCTATTCAGTCTTTGCCGTGAACCGCTACCAGGAGTACCTGTTCCGTGCAGACTATACCATCAATCAATTCGTCTCCGTACACGGCGGCTACACCAAGGAAGACTTCGGCGACAACTCCACTTCGGACGTGGTTGAACTAGGTGTGAGCCTGCGGCCCATCGACAAGCTGGCAATCCATCTTTCCTATGACAGGACTTCCGGATACAGCGGCGACCTGAACGGTGGAATGCTCGACGTAACCTACGATGCAAGCAAAGACCTGCGCCTGTCCACGGGGATGACCTATGACGTCTTCAACCGTGACGATCTGCTCCCGATAAATACAAACGGGACGGATTTTGTCAGCTCACCGACTGAAACCGCCCAGAGGTACTACGTGGGCGGCAGATACCGCTTAACAAAAAACATGCAGGCCACATTACGAATTGACGATCTCGAATCGGACACCCGCAACAGCAGTGACGTGTCGGGACGTTTTGTAATTGATTACGACTTCTAGAAAGGGGGGTACAGCATTGAAAAAATGGTTTTTAGTCCTATCACTACTGGCGATGTCAGTTTTTATCGCACAACTGGCAATTGCCGACAAAGCTGCTTCCGACGCGGCCCAGAACGGCCCCTCGGACCAAACCGGGACAATCGCTCACAAAGACTATGCCGAAATGAAGATTGCCGACTGCAACGACTGCCATAAAAGCGAAGGAATTGCACCCACACATGAAGGGGACTGGCTGCATGCCCATGCCATTCTGGCCAAAGATGGGCAGAAAAACTGCGCTGCCTGTCATGAGCAATCTTTCTGTCTCGACTGCCACAAGGGCGGGGGAATCAACGCGGACCTGTCCACGAAAAACTACCGCGCGGATTACACTCCCAAGAGCCACCGCAGCGACTGGCTGGAGATCCACCCCATCAAGGCGAAGGATAATCAGCAGAACTGCTACCGTTGTCATGAACAGCAGTATTGCAATCAATGTCACAACCGCTTCCCCAAGGGTTCGATGCGAATCAAGTCTCACCTGATGCTGGGACCCGATCACCAGACGTATGCTCCGGCCATCAGTGACCACGCAATCGAAGCCAGGCGCAATCTCCAGTCATGCCAGGCGTGCCACCCGGATGGAGACGTCTGCATCCAGTGCCACAGTGCCAAGACCGGTGGCGTCAGTCCGCACCCGAGAAGCTGGGGCAGTATATCAGGCAACTACAGGAACAGCAGGATGTGCGAAAAGTGCCACCTGCCGGGTACCTATTAATTTAGCAACCACATCATCAAAGGAGGGTAAAGCATGAGGAGTAGTAAAGTAACAAAATATTTTGCTGCATTTGCCGTGACGCTGCTGGCAATTGCTCTTGCCGGCTGCGGTTCGGGCAACAAGGAAGGAGCCGTCACAACCGGGTCAGCACTGTTCGGTGGCGTAGCCACCGTTGGCGACACCGCCTGTAACCAGTGCCACAGCGCAACTACCGAACAACTTACCGGTGAAACTATTGTTTCCCAGTATCAGATGAATTCGCCCCACAACCAGGATGGTCTCGGCTGCGAGAGCTGCCATGGCGGCGGCGCCATGCACAATGGCGTAGGACCGATCCCTTATCCGACACCCGACGCAACACGTTGCGCCACCTGTCATGACGGTGAGACACAAGTTGCGGGCAAAACTGCACCTAAAACCAACTCCGCGACCGACTTCTCCACTTCGGTACATGCGAGCGGCAACGATGGTACGGGAGCAGTTGTCGAAGCAGACCATGGCCAGCCATGCGTCAGATGCCACAGCAATGAAGGCGGTGTGCTTAGCGCTAAATACGGCTATACCGGCGACAGAACTCTGATGGACAATGCGACCTATGAAGGCTTGGTGCCGCCGTCCACCTCCTATACGGCTATAACCTGTGAAACCTGCCACGAACACGGTGCTGGACTTCGTCCGGTCAAGACTCACGCCGCTGACGGTACGATCGTCAACTGGAATCCGAGCGGAAACAGCAAGGCCAATGACCAGTTCAACCTCTGCACCAGCTGCCACGGCCTCAAGATGAATGACGGTACCATTATGGCTTCCGGCGATATCGTCTGGAACACCGATCTGGGCGGTAATCCTACCGCAGGAACAGCAACCACCAAAGTGGGACACCATGAAACTTCCTGGTACCGTGTAATTGCCACGACTCACTTGGACAACCTCGATAACGCTACCTACGGCATCACAGGTTATGTAGTTCGCGCCAACGGCGAGAACGCTTGCTTCGATTGCCACGGTCACGAATCCAGGACGAATACCAGAGAAGTTGCCTCGTCAACCGATACGACCTATACGCCAGCGGGAACCTTGTACTATAATTCCGCTGCATCCACCATTTACACAGACTGGTCTCAGTCTGTTCATGCCGGATTCCTGCTCTCCGCGAAAATTACCGCTTCCAAAACAGGCAGTGGTACCACCCAGGTCGATAACGTCATGAATGCAGAGGTAGAGCAAGCATTTAACCATGCAGACTGGAGCAGCTCCGGCGAGCAGGATTGCCAGCGTTGCCATACTGCAACAGGTGCATCTAACTTCATGACTAGCCCGTCAACATATGACCCGGCGAATAACGACTTCTCAGACCTCGCAGGGTGGAGTTCACGTTCCGCCACGCCGTCCTCCGGACAGCGAGAACTTATTTACTGCTGGACCTGCCACACCAATCCAGCAAATGGAGTCGTACGTAACCCCGGTGCAGTTCCGGCTGTCTATACCTACAACGGAGCTACGGTTACGTTCCCCGACGTAGCAGAGTCCAATACCTGTATCACCTGCCACAGCGGTCGGGGCAATAGCGATACGATTACCAATACCGTACACACCGGTACGAATTATTCACATTTAGTGGCACATGGAAGTGTTTCTCACCATGGCCCGACCGCGGGAACCGTGTTCAGTGCGGTATCTCACGTCGGCTATGAATTCCCAGGCCAAAGTTATGCCAATGTAGCATACTTCCAGCATGACAAGATCGGTACAGCGGCAGCCGAGGCCGCCACAGGCACCACCGGTCCCTGTGCAAGTTGCCACATGGGTGATTCCAGTGCTTACGGTAAGGCCAGCCACACATTTGAGGCGGTTACCTATACCGATGCTACTGCCACAACTATCAGCACGATTACCAACCCGACTCTCTGCGCGAAGTGCCACAGTGGCGTTCACGAGATGACCGTGGCTGAACTGCAGAAAAACAAGGATGAAGCATCGGATGCAAATCAGCTTCTGTCTGACATCTTGAAGCAGGCAAATGGTCAGATCAACTATGCAGGTACTGACATGACTGCCGCTGCATTCCTTGACGGTGCATCAGCAACAGTCGAAGATCTGGGTGCTGTGAATAACTCCGGTTATCTCCTCCACTCCGACAAAGGTGCTTATGTACACAACCGCGTGTATTTCAAACGCCTGATATTCGACTCGATCGATTGGGCGCAGAACGGCGCACTTACGGGCAGTATCACCGTTCCCGCAAGCTACACAGGGGCTGCTACCTGGTTCGGCGCTGATGCCACCACAGGTATAGTATCAAAACGTCCGTAATTCCGAACTCAGTTATGTAATTTATTGCCGGGCTCCAAATGGAGCCCGGTTTTTTTTATGTCATTACCTATAAAAGAAATAGTACAATTAGCGTGAGCAATCGATCTCATTCCAGCTTTCGGTCACTTATGGCAGGTATCAGCTTTCACGAAGATAACGACTTCGAGATGGTACATCGTTAAACCTTCTGCTTATCGTGAGAAATACCAGGTGTTTAATTTACTTATGACCGTTAAATCTAAAACAACAGGTTCTTTAGCCGCTTTTGTTGTTATTTCTCTGTTTTGTCATATTTTGTGCGGATATTTGGCGGGAATGTTTGGCCCGCTCGATCTGACAAAGCCGGTTGCTCCAGCCTCTGTTATCGGAGTAACTTTGGAATCGCCCACAGCCGATCCGCCTCCTCCAGTCGTCAAAGTTGCAAAGATGACTGAGGCAAAACATTCAAAGGCGATAAAATCCCCGGTCAAAATAAACTCGCACACTATGTCCGATAAACTTTTGAAGTGCCGCAACTCTTCATCTTCGGTTGATCAACCCTCAGTTGCTACGAAACCTGTTCAAACACCGAGTGCGCAGAAAATTACCGAGCACAAGGTTGTTAATTCAATAGCAATCAAAAGCGAAAACACGGACTCCCATAACGCAATATCTGCGTCCACTCCTATAACGGAGCAATATGAAATTGCCAAGGCACCGCTGCGTAGCGGTGATGAATTCGTCCCTAACACCCGGGAAAAACTAACCTATAGGATCATGCTTTTCGGAATTCCCGCCGGAACTGCCGTGCTCGAAGCGAAAAACAACAACGGGGAGATGAGGATTACTACCAGGGTCTGGTCAAATGACGTCTTTTCAAGTTTTTACCCTGTCGATATATCTGTAGACACCCGCCTTATGGTCGGAAATTACCTGCTCACCAGGATCAGGCAACATGAAGGGAACTCAACCAGCGATACAGGATTCACGTTAATGCTGCGCGAGAAAAACGCCTTCTGGGTCGACCGCCTGAAGAAGCGCTATGCAAACATACCTCTACCCAGCAATGACGTGATGGATATGATTTCAGGATTTTACTATTTGAGAAATCAACGCCTTGAGGTGGGAAAGTCGGTGGTGCTTCATCTTTTTGACAGCAGCAAATATACGGAAACGACGGTCGAGGTACTCCGTAAAGAGCATCTACGGCTTCCCGGTTTCAGAGAGGCTGACACGCTTGTCGTGCACCCCATCCTCAAGACCGACGGTTTTTTTCACAGCAGTGGGGAAATATTTGTCTGGCTGACTGATGACGAAAAGAAAGTTCCCGTGAAAGTGGAAGCTGAAATTCCGCTCGGGAAAGTGACGGCAGAGCTTGTATCTGCAGAGAGCTCGGAGGAGAGTGAGAACAAGGTACAATCTCAGGAAAGGCCGGGCGCTGACGTGCGAAAAACGGCAAGACCTGAAAAAGAAAGTTCATTTTGATTGAATTGCCCGTGCATCATCAATAAATCACATCCTCACCCGCCGCGCGGAATATGATGGTTATTCAGTCGCTCACGACCAATGGTAGTATAGGTTCCATGCCCTGGATAGACACGCGTCTGGTCATCAAGGACAAAAAGACGTTCCCTGATGGAACGCTGCAGGGAAAACAGTGACCCGCCAGGCAGGTCCACTCTGCCAATGGCACCGTTGAAAAGGGTATCCCCGCTAAACAGCACCCCTTCACTCTCACACCAAAAGCAGCACCCCCCCAACGAATGTCCCGGTGTATGAATCACCTGCAACAGGTAGGCACCCACCTGTATCTCCATACCGTCCGTCAGGAAAAGATCAGGCTCCGGAGAGTCTTCCGCTTCGACACCGAACTCCCGGCCGAAAAGGGACGCTGAAGAGGAAAAATATACCTCCCGCTCATGGATATATAGTTCGGCAGCGCTCGCCTCGCGAATTGCCCTGTTAGCACTCACGTGATCGAAGTGCCCGTGGGTGTTCAGAAGATAACGGATCTTGAGACCAAGAGCTTTGGCTCTGCCCAGGATCAAATCGGCATTGCCACCTGCATCTATTACCGCAGCATCTCCTGTTTTCTCACAGCCGATCAGATAACAATTGGCCTTTATGGGGCCGACCGGGATTTTTTCGATTATCATCGATACACCTGATTTTCTGGAGGGGAGTGCTACATTGTGCTTGAAAAAAACCCATGGCTTTTCAAACACGATCTCCTATAATGGAATTTTCAATTTCCTTTGTTAGACGTGAAAGCCATCCGAGTACCGACGTAATAGCATACGACACTTCTCGGCAAGAAAGGAGCAAAAAAACGAATGCCCTATGCATGGGAAGGATTTGGAAAAAGCCCTCTGACCCTGGTCAAGGAAGAGCTCACCAGAAGATTTATCCAGGCCAGGGAAGTCAGTGCAGGATTCCTCAATTACTCGATTTTTGTTGATAGCGACGAGGAAGAACGGGATCTTACCACAGGGGTTTTGTATAACAACAACAGTCTCTTCTTCATGGTCGACCTGCAGATCGAGTGTCCTGACGATATCGAGATTCTGGCAAATATTGCCGAAATTTCCTACGATTTCTACCTGAGGGAGGAGCCTTTCTACGGCAGAATTCTCATTAGCGAGGGAAGCACCTACTACCAGCTCGCTCACATTCTCGGCCCCAACGGAATTCTCGACCCCACCATGGTTTCCGTCCTGCTTGACCTGGTCCAGAAAGAAGTACTGGAGATCCTCGACGATCACTATTCCCCGGAGCAGATGCCACTGGTAACGAAATGATAGTTGTCGCGTTACGTACAGTATACCCGCTGTTTTCCCCAAAAATCTGAAAACACTATGCTGCTTTCAAGAATTGGGAAGAAAAGCGCAAAACATAGAGGAAAGCGGAAAGGCCCACCAAGGCGGCAATCCCTCCCAGAAAAAACCCGGCAGGATAGCCAACAGCACTGATGCAGATACCGAATGTCGTCGAACCTGCCATCATGGCGAGATACACCGAACTGTTGTACATGCCCATTGCCAAGCCCCGTTGCAACGGCGGTACCGATTCCGCGATGAGGGCCCCAACAGCGGTAAAGGTACATGCCATACCAACCCCCAACACCACGGCACACAGAGAAAGGCTCGCTGTATGACGAAAAAGCCCCAGCAGGGACAGACCAACTGCAAAAAATAAAATCCCTACAGCAACAATCCAGCGGCGATCAAAGCGGTCTGCGGCCAGCCCGACCGGGATCCGGCTGAAGACGTTGGTAATGGCCTGTGCGGCGAAAACAAGTCCCACCTGGGCAGGATCAAGACCGTTACCCGAAGCATACAGTGGAAAGAAAGAGATAAAGATGCCGAAGCCCATGGCCGCTCCCCAGGTAACCAGAAGACAGGCAACCAGCACACGATTGCGCAGCAAGGAAAATCCGGCTGCCAGGACCGCATGGGGTTCGGTTTTTCGTTGGGGAGTTGAGCGCGGCAGGAATATCAGGGACAGTAGTGCGACCAGCAGAAGTAGCCCGGCCGACAGGTAGAATACCTGTCGGAGTCCGAGATGTTTGCCCAGGTAGCCGCCACTGGCCGGACCCAGGGTAATGGCGACGTACATGGCGGTGCTGTACCAGCCGTAGGCTTGTCCAAGCTTCTCCACCGGAAAGCTGTCCGCAACCTGGGAAAGCATACTCGGGATAAAGGCGGCCAATCCGACGCCGAACAGGAGATAGGCCGCTGCCATCTGACCCGGCGTAGTACATTGGGTTACAAGGAAAGAGGAAAGCGCTGCCGCAAGAATTCCTCCAACAGCCGGAAGGCGCGGTCCGATTCTGTCGGCCAGAAGACCGGCGGGAATGGAGAGAATACCGGTTGCCAGCATGAAGGTACCGTTGATGATGCCGACCTGAACCGGTCCGGCACCCAGCGAGACGGCAAACAGTGGAAGTACGGGAATGCGCAGATAGGAGCAGAAAAATGTGGCAAAAGCGATGCCGCAGAGGAGAAGAAAAAGGCCATATCTGTGGCGGAAACCGCTCATGGTACTACAACGCCTTTCAAAATAGGGGTGACGGATAATGGATTAAACGTAAAGTTCTCTGGCCAAGGAAATCATTCGAAATAACTCTCAGCAAAGAGCAGCTTGTCATCTTGCTCGGAAGTTGCCACCTGAGACCGATGTTCGGCAAGCTCTTCCTTGATGCGAATAAAGGTGTCACGATTATCCATGAACAGGTCCAGAAGTTCCGGATCAAAAAACACACCTCTGTCACTTTGCATGATCTCAAATGCTTTTTCAAGGGGGAATGGCTTCTTATAGGGTCGCTCCGACGTCAAGGCATCAAAGATATCCGCAACCATGACAATTCGACCGTAGATGTGAATTTCAGAACCGGCAAGCCCGTACGGATAGCCTTTTCCGTCCCATCTTTCATGATGCTGGAGGGCAATAATTTTACCGGCCCTGATCACGGGGAATTTGTCACCGTTATCAAGTATTTTCCCACCGATGGCAGCATGCATCTTCATAAGCTGAAATTCTTCCGCATCGAGTTTTCCGGGCTTGAGAAGTATCCGGTCAGGAATCCCAATCTTTCCCACATCATGGAGAGGCGAAGCATGTCGCACGATCTCGCACTCATCAGCGGAGAGCCCATGCAGGATAGCAAGCTCCTTCGACATTTCACTGATGCGACGGATATGCATGCCTGTCTCAAGATCGCGGGATTCAGCCGCCCGGCCCAGGCGCAAGGAGATTTCGAACTCCGCTTCCCGGGAAAAGGAGAGAGCCTTCTGGAGGGCTGCTGTCTTCCTGACGATCTCCATTTCCAGAACGCCGGTCATGTCGCGTGCCAGGTCGCCAAGCTTCTTGCTCCGCACATGGTTCATGACCCGCAGTGTCAACTCGCCCGGATCAAATGGTTTCGCCATGAAATCATTGGCACCCATCTCAAGGATTTTTTTCACCTCCGATTTTTCAGAGGTCACGATAATCACCGGGATATCGCGGAACCGCTCATGAACCTTCAGATAGCGCAATGTTTCGTAGCCGTTCATCACCGGCATTTCCAGGTCAAGAAGCACGATATCAACATCAGCCCTCTGGGCCAGACAGTTCAATGCCTCCTTGCCGTTACGAGCTTCTAGAATCTCGATCGTACCAAGATTTTTCAGCACGTCTCTCATGATCCTGAGATTCATCTCGATATCGTCCACTACAAGAACTGTTATTCTATCTATCATTGTCCACCACCTGAACAAATGCGTTGAATCCGCACAATACTTCGAAAAACTCAATAATCAATCATTCCAGTGAAGGTTGCTTTTCCTTCACGCTGGAGATCTGGTTTCAGTATTGCCGATCTTAGCTTTTCGGCAAATTCTCCCTTACCTTAAACGGAGAAGACAGTTCCCGCCCACGGACGCCAGGAACCAATCCAAGGCTACCCCCCTGCGACTGACGTGTCAGCTTGCCTTTTCCCCTGTTACCGGGGAAAATTAATAAGGTGAAAATTTATCTTCCAGCTCCCCAAATTTCCCGCAAAAGGAAAGCTGCCATGCCGTGCCGGTTCCCGTTTCGCAAGATTGAACCAACCTTTTTCTCCGGACTACTTGACGACCCGGTTCTGTACCTCTTCATCAGACCGCTGGGACGCGGCATCCTACTGGATTGCGGACGAATCCACCATCTTGCAAAACGCGTCTTGAAATCGCTCTCCGCCCTCTTCATCAGCCATGCCCATATGGATCACTTCATGGGCCTTGACACCTTCATCCGCAGCGTCCACGTTGCACCAAGAACAATAGACATCTATGGTCCTCCCGGCTTGGCAGACAAGGTGGCCAGCAAGCTAGCAGGCTACGACTGGAATCTTGCGGAACCATACTGGTGCGCATTCAGGGTTCATGACATTTTTTACGACCACATCGAGACCAGCCTTTTTCCGGGGCCGGAAGGATTCAGACGCCGGGACAGCGCACCAGTCTCTCGCCCCGATCTGGTCATCTACCGTGATGACTACATATCGGTAGAGGCGCTTGAATGCGACCACAAAATCCCATCTCTCATGTACAAGGTTTCCGAGCGGCCCTCCTTCCTGGTGGATGAGAAAAAGCTCGTCCAGGCAGGGTTGGTAAGCGGGAGCTGGTTAGGAACTCTACAGAGAAATCTTTTCGGGAGAAAGCAGGGCAACAAACCACTCCTGGTTCTCCGGCAGAGGAGGAATGGTGTCGTCACGGAGGCTGTCGAAGATCAGGAGGGCCTCTATGAAAAAATTCGTGGGGAACGCCCGGAAGCGACAGTCGGCTATCTTACCGATATTCACTTCAGCAAGCAGAACATCGAGAAAGTTGTAAAAATGATGCATGGAGTAACGTTTTTTGTCTGTGAATGCTCTTTTCTGAAAGGGGATAAGGAAAAGGCCCGGGACTCGGCGCACCTTTGCAGCGAAGATGTCAACTTTCTTATCGACAAGCTCCGACCAGCATTCTTTCTGCCCATGCACCTGTCCAAGAGCTATATCCATCGCTGGGAAGAACTCTACGATGAACTGAATATCCCAAAGGGAGTAACACTGCTGCGACTACCAAAGTACATGACACCACAACCACTGCTTCCCTGTGAAGCGAAAAAGAGTATTCTTCAGGCATGAGGCGTAGCGACCGGCAACACCGCAGGCCAGCCCCGCAGTAATTTTTAAACAACCTGCTAAATCTTGAGAACCCCCGAGGTCACTTCGATAAACGTGACCGGTTCACCATGGAGCACACGATGGTCCTGAACCTTACCCCGGAAGAAAATGGCCTCTCCCGATTCAAGGGAAAGCGGTTCCTCATGTTTCGCTATCCGGACAATGACCATACGCCCCACCCGGTCACGTCCTTCGCAACGGAAGATTCTTACACGCTCCTGAACCTTGCTGAGATGAATCTCGAAGTCGTAGTGATTTCCCACCCTGCCGAAAAAGCCCGACTTCTGTAGCGGGTGTTTTTTCCAGCCCCGGTTCAATTCATTTTCAGCACGGGCAATTGCCCCTTCAGCAGACTGAAGAAGGGAGTCAAGCTCCGGAGTGCCGGCATGGCTCGCCTTCAACAGGGGAAGCATGGACTTGCACACCTCCAGAAGATCATAGAGAACAGGATAGGTGGACGCAATGGCACTCTGTCGCACTTCCTCGGTATAGATCGGTTTTGATGAACTGCTCATGTGCTCCTCCCGAAACACGCTATCTTGTCGTGTAAAACTCCGTTCCCATGCTCCCGAAAACGAAATGGTCATAATTCATACAACACGAAACAAGGGATGCCAACAAAAAAAACCCCCTGCAGATTCATCGAGAGGAAATCTACAGGGGAAGAACCAAAAGGAGAAGCTATAAGCTTCAGAAAAAGTATAGCGCAGACCTGAAAATCATCAACCCGAATCAGTTTTTTTTGGATAAATATCCAAACACAATTCAACGAAAAGATTGTGCATGCACTTTTGGAGCAACAACTGAAGGTAAAATCCGTTTCTGATAAGCTTTGACTATCAATTCGACAGCTACTTCATGATTTCCGACAGCAGTTTTCCGCCTATTCCGATGTTGTCACGCTCCATCTCGTTGATGAAGACGACGAACTTATCCTCGGGGATCTGGGTTATCTCGCTTGCCTTGGCGGTAAGCTCCTTCACGAGGGCAGCTTTCTTTTCCAGGCTGGTGATGCTGATATCAACGGTAATGACCGGCATAGTTCTCTCCTTTTCTGAAAATTGATTGTTGTAGAGTAAGCTACTTCCCGAATATCGCTTCCCGAATCACATCAAGCCCAAACTCGTCAACTACCTTGCCGACCCGGCATTTTTTTTCGAGTGACTGGAACCAGGCAACGACTTTTTCTATCGCTGCAAGGGCCTCGTCGTCGGTGGGGATATTCTCCAGTAAATGTGAAGAAAAACGGGGGCGTGATCCACCATTTCCGCCAAGCATGAGATTCCAGCCGGTGGGTGTACCTATCAGGCCAAGGTCGCGGATGCAGACCTCCGTGCAGTCATTGGCACAGCCGGAAACGGCCATCTTGAATTTCCAGGGAACCTGCAGCCGGTGATACTTCCGATCCAACTCCATCCCGATGTCATAGGTCACCTGTTGCCCCCGCTTGCACCAACTGGCGCCCGGACACATTTTCACGTAGCGGATACAAAGGCCGGTGGCCCCGTCTTCCAGGTCTCCCAGGTCCGCGCGGACCTCGTCGATTTTTTCCTCCGGGATACCGATCAACGCGATACGCTGGGCAATGGTAACCTTGACCGAGGGAATGGCGTGACGCTCTGCTACATCGGCCACCGTACGCAGATCTTGCGGAGTGGTGAACCCTCCGGGCATGTGTACCTTGATCGCATAGGTTTCACGGTCACGCTGCACAACCGCACCCTTTTCGTATATGTTCTGTTTCATCTAAAAACCCTCCTTTCTAAGATCAAAGTAGTACTCGAAATATTAACGAACCAGGAAAAAATGTTTATTCTCCACCTTCAGCCTTCTACTTGCAACCTGTTTTTCACTTCATCAACATCGTCAACAGCAGCTGTGCCAGGAGAATCTTGGTGATGGTGGCAACCGGATAAACCGAGGCATAACCAACCGTCGGCAGCTCGTTGCCGCTCTGTTCGAGGGCGTAGCCGAGCACCGCAGATTGAGTCTGCAGGCCGGCCAGCATGCCGATGAGCAGGCTCATGGGAATCTTGAGCAGTCGATAGCCGATCCAGAGCATGGAGATAGCAACGGTACAGGTGATGACGATCCCGGTAGCAAAGAGAAGAAGCCCCCCCTGCTGGGTAAAGGTGCTGATAAATCCGTAGCCGGCCCGCGTGCCGACACCGGCGAGGAACAGGATCAGTCCGATCTGGCGCAGGGTCAGGTTGGCACCATACGGCAGGCTCCAGACAAGGGGACCGGTTCGACCAAGAGTTCCAAGCACCAGGGCCACCAGCAGGGGACCACCGGCGAAGCCGAGCCGCAGTTCAGATCCTCCAGGCAAGGGAATCGGCAGCGTGCCGAGAAACAGGCCAAGGGCCAGCCCGAGGCTGAAGGTCAGAATGTCCACCTCGCTGACGGCCCGGTAGGAATCACCGAAAAAGGCGCTCACGGTATCGATTCTGTCACGATCGGTAACCACCCGTACCCGGTCGCCCAGTTCAAGGATCGTATCGCCACCTGCCAGGATATCATCATCCCCACGCCGTAGCCGGGTAATGATCGCACCATGGTTCTCTTTCAGTCGCAGGTCGCGCAGGCGGCGACCGGCAAGCTTCGGATTCGAAACAAAGATCCGGCGGTAATCGAACTCCCTGCGATCTAGGACAAGCTCCGTTTCACTCTTCTCGCCCAGAAAACGGGTAACATTTTCCAGGTCTTCCCCAATACCAACCGCGGTAATCTGGTCACCGATGGCCAGGCGCGATGATGGATCGGCAAGCAACACGGAATCGCCATGGCGGATCCGACCGAAAATTACGGCCCAGTCATGCCTGCGCCGCAGTTCCTCAATGGTAAGACCCACCGCCTCCCGGGAGGTTACCCGGATAGTGACGTTGTTGAGGGGTTCGGTGGCCACGCCGAAGCCGCGAAGCTGCTTTGCCTCGGCGGCATAATCAACTTTCCAGAGCCGCTGCAGGAAGCTGATGGAGAGGATCGAGCCGATTACTCCCATCGGATAGGTAATGGAATAGCCCACGACCGGATCGGCAAGAATACGGTTGAGCATCTCCCGTGGTACGGTATGCTTGATGATGTCGAGGATTGCCGCCAACGCCGGGGTGTTGGTGAGTGATCCGGCGAACATCCCGGTTGCAAGAGCCGGTCGCAACTGAAAGAACTTCTGTGCCAGGATGGTCATGCCTGCGGCAAAGACCAGGATACCCACAACAAGGAGATTATGCCGTAGACCCTGCCGGCGGAGGGAGGCAAGAAAGGCCGGACCATTGGCCAAGCCGACCGTATAGACGAAGAGGGCGACCCCCAGGATGTAGATGATTTCCGGGAGCTTCAGATCCGGATGGAGAGAACCAATGGCCAATCCGGTAAAGAGCACCGAAGCCACACCCAGGCTGCTGCCACGAATCTTGATACGCCCAAGGGGATAACCGATTGCCGCAACGAGGAAAAGGAGCAGAAGCGGGTTATCGATGAGGATCTTCAACATGTTCCGGATTTCCAATCTTTTCACGATGTCCCGGAGAAGTCGCCCCGGCAGGGAAGCCAAGGCCGGCAATCCGGTTAATCAAATTCATCTTGCGCCAGGATAGCAGGAAAGGTACAAATCACTATCAGCATTTTGACCAAAGGAGAAAAAATATGAATGAACCCGAACGAATCGACATCTTCCTTGATGCCAAAGCCTATGGGGTTGTAGGTGCCTCGACGAATCGGCACAAGTTCGGCAACAAGGTGCTCCGCTGCTACCTGCAGAACGGTTATCAGGCCATTCCGGTAAATCCGAAGGAGAAAGAGATCGAAGGGATCCCCTGTGTTGCAACGGTACTCGACCTGCCGGACGAGGTCACCAGTATCTCGGTAATCACACCGCCGTCCGTGACGGAGCAGGTGGTTGAGATGGCAATCCAGAAAGGCATCAGGAACATCTGGATGCAGCCAGGCGCAGAAAGCCGCGCAGCAGTGAACAAGTGCATGGAAAACGACATCAATGTCATTGCCGACGGAAGCTGCCTGCTGGTGATTCTCGGCTACCACGAACAGTAACGCTGATTCAGAAAATACTAGCCGATCTGCTGATCAAACAGCACAGCCCCCTGCAAACAAGGGCTCAGCCGATCGACACATCCGCCTCCACGGCAAACCGCTTGATCTTCCGGGTCGTGGTCTTGGGGAACTCATCCTCCCGCAGGGTGAACTTTTTCACCCGCTTGTAATCGGCCAGACCTTTGCACGCTTTCAGCACCTCAATCCGAATAAGTGTCTCCACGTCGGTGTTGGTCATAGGCGAGGCATTGTTGTTCCGCTCAAAGTCGCCAAGGGCCTCTTGAGAAGGAAAGATCAGCGCATGGACCTCTTCCGAAACCGCATCGATCTTGTGACCGTAGACCATAACCTCGGCGATATATGGGCTTTTCAGCAATTCTATTTCAACCTCTTCCGGATAAACATTTTTCCCGTTCGGGGTAACAATCAGGTTTTTCACCCTGCCGCAGATAAAGAGGAAGCCATCGCCATCCAGCCGTCCAAGATCTCCGGTATGGTACCACCCCCCGGCCATCACCTCTTCCGTGGCGGCAGGATTCTTGAAATAGCCCCGCATGACGTTGGGGCCCCGGACAAGGATTTCCCCGATGCCATCCTCTCGAGCTCCGTCGATTTTCACCTCTACCCCTTCGAGAACAGGACCGACGGAACCGAGCCTGGTCCGGCCGGGACACTCGGCCGCAATGACCGGGGAGGTTTCCGTCACACCGTAGCCTTGAAAAATCCTGAACCCGAGGGACATCAATCCTCGGGCCAACTGGGGGTCAAGGGCAGCCCCGCCGCTGATGAACATGGTTCCACCGGCAAAGTTCCTTTTGACACGGGAAACAACCAGTTGACGTGCCAGCGGAAGGGAAAACAGCGCCTTGGACAATGACTTCCCCCTGATATTTTTCATGATCCGGTCGTGGAACAGCCGGTAGACTGCAGGCACGCCGGTAAAGAAACTGGGCCGCACCTCCACCAGGTTCTCACCGAGCTTTTTCAGGGATTCGGCAAAAGTAACCGTACCGCCGACCGAAAGGGGCAGCAGCAGCCCGCAAACCTGTTCGAAGACGTGGTTGATCGGCAGGAACGACAGGGTATGCATACTGCTGTCCGCTGCAAAGCGGGAAGCAGCGGCGCGAATATTGGAAACTACGTTGCCATGACTCAGGACCGCACCCTTGGACCGACCGGTGGTCCCCGAGGTATAAAGAATCAGGGCGGTATCCTTCGATGTGTGGACGGGTTCCGCCAGAGTATCCTCGCGACAGAATTCCTCGAAGGAAAGGAGCAGGTCAGAGTGGTCAAGCGCTTTCCTGGCTCTCGACACGGGAGAAAACGGGTCCTTCACTTCGCTGCCGATGGAGCGCTCGCCCTTTCCCGGCCCGGCCAGCAACGCGACAGTGGCTACGACGCTACGCAAGCGGGTCGACTGCTCCGCTGAAAGGGACAGGGATGAAAGAAAGCCACTCAACTCGTCCCGCACCTGCCGCAGGAGTTCCCTTTCAGAAGTGTCCAAAGCTCCGGAACAAGGCTGTTCATGGAGAAGAACAATCCGCTTGACGGCGGCAAGGGTCCCTGCCATTTCCAGAAGAGTATCACGATGGTCCTGGTCGACAAACACCACCTGGACCTCTGCATCGCGGAGAATATGGTGCAACTCGGCCTTCTTCAGCTCCTTGTCGATCGGTACGACGATCCCGCCGGCACGGAGGATACCGAAATAGGCAGCAACCCAGCGGGGAGATGAGGGACCAATCACCGCCGCCCTGTCACCTGCGCCAAATCCGGAATGGAGGAGGCCTGCGGATATTTTCTCCGCAAGAGCAGCCAGGGTCTGATAGGAAAGATCCCGCCAGGCTCCGCCCTCCTTGCTTTGAAGTGCCGTTTTCTGCGGATTCCGGCAAAGGTTTTCGCGTAGAAGGGCGTCAATGGTCAGCATTGGCAAAAAGCTCCTCAAAAGTAAAAGTCCCGGAAAATAATCAGGCTCAGGTTGCGGCAAGAAACATACTACCCCAAGATACGGGTGGTTCGCACCATCTTTTTCCTGAAACCTTCCGTAAGAACGAGAACAACGTAACGCTTTCAAATCATGTGGTACACTTACGGTGTGGATGGCAAGTCACCATGTCCCCCGTCGTGCAAACACGACCAGCCGGACACTGCGTGACAAATACCAGATAAGACACAGCGTACATCACGACAAGGAGGATCAAATGGAAGAACGAAATGGCATCATTACTTTCCAGGGCAACCCATTGACCCTGGTTGGAAAAGAATTGAAACCCGGAACTGAGGCCCCGGACTTCCGGGTGGTGGATAACGGCATGGCAGCGGTCACGCTTGCCGATTTTCCCGGAAAAATCAAGATTCTCAGCGCGGTTCCCTCCCTCGACACACCGGTCTGCGACACGGAAACCCGCAGATTCAACAGGGAAGCTGCGGCTCTTCCGGACAACATCGTACTGCTCACCATCAGCATGGATCTGCCCTTTGCCCAGGCCCGCTGGTGCGGGGCCGCAGGCATCGATCGGGTCAAAACCCTCTCCGACTACCAGGAACGCTCCTTTGCCGAAGCATACGGCCTGCTGATCAAGGAACTCAAACTTCTCGCCCGAGCGGTTCTCGTGGTTGATACTGCCAACATAATCCGTTACGTACAGATCGTCCCGGAAATCACCGAGGAACCCGACTATGACGCAGCCCTGAACGCGGCTAAAGCGCTGCTGTAAAAGCGGTGAGACGTAAGAAATGAGAGGTAATACGTGAAAAGCTCCAGGAACGGGCTTACACGTCTTACCTCTTACGTCTTACCTCTTACGTCCGGATATTCGTCGTCAAATATCTCCGCAATCAACCTGATCTTGCCGCCCTTGTTGCTCCTGCCGTGGGAAGCGACAGCATCGGCCAGGCAAACCTGCAGCAGGCAGGGAAAAAGCGGATGTTCCATGAACCTGCGCTGATTACGCGTCAACTTGCTGTCAGCCCCGAGATTCCAGGAAAAATGAAACAGGTGATGCCTGACCAACCAGGCCACATCGGAGGCCAGTTCGGACAGGCCCAAGCGCGCCATGATTGACGGCACCAGCTGCGCCCCGGCCTCGGCGTGTTCCAGCGACCGCCAGCGACTGCCGTCAAAAAAGGTCTTCTCCACCTTGCCGATATCGTGCAGAAGGGCACCCCAAAACACCCTCGGGTCGTCATCATTGGCCAGCGCCTCCATGGCTAACAGGGTGTGGACAAAGGCATCCCCCTCGCCATGATATTCTTCCGGCTGTTGCACGCCACGTAGCGCAGCGACCTCGGGCAGCTTCTCGTCAAAGGTTCCCTCGTCAAACCAACGGTGAACCAGTGCCCGGTACTCACCTGATGTCACGTGTTTCTCCTTCCTTGCTATTACGTGGAAATTTCCGTGCAGGCTCCTGACCGATTCTCCCTATTTTCGAACTGAAGAAAAGAATCTCCTAGCGCTTTACAGTGTAGCGGGGAGTGTTACGATTGAGGAAGACACTATCTAACAACAGCTTGACCAAGGAGGACACCATGCACTACGGCGAAGACAGGGTGTACAAAAAGATCGAAGTGATCGGAGTTTCGAAGAAAGGGATCGAAGATGCCATCCAGGCAGCGGTTGCAAAGGCCCACAAAAGTCTCGAAAAGGTTTCCTGGTTCGAGGTGGGCGACATTCACGGCCACGTGGGAGAGGACGGCGTAGTGAGCGAATACCAGGTGGTTCTCAAGGTCTCCTTCCAGCTCAAGTAGGGTTCTCTCCCGACAACCAGCGATCTGGCAGTAAACTAGTCCTTTCTGTCCACCGCTCTGAAGCGGCTTGAGGTATAGATTTTTCTCCGCTCCATGCGGATTCCGTGGTCCTCATTTGCGGCGGCGTGCAGAAGTATCCGGAACACGCTCTCCACCTCATCCGTGGCACCGATTTCCAGTGCGACCTCTTCGGCCGTCAAAGCTTTCTCACCAGATGCACGTAAACAGTCGAGAGCCAGTTGTTGCAACTGCAGAACACTGTTTGCCGCCCGCTTGCCCGCTTCGACTCCAGGCTGATGGTAGGCATTGATACCGATCAACGAGGCGTAAAAACCGACTGCACGCTCGAATAGAGCGATCAGCGCACCGACGGAACGGGCATCCACCCGATCAAGTGTTATGGTGAGAGATTGCCGGCCATTTTCGTACAGAGCCTTGCGCGTTCCCTGCAGAAAACCGCTCAGATAATCTCCGCTCGTCACTCCCGCTTCCATTGACGGAGAGGCGCCTTCACGATCATGGAGAACCTCGACAAAGGTGACAAAGAAGTTATCGACGCCATCCCGCAGCTGCTGGACAAAGGCATGCTGATCAGTGGAGCCTTTGTTGCCATAAACAGAGAGCCCTTGATGGACCACGGCCCCGGAAAGATCCTTTTCCTTGCCGAGTGACTCCATGAGCAATTGCTGCAGGTAGCGAGAAAAGAGCAGCAGGCGATCTTTGTAGGGAAGGACAACCATGTCTTTGCTCCCGACACCGCCGGTTGCCCGGTACCAGACCAGTGCGAGTCGCGCAGCGGGATTCGTATGGTTGCTGGGCATTCGTGTCAGGATGTCGCAGTTGCTGGCCCCCTCCAGAAAAGCATCGATGTCGATGCCCTGCAATGCGGCGGGCAGCAAACCAACGGCTGAGGTAACCGAGGTGCGACCACCCACCCAGTCCCACATGGGGAAACGGGCCAACCAGCCCTGCTCCGTGGCCAGTCGGTCCAGTTCGCTAGCCGCCCCTGTTACGGCCACTGCATGACGTGAAAAATCAAGTCCGGCACGCTCATAGGCAAGATTCGCCTCCAACATGCCATTGCGAGTTTCCTTCGTGCCACCGCTCTTGGAGATCACCAGGGTTAATGTTTCTGCCAGGTGGTCGCCGATTTTTTCCAGGACCCTATCCATGCCGTCCGGATCGGTATTGTCGAAAAAAAACGGCGTCATGGCATCGTCGGCAACCGACAGGGCATCGGCAATAAACTGCGGTCCAAGGGCCGACCCTCCGATCCCGATCAGAAGCAAGCGGGAAAATCGCCCGCCCTGCTGCGGAGCAATCTCTCCACGATGGACACGGGCGGCAAAGTCCTTGATTGCCTCTCTCGTTTCCTCGATATCCCGCGAAATCTCTTTGGTCGGAGCAAGATACGGCGTTCGCAACCAGTAGTGTCCCACCATCCGTCCCTCGTCCGGATTGGCCAGTGCCCCGTCTTCCAACTCCGCCATGTCCCGGTAGGCCTGAAGCATGAAGGGCTCCATGGTTTTAAAGTAATCGTCAGGAAAGTCCATCCTGCTGACATCGAGGAGCAGACCGAGTTCCGGATAGCAGTTCAGATTTTTTTTATAACGTTCCCATAATTCCAGAGTATCCATAACGTCCTCTCTTTTTTTCGATGTCAGTATAGCTGGCAAGCTTTCTTACGGATGCACGATCCCGCCCGCCGCTTCCTGGTCCAGAAGCCAGGTAACCCGTGCCGACGTCGATGCAACACGAGATGCCGGGCAACGACAATCCTCTCCATCCCCAAGAATTTCTCGAACAATTGTGGCCTTTGCGACTCCCGTTACCAGGAAGATGGTCCGGCGGGCTCTGACAAGAACCGGCAAGGTCAAGGTAACCCGTGAACTCTGCAGCTTTTCCACGTACACGGCCACGGCTTTCCGAGAGGCAAGGCGCTCCAGATCCATGCCCGGGAACAGGGATGCGGTATGACCATCGCTCCCCACCCCGAGAAGCAGCAGATCGAAGACAGGAATCTCTTCGTCAGGGAATGACGCAACCAACTCCGTTTCGTAGTGACAAGCCGCCTCGTCCGGGGACAATTCACCCGCTACCCGGTGGATAGTCGCGCCAGGCGTCGGCAGTTTTGAAAGAAACAGATCCTCGGCCAGCCGGTAATTGCTCTCCGGATGGTCGGGAGGCACACAGCGCTCGTCAGCCCAGAAGATATGCACTGCGCTCCAGTCAAGCCCGCTGCCCAAAGCCTCTTCGGCCAGACGGCGAAACAGGGGAATCGGAGTTGAACCTCCCGAAAGTGCCACTGTGAAGCGTCCTTGTTCAGCAATGGCTTCCCGGGCTGCTGTGAAAAACAAGTCTGCCCCCCGGACAGCGGCAGCCTCGGCACTCTCGAAGATTTCTAAATCCCTTTGGTTGCTCACAGTGGCCTCCAGCAGCGACCATCCTTTTCCAGCAGTGCGGCAGCCGCATTCGGCCCTTCCGAGCCGCTTTCATACAGAAATGATGTGCCGGACTCTCTGCGGGCTTCCAGAGCCTGAATCAGGGGAGTCAGGAGCGACCAGCTCAGTTCGACGCCATCTTCGCGCACAAACAGCATCTGGTCCCCTTCCATACAGTCGAGGAGCACCCGCTCATAGGCGTTCAAGGAAACCTCGCGGGGATAGTTGAAGTCGAGAGTAACCGGCATGAGACACATGCGTGAGCCGGGGTTTTTTGCCTGAATCTCGAGATGGATACCCTCGTCGGGCTGTACTTGGAGAATCAGTGTGTTGGCCTCGATCCTGCCGCCCATGGTTCGGGAAAACATCATATGGGGTACCGGCCGAAAATGGATGGCAATCTCTGTCGTGCGCCGCTTCAGGCGCTTCCCGGAGCGAAGATAAAAAGGTACGCCGTTCCAACGCCAGTTATCGACCCAAACCTTCAAGGCTGCATAGGTCGGCACGCGGGAATCCTCAGCAACCCCGAATTCATCCCGGTATCCCTTGATTCCGGCACTCCCGGACCCGGCATACTGGCCGGTGACGACACAATCTTCGAGTCGCTCCAGGGGAAAAGGCCGGATCGAATGCAGAACCTTTGCCTTTTCATCCCTGACCCGGTCGGCGGAAAAGAGGGAGGGCGGTTCCATGGCCGTCAAGGTGAGCAACTGGATCATGTGGTTCTGGAACATGTCCCGAATCACGCCGGCCTGCTCATAATAGCCGGCGCGACGCTCAATTCCAAGTGTTTCAGCGGATGTTATTTGCACATGATCGATGTAGCGCCTGTTCCAGAGGGGTTCAAACAGGGAGTTGGCAAAACGGAACATGAGGATGTTCTGGACCGTTTCCTTGGCCAGATAGTGATCGATGCGGTACACCTGGCTCTCACTGAAGGACTCAAGAAGGGTGGCGTTGAGTTCCCGGGAAGAGATGAGATCATGACCGAAAGGCTTTTCGATGACAAGCTTGACGCGGGAATCTGTCCGAGAGGTCAGGCCGGACTGGTGCAGGGTCCCGATAATGTCCCCGTACACAGCCGGAGGAGTGGCCAGGTAAAAGATCCGGTTTCCCCCGGTATCGGCATCCTTCTCCAAGGTGGGCAACACCTCTGCCAGGTTGGTGCGGTAGGACGCAGAATCGTGGTAGTCGATCACACGGTAATGCAGTCGGGCAGAAAAGTCGCGCCAACAGGCCTCGTCGCATTCGTCGGGGAAGCTATCCCGTAAACCTTCCTCCATCAATTCACGAAAGTGCTCCGAATCCATCTCGGTCCGGGCAACGCCAAGAACGAAAAATCCGCGCGGCAGAAGTCTCTGGCGAAACAGACGATACATGGCGGGAATCAGCTTGCGCTTTGCCAGATCACCTGATGCACCGAAAATCACCAGGCAGCAGCTCTTTGGAATCACGATACGGCAGACAGGGGCCATCTGCTCCGGTGACATGTTATCGATCAGGGAGTTCATGTCCATGGGACGTCCTTTTCTAGCATAGTCCTGTTGACTGGTTGATACTGAATTAATGCAGCATCACCTGCCCAATGGGGAAAAGCTGGTCACGTCAGGTTTGTTCCGGTTTTTTTTGCGGCGTTGCCGGCTGCACGTTACCCGCCCCGGCCATGTCCGACTTTTTATCTTCACTGGCTTTGAGAACCGCGTGACCGCCGAACTCGTTGCGGAGAGCCGCTAGAACCTTGTCGCCAAAGCTGTCCCCCAAGCGGGAGCGGAAACGCTGAAACAGAGAAGCGGCAATGACCGGTGCTGGCACGCCGGTATCGATGGCCTGCTGCACGGTCCAGCGCCCTTCCCCCGAGTCTTCCACATAGCCCTGGATCGATTCCAGGCCCGGATCCTTGCGGAAGGCATCTTCGGCCAATTCCAGCAACCAGGAACGGACCACGCTGCCACGGTTCCAGAGGTGCGCCACCGCAGCCGGGTCAACCGCCTGTCCATAGGGAGAGGCCTTGAGAATGGAGAAACCTTCACCATAGGCAGCCATCATGCCGTATTCGATCCCGTTGTGCACCATCTTGACAAAATGACCCGCCCCGGTTTCCCCGCAGTAGAGGTAACCTTCCTCCGGTGCCAGGGTTCGGAAAAGCGGTTCGAGACGGGAATAGTCGCGGTGGTCGCCGCCAACCATCAGGCAGTAACCCTCCTTGAGACCCCAGATGCCGCCGCTCACGCCAACATCCAGATACTGGATGTCGAGGGGACGCAAGCGGTCCTTCCGGCGAAGATCGTCACGATAGAAGCTGTTACCACCGTCGAGAATGCAATCACCGGGAGAGAGCAGTTTTACCAGCTGTTCGATGGTCTCGTCGATCACTTCCCCGGCAGGCAGCATCAGCCAGACCGCCCGCGGAGGGGTAAGCATGCCGACCATTTCCTCCAGGCTGAAAGACGGCCGGGCACCTTCCGCGGCAATCTCCTCAACCTTCCCCGCAGAACGGTTCCAGGCGACAACCTCGTGCCCTCCCCGCAGGAGTCTCCGCGCCATATTAATCCCCATGCGTCCCAGGCCGGCAATGGCAACCTGCATAGTCACTCCTTTTGTGTCAAAGACAGAAGATTGATAGATTCTAGTAAAGAGGATCGGGGTTACAATCAGGATGATCCGCCGAACATGAAATTAAAGAACCAGGGGAAATTGTTGTGGATCACGCATGCAAACGCATATGATCGCATCCCCGTTCCTCGAACCTTTATTCTCGAACCCGCTTCACGCCGCCAGCGATCCGGTACAGCTCGAACCCTCTCCAGCGGTGCAGCAATAGCAGTGCAGGCCCAGTTCGAGCCGGGTCCCGGTCCGGGCCGCCTCAGCCAGATCATCGATGGTCAGGGCCTGCCCCTCCTGACTCCTGACCGGAAGGCCCAAGACCTGGTTAAAATCGCAGTTATAGAGATATCCCTGCCAGTCAACACTTACCATGGTGCGGCACATGATCGCACTGGCTGTTTCAGGATTAAAACAGTCGGCAAGCAGGGCAAGGTACTTTTCGTAGGCACCCTTTTTTTCCAGGTAGTCACGAAAGCGCCCGATGGGAGCATTGGTTATGGTGTAGAGGCTGCTGAAGCAAACACCAAAGTTCTCCGCCAACTCCTTACGGTACGCCGCCTCCAGTGCTCGCTGGGAACCGGGCAGAAACGGTCCGCCCGGATTATACACAAGGTTCAGTTCCAGTTCCGATCCATACCCGAGGGCATTAAGCTTTTGGAGCGCCGCAATGCTCCGCTCAAAGACGCCCGTGCCGCGCTGTTTTTCAACATTCTCCGCCGAGTAGCAGGGCAGAGAGCCGAACACCACCAAGCGGTGCTGTTGATAGAAATCCGCAAGCCATTCCATGCCCGGTTCCGTGACAACCGTCAGGTTGCTCCGTACGATGCGGCACAGGTCCAGGGAATCCGTCGCTTCCACCAGGTAGCGGAAGTGGGGGTTGATCTCGGGACAGCCGCCGGTCATGTCAAGTGTTATGCCAGGATTCTGCTGCAGAACGGCGACGACCTTTTCCATCACGTCCCGGGCCATGCTCATTTTCCCGGCAGGAGATGCGGAAACGTGACAGTGGGCGCAGGCCATATTGCAGAGATTCCCCATATTCACCTGAAGGGTTCGCAGGCAATCGAAGGCCAGAAATTCCGGGTTGACATTTTTCAGGCGCTCGGAAAACGGTTGTGTCATGATGTATGCTCTTTCTCCTCTGAATAGTTGGAGCGTTAGGCGGAAGGCTTTTTCACACCCCTGATCTTACCATAGAAAACCGGTACCAAAGCGAACAGGCCAAGCAGGGCAAAGGAACCCAGCACCCGGAGTGAAACGATTTCTCCCACGCTGTTGATGGAGGCCAAACTGGCTCCGGCGTTACAGTATACGAAGCCGCCGGGAATGATCCCGAGCATGGTGCCGAAGAAAAATGTCCGTAACGGGATCTTTGTCAGTCCGGCGGCCAAGTTGATGAGAAAGAAGGGGAACAGTGGCACCAGGCGCAGAAAAAGCAGGTAATTGAACCCGGCATTGTCCAGTTCCTGGTTGATTTTTTCCAGTCGGGGACCGAATTTGCCCTGGATTGTATCATGGAACAGATATCTGGCAACCAGGAAAGACAGGGTTGCGCCAATGGTTGCACCGATATTGGCGTAGACCGTGCCCATCAGCGCCCCGAACACCGCCCCGGCGGCAAGGCTGAGGATCGCCGCGCCGGGAAGGGCCAGTGCCGTCTGGATGATATAGATAGCCATGAATACTGCCACCGTGAGCAACCGGTGGTCGTTATACAGATTCACCAGGTAATTCCGGTTTTGTTTCAGGGATTCCAGGGTCAGGAACCTGCCCAGGTCGAACCAGAAAAACAGGCCAATGAAGATTGCCGCCAGCAGGAAGATGAGGATTTTTTTTCGATTCATGGTCAGGACCTACTCCATGAAAGCCAGGCAGATAACACCTTTTTCAGGAAGGGTGTCAACCGGGTCCGGTTATAGGCATCGGCAAGCCTTTTGATGGCCTCGGCCTGGGTCGGATAGGGATGAATGGTCCGGCCGATTGCCGACAGGCCCAAGCCATTGGTTATGGCAAGAGAAAGTTCGTTGACCATTTCACCGGCATGTCGGGCAACAATCGTAGCGCCCAGGATCCGGTCGCTGCCCTTCTTCAGGTGTACCCGGGCAAAGCCCTCGGTTTCGCCATCGAGAACCGCTCGATCAACGTCGGACAACGGCACGGTGAATGTCTGCACGGCAATTCCCTGCTTCTCGGCTTCATGGGCATACATCCCCACATGGGCGACCTCGGGATCGGTATAGGTGCACCAGGGAACGGTAAGGGCCGAGCTTTTCTGGCGCCCTTTGAAAAGAGCGTTGGCGATCAGTATCCGCGCAAGGGCGTCGGCCGTGTGGGTAAACTTGTAGGGAAAGCAGATGTCGCCGGCAGCATAAACGCGCCGGTTCGAGGTCTGCAGTTGCTCATTGACCTGCACACCTTTCCGCGCATCGTAGACAATCCCGGCAGCTTCGAGGCCCAGCCCTTCCACATTCGGCGCCCTGCCCACTCCTACGAGAATTTCGTCAACATCCAGCACCACCTGGCGGCCTCCGGATGTGAAGTGAAGAAACTTTTTCCCGTCCTGGCCGGAAACCTGCAGGTCCTGTACAGGAAGAAACAGCTCAACACCCTCCCGTATCAGGGCATTTTGCACTATTTCGGCGGCATCGGGATCTTCCCGGGGAAGGATATGTTCAGTTCGGTGCCCGACAATACTTACCCGACTGCCCAACCGGGCAAAGGCCTGGGCGAGTTCGCAGCCGATCGGACCGGCACCGATCACGGCGAGCCTGGCCGGAAGCTCGGTCAGGGAAAAAACCGTTTCGTTCGTCAGGTAGCCCGCTTCGGCAAGCCCCGGGATCGCAGGAGCGGCGGCTCGGGCTCCGGTACAGACGGCAGCCTTGGCAAAACGCAGCTGCTTTCCTTCCACCTCGACCATATCGGGCCCGGCAAAGCTGCCTTGCCCGAAAAAAACGTCCACGCCCAGTTCATCCCGAAAACGCCGGGCTGAATCATGGTGACTGATTCCGGATCTCAATCGCCGCAAGCGCGCCATGACGACAGAAAAATCAACGGTCAGTTCTTCGGCACCGGAGATCCCGAACTCACCTGCGGCCCTGATCTCGTGCGCCGCCCGGGATGCTCGGATTAGGGCCTTGGAAGGAACACAGCCGACATTCAGGCAATCCCCCCCCATCAAGGACCTTTCCACAAGGGCAACCTTGGCGCCCAGCCCGGCTGCGCCTGCAGCAGTCACCAGGCCGGCTGTTCCAGCACCCAGCACCACCAGGTTATAGCGGGAAGCGGGTTCCGGGTTAACCCAATCCGAAGGATGGACGTTGTCCCGCAGGATCCTGTTGTGTTGGTCGGCAGGTAAAAGTACCGATTCTGTCTCCAATATAGCCCCCTCGCTCTATGGATCCTACACTGTTCCTCACGGATCATTCCTCTTGATTGCGAGCATTACGGCCAAGCTTCTCAGCGATTCACGTTGTACTAATCATACCCGCCAGGTGCAGGGGAGGCAAGCAGCCAGTTCATCCGGAATGAGATAGGGAACGAGTCGTTTCAAGTCGAACCAAGGTCCCCTTCCCCTGGTGTAATTTTTGGCAAAACAGCGAACCAAAGAGCAGAAACAGCATGACCGGCACGACAATCCAGCCAATCAGGGCGACTCCCGGCCAGAGGAATTTGCTTTTCGTCCCGCAGGTGCAGGAGATATCTCCCTTGATGGCACGCAGGTCGCGATAAATCAGATAATGAAAAATCATCAAATAGGGGAAAAAGAGCACCGCCAGGATCAGCCCGAAAACGGGAATCGAGCTCACGAAGCCGGATACTATCCAGACAAGAAAGAGCCGCAGTGCGACATCCAGCCAGTGTCCACGCACATATTCCCGGCTTTTGAGGAGGGCCGCCATGCCGCGGACATTCTCACCGGGCATGATAAACTGGGCAAGACAGAACCAGACAGTAAAGATCACGCCGGGAATGAGCAGCAGGAAGTAGCCGCCGGCAATTATGAAACCGCCCAGCAGGAAAACCCAGGCTAGGGGCAGGATTAGCGTCTTGCCGCGGGCAAGCGCATCCTCAAGCCCGAGGTTTTCATCCAGCACGGCACAGAGAAGGCCACCGTAGCACCAGAGGGAACAGGCAACACCAATCACGGCACCAAGACAGACGGTAACGAAAAAGGTTATTCCACCGGTAAGAAGGGTCACGAAAAAAGCCAGGCCCGTGGCTACTGCCGTGGGAATAATCATGGCCAGCATCGTCAGAAAATAGAGAAGGATCAGGGTGGCAAAACGCTTCTGGTACAACTCCCAACTCTGGCGAAACAGTTCACCGATGTCAGTCATTTCCGTTGCGGCCGGCGAACCGGGCGGCTCTTCATGTCCGCCCCCCGAAAAGGCCTCGGCTACTGGACGTTGTACGTGATCGCCAGAAGCGGAATGGGCGTCAGGTTGAGATGTTTCCGTGAACAATGACGCCTCGGAAGTGGTGGGTTCGGGCACACCATCACCTGCGACGGGAGCAGCACTCTTGTCATAGATGAATATCTCTTTGCACTGGGGACAGGTGACTCGGCGTGGCCCCTCAGGAACTTTCTCCGAAGGCATCTGGCGGGAAAAGCCGCACGAAGGACAGGAAATGGTGAGCATACCCATGGCACTAACTCCTCTGGTTCATGATTCGAAGAGGGTATCTTCTACTTGTTCACCATACACGGAGAGCAGGCAAAAGTGAAGCCGGGCTGCAGGAAATAGAACCACAGGTGGAGGTCAAAAACAAAGTGTACCTGATACGCTCAGCCCGAAGCGCATAAAAACCTTAGGTACCCCTCAAGCGACCCACTGGGAAAACCATGGTTATCGGGCCGGTATTCCCATGAAACCCCTCGGGAATGACGCGAGTATACAGGCCAAATCAGGTAAAAAAACTCAGGTAGAGGGGGAGATTCGCTCGAGAAAATCCAGTACGATCGGCGCGAAGGTCTCGTGTTCGAGAAGAAAGGCATCGTGGCCGTAGGATGATTCGATGAGGTGATACTCGACCGGTTTACCCAACTCCTTCAACACGTCAACCATTTCTTCGGTCTGAGCCGGCGGATAGAGCCAGTCGGAGGTAAAGGCATAGAACTGGATGGGCGCTTTGACCGGGGCAAATGCCTCCTGGAGTGACTCACAGCCCCAGGCAACATCGTAGAGATCAAGGGCCTTGGCCAGATAGAGGAAGGAATTGGCATCAAAGCGATCCACGAAGTTGTAGCCGTTGTAGGAAAGATAGCGCTCAACCTCGAAGCGGCCAAAGAAGTCGAACAAACCATCCTTGGCCGAGAACCTGCGGCCGAACTTGTTCTGCATGGACTCATCGGAAAGAAAGGTGATGTGGCCGATCCCGCGGGCCAGGGCCAGGCCGTCCTTCGGATTTTTGCGATATTCGCCCTTTTTCCAGGTCGGATCGTTAAAGATCGCCCAGCGGGCCACGGCATTCATGGCAATAGCCATGGGAGAGGGCCTGCCGCTCGTGGCCAGAACAACCGCTGAAGCAATGCGATCCGGAAAACAGGTCGCCCATTCCAGTGCCTGCATTCCGCCCATGCTGCCGCCAAGCACGGTCAGCAACCGATCGATCCCCAGGTGATCCAACAGCAAGGCTTGCGCACGAACCATGTCCCGGACCGTAATTACCGGAAAAGACAGGTTATAGCGTTTACCGGTCTTCGGGTTGATGGAGGTAGGTCCGGTGGAGCCATAGCAAGAGCCGAGGATATTGGAGCAGATCACGAAATATTTGTCGGTATCCAGCAGGCGCCCTGGTCCGACAATGGCATCCCACCAGCCGACCTTTTGATCATCCTCGCTGTACTTGCCTGCTACATGGGCATTCCCGGTCCAGGCATGGGTAATCATCACCGCGTTGGAGCGACTGCTGTCCAGGGTGCCGTAGGTTTCATAGGCAAGTGTAATCGGGCCGAGGATGCGGCCGCTTTCGAGGCGTAGTTCGGTATCGAAGGTAACGGATTGTGTTTCTACAATGCCGACTGACATGGATTACTCACAGGAATCAGGGTAAAGGGTTGCTGCTGCGGACACAAAAAAAGCCCCTTCTTTGATGAGAAGGAGCTTCCGGGTACCTGTCCACCTGAAACACCTTTCTCATCTGTGCCATTCGGCAGGATTTAGCACCTGACACCCGTTGCCGGGCCGGTTGCTGTGGTTTCGCAGGGCCTATCCCTCCACCACTCTTGATAAGAAGGTACTGTATAAAATTGTTGAAAAAGGATACGGGAGCACGCAATTTTTGTCAATGCAATTATCTGTGCACGATGGCAGCCAGAAAATCAGCCGCATCACACCCCGACCGGATCAGGCAACAGCTGGCGAATACTCTGCAACCTGAGACACCAGAGGCAAAAGCAGCGTCTTCATTTTTTTCAAGGCGGCCCCCTCAATCTGGCGGACTCGTTCCCGTGAAATGGAAAAATGGTCCGCTATCTCCTGAAGCGTCAACGGATCTTCAGCCGACACCCGGTGCTCAATGACGTAGCGCTCTTTCTCATTCAGGCGTGACACTGCCTGCGAAACTTCACGCTCAAGGAGTGCCGCCGACTGATTCTCGGCCAGTAATTCCTCCTGGTTCATCCGATCATCGGCAAGGGAATCCATCAGGGTATACCCTTCGCCGGCAACCAGTTCGGAATCCAGGGAGTAATCACCGCGCAAGCGCTGCTCCATCTCGAGGTATTCTGATTCTTTCACATCGAGAGAATGAGAGGCGGCAGGTGCATCGTCTTCCCCGAGCATGTTCTTGATGGCATCTTTTGCCTGCTTCAGCTTGAAGAACAATTTCCGTTGTGCCTGGGTGGTACCGATCTTCAACAGGCTCCACGTCGAAATGATGTAATTTTGAATATAAGCCCGGATCCACCAAACCGCATAAGAGATCAGGCGAAAACCTTTATATGGATTGAATTTGCGGACCGCCATCATCAACCCTACATTACCTTCCTGAATAAGATCGAGCATTTTCATCCCGTAGGAGCGGTACTCCCCGGCAACTTTCACCACAAAGCGGAGATTCGAAGTAATCAGCATGTGGGCAGCGTCAAGATCCTTTTCTTCGTAAAATTTCACGGCAAGCTGGTATTCCTCTTCCGGAGAAAGCACACGAAAACGTCGGATTTCAGCAAAATATTTTTGCAGATTGTCGGACAAAATGGGCAAAGAACCGGTCATGAAATCAACCTCCTTCTCACAATGAACCTCACTGCACAACAGCGAGGCATATTAGCACTCTACCTTGGTGAGTGCTAAAAATATAGCAGGAAAAATCCTCTTTCGCAACAGTAAAAATGAATTTTCGTCAATTCTCCCGGACAGTTCACCCATTACGACAAAATACAAAAACATCGGGCTGGCACCACGATTATGCCACCAAAAACGATGCAAGCACTGAAAGTTTTTATTATCACTGAAAATCCAGACTCTCGTCTCTTTCAACATTGCCATCCGACACCCGCCCAAAACGCCCCCCATGACAGCAATTATACGACTGGTCCGCCAGCTCACACCAGAAACAGAAAAAGTGAATAAATCTTGCCCGAAAGGGTGATATATGCTACACACATTATTTAATGAACAAGGCTCTTTCCCGGCCTTTACGGGAGGTTGCATCATGGAAATCAAGGTTCTTCCCCTTCCGGAAGAAAAGAAAAAACCCAAGTTTACCGACGAATCCGCTCTCAGTTTCGGCAAACTATTTACAGACCGGATGTTTCTCGTGGAATGGAAGGCTTCCGAAGGCTGGGTAGACGCCAGGATTCAGTCCTACGGACCCTTTGTCCTGGATCCATCGGCTCTCGTTTTCCATTACGCGCAGGAAATTTTCGAAGGCCTCAAGGCCTACAAATGGGCGGACGGCAGCATCGCCCTGTTCAGGCCGGAAATCAATGCGCACCGCTTCAACCTTTCTGCCGAGCGACTCTGTATGCCGGAAGTCCCGGAAGATCTTTTTCTCGAAGCAATCACCCAACTCGTGTGCCTGGAAAAAGAGTGGGTTCCCGGTTCCGATGGCACCTCCCTCTATATCCGTCCGGCAATAATTGCCGTTGAGCCTGTTCTCGGCGTCAAACCTGCCGACCACTACTATTTCTTCGTCATCATGTCTCCGGTTGGCGCCTACTATGCGGCAGGATTCAACCCGGTAAACATCCTCGTGGAAGACCACTATGTTCGGGCGGTTGCCGGCGGCACCGGCGAGGCCAAAACCGGCGGAAATTATGCCGCATCTCTGAAGGCTGCCCAGATTGCCAAGAAAAAGGGCTTCGACCAGGTCCTCTGGCTGGACGGAACCCACAGGAAATATATCGAAGAAGTTGGCTCCATGAACATGTTTTTTGTCTATGACGATGTCGTAGTAACCGCTCCCCTGACCGGTTCCATCCTCAAGGGAGTTACCCGTGACTCGATCATGAAGCTTGCCGACACCATAGGCTATCGCATCGAGGAACGACAGATAGCCATTGACGAGCTGGTTACTGACATCCGCGCCGGCAAGGTCAAGGAAGCTTTCGGCAGCGGTACCGCTGCGGTTGTCACCCCTGTCGGGGTCCTCGGCTACAAGAACGAGTCGTTCACGATCGGAAACGGTGGCGTTGGAGACCTGACCCAGAAGCTGTACGACACTCTTACCGGAATCCAGTACGGAAAGATTCCCGACACTTTCGGCTGGGTACGCAAGATCTGCTGAATGCCATGAAACAACAGAACAGCGCCAACATGTTGTGTGTCTCGTGCCGCCGGCACTGCAAGCAGTCGCCTGAAGTGGTGATTGCCAACTGCCCTCGTTACTACCCCGGCCCCAAGGTCAATAAGAAGGACTGGAAGCAGATGGAACTTCTTCTCTAACCTTTCCCGATACCCAGAAACAATAAACCCCGCTCCCTCGGAGTGGGGTTTATTGTTTATACCTCGTAAAAGCGCCTATTCCCCCAAAAAAAACACTTCGTGCCCTTTCAGTACTTCCACAACTGCATATCAACAGGGCGGTACCGTTAAAGCAAGCCGGGTTATTTCACCAACGCATGCAGAAACGAGAGGAAAACAGTACGGGAAACGAAGTGGCGCTGGTGCCACAACCGGACAAAACGTGAAACAGAAGTCAGACGAACAAACAACTAACTGTTTACAAATACTTTGGTATTAGCAAAGTGTTCCGGACAACTGCTATTAGTACATTCACCGCCAACCATCTCCGGACAGGTCAGACAGGAACCTTTTCGTCGTCGCCTTCTCTCGGCACCGGAATAGCCCCCATTCCTTGATTGCCTGATGGGGTCGCGACCAACCTCCACCCAGCCACTGGCACGCCTGAAACCCTGTACGTCACCCCTTACCAGCAACTCTCCAAGCACGTAATCGGGAACAATCTCATGCTCCTCACATCCACACATCAACACCTCTATCATCATCCCACACCTCCCGAATACACAACGCAAAAAAAACACTTCGCACGAGCATTACTAAAAGTACAGTAATATATACAAATTTATAACACACAATTAATAGACGTCAATATTAAGCAGAACTTTGAATGCATATCATTTGCTATGCCTTCGATTATTTTTTCCGCGCTTTAGGGTGAGCCTTGTCATACACCTCCATGAGACGGTCAATACTCACGTGTGTATATTTCTGGGTTGTGGAAAGGGAGGCGTGCCCGAGAAGTTCCTGAATAGAGCGCAGATCAGCGCCCCCCTCGAGCAGATGGGTAGCAAAGGTATGGCGCAGGGTATGGGGGGAGATTTTTTTCATCGCGGCAATATGGAGGATGTATTTATCAACGATGCGGCCAACACTGCGACTGGTAAGTCGACCGCCTCGCGCATTAAGCAGAAGAGGAGCATCATGGGTTGGGTTTTTTCTCGCCAGCAGATACTCGCCGATGGCGGAGCGGGCATGACTTCCGAGAGGAACGATTCGCTCCTTCCCCCCCTTGCCGAGAACACGGACCAGACCTTCATCGAGATCGACCCCTCCGACATCCAGGCCGGTCAATTCACTGACCCGCAACCCACTGGAATAAAGCGTCTCGAGAATTGCCCGGTCGCGCAGAGCAAGGACGTCGATCCCGGCAGGGGCGGTTACAAGAGCAGTTACTTCATCAATAGCAAGGTGATAGGGAACTTTTTTCTCCTTTTTCGGGGTACTCACCAGTTCCGCCGGATTCTTGCGGACCCTCCCTTCCCTCATCAGATACTTGAAAAAGGAGCGGATCGCCGCCAGCTTACGGCCAAGAGTACTTTTGGCATGGTCGATTGTCAGACGAGCCAGATAGCGGCGGATCAGGAGATGGCTGACCGCCTCCAGCGAGGCGGAGGATCCAAGCTCCCTGGCAACGAATACCCGGAACATTTCCAGATCGGTTCGATAGGCGTCGAGAGTATGGGACGAGACGTTTCTCTCGACACTGAGATACCGGCAAAAATCATCAATCTCTTTTTTCATTATACCTACCAGCCGTTATAGTGGATGCGTCCGGCATCGAAGCGGTTGGCGGGCGGTTTTTCCTCGGCCGGGTAGCCGAGGGGAATGAGCGCAAAAGGCACGATGTTCTCCGGAATGTGCAAGAGGTCTCGCAGCGCTTGAACCCGATCCTCCCGGGGATAGATTCCGACCCAAACGGCACCAAGCCCCTTGTCCTCCACGGCAATCAGGATATTTTCCGTGGCAGCGGCGCAGTCCTGTGTCCAGTAGCCCCTATGCAGATCCTTTTCCAGATCCCCGCAGACAAGAATTGCCACCTGCGCCTCGGACACCATGGCAGCATAGGGATGGAACTTCGGAATCTCGTCAAGCATCCCGCGCTGGTCGATGATCACGAACTGCCAGGGCTGTTCGTTGCCCGCGGACGGCGCACACATGGCCGCTTCCAGCAGTTCGATAAGAAGCTGCTGGGGTACCGGCTGCTCAGTATACCTGCGGATGCTCCTGCGATTGAGAAGTGCTTTCATAACCAACCTCCATACTCTCGCCACCCTCCCTTTATAGTCCCGAAACAGCAGCGATTCAAGACGTAAATGCCGGACCATACCAGATTCGCCGGAGATCAGACCTTAGCGCTCCACCCCGACCTGCCAGAGACCACTTTCCGCACGGAGCGATGGTACGTACATGGGCCAGACCGCAGTCGGAAGGGCCAGCATCTCACCGGTCAATTCCGGATACATCACATAGCGGAATTCATGCCTTCCAGCGGGAAGCACATCAAGGAAGAATGCCATCTTCTCGTCATCGCGTTCCTGGTGAGTGTACCAGTTCCAGTAGGAAGCGTACGAAGCAAACCGCGGATCGGTACGGGTTTCCCGAACCTCGAATCCAGACGGAAGCCGGTCCTCAATGATGACGAAATTCATATCCTCCTTGTTGTCCACGGTCAAACGCACCTCCACATCATCGCCCGGAGCAAGCTTATCACCCAGTTGAAGCGGCAGATACTCCATGCGCCACTCTCCGCCATTTTTGCGGGGTGTAAGGCGATATATCTTGCGCTCGACAGACAGCCCCGCACCCCGGTCAGCCCACTCCGGAGGAACGAAATATCCCAGTTGCGCTGAAAGGTAGAGAGCGCCTTCGCTCCTATCCCGCTCCAGACGCAGACGATTGTCGCCCCGCTGCAGGTCTTTCATCGGCAGGGAAATCGATGATTTCCCCTGGACTATGCGCCCCTTGTCCACCACATAGCGCTCCAGCTCCCGGCCATTCAGGGAAAGTCGGGCAGCATAGGAAGCATCGAGTTCGCCGGTGGCCGCCGCATATTCGGCAAGAGCCACGACAACCGTTGCCGTACCCCGGGTGGTATTCCACCACCGCCCCGATCGTTTTTGCACCAGGAACTCCGCAAGAGACGAAACCAGGGGATCGTGGGGATTCACTGCCAACTGGCTTTCCAGAAGCAGAGCCGTGGTTTCAACCGCCGAGCCGGACCATCGCCACGAATACCACCAGGAATAGGCATCGTCATCCTGCAGCCAGACAGCAGAGCCTTCCCTCCTCAAATCTTTTTTAAGTTCAGCGAGGAGCAAGGCTGCCCGGTCTTTTTCCGAGCGGTTCAGCAGCGCCTCCAAGTACTGAACACGCTGGGATGGTGGCACCTGGCGCCACCCCGCTTCAATCCGCTTCTCCACGGCTTCGTCACTGCGGCCGGCAAGGGTGAATGCCCGGTATAGGGCGGGAAGCTCGGCAAGAGAGCCCTTTCCAAGCCGCTCGGACAGGGATTGCACACCACGCTCGAAGCTGTCGCTGCGCACCGGAATTCCTGCCTTACGCGCAAGGGCGAGACCATACATGACATGGGCGGTCAGGTAAGGATCGCTGGCATCCTCCTTCCACCAACCCCAGCCGCCATCTTCGTGTTGAAAGTCATAGAGCCTGCGCAACCCTTCGTCGAGAACCCGTTCGAGCTTTTCAGTAATCTTCGCTGACAAGACAAAGCGTGTCGATCCCAGGAGGTTTTTCACCTGGACGGCAGGGAGAAAACGCGACATGGTCTGTTCAACACAGCCATAGGGGAAATCGATCAGTTCCTCCAGGCTTTCGTTAAGACTGGCCGTAAGGTTCGGAGCCACTGAGAGATCAAGGGCAGCTCCTTCACCCATGGCTTTTTCGGGCAGGGTAACGACTGTCTCTCCCTCGATCCCACGGAGAACGATGTTCCCCTGGGACACCCGTTTCATACCCCGCGGGAACACCGGGATCGTCAATTCCATGGCATCACCACGGTCACCCGCCAGGGCCCGCATGCGGAGCAGCGCCTCGCCCGACTTTTTCGCCTCGACCGTCATATCCCGCCGCAGCGTCCCGCCTGGACTGACGGTCCCGCTGAAACGGCTTTCGCCCAGAAGTGAAAGGCCGGTGGTCTCGAAGGTACCGGAAACGCTGCGCTGACTGTCCGTCATGTTGGTGATGATGCCGGGAATATTCATCCGGTCTCCCACCGTCAGGAAACGGGGCGGCTGCAGACGGGCCATGACGTCCAGTCTGGCGATAAAGTTGGCGCGCCCGCTGCCGAATTCGTTCCGATCGTTGAAACCGACCACGGTGGCCCGCCACGTGGTCAGATTATCGGGCAATTTAAATTCCGCTTCCGCTTTGCCGTCCGAACCGGTGGTGAGAAGCGGAAGCCAGAAAGCGGTATCCTTGAAGACCTTGCGGACCTTGATACCCTGCAGCCTGTCCTCGGGTTGAAGCGACATCCCCGCCTTCGCGGCACCACCCAGATAGACGCGGGGGAAAGAGTTGAGGGTCAGGACCCGGTGCTCGCGAGTCCCCCGGAAAAATCGGTAGATGTCCGGCCGGGTTTCCGGCGCAATGGCAAAGAGCGCCTCATCCACCACTGCCAGTGAAAGCTCGGCCTCCCGTGGCACGGCATTCCGGTCCTGTGCAGAGACCGAAAGACGAACCTTTTCTCCTGGCTCATAACGAACCTTGTCGGTCTTGACTTTCAGCTCCAACAGCTCCGGCTTGGAATCCACCCGCAGGGTCCTGGTCCGGGAATAGAAATGTCCCTTGTCGACCTCCACTGCAGAGACGAAGACATACGGTGACATGTCTTCGCTCACCGGTATTTCTACCACCTCAACTGAACCGGCCGAGCGGATGACGCGGTGAGAATAGATCTCCCGCCCCTCGACCGTCAGAAGAAGAGATGTTCCGGCAGCGGGGCTTTTCACGATAATCCGTGCCGTTTCTCCGGGCAGATAGCTCTTTTTGTCAAGCTCCACACCCAGCTCGCGATAGGAGGTATCCCAAGCATACCCTTCCCGCCAAACCCAGACCCAACCCACTGCGGTCGCTTTCATGCCCCGTTCATCGGTGGTTACGCCGGATACGCGCCAGTAGCCTGGGTGAGGAAAAAGTTGAGAGAACACCAGTCTGCCGCTCTCGTCGGTGGCAACGTTCCGCTCAGCGAGTTTGCGATAGCTGTAGGTGCGGCTTTTCTGATCGTAGACCTGCTCATCGACAGTAACGAGAACCGGTGTGGACACGGCTTTCCCTTGCCAGGTAGAGGTGGTGACCTCAATATCCGTGGCCTTCCCCGGTGAATTGAGATAGGAAAGTGGTCGGATCGAGAGGTCGATAAGGGAAGGTGTGACCGTGAAGGAGGCTGTGGCGGATACCTGTCTTCCGGCACTATCGGCCACATCGCATTCAACCGTATAGACACGGGCTGAGTCGGGACGTTGGGTGTCGATCGTGATCAAGGCCTTGCCGCCGGAATCGGTTTCTGCCTCCCCTTCGCCGAGGAAATCCGCATACCCGCCAAAACCGTAGTCCTCATCTCCCGTGCCACCATCCTGATCAGCTTCGAAACGATAGTAGGGCCGGGAATAGATCCGGTAACTGACCTTACCATCCACCACCGGCGCGCCGAAATAGTAACGGGCTTTCAGTGAAACCGGCACCGGGTCCCCGCCGACGGAAAATTTCTTTCCGGCCACAACCGTTACCTCGAATTCGGGCTTGCGGTACTCGAGAACTTTGAAATAAGTCTCGAAAATTTGTGTTCCTGCCTTTGCCTGAAGAGAATAATCGCCAAGGGGCGGTTGGGTCGGCAAAACGAATTCACCGTTGAATGAACCGGCCGACGAAACCGGGTACTCCTTCGTCAGCATAGTCTGGCCGCCACTGTCGGTAACCGTCATCGAAACCTTCTTTATTCCTGGCAATGCATACCCCTCACCGACTATCTTGCGAAGAACCCCCTTGTAATAGACAGTCTGCCCCGGACGATAGGCAGGACGTTCCGTATAGAGGTAGCCCTTCAGGCTTTCTTTTCCGGCCCGCATGGCGGAGACATGAAAAATGGCGAGGTTGTCATCCTTGTGACCAATATAGCGCACACTCCCGGCCCGATTTGGGACGGCAATAAGGCCATCGTTAGCGGTTGCCCCGAGACGTTGCGGCAGCGCCGATGCTCCTGGTGACACCGCCGCTTCGAGCATCTCCACCCCTTCAAGAGCATGACCGTCCACCAGGTCCGCGGCAAAAAGCAGGGTTCCGCCCGGTGCGGCCTTGGCCACGAGACCCAGCCGGGTAACCAGGACCGAGGAGTGGGCAACGGTTCCGTTTCCCTTGGCTTCCACCAGATAGAAACCGGGTGGCAGGGACGCCAGCTTCAGCGCGGCACGGCGATAGAAGGAAAATCTCTGCTTCACCAGGTTTACGGATTGTTCCCGGAGAAGTTTACGCGCTCCTACAGGGATGGTGGCGGGATTCCCCGGATCAATGCTGCCGTCAAGGAGGCGCGCCTTGTCAATGGCATAGATCGAAATCTTTGCCCGCTGGACCCAGAGGCCCTGCAAGGATATTGGAATTACGCTTCCGGGCAGGATCACCCTTCCCGGGTCATCAAGGGAAAGCGTCGGCGGACGGAAAGTCGTCATCAGTCGGACCAAAGTACTTTTCCCTTCCGGCACATCGACACTGTTGCTCGCTTGAGTGAGTCTCTCATCATAGGATTCAAGAGAATAGGATCCGGGCGGGAGCTTTGTGAATCTGACCCGTCCCTTCTTGTCGGTTTTCCCGTAACGATAGGCAAGGGTCCCGGTAAGCGACACCTCGGCTCCTGCAACCGGGCGGTTCCCCGCCACCAGCCGCACGGTCAGCGCGCCCGCTTTCCGCACAACCACATCACCGGCATCTTTCCTTTCACCCGCAGCCAGGGAAAATGCCATCTGTCGTTCCGGCACCCAGGAAGAATGATCCAGATGAAGTTCATACCATCCCACATCTAAAGTCTTTACGGTGAAGTGGCCAGCAGAATCGGTACGCGCATGTGCGTATGAACCGAATGAAACTTCCAGCCCCGCGAGCGGCTTGCCGCCGGAATTGACAACCCTGCCGAAAATCTCTGCCTCCCGATTGAGGGGCAGGGGAAGAGCAATCTCTTTCCCTGCAGTGACGACAGCGCGCCCCTCCTTCAAACCGAAGCCGGACTTGCGAACCAGGTAGCGATAGGTACCTGCGGGAAGTAGCGCAGAAAATTTCCCCTCGATATTGCTCTTGGCGCGAATCAACACCGGCGGTTTTCGCGGATAGCTGCGCTGAAATTCAAGGGCAGCCCCGGGCAGGGGTTGATTTGTTTCGGCAGACAGAACAGTGCCTTCGAGAGAGCCCTTGCTAACGGCAGCCGGACAGGGCTGCGGAAAGAAAAAAATGCTCGCCACTGCCAGGACAAGGAAACTGCTGAAAAACTGTTTCACGGCTGACCCTCCTGAAGGCATATTCGAAGTTCAAAGTTCAAGGTTCGAGGTTTGAGTTTCGTAGCTCTTGGCTCTTGGTAAAAAAATTCTTACTATTGATATGTACTGGCACCAGCCCCTACTCTTTTCCTGAAATCACCCAGGAATCGAAGACATAGAGCCTGACCCGGGACGGATCGCTCTCGCCGAGCCTTCGCAGAGCCTCTCGATAGGCCCAGGAGGCGGTCTTTGCCTCTCCTGGCACAATGGCAACGCCACTGCGGTCGTTCTCCACGAACAGACCCTCCCGAACAGGATCGATCATCTCGGGAGAGGCAATCGGACAGGGTTCGCCAGGAAAGGTGATCAGCACCCGGGCTTCCTCGGCAATGGCTCGATTGATGCGTCCGGCCCGTGGATCCATGTGGAGTGCCTGGCGAACGTTAGCCGCCACCTCCTTGCCGAGGTCGGCAGTTCGGGGACGAAAACCACCGGAGCAGGCGATTACCCTTTTGCGCGAAAAAAAAGTCACGAAGCACGCGCTTTGAATATCTTTTGTCCAGGATGGAGGAGTCACTGCAGGGCCGAAGCCGAGTCGCTGGAGAAATACCCTTTTGGCATACCGTGCAAGACTTTGCTGCCTTTCCCGGGAGGAGTGGAGAACAGCAAGGGAGGAGGGTACCGGGGTATCCCCGCAGGTTACAGCAGTCTCGGCAACGGCATCGGTAACCACGACAGCGGTCAGAAAAAAGAGGACAAGGAGTGCACTTCGGAAAGTAATCATGGATCCTGTTGCCCCATAATCTTGCTGGGAGGAGGATAGAAATCCCGTGACAGGACGTCCTTTGTGGCCACCCCGTCACGGATCAACAGACGCCGGGTAACAACAGAAAAACCCTTCCCTCCCGCCTGGGAAGGCAGCTCCGATTGTCCAACAGCATTGGCAACAAGCGACTGCGGATCAACGGCCTGGACGTCGCTGAGGATCTTCACCTGGAAAGGCTTGTCCACCAGCGACCAGAAGCCGGCCGTCAGCCGATTTTCCGAAACCTCCAGCCTCAAGAGCAGGGGATACGAATGGGGATTACGCAGTTTCAGATCCTTGCGCCAGCTGAGAATGGTGGCGTCCCGTCCCGGAGGAACGTAGCTCACCTGTCTCGAATGTGGATGGCGTTCGACAATAACCAAGCCCGCCTTAAGGGCCGCGTTGTAAATGGTCGTAGCCAACTGGCAGATACCGCCTCCCGGGATATCGGTCAACCCACCCCGCTCATTGATCATCGGGGCCGGACGATAACCCTTCATGGAATCCCTCGCGCCCACTAGTTCATTGAAACTGAAGAGAGCTCCGGGAGGAAGTATGGTACCGTCCAGATCAAGGGCGGCGCGGGCGACATTGCCACGTTGCGCCGATGAACGGGCAACAAGAGAGGTTGAAAAGCCGCCCCAGAGATGTGAGTAGCTCGTGGCATGATCGGCAGCGCTTGCGCTGGAGAGAAACAGAATAAAAAGCAGGTAGAAAACAAACATCCGGACCCCTTTCAAAAGGTTTTCGGATTTTCCCTTTCAACGTAAATCCTGACCACTGGAAAATAACCGATAACCTGTCAGAATGTATCATCAGTGTACCGGCAAACTATCATCTTGCAATTATTCGGCATTTGCTTTATGGAATCACTACTGCCTTTCCAAAACAGCCCGGTAGCAAAAAATCCCGGCAAAGGAGAACAGCTTATCATGTCACGTGATCGCACCTGCAGCAACGACCAACCCAGGTGCTCCCGCAACGCTATCGCCAAGGGAGCGATCGTCTTCACCGTAGTACTCCTGCTGACTCTCTGCGGGCTGATTCCGGGCAGTCCGTCCGTGGCGGCAGCCATGGATATCCTTCCTTTCCAGACCAGCAACCAGAGCCCGCTGATACGAATTTTCGGACTGCCAACGGTCGGCAGCGCCAGCGTCGTCCCGCTCGGCCATTTCGAGGGTAGCCTCACCAGCGACGTGACGAACAACTTTGCCACGGACTCAACAGGAACGGAGGCCGTGATGCTCGATGGTGAAACCTACCGCTTCAATCTCGGCATCCGCTACGGCATCGCTCCAGGCTACCAGATCGGCATCGATATTCCCTACCTGGCGGAAGGGGGCGGCGTACTCGACGGTTTCATCGAAGACTTTCATGACACCTTCGGCTTTCCGCAGGGGCAACGAAAATCATATCCGCGCAACCGGCTGCTCTACCAGTATACAAAAAATGGCGAAACGAAGGTCCTGGTCAACAACGGTTCGAACGGCATCGGCGACATCCGCCTCTCGGGAGCAATGCAGCTCCACCAGGGTGATGCGGAATCGCCGCTGGCTGTGGCACTGCATGCCAGCATCAAGCTTCCCACCGGCAACAGCAACCGCCTCTTCGGCAGCGGCAGTACAGACTTCGCCCTCTGGCTGACCGCCAGCGACGACTGCCTGCTGCCGCTCGGCCACCTGACGGTGTATGCTGCCGGCGGCGGCATGGCCTTGACTGACGGCGACGTATTGAAAGACCAGCAGCGAAACCTTGCGGCCTTCGGCTCTCTCGGTTTCGGCTGGAGCCCCTTGCAATGGCTGGCACTGAAGGTCCAGGCCGACGCCCACACCTCATTCTACACCGGCAGTGAGCTGAAAGAGGTCAATAGCGGCTCCGTCCAGTTGGTCTCGGGAGGAACCATCGGCTTTGGCGAAACAACCTTCCTCGACCTGGGCATTGCGGAAGACGTGCTGGTGACCACCGCTCCGGATGTTGTCTTCCATCTAGCCCTGCGCCACCGGTTTTAGGAGCAGCAATGCCAATCTACCTCGACAATGCCGCCACTTCCCATCCCAAACCGGAATCTGTCTACCAGGCGGTTGACCATGCCCTGCGGGAGATCGGTGCCAGCCCCGGTCGGGGGGGCTATCGGCGGGGCCTGGAGGCAACCCGCATCGTGTTCAACGCCCGGGAAAGCCTGGCAAAGCTCTTCGGCATCAAGGACTCCTCCCGGCTGGCTTTCACCGGTAGCGCTACCGAGGCCTTGAACCTGGCAATTGCCGGAATGCTCCGGCCGGGCGACCATGCCATCACCACGACCATGGAGCACAATTCCGTTTCCCGGCCGCTCCGCGTGGCCGAAACCCGGGGAGCAACCATCACCCGTATCACCTGTGACCGGAGCGGTCTCCTCAACCCCTGTGATCTGGCAACGGCTCTCCAGACCGACACGCGGCTGATCGTCCTCTCCCATTGCTCGAACGTCACCGGTACGCTTCAGCCGCTCACCGAGATTGGACAACTGGCGAAACAGACAGGGGTACCGCTACTGGTTGACGCCGCCCAGAGTGCCGGTGTCATCCCGATCAACGTCGAGGCCATGGGGATCACCCTTCTTGCGGCACCCGGCCACAAAGGTCTACTGGGACCGCAAGGAACCGGTTTTCTCTACATTGAGAAGGGCCTCGAACTCCCCCCTTTGCGGGTGGGAGGCACCGGCGGCCACTCGAGCAAAGAGGAGCAACCGGAAGAAATGCCGGGCCGATTTGAGAGCGGCACCCTGAATACCCCCGGCATTGCCGGCTTGGGGGCCGGAGCGGAATTCATTCTCAGCACCGGGATAGAAACCATCAGGAAAAAAGAAATCTTCCTGGTTCGACAGCTGGTAGAAGGGCTCGCGCAAATTCGCGGAATCATCCTTCATGGGCCGTCCCCGGACAAGGAGCGGGGTGGCATCGTCTCCTTCACCGCAGAAGGAAGAGATCCGGCCATGATCGGCTTCACCCTGGACCATGACTATGACATAGAAGTACGAACCGGGCTGCATTGCGCCCCCGCGGCCCACCGCACTATCGGCACCTTTCCGGCCGGCACCATCAGGGTCAGCCCCGGCTGGTTCACCACAGAAGCGGAAATCGAGACTTTTCTCAGTGCCGTCCGACGGATCGTCAAGACCTGATAACGACCGGAGGATCGCCCCTCGCGCCAGCTGCCGGCACTATCTCACCTATCAGATCCATGTATTTTTATCAATGGAATACCACTTTTCGTCTGCCTGTTGCGCTTTCCGTCATTGATGGGCTACACTGTGCAGGTAGCCGGACGACCTGTGGTCGTCCATGAGCAATGTTGCCGACAGGTTTCCCCATGAATAAAAGATACAATGCATTCTCTGACGAATTGAAACGGGTCTTCGGCTGCCGGGTGCACCGCATTTCCGTTGACGCGGGATTTTCCTGCCCCAACCGGGACGGCAGTGTTGGAACCGGAGGCTGTATCTATTGCGGGGGCAAGGGCTCGGGCGCCCATGGCATTCAAACCGGTGTCCCGGTGGCAGAACAGATCGAAGCGGGCAAGGAAGTCATGACCCGCAAGTACAAGGCCAAACGCTTTCTGGCCTATTTCCAGGCCTATTCCAACACCTACGCACCGGCAAAGGAGCTCAAGCATCTCTATGACGAAGCTCTGACAGTGGACGACGTGGTGGGGCTCATTGTCGGCACCCGTCCCGATTGCCTCCCGCCAGAGACGCTTGCACTGCTGGGAGACTACGCACGAAAAACCTATTTCTGGTTGGAACTGGGCCTCCAGTCGCGGCTCGATCGAACCTTGGAATATCTCGGCAGGGGACATAATTTTTCAACCTTTGTCAAGGCGGTACGATCATGCAAAAAGGAAGGGATCCGAATCAGTACCCATGTCATTCTCGGTCTGCCGGGAGAGTCCCGCGAGGAGATGCTGGAGACAGCAACGGTATTGAACGACCTGGGAATCGACGGAGTCAAGATCCATCTCCTCCATGTCATGAAGGAAACCCCACTCGCAGAAATATTTGCTCGGGGTGAAGTACCGATGCTTGAGCGGGATGACTACGTGGGGCTGGTCTGCGACTTTCTGGAGAGGCTCCGTCCGGAGATCTCGATCCAGCGACTTACCGGAGACGGTGGAAGGGACCACCTTATTGCACCCCTCTGGTCACTGCGAAAGTTCGAAGTATTGAATGCGATTGATTATGAACTGGAAAAACGCGGGACCCGGCAGGGGAGTGCGCTGGTTCTCAGGAAGTAGCGGAAAGAGCTTCCCGGCAATAGTTGCAGCGAACCCGGAGGGAGCATTCCTCGCACAGTGGTTTGGTACGGCAACGCTCCTTGCAGTGTTCCACGATGAGCGCATGGTACTCATTGAAAAGCTCGACATCGTTCGGCAGATTTGCCATGAACAGGTCACGAATCTCATCATAGCCGGCCGTGGGTGAGATAAGGCCAAGGCGGGAAAAGAGCCGTTTAGTATAGGCATCCACGACAAAGGAAGGCTTGTGCCCGGCGTAGAGAAGGATGGAATCGCAGGTCTCGGGTCCGATCCCTTTCACTGTCAGCAACTCCCCACGCAACTCCTGCCACTCGCCTGAAAACATCCTCTCCAGGCTTCCCCCGAATGCCGCATACAGCCAGCCGATAAAATCCTTCAACCTGGCGCTCTTCACATTGAAATATCCGGCCGGTCTGATCAGTTCCGCCAGCTGCCCGGCCGGGATCTCCCGCATCTTCTCCGGCACCAGCAGCTCTTTCCCCTTCAGGTTGGCGATGGCCTTTTCCACGTTGCCCCAGTTGGTATTCTGGGTAAGGATGGCACCGACACAGACCTCAAAGGGGCTCTCGGCCGGCCACCAGAAACGTGGGCCATAGCCGGCAAGGAGGGTATCGAATATTTCCAGAAGCTGGTTTCTCATCAAGGATATTTTTCGTTGGACCTGCCAGGTGTTAAAACCTGGCAGGTCTTTTTCTCTCATTCGGTTTCGAGGGTCTCACTGCCGAGCAGTTCCCTCAGGCGTTTCGTGTCGGCCCGTTCCATGGGGCGGCCGGTGATGCTGCTTTTCGGCCGCTGGTGCCGTTCGGACGAATCGTAGACGGTGCATTCGACAACGGTTCCTTCATCATCCAGGTACAGGTGCTGATATTCGAGATAGTCACTGCCGTGACGGATGCTGACCGTTTCGGCATCGTAGGGAATCTCCCGCTCATCCAGAAAACGCTCCACCTCCTCGGATGAATCGGCAAACAGGTGCAGGTCGATATCGCTCCTTTCCCTAACCGTTCCGGTCAGGACCGAGCCGACCAGGTACGGCCGAAAAGGTGCGAACAGTTCAAGCCAGAATAGCGCCTGCAACCTCATACGGAGAAGCCGCTCCGGCTGCACATCCCCTTCATTCATCCTGACCAAACGGGAAAGTTCCTCATGGATCTCGGCGTTGGATGGCAGGTGCGAACCGAGCGAGAGGCTCTTTTCCGGACCAAAAGGCTTGGCCGCCTTGCGCTTGGCATCGCGGTATTCTTTGACCCCGTCCTCGTACATGATGCGAGCAGCCTCACGGGCGATACTGAGGCGTATCTTGTCCTCTCGTTTCATGGGAGGAAACTCCTTACCGCGCACCGTAGCGGAAGCCCGATGTTCCCGGACCTGTTCTTACCTTCGGTATATTGTAATCGTCCCTTTGGCAAGATTCCGCTCCAGATAGTTCCCGAGCCATTTTTTGAGGAAGGTTCTGCTTAATGGAAAGAGAAAAAAGAGACCAAGGAAATCGGTGAAAAAGCCGGGCGTGAGCAGAAGGACGCCGCCGGCAAGGATCATGGCGCCATCCAGCAGACGTGCCGCAGGAAGCCGACCAGCAGCGAGCTCATCACGGATTGCCGCGATTGTCCGTAACCCCTGGGACTTGGCCAACCAGGCCCCGACCAGGGAAATGGCCAGCAGCAGGCCGACCGTCGGCAGCGCGCCGATTACCCGGCCCACTTTGATAAGGAGCCAGATTTCTATGATGGGTACCACGGTAAAAAGCAGAAAAAGACGAAAAAGCATTTTTTACACCTGTGTCCAGAGGTCCGAATAATGCAACCGGGACTTTTTACTTGGAGGCAATCTCTTTCAGACGCTCCATATTCTGGATAACAACCCGGCTTCCCTTCACATCGATTGCCCCCTCATCCTTCAGTTTCTTGAGAGCGCGCGAGAGCGTTTCACTGACGGTGCTGAGGTGGGAGGCAAGTTCACCTTTCTTGATTTCAAGGTCAAGATAAGTTTTGCCCTGGAAACTGGTTGATTTTTTTGCAGCCAGGTCAAGGAGGTAGCCGGCAAGCCGACTCGGCACCTCGGCAAAGGTAAGCTCTTCGATCTGCCGGGCAAAGCGGCGAACCGAAAGCGACAAGGTGACTATGAGATTCAGGGAAAAGCGCGGGTTCCGCTCAAGCAACCCCATGAAAGCAGCCCGGGGAAAATAGAGCGCTTCAACCTTCTCAAGGGCTCGCCCTTCGGCCGGGTAACGGCCGTCACCAAAAAAGGCCGCTTCGGCAAAGGTCTCCGAAGCATAGGCAAAATGAAGCACCTTTTCCTTGCCGTCAGAAGATATCTTTGAAAGCTTCACCGTGCCGGAAGCAATCAGGAAAAAACCCTCGGCAGGCTCGCCTTCGGTGAAGAGGACCTCCCCTTTACCATAGGTGCGTTTGGTGGCGATGGCCGCAACTTCTGCAAGGTTTTCCTCGTTCAAACCGGAGAAGAGGAGCGATTTTTTCAATATCTTTTCGTATTCCATGGTTTTCCTGCCTTTACGTCATTACTTCTGTCCAGCGGCTTCGGTACTTTCAGGTATCGTACCGGGGAATGTACGTGGCAGAAGAGAGTTTACTTACCATTCGGATAGAAACTATATATCAATTCCCACCACTTTGCATAAATTTAATCATCGCATTGGACTAAGAAAAGGACTCGATACCGCTCCAAGGATTTCCAGTCTTTGCCTGAGTACCGGTTTGTGCTACAGTTGCACGGCGAGGTTCTGATATGACAAAAGACTGCGACATCATTATTCTCGGATCAGGTTCCACCGCCTTTGCCGCGGCATTACGCGCCCAGGCGCTCGGCTTCCAGGTAACCATGATCGAGAAAAGCTCCCCGGGCGGTACCTGCATCAACTGGGGATGCGTCCCCAGCAAAACCCTGATCCATGCGGCCCTGTTCCGGCAGGAGGCACGACTGGGTGAGGTACTGGGTGTGGGAACCGTAGCTGACGGCATTGAATGGGAACGCCTTGCCGGTCACAAAAACAAAGTAGTAAAAGGTTTACGGAAGACCAAGTACCTCGATGTCCTCCAGCAGGTACCGGACCTGTGCCTGATCAAGGGTACCGGAAAATTTGTCGGACCGCAAACCCTGGAAGTCGACGAACATTATTTCAGGTCGGACCGAATCCTCATAGCAACCGGCGGTTTTCCCTTTATCCCCCCCCTTCCCGGACTCGAGAGCATCAAGTACCTGACCAGCCGCAGTGCCCTGCTTCTGAAAGAATTCCCCTCGTCATTGATCATTATCGGCGGCGGTGTTATCGCCGTTGAACTCGGCCAGATGTTTACCCGCCTGGGAACGACTGTTCAGGTGCTGGAACATGGCAAGCAGATCCTCTCACACCTGGAAAGAGAACCGGTTCAGGCAGTGCAGTCTTCCTTGCAAAAAGAAGGGATGAAGTTCTACCAGGAAGTAAAAGTGCTGGGGATCAGGCCCTGCGGGAATTCGGTGGAAGTGAGCACGGAGTGTGCCGGACAGCACAAAAAATTCCGTGCGGAAAAACTGCTTATCGCCGCCGGGACGGCACCGGCTTCGCGGGGCATAGGCCTGGAAAAAGTGGGAGTGGAACTGAACGAAAGAGGATTCATTGCGGTTGACGACCAGATGCGCACAACAGCACCCGGGATCTGGGCAGCAGGAGATGTTACCGGCGGGATGATGATCGCGACTGTCGGGGCTCGTGAGGGCATTGTCGCCGTGGACAACATGCTTAGCCTTGGCTGTTCCTGCCGGATCGACTATTCATCGCTGCCTATGGCCATCTTTACCGACCCGGAAATCGGCACCGTCGGCTTCACCGAGGAAGCTGCCAGAAAAGCAGGCTACCGGGTAAAAACCAACACCATTCCGGTTTCAGCAATACCCAAGGCCCAGATAACCGGCCATACCGCCGGAGCCATCAAAATGATAGCAGAAGAAGAAAGCGACAAATTGCTCGGGGTTCACCTGTCATGCCACCGCGGCGCTGATATCATCAATGAAGCGGCTCTGGCAATTCGTTGCGGCATGACCGTCAGCGAGCTAGCCAGCACAACGCATGTCTATCCATCCATGGCAGAAGGGCTCCGCCTCTGCGCTCAAGGGTTTAGCCGGAACATCGACAAGCTTTCCTGCTGCGCGGAATAACAGGCATTTCAGACCTCAGATTTTGAGAATCATCCCACCCCACGACAGCCCGCCACCGAATCCCATGATCAGCACGAGGTTTCCCTCTTTGATCACCCCATTGCGAAGATTCTCGTCAAGGGCAAGCCCCACGGATGCCGCGGCGGTGTTGCCGTAGCGATCGAGATTAAGCAGGATTTTCTCCGCCGGAATCCCGGTCTTTTTCGTAATCACATCGATGATGCGGCTGTTGGCCTGATGGGGAATAATAAAGTCCAGTTCATGGGGATCGATACCGGCATTTTCCGATAACCGAGCAATAAGCTTGGGGATTACGTCCGTAGCAAAAGTATAGACGCTGCGGCCCGCCATCTTGAAGGTATTCTCTTTCAGGGCAATCGACTCCGGAGTAATCGGTTTACGGCTTCCGGAAGAAGGAACCTGAATCAGGTCCCAACGACTGCCGTCACTCTCGACATGGGTAGTCAGAATACCCGTTGGCTCGTCAGAGGCCTCGAGAATAATCGCTCCGGCACCATCGCCGAAAAGTGGACTGGTGGTTTTGTCCTGCATGTCGAGAATCTTCGAGTAACAGTCTGCACCAATCACAAGAATCTTGCGGTATTTGCCGGACTTGATGAAACTATCCGCCGCCTCCACCGCATAGACAAAGCCGCTGCACACTGCATTCATATCAAAGGCCAAAGCGTTTGCGGCCCCGATATTTTTTTGCACCATGCAGGCGGTCGGCGGAAGAATCATATCCGGCGTGGAGGTGGAAACGATGAGGCAGTCTATGTCAAGGGGGGCAATACTGCCCGCCTCCAGAGCCCGCAGGGCCGCTGCAGTCGCCAGGTCTGAAGTTGCTTCATCCTCGGCGGCAAAGCGTCGCTCGCGAATTCCGGTTCGTGAAAAAATCCAGGTATCAGCATCCTCGACCAGATACTCGAAAAACGAATTCTTCACGATCCTGTCAGGGACTCGGCCACCAGTGGCCAAAACCTTTGCAAACAACATGATATATCTCCGTACCCTTGCAGGGAAAAAACAAGGCCCCTCGAGAGGGGCCCTTTTCTCTAATGTTTCAATTTATCCCACAAATCAAGGCTCTTTGTCAATTCATTAGTGGGAAAAGCGCTCTCCATGGCGCCTATCAGGCCGGAAGAAAATTACTTCTCCGACTCCGATCCTTTGTCCGAACCGCTACAAAAAAGGGCATCCACTACACCGTAAGTCCAGACACAGAGAAGGGCGCCCCCAAGCCAGAGAAAAGCCGGCAAACGACCGCGGAGACTTTCAACCAGTGCAGTGGCGTCGACCGTCCCGGAAACCCGGACCACTTGCAGAATATCCTGGGCAGCCATGACCGCCACAACGACAAAAATCAGCAGCACGATGGATACCAGGGCAATCAGTATCCCGCCTTTTACGGTCCGACCTCGATAGATCTGCCCGACACCCGGCAGAACAAGAGCGGAGAGGAGCGCCGCTTTGACATTTTCTTTCATGCATCCATCCTTCCGGGGAATCTGAAGCGCAGCTTCCGAATCCCGAATAATAAGTAGTTGCTAAATTTCATCATTTTGCTACTATCATGAACGGTATGAAATCATTCAGTTCAACGCAAATACGGAAAGAGGCTCTCTCAAATCTGCTGACCGACCCCTGCGAAGAAGTGCGGGTTGCGGCAGCGGAAGCGCTGGAGCGCCTCGAAAACATCGGCAACCTGCAGGAGGTCCTCGAAGCCTTGAAAAAAGGTGATCTAGGGACCAAGCTCAAGGCCCTGTACGCCCTCGGCCGAATCGGCGGTGACCAGGTCATCTCTCCCTTGCTTTACTGCGCAACGCGACCGGAGGAAGACATTAAGTCAGTTGCCATTGAAGTCCTCGGTAACCTAGGACATCCCAAAGCACTCCCTGTCCTGAGGGAGGGATTGAAAGATCCGAATCCCACTATTCGGGCAAAAAGCATTGCGGCGCTGAAAAACTTCAGAGAACCCTCCCTCGTCCCCGCGCTCTTGCCTTTCCTTGATGCGGGAGACGGCCTTCTCGATGCCGAAGCAGCCTGCACTCTGGGGCATATTGGAGACGGTGCATTGGAGAAGAAGATCATGGAACTGCTCCGCTCTCCCCATCAGCGCACTCGGGAAGCCGCTGCCCAGGCTCTCGGCATCCTTCCTGTCACATGAGGAAATAACGACTCACGTCTATGTTTTTCAAAAGAGGATCAACCGAGGTAACAATGGTGGCATAGCGACGCCCATGTTTTGGGGCAAGACTTACCAGCTTGGGCTCTTTCAGGATACCCCCCTGTGCGTCGATGATAATCTTGACTGATGCCTCATTGTTCTCCTGGGGATGGGGTTTAACCACGAGAGCGATCTCGTTGCAGTCCAACCGCACCAGGGTTCCCACCGGATACTTCCCCATCATCTCTTCGAATTTCTCCACCAGGTCACCACACAGAGAGGAACCGGAAATTCTTCGCATCATTTCCAGTGCGGTCTTCGGCAGAGCTGGCGAGTTATAGGTGCGAAGAGTTGTAATGGCATCGTAACAGTCCGCAACCGCAAGAATTTCGGCCAACTGGTCAAAATCCCTCTGCCGTGCCCATTCCGGGTAACCACTGCGATTAAACCTGATGTGATGACCAAGCACGGCATCGGTAACCCGCGGATGGATATTTTCCATTTCCTTCACAATTTCAGCACCTTTTTCCGCGTGCTTCTTCATCTCCTCAAACTCTTCGCCGGAAAGCTTCCCCGGCTTGTTGAGGATATCTTTTGCGATGCGTATCTTGCCGATGTCATGGAGAAGGCCGGCGATATTCGTATCCCGGAGAGCTTCTCGATCCATACCAAGGAAGGCGGCCAGGGCAACGGCAAGGATTCCGACATTGACGGAATGATTGAAGGTGTAATTATCGTAATCCTTGATCATGGCAAGACCGAGCAAGGTGGTGTGATCCTTGATCGTCAAGGAAACCATATTGTCAACAACCGCATTGATCCGGTCACTGGCGGGAATTCTACCGTTCTCGATATCCTTCATGGCCCCGCGCACGGCATGCAGGGCATCGTGATACGTACGGACAGGAGTTGCCTCTCCCTCCTCGGCTGCACCCCCATCCTGCACTTCATCAATGCCGTATGTTATCGTTGTGACACCCTGTTTTGACAGCTCCGCGAATACAAGCTCGGCAGCAAAGTTCTTTCGGGCAAGAAGTGACGCAAAGAGGAACAGGTCGTCTAAAGAGACTCCTGCCCAAAGTGTCATGGCATGGATTCCCTTTTCAATCAGACGTTCGGCCAACTCCGCAACGGAAGAATTCGGCGTAACAAAGAGGTTGTTCTCCAGAAAAAAGACCCCTTCAACCACTCCGAGGTGGATCTCGGTCTTTTCCCGAAACATCCCGTTGAAGATTTCGACAAGTTCTTCCAGGGGCTGACGCACAGAAGGATGTGCCTGGGGATAAAAGACGACCGATTTGATGGAAGCTGTCAGGAGCATCGCGGCACGCTGCGCATCATGGTGTGTTATCTCAGCCATTTTCTCCTCGCCATCCTTCTTCCATGTCCATGTTTTCCAAAATTGCCGCGGAAACCTGCCCGATGCGACCACCACGTGCTGCAGTTTTTACAAGAAAATCCCGAGCCTCTTTTCCCTTCAGACGACCGATTGTCTCGAGGGCAAGAACCTTCATCTCTTCCCGGCGTGCGGTAAAAAGAATGGACCTTTTTTTCACGAGCCGAAGCAGAATACCGAGGGCTCGAGGGTCTCCAATCCGTCCGATCGCGAGGAGCGCCTCTTTTTGCAGCGTAGCGTTCTTCCCCATCAAATCACGCTCAATCACAAAATCAAGGAGAGGCTGCAGGGCACTTTCATTCCTGGTGACACCCAGCCAGAGAATAACCTGCCGCCTGATAGCCCGGTTCTGATCTCGAAAGAGATCAAGCAGGATTGCCGTCGCTTCTCTGCCACCTATTTCGGCCAGAGAGCGGATTGCCTCAAGTCGCACCCGGGTATCCTCGTGGTAAGCTGTCAGAGCCAAGCCTTTTACGGCATCCCGGCCCCCCATCTCTCCGAGAACCGCTACGGCAGAGCGCACTACCTGCCAGTTACTGTCCGTCAGAAAAGTCAGAAGCGCGGGAACCGCCGGAGACCCGAGCCGTAGAAGTGCCGTCGTGAGGGCCTTCCTGGCAATCTGGCTGTCAGAGGCGACAAGCCGGGGAATCACAGCCTCGACCGTCTCTTTCCCCAGGTGATGCAAAACGAGGTAAACAATTTCCTTCTGCGTAAAGTTTTCCTCTTCCAGGTGATCGAGCAGATGCTCGAGCATCTGCCCACAGGCACTGTCATGAAAAGTACGAAGTGACACGTCTCTCTGCAGCTCACTCCGTGTCGCATCGGCGTTCTGGTTGAGAAGACCGAGGAGAATCGGGAACAGAGCGTCAAAAGAGCCCTCTTCTATCAGGGCATATCCTTTCCTCTCCAGCATGCGGGCCAACTGGTCATAACGCGTGTCATCGGTCTCCTTCTCCATAAGCGAAAAAAGCTCTTGTGCCGTAAGGTCGTCAAGCCGGTCCAAGGGCACCTGATCACTGACATCACCAGACGCTCCCGACGAAGCCCCAGCAACCGCTCCCGATTCCCGCCCTCTGCCTTCGCTGCATTCTGCGCCTTCTCCGTCTTTTCCGCCTTTTCCGGCAAGACCATCTTCCGTGATAAAGGTCTCGGAAGACTCGCCGGAAGCTCGTTTGGTAAATACCGCAGAGATGTTTATCTCGTTGGCAACAATTGACGTAACACCTGACTTGCTCAGAAAACTGGCCACGCCACCTTCGGAGATAATTCGCTGCGGCTCTTGTGCCAGCAGGGACAGAAAAGCAATAAAGTCGGAAAAAGACAGGTTGGGGAGGAAGGTCAGTCGCTGAATCTCTCGTGTGAAAAGCTCTTTTGCCAGAGCCAGTGTCATGCGGGAACTTTCGATCTTTTCATCGCGGTCGGCAAAGGAAAGTCCGGCACGGTGCACGACCAGGGAAAGACCGCTTTCGATCATCAACCCCTTGACTGCCTGGTAGGCCCGCTGGAGAATTTCCTCGCGCAGGGGATGGCTTTCCGGATAGAAGGCAAGGGCCTTCAGGGCCTTGTAGAGTTCCGCAAGCGCCACCCCGCGCCCCTTGAGCATTCCATCATCAGATTTATGCACGGTTCTTTTGGATTTTTTTCTTTCCGGCATTACCATCTCCTGATGGTGAAAGGCGAGACAACTCCGCCCATAGCTCGACCGTCTGATACCCGGACTTCCCCGAAGCCTGTCGCCACGTATAGAAGAATCACTAGTGCTTTATTGCCTCGGACGGAGCCAGGTCAAAATGGGAGAACTCCATGGTGAAACTTCCGCGCCCTTTGGTAGCACTTCGTACTTCGGACATATAACCGAACATTTCCGCCAAGGGCACGCTCGCCTGGACTATCTCCAAGGCACCCCGGGCGGATACACCTTCAACCCGGCCGCGCTTTTTCTGCAGCGACCCGAGCACTTTGCCGGTGTATTCTGCCGGGGCAGTCAATTCAAGGTGCATAATCGGTTCCAGCAGCACCGAACCGGAAGTGCGCAAAGCCATCATCAGGCCCCGTTGCGTTGCGGCACGCAGGCCGGTATCGGTGGTAATGCCGGACTCAAAGGGAGCTTCCAGTACCTTTACTTCCAGATCCGTCAGCGGGTAGCCGAAGATGCCCCCCACACAGCACGACTGCTCCAGCAGTTCGCCCAATTGCTCCAGCATCCCGGGTGCCAGGGACGACTCTTCCGGCTCAGGCAAAACAATCCGCAACCCGGCACCCCGCTGCAGAGGGGAAAGCCGCAGTAACACTTCCCCACCATGAACCTTCCCTTCAAGCTCACGGCGGAAAATTTCCCGATGTTCGACGAGACGCTTTGGCGTCTCGCGGTAGACGACCTGCGGCCGGCCGGTTTTCACTTCCACGCCGAAATCCCGCAGCAGGCGATCGGAAATAATCTCCAGGTGAAGTTCCCCCATTCCGGTAAGGATGGTCTGTCCCGTCTCTTCATCCTCCCGAACGCGGAACGTCGGATCTTCCCACTGAAGCTTTTCCAATGCCAACGGCAACCTCTCCCGGTCTTCGGCCCCTTTCGGCTCCACCGCAAGGGAAACCACAGGATCGGGAATGGAAAGCCCTTTCAGGACAATGCGATATCCGCTGTCACACAGGGTATCTCCGGTCAGGACATCCTTGAGACCCAAAGCCGCCACGATATCACCGGCTGCTGCCTCTTCAAGCCGTTCCCGTTTATGGGAATGCATCCTGAAGAGATGTGCCACTTTTTCCATACTGTTTCGTGTCGAATTGAAAATCGCTGCCCCCGCACGCACCTTCCCTGCATAGATCCGCAGAAAAGTCAGCTTGCGGCCCTCATCGGAAAAAACCTTGAAGGCCAACCCGCAGAAAGGTGCGTTGATATCGCAGGAAACTTCCTTAACGATATCGCTTCCGAAACGGGTTCCCAACGCAGGAGGAACGTCAAGGGGTGAAGGTAGATACGCTCCCACTGCGTCGAGCAGGGGCTGTACTCCTTTGTTGCGGAGCGCAGCACCCAGAAAGACCGGAAAGAGCCGGGAGGTGATGGTGCCGGTGCGGATGGCCTTTCGCAAACGCTCCCCTTCCACAGGACTACCGTCGATATAGTCAGAGAGAATAGTATCATCGAAATCGGCGGCAGCCTCGATGATCGCCTCTCGTGCCGTGCGAGATTCCGCCTGCATCTCTTGGGGGATTGGCAGCCGCTCCACGGTCATGCCCTGGTCCACCTCCTGGAACTGCAGGAGTTCCTCGGCCAAGAGATCAATTACCCCGGAAAATCCGCCTTCCGTGCCCAAGGGAAGCTGCAGCAGGAGTGGCCGTGCACCAAGTCGTTTCTCCATCTGGGCCAGAACCGTTCGGTAATCGGCACCGATCCGGTCCATCTTGTTGATGAAACAGATTCGCGGCACGCCATAGCGGCCCGCCTGCCTCCAAACCGATTCGCTCTGGGGCTCAACCCCCTCGACGGCGCTGAAGATGGCAACGGCCCCGTCCAGCACACGCATACTCCGTTCCACCTCGATGGTAAAATCGATGTGACCCGGTGTATCGATAAGATTGATCCAGTATCCTCGCCAACGGCAGGAAGTTGTCGTTGCGGTAATGGTGATACCCCGCTCCTGCTCCTGGGGCATCCAATCCATAATCGCCTGGCCGTCATGGACCTCTCCCATCTTGTGGGTCTCTCCGGCATAGTAGAGAATCCGCTCCGACACCGTGGTCTTGCCGGCATCGATATGGGATATGATTCCGATGTTGCGGATAGTATCAAGAGAGGGAGGATCCATAAAGCCTCACAAGGTTTGAAGACAACCGTATTATACCGGCCAAGGCGGCCAAGGCAAGGGAAAAGTAGCAAAGATGAATCGCCTCAGAACATGAAACCGACCAGTTATCCCTTGATATTACGAGACAAGATGGTCTATTCTGCTCAGGTTAACGGATCTTCCCATTCAATGAAACGGAGTTCGAATATTATGGTGGCAAACCCAAAACAAGGAAAACCCAACGGAAACAGACGGCGGAAATCCGGCAGAAGAGTACTGCCCTTCCTGCTGATAACGATGGCTATTCTGGCCCTTCTCGGCGCGGGCAGTTTAGGTGGATACTACCTGTATCTCGAGAGAACCCTGCCCAAGGTAGATCGCCTGGCCGACTACAGGCCACCCATTGTAAGCCAGGTATTTTCCGATGACGGCACCCTGGTGGGAGAATTTTACCTGGAACGCCGCACGGTGGTACCGGTGGATAAAATCCCGACAAAGCTCATCCAGGCCTTTGTCTCGGCTGAAGACTCGAATTTTTTCCAGCACCAGGGGCTTGACTACCTGGGGATACTCCGGGCTGCGCTGAAAAACCTGATGACCATGAGCAAAAAGGAAGGCGCCTCCACGATCACCCAACAGGTTGCTCGTTCCATGCTGCTGACTCCGGAAAAAAAGTTTTCCCGCAAAATTAAGGAAGCAATTCTGGCAAGGCGTATGGAAAAAAAGCTTTCCAAGGATGAAATTCTCTATATCTATCTGAACCAGATCTATCTGGGTAGCGGATCCTACGGTGTCGAAATCGCCTCCGAAACCTATTTCGGCAAACATGTTGAAGATCTCAACCTGGCGGAGATGGCCATGCTGGCGGGCCTCACGAAAGGGCCGGAACTGTATTCACCCATCAAACATTTTGACCGGGCACGCGAACGCCAGGAGTACGTCCTGGAAAGAATGGTGAAGGAAGGATATATCACCCAGGCTGAAGCGGAGCATGCCCGCAAAACCCCGATCGTCATTACATCCATGAAGAAAATGAACAGCGACCAGTCCGCCTACTTCCTTGAGCACATCCGCATCCAGCTCGAAGCGAAATATGGTGATGACCTTCTCTACAAGGGTGGCTTGAAAATCTACACCACCATGAATGCCGACATGCAGAAAGCGGCCTATGAAAACGTCGTAAACGGACTCAAAGAGGTAGACAAACGACAGGGTTTTCGCGGTCCGATTCGCAAGCTGAGCCAGGAAGAGATCGAGCCATTCTGCAGCAAAGTTGAAAAGGGCATCAACTCCACCAGCCTGAAAGAGGGCGAAACCTATCAGGGTGTGGTAATTGCCGTCAACCCGGCGAAAAAGCAACTCACCCTGCGCGTCGGCGACCGGATCGGTACCTTGGGAAAGAAAAATATGGCATGGGCCGGCAAAGTTCCCTTACTTGATCATTATGGATCTGACAAGAAACAGGACAAAAAGGCACTGGCTCCAGGGGCAGTTGTCGAAGTTTCCGTGGTCGCACCGGATAGTGACAAACGGGGAGCTATTTTCGCGCTGGACCAGGAACCTCTTGCCCAAGCAGCCTTGATAGCCCTTGATCCGAAATCCGGTGCGGTTAAAGCCATGATCGGCGGATACGATTTTCGTCGCAGCCAGTTCAACCGTGCGATACAAGCCCGCCGAAACCCCGGATCAGCTTTCAAACCGATCATTTATGCCGCTGCCCTGGATAAGGGCATGACCGCTGCCTCGATAATCGACGACGCACCGATCGAATACGAAATTTCTCCGGAAAAGACCTGGACACCGCACAACTATGATAATAAATACCGCGGACCGGTGACGATGCGTGAAGCCCTGACCCACTCTATCAATGTGGCAAGCATCAAAATACTGGAAAAGATTGGGGTGGGATACGCTATCCAGTATGCAAAGAAACTCGGAATTACTTCACCACTCTCCCCCAACCTCGCACTTGCACTCGGAGCTTCCAGCGTAACCCCCCTGGAGCTCACCTCTGCCTATGCAGTTTTTGCCTCCGGTGGTTTCAGAACCACTCCGTACTTTATCACCAAGGTGGTAGATGGAGACGGCAAAACGCTGGAAGAGGTTCACCCGCCGAAATTACCGGTCTTCGTCTCAATGTCATCCGCAACGGAAGAAGTACCGGCTGAACCGGAACCTACGCTTGATGGAACGGTCCTTTCCGCCGTCCCAGTTGTTTCACCGGAAACGTCCTATATCATCACCAACCTGATGGAAAGTGTCGTGACCAGCGGCACCGGGCAACGGGCAAAGGCACTCGGACGCCCGGTTGCCGGCAAAACCGGTACCACCAACGACATGAAGGATGCCTGGTTTATCGGCTACGTCCCTCAGCTTATCGCCGGCGTCTGGGTAGGATATGACCATGAGAAATCTCTTGGTGCCGGAGGCTCCGGCGGACAGGCAGCCGCACCCATTTGGACCGGTTTCATGCGCGAAGCCCTGGCAAACACCCCGGTAGAACCATTCGTTCCGCCGCCGGATGTATCTTTTGTCTCCATCGACCCTTTGACCGGGTATCTTGCCAGAGAGGGGCAGCCAAACAGCATCATGGAATGCTTTGTTGCAGGAACAGAGCCGACTGAGTATGACGAGGTCAAAACGCAATCGGAACTTGGCCAAATACTGCAACCTAAACCAGGCCAGATACTACAGCCTAAACCAGGCCAGATACTGCAGCCGAATCCAGTACAGAGACGAAAGCCGGAACCTGCACAGATGCAGCAACCGCCCCCCGGCCCGAAACCGCCGGCGGTCATATGGCAATAAGCAACCAAATATCAGACAGTTACGACATACAACAGGAGAGATAAGAGCTCAGGTCGCTGTTCTGCACGCGCGAGAGTCTGCAAAATGCCCGATTTTGCAGGCTTTTGCCACTGACAAAAATTTGTTTTTCCGTTAAATTATCCCTTGCAAACTCCAATTTAACGTATATAGTAATGATAATTTATCCCTACATCTTTCAAGGAGGGCCAGTATGACCAAAGCAGAGCTCGTGGAAGCCGTGGCAAAATCTTCCGACCTGACCAAGGCAGCAGCGGAAAAAGCAGTAGGTGCATTTATCAATGCGGTAAGCGCTGCCCTGAAAAAGGGAGACCGGGTAACTCTTGTTGGCTTCGGAAGTTTTGAGGTAGCCACCAGGAAAGCACGCGTGGGCAGAAACCCGCAGACAGGCAAGGAAATCAAGATTGCGGCAGCAAAAGTTCCCAAGTTCCGTCCCGGCAAAGCCCTGAAAACAGCAGTAGCACCCACCAAAAAGAAATAGGACTGATTTGCTTCCCAATCCGTCAAGGAAGTTACGGGAAGAGATCAAATCGCATGTACCCATGGGAATTTTGATTTCAGCCGTCATCTTGACTGCACTTTTTTGGAATACGGCTGCGTTGCGCTTCCAGGAGAGACAACTTCTGTCTCGCTTGGTGGTTTAAAACCCTCAGCTTCACGTATATACCGACAAAAAGAATGCCCCGCCCCGTAGCGGGGTTTTTTTGTAAGCTCTTTATTAAGAAAAGAAATCCTTTCTGTCCCGGGAATGCACGATATACTTGGACATAATAGGACGAAGCGCGGATAGAGGAGTGCGAAGTGACTATGCAGCAACCCGTCACCAGAAATCGAACTCCCTTCCAAAACCCGACACATCATGCGTCCGCTTCTCTGGACGCAGAGACTTTCTTCGCTGCATGAATACTGGGCACGAGAAACCCGGGAAACCGCCAACGAGCCATCATGAACGAACCCCACACCAACAAAGTATTCGCGCCACTATTCTGGAAACGGCTCCTTTCCCGGACGCTTCTCGTTGCCGTACTGCTCGCCTTCATTCTCTTTATCACTTTTCGAATTTTGCTGATCACACCATTAGCCAGTGATTATATAAGTCAGGCCTTGTCCCGCTACACCAATCAGAAGGTCACGGTAGCCGGACTCAGCGCGGCCGGGCAGACCATTTACCTGGACGGTATCATTGTCGAAAGCCCACCCGGATTCAAAAACCGGAAGATGATTTCCGTGCACACCATAGCACTCACTCCTGACATCAGCGCTCTCCTTAGCGGGGAAAATACTCTTACCAGGCTGGAGATTACCGGCCTTGGTGTGACTGCAGAAAAGAATGATAAGGGCATCTGGAACTTTTCAGAACTGCTGAAGCTCTTGAAAAAAAAGAAATCAAAACCCTCGGGAGAAGTCTTCATCAGGCATTTTGCCATACAGGATGCCTCCCTTCAGGTGAACGGCCACACGCTCGAAAAACTCGGCATGACGCTTGCCGACTTCTCTACCAAGGGCACCACGAATTCAACCCTGGAGCTTTCGGGGAAAGACTCCGAAGGAAATCCTCTCCGTTTGACCGCGGAAGGTCACCTGGGCAACAATCCCGCCTTCCGTCTCACGGCAAAGGCCTCGGCCGTGGACTTGGCGCCGTTACAACAATTTCTGCATGACAAGCATCTCCACATTGCAAAAGCCCGTGGGCGTGTAAGCCTTTCCGCTGAGTTGCACAACCGCCTTCTCACGGTACAAACTACCGCCGCCGTCAAAGACATTTTTCTCTCGTATCCCGGGGGGAGCCTGCCGATTGACGGTCACCTGGATTTCGAGGCCCGCTATAACTCCCTGCCGGACAGCGCGGAACTTATCCGGGCAAACCTCGCAATCGATAAGATTATCACGATCAGGGCAAGCGGCACGATGCAACACCTCAGCAAAGAGAGCGCCTTTACTCTGAAGCTGGCTCCTGACAGGGTCGACCTGGGCGCACTTTCCTCGCTGGTAGCGGAATCAGACAGACAAGGGTTCTACCTGTCCGGAGAAATGACTTCCCGTGGTTTCCGGCTGACAGGAAACCGAAACAAGGGAATAACCGGTGCGTCCGGAGAACTGACCCTGAGAGAAGTTGGCCTGAAAAAGGCAAAACAGCTCATTCTCACGGGAGGAGCGGCTGACTTTTCCCTGCAGAAAGCGGCAACAGGCTGGCAGATTGAAGGAAAAGTATTCTCCGGAAGGCACCATGAGAGTTCCCTGGTCGACGCCATATCCCTCCCTTTCAATGCTCGCGTAAGCCCACGCTTCAGGCCTGTCCACGTTGCCGCACCAGCCTTCAAAGCAACACTTGCAGGAATTCCGATCAGAGGGTCCTTTCTGTATCGCGACACTGCGACAGCCCCCTTTTCGCTCAACTGCACTGCACGTAAGGTTTCCCTGACATCCTTGAACAGATTTCTGGCAAAAAAATCTACCTCACTACACCTGATCTCCGGCAAATTGACGGCCAGAGCAAATCTCTCCGGCATTTCCCCGGAAAAGTTCCACGGCAAAGTCACACTGGATCTTGTCTCCGCTGAAGCCAAGGTAGCATCCGGAAAGATTTCTCTCACCAAAGCCGCACTCATCAGCACTGTTCAAAAAAACAGCCGTGGTTTTTCCGCTTACGGCTCCCTGAAAGCTTCCGGAGGAAAAATCGACAGCAAGCCTTTCGGAGTGAGCACAAAATTTTCCCTGGGCAATCGTGCAGCATCGCTCCGTGCTGTCGAACTGAGTTATGGTACCAGTCGCATCAAGGCCGATCGGTTCACGGCACAAATTCCCGAAAAGGATTATGGTCAGGAAAAAGACCGGAAGCTCCTCCTTGCCACTTTTGCCGGTGCAGCGTTCAGAAGCACAGATTTGGCCGTTTCCGGCATAGCTGGGCAGATCAAGGCGCGGTACGGCACGACAAAGCAGGAGAAATCCCTTAGCGGCACCTCCAACGTTTCCTTTACCTCACTGTCATTTCGGGATCACACCCTTGCGTCCGGCACGCTTCACCTCAGCGCAGACGGCAAAAACGCCCGTGCGGAAATCACGGGCTTCTCACTCGGCGGAACACTTTCCGCTCGGGCTGCTACGGAGATTTTTTCCAAGACCAGGGAAATTTCTTTCTCTGCAAGCCTCATGAAACAGCATCTCGAACAGCTGGAGAAGCTGCTTCCCGGAAAACTCGCACCTCGCATTGCAACCGGGACTGCGAACGCACATATGCAGGGCAGATATTCGCGGCGGAACGGAATTGAGGGAACTCTTGCAACAAGCGGGGAAAACATCTCTCTGAAAGGGCCCACGGGAAAAACCCTGATATCCGGAATTACCGCTTCACTCGACGTAAAGCTCGACGGTCAGAAACTGTCCGTGCAAAAATGCCTGCTGAGCCACCCCCAGGGGCCTTCCCTCCGAATCGGCGGAACGGTGCAGCATTTCACCTCAACCGAAAGAACGGGTAAGCTGTCCTTTTCCATGCCCGCCATCACCCTCAATTCGCTGCTTGACGCCTTTGCCAATGCCTTACCGCGAAATCTCCAGGAAGCCTCCTGCGAAGGATCAGGCGCACTAGCCGGCACCATCGACCTGCAGGACTCCAATACCCTGATCAATGGTGATCTAACCCTGGAATCGGCTTCCCTGGAGATACCTTCGCAAAAAATCAACGTTAGCGGTATTGCCGGAATTGTGCCGTTTTCATTGGAATTTCCCGGTAAGAAAATGGAGCCTGAGCGCCAGCAACTCAGCTACAGCAGGAAAAATTATTCCCGCTTGCTGGAAGAACAAAGTAAAATTTCCGGAACAGGAAAACACATCTCCATCAGGTCACTCCGTTTCGGTGCATTTGAAACCGGAAACATTTCTCTTTTTGTCAGCGCCTCCGCAGGAATGATGAGGATCTCACCTATCAAGGTACAGCTGTATGACGGAAGGCTCCTGGGCGGCGGTTACCTGATCCTGAACGGTACGCCGAAGTATGGAGCCGATATCCTTCTCAACGACGTCAGCCTCAAGGATTTCTGCAATTCTTTTCCTTCCATACAAGGCTATATCACCGGAAGGGTTGACGGCATTCTCAGTCTGAAAAATGAAAAAGGCGGCCTGAAGGAACTGACAGGTTTCGTGAACCTCTGGACTCGCAGCGGCAAGGGGGAAGAAATGCTGGTCAGCAAGGAATTTCTCCAGAAGCTTGCCGGAAAAAAGCTGCGGGGCTTCTTTTTCCAAAATGATCGCGCCTATGACAACGGAGAGATAAGCGCCTATCTCCAGCATAACTACCTTACCTTCGAGAAATTGGATATCTCGCACACCAATTTCCTGGGCATGAGAGATTTGAGTGTTTCCGTGGCACCAGTGCAAAACCGGATAGCTCTCGATCACCTGTTTACGTCAATCCGTGATGCTGCCGCACGTGGCAAAGGAGGTGGACAGGGAACAGCACCGGTACAGACAGACCTGAAATGGCTCGAATAAGCAGAATGAAAAATACCGATCACTACCCGGGCGTTATTCCGGTCAGGTCCAGGACCTTTTCGTTTCTTTGTTTCCCCCACCAGCTGTGGTATATTTCGCTATATCGACAATGAAAAATGGAGGTTGTCATGAAAAAAGCTTTCACCCGCTGGACCATTGCAGCAGCAACAGGCCTTCTGGCCGCGTGCGCATTTATCACGGTCAATGTATATTTCCCAGAGAAAGACGTGAAGCAGGCCTATCAATCCCTGGATGAGATGCTCCTGAAGAAGGAACCGAAAGGTGAAGTGCAGCCTCTGCCCGAACAGCAGAAACCTGCCGAAAAACCTCTCAGCTTTATCCCGGCCATCAGTTTTGCCAAGGAGGCATGGGCTCAGGAAGACCTAGGTAACAAACTGGCGACAGAACTGTCGGGCATTCCCGAGGTTCAACAAGCGTACGGCGAAATGCGGGCACGCCTCCCCCAATTAAACGCACTGCGTGACAGCGGGGCGGTCGGCGAGGCATTCGACGGAAGAGTCGTTGTTCGGGACCAGTCAAAGGCGGCTAATGCCCAGGCAATCGTTCAGGCGGAAAACAACAACCGCAAAACCGTTATCATCAACATGGCAAAAGCTATTCTGCGTCTGCATAAGCAGCAGGAAACGAAGGATGCCTTGAATCAGGTTCTCTCAAAAGCAGCGGCAACCTATGCCGACACAAAGCGTGAAGAAGCAAAAACAGGCTGGTGGATTCAACTGGCCAACGGACGCTGGGTACAAAAATAGCAAACAATGCGTACAAACAAAAAGAGCGAGGCGCCTGTACAGGCCTCGCTCTTTTTGTTCCTGCATTCTGACTGAGGAAAAGAAAAGTTTTCACTCCCTCAGAATTTGATCTTTCGCCAGATCTCGATAACCTTGCCGAAAATTCGTGTATCTTTCTCCAGACGGAAGGGTCGATACAGAGGATTATCGGGTGAAAGCAGCACTTCATTATCTTTTATCCGGTACCTGCGCAGGATTGTCTCCCCCCACAGGTTGTTCAACAGCACAATATCACCATTGGCAAAATCCTGATGTTCCGTAAAAATAACAATATCACCATCATGAACCGTGGGCGCCATGAAATTGCCATAAAAGAAAAAGGCATAACAACCTTCAGGAATACCGGGTAAAGAGATACGGTCGTAGATGTCATCATCTCCGATTCCATCCGGAAATTCCGGTGGCACCCTCTTCAAGAGCGGAATCGTCGAGGCGACAAACTTTTCCATCTCTTCCCGGGGAAAGACTTTCCGGGAGATTTCTCCTTCCCCGGTAAACAGCCACTCTTCACTTATCTCGTAGAGATGACACAAGGCAATCAGAAGTGTTTCCGAGGGAAGCTTTCTGCCCCGCTCCACATCGCTGAGAAACCCCTGGACAATACCGAGTGAAGATGCGAAGGCCTTTTGCGTGAGACCTCGGGAGAGACGAATTTCTTTTATCCTCGCGCCTATCTCCACGTGATTTTTTTTGCTTGACATATTATTTCCTTGAGATACAGTATCGGTACGACTCCATCATTCACTTCCAAGCTCGGCAACGCTCTCAATGTACGAGACAACAGGAGGTTCGGGTTCCCGATACACTCAGACAATGAAAATCAAGGACATTGAAAGAACCGCTTTTTTCAAAACCCTTGTGCACCATCTCGGTTGCTATCGGGGGGATCCGACAAGCCAGGACCTGGAAAAGATCGCGGAAAACAGGGGCCGAACGCTCGTGATAATCAGGATGAGATGGATCCTTATCCTGATGCTCAGCGCCTACAGTCTGTATGCGGGAAGCCTGTTGCTTTTTTCCCTCCCTGACGACATGCATACAAATACCCTTCTCTCCATGCCGGTCGTCATCCTTCTGGCAACAGCTTGCTACAATCTATTCTTCCAACTATTCTACCGCGAATTGAGCCATTTCGCACTGGTAAACCATTGCCAGATCCTGCTGGACATCCTTGCCACAACTTTTTTAATCCATTATTGCGGCGGCATTTCCTGCCCGGCCTGGGTCATCTACCCTTTTCTCTCCCTGGAAGCATCCTTGCTCCTGGAGCGCAAACGAGACACCTGGATATTCTGCTTTGCCGCAATCATGGCCTTTGGCCTACTGATCGTGGCAGAAAGCGGCGGATATTTCAACCCGACCATCATCTCAGCCATCACTGAAGAACTGCAGCGAAATCCGCTCTATTCTTTGCTCCTCTGGAGCTGGAATGCCGTCATGACTATCGCAATGACAATCATCGGCTTGCATATCGTCAGGGCAAACCGCAGGAAAGAACGTAGCTTGAAACAACTGGTAGTAAAAGACCAGACAACTAAATTATATAACAGAGGTTATTTTTTCAAGGAACTCAATAGTGAGATCCAGCGGTCGCTTCGCTATGACCACGTATTCTCCATCATTTTTCTGGACATTGACCACTTCAAAGAGTTCAATGATACCTTCGGGCACCTGGAAGGGGACAGGGCGCTCAAGGAACTCGCAGCTATCCTGCGCAAAAACATCCGCCGCAGCGAAACAAACCCACCCTACGACATTGATGTTCCCTGCCGTTATGGCGGAGAGGAATTCGGCATTATCCTTCCGGAGACTCCGATCAGCAGCAACGCGAAGGAGCCCTGTTCACGGAAAGAGATGAATGCCGTCGCCTTTGCCGAACGGATCAGGCTGGAAATTGAAAACCTGCGGGTACAGGGCAAGAAAATCACGGTGAGTATCGGTATCGCCTCTTTCCCCGACCACGGGAAAAACCCCGACGAACTGGTAAAAGCCGCGGATGACGCTCTTTATCTAGCCAAGAGTTCCGGAAAAAACCGCCTTGTCATTGCAGAAAAACAAGATCTTGCCTCAGAACGGGATATCGTCATCCGGGTTGAATACCGGCTCTTCATACCCCTGGGAAGCACCCGCACCGGCATCATCAGAACTCTTTCCCGAACCTTGACGTCCACCACCGTCGCCTTTACCACCGAGCATCTGCATCTTGTCCGCCACGACCTCGGTAGTGTAACGGTCCCGTCCATCACGATCCTGCCACTTTCTGGTCTGCAAACGTCCCTCAATAAAGACGGTCCTTCCCTTGGCCAGATACTCACCGGCAATTTCCGCAAGCCTTCCCCACAAGGTGACGTTGTGCCACTCTGTCTTGTCCTCCCATTCACCGCTCCGGTTCTTGAAGCGCTCACTCGTCGCGAGCGAGAAGCTCGCCACTGCCGTTCCCGACGTGGTGTAGCGAACCTCGGGGTCTTTGCCGAGATTTCCGATCAACATAACCTTATTGAGACTTGCCATATTCCTGCTCCTTATGTGTCAATGCACCAGACTGAATTGTCTGTGCAGAAGTATTATTTCCTGTGAATCCGGAACGGTCGAATAGTACATCAAGAATCGCTCCCAGGTAAAGGAATTGTTACCATTTAATAAAAAAGCGCCTCTGGAAAATGACTTTCCCCTCGCCAAATTCCGTCGAAAAGAACTTGCCAAAATGCATATTTTGACATTTTCAGCGGCATTGGCTATTTTCTCAGACAAAAACAACTGTATATGGAGTTCCTGTTTCTCATGGCCCAGTATTTTCCAACGAAGCACTCACGTTGACGCGGAATCATTTCACCTGAGCAGAAAAGTTGTCTATGGCCCCACTCCTTTTCAAACAGGGGTGGTACAATAGAGAACCAAGTAATTGCGGCACATTTCCATACCATCTTCATTGTCCGAAGCATCCTTCAGCCGGCCGGATTCCGGGGATATCCGGGGGAGAATTCATCGAATGAAAACTGCCGTTTCGCTACCGGGATTCATGGCACTGTTCCTGTTTCTGGCAACACCCTGCTTCGGACTTGACCTGCCGCAAACCTTTGTAACCAAAGACGGTTTTACCATCCATCTACCAAAAGGCTGGAAGCCGATTCCCAAAGAAGTCCTCGACAAGTACAGCCAGGCAATTGCCAAAATGGCCCCGAAAGCGGAGAAACAGGAGTACGACTACGGTTTTCAACGCAGCGACACGAAAAAGTGGTTTTCCTATCCCTATATTCTGGTGCAGGTAAAACGAACCGGACGGATTCCCGAAGTACAGCTCAAAGCTCTCAAGCGCATCAAGAAGGAACTGGATAAAAGCTTCAACAAAGCTACCGAAGCCCTCTCAGAAATATCTTCCAACGCCTCACTGGGCGAGCCGGTCTACGATCCTCTTTCCCATATCCTCTGGAGCAGAATCACTATCGATATCAAAGGAACAGGAACCGTGCGTGGAATTATCGGTACGATTCTCACTAAAGAGGGGTTCGTCCAGATCGCCTGCTACGCAAAGGACGATGAGTTCGGAACCTATCTTCCGGTTTTCGAGTCTACCATCAGCACAACGGAAATCAGGAGCAGCTTGAGGTATGGAGCGGAAAACAGGGCAGGAAAAACTGACGGAGAAGAACGCGGACCGGAAGCCGTTCCCTGGAAAACCATGATGCTGGTCCTGATTGGGACGCTGCTGCTCTTTTTCGGCTGGAGAATCTGGAAGAAAGTCTCCTTGCACTCCACTAATTAAATGGAAGATCGGGGCCGCATTGGAATACCTGCCGTCAGGACAGCTCCCATGCAGCCCTTTTTCGTATCAGAAGAGCAATGCATTACCGTTATAGAAGGTTCCGGCAACACATGCGGTCATGAGACAGGCAAGCGTTGCCGCCACCAAGGCTCTCACGGCAACCCCGCTAAGGTCACGGGTTCGATCGGGAGCGATGGCCGCAACCCCGCCAACGAAAATGGCCATGGAGGCCACGTGGGCAAAACCGCACAATGCATAGGCTGCGATTACGGCCGAGCGTGGATGCAGGATCTGCTTGGCGGCCAGCGCCAGGGACAGATCCTGATAGGAAACAACTTCGGTAAGTACGACGCGCTCGCCGATCAGCCGGGCAATGAGGCCCGCATCGTCTGGTGGAATCCCAAGTACCAGGGTAAAGGGATAGAAAACCAGGCCAAGGATATCGCGGAAACTGCAGGGAAGCGTCGTTCCCAACAGAGAGTTCAAATAGCCGCCGATCCCGGACAGCAGCATATCGGCCAGGGCAACGAGCCCGAGAACCGCCAGGAGCAGCCCGGAAATTCCGACAATCACACGAATACCGGTATTGGCGGCATTGATGATTGCCTCAAACAGAGAACTTTCCCGCTCCACCTCCGGAAGCACTGCCAGACCGAGGGTTTCGGGCCGGCCAGTCTCAGGAACCAGGAACTTCGAAAGGACCAGGGCCGCAGGCGCTGAAAGGATCGAGGCGGACATGAGATGGCCGGCAATGGTCGGAAACTGGGGCTTCAGAGTAAAGACATAGAGGGCCATGACATTGGAGGAAACAGTGGCCATGCCGACCGTAAGAATGGTACAGAGCTCAGAACGTGTCATGCCGGACAGAAAGGGCCGCACCGCCAGAGCGGACTCTACCCCGGTGAAGATATTGCTCGCAGCCACCAGCGATTCGGCGCCGGAAACCCCCATGAAGCGGCTGAAGAAACGAGCAAATACCCGGATAATCCGCTGCATAATGCCGTAGTAGTAGAGAATGGCCATCAGGGCAGAGAAAAAAACGATGGTCGGGAAGGCCTGAAAGGCAAGAATAAATCCGAGAGAGGTTTCCCCTGTTCCACCGGTTGCACCAGGAGGAATGGCAAGGCGACCGAAGAGGAAACGCGATCCGGCGGTCGCGGCATCCAGCACCCTGACAATGGCATCGTTTGCCGCCAGGAACAGGGAGGTTCCGGCGGGAAAGAGAAAGATGAACGAAGCAAAGAGCAGCTGAATCCCCACTCCCCAGCCAAGAAGCCGCCAGCGTACGCTGCGCCGGTCGGCGGAGAGGAGCCAGGCAAACCCCGCCAGCAGGAAAATGCCGCAGAAGCTGATCAGGTTATAGCGATCCATCTACAGGCCCTTGTCACGGAGTAACGATAAAGGCGTCGGGATAGCCGGTGCTGGAAAGGTTCAACCGCGCCTCTTCTGCGGCAGCCCGAGTAGAGAAGCGGCCGACATACACTCGATAGAAGCGACCTTTTCCTGTCTGCACTTCTCGAACCGTAGCAAAGGTCAGATCCTTCTTCAGCCGCTCCGACAATTGTCGTGCCGATTCCGGATCGGCAAAGGAGGCCACCTGCAGCATATAGGCTCCGCCGGCAGCTGCAGCGCTCTGCGGGCGAGAGGAAGTGGATCCCTGGGAAACAACCTCGATCAGTACCGGCGCCACGCCGGAACCAACAATACCCAGGTCTCGGGCCGAACGGTAGGAAAGATCAATAATTCGCCCCGCAACAAAAGGTCCACGGTCGTTCACCCGAACAATCGTCTGTTTGCCGTTCAGCTTATTGGTGACCCGGACATAGCAGCCAAGGGGCAAGGTCTTATGGGCGGCAGTCGACTGGTACATGTCGAAGGTCTCACCGTTGCTGGTGAGTCCACCATCCTCCTCGGCACCGTACCAGGAAGCCAAACCCTCTTCCCGATACCCTGCGGCATCTGCCAGCGGCACATAACGCTCACCATCCACGCTGTAGGGACGCTGCCAGGGGAGCTGTCCCGGCAAACCCTGCTCCACCATGACCCGGTGGCCGGTGGTTCCACAGGCAGCCAACAGGAGACACCATGACAAAAGGATAACTCGTCGTATGCACATGATGCGTAGTATAGGGGGCACAGCAAATAAATCAATAATAAAATCAACGCTTCGGCCCATGGAGCCAGCCCCGGTAAAGCGTATTCATATTCTTCACTCAATTACTTGCACTCCATTGGCTTCTGCGCTACAAACAAATCAGAACATACTTCTTCCGCCTCATAACCAGGACAGAGGCGGTAATGAAAAGGATTCGGCAATGGCAATCGACGAAGCATTCAACGAGACGGTTCAGTACTATGACGACTGGATTCGCAAGGCGGTCCCCGGTTATACAGACCTCTTCAATGTTGCGAAAGAGCTTATCCCGTTCCCTGCCGGTGACACCATCGAAGTCCTTGACCTGGGCGCCGGCACCGGTCTCTTTTCCCAGCACATCCTGGAAAGGTGCCCGAAAGGGAACTTTGTTCTCTATGATGTCGCCGAAAAAATGCTGGACGTGGCCCGCGAGCGTTTCCGAAATTTCCCGGGACAATTCCGCTATGTCACGGCGGATTATCGAACCCTCGGCGATGCGGGATCCTTTGACCTGGTCATCTCGAGCCTCTCCATCCACCACCTGGATGACCGGGACAAACAGGAACTGTGCCGGCAGGTCTTCCAGGTTCTCCGGAAAACGGGAGTCTTTATCAATATCGACTTGATCAAAGGGCCGACACCCTTCCTGGAAGAATTCTATTGCAACAACTGGTATGAAAAAATGCGCCGAGCCGGGGCTTCCGACGAAGAGATCAAGGCCGGCATAGAACGACGGCTCGCCTATGACCGGGATGCACTGATGGAAGACCAACTCCGCTGGCTGCAGGAAGCGGGCTTCAGCGACACCGACTGCGTCTACCGCAATTTCAAGATGGGACTATTTCTCGGCATGAAGCGGGAAACCGACAGTTAAAACCAGCCCCGGTTAACCGTCCAACAGGAGAAAACACCATGCAGCTAGAGCATTTCATCATCATTCTCAGCGCTGGCATCGTCCTCGGCATCATCCTCCATCCGCTGGCGCGAATGATCGAATCGGAAGGGATCAATCATTTTCTCGATTCCTTGGGGAAGATTGTCACCGCCCCCTTTTCGTTTATCGGCAGGTCATTCGGCCGCAGACTCGCTGCCCGGAAAGTGCTGAAGGAAACAAAAGATGCGGCAACCCGGCCGGTCGATGCTCGGGAACAGCAGATCAGCGACACCGCCCAGACCATCCGAGGACTTCTGCTTAGCCTTGCCAACGTCATACAGCGCACCGACCAGGCAGCAAGCGATTCTTCCCAGACCCTGGGTGATGTTCGGAACACCATCGACCATATGGCCATTCCCGACGACCTCAGGGAGGTCCATTCTCAACTGCTGACGGAAATCGATCGGGTAATCTCCAGCAACAGCACCCTCAAGCGGGAACTTTTCCACTCCCGGGAAATACTGGCCAACCAGCGCCAGCAGATCGAAGCCCTCAAGACTGAAGTACGCGTTGACGGCATGACTCAATTGGCCAACCGGGCCTGCTTCGATGAAAAACTGCGGGAGATGGTTCGTCTCTGGGAGCGTTACGGTGACGCCTTTTCACTCATGATCATCGATGTGGACAATTTCAAAGATATCAATGACACCCATGGCCACCCGGGCGGCGACCGGGTCTTGAAAGGTGTCACATACAAAATCAAGTCGACCCTCCGCGCCACCGACTTTGTCGCCCGCTTCGGCGGAGACGAGTTCGCGGCAATTCTCATGAAAGCAACCGCAACCGCGGCCGCCGATGCGGCCCAAAAAGTCTGTTGCCAGGTGCGCGAAAGCAAATTTGTTCTCGACGGCAACGAAGTCAGGACCAGTTTATCCATCGGTGTCGCCGAAATTTCCGCGGGCGAAAGCGCTGAACAGTTAGTGAAACGCGCCGACAGGGCTCTCTACCGGGTCAAGGAAGCAGGTCGGAATAACGTCATGGTTGCGGAACCTCCGGCCTGATTGAAAGCAGAACCCATGAGATTTGTCTCGGTTACACAATTGCGGCATCTGTCCTCAGAGCTGGCTGACGAAGCGTCAGACCTGATCGGCGAAGCGATGAATCCTGATGAAGGCGCCTGGGCCAGGGAGACCATTGGACGGCATTTCGAGCTCACCGCACATGGTCTTGCAGACGGGCGGCACTATTTCGCTCTGCTGGTGGACGGAACGCTGGCCGGGGTGACCGGCTTGCATCACTACGAATGGGGTCCGGAGGAAAACGTCTGGCTCGGCTGGTTTGCCCTGTCGCCGAAGCTGCAAGGGTCCGGTTTGGGAGTCCGGTTGATGACGGAAACGGAGCAGGCGGCACGGGCCCTCGGTTATCGCAAGCTTTTTATCGAAACCTACGATAGCCCGACTTTTGCTCGGGCCATCCGCTTTTACGACAAGTCCGGTTTCCGCAGAGTAGGTCTGATCGAAAGCTATCTTCCTGACGGCTCCAGCATGCTGGTCTTCCTGAAAGAGCTGTAACAGACACTGGTCGGCTGCCTGCCCGTTGCGACATAGCGCGCCGCTCAAGTCCAGTATTCATGACCATTGACGTTTTCGAAAAGTTGATGTATGGTAACAAAATAATTACAATTCTCAGACCTACATAATGCCCGTACGTTGGGCCTCCGCCGTTCCCCCCATGACTATCCCATCTCACGTCAGCTGATCCGCAGATTCATATCCAGGAAAACCAGCGTGCTGCAGCATATCGAGAGTGATCCCTACGCACGGCGGATTCTCTTCAAACCGGAGGTAACCCTTGAAAATCAAAACTCACAATATGGCCATTTTTGTCGAATTTATCACCGGTTCAGGACTTGCGCTTCTTTTTCATTTGGTCTTGCACTACAAGGAGGCAGCCTACATCATCTTCGGCATCGGCATTCTGCTGTCACTTGCCACCTACCTGATCAGGGAAGAGATGGAAACCACGCGGGAAGGATTGCTGGAGCAGTACAGCAAAGCACACGAAACAACCTTTGCCCTTGCCGGGATTACCGATCCGGAGTGCCGGACAAAGGCCCAGGAGATCATGGCCGGCACCATGAAAACCATCCAGATGCTCCAGCAGGGGTACATTCCCCTTGAAGAAAGCGAGTTTTATCTTGAGGCAGCGAAGCAAATGGACCAGGCAGTCCGGCAGGTACATGCAGTGGACCCCCTCACTGAGGGCTGGGATAGTCGCGGGGTGTTGCTCAATTTCTACCAGGCCAACCTTCGCGCCCTGCAAAGGGGCGTCAAGCTGACCCGCACCTTCGTAATCAACAATGACGACCTGGCTGAGCCGTCCGTTCAGAGGATCATTCTGGCCCAGTTGCGCGACGGGATAGAAGTCCGCATCGCTTTCCGCGAGGAACTTCCGGTCATTAGCGGCATCAGCGGCAGGGACACGAACAACTCCTTCGATTTTGCCCTCTATGACGACAAAGTGGTAACCGACGTATTCCCTCAGGCCGGCAGATATTTCGGCAGAAAGACTTCGCAATCCGTCGAAGTGGCCAAATACCTGAATTTTTACACCCTGATCCAGCACAGTTCCCACTTGGCCGCCATCAGGGATGAGCGGGTAGTACTGGCATCGGAAAATTCGGTGGCGAATAGCTGAGCATGGCTTTCCGAAAGGGCCTCTTGCGAGAGTCCATGTCCACCTCGCACACCGCCACAAAGAAAAGCCCCGGTTCTATCCGGGGCTTTTTGTTTACCTTCAGCTGTCTTCCTGACCGAGAACCCGGTCGTATACCTGCCGCACCCCCGAGGTAATCCGCTCATAGTCGGCCATCAGCGCCTCGCCCGGATTCCGCAATTTTTCCTCATAGCCCAGCCGCCGAGCCAGCCTGTTCAGGTACCCCCTGGAGCCGCCCAAGGCATTCATGGAGTAATCGTGGATGAGCCGCAACCGGTTTTCCAGGTGCCGGAGGAAGGTATAGCCGTCATGCAGGATCTGGAAATCTTCCTCACTGATCAGAGCGACGTCGCGAATGGCCTTCAACGCCTCCAATGTCGCGACTCTCCGGATTTCCGGGCAGTCACGGCCGAATTTCAGCTGCAGGTACTGCACCACGAACTCAACATCCACCATACCGCCGCGACCGGTCTTGATATTGTAGCTTCCGGCAGTCTCTTTCGCCAGTTCATGTTCCATCCGCATCCGCAGCCGGTGAATCTCCCCCCGCACTTCCCGGTTCGCGCTGCTGCCGTAGACGGTCTCGCTGATGACCTGCTCGATACTCTCCCGGAGAGGATCTTCGCCATACACCAGCCGCGCCTTGGTCAGGGCCTGACGCTCCCAGATCTGCGCCTCTTCGTGATGGTAACTTTCGAATGACTCCAGCGACGTGACCAATGGACCGGCATTTCCCGAAGGGCGGAGCCGCGTGTCGATTTTATAGGCATAGCCTTCCCGGGTCGGGGTGGAAAGAATCAAGATGATTTTCTGCCCCAGCTTGGCGAAATACTCGCGATTGGAGATACTCTTCTCGCCGTTCGTGCTGCCCTGTAAATCATAGACATAGATGATATCAAGGTCCGAATGGTAGTTGAGCTCCCCGCCGCCCAGCTTGCCCATGCCGATCACCACGAAACTGGCCACCTGTTCCAGACCGTTCTCGTCAACAAAAGTGGGTACACCGAAGCGGGAAAGCTCCCGTTTGGCGATCTCGATGGCGGTGGCAAGACAGGCCTCGGCCAGGATCGTCAGTTGCCCGGCGATTTCCGACTGGTCCAGGTGTCCGTATATGTCATGCATACCGATACGCAGGAACTCCTCATTTCGGTACCTGCGCAGGATGTCGAGACTCTGTTCGAAATCGTCCGCCTGGGACAGAAGAGCGTCGAGTTCGGCTTTCGACTCGGCAAGATTCTTCCGGGGCGGGAAAGAGCGGGAAACCATGGCATCGAGCAGTTCAGGAGCCAGAATGAAGATCTTCGAGAGGAACTCAGACATGCCGAACAGGGGAATCAGCAGCTTGGCAATCTCGCGATTTTCCGCCAGCAACGCATAGAAACTGGTTCTCGCCCCCACGGCCCGGAGGAATTTTTCCAAGTTGGCCAGGGCCAGGTCCGGATCGGGCGTTGCAATGATCTCCAGGAAGAGATACGGCGCGATTTCTTCCCGCAACCGCCGGTTGCGGGGAGCGAGCTTGGTACGGGGTGGGCCATTCCGCAACAGCAGCAGATTCTCGTAAGCTGTGTCGACCTCTTCAAATCCCCGCTCTGCCAACATGTCCTTCACCAGGTCCGGATCGGTATGCGGTTCGAAAAGGAAAGATATCTCCGGAGCAACCTCCTCCTTGCGCTTGTCGCGTGAAAGGAACAGGTCGCCGTAGCGGGCGGATACCTGCTGCCGGTGCCCCTCCAAGGTCGCCCTGAATGCGGTAAGGCCGCCCTCTTCCAGAAAACCGCAACGGCGGGCCAGAAGCTGCATCTCTTCCTCACTGTTGGGCAAACTGTGAGTCTGCCGCTCATTCACCACCTGGATCCGGTGCTCGACGATGCGTAGGAAGCGGTACGCCTCGCTCAAGGCGCTGCAGTCCCCCTCACTGATAATGTGGGAATTCTTCAGGTCGGTCAGGGCCTGCAGCGAATTCCGTTGGCGCAGGGCGGCATTTTTGCCGGCAAAAACCAGTTGCAGGGCCTGGATGAAAAACTCGATCTCCCGAATCCCGCCCCGGCCGAGCTTGATATTATCCTCCCCGCCCCGGTCGCTGGCCAGGGAGCTGTCGATTTTCTTCTTCATGGACATCATGTCTTCGACCAGGGTGTAGTCCAGGTATTTCCGGTAGATGAACGGCTCGATCATCCGCAGGAACTCTTCACCCACATCCATGGACCCGGCAACCGGCCAGGCCTTCAGCATCGCCGACCGTTCCCACGACTGGCCCCACGATTCGTAATAGATCTCGGCCGAGTTGAGGGACAGAGCCAGATCGCCGCTTTTGCCCTCCGGCCTCAGGCCCATGTCCACCCGGAAGACGAAACCGTCCTCGGTCACCTGGGAGATAACCTTGCTGATCATCTCGGCCAGCTTGACGAAAAAAACATGGAGGGAGATGCTCCCTTTCAGCGAACCGTCCGGCTGTGGCACCCCGGTCGTTTGCCCCTCGTCTGACGAGTAAAAGTAGATCAGGTCGATATCCGAGGAGAAGTTCAGTTCCCGGCCGCCCAGCTTGCCCATACCGAGAATTACCAGGTCCGCCTCCTCTTCCCCGTGCGGGGTCTGCATCAGCGGTGCGCCATGCTCACGGACCTGCAGACGCCGGCAGGCCTCATAGGCAACCTGCAAAGCAGCGGCTGCCAGGTCGGCCAACTCGCCCATCACCTCTTCGAGGGGGGCGAGACCGTTCAGGTCCCGGGCGGCAATCCGCAGCACCTCGGCATATTTGAAGCGGCGAAAGATCGGAAACAGCTCCTTGTAGTCAGCTGTTTCCAGGACCAGGGCCCGCAACTGGGCAACCGTTTCATGATAAGCCTTTGCCGTATCGATAGCACCCGGCACGAAAAGATCACGGAGGGAAGAGGGGCAACGGAAGAAGATCGAGGTGAGAAAAGGTGAGGAACCGCAGAGAACAAGGAGCTGGGCACGACGCAACGGATCAGCGCAGACAAACAGCAGATCCTCGCGTTCAACTACACCGGCAATCCGCTCCAATCCGTTGAGGGCCTGGTCCGGCGAGGGTGTATCCAGGGAGGCGACTGCAATCTCCGCCAGAAGATTCGGATCAAAAAAGGCGGCCATCAGCCGCAGGTTGGCACAGGAGCGGGCCGGAGGCAGAAAACCTTGGGCTGCAAGAAGAGACTCAAGGGCCTGGTTGCTTTCCTCCGTTTCGCGGGGAGTCAGACTCTCGCGAAATGCAGCCACCAGGCCGGAGCGGCCAATCATTTCCCCACCACTTCACTGATGCGACGGCGGAAATCTCCGGAGAGCACACCCTTTTCGGTAATAATCCCGGTAATATAGCGGGCAGGAGTCACATCGAAGGCCGGATTACAGACCTTGACTCCGGTTGGCGCCACGGAAAAACCGGCCAGATGGGAAACCTCATGGGCGTGGCGCTCTTCGATGGGAATCGCCTCGCCGGAATCGAGGGAAAGATCGAAGGTGGACAGGGGTGCGGCAACATAGAAGGGAATCTTGTTCTCCTTGGCCAGCACCGCCACGGAATAGGTACCGATCTTGTTTGCGGTATCACCGTTGGCGGCAATGCGGTCGGCGCCCACCACGCAGCAGCTGATCTCGCCTTTTTTCATAAAATAGCCGGCCATGGAATCAGTAATCAGGGTAACCGGGATATTGTCTTTCATCAGTTCCCAGACGGTCAGTCGCGCCCCCTGGAGCAAGGGGCGCGTCTCGTCGGCAAAGATCCGGATGTTCTTGCCCTGTTCATGGGCCGCCCTGATGACCCCGAGGGCAGTACCGTAGCCCGCCGTTGCCAGGCCACCGGCATTGCAATGGGTAAGAACGGTATTCCCTTCGCGGATTACGGCAGCCCCGTTGGCGCCGATGGCGCGACAGATCCGCAGGTCTTCCTCCTCGACGGCAATCGCCTCCATTTTGAGGATCTCGCGGATACCGTTCAGGTCGCGTTCCCGGTTGGCCTCCGCCACGCGATTCATGCGCTCGATAGCCCAGAAGAGGTTCACCGCCGTGGGGCGGGTCCCAGCCATCACGTCGCAGATATTGGAGAGCTGCTGAAAAAAAGACTCATGGGTATCGGCAATAATCTCTCGCGCTCCCAAGGCAATCCCCATGGCAGCGGCCACCCCGATGGCCGGTGCGCCACGAATGACCATGCCGCGAATCGCCTCGGCCACGCTCTTGAAATCACCGTATTCATTGTAAACTTCCTCGCCGGGAAGCTTGGTCTGGTCCAGCATCACGACCTTATTGTCACGCCATTCTATGGTTCGAAAAGACACGGTAAATGCTCCATTTTGCTGCATTGAATTTTGTATACATGAAGAAATTCCGTTTCCATCGTATCATAAGGATCGCGACTTTTCAATTTGCGTCTCGGCTCCCTGCTGCAGATAAAAAATTAATTCAATGGCAATTGGTTTGCCCATTTGCTACACAGGGTAAAGAAATAGTCACTATCCAGGACAGGGACGGCATAACGATGAAAACCCTCCTCGCGGTTGATCTCGGCCTAAAAACCGGCCTCGCCCTCTACGGAGAAGACGGCAGGCTGATCTGGTACCGCTCGCACAACTTCGGCACCACCGAGCGCCTCAGGCGCGGCGCCCACGGGATCCTCAAAGAGCTGCCCGGACTGACAACCCTGGTCATCGAAGGGGGCGGTAACCTGGCCGTGGTCTGGGAGAAGGAAGCTGCACAGCGCAGCATACCGATTCGTCGCATCGGCTCCGAGGTCTGGAGGGAACTGTTTCTCTTTCCACGCGAACGACGCAGTGGGCCGGAGGCGAAGAAACACGCTGGCGAGATTGCCCGGAAAATCATCGACTGGTCAGGCGCCGCACGCCCCTCGTCACTCCGGCATGATGCTGCAGAGGCGATCCTGATCGGGCTGTGGGGGGTGCTGCATTTCGGCTGGCTCCCTGCGATACCGACGGAATTGCGGCGCTGATTTAGCCGGAACCAGGTTATCGGGATGCTACAGTCGTGGGGCAACGCAAGTTTCAACCGCCTTGTCCTACGTCCAAACCCCTCGCCAAACATTACTGTGCAAGAAATTTAATGGTGCCTGCTTTCCGGTTTTGGCAAATAGTTGCTTCTACAATTTCGCCATGAATACGGAAAACAACTCAGATAAGTACGCAACAAACAAATGCGGTCTAGAGGGCAAAGTTTCAAAGTTAGGGCAAAGTATTGTCATGTCCCGAAGGCTTGGATTGTTGTCCCCCTGATACTGTTAAAAGTGGCTGTCAATGTTTAGACGCGACCACCATTGCCCATTTGCGGAATAAATGGACCGGGCAAAATGTGAATTGCAAAAAAGACATCCAGTCAACTTTCGGCCCGAAATGGAGATAAAATGCGGAGAACTTTTTCGTCTCTTTTTATTATTGTGCTAATAGCTGCCAGTTTCCTGTTTGTGCAAGAAGCGTTGTCTGCGGGAGACTCAGGTCAGGCAGAAATTTGGAAAAAAGCCATCCAGGAATTGCAACGTAAAGTAAAAGTCAATGACCAAGCCCTTGCCATGATTGACGCCAAGATTTCCGAAAAAATGCGTCAACTGGACGAAGCCAGAAAGCAAAATCGCGATGCAAGAGACTTAGTTGTCGAAATTGGGACGTTGCAGCAACAGCGCTCCCTTCTCCTGGATGTTGGTAAACATTGGAAAGCCGAGCTTCAGAGCGTCTCACAGTGACCCATGGTCAGTAAGGTTTTACGACCTTCATATTGCTCACGGCACAATGGGATAATCCTGAATTTTGTCACCCATTGAGTTCGTTGAGTACGAAGGGAGATGAACAGTGGCAACGATCTTTCAGCACGTAGAGAAAAAGGGCAAAAAACTGCAGCAGGTACCGGCGGTGGCGCACGTGCTCCGGATGATCACCCGATATGCCACCCGGCTGGGAAACCAGTTCGCAGGAGCCATCACCTACTTCTCGTTGCTGGCAATGGTGCCCATTCTGATGTTTGCTTTCTCGGCTTGCGGGTTCACTCTGACAGTGCTACGTCCCGACTTGCTGGAGCGGGTCTGCCGAGATGTGCGGGCAGGGCTACAAATACCTCGGGAGAGAGATTCAACTCGCACATACACCACCTGAAGTTTGCATCGAACCAATCGGTACAATGACCTGGTCGTGGGAACCTGAACGCTGGTGACGTATTGACGTACGCCACGAATTACCCAACATGTCACCTGCAGCGGTGTGCCCGAGCACAAGAAAGGTAAATACCTATGAAGTGCAGAATCACTCTCTTATGCATCCTATTCAGTACGTCCTTTATCGTCGCCTGTATTGCACAACCACCCAGGCTGGGTGGATATGTTAAAGCGTCACGTACCCAACAGGAGGTGGTAGATGCGGCCGACTTCGCGATCAGGGCGATGGAAAAGGCAATGCAGGAGGCAAAAGGAGGACAGTCCACCACGTTAAAACTGGTAAAAATCCTGAGAGCGGAAGAACAGGTCGTTGCCGGAATGAATTATCGGCTCACGTTGAAGGTGAAGGTGAATGGTATTGAGAAACGGGCGGAAGCTGTCGTGTGGTGGCAAGCCTGGAGAAAACCGGACCCCTATGAGCTGACTTCCTGGACGTGGAGTGATCCGGGAACATCGAGCAACACCGGTGCCTGCCCGTAGAAAGCCTGACTGACAGGTGAACAGCGTAGCCGAAATACACCTCTGGAGGTTCAGATGAAGCGGAGACCTACCGGAGGAGAGGCACACCCAAGTACTTCCTGGACTCACAGACGCTCACCGAAAAACAGAAGTCTGAATTGTACGATAAAGTGGTACTAACAGAAAGCGGGAGTCCCGCGGAAAACAACCCCTACACAGGATCCTGGCATGTGATTTAGAGGTGCCTCACAAAACAAGGGAAACAGGTTTGCTGCCGCCCTATCTGAGCCCAATAAACACAGGGGCAGTACCTGCACGAATAAGGTAATTCACCTTGAATTCCGGTGTAGAAAGGCTTGCTCAGGCACTCGGTTGGTTCGGCTGATCCGAGCACTTGCCTGGCATGCCATCGCAGGATGGAAAATTGCTGCCCTGTACAGCAGGGTGTAATTTCTCTTTCGCGCCAGCCAGCGGCAAGTACATCATGAAAACAGTCCCTTTACCCGGTGTTGAATCCACGGTAATGTAACCGTTGTGCTGCTTCACCATTCCGTAGACTATTGCCAGCCCGAGCCCGGTCCCTTTGCCAACCTCCTTCGTTGTAAAGAAAGGCTCGAATATTTTCTTTTGTGTTTCCGGGGTCATACCGCAACCCGTGTCTCTGACGGCAACACAGGCGTACCCACCCGGCACCCCATAGCCATGCTGTTTGATAAATTGATCATCCATGTTTATTGATGACGTGCATATCTCCAGTAAACCGCCATTGGGCATGGCATCTTTCGCGTTCACTACGAGATTCATCAGAATTTGCTCCAGCTTGCCCTTGTCTGCCAGAACGACCAGTTCTTCCCCGGCCAACTGCAGCCGGAAGTCTATATTTTCGCCAACGAAGATTTTTAGCATATTTTGTTGCTGCGCCACTACCTCATCAAGGTTCAGCTCCTGGGTCAGCATGACCTGTTTTCTGCTGAAGGCGAGCAGCCCCCTGGTCAGCTCCGCGGCCCGCTCTGCGCAGTTCCTTATTTGTCCGGCAAAACCGGGTATGGAACAATCCCAGGCTGTTTTGTTTTGCAGCAAGTGACTGTAGCCGATAATTGCGGTAACGATATTATTGAAATCGTGCGCAATCCCGCCGGCAAGCTGGCCGACCGCTTCCAGTTTTTGCACATGATACAGCTGCGCTTCAAGGCTTTTACGCTCAGTAATGTCGATAGTGACCCCCATGATCCCGAGGAGGGTCTGATCGGTTTTAATGGGAGCAATGATGTTGTAAAAGTGACGGTTCTCGCCATTGACCGGATACGTGACCTCGCCCTTTACTACCTCTCCGGCAAACGCCCTGCTATTGTCACTGAGCCATTTTTTCACGATGCCTTTCTGAATCGTTGCTTCCTCGGGCTTTTTCCCGATAGTGTTGCCCCAGCACTCCCTGCTAACGGCATTTTGCATGAAGTAGCGTCCGTTCGAGTCCATGGCCCAGAGCTGGAAGGGCAGATTGTCGATAAGCGTCCGCAGTTGCGCTTCCTGCGACTTGATTTGTTCTTCCGCGATCTTTCTTTCCGAGATGTCGCGAACCAGGGTGATCAGGCTGTCGATGCCGCTGATCGTCGCACGGCGCATGCTCATTTCCGACCAGAAGAGGTGGCCGTCTCTCCGCCTGCTCAGCCATTCGAAGACCTGGGGTTCCTTTTTAGCTGCTAGGCTCATCATTGACAAGGCTTCCTGCTTGCTGAAGGGCGGCTCGCCCTGACTTATGTCCTCGATAGAGAGCCTGCATGCCTCGTCATAACCGTAGCCGTACATGTCGCACATGGCCTTGTTTACTTCGAGGATTACCCCTCCATCGATGGCAAAGATGAAGATTGCATCGCTCATGTGATCGAATATCTCATGGAGTTTCTCTTCGCTTGCCTTGAGTAGGGCTTCTGCCTGGAACCTCTCGCGTAGACGGGTCTCGAGCGCGGCGGCCATCGTATCGAATGACTTCGCCAGAACGCCCACCTCGGCGCCCGAGTCCTGCAGGCCGGTCCTGACGGAAAGATCGCCCTTTGCCACCGCCCCGGCAACGGAAGCCAGACGTTCGATAGGCACAACGAAAAATCTCCCCACGAGAAAATGGTTCAATCCTATCGCGAATAAAGCCACCAGGACAAACAGCGTAATCGAGCGCACAATGTAGCGGTGGAGTCCCGCGAGCACGGAGTTTTCAGGTGTTGAGACCCGGATATAGATGTAGGGCGACTCGTCGGGATGGAGGCGCAGACGCTTGAAGGCCGACAGCCGTTTAACGCCGCCAGGTCCATTTTCAACGAATACCCCCTCCTCGTCGGGTCCGGTAAGGTGCCCACGCAGAACAGACTTGTCGGCAATGCCCGGCTTGACCTGCGCCTGGCCGGGATAGTTGTAGAGAACCGAACCCTTGTAATCGGTCAGGGTGAGTACCGAGTTCGCGGGAAGTTTCCGTGCATCAAAGATTTTATTGAATTGGCTCAGGTCAAACGTCTCGTAGAGGACGGCAATTGGTTTGCCTGCCGAATCCGGGACAGGAAGAGCGAAACTGATGGCCGGTTTGCCTGCTGTGCGGCTGACGAAACATTCCCCGGCGCTGAAGCGCCCGGTGCGCAGAGCATCGCGGAAAAATTTCCTGTCCGCGATGTTGAAGTGAGCGGGAACCCCTGAGGCAATGAGATTTCCCTTCAGGTCGGCGATCCCGATATTCATGCTCGGAGGGCTTTGCAAAAGTATTTTACGGATTATTGCAGTGCAGGCGGTCCTGTCTTTGTGCCGTACTTCAGGGAAAGTAGACAGGGCCGTGAGGAGGTTCCGGATACCTTCGACCCGGTTATTGTATTGATAAGCTATCGATTGCGCGGTGGCAAGAGCAGCCTGCTCGGTTTTTTTATAATCATCATGATACATCACGCAAAGATGAAAACATGTTGCCGCTACGACAGGAAAACCGACGACAAATATGATGATGCTCATTTTCGCGCGAAGGGAAAAGCGTCGAAAAAAGTTCATGTGCGTAATCCTGCTTTAATTAAATTGGTTCCTCCTTTCAATATCATACTGTTGCATGATATAGAAAGATCTTTATGAACTTGACGACACGCAGGGAATGAGCACCAGAAATCAGGATCGGAATTTAGGTACGGGGTATTCTTTATCAGTAACCAAGTACCTCTGGCTGACGCGTTAGGGCAACTTGACACCCAAAACATATCAAATAAGCTCCAACTTGAACACATCGATTCGAAATTACAAACGTGCACCCTCGGTCTGGAATCTCAAGTTTGCACCATGGTAACCTGACCATAGTATGCTATCTTCATTTTCAAGCAACAAAGGCCCCGGAACCTTATCGTCCCGGGGCCTTATATTTAAAGCGCAACGCACCATTACACGGTTTCAGTTCAGTTTATGCACACTCTACCACAATCGGTCCGTGTCAACTCTTCCGAAATCTTCCGAAGCTCGGAACAGTCATGGTTATGCGCGGCACTATCCAGCTTATGCTTAATCGTCTCGGGCATGCCGCCTTCTCTTACAAGGACACCTTGTATGTCATTTCCCGTTCGTACCTTGAGTGAGCCCGAATAGTCGATTGTCATGCCGTCGTTGTATTCACATCTCATACAAACACCCCCTTTGCATGCTTATAGTATGACACAGCAGGAGTGAAAAAACCATGAGCTTGCAGGAAAACCATTGGAAATACCGGGTGCTTTCGTCAACATGCCTCTCCAATAAATAATCAAAACCGCTAACGTACAACCTGTAGAAAAGGGCTGTAACAGTCAGTGAGTCTTTATTTTTGTCATGGCTGCAGACTGGCGCCCGATCTGATAAAATTGTCGTAGAAGGCAACCTGGTCCGACCCCCACTGGACATACCATTCCCATCAAGAGAGGAAAATACCATGACAAGTGAATTCAGATATAATCGCCTGGACAAAAATGATGCAGCCGTGCTGCTCGTGGATCACCAATCAGGCCTATGCAATCTTGTTCAGGACTTCTCACCCGATGATTTCAAAAACAACGTTCTCGCCTTGGCCGATACGGCCAGATATTTCAAACTGCCAACGATTCTCACCACCAGTTTCGAAAACGGCCCGAACGGTCCTTTGCTCCCGGAACTGAAGGAATTGTTTCCCGACGCCCCCTACATCGCACGCCCCGGCCAGATCAATGCCTGGGACAACGAGGATTTCGTAGAGGCGATAAAGGCGACGGGAAAGAAGCAACTGATCATTGCCGGTATTGTCACGGAAGTCTGTGTTGCCTTTCCGGCATTATCGGCGCGTGAAGAGGGTTACGAGGTTTTCGTTATTACCGATGCATCCGGCACCTTCAACAAAACCACAAGAGATGCCGCCTGGGGACGGATGGCAGCGGCCGGCTGCCAGCTCATGACCTGGTTTGGCGCTGCCTGCGAACTGCATCGCGATTGGCGGAATGACGTCGAAGGACTCGGCACCCTCTTGTCAAACCACCTGCCGTCCTATCGGTGCCTCATAACCAGCTACCTGGCAGGGCAAAACAACAAAAAGTAGCAGGCAGGTCGGAAGATTACTGGTACGATGGCAGAAAATTCATTTATTGAACAAAAAAGAGGGAATCCATGAATCTTGCAGAGGGTCTGGAGGTTTTGGTCAGGGACTGGATTGATCTTCACCAACAGGGTGGATCCAAACTTTCGCTGGAAGCGGTGATTAAAAAGCTCGGGGTCGTGATTCCGAAGTCATCAGCAAGTTCCGCGCACATTGTCGAATTATTGATGCGACGCATTCTTCAAATCCCGGGAGCGCTGGAAATCGCCGAAAACTATCTGGCGCAATTCTCGACTCCGGCAGATCTTCTGGACGAGATGGATTTGGACAGCTTTGCCTGTGACCTGGAGGCAATGGAAGCAGACGAGCTTTAAGATATTTGGAGAAACCATGAACGAAAACGTAACAACTATTCGTCCGACCCTTATGCGATGCGGATCCGGATCAGGACATCGCTGGGGTGCAAAAGGGTCGCCCCTTCACATTTTCTGCTATGTGTTTACTGAGGTTCCCACGAGACGTTTCACAAAAGAAGCAAAATCCCCACTAATCTACCCACCAGCAACCAAACCATTACTGCAGAAAAATTAGATAGCATTTGTTTTTAAGATTTGGTAAAAAATTGGTTAATAAACAATTAATACCAATACAGAAAGCACTTCCATGAATAAATATCCACACATTGCCGCCAGTAAAAAGGGCCACAACACAAAAACCGCCACTTCGAATTCATCCGATTGGCGGTTTTTGTATTACGCTGCCACCCCACGCAAAAAGCTGTAAGGCAAGCAAATGTCATACCTGTACTTCAAAAGCGCGACCAGATCACGGAAGGGAATAATGCTCAGCATCCGGGAAGGAATTTGCCTGACAGACCGGCTATTTATTCTGATCAGGGCAATTACTCTCCCCTTTACTTACCGATGCCATCCGCCATGCCCACCATGGTGGTGACCAGACCAGCCATGGTGACCGGACCAACCATAGTGGCCCGAGTAGAAGAGATTGATATTCGGTCCGGCATACCCATAAGGATATCCGTAGTAACCGGAATCATAGTATCCGTCATAGCCCGGATAGACGACACATCCACCCAGCAGTGCGGCGACCATTAACAGAAGGAGTAGTTTTTTCATACGGCACCTCCTCATGATGCCTTTTACTTTCACAAGCTCTATTAGTAATAACGCGCTGGAACATTCCGGGTTTACCGTAGTGCAACAAGAAGTACACACATCATCCGAGCGCGCCAAGGGGCTGCCATGTACTCAAAGAAAGAGACACCCTATAATACTTTCACCTTATCCTTCAGGGACAGTGACCTAGAAGCCGCGTTCAGAGACGACTACTGCACCAGAAGGCTGCCCCATCTTCGTCTTGACCTGCTGGCGGGAATGTCCCTGTACATACTTTTTGGCATCCACGATTACTGGGTGATTCCTGACGTCAAGGAATATGCCTGGATGATTCGTTACGTATTTGTCTGCCCGCTGGTTTTCGCCATATTCCTTTTCACCTATAGCCGTCAGATTCGCAACCTGATGCAGGTTTCCCAGTCCATTGCCGCGTTCTCAGCCGGAGCAGGCGTAGCGCTGATGATCATCAAGGCCGCTCCTCCGGGAAACTACATGTCTTTTCCCGGTCTGCTTCTCTGCATCATGTTTTATTTTCGTCTCCGTTTTGTCAGCGCCTCGCTCCTGACCTTGATAACCTTTGTTCTCTACGAGGCAATCGCCATCTGGGACGCAAAAATCCCGACAAACGTCCTGTTCAGCAACACCTTCATTCTGACAACATTTTCTCTGACAGGCATGTACATGTGCTACACCATGGAACAGAGCATGCGCTCCGGATTTCTCCTGCGGCGTACCGTCGAGGAACGAAATGCCCAGATCGAGGAATCGAACAGTGAACTGGAAAAGGAGATACTGGTACGCAAACAGGCAGAAACCGCCCTGACAGGTCAGATGAAATTCCTCCGCACCCTGCTTGATACGATTCCGAACCCGATTTTCTATACGGACGACAAGGGAGATTTTTCGGGATGCAACAAGGCCTATGAAACTTTCTTCGGTTCAACGAAAGAGGAACTCACCGGCAGACCGGTCCAGGATCTGCACTTGGCAGCTCTCGTGGAAATTCCCAAGGAAGCGGGAAGCACCGCTTCGGACAATCACGACATACTGAGCTATGAAACCCTGCTGGCTCATGCCGACGGTACGGAACGTAACGTAATTTTCTTCAGAGCTGCCTACGCTGATATCGCGGGTAAACCGGCCGGCCTGGTTGGAGTAGTCATCGATATCACCGACCTCAGACAGTCGGAAGAAGAGAAACAGCGTCTTGCGACCCAGCTGTTCCAAGCACAGAAAATGGAAGCGGTCGGCCAACTGGCCGGAGGAATCGCCCACGAATTCAACAACATTCTCACCGCCATCCTAGGTTACGCTCATCTACTGAAGAAACGCATACCCGATGAAGACCCCTTGTGCATCTACGTAAGCAGTATCGCGCAATGCTCCGAAAGGGCGGCCAGGCTTACGCGGGATCTCCTGGCGTTCAGCAGGAAACAGAAAATCGAACCGAAGCTGCTTGACCTGAACGAACTGCTGGTCAAGACAAAACCGCTACTTTCCATGATGATCGGCGAAGATGTGGAACTGACCGTTTCGCTCTGTGCCGAGCCGGCCAGGGTTATGGCAGACTCCGGACTCTTGAGCCAGGTACTGGTTAATCTGGCGGTTAATGCGCGGGATGCGATGCCTGAAGGAGGCCTGTTTTCCATGAGTATCGACCTGACCAGGAAAGAACGGGAGTTCGCCCATGCCCACGGTTCGGCTGAACCCGGCAAGTACGGTGTCATCCACGTCAGCGACTGGGGTACCGGCATGGACCCGAAAACGCGGGAACGCATCTTCGAGCCGTTCTTTACTACGAAGGAAGTCGGCAAAGGTACCGGGCTCGGACTTTCCATGGTCTACGGCATCATCGACCAGCACAACGGCTGCATCAACGTGCAATCGGAACTCGGCAAAGGCACCACATTCAGTATCTACCTGCCGGTGGTCATGGAAGATGAATCCCTGCCACAAAACGCAACCAACCATATCCCGCACCAGGAAAGCGGCTGTCGTGACACCGACTTCCCTCAGAAGTATTGCAAGCCGATGGCCGAGAGCTATCCGTCAGGCACGGAAATCGTCCTGGTGGCCGAAGATGACTATTCGGTAAGGACCTTGACAAAAAATCTGCTCCAGGAAAACGGCTACCGTATCATCGAAGCCAACAATGGCGAGGATGCGATCGAAAAATTCATGGATCACGCAGCGGAGGTACAACTGCTACTGCTTGATGTAATCATGCCGCACAAGAACGGCTGGGAAGCCTACGATACTATCCGCAGAGTCCGCCCTGACATACGCGTTATCTTCATGAGCGGCTATACGGCGGATGTATTCCAACAGCGCGCAATTCCCGAGGAGGGAATGAATGTGCTTGCCAAGCCGATTCCGCCCGGCGACCTGCTGAAAGTCATTCGCCTCGAGCTTGACAGATAATGCACCCGCTATACCCATCGAGTCGATCAGGCATGTGTGGCTCAGCGGTACCAGAGTAGCCAGTGTTCTCAACCTATTTCCTGTGCACCTTTGTTCAGTAAATACTCCCCATACTTCTTATCTTGCTGCAAAATATGCTCAAGAAGCCAATCTTTCATGAATGCCAGAGTGCTTTCCGGAATTGCAATTTGCTGTTCCTTGTAACTGTCCTGCAATTCCCTAAGATGTGTAATGAATAAAGCGTGCTGTTGCTGCTGTAAGGCCAAGTCAGGATAGTTTACTTTCCGCATAAGTGATTCTTCATCGACAAAATGCTGTTCAGCATATTTCCTCAGATTATAAAACATGCGTTCCAAGACTTCTTTCTTATCCACTCTCATGACTGCATCATGCATTTCATTGAGGAATTCGAAATATTCCCTATGTTGAGCATCCATCTCCTGAACGTGCACACTAAATTGATCCTTCCAGGTAAAAAAAGACATCACGCCTCCAATTATTATGTATTGATTTTGGGGAAACAGGGACGTTGTCCCTGTTTCCCCAAAATACATGAAAAATAGCACTCATCAAGGCTTGACCGTATTAAATATCTCATGAGGGAAAGGACTACTGAGCTGCCCCTAGTATCCCATACGGTTAGTTCGCAGCAGTAATTTCGTGGAATTTTGGCCTCTGGCAAGGCAAGGCGACGCAGTCATAGTGGGGCTTTGACGAGGAACCACAACGCAGCCAGAGGGCAAAAGAACCAGAATTACAAGTGAATGAATTAGCCGCACGGGACACTAGTTGTTGCGGGAATATTCCTTACCAAGATAGATAGTAATCTCTTTGGCCGCTTCAGCGGGTATCGGCGCACCGAACACCTTGATCATCTTGTTGACGATCTCACCCCATTTCTTCTCCGGGAAGGGTGGCTGCATGATGATATAGTCGGGGCTGTGGCAGATGGCACAGTATTTCTCGACCGTATCGCGTCCTGGCCCCGGTTTCAGTTCTACGGACTCCTTGGGAAGCGTAATTGAGTGAATCCGGCCGGAGCGTTCGGCGGCGCCTGTCGTTTGGGTGGAGAAGGCAAATACCGCGGCCACTACAAGCAGAATCAGGTATGTTTTCATGTGCGTTCCCTCCTAAGCAACGGTGACCTCAACGGTTTCTATCTTGTTCCACATATATCCCGAAGGATTCCAGAGACTTTCAAATGGCTGCGAACCGCCGATTCGGTCAGTCGCCCTGGCCATCACGACATATTTCCCCGGAGTTTCCGGTTTCCAGCTGTAGGACCACTGCCGCCAGGAGTACTGACCCAGGTCCTGCCCCAACACCGCTTCATGCCAGGTTTGCCCGCCGTTGACCGATACCGTCACATCCCTGACTCCGTAACCGCCTGACAGAGCCAACCCTTTGATTTCCTGAACTTTTCCAACCCTGAAGAGACTTCCAGAAACCGGCTCGACAATGAGGGAACGGGTATTCATTCGATTGATGGGAATGGTATGAGCGGGCTTGGTCCCCGGAGAAACGCAGGCACAGGGATTGTCGGGTATCCGGTAGGCAGGGTTCATCCAGAATCCTGCTTCCGGCTTATTCAGAACCTTGATGCTGGAGAGGGATTTGACCCAGTAGGTGGCGAACCAACCGGGGACTACCAGCCTGGCCGGGAAACCGTTCAGCATGGGAAGCGGCGCCCCATTCACCTCGTAGGCAACGATTACGTCACCACCCGTAGCCAGGTCTGTGGGTATGCTCTTGATGAAATCGGAGATTGTCGGTAGCGGCGGGCCGTCAAGACCGTCAAAGGCAACCTCGACGGAATCTTTCTTGATGCCGGCCCTTTCCAGGATATCCACCAAGCGAGCACCAGTCCAGGTCGCATTGCCCATGGCACCGTTACGCCACTGCCCCCCCGCAACCCGCGGATCGAACAAGCTTCGCCCGTTTCCGGAGCATTCGATAACCGCGGTAAAGGAAACCTTTTCGAATTTATTCTGCAGGTCTTCCATTGACAGGGACAGCTCATTACCGACGTGTCCCGACACCTTGAGTCGCCAGCTGTCCAGATCAACCTCCAGGGGGATTTGGGACAGGTGCCAACGTACGAAAAGTGCATCGTTGGGCGTGATCAGGTCGTTGAAGTACCTGGGCGGCATTTCCAGCTGCGGTGGACGGGAGGTCAGCAGGATCATGTCGCCCTTTTCCGGAAAGCGGGCCATCCTCTGTTGCGCAGCGAAAAGCTCCAAGGGTAATCCTCCCAACGCAGTCATTGCTGCAACCATACCCCCGGCCCTGATAAATTCCCTTCTTGAGACTTTTTTGCCCATAGCTGCCTCCTGGCGGGACGGACATGCTACGTCCCCTGTGTAATCACCGTCTCCTGCGATGAAATTCCCAAGATTATACGATGAAGTATATCCCGGTATCAGGAATAGTGAAGGAGGCTATATAAATAATTAATTGAGAGATAATTGTAATGTTGGAAATGGGAGAGGGAAGGGAGAACAGGGATGCAGCTCTTTTGGTGGCGTACTGCGGAAGACCCTGCCAGCTTTTGCCAGGGACGGAAGAATACCGGAACGCCCCCCTGAGGCAAGGAATGTAAAGTGACCGCAGTTACGCTATCGCATGAAGAAGCCGGTTGACGCTGCGCCGGTCAGAAGGCATGCCGACGTCATGTAAAAAATCCTTGAGCATCGGTTTCAGAACCTGCCGCACTTCTTTCAGATCGTCCTTCACTGAGAAATTTCCCTGTCCGGTGCCGCCGGCAGAGACTCCGTCCGGAGCTTCGGCGCTCGAGCGAGAAGCTGAAACTGGTGCTGGACAGCTCAGCCGAGCTGCCGGCAAAATCAAACTCATAGCCATCCGCATCACTGTTGAGGCTGAAGGCACTAGTGCTGGCAGAAGCATGCATGACCTGCATATCCAGAGCAAAAGAGACCTTGGAGCCGTCCGATGTGTTGATGGAACCGTTGATCGACAAGCTGTTATTCTCAAAGGAGAGGTTTGCCTGTTGCGCGGCGACAGCCGTCTGCTGGTCCTGAGACAGCACAGGCGAAATATCACCCATGGCAGTAGTGCTTTGCAGATCATTGACCTTGGCGCCGGTTATTTGCTGAAAAACATTGGAAATCGCCGAGAGGGTCGCTTGTCGCTCATGATGGGCTCCCCGCAGATGAGCAACGGAATGCTCCCGCTCATGCGGCCGTCTTGCTTCATCGGAAAGCTCCACCCGGTCTTGGGACGAGGCCGGCAACGGCGCGGAAAGATCACTGGTTCCCTGCTGGGTGAAGGTAAACTGGCCTACGTCCAGTTGTGATTGTTGGAGCGACATGTTTCGGGAAAGCTGCATGACGACCTCGTTTTACTTTGGCATGGTATTGTGTCCTTTTGTATACCTCTTCGTCTGTTTTCTGAATATCTTTAGAAAACAGGATCCTGATTAAAATTTCACGACCGACGCTCTCCATCCGCACATCAGTTCCTTGCCAGCTCCTTGAGAGTCACGTATGCTCCACACTTCAACGGCTGCCTGAACTGATGGGTCCGCAATCTATTATTCCCACGGCGATTCTAAAAGGGATTAATTTAGCTTGTATATTTGCAAGATCATGGATGCCGATAAGGTCAATCAGGCATAATAAAACTATATTCGCCATTGCGTCAGGGCTGGCTAGAGAAAACTTCCAATACTATCTTCAATGGTAATTTCCAACTCAGCCAGTGCAATTTTCTTCACCCCCAGGAGCTGGGCCTCATGGGTAGTAAACAAAACGAGAGAGGGTTCATGGTACATGCCTATACCAATCTTTTTGCAGGCCAGGTTGGTCAGGCGAACCAGAGCCATCAGCATGTCGTCAGCACTGCATTCCTCCTGGTGATGATTGAGCACGGTCCGCCAATACATCTCCTGCAGGTTCCATTTCTGCATCAGCACATGTCCCTGCTGCGTGTGCAGGGTCTCCAGCACTTCCTTGACCATTGCCTCCGTAAGCCTTGTACCCAACTCTCCCGTTCTGCCAAGCTCATCCAGGACTTTCAAAAGGAACAGCTTGCCGATGTCATGGAGCAGACCGGCGAGAAAAGCTTCCTGGGCAAGATTTTTGAACCCGGTTTTTGCCGCCAACCAGCGCGATCCCACGGCGCAGCCCTGGGCGTGGTTCCAGAGGGTATTCATATACCGGCTCAAGGTTTCGTTATCTGCCCGGTAATATTCCAGCTGCGAAGAAATCATGGTCAGATTTGCCACTTCCTGGGCACCAAGCCGAACAATGGCGTCCCTGATGGTGGATATGCTGCTCAAGCCGGAGTAAAAGGGTGAATTCGCGGCACGCAGGATGTTGCTGGCAAGGGCCTGGTCAGCAACAATCAGCTCCATGACCTCATCTATGCTGTAGTCCCCTTTTGCCAGCAACTGCTGCAGCTTCAGAGCCACCGAATGAAAGACCGGCAGTTCCAGCGTGTTTACCAAAAGGTACTCGTCGATAAATTCTACTAATGATTCACTCATAAAACTATAGTTCTCCCGAGAGTCGTCTGAGTTCGTGCAGTGGGCGCGGTTTCCCCATCCGTGGAAGCTGACGCAGAACTTCCTGGAGCGAAATCAGGCCTTTTGATGCTTTTACCAGCCCGTCTTCCAGCAATGTCATGAGCCCGGACGTCTCAATACTGATCCGCCCAATCTCATATGAGCTCTTTTTATTGAGTATTGCATCCTTGACCATTTCATTCATGACCAGGAGTTCGAAAACGCCTAGCCTTCCCCGGTAACCGTTAAAGCGGCATTCCCGGCAGCCGCGACCGATTTTGAATTCGGCACCGATGAGGTCATTGGCGGAATAGCCAAGCATGCTCAGGTCCAGCGAGGTAGGCAGGTATGGTTCAGCACAGGACGGACAGACATGGCGCAGCAGCCTCTGGGCCAGGACACACACCACCGCGGAAGAGATGAGGAATGCTTCAATGTTCATATTCAGCAACCTGACCAGGCCGCCGATGCTGTCCTCGGTGTGAAAGGTAGTCAAAACCTTGTGGCCGGTCAGGGCTGCCTGGATAGCGGTTTCCGCGGAGAAGGTGTCCCGGATCTCACCAAGCACGATGACGTCAGGGTCCTGGCGCACGATGTGGCGCAGGGTCTCCTCAAAGGTGAGCCCGATTTTCGGATTGATGGAGCACTGGGATATACCATCAATGACGTATTCGACCGGGTCTTCGGCAGTAACGATACTGGAATGCATGTTGTTCAGGTAGTTGACGCAGCCATAGAGCGTCGTGGTTTTGCCGGAGCCGGTGGGTCCCGTCACGATCATGACCCCGTTCGGCACATCCATGGCATCCAGGCGGAAGCGTTCCATCATGCGCGGTGTCATGCCGATATCCTTGATGTCGAGCAGTTCCGTTTTCCTATTCAACAGCCTAAAACGATCTATTCACTATCAGTGGTGTTTCAGAATAAAAAACCCGCATGTCCAGGGTTGAACCGCCATCCCTGCTTTCATAGAGGATCCTGCCGTCTTGGTGTCTTCTCTTTTCGGTAATGTTCGCCTCTGCCAGAACCTTGATCCTGCTGCTCAGCGGAGGAGCCATTTCCAAGGGAAGATCACGGGAATGCATCAGCACCCCGTCAATGCGAAAGCGGACCCTCATCCGGTTCTTCATCGGTTCGATGTGGATATCGCTGGCATTGTCTTTTATGGCGGCCTCGATAATCGCATTGAAGACACCGATGACCGTCTTGTCATCCGTGGCCTCGCTCGTTATCTCGGCCCTGGTTTCGCTCAAAGGCACTAATCGTTTCGCGGATCGATTTTTTCGTGGCAATGGCCGGAATAAAATTCCGGCCGAATGCCCTGGCGGCGGCGTCTCGTTCCCGGTCATCAAGCGGATTGGCAAATGCCACCAGAATGCTTCCCCCCTCGCGTCCGACCGGGAGCATGTCATGTTCCTTGCAGAAGATCAGCGAGTTTCCGGTGAGCGCAGCGCGGACAACTATTTTCAATTCGACTTCAATCAGGGGGAAGCCCAGTTGGTATGACAGTATTTCGGTAAACTTGCGCTCATCTATAATGCCGTTCTCGACGAGAATATCTCCCAGTTTCTTCTTTTCAGGAGACTCATTCTGAAGGTTGAGCGCCATGGTAAGGTCCGCTTCACTGATATGCCCAAGTTCCAGGAGAAGGTCTCCAATGCGAATCTGCACCCGGTTTTTGCGCAACACCTCCCGCACCTGCTCATTGGTGATGTATCCAAGCTCCTGGATGATATCGAGCAGCGTTTTTGGGGAAAGCAACTTTGACTGTATCCGGCTGGCATAGGCAAGCTGCTCCTCGGTAAGACAGTTTTCCCTGAGCAGAAGACCGGCAATTTCACCACCGACAGAATTCATAGCCTCGGAAGCTCCCGCTTAGAATCGACGAGAAGCTACAGAAGAATTTGGCATCCTTCATTACATTTGACGCTGTATCCATATGTCGTATCACCTGTGAAAATACTTGAGTTTATTCTCCACACTTAGAGCTGCGTCATCGCCACCGTTCAGCACCCAAGGGAAACGGCGGGATAGCCGCATCCCAACAAACATTATCGGCAGAATAGTTGTATTTCTTTAATAATTTATATAAAGAGGGAATTCGTGCCAGGAAGGAGTTCCCGGGAGAGAGTTTTACGGCGAACCTATTGCACCAATGAGTGGCGGCAGGCAGGAATAGCGAAAAGCCATGACTATGAATATCTCTCCTCATCGCACCCTGACAATCTCTTCCACCATCCCCGCCACCTGCCGCCTGATCTCCGGCACAGCGGTACACTCCAGCTCTTCCCCGCGTCGGAGCGTGCCAACGGTGAAAAGCAGCGGCTGAAACGTACCATTCGCCGAAATCAGCTGCCCGAGACTATTCGCTCTCAGGCCGAGTCGAAAGGCATCCGGCTGCACCAAACCATCTTCCAAAAGCTGGGCAACCAGCTGTGAGTCGGTCTGCAGGATATTGGAAAAGAGCCCCATTCCGTTAACTGCCGCATCTACATCAACGGTCGCGACCTTGCCCGGTTGCAACACCAAGCGAACTGCTGAATCGCTCCTGCCGTCCCGTTTTTCAACGGCGACCACCCGGGAGTAAATCTGCTCCAATCTGCCGGAATCCCTCAGCTGCATTACAGTCTGAATGCTTCTTTGACACGATCTGTGCAAATGGGTATTCCAGAGGGCTCGGAGGCGACACAGGAACTTCTTTTTGTCCTGTGGAACAAAGCCACGCCAGATGTCGGGTGCAACCCGACGCAGGGCATCCACCAAAGGCTGCCAATGAAACCCCGATTTTCGTTTCTGTTGAAAGGCGCGCAGGACATGCCTCAATCTCGGCCTGGACGCAACGAGGTCCGCGGCCCACTGACGAAGTTCATCCGGAACGGCAAGAGGAGGGTCGTTATGTGGTCGAGGGAATTGTCCGTGACGGGATATGAGCACGTAGCGACCGGAATATCCTGCCTCTTCCGCCTCCAGGATGACATCCAGGGCTGTGAGTCCCGTTCCGATGATGGCAAGCGTCCGGATGGAGCGGTAGTCGAGGGAATGACTCCAGGGCGGACAGAGCAGCCCGTTGTCGAGTTGCGACTTGGAAGGGAGGTTCCCGAGCGCCAGCACTACGGACCGGGCACGGATGATATTGCCTGATTTCAGCCGCAGCAGGTATTCGTCGAAACCGGAAGGAGGAACCACGGCCAGAACTTCGTCCCGGAGAACTGCCAGCGCTCCGGACTGGAACGACTCCAGGGCCCGATCCAGGCAGGTGGTAAGGTACCGGCGATAGATACCACGGGGTATAAAATCATCAGGCGAGTATTCCGGTGAAACTTCGGAAAGCCAGCGAACAAAGGAACGGGAATCTCTTGAAGAAATACTCATCCCCCTGGCGCGAACATTCAGGAGATGGCAAGGACAATCGGTCCGATAGGCAAGCCCCGCACCAAGCTGGGCAGCGGGTTCTATGATGGCACAGCGGAATGTCGGACGCACCCTTTCGTGGCTGAGCAGGTGCCAGGCTGTACAAATGCCGCTGAAACCACCGCCGACAATGGCCAGATCGAAATAAGATACATCCCGATTTTGATCGGCTCCACCTGGGTGAGCATCACCCGTTTCATTCCTTTTCACCGCTGACAATTTCTAATCCTTGTACCTTGGAGTTTTCTCTAGCATAGCCTGCCAAAGGGGATAATGTCAAAAAAGCGGAGCCGTGAAACTCCGCTTTTTTTATCTCTCTTTTCAGTAAAGCTTTTCGATAAATTGAGAAATATTCTCGCCGAGGCTCTTTGCCTGATGCGGGAACAGGTCTTCGAAGCTTTCCATCGTAACCGCCCCCCGGTAGCCGGTTTCCCGATCAACAAAGGTTGCAAGTTCTTTCCCGCTCTGGGCATCTACAAGGCGGCCTTTGACTTTCAGGTAGGCCTTGCCGGCGCCGAAACCAACAAAAAACTTGAGCGCCCGGCTGCCGGCATTGAACTCCGTTATCGCTCCTTCAAGGATCACCGTATTACCCCTTGGTTCGCCATTAATCTCGATATTCTTGAACAGTTTCTTCGCCTTGAGCTCTTTGGCAAGGCTTTCGGAAATCGTCTTGGTAAGGAGCGGCTTCATTGCGTCAATCTTTGGCCGTTCCTCGTCATCGACATTTGAGTATTCGGCATCGTCGGTGGTAAAGTCACGTATGACAAGGGTGTCGTAGCTGGAGAGCTTTTGGGAAGTGAAGACCTCTTCTTCCGTCAGCACATCAGGTTTAGGCAGCGGATTTTCATCGGACCGGGCGATCTGGGCGCCGGTGGACAGCATCACAATCGACAAGACCAGGACAAACAGCGATTTTTTCATGACAATTCCTCCTTGTAATCGTACATAACACTAATAGCTACTATTGATATTCACTCCAAACGGGAAGGATTATAACGACGAAAGGACGGGAAGAAAAGCCAAAAGCTCCGGTCGCTTCGTTGTTCCTGCTTTTTTCCACTCTTTTAAGAATGATGCGCAGCAGGGTTTAAAATAGTTACTCAATAACCAGGTTTATCTCCCGACCTTGAGATAACTCGCCCAGTCACTCCCAAGTGTAAAAAAGAAGGTATACTTGAGGCAGACCTTTTACGGTAAGGATTCATTCATGCCCTCTCCCGACTACGACATCATCATTGTCGGCAGCGGCCCGGCAGGACTTGGTGCCGCGTTCCATCTTTCCGAGACAGACCCGGAACTTTCGATTCTGCTGATCGACCGGGAAAAGATCTGCTCCGGTGGCCTGCTGAACGATTGCAAGCAGAACTATACCTACCCGATCGGTTTTGTCGTCGAAAACTGGACCAGGGAGGAAGCGGAAAGGCTCTTGCCCCAGGTGGAAAAACATTTCCAACCGGTCATCAAGGAAAAGAAGAACCTGGACATTTACCGACGACGGGCGGAGCGGATCGGCGTAAGCCTTCTCGACATCCGCCAGGCCCATGTGGGAACCGACCGCAGCCGGGCGTTGATTCGACGACTCATGGATGAACTGGAAACCCGTGGGGTTCACTTCCGGCTGGAATGTGAAGCTACCGATATCTTTGATGATCATGATGGATCAGGGGTGGTGGTCGCCGGGGCGGAAAAGATCAGCGCCAGCAAAGTGATTGTTGCCCCCGGACGAAAGGGCTTCAGCTTTCTGCAAATGGTTATGGAACGGATGGAGATCGACTACATCGACAACGTTGTTGATGTCGGCATCCGCCTTGAGACAACCGTTAACAATTACCCCATCGTCCATGACTACTACGACCCGAAGTTCATCTTTCCGGATGGAGTGCGCACCTTCTGCACCAACTCGGGTCATGCGAGGGTGGTATTGGAGCGATATCAAGGCTTTAACTTGATCAACGGCCATGCTCTCTCTGAAAAGCAACCGACAAACAATCTGGTCAACTTCGCCCTGCTCAAAACCATCGGCCTGAAAGACCCGGTCAGGAGTGGTCAGCAGATGGCAGTATTCCTCGGCAGGCTGGCCAACGAAATCGGCGGCGGCAAACCACTCATGCAGCGCGTTGGAGACTTCCGCATGGGCAAACGTTCAACCGCGGAAACATTCAACGAGGACCTCTATTCCTTCCCACCCAGTTGCCCGGTCACGGCCGGCGACCTGGGACTGGCCGTTCCGGCCAAGATCATGCGCCACCTCTGGTCGGCAATGAAAAAACTCGACACAATTATCCCCGGCATCCTCCACCCGAGCACCATCATGTACTATCCCGAGATCAAGATGTACGCGAACAAACCGGCCTTTCTCGATCGCAATTTCCGGGTCAGCAAGAACATCTACATGGTCGGTGACGGAGCCGGAACATCACGCGGTATCACCGGCGCCTGGGCCAGCGGCATCAGGGCTGCGGAAGGAATTCTGGAAACCCAGGCTAGCGCTATGAGACACATTTGACATTCCGAGCCCCAGACGGAAAGTTTCCGACCAGTTCTACGCTTTTCAAAGGTAAAAAAGGCCGCCTCCGGTTGGGAAGACGGCCTTTTCTTGTTTTTCATTGAGGGGGATCAATTATCACCGTGCCGCCCACCATGCCTGGAATGGTCACGATCATCGCGGCCTCCTTGGTTCCAGGAATCCCTGCCACGATCGCGGGAATGTTTCCACTCCTGTTTCATTTCATGGCGTTCAGCCCTGCGCGCCTCTTTCCAATTCCGCTCAGGCCTGAATTCATGGTTTTTCCAGTACGCATTTCGACCATGTTCGTAATTCCGGTAGCCCGCATCCCGATAGTAGCGAATCTTTTCTAGGGGGTATCTGCGCAGCTTCCAGGGTAAAGCCCTGTAGTGGGTTACGACCCAAGGAGCTCCGTAATAGGGGGCCTGATACCAGACGTTATTTGCGAAGCGGAAATAGGTGTTACCCACAAAAAAAATGTTCTGGGAGATCCCAACAGCCACATGGAACCCCAGTTCTGGTGGCTCGATGAAGAGGGGCGCTTGATCATAGGCGACCGGCGACTCCTGGTAGACAGGTGGAGGTGGGGCCGGCACAACAACCGGTGGCCGTGTGCCGACATTGATTCCAATGTTAAAGTCGACATTGGAAGCAAAAGCATGGGATACGGGGAGAGCGGCGACAAGCGCCAGACAAAACAGGATTCTCTTCATATGAAAGCTCCTTTCTTGCTGCAATCTCAGCACCCGGTCGGAAAATAAAATGCCGGGTGCTGAATATCCTCAGATATTTCGGCAACCCGGCTGTCTTCTGGAGACCCTGTGAGCTTTCCGCCCCGCTCTCGCGAGCGGTTTAGTAGTATCGGTTATCTATTGTATTCGGTTGTCACGGGTCTGGCCCCGAGAGGGAAGCCTGGCCGTTTGTCAAGGGTAACGACTGTAACGGATATTCGGTTTACATGACAAGAAAAAAAACTTTGCGCTTCCCGTTCGGCAGCCCATTGGTTTTGGCTGCGGCAGCCTCTTCAAACGACAGTATACTATCGCGGCCAGAATCGAATCATAGCGTAATTGCGTCATTTTTTCATATTTGAGCTTGACATACGGTCACTCCTGGGCAAGACTTTGTAAAATCTTGTCAAGACGGCAAAGGCTCCGAATATGTCTGCCTTATTCGTAAAAAGTACCGTTATCTGGATCGCCTTCATTCCCCTGGCGATCATCAACGGCCTTTTCCGCGAGAAATTCCTGGTCGCGCTTTGCGGTAACGATTCCGCCCTGGCACTATCCGGCATCTCATGTGCCCTGCTCTATATCCTTCTTGCCTACGCCTTTTTGCCGTGGTTCGGCCCGCTGACACTCCATCAACAGATACTGATCGGCATTTTCTGGCTCGTGATGACCGTCCTCTTCGAGTTTTTCTTTGGTCATTTAGTCGCACACAAACCGTGGAATGAGCTTTTGCAGGCATACAACATTTTCAGCGGCAACCTGTGGATTCTAGTGCTGGTCACGGTTGCGACGTCTCCTATTCTGGCCGCCAAATTACGGGCTCTGAGACCATAAAAAGCTCCTCGCAACTTTACTGATTTTCATTGGCCGTTAATATTAATTTCCATATTCCCATATATACTATTTTCACTTCGGTTATTTTCTGCTAAAACAGTGTATATTTTTTGCCGATGAAATATTTTAACATCAGAAGGAGAAGATTCTATGCAGCGTGTTTTTACCCTTTTCCCACTGTTGGCGATGCTTGCACTTATCATGGCGTATCCAGCATCCGCCGAACAGACAATGCCGATCAACCCGTCAACCTGCCTGCAGTGTCACGGAGACACCATCAAGGCTGCGGCCTTTGCCTCATCCGTGCATGGCAAAAACTCCTGTACCAGCTGCCACATCACTATTGTCGATGTGGACAAGCACTCCTCCGGAGAAATTCCTCCGGCAAAGGTCCAGTGCGTTCGCTGTCACGAAAAAGAAACCAAAGAACACTATGCAAGCGTTCACATGCTTAATGGTATCGGCTGCACCGACTGCCACAGCGAAATTCATACGATGACTTCCTGGAACAAAGACAAACGGAAGGTCATCGAAACATGCAAGCAGTGCCACGACAAGGAAGCAGCCGAATTCGTTCAATCGTCTCACGGTGTGGCACTGATGGCCGGTAATCAGGATGCCCCCTCCTGCAACGACTGTCATGGTCTCCATGATATCAAACCACGGGGAGCCAAAAAAACTGCTGAAAACACGCGATTCCATTCCAAGGCATGCATGAAGTGCCATGCCAATGAAAAAATGATGAAGCGCAACGGGGTATTCACCCTGGCCGTAAAAACATACGAAGAAAGCTATCACGGCAAGAACTATCGGCTTGGCTATCCCGAATTAGTGGCCGGTTGTGCCGATTGTCATACCGCGCACATGGTCCTCCCCCCGAGCGACCCCCGTTCAAGCATCAGTTCAACCAACCTGGTAAAAACCTGTCAGAAATGCCACGCGAATGCAACGAAGCTTTTCTCCGAGTTCCACCCTCATGGTGATCCGAGCAACCGCGCGAAATTTCCGATTCTCTACTGGACCTTCATCTCCATGTCCATCCTGCTGGCCGGTACTTTTGCGGTTTTCTGGGTACACACCATTCTCTGGATGTTCCGCGGCTTCGTGGAAAATCGCCAGAAACAGGCGGCGCTCGAAGAAGGCCACATTGATATGATGGTTCCCGACGGCCACAAGCAGTATCGCCGTTTCAGCAAACTCCACATTTTTATGCACTTGCTCGTCATCACCAGCTTCCTCGGGCTTGCGTTGACCGGACTGCCACTGAAATTCAGTGGTCAGCAATGGGCAATGACGATGATGCACATGTTCGGTGGCACCGAAAATGCTGGGCTGATTCACCGCATCTGTGCAGTGATCACCTTTGTCTATTTCTCCATCGCCATCGTCATGAGCCTTCGCTTCCTCTTCATCAGGAAGGATATCCCCGGGAACTGGTTCCAGCGTCTCTTCGGACCGGACTCCCTCTTCCCGAACCTGCGCGATGTAAAAGACATTACCGCCATGGTCCGCTGGTTCCTGTTCAAAGGTCCGAAGCCGAGCTTCGAGCGCTGGACCTATTGGGAAAAGTTCGACTTCCTGGCAGTCTTCTGGGGTATGTTCGCCATCGGTGGTTCCGGTCTGATGCTCTGGTTCCCGGAATTCTTCAGCACATTCCTGCCTGGCTGGATGTTTAACGTGGCAACCATTATTCACTCAGACGAAGCCCTGCTGGCTACCGGCTTCATCTTCACGGTCCACTTCTTCAACACTCACGGAAGACCGGAGAAGTTCCCCATGGACTTCGTCATTTTCAACGGACAAATCTCCAAGCATGAGCTTATGGAGGAGCGCCGTGACCAATGGAAGCGCTACGAAGAAGCAGGAATAACCGAGAAATTCGCAGCCAAGAAGTCGAGCGGCATATTGTATGACTTCATTATCAAGGGCTTCGGATTCATCGCCCTTTTTACCGGAATCATCCTCCTGTTCCTGATGATCTATGCCATCCTTACCGGTGGCATGGGCTGACACAAACCCTGAGCCATAGAGTAAAAGTGGCTTGATTAAAAACGGGAAAAGCCCCCTCACGTGAAGTGAGGGGGCTTTTCCCGTTTTTTGCCAACAACACACCTTCTTTCCCATCGATTCTTGCAGTTGACAGACACCTCGACACAATTCCGCAAGACCAAATAAACTTGAAGTATTTTCACTTGAATGTGGTATAGTTAATGTACACGTAACAAGACAAAGGGAGCAATAAGCCCCTTTATCTTGAGCAAAAGAGGGAGGTGAGTCAGGATGAAAAAAATGCGTTTAGCATCTCTGACAGTCGTATCCCTGGGTCTCGCTTCGACCGCTTATGCAGGAACAGGAAACGAAGGTGGTTACGGAATTCTCTTCTGGCTATTCATTGCCTTCGGAGTTCTGGTTGTAATGGCACAGTTGATTCCCGCAATCCTTGTTCTTATCGGTTTCAGCAAAAGCTTGCCGATCAATCAGAAATTGTCTGATCCTGTTAAAGAGGAGAAGGGCGGTTTCTAGCGGGAATACACCGAAACATACCCTGATGAATGATACCGACCTCTTTTCGGAAGAGCAGAGAAAAAGGGAGAGTTGTGTGTAAAGGGTGCAGCACGGTTGACTGAGTCGTCAATTTCGCTACAATGAACAACCAGTGGCACTTCAGTAAATTGACGGGAGGACCGATGATCAAAAGTCTGGCCGGTAAGGCAATTATACCGGTTGCCGTTACGGTAACCGGTTTTGTTATTGTATGCTGTATCCTCCTCTACTCGGTGATGAAGGTCGACATGACCGCAACCGCCGAAAGAGAGGCAACCGTCTTGGCAGGCACGGTGGTAAAAGCAACACGCTATGCAATGCTCACGTCCGACGACGAAAACCTGCGGGACATCATTACCAATATCAGCAGCCAACAGGGCGTTGAACATGTACGCATCTTTAACAAGAAAGGTTTGATCGAATTCTCATCTGACCAAACGGAAATCAAACGTTTTGTGGATAAAAAGACAGCCGGATGCATCGGCTGCCACTCCGGCCCGACCCCTTCCGCAACCCTCGGAGAAATGCAGCAAGCCCGACAGTTCATCAATGCGAAAGGCAGGGCAGTCATTGCCATCACCGCTCCGATCTACAACGAGCCGGACTGTTATAACGCTGCCTGTCACGTCCACTTGCCGGGACAAAAGGTTCTCGGCACACTTGATCTCGGCCTTTCCCGGCGCCCCCTGCAACAATCCCTGGCGACCATGCGCGGAAGAATGCTCATCTTCACCCTCATGATCCTGGTCCTCACCGTTGGCGGAGTCTCTGCCCTGCTTGTACGCTCAATCTTCGAACCGATACGCATGATAAAAAATTATTGCGATGCCCTCTGCCGGGGTAATTTCAAGCATGGTCTGCCCCCTTTTGATGGCCAAATGGAAGAGCTCGCGGACTCTGTACAAAATGTCGCCGCAGAACTCAAAAAAACTGCAACCGCTCTCAGGGAAGCAGAAGACAAACTCTTTGCCCTGGAAGGTCAGGGCGGAAAAACCAGGACCGAGAACCGGCATGGGGACTGATTCACACAAAGCGGGACCACCCGAAAGCCCCACCGACAATACCGATTCTGATGCCCTGCGCCTCGCTGTCCAGAAAAAGATTCATCGATTACGGAGAACGGCAAACAGGGGCCTGTGGGCAATGGCCCTATTCCTTGTGGTGAGCATAGCAGCACTGAACAATTTCAGTTTTCTGCCACCACTTCCGGAGCATATACGAGAAATGCTCGGGGCTGCACCCCCGACTATCATGATCAGTGGTCTGCTCATCCTCTACAGCTTTTCTTCTCTTGTTCTTATTCTCGCCAGGATGATCGGAGATTCGACCTCCCACGGAGGTTTCTATCATGTTGCCTATCTGACCGGTTTTTACTGCTTCTACAATCTGGCCGGCTCCCTGGAAGACAATTTCTGGGCGGTATTCGCAGCCGGTGCCACGATTCTGTCCCTTGAAGGCTACCATCTCTGGACATGGTGCTCACGACAGATCAGCACAGAAATCGAAGAACTGGACAAACTGGACGAAAAATAAAGCAGTTCCTGAAGCCAGGAACATTCTTATTTCCGGAAATCTTTTGCATTTGATAGACATCGGCAACGGAAAAACAAAAAGGGGCACTCGAAATGAGCGCCCCTTTGTTCCTGCAAATTCGATGTACTTGTCTCACCACAGGGTGCAAACGTTGAACAAATCTTTCGTTCTCATGGCAACATAAGCCATAACGATTCTCTTGTCGATGTTCGGGAATCTACCGGAAATCATCGAAACACACCGATTACCCAGTCTGACCGCTTCCTGCTTGTACCCGTACAGCGGGCTGTTTGAAGTACTCTCACAGATGAGCCGGTCAAATACCGCACTAATCTGTCCGCTCAATGTTTTCCCGGCTTCGAGGTCATCGGCTGGAAGGTCATGGAAATATACCGCAGGAACTGAGGTTTCTATCTTATCACTCCGGAAGAAGAACGGTGATTTACCCGTGGAATCACCAATATTGGGACTATTCATATACTCATTTCCCGGCCTGAAAGTGGACAGTGTTTCGCGTCCGGCAATTCCCATTCTCCGATACAATTCGTCGTCACTTAGTTGCGTGAGCTCCAGAAGCCTCTTTTCACTATCGTCTATCAAAACACCTTCGAACAGTCCGTTCGAAATGTTGTTAAAGGTTCTCATTGTACTCTCCTTTGCCGCTCAGAGAACAGCATCTACTACAAATATGAACATCATTCTCCTCAATCCATACGATAACACTATAACAATATTGATAATGATTGTCAAAGTCTTTTATATGATCCCAGAAACCTTGAAGAAACAAGGAGTAAAGGTATGGCATTCTCACCACTAGCAAGAAAATTGTCGCTCGGTCAGATCTGCACCACCATCTGGCGCAGTGCACGTACCATTGACAAATGATCAATGCACTTTACAGTGTCTAATGCAGACCGGCAACGACTCGACGAGGATCTTTGGGAGGAAACATCATGACCACACGGAAGATAAAGAGTATTCTCAAAAGCCAACCCACCACCGAAGGAGCCGGTGTTCATCTGAAAAGGGCCTTCGGCTACTCCCAGGTACCCGAGTTCGATCCGTTTCTGATGTTGGATGACTTCCACACTTCCAATCCGGCGGAATACCTGGCAGGCTTTCCCTGGCATCCGCACCGGGGCATTGAAACCATCACCTATGTCCTTGAGGGATTGGTCGAACATGGGGACAGCATGGGAAACAGCGGTGTTATCGGTGCCGGAGACGTACAGTGGATGACCGCCGGCAGCGGCGTCATCCATCAGGAGATGCCGCAGAAGAGCCCGACCGGCACCATGTGGGGTTTCCAGTTCTGGGCCAACCTGCCGGCAGCAGAGAAGATGATGGAACCACGCTATCGGGATGTGAAGGCCGCCGATATTCCGGAAGTCATCCTGGAGTCAGGCACCAGGATCAAAATCGTCAGTGGCACGGTGGAAGGAGTCCAGGGGCCGGTGCGTGACATCGTCATTGAACCGGAAATGCTTGATGTCAGTATACCGCCGGGCACAGAGCTCCGTCATCCGGTACCGGAAGGCCATACCGCGGTTGCCTACCTGTTGGATGGAGATGGCTATTTTGATGAAAGACGCGACGCCTTTGCCTATGACATGATGGGAACCGGATGGATGGACCTTTCCAGGAAATGCAGCTGCGGTCCGGAAACAGTTGTGCTCTACGAACGGGATGGCGGAGAAATATGCGTAACCTCCGGGGAAAAGGGCGTGCGCTTCCTGCTCATTTCCGGTAAGCCGCTCAACGAGCCGGTGGCCTGGTACGGTCCGATCGTCATGAATACCCGGGAAGAATTGCGGATTGCCTTTGAGGATTACGAAAAAGGGACTTTTATCAAGGTAAAGTGACAAGTACCGGTGATTAGCGGGGAGGCCGGCTGTCGATACGACAGACGGCCTTTCTTTTGGGCAGATACCTTCTCAATCGGGCAAAAATCCGGTACGAGAGGCGCGCCAGCGGCCTGACCAGCGGCATATCTATCAGCGCACCAAGAAAACGGCACCAGAGGGAACCGGGAAATGCCTTCCAGATGGCCTGAAAGGCTTCGACGCCTCGGTAGACCGTACCATTCCGGTCGATAGCATGCATCAGCATCATGAAGTCCGCCAAGCTTATGCCGAAATCATCCGGCTTAAAGTCCGGATCGCTGATATCGACAAATTTCAGTCGGCCGCCGTGCTCCATGCCCTGATAGATGCACATCTCCTTTGAACAGACCCGGCAAGAGCCGTCATAGAAAACCATGAGAGGAAATTCCGGCAACGTCCGCATGGCTTCTCCTCTGGGGTGATCTTCGCGCACACAGGGCAGGCATTATCGGTGGTTTCAGAGCAAAAACCCCGACACTGTCCTTTTCAGCGTGAACGTCCCGTCAGCCTTTCAACTTGGTCAGCAGCATCTCGTTCACCAGCGCCGGATTCGCCTTGCCCTTGCTGGCCTTCATGACCTGGCCGACAAAAAAGCCAAACAGCTTCTCCTTGCCGCCCCGGTACTCTTCTACTTTTTCGGGATTGGCGGCCAGCACCTCGTCAATAATCTTCTCGATCGCTCCGGTATCGGACACCTGCACCAGACCTTTTTCCTCGACGATCTGTGCAGCTTCCTTACCGGTCTTGTACATCTCGTCGAACACGGTCTTGGCGATCTTGCCGGAGATGGTGCCCGCCTCCACCAGCTTCAACATTCCGGTGAGCAGTGCCGGCGTAACAGGACAATCGACGATATCACGGTTGTCTTCCTTGAGCGCCCGCAACAGATCGCCCATGACCCAGTTGGATACCGGCTTGGCCTGGGGATAGAGCACCACGCAGGCATCAAAGTAGTCGGCGATATCCCGGGAAGCCGCCAGCACTTCGGCATCATATTCCGGCAATCCCAGTTCTTCCTGATAGCGTTTCCGTTTGGCATCCGGCAGTTCCGGCAGACCTTTCCTGACCTCCTCGATCCAATCCTTGCCGACCACGATCGGAACCAGGTCCGGATCTGGGAAATAGCGGTAGTCATGGGCCTCTTCCTTGCCGCGCATGGAGCGGGTGGTGCCGCTGGCCGGGTCGAACAGTCGGGTTTCCTGCACCACCTTGCCCCCCTCGTCGAGGATATCCGCCTGCCGTTCGATCTCGTACTCGATGGCCTGCTTCACAAAACGGAAGGAGTTGATATTCTTCAGTTCGGCACGGGTGCCGAAGGTATCCGAGCCGACCGGCATCAGCGAGACATTGGCGTCACAGCGGAAGCTGCCCTCCTCCATGTTGCCGTCGCAGATACCGAGGTAGGTCACGATCTGATGGAGCTTCTTCAGATAGGCAACCGCCTCGTCGGCGCTGCGCATGTCCGGCTCGGAAACCACCTCGAGGAGCGGTGTGCAGGCCCTGTTCAGGTCCACGTATGATTTCTCGCCCGCTTCCATGGTTTCCAGGTGCACTAGTTTACCGGCGTCTTCCTCCATGTGGATACGAGTGATGCCGATTGGCTTGGTCTCTCCGTCCACCTCGATGTCCAAGCGGCCGGCCAGGCAGATGGGCAGATCGAACTGACTGATCTGGTAGCCCTTGGGCAGGTCGGGATAGAAATAATTCTTCCGGGCAAAGGTGCTGCGCGGCTCGATGGAGCAGTTGGTGGCAAGCCCGGCCCGGATGGCGTATTCCACCACCTTCTTGTTCAGCACCGGCAAAGCGCCAGGAAGGCCGAGGCAAACCGGACAGGTCTGGGAGTTGGGCTCCGCGCCGAAGCGGGTGGAACAGCCGCAGAAGATCTTGGTATTGGTAAGGAGTTGGACGTGGACTTCCAGTCCGATAACAACCTGGTATTTCATGAGAATCTCCGAAATTCTGTAAAAAGTGAAACGTGAGGGGTGAGGAGCAAGGATTTATTCCCCTCACACCTAACACCTTACACCTCACGCAATTGTAGCCTTTTTCTTATGCCACTCCGTGGCCTGCTCGAAGGCATGGGCCGCCCGGAGGAGGGTTTCTTCGCCGAAGTGCTTTCCGATCAGCTGCACTCCGATCGGGAGTCCTTCACTGCTGATCCCGGCGGGCACCGAAATGCCGCAGGTACCGGCAAGGTTTACCGGGATGGTGAAGATATCGGAAAGGTACATCTGTAGCGGATCATTAGCCTTTTCGCCGATCCGGAAGGCCGGGGTCGGGGCCACCGGGGTGAGAATTACGTCAACGGACTCGAAGGCCTTGATAAAGTCCTGCATGATCAGGGTCCGCGCCTTCTGGGCCTTCAGGTAGTAGGCATCATAGTAGCCGGAGGAAAGGGCATAGGTGCCCAGCATGATGCGGCGCTTCACCTCGGCGCCGAAGCCCTCGTCGCGGCTGACCATGTACATGTCCAGCAAGCCCCGGGCATCCTTATTGCGGTGACCGAAGCGGACACCGTCGTAGCGGGCAAGATTGGAGCTTGCTTCCGCGGTGGCAACCAGGTAGTAGACGGCAATGGCATAGTCGGTGTGCGGCAGGGACATTTCAATGAACTCAGCCCCTAGGGAGCGGAAGGTGGCGATGCTCTCGTCCATGGCCTTCTTCACTTCCGGGTCCAGACCCTCGATGAAGTATTCACGGGGCAGACCGATGCGCAAACCTTTCACATCACCGGTGAGCGCTTTGAGATAGTCCGGAACAGGCGTGTCGACGCTGGTGGAATCCTGGGAGTCATAGCCGGCCACGGCGCCGAGCATGATGGCGCTGTCCGTCACATCGCGGGTGATCGGTCCTACCTGGTCGAGGGATGAAGCAAAAGCGATTACCCCATAGCGGGAAACCCTGCCGTAGGTCGGCTTCAGCCCCACGCAACCACAGTGGCAGGCTGGCTGGCGGATGGAGCCGCCGGTGTCGGTGCCCAACGTGGCGATCGCCTGCTGGGCTGCGATGGCCGCCGCGGAGCCGCCCGATGAACCGCCCGGAATACAGTCGAGATTCCAGGGATTCCTGGTCTTACCAAACCAGCTGGTCTCGGTGGAGGAGCCCATGGCAAATTCGTCCTGGTTCAGCTTGCCCAGGAGCACCATGCCCTGCTCCTTGAGCCGTGCCGTGGCGGTGGCATCGTAGGGCGGAATGAAATTGGACAGGATCTTCGACGCACAGGTGGTACGGATCCCCTTGGTCAGGAAGATATCCTTCAGGGCCACCGGAATCCCGGTCAGCAGATCCATGTCGCCGGAGGCAATCCTCTGGTCGGCCGCCTCGGCATTTTTCAGGGCTTCTTCCGGAGTCACGGTGATGAAGGACTTGACCTTTTCTTCAACCGCTTCGATCCGGGCCAGAAGCGCCTTGGTGGCATCGACGGAGGAAACTTCCCGTTTTTTCAGAAGTTCGTGCAACTCGTGAAGAGTCAGTTCGTGTAATTCCATTCAAATATCTCCATACAGCCACTAGCAACCAGCCGCTAGCCGCTGGATTTATTCTATAACCTTCGGCACGCGGAAAAAGTTCTCCGAGCGGTCCGGGGCATTGGCGAGGGCATTGTCTATGCCGATGGACGGGCGAACAACGTCTTCGCGGAAGGCATTTTCCATCGGCACCGCGTGGGAAGTCGGCACTATACCGTCGGTATTCAGCTCGTTCAGCGTATCCACATAGGCGAGGATTCCATCCAACTGCCCGGTGAACAGCTCCTTTTCCTCTTCGGTCAATTCCAGCCGGGCCAGACGGGCCACGTGCTCCACCTCTTTACGGGTAATCTTCATAGCTGCTCCATCAAGGGAATTCTCATATATTTCGAAAGGTTCTGTTCTATCATGATCGACAAAAAAAGACAACCGGGAAGCCCTCGGCAACGAGGGCTCTAATTTTGTATCTATCAGCTCAAAGCTCAACACTAAAAACTGTCGTTTCAGATTCTCTCCAACCCGGCAAAGCGCATCAGCAGTTTTTTCGGCCCGGCAGAATCGAACCATACAATGACTTTTGCGTTATCCCCCATCCCTTCGATCTTGCGGATCGTACCGGGACCGAATTTTGAATGACGGACCCGCATGCCGATGAAAATCTCGTCCCCCTCCGGAATCACCTGGACCTCGTTATCGAGGAAGGTATCGGTAGCAGGGGTCTGAAGCTGCGTTCGGGAGTATTCCATAACATCGTCCCAACCGCTTTTCGTCCCCCGCTCTCTTCGACCCGGGGAACTGCCCCAGCCAAAGCCGGCCTGCTGCTCCTCCTGCACTTCGAGAAGCTCCTTCGGAATGTCCGCAAGAAAACGCGAGGGTGAATTGAACTGTTCCTGACCGTAGAAATGCCGGCGGCGGGCGTTGGTCAGGAAGAGCCTCTCCCGGGCCCGGGTCATGCCCACGTAACAGAGGCGCCGTTCCTCCTCCATCTGCTCCGGATCTTCCAGGGCTCGCACATGGGGAAAGAGCCGCTCTTCCATCCCGGTCATGAAGACCAAGGGGAATTCGAGCCCCTTGGCTGCATGGAGAGTCATGAGCGTCACCGAATCGCGGTTCTGCTCGCCTCGGCCCATGTCGGAGATCAGGGCAACCTGCTCCAGGAAGGCCGACAGCCCCTTTTCCTCCGCGGTCCGCTCGAAATCGTCCAAGGCGGCCAGAAGTTCCCGAAGGTTGTCCAGGCGGTCCTTGGCCTCATCGGTCCGATCTTCCTTCAGCCGCGCCTCATAACCGGAATCCTTGATGATTCGTGCGGCCAGTTCCGGCAGCGGCAGGGAATCAACCAGGTCGGCAAAGCCGTCCATGAGGTTCACGAAATCCGCCAGCCTGGTGCGGGGCCCCTTGGAGAGGAGAGTTCCCGTCGAGGCCTCCCGCAGGGCCTGGATAAAAGGGATGCCCTGACTGGCGGCAAAGTCGGCAACCTTGTCAAAGGTGGCACCACCGATGCCACGCGGCGGGGTATTGATGATCCGTTTGAGAGAAACTTCATCGGCCGGGTTGTCCAAAGATTTCAGATAGGCAAGGATATCCTTGATCTCCATCCGCTCATAGAAACGCATCCCGCCCACCATGTGATAGGAGACTCCGGCCCCCATCAATGCGTCTTCCAGCACGCGGGACTGGGCATTGGTTCGATAAAAAACGGCGATGTCGGAGGGGGCACCGTCCTTGTTCAGGAAGCGTTCGATCTCCCGGGTGACAAAGCGCGCCTCCTCCCGCTCGTTGTCGAGACGGCGGTGCACGATCCGCTCGCCAGAGGGATTTTCCGTCCAGAGGGTCTTGCCCTTACGGCCCCGGTTCTTCTCCACCACCTTGCCGGCCGCAGTGAGAATCGTCTGGGTCGAACGGTAATTCTGCTCCAACTTCACCACCATGACACCGGGAAAATCCTTTTCGAAATCGAGGATATTGCGAATATCGGCACCCCGCCAGCGATAGATGGACTGGTCATCGTCCCCCACCACGCAAAGATTCATGCGCTCCCCGGCCAGGAGGCGCACCAGGCGGTACTGGATCGGGTTGGTATCCTGATACTCATCCACCAGTATCCATTGGAAGCGTTCCCGGTAGTGATCGAGAACCTCGGGGTGCGACTCGAACAGCCGGACGGTCAGCATGATCAGATCGCCGAAATCGAGGGCATTGCAGCGCCGCAGCCGTTCCTGGTAAACGGCATAGACCCGGACGATCTTGTCCCCGACCGGGTCGCCGCCAGGCAGATCGTCGGGCCCCTTGCCGGCGTTTTTGCAGTCGTCGATGGCTGACGAGAACATGCGGGGCGGATATTTCTTCTCGTCCAGGTTCAGCTCGCGGATGATGTCCTTCAACAGCCGCTCGGCGTCCTTGTCGTCGTAGATGGCAAAATTGGCAGAGTAGCCCAGGTGGTGAATTTCCCGCCGCAGGATACGGACGCAGGTGGAGTGGAAGGTCGAAATCAGGGGCACTTCACCACCGGGCAGGAGCTTTTCCACCCGCTCCTTCATCTCGGCAGCCGCCTTGTTGGTAAAGGTCACGGCCAGAATATTCCGGGGGGACACGCCATGCTTGCGGATCAGGTGTACGATCCGATGAACGATGACCCGGGTTTTTCCGGAACCGGCACCCGCGAGGATCAGCAGCGGACCCTCGCCGTGAAGCACCGCCTCCTTCTGGCGGGGATTCAGATTGTGTATGAGCTTCATTGCAGTTCCTTCGTTTACGATTCAGTCGAACCTCTGTTATACCACGTCAGAAAGAAGGAACCAGTATTTTTTCAAAACATCAAGCCGTACCTTTATTCCGGTTCTGCCGGACAAACCATTTTCCCAGTTCAAGTACCGGCACGACAGTGCCCGCTACCGCGAACAGGAAGGCCCATTCACCAAGGCTCAGGTACGAGGTGCCAAAGACATTACGTAAAACAGGAAGGGTCATGGTAAGGATCAGCAGGATCAATTCCCAGAAAATTGCCTGATTCAGCCATTTGTTGGCAAAAGGTTTCCGAAAAACCGACGTTCGGTCAGAGCGAAAATTGTACGCCTTCAGAAACTGGATCAGCACCAACGAGACAAAGGTCATGCTCATGGCTTTTGACAGTGGATAGCCGAACCCAATGGCACCGCAGAACACCGCCAGATTGACAATGGCCGACCAGAGACCACCCAGGCTGATCAGGGCAACAACCGGCCGGGTAAAGACGCCGGAATCGGCATCACGGGGAGGACGTTTCATCAGATCGGCTTCTGCAGGGTCAACGGCCAGGGCAAGGGCGGGAAGCCCATCGGTAACCAGGTTCACATAGAGGATCTGTACCGCACTCAGGGGGAGAGGCAACCCGGCAATGGCAGCCCCCGCCATCAGGAGAATTTCACCGACGTTGGAGGAAATGAGGTACATCAGGTACTTCTTGATATTTTCGAAGATCCCCCTGCCCTCTTCCACCGCCGCAACGATGGAGGCGAAATTGTCATCGAGAAGCGTCATTGCCGACGCCTCCTTGCTGACATCGGTACCGGTAATACCCATGGCGATGCCGATATCCGCTTTCTTGAGCGCGGGAGCGTCATTCACCCCATCACCGGTCATCGCCACCACAAAGCCCTTCAGCTGCAAAGCCTCCACCAGGCGGAGTTTGTGTGACGGGGAAACACGGGCATAGACCTCGACTTCCTCCACCTTGCCGGCCAGTTCATCATCGTTCAGCCCTTCGAGCTCACGACCACTGAGCACCTTCCCGCTTTGCAGGATACCGAGCTCGGCAGCAATGGCACAGGCAGTGAGGGGGTGATCTCCGGTGATCATCAGAACCCGGATCCCGGCCTTGCGACACTGGTCAACGGCACTCTTCGCTTCCGGCCGCGGCGGGTCGATCATCCCCACCAGTCCGAGAAATATCAGCCCCTCTTCCGCATTCTCAAGGCGGGCATCCGGCTTCCAGGCCAGCGCCAGGACACGCAGCGCATCAGCCGCCATTTCAGTTGCAGCCGCAGCAATTTCGCTCCGCCCTTCCTCGTCAAGGAAAACCTTGTCCGGACCGAACATTTGATGCGAACAGGATGCAACGATGACCTCCGGCGCGCCCTTGGCATAGGCTGCCACGCCAGCAGGTGTCTGGTGGAGCGTCGTCATCCGCTTTGTTTCGGAGCTGAAGGGGATTTCAGCCACACGCGGAAACTGCTCGTCCAGGGCCGCCTTGTCCAAACCGGCCTTGGCCGCTGCAACCACCAATGCTCCTTCCGTAGGATCGCCAAGTATTCGCCAGGATTCACTCTCGTTGTCGAAAGCAAGGTGGGCATCCGTGGCAAGGGCAGCCGCCCGCAACAGCAGTTCCAAAGAAGCCGGCGGCTCCCGCTCGCTCCTTTCACAGGTAAAGGCGCCACGCGGCTCGTAGCCTTCCCCGGATACCCGCCACATTTCCCCAGCCAGATACAACGATTTGACCGTCATCTCGTCCCGGGTCAAGGTTCCGGTCTTATCGGAGCAGATAACCGAGGTGCTGCCGAGAGTTTCCACTGCAGGCAGACGACGAATCAGAGCGTTACGCCGCACCATCCGCTGAACCCCAAGCGCCAGGGAGATGGTAACGACAGCAGGAAGCGCTTCAGGGACAACGGCGACCGCCAGGGCGATGCCGAAGATGAACATCTCCAGAAAAGGCATTCCGCGCAGCAGACCGAGAACAACAATCAGTGAAACCACGAGGAGCGCGGACCAGGCAAGCACCCTGCCGATCTTGTCGAGATTTTTCTGCAGCGGCGTCCGGACAGTCTCCACCGTCTGCAGCATCCGGGCGATCTTGCCGAATTCGGTCTGCATGCCGGTGGCGATAACCACACCACGCCCCCGCCCGTAGGCGACGGTAGTACCAGCATAGGCCAGATTTCTCCGATCACCAAGGGCAGCCTGTGGTTCGACAAGTAAATCGGCCTGCTTTTCCACCACCAGTGACTCGCCTGTCAGAGATGCCTCTTCAACCCTCAGATTAAAAACTTCCATCAGCCGGAGATCTGCCGGAACACGGTTCCCTGCCAGCAGGAGCACCACGTCGCCCGGCACCAGATCACGGGCAGGCACCTGGAGTTCCGTACCATCACGAATCACCAATGCCGCTGGTGCGGCCATCTTGCGCAAGGCATCAATGGAGCGTTCGGCACGGTATTCCTGCACAAATCCGAGAATCACCGCAAACAACACGATCACGGTGATGGCAATAGCCTCGGTGCCGTGCCCGAGAACGGCCGAAATGGCTGTGGCAATCAGCAGGATGACAATCAGAATATTTTTGAACTGTTCCAGGAGGATTACCCACGGTGAAATTCGCCGGGTCTCCTGCAATTCATTTGGGCCATGAAGCGCATTACGGGCCTCTGCCTCTGCCCCCGACAGCCCGGCAGCAGACGTTTCTAGCCGCGAAAGCACTCCGGACAGGTCCATTGCATGCCAGTCAGCCATCATGTCCTCCGGTCCGGCTTTCTTCAGCCGTGGATTGCGTACGTTTCTCTTTCTACACTTTACTCTACCCGTACGCCCCCATCAACCAGAGGCGCCAAAAGCTCGTGCCACACACGTTGAATAGTTGAGTTTTTACCTCGATCTATGGTAAAAACTTCTAAAAATCATCACTATATGAGGAATCAAGACCATGATCACAACAGCCGAGTTCAAGAGGGGGCTGGTTATTCAGATTGACGGCGCCCCCTGCATTATCATCGATGTGAACTTCCAATCCCCATCCGCCCGGGGAGCAAATACCATCGTCAAGACCAAGTACCGCAATCTTCTGACCTCCCAGGTTCTGGAAAAAACCTTCCGCTCCGGCGATAAAGTGGATGAAGCCGACTTCGAGCGCCATAAGGGTCAATTCCTCTATGCCGACGGCAGCGCCGGTGTCTTCATGGACCTGGAAAACTATGAGCAATTCGAAGTGGCAGAAGAAGAATTTTCCTCCCTGGCCCCCTACCTCCTGGAAGGAACGGAGGTCATCCTCGGACTCTTCGAAGGCAGGCTCGTCAATGTCGACCTGCCGATGATTGTGGAACTGCTCGTAAAGGAAACGCCACCCGCCCTGAAAAATGCCACAGCCACGGCCCAGACCAAAGAGGCGGTCCTGGAAACCGGGTTGCGGCTGCAGGTCCCGCCTTATCTGGAAGCCGGAGAAAAAATCAAGGTCGACACCCGGGACTGCCGCTTCGTTTCCCGGGCATAATGTCCCAAATTCCTCAAAATTACTGCGGCGAAATTATCGCACGAGACACGAGGTCAGAAAAAGATATTGACAGACGATCGAATAATGTTTATAAGATGAGGTCTCATTCGCCCAGGTAGCTCAGTCGGTAGAGCAGAGGACTGAAAATCCTCGTGTCGGCGGTTCGATTCCGTCCCTGGGCACCACTTAAACATAATAAAAACAAGGGATTAGCTTACCGAAGCTAATCCCTTGTTTTGTTTCTACGATACCTGGCTGCGCTTGGCGGAAGATCAGTGCAAACCAGTTTTCCCCTTGACAGCTCCATTTGGTTATTTTACCATATATGCAACAAGGGAGATATGCATGACCGAAAAAGAAAAAATGCTCATTGAAGCAAAAGCCAACATATTGAAGGCGCTTGGTCATCCAACTCGCTTATGGATGGCCGAACAGTTAGCAAATGGTGAAAAGTGTGTCTGTGAGTTGGCTGAACATATTGATGCCGATTTTTCAACCATCTCTAAGCATCTGACCGTCCTTAAACAGGCAGGGGTGGTCATTGATGAAAAGCGTGGAAAGCAGGTATTTTACCGGCTAAAGGTTCCCTGTGTTCTGGATTATATGCCATGTATTGAAAAAGTTATTCAGGCAACGGCACAGACGCATATCGCTCTGATGAAATAAAATAGTGGTATTTTCTTATTCAAAATATGGCCATTTTGCCAAATATGCACATTAACAGACCGCTGAGTCGATAAAATGAACAGAATTATTCAATTCCAATTTTTTTTTAGCGGGGTAGTCGGTTAGCTCCACTTGGGAACTATTAGAGCCGCAGGAAATTTGACCGCATGACAGACTTCTGTCGAGCACGTGACTATTCAAGTTATGATTCTAAGGCGGTATCTCTGAGTACATTTTGTTAGTTCACATTAATTACTAGCGTCAATTGTAGAAAATGGAACCAACCGACCAGCTCTGTTTGTTTATTCTTTGGCTACTGCCTGCCTGCTACTACGTATGTGCATGTCAATAACTTCAAAACTGATGCGTTCCCTGTTCAGGGTATGAACGATAATTAGTCTTGCCGGTGAAAATCATATTCCCGAATTGCATCGGCCAGGAATCTTACAAACCGCTTAAAGGAGAAAACCATGAAGAATTTTGAAGAATTATTTGAGGTAGGGTTAAAATTTCACGGTCACAAATGTCCTGCAATGCCCATGGGACTCAAGGCGGGTCTGGCAGCCATGAAGGTACTCGGTGTAGAGCGGGCAAAGGATAAGGAGCTCTCCGTCATCTCAGAGACTGGTAAAGGACACGCGGCAGGATGCTTCCTGGATGGCATAATGACAGCCACAGGCTGCACGTATGGGAAATCAAACATCGAAAAACTGTATTATAACAAACTGGCCTTTACCTTGATTGATAATGCAACCGGCCGGGCCGTCAGGGTGTCTGTAAAACCGGAATTTTTCGAAAAGGCTCTTAGCTCTCCCTTTGTTCAACTGCGCAAGGCCGGCGTACCTCCTCAAGATATAGATCCAATGATTACGGATCCTCAGGTTGATAAGATTATAGGACTGGATGACGAAATGTTTCTTGCCATCGGCGATGTGACCCAAAGGCAGGTCAAGAAGGGCAAAGGGGTATTCGAAGCCAAACGCTGTGAGGTCTGTGGAGAGCTCACCTTTATCAATAAGCTCCGGATGGACCTGGACGGAAAAATCGTGTGCATAGGATGCTCGGGATACAACGAGTAGGTAATCATGCTCATCGGGACTGCTTCATACGTTCCTAGCGGACACCCGCCATCAGGACAAGGAGATGCTATGCTGACCGCGATTGTCACGCTCATTATACTGGTATTGTCATTCGTTTTCGCCATGCTCGGACTGGGTGGTGCCATGCTGTATATTCCTGTATTTCATTGGTTTTCCTATGATTTCAAAACGGTTGCAATTCCGACCGGGCTTTTATTAAACGGACTTACGGCCTTATCTGCAGCTATCTATTACCTCAAGTCGAAGATGGTGGATGTTAAAGGGTCTATCCCCCTTGTTATCACCTCCTTTATCGGAGCGCCACTTGGTGCCTATTTTACCCGGATTGTCAGTACGGACATACTGATTCTTTTGTTTGCCATTGCCATGATTTTTGCCGGAGGCAAAATGCTCTTCAGTGCAGGGCAACCTGAAAAGGATCATTTGGTAGCATTGAAAACTCGGATGCTGGTGATGGCAATTGCAGGTTTTTTCATCGGGTTCATTGCAGGCCTCCTGGGTGTCGGCGGGGGTTTCCTCTTCGTGCCCATAATGATTGCTATGGGGTATGAGACAAAAAAAGCTGCGGCTACAAGTGCTTTTGTCGTTGTATTCTCATCATTTTCAGGCTTTGCCGGTCATATTGCTGAAGGTCATTTTAACTGGCCGTTAATGATTACAACGTCCATAGTTGTCATTATTGGTTCACAGATTGGTGCTAAGGTTATGAAAGAAAAAATGAAAGCCAAATGGATCAAACAAATGTTCGCCGTTTTGCTCTTGGGTGTTGCGATCAAACTACTGTGGAAATTATATCTGTGAAACATTCCGCACCCCCTTTTTTCATGCCAAAAATGACTGGTCATTGACTGGTATTTCCTCACCCCTCGAATTCTTCGCTTTCAAAATTGCACGGGAAAGCTTCCGATATGCTGCCAGGCAGTCTGTCTAGTAGCATGAAAATACGTAATGAACACAGTACAAAAGTTTGCCTTAGCGAGGTCCGTCATATGCGACAGTTATGTTGCATATGACAGACCTCGCTGACGGTTTTCCCTCCTCCAGAGCATCCTCTCTTCCTATTTACGTAATACAATCAATCACATGCACTTGCAATATGTATCGTTTTTCCTTGGCACAATAGTTGTAACCTTCCTTACCAGATACATTGTGACGTTGGTGATTTCACGCAGGAATACGAGAGTACTCTCTTGCCTGAATGCTACCCCTGACAATGACGCAGAAAGGCATGAGGTGGTCAGAGTGCAAAGAGTTCCATAAACAACACTAACAGCAGTAAAGGAGAGCGTAGAAAATTAAAAACTCAAGTTTCACATTCTGCAGCATAAGATCCGAACGTTTTTCACCACGAAAAACTTTTATTCAATTCTCAAAGAGATTGTTTCGAAGTTTCCGGATGAAAACAAGCTCAAAAAAAGGAGAATAACATGATAAAAAAGTTATCTCAGATGATGTGCGTTCTTTCACTTGGCGTACTGGTAGTCGCAGGCGGTTGTGCCGGAACGGGGAAAGCACCGGTTGGACAATTAGCGAACACTGAAAAGCTGATCAATGATGCAAAATACGAAAATGCCACAGAGTATGCTCCGCTCGAATTGAAGCTGGCCGATGAAAAGCTGAAGGCGGCGAAAGAAGCTACCAAGTCAGAGAATTATCTACTGGCCAGCCGTTTGCTTGACGAGGCACAAGCGGATGCAGACCTTGCAGTGGCAAAATCGGCATCGGCAAAAACTCTGCAAAACGCAAAAGAATTGAACGACAGCATTGAGACATTGCGGAATGAAGTTAATAGAACCCAGTAGGCACAATGAAATCCATACCATTCGGGAGGAAAAAAATGATACAGCATAATGAATATACCCATTACATCAAGAAGTGGTTTCTTCTGTCCATACCCTTGACCCTGCTGGCCGGATGTGCTTCAGGGCCGACGGTCACTCCATCCCTTGTGCAAGCACGGTCGGCATACTCCAGGATCGAGGCTGATCCGAATATTGCCGCCAATGCAGAAGTTGCCGCGTATGAGGCGAAGAAATCACTGCAACTGGCAGAACAGGCCTCAGATATTCCGACACAGGAACACCTGGCGTATCTGGCGGAAAGAAAAGCGCAAATCGCAGTCGCACGTGCCGAGAAGAGCATGGCGGAAAAGGAAATAAAACGGCTCGCAGAAGAGAAAGACGCGATTCTTTTGCAATCACGTGATCTCCAGATTGAAAAAAACCGCAGGGAATTAGCGGCTAAGGAGAAAAAGCTTGATCAAGCAGGACAGGATGCCGAGCAGGCTCGCCGCCAGGCCGAACTGAGCAAGGCCAAAACCAAAGAAATGGAGGCCGAACTCGCTGAATTGAAAGGCAAACAGACCGAGCGAGGGATAGTTCTAACGCTTGGTGATGTACTTTTTGAAACCGGCAAAGCAAACCTTATGCCGGGGGCTTTCATGACAGTCGAAAAACTTGCGGATTTCCTTCAAAAGCATCCCGACAGGAATGTCCTGATCGAAGGTCATACCGACAGCGTCGGGAACGCAGAGTACAACCAGTTCCTTTCGAAAAGAAGGGCTGATGCAGTAGACAAGGCACTGATGGATAAGGGTGTCGCTTCGGAAAGAATGTCTACGAAAGGATATGGAGAAACGAAACCGGTAGCCGGCAACACGTCTGCTGCCGGTCGTCAGCAAAACAGACGGGTGGAAATAGTGGTGTTGAATGCGGTTGCAAGTCCGGAAAAAATGGCTCAATAGAAAATTCATATCCTGGCCGGCTTGAAGGTGCTTTACCGGCGAAAAAAGAGCGCCTGAGACTTCAACGAAAAATTAGATGGAAAGGGGGTGCCACATGACGAAAATCAGCAAGGGTGTGATCGCAGCTCTGGTAGTAGGCGTAGTGGTTGCAGGATTGTCCGGCTGCCAGAAAAAAGAGGGGCCGGCAGAGCACGCCGGCAAGGCAATCGACAAGGCGGTGGACAAAACGGATCAGCAGATTGATAAGTCGATGGAAAAAGCCGGGGAGTCGATGGAAAAGGCCGGGGAGAAAATGAAGGACGCGGCACATGATTAAATGAAAAGGTTCCGAGGCCCGCTTTGTGCGGGCCTTTTTTTCGACCGTCTATTCGGACACCCCGATGGTCATCAGGTTCTGCACGCCCCTCACACCTTTTATGCCGCTGACAAGCTTGGTGGCCAGATCCCTTTCGGCCGGGCTACTGGCCATGCCAGTCAACGTGACCACGCCGAAGTTTGTCTCGACCTTGGTGTTAACGGCACTGGTTGAGCGATGAAACAGCAGTGTCATTTTGACCTGGGCAGTGATGGATGCATCGTCAATCTGTTCTCCCACTGATTGTGGCCCTTCAGGATTAGCTGCTATCGTCATATCATTTATTACGGACTTGACCCCTTCGACATCCCTTGCGTATTCGGTTGTCAGATCCTTTTGTGCCAGGTTGTCCGCATCGCCCCTCAAGGTCACAACGCCATTTTTGGCTGAAACCTCGGTCAACGCGCTCACGTTCTCATGGAACAGGAGTGCGGTTTTTACTTTTGTGGCGAGCCACTCATCCGAGTTCCTCGCAGGCCCCTCATCTCGTATTTCCAGCCTGTTGTCAACGCGCATAACACCGGGAAGGCCAGCTACTGTCTCCTCGGCCAGTGTTTTGTGGGATTTCTCGGAGACGGTCCCCGTCAAGGTGACGACACCGTCCCTGGACTGGATACTGATAGTATCGCCCTGAAGGTAGGTCTTGAACACATATGACTGCCTGGCAGATGATTCTATGCGGCTGTCTATTTCCGACGCGTGCACAGGCAGGCTGAATGCCAGCAGAGCCACCGCGGCTACCACAGATATAGAATACTTTGCTTTCATGGAACGTTCTCCTTTTATTGTTGGCACTGTTGGTTTTGAACACTTCTATTCCGAAAACTCCAAACCTTTCGGAGTTCCAGCTGTGGTATGTCCTGCAATGTTCTGCCCGACGGGTTCTACCCGACGTTTTTGTCCTTCGACCATGTGTGCCGTTTTTGCTCAGCTTCTAGTGCCAATTTCCTGGCTTGGGCTAAGAGAGACAGTACCTTTTGCTGATTCAATCCCGTTATTATCTCTAACTCTTTTGCTTCTGCACCTGCAACCTTGGCTATTGTGTCATAGCTGGCTTCAACCAGGCGCTGCGATAGAACTTCACCTATCCCTTTGAGCTTTTGCAGATCTTTCATCTGTGTCTTCATAGCATCCTCCACCGATTTTTTAATTTGTGCGTAAACTCACGTAAGACTTTGAACGCCAAGGTTCAAAGTCCTCTTCCCGGCAACTAACCGGATTGCCGTCAAACACCACATCTCTACCTTCGTAAAACGCACAGGTACTTTGAGTTCTTCCAACTGAGTGCGGCTCATAATTATGATAGAGGATGGAGCAGTGCGTGAGATGAGCAATTCATATAAATAGCGGGTGTACATAGCTTGTTAGTCAGCGCCAGACTGGTCTATAAAGTCATGCCGTTGCGCGTTGTTGAACACGACGTCAATCGTCTTCAACTCGTCGTAAGCCGCCTTGATACTCCCGCGTTGAATCAGGTCCGGAATCCTCATTTTCATGATCTCCCATTTACCGACCAGCTCCTGAACCTCACTGGTTACCACCGTTGTGGTATCCAGCTCCGGCTTTGCAGACTTGAGCTTCAATTCATCTATCTGCCGGTTGAAATCACTGAGCATCCTTTCGGCCTCAGCTTTCATTTTTGCCTTGTTCCCCTCAACCGACTTGCTGGCTTGGCGTGCCTGCGCGGTAGCTTCCTCTAGCGCTTTCTTGGCCTTTTGATATTCCTTGGCGGCCAGGAGGTGTGTAGCCATGGCAAGAGACTCTTCAGCTCTTTTGTATTCTTCCGGAGCATAAAGTTCGGCCTCCTTCTCTTTCGCCTCTGACAATGCTATTTCCGCATTTTTAATTTCCTCGGTTGGGGGCCCCATTCTCTTTTTCAGAAACAGTATCCATATGAGGAAGAGAATCACGAGAACTACGACAATGCCCGCGATGACGTAAATATATGTGACATCTATAGACCGTAACATCTCCATAAATTTTTCCATTGTTTCCTCCTGTTCAGTACTGTTACCAGGACTTTCCTACTTCCCAAAAACTTTCTTGACCTTACCGAGCTTTTCCTGTGCTTTTCCGCCTAACTTTTCAGCTTTGCCTTTGATCTCCAGCTTGGGATTATCGGTGACCTTACCGGCCACTTCCTTGACCTTACCCTTTGCTTCGTGAAATTTTCCTTCCGCCTTGTCCCTGATGCTCGATTTCATGGTATTTCTCCTCTCGGATCTGACGATAGCCTTCTTCACTGCCAAATTTTCTAATTCTCAGAATTCCCTCAGCTGCTTTCCCATAACGTATCTTCATTGAATAACAGCACCTCGACTTTCGCAGATAGAACGGCAGTGCTTATGTTCTGTTAAGGAGATAAACCGCAACTAACGTGCCAGGTAAAACCTGTGGATAAGGTAATTGCAAAGGTTTGATTATACAGGAAAAAATGTAAAAAGTGGGTGCAGGGTGATGGTAAAACCGTCTGCGTCCTCCGTTACATATAACATAACTGCCGTATATGACGGATACCGCGTCAGGAGTTGCGGTTGAAAGCGGAAGACAGAAGATAAAAACATACAAATCGACTTCTAACGGTAGAATCTTGCCTCGTTAGTCACAACAAAAAAACCAGAGTAATTGCAATTTATCCATTATTCATTCCTTCAGCCTGAGCACCAGGCAGAGCGACTATTGACGCACTAATCCGTAATTGCGTATCCGGGCGCGAAGCGTGCTGGGATTGAGGCCCAGGAGAAGCGCTGCCCCGTTTTCCCCTTCGATTCGCCAACCAGTTGCCTTGAGCACCTGGAGGATGTGGCCCTGTTCCAGATCGGCGAGGACCTTGACGTCCTGGATGAACCGGAGCCGCAGTCGGCCAACTCGAAGCGCCCAATCTGACGGACGTTTGCCCCGGTGAACGCACCCTTTTCCCTGCCGAAGAGTTCGCTTTCGATGAGATTCGCCGGCAGTGACGCACAGTTGACCGAAATCATCGGCCGGTCCTTGCGGGCACTCTTGGCGTGGATGGCTCGTGCGACAACTCCCTTGCCGGTGCCGGTCTCGCCAAGGAGCAGAACTGTCGCATTCTGGGGTGCCACCTGCTCGATCCGAAAGAATAATTACACACCGAAGTACCAGTACTTACCTGCCTGCACAACGTTGAGGATGATTGGCGTTGGGGATGAATATTTTCGGAAATTCCTCTCCCGGAATTCACAACACCTCTTTTTCAATGATCTTTGCCGGTTTCTCTTTGACATGAGTCGACCTTGAGGAAAAATCTAAAAACAGCGCTCTTCGGGATGAGGAGGAAACTATGCAGCTACGGAAGAAAGTGGCTTTCGTAACTATCTACCTGCACAAGCAGTGAATGTAAGCACTGCAGGTGGTCGAGCCGACCGTTGGGTACCTGGAGGTTATTTTTAAACCAACAAAACTTTTCTCCTGGTTTACAAACTTCGCAAAAGGGCCGCCCTGTTCGGGGCGGCCCTTTTGTCGTTGGTTACGTAGTTTTTGCTTGGAAAAGTAACGGAGCGAAACATTTACTCAAATTTATAGCACCACTGGGGTAGCCGTTTTCCGCATCCGTCAATCCACCAGGAACCAATACCTACTTGACTGCGGCATGATAAGCCTGGACCCGACGGTTATGGTAGCGACCCTCGGCTGTTTTATTGGTGTCAATCGGTTTGGTTTCTCCATAACCGACTGCCTTGATCCGCTTGGCATCGATACCAAACTTGTCAACAATGTACTTCTTTACGGCTTTGGCACGTCGCAGGGAGAGCTTCTGATTATAGGCTTTGTTGCCCACGTTATCAGTGTGGCCTTCAACAGTGATTGTAGCGCTGGGATAGTTCTGCAGGAACTCGCCCACCGCGTTTACGTGCGAATAGAACTCAGGCTTGATCACTGACTTGTCAAAGTCAAACTCGATGAGCAGGTTGACGGTTTCTTCCTTTTCCGGACAGAGTACCACCGGCGATGGTGCAACAACGGTTACATTCGCCGTGCTGGATGTAGCACCTCCAGGCCCGCTGCAGTTCAACTGATAGGTAGTGTTATCCGTTGGCGTGATATCCTTGCTGCCCTCCGGAGCTACCTGGCCGATACCAGGCTCTAGATCGCAAGTCGAGACATTTTGTGCATTCCAACTGATCGTGGCTGTTTCTCCTCGCGTAATGGAGAGAGGGGCTACCGACAGGCTGCTCGTCGGGGACGGTGCTGCGACTGGCTGGCTAACAGTGATGCTTGCGCTGCTATTCGTTGTGCCGCCCGGACCGGTGCACGACAGGTAGTAGGAGGTATCTGCCACAGGGGAGACAGACATGCTGCCAACGGTATTGACTGCGCCGATGCCCGGCTGAATATCGCAGGTCGTTGCGTTACTGGAGGTCCATTTGAGTGTGGCAGTCTCACCGCTGGTAATGGAACCCGGCAGAACCGACAGGCTGCTGGAAGGAACCGAGGCTGTCTTGCCGCCAAAGAGGAAGGTTAGTCCCACAGTATATTCCCAGTTGTACATGATGCTGTTATGGTTTTCGAAAACGAACAACTGGCGGGCATCTCCACGCAGTGCAATCGAATCGGTCAGGAAGTACTTGAGTCCCAGGCCGGCATTGGCGGTAGCGTCGGTGTTGCTCCCCCCCTGGTAACTTGAACCGTGACCTTTTGTGATGCCGCCGCCACCTATGGCAAGATACGGCACCAACGGACCATCCGGCATCAGGTTATAGAGAATGTCCAGGCGATAGGACAGGGCATTTATGCTGCTGTGTGTACCTTGTGTCCTTTTCGTTGCCTGGTAATTGCCAACGATTTCCAAGCCCCAGTTTTCAGTCAGGTCGTAACCGATGCGCAGTCCATAGACTGGCGCTGTCCGTAAATGCTCAACACCGTCAAAAGTGTAGCCGCCGACAAAAGGTGAAAGTGAAAGCGCCCCTGCCCGTTCTCCGGCAGCAACGGGCGCTGCCATGATACACAGGGCTGCCAAGGTCAACATCGCTGTCGTCAGTTTCTTTACCATTTTATACTCCTTTTTATTAAATTCCCCCCTGGTAATCCCTCAGCTATGCCGGGTGACTCCAGAGTTTGACAGTTCCGGGTTTATGATTTTCCATGTTTCATTTTTACCACCGGGAGGTAAATTACTGCAGGAATGGCAGTATGTCAGGACTTGGTGTGTCCTGTCATGCCCAGCGGAAGGCGCAAGGATACACCATTGAATGCTGTACATCAGTTCTATTCCCCCAAAACTTTCTTGACCTCGCCGATCTTTTTCTGAACTTTACCGGCGAGCTTTTCGCCGGTACCTTCTACTTCCAACTCTGGATTGTCGGTGATTTCTCCAGCGACCTCCTTGACCTTACCCTTCACTTCGTGAAGCGTTCCTTCGGCCTTGTCTCTGATGCTTGATTTCATAGCCACCTCCTGTCTGATATGACGATAGTATTCATCGCTACTAAACCTCCCAAATCCTGGATTTCTTTTTATTGTATTACCAAGTCGTACCCCCTTTGACTCCATCATCCAGAATGGGAAGCTCTTGCAAGAATAGATTTATGCTTGAAACCCGCTGAGAAACATCCGCCGCAAAAATGCATTAAATCATATCAATACATCTTTTGTGCCAAGGGAAAGCTGCGGACATATCGAGCGCAACCAACTGATTTAACTTGACATTTTGAAAGCGCACAGCCGGTGGTGAAGAAAAAAACCGTGTGTAAGCCACCATATCCAACAGTACTGCAACATATGGCGGACCATGGTGAGGATACTTTTTACGCTTCGCTCTAATTCCATGCTTTATTTAAAATCAGGCTTGGCAGGACATTTAATGTGACAAACGAAGCAGGAGGGCTCTAGTATCGAATATTGGCAGAAGACAGACATCAGTTTGCGTAATTGCCAAAAAAACAGACTTTGCAGTTCGTTGTCTTTCACCAGGAATACCCGAGTCCACCCACCACCAGGTCGTTTCTGGAATGTCTGCCGAAAAGGGACTGTGAAGACCCGGTAAACACGAAAGTATAAGAGGAAATGTTTGACAGGCAGAACTTGAACTCTCATCTAGAAAAGTAGATGCTGAGGCTCCTGAAATCGAACGCGGGGAAGGATCCTTCATATATGGCAGTTAAGTTTGATATGACGATTACTGCTGACGGGTTATGCTTGCTCACGTACGTTCTTGAAAAATTAACGCCGCAAAAGCAAGCTGTTGCACTCAAAGGAACCGAAGTTTTTCTCTGGTACGTAAGTTGTGTTTAGAAATATCAAACCGCCATTTTACCTACAGTTTGCGATTGGTGGACCAGAAAGGTATGGCTGCATTCGAGAAAAATGCCGTTAAATTATTATCTGCAGGAAAAGTTGCATTTGCGAACATGCTGACAGATAAAAATAGATCAACGGATCTTTTAGAGGCAGCAAACATTAACAGAGGCGACAGCTATACAAATAAGTTACGAAAAAAAAGACTTTAACGATAGAGGTATCAGAGGCTTTACGACAACTACGGCGTTAGTACTGCGCGTAACCCAGTTACTTTGCCGCTTCACATCTTTATTGTCAGTGCTGCAATGGGAATTCTGCTCATGTTGATGAGCCAGGGCGCTAAAACCCGTTGGTTCTGAATTTGAAATACAAATAGCAGAACCGCCTGAAGGAGCCAAAAATTGCTATCGCGCCCTGAAAGCTCATAACAGACTCAATGCCATCACTGCTCGAGGTAGGACACGAAAGCTGAAGATATCGTTTCTCAGGCATCTTTCTCATCTCTGCTTAAAACGATAGAGTGACACCCCCACCGTAGTAGTCTGCCCGCAATTTATAGAACTGGCCGAAGGGCAAATTGCCATTGTAATATTCGCCGTAAATCCGAACTGCCCGTTTTTCGTTATTGGCGATTCGGATGTTGATGCCGGCTTTGGCACTCACATCGGTGTTCCAGTCGGTTTCCTCCCAGGCTTGGCACAAGACGCTGGCGAAAAGGTTCACCTTCGGATGGAAAACCGGCTTCATGCTCCTATAATCGAGGCCTGCCTGGACACTGGTGCGTTTGAGCGGGGTGTCGGAATGGATGATATACGAGGGACCGGCGGTGAGACGAATCCCTTCCCATTCCCAGCCGCCGAGCAGTTCAATGGTCTCGAAGCTCAAGTTGATGCGCGTTTGCTGCGGGAAACCCTGGTTTTTAAGAAGAAGGTACTCGTCCCCCAGGTGTGAGGACTGATGGTAGATGCGTGCCCGCGCCGACCAGGAGCCGTTTCGGTAGCTAAGCGGCAAACCGATGATAAAGTCGGCGTTGATCAGGTCCATGGAATCGGAGTCCAGGTTAAACTGTGCCAAGACCGCCCCGCTGATGCCCAGCTGCCAGGCATCCGAATCGCCCCAGCCGGGCCAGCGCACTATGCCGAAGCTATCGCCAAACCCGACCGCACCGATATTGAAACTGTCCCCGGGTAGATTGAGGCGAAGCCAGGTAGCATAGGTGCGAGGCTCTTTGGGGCTTGCCAGCGGAGCATAGAACAGTGGGCCCTCGGGGAATAGAATGGTTTTCTGGCTGTCGACCTGCTCGGTATTCTCAGGCGGTGCTCCGGCAAATCCTGGAATAGCGGGTAACAGCATTACCAGAGCCAGCAAGACACTGAGGTTTCTCATGATGAGTTCCTTTTTCACGGATTTTGCAGTCCGCTGTTATCGGGAATAAGTATCCCAGTCGTAAGACTTCACCCCTGGGCCAATTAAAGATGGTCGTGAAACAAGGCTAAATATAACTCTGCACGTTCGATGAAGGATATCTTATCAGTCCCTACTGCGAGTGCGGGTCACTCCGGTCAGGATCGCAATGCCGACGAGTATGACAACCGAGATCATCACATATAGTATGCTCACACCCGCGACAATGAGAGCCCAGGCAATGCCGCCAATGACAAAAAGAAAACCGATGAGATAAATTATCAAGGACATATAGCTGCCTCCTGACTTAATCCAGCGTGATATAGGATAGAAATTTGCTTTTCCGGGCAGCAGCCATACCAAGCTGAGCGAGCCGTCGCCAATGCGCCTGTTCCCAGATTCAATTGGATGTCAGTCACTCGCTGCAGCGTTGTGGGAAGAATTTGTTGAGCGAATCCTGGTCATTTCAAGAAGTGTGACCAGAGCGGCCGTCTGGTCCTGTAAAGGGATCTCATGTCAAGACACGCCATTATAGTCGTGGGGCATATCCTCACCAATAAGGATATACCCCATTATCCGACGTCTAATATTTCTCTGGTGCAGGTGTTCCTTGCGTGCCTTGTGCTCCAGTCGACCCTGTTGCTCCAGTCGATCCTGTTGATCCTGTTGCTCCAGTTGCCCCAGAATCTCCAGTCGTTCCTGTCGCTCCAGATTCTCCCGTCGCTCCCGTTGCTCCAGGTGCTCCAGGTGCGCCAGGTGCGCCAGGCTCTCCCTTCTCCGCTACTGGAGGTGCCGCTTGTTGCTGCGGCTCCTTGGATTGATTACAGCCAATCAACGCAAAAGTAGAGAAAATTGTTAAAGCTGCAAATAACGCCACTAATTTCTTCATAAGTATTTTCACCTCCTTTCTTCTTACATCTTTACTAACGCAACTTTATGTTCGGGAATTAAAAGGAAATGCCCTTTCACGTCAGAACGCTTTGCACCAGGCAAGGATTAAGGATCCGATAGACAACCCACCTCTGTCCGACATCCGTCCAGCCATTAGCTGTCTCTCTTAAAATAACTTCGTAAAGACACTCATTTTGCCAATGCCGGGACCTCACCGTTACGCCACCGGTCACAAATCCTCTAGTAGAAGCATAACAACTTATGTGCCAAGAGGAAAACATGGCCGCAGAGAACACAATGCATTGATTTTACAGGATATAAAGGAGTGATCGTTCTTGAGTAACGGGAAAACCGTCAGCGGTATCCGTCACATATCGCATTACAGTCATATATGACGGGTATTTAAGGGAGGGGATTGAAAATTTGACTTTTAATGATACCGCCCCCTATCTGTACATCGCGGGACCGGTATCGAAGGCTCCATTCCGCCACCAGAGCAGGTAACGGTCAGCGATATCAGCACAGTCAAAGTTCTCTTTGCAGCAAGGTTCTCGGCAAGCCGGCCCGCCATTTGTATCGACCCACAGTTGTGATCTCCGGCAGCCAATCCGGCAAGTACACTTATATCCCTGTCCTGAATGCTTTTCTTGTCCATTGTGGATCAGCTTGGAAGATTGACCCCTTATCGGCGTCGAAAAGTGACCCATATCAATCTCTAACGTACTAATTTTGCGATCCTGACATTAAAAGCAGCACCATACGACTCAGGGCCAGGGAACAGCGCCTCAAAGGAATAGCTCTCCCGCCAATGAAAGGACCCTATCCAGTGTTGCATAAATTTTAAGCGCACGTGCGCACTATACAGGCACATTAATGCACAAAAAATCCGGCCAGGAAGACATATGCCTTCAGCCAGGTACTGTTCCGACGAGCCAAACATCAATATATCCAGCAAGTTGTAAATAATTGGCCACACAAACTATTTGTGCACAAATTACTTGATACTTGGCACACGAAATGCTAAGTTATCAAGTATTACTGGGCAATGTAGCCCGACGGAAAATATCCGTCGGGTTTTTTCCTGCCCGGACAAAAAGGAAGATCATCAACTAAAGACGAAGCAAAAGATGGGAACTTTGTCCGTTACGTTTAAAAGGCTGACATAGAAATCGCGTAACGACTATTGGTAGCCTGTCTTGAAAGGAGAAAAGAGTATGCATCGAGTAGTGTACATCGCATTATCAATGGTTTTTGGGAGTTACAGCGTCGTGCTGGTGAAAAGTACCGTGATTTCTTTCACCAATCTTATCGTGGATTCTTTCAACTTTTGGTTTGCTAAAGACAAAGTCACATCTCCAGAGACCAGGCATGAGATTATCGAAGAATTTCTCAGGAGAATTTCCTGGCTGACATTCTTGCCGAGAAAAATCTTTCACTGAAACCGTGAAGTTCATACCGTATCTATCTCAAACTATCGGCCCCATGAAGATACCTGGATAGAAACGTCCCGGACTTTCGGAATTATGGCAGCCTCTGCGTGCGTATGCACTGCCGGAAATTCCTTCAGCAACTGGAGATTCCTGCCGGAACTGACCAGTTCCAGGTATGCTGACACATCTGCACCCTGAGCGAAGCCAGATAGCTGCTCACGCTGGTTATTATACAGGTCATAGACCTCTACGCTTTCGAAAGCACAGGGCAAGGTTTACCTGTATCCACTGGCCGAATGGCGGCGCCAAAGACTTTACCTACTTTATTTCCTTTCCCATTTGATCTATCATACTCGCCACCCTCTTCTCAAAAAAGTTCATAAGTCTTTCCAATTTCATACATCAGGAAGGCTACAGAAGAAATGACGACGACAAAAAAATGGACCCTTCCATCAGCGCTGCAAAGCCGCAAAGGCTGGTCCGACTTTTTGGAACTAAAGCGCTCGCCGGAACCCCACCTTCACCAGATAGAGCCGACCAATGCCTGTCCCTACTCCTGCATCATGTGCCCCCGGGACAAATTCATGACCCGCCCCATCGGCTTCATGGATTTTTCCCTGTATGCCAAGGTACTCGATGAGGTGGCAGGGTTTTCATCACCGGTACGAGATAAGGAAATCGAACTTTTTCATTTTGGCGAGTCGCTTCTGCACCCGGAAATTGACAAAATGGTCGCCTATGGAGTCGGAAAAGGGTTGAACCTGGTTCTTTCTGTCAATGCTCCACAGCTTTCTCCGGATCTGGTCGAAAAAATGCTGTTCAATGGCCCGGTTAAGCTGATTGTTTCCATGGACGGTTACGATGAGGAGAGCTACCGTAAAATTCGCGGCAACAACGCCGACTTCGCCCTGGCGGTAGAAAACCTTGAAACCGTCTTAAAAATGATGAAGGCACATGGCTCCTGTTCACAGGTCATCATCCGAATGATTCGTCTGCAATTGAATATTCATGCCGAAGAACAATTCAGAAACAGGTGGCAGGGACTTGGTGGAAAGGTTGAGATACGGGATTTTTTCCCTTGGAACAAAAAGGAACTGATTCCCCTTGGTGCCGTGGAAAAGTACCCTCCTCACATGCCCTGCCCGTTCCCCTGGCAGTACCTGGTAGTTCAATGGAATGGTGACGTGGTTCCGTGCTGTCGGGACTTTAATGCGGTAAACCGCTTGGGAAACGTCAAGAATTCGACGCTGAAGGAAATCTGGAACGGCTCCGACTATGCACGGTTCCGCACAGCGATGGCACAGGGGGAATATGAACCGGTTATCTGTGAAGAGTGCATGGGAATTTATGGCAGCGAATCGTAAACAGGAAAAGTCCGACACTTACAGTTTCAGGTAGGCGAAGACGCCGGTTGTTGCGGGCCAGAACAGGTAGATTGCGATGATGGCCAGGATGCAGATCAGGGCGTAGGCACCATCGGCGAACACCCCCGGCACTACTCTTCTCACCAGACGATACAGGTTCATTCTGCTATGCCCCCCAGATGAGTTTCTGGATGTACAGGGTAACCGGATAGCTCAAAATAACAAAGTTCAACGTGATCAGGACAGACAGCAGCAACCCGGGCAGTTCGAGAAAAGCCGGTGCTGTTTGCAGCAATCGCGGCTTTATCTTCTGGAACTGGTGCCAGAGTGCGATGCCGAGAGCGTGATACACCCCCCAGAGGATATACCGCAACGAGACTTCATGCCAGAGGCCGAGAATCAGCATGGTCAAGGCGACCGACATGAGTGGTTTACGACTGAATGACAATGTCGGCTGAAAAACATATTCCCGGCACCAGCTGGTTAACGAGATGTGCCAGCGGCTCCAGAAGTCGTTGATGTTTCTGGCAAGGAATGGAAATTTGAAGTTTTCCATAACTTCAAATCCGGCCAATGCGGCGACACCGATGGCGATATCCGAGTAACCGCTGAACTTGATATACAGGTCAACCCAGGAAACGATCGAGTTGAGATATGCTTTAATGAAAAGCCCCCCGTCAAACGACCCGACAGCATTGGTCAGCTTGACCAGGTAGTAAACCAGCACCGTCACCTTCACATATCCGAACAGAATACGCTCCAGTCCACGGGAAAACTTGTCAGAGTCCCAACGTCTTCGCTTCAGATCCCTGACAAAGGGTTGATAGCGATGAATCGGACCGACAATCAAGGTAGGCAGAAAAAAAAGATACCAGACTAAATGTGCCGGAGATTTTTTGCCAAGCCGGTTCTTGTACGCCTCGAAAACATAATGGACCTGTCTGAAGGCATAATACGATAGACCGAGCGGAATCAGCAACGCGCCACCGGAATTGGTTGTGCGCAGCTTGAATAAAGCCAGCAGCAAGCCAATGAACACCGTCGCAGCAATGACCGTCGCGGTATCCGGCTGTTTGCGTCCGACGAGCAGGTAGACCACCAGGGTACTGCCGCTCAGCAGGCAAAGCGACAGGGGCGCATAGAGCCCCATGAACCCGGCGGTGATCAGGGCCATGGTCAACGGCTGATATTTTTTGGGCGGCAACCACGCCCCAAGAACGAAGACGACCAGCGCAGCGCACATCTCAGGAGAGGTATAGGAAATCATTTCCCGGCATCTCCGGAAGGTGCGGCAAGATTGGTCAGAAACCACGCGGAGTAGAATTTTCTCCCTGTTGTCCCAAAGTGGGCGAAATCCTCGAAATACTCAATCGGCAGACGATAGGGAAACCTGAGGTAGCGAATTCCATAAACTTTTTCATAGTTCGCCATCGTAGCGTCAAACAAATCTTCAAAGTTTGCGGGAAGCATGGCCCAGGCTTCCCTGGAGCGTGACAGGTCGAGAAACTCCACCACCTTACCGCGTGCCCTGGCCAGGCGAAAAAGAGCGGCAAACCTTTTCCCTTCGGAAAAATCACGGATTCTGAATCGCGAAACCCTTTTCAAATACAGACCGGTCTCCTTTTCCTGATTCTTTCCGGAGAAGGGCACAGGGGAGATTTCTATGGTGGTGTAATTCGCATTTATCTCCTGCGAACGTCGTTTCTCCGGAACAAAAGGAAGACGTGTCAGAAGATCAACCGCCTCATGGCGCAAAGAGCGGCGATGACGAGCCCAAATTTCATCGACATCCCCCCTATCCAGACCAAAAAGCGCCGCTTCAAAGAAGATGATATCCGCTTTGGAATGAACCACCTCCTCGGAAAGATCATAAAAGTTACCGAGTCTGCCGCCGTCAAGGGTGAAGCGGAGGAAACGAATATTCATCCCCCGGTCTTTGGCAAGGCGGTCCATGTCCTCATCTTTATAAAGAGCATTCCGGGTCAATGAGGTACCGATCACGGCAATTTTCAGCGCTTTTTCTGCTCCCGGCTGGGCGAATCTCTCAAGCCGCTTCGGATTGAATTGATCAAAATAGCAGATCTGTAAAAAAGAATGATAGGAAACGCCGATAAAAACCAGCGCGACGGTTGCCGCCGCAAGCCACACCCAAAGTGGCGCACCGTTCTTTCCGGTATTGGTGTTTTTTGCCTTCGGCACAAGCGTTCCCCTGAACAGAATTTCAGATTTTATTCCCCACCGTCGACACTACCGTTTCGAGACTATCCATCTGCATGATGTCCGAGGGGGCAAACTTGATGTCGAATACCTCCTCAAGAGTCACAATCAGTTCAAGGTGACTCAAGGAATCCCAGCCGGTCGTGGTGTCAACGGTGTCATCAATCGAGAGGGTCTCGGCAGGAACCTTGAAGCACTGTGAGGCAATTTCGAGAATCAGTTGCTCTACTTTCTGCGCGGCGCCAACAGCAACCTTTTCGCTATCGAGAAAACGCTCCTTGAGCACTTTTATTTCCACTTTTCCGGACCGACCACGTGGCAGATTCTCCAGAATGGCAATAGTATCAGGGACTTTCGCCTCTTCGAGATTGGCGCGACAGAAATGGATGAGGTCTTCCTCGCGCAGTGACGGCTCGCGGAGCACAACCGCGGAAACGACTTTTTCCCCCCATTCCCGGCTGGGCAGGCCGAAGGTCACCGCCTCCGTTACCTGTGGGTGTCTGTTGAGGACTTCGCTGACCTCCTCAGGATGGATATTGACGCCACCCGCAATGATGATTTCCTTTTTTCTGCCGATGATTCGGTACGTGCCGTCCCTGTCGCAACAGGCGATATCTCCCGTCTTGAACCATTCCCCGCTGAACGCTTCGGCAGTTGCCTCCGGAGCGTCAAAATAGCCACTCATGATATTGTCGCCACGTAGCCACAATTCTCCTGCCTCGCCCAGGAAGACATCCAGCCCGTTCTCATCAACAATGCGCGCCTCGCAATCAACCGGTTTGCCGATACTGCCCGGTATACGGCTCTCCGCGTCCGGCCCGGCAAATATCCCGCCGACCACGGTTTCTGTCAGTCCGTAGACATTAACGATCCTGACGTCGAAGTTCGCCTCAAATCCCTCCCACAACTCTGCCTCCAGCTGTGCGCCACAGGAACCGATCATTATAAAATCATTGGTGGCGAAGGCTTCCTTTTCGTCCGCGGCAAAACGCAAAATCAGTGCCAGCATGGTTGGCACGCAGATGAAATGGCTGATGCGGTGATGATACACGGCATCGAGCAAATCCGTGATTTTGGAAATGGCAAATCGAAAGGGGTTGAAGAGTTGCGCGGTAGCGAAAAAAGTGACTACGGGCCCCTGGATGATTCCGTCGGCGTGGGAAAGGAGGAGAATGTTCAGAATGCGGGACTCCGGAGTGTAAGCGTACACCTTGCAGAGGGTGCCGATATGGGCGCAAAGCGCCCGGTGACTGATGCGCACACCCTTTGGAGCGCTTGTCGTGCCGGAGGTGAAAAGGATGTAGGCATCACTCTCCGGGTCAATGTGCGTTGGCAACTTGCCGGCCTCAAATCCGCCAAGGATCAGGGGATAGGTCGCATCGGCGGCAACCGGCTCTTTACTGAAAAGCCGCCGCAGGACACCGGCACGCCGTTTGGTGTCGATACCGAGGACAATGTCCACCCCTGAAACATCCCAGCTCTCGGAAAGGTCGCTATCCAGGATGAGTGCCTTGGGTCGGGAAGTCTCCAGCAGATGATTGGCCCTGAGGGGCTTGGTTTCCGGATCAAAGAATACCGCCGTGATGCCGTTGCAGAGCAGCGAGAGAAACAGGATGGAAGCATGGATATCATCTTTTGTGGAAAAAGCGACCCGGTCGCCGGGAGCCACCCCCCAACTTTGATACAGGGAGCTCAACTTGCGAATGATGGCAGTGACTTCACCATAAGATATCCGGTTCATCGAGGTTGTGATAAAAGGTTTCTGGGCCAGCGCCTTCGCTTCCGCGCGAGCAAATGCATCGACAAAATTTCCTTGGAGATCAGCTGTCATGAAGCATCCTTTCAATTCCCTGGCGTGATAGTTTTCCCGTACTGTATCGCGGCAGACTTTCGACAATATGCATGATCTGGGGCACCTTAAGCCGGCCGATCCGTTCCTGCAAAAAGTTTTTCAACCCGGAGATGAACTCATCTTTGGAAGGAAGAGCGCCAAAAGGGACAATAAAGGCAACGAGTTGCTCACTGCCGAAGCGGTTTACCGTTCCGCAGACAGCCGCTTCATCCACCAGGGGATGTTGCTCCAGGGCCATTTCAACCTCTTCGAAATACACCAGTTCGGTGTGAGCATTCTTGATGAAATTTTTCTTTCTGCCAACAAGGATCACCTCTCCGGTGTTGGTGATTTTTCCGATATCTCCAGTATGGAATGAACCGTTTTGCAACGAGGCGTCGGTCAGTTCCCTTTCCTGGTAATAGCCAAGCATCAGGTTCGGTGACGTGACCACCAGTTCGCCCGGAGTATCGCACCCCAGGGTCTGACCATGCTCATTTTGCACCGTCATTACCGATCCGACGGGATAACCGATCCCCCCTTTGATGCCGGCAAAGTCGGACAGGGAATAGCCCGCACAGAATCCGGCCGTTTCGGTCAGACCATAGTAGTTGATCACCGGAAGGGAGAAGTGCTGGTAAACCTCCTCCACCAGGCCCGGATCCAGGGTCGAACCGGTGCAGAGGATAGCCCGTAGCGATGAAAGCTGCTTCGAATCGACTCGATCCCTGAACAGGCTCAGCTGTTTTACAAATATCGGAGCGCCTCCCAGCAGCGTAGGCCGGTACTTCTCTATCGATTCGATGATTTTGAAAAATGACTCACGCTCGTCGGGCCAGGTCTGCTGAACCAGCGTCCCGGAAACGAACGGGACAATGGCACTATTTCTGAGTCCACTCATGGTGTGAAATTCGGCCAGGTTTACAAAGCGGTCGTCACTGTGCCACTGGTAGTGGGAAGCCATGGCCGCGGCTGATCGGCACAAGGCACCGTGCGAGAGGACGACCCCTTTTGGGTTGCCGGTTGAACCGGAGGTGTAGAGAATCACAGCCGCTGAGTCGGAAGCAGGTTGAAACTCATTCCCCGGCAGAAAAGTTTCACGGGCAGGGCATTCTTTCAGCAATTCTGCGGCAACAACGCAGCTAGTCCGGACAGCAGGAATAGTGAGCGAGTCAAGGAGGCTTTTTTCCGAGCTGTTATAAAAGATGAGGGTGGGAGAAGATTGTTCAAGGACGTAGCAGAGGGTATCATGACCGGAATCGGGATTCAGGGGAACGAAAATCGCCCCGAACAGTGTTACCCCCCAAAACGAAGTCAGGCATTCCAAAGGATCTCGGGAAAGGATGGCGATTCGATCTCCAGGTTTCACCCCGTAATGCAGCAGAAGTCGCAAAACGGCACGTGCCATGGAACACAATGTACCAAAAGACAGGGCTCTATCGCCCATGGCAAAGCCCGCCCTGGCATGCCATTTTGTCTCTGCGCAGATGAACACCCCGCCTAAAGTTGCGTCACTTCCGAAACTGCCGGATAGTTCCTGTGCGCAGCCAGAGGGAAGTCCCATGATATTCAATTGCTGCTCGTCCGAATGCTTTTTCAAGATTCAACTCTCTGTCTACTGGGGCATTTTCTCAACAAAGAACGCATCTGCTGCGACGGAGCACTCGCGACACTAAACTCCTCCCGCACCGCCCGGTGAAATTTTTTGCACTATACAATAACCGACAATCTTCAGTCCAGACGAATATGAACCAGCCGCCCCCTAGCTCTTATCCGGAAGGCGAAGACGTGTGCCGGATTTATTCACAGAGCAACCGAGAGACGGGCTTGGAAAAATTCCGCAAAGGCAAGGTTATTTCCCGGATACTCCAAAAATAAAAGGGTCAGCACACCAAAGCTGACCCTTTTATTCGGGCAAGAGCTACACAAAAAAATAGCCCCCTGCCTTTTCAGACTGGGGGCTTTCTGGTATCGTACCCGTAACCAAAATTCGGTTCGGTATGGCCGAGCGGTACATCTTATGTTATATCCACGGAAAACCGCGTCCTAACATTCGGCTGTATACTGCGTTGTATATGCTTGCACCTTATCTGTATTCAATCGGAAACAACCGATACCAACCTACTGCAAAAACTTCACGGTACAGCTGCTACTTACCTGATCACCTTGAGGCCAGCTGCTTCAACATTGTTAGGATCGACTGCAACCCTGAACATGCCGGAGTTTCCTGCATTGTCCTGATCAAGAATAAGGGCGTCGTCAAGAACATTCATGACATTTGCAACATAACCTGTTTCATACTTTACTACGTTTCCTTTTTTGAACGGAAGTGCCATCTGATTTTTCTCCTCTCGATGTAAGTTCCCCAGAAACTGGGTTCTTTGACTCCAAACCACTGCGTTACCGACCACCGGCCCGCGCGCGTTTGAACGATCCGAAGTATCAACTCCCCCTTAACGACGGACAGGGTAGAAAATCCAAATTTCATTACTGCTAAAAACCGGCCCCATTAACATACACTAGGTTCTTCAAAAACAGGCCCAACAGCAAGTAAAAAAATTCCCAAATCAATCATTGGCAAACAGCCGTTGATTTTAAATACGTATACATCGATTGTCAACATGAAAATTACTGTTTCTATTCTCCCGGGCAAATCTTAAAAAGCTGATCTTTTTTGCAGAGTTCCACTACACAGAAAAAAAACTCCCTTAGCCTCTCTGCATGAGAGCCTTTCCCGCCATGGAAAAAATATTGAAACACCAACCCAATGGGGGTATGATTTGCCGACGATTCAGCATGGATCCGGCAAGAAAGATTTTTTTCGAGTGGGTAAAAAAATTTTCCCGCTCACCGGAACCATGGAAACGCACGACAACAGGCTCATCACCCGTAGAAGTACAAGCAGATTATTTTACCACGACATCATAGCCGGAATTTTTCAATACATGCCAGAGGAGGCATCCATAATGCATTTTCATTTTTCAATTCCAAGCTCCGTAGCATTCGCACCCGGAAGCGCCGAAACAGTCGGTCACCTGCTTCTCGGTTTCGAGGTATCCAAGGTTCTCTGTGTTTACGACAGTGAAGTCAAGAAAGCCGGACTTGCAGATACCGTCCTGAGCTCGTTAAAGGCCGCCAAGCTTGAAGTCACGGAATGGGGGGCGGTAGAACCCAACCCCAGCGACAAGCTCGTGGAAGCAGGCGCTGTCCTGGCCAGGGAAGCCAAAGTTGAAGCAATTGTCGCAGTCGGCGGAGGCAGTGTCATCGACGCGGCAAAGGCCGTCTCCATCCTGATGACCAATGAATCCCCCATAAACCAGTACGACGGCATCAATCTGGTAAAGACCCCCGGAGTCCAGGTAATTGCGATCCCGACTACCGCAGGCAGCGCCAGCGAGGTGACCTCCTTTACCGTCATCACCGATACGGCACTGCAGAAAAAAATGGTAATCGGCGGACAGAACGTCGGTGCACGTGTTGCGCTTATCGACCCACGCCTCACCATCGGGATCTCGCCGGACCTCACCGCATCGACCGGAATGGCTGCCATGGCCCATGCCATCGAAGCGTATCTCTCAGTGGCCAATTCGATCCCCACGGACATCAACGCCCTGAAAGCCATTGAGCTGATATTTCACAACCTGCCGGTTGCGGTGCAGAATGGCGGCAACATGGCAGCACGAACCAACATCCTTCTGGGCAGCATGCTGGCAGGATTCGCCTATAACTCGGCAATTCTCGGCCTGGCTCATTCCATTTCCCACCCCCTTTGCATTTACTCCGGCGTCTCGCACGGATTTGCCAATGCCGCAGTCCTGCCTTACGTCATGGAATACAACGGGCAGGCTGTCCCGGAGAGAGTGAAGGATGTCGGTCTGGCAATGGGACTGGAGATTCAGGACCTGGCAGCAGATGAGGCTCTTCCGCTAACGATCGAGGCAGTAGTGAATCTGTCGCGCACGATCGGCATCCCCACGCTGAAAGAACTCGGGGTTTCCCGCGACGATTTCGAAAAGATCGCTCTCGATTCTCTCAAGGAGATCAGCACCATTTTCAACCCGCGTAATCCGAGCAAAGAAGATGTGGTCGCTATCCTGGAAAAAGCTTTCCAGTAAACCATGCACCCTGTTCATCACAAATTTCCGAATGAACTCGTGCATCTGTGGCACATGATAACCAGTTGACAAAACGACGGCAAAAAGCTATAAAGGCCAACGTCGGGATGTAGCGCAGCCTGGTAGCGCACTTGCTTCGGGAGCAAGGGGCCGCTGGTTCAAATCCAGTCATCCCGACCAGCTCAAACATAAAAGAGGCCTCTCATTGAGAGGCCTCTTTTTTTGCCCTGCAACTACTCCAGCCTTTGCTGCCTGTAGCATCCCGACTGTAGCCAACCGCAGGAATCGTCACAATTCTTTTTTGCTGCAACCTGTCAAATTTCTTTATCTTTTCTCACCAAAACACCTTCGCGAAACGATAGTAGCTTTTCTAACCGGAATGGTAGGATATACTACTTAATAAAGAAAGCACATTACGCCATTCACAGACGATATATTGATGGAGTATGTTATTATTCTGTAGTAGTCGTCCATAACACGAAGACGAGCTCTCCGGAGCAGTAATCTACAATGCTCCGAACAAGTTCAATTCCGGCTCCCTCAGCGAGAGAGTGCTAGGAAAATCGACGCAGTCGGCCCTCTTGCACGGTAGCTCACTACCGCAAGCAAAAGGAGGAACGAACCATGAGAACAATCCTTTGTTTCCTTGTGGCAGCTTTCCTGCTTGCACCCTACCCTGCCCAAGCTTCCGATACTCCGGTAGCAAGCATCAAAATGGCTCGCGGCACAAGTACCATTATCCGCGACAAGGATCCGCTGCAGGCACTAAAAGGCAGCAGAATTTTCCAGGGCGATATTTTAAAAACCGGCTCGGACGGAAGCATGTCCATCGTTTTCCGAGATGACACGCGCCTTTCCCTTGGGCCAGACAGCGAGATCGTTGTCACGGAATTCCTCTTTTCACCAGCCGAAGGGAAATTGTCCTTTATCACAAAACTACTCAAGGGAACCGCTGCCTGCGTAACCGGCATCATCGGCAAGCTTTCACCGCAATCCGTCCGTTTCGAAACCCCTGTTGCAAATATCGGTATCCGCGGAACCAAGTTCGCGGTAATGACGGAAAACCCGAACGACTAAGAGTGTATGTACGGACAAGCTCTAAAACCAAACTCTCTTTTTTGATGACTCGAGAGGTATTACATGAAAAAACACGGACTGATTCTCCTTGCGCTGGCTTGTATCCTCTTCCTTTCAGCCTGCAGCCGAGACCGTTGCGTCGTCGTCTTGCTCCCGCAGCCTGACGGCACAACCAGCAAAATAATCGTCTCCAACAAGGCCGGCAGCCAGGTACTGCAGGAACCGAACCTGGCAACCGTCATCCAATCCTCTGAAAGCGCTCCCAAGGCGCCTGAACACATGGATAACCAGGAAATTCAGCAAGTTTTCGGCGAGGCACTCCAGGCCCTGCCTCCTCCCCCAATCCATTTCATCCTCTATTTCAAAACCGACACCACCGAACTATCCGATGCATCAAGGAAACTTCTCGCCCAAATCCTCCCGGCAATCGCAAACCACGAATCCACCGATGTAAGCGTCGTCGGGCATACCGACCGGGTGGGAACCCGGGAGTACAATTACCGGCTCGGCCTGGAACGGGCTGTTCTGGTCCAGAAAATCCTTCTCTCTCTCGGCATTAACCCCAAATATATCGAGGTGTCCTCCCATGGCGAGGACAATCCGCTTGTCCCGACCAAGGACGGGGTTCCTGAACCGAGAAACAGACGGGTTGAGGTCGTGGTTCGCTGACCCCCTGTCGTGGATACTCGAAAACTGTTGCGTGGCAACACCCCGACAAGGACTGATACATGACCTTCCTGGCTATACGGAAAGCGCTCCTGGCAAAACCGAAAAAGATGTATGGCTGGATATTCTTTGCCGGCCTCGGCTTCACCTTGCTGCTTGCCGTGCTGGCCACTTACCGGCCGGTACTTTTCCAGTTTCTCGACTACAAAATCTATGACACATTCCTGCGCTCCGGCAACACAGGAGCGCCCTCAGCGGCCGAATCAAATCCCGTCATTGTCGATATCGATGAAAAAAGTCTCGCCCGATACGGCCAATGGCCGTGGCCTCGCTACCGCATCGGTTCCCTGCTTGACAAAATCCGCATACTTGGCGCCTCAAGTATCAGCCTCGACATGGTCTTTCCCGAGCCGGACCGCACTTCTCTGAGCCTGGTCAGCAAAGATATCCGCAAGGAATTCGGCATTCGGGTCGACCTCACGGGAATCCCGGCAACAATGCGGAACAACGACACCCTCCTCGCGGATATCATTTCCCGGGGCCCGTTCGTGCTCGGCTACAGTTTTCTATTCTCCAAGAATGGTAGTCCTTCGGCGGAATGTCCCCGGAACCCGCTGTCCGTGGCCATCCTGGATCAGAATGGAAAAGGAGAACCGCCTGGGGATTTTTTCCACGCCGAAGGTGCCACCTGCAACCTTCCTGCTTTTGCCGGCGCGGCCTCCGGCTCAGGCTTTTTCAATATGACCCCTGATGGAGACGGGGTCCTGAGGCGTGTACCGCTCATTATCCAGTACCGGGGAAAGCTTTACCCCAGCCTGCCGCTGGCAAGCGTCATGCAGGCACAAAAGATAAAGCAAGCGGTCCTGAAAAGCTCAGCAGGCAAGCTGGACAGCATTGTCTTAGGCGATATGAGCATCCCGGTGGACTCAAAGGCAAACATCCTGGTCCGTTTCCACGACGCAAAGAATCCCTTCACCCACATTTCCGCCCGTGACATACTGCAGGGTTCCGTCTCGAGAAAGAATATCGAGGGACGCATCGTTTTCTTAGGCACCTCTGCCGTCGGTCTTGAAGAGTATCGAACCACCCCTCTCTCGGCGGCAACCCCGGGAACAGAAATCCATGCGACAATAGTCGACAATATCCTGAACAACACCTTTTACCGCCGCCCTTACTGGACTCCCGGCATCGAGTTGCTCCTGGTCCTTGTATGCGGAATTCTTTCCGCCCTGATTCTCAGCTGGACCCGCTCGATCCTCGGCCTCTCCGTTATTGCCGGATGTTGTGCAGGGCTGTGGTTTGCCTCCTCCTGGGCTCTCAAAACAAAGGGCATATTCATCTCTCCGCTGTTGCCCCTCGTGACCCTTGGCGGCAACTTTTCCCTGCTCACCTTCGTCAAATACTGGCGTGAAGAGCAGACGGTGAAGTCCCGCAACAGGGACCTGGTGGCGATGCAGAACTTCACCATCCAATGCCTGGCAGCCCTGACGGAAACGCGCGACAGTGAAACCGGGCGGCATATCGAACGCTGCCAGCACTACGTCAAGCTCCTCGCGGACCAGATGGCCAGGAACCCAAAATATTCCGAAATGCTCGACGAGGAAACCATTGACCTCCTCTACCGTTCAGCCACACTCCACGATATCGGCAAAGTGGCCGTCCCGGACAGTATCCTGTTGAAACCGGCTTCTCTGACCGAAGACGAATACCGGGAGATGAAAAAACATACAATTTACGGGCGCGAGGCCATCCAGCGAGCGGAGCACCTGTACGGAAAAGACGTCAAAGATTCTTTTCTTCAATTCGGCAAAATCATTGCCTACTCCCATCACGAAAAATGGAACGGCACCGGCTACCCGGAAGGCCTTTCCGGGGAGGAAATACCCCTTTTCGGCAGGATTATGGCGGTTGCCGATGTCTACGACGCAATAATCTGCAAGCGCCGCTACAAACCGGCTTTCAGCCATGAGGACGCCGTGAAAATTATCCTCAGGAACAAGGGCAGCCATTTCGACCCGACGATCGTGGAGGCCTTCCGGGAAATCCAGGAAGAGTTTCACAAGGTTGCACAGCAGCTTCCCGACGAATAGACCGGAAGTCATCCTCTTCAAAGGGGACAGCTCTCGAGAGATAAGCTATCGGGCGAACCCGGGACCGATCTTCCCGCAAACCGCATTTTTCCTTCGCTTCCCAGAGAAATAGTGCTATTTTTATAGGCTCAATTTTTCCCTCTTCCACATCGGGGTCTAACCATGGAAACCAAAGAACTGCGCGCAATTCTTCAAAACCTCCAAAATGGAGAAGCCACTGTTGACGAAATAATCGAGAGACTCCGCCACCTGCCCTACGAGGATATCGGCTGTGCCACCATCGATCACCACCGTGCCCTGCGTCAGGGTTTTCCCGAGGTAGTTTTTGGCGAAAGCAAAAGTGTTGTCCAGATCAAAAAAATAGTCGCGGCCCTCATAGCCAAGGGTGGCAACGTCCTGGTGACCCGGCTCAGTGTTGAGAAGGCTCGCGATGTCAGCGAAGAATTTCCGTCAGCCCGCTACCATGAGGACGCCCGCGCCCTTACCATCGAACAGAATCCGGTTGAAATCACCGGCAAGGGCACAATACTGGTCATCTCCGCCGGCACCTCCGACATCCCGGTGGCTGCCGAAGCGGTGGTTACCGCCCGGCTCCTGGGAAACAAGGTGGAACAGCTGTTTGACGTCGGGGTGGCCGGCATTCATCGCCTCTTGGGAAGGAGCGAGCTGATCCTATCCGCCTCGGTCCTGATTGTGGTGGCCGGAATGGAAGGTGCGCTACCCTCGGTAGTGGGCGGCATGGTGAACCGGCCGGTCATTGCCGTTCCCACCTCGGTCGGCTACGGCGCCTCATTCGGCGGCATTGCGGCCCTGCTCGGAATGCTCAATACCTGCGCCTCAGGCGTTACGGTGGTGAACATCGATAACGGCTTCGGTGCCGGTTATGCTGCGAGCCTAATGAACAGGAAAGAGTGAAAAAGCAGGGGACTGGGGATGAGGGACTGGGTGAGAGCACCCCGGTTTTCCACGGCCTCCAGACCCCAGCCCCCAACTTCTAAAGGTGATATTTTGAAGATTCTCTATTTCGACTGTTTTGCCGGAATTTCCGGTGACATGACGGTTGCTGCTCTCCTCGATCTGGGAGTTTCCCTGCCCTTTCTGAAGGAGGAGTTGGCACGCCTGCCCATCCCCCTTTCCGGATATGTCCTTTCCATGGAAGAGACCTCTCGTCAGGGCCTCCGGGCAAAAAAATTCTCCGTGCAGGTGACGGTTGAGCAGCCGCACCGCCATTATGCCGATATAGCCGCAATGATCGAGCAAAGCTCCCTCACGCGCGAGGTCAAGCTGACGGCAGGGCGCATCTTCCAGCGACTTGCCGAAGCGGAGGCAAAGGTCCATGGCGTTGATGTAAGCCGGGTCCATTTCCATGAAGTGGGCGCCCTTGATTCCATCATCGACATTGTCGGCACGGCCATTTGCCTCAACTACCTGGGCATCGAAGAGATCCATGCCTCGGCCCTGCCCCTTGGCAGCGGTTATGTGCATACCGCCCACGGCAGGCTTCCGGTTCCGGCACCTGCCACGGCCGAACTGCTCCGGGGCATGCCGGTACACGCCGAACTGGGCGCCGGTGAGCGGGTCACCCCGACCGGTGCCGCTATCCTTGCCGCCCTCTGTTCCGGCTTTGGCGCACCGCCGCCGTTCACGATCCGGGAAGTGGGCTGCGGCGCCGGAGACAAGGACTTCCCGGATACGCCAAACATCCTTCGCGTCATGCGTGGCGAGCGAAAAGCCTCCCTGCCGGGAGATGAGATCCGGGTTCTGGAAACACACATCGATGACCTGAATCCGGAGATCCTCGGTTTTCTCATGGATCAACTGATGGCGGCCGGCGCTCTCGATGTGGCTTTTTCGCCGCTGCAGATGAAAAAAAACCGGCCGGGTGTCCGCATCACGATCCTCTCTACCCCGGCCCTGCAGGAAAAACTCGCCAGGATGCTCCTGAGCGAGACAAGCGCCATCGGCGTTCGCCACTATCCGGCCACCCGCCTGAAACTTCACCGTTCCCATGAAGAGCGCGACACCAGTCTGGGCCGTGTCAAAGTCAAGGTGATCCGTGATGACGAAGGTCTCGCAAGGGTTGTCCCCGAATTCGAAGAATGCAGACGGATTGCCGAAGCCAGGGGAATTCCCCTGCAGGATGTCTACAAAATCATTGAAAGTGAGACCTGGAAGCCGTGAAAAAATTCATCGTACTGTGTGCAAGCTGGTTCGGCACCGGTTTCAGCCCCTTTGCTTCGGGAACGGTCGGCACCCTGGCGGCAATCCCCTTGTATCTGATCCTGTCATACCTCTCCCTGCCGCTCTATCTCCTCACCCTCCTGGCTTTTTTCTTTTTTTCCTGCTGGGCAGCGGGACACGCGGAGGAGATCTTCAACGAAAAGGACTCCGGCAAGATCGTGATCGACGAAGTAATCGGCTACGTTATCACCATGACGGCCGTTCCCCCTTCCTGGCTGTCGATTGTTGCCGGCTTCCTGCTGTTCCGTTTCTTTGATATAACCAAGATCCCGCCGGCACGTTACTTTGACCGGAAAATGAAAAACGGCTACGGGGTGGTTCTCGACGATGTAGTCGCCGGGATCTACGCCTGCCTGTCTCTTCATCTACTGCTGAGGTTCCTATGAAAATATCGACCCTTTCCATCGGCGACGAGGTCATCTTCGGTGAAATTGTCGACACGAATGTGGCCCATATCTCCTCCCGCCTCTATGACACGGGATTTCAGCTCCGCCGCCATCTCTGTGTCGGAGACAACGAGCCGGATATCATGGATGCCATCGAATTGCTGGCCTCTCACAACGATTTCGTCATTGCCACAGGCGGCCTCGGACCGACCGTCGATGACCTGACCGCCCGTGCCGCGGCCCGTGCCACCGGCCGCCGCCTGGTACTGAACGAGGACGCCCTTAATCACCTGAAGGAGCGCTATCGACTCATGGGCAGGGAGATGCTGCCGGCAACGGAGAAACAGGCCCTGCTCCCGACCAAGATCACCCTGGTGCCGAACCCGACCGGAACCGCCTGCGGCTTCATCATCCCCCATAAGGGCTGCTTTCTCTTTTTCCTGCCCGGTGTTCCGGCGGAAATGAAGCGGATGCTGGATCAAACGGTCATCCCGTTCATCGTCTCGAGGACAAAGCAGAAAACCACCATCGAAACGAGGGTCATGCGAGTGCTCGGCCTCTCCGAAACCCATATCGAAACCCGCATCAAAGAACTGGCCCGGCCACGTGAAGGCCTGACCATCGCCTACTGCGTCAATTTTCCCGAAGTGGAAGTAAAGCTGCGGGTGGAGGGTGACAACCAAGCGCAGCTCCGCGAACTCCTCGACGAAACCGCGGCAAAGGTTCGGGAACAGCTGGGTGATCATCTGGTGGCCGAAGGGGGAGAAACCATCGATAGCGTGGTGGCAGCGCTCTTCCGGAAGAAGGGCGTAACCCTTTCCCTGGCGGAATCCTGTACCGGCGGACTGGTTGCCGCCAGGATCACCGAGATTTCCGGAAGCTCGGCCTACTTCCTCGAAGGTGCGGTCACCTACAGCAACGAAACCAAGATACGCCGCCTGCAGGTTCCGGCCGATCTGCTGGAAAAAGAAGGCGCGGTAAGCTCCTCCACCGCCATTGCCATGGCCCGCGGCATCCGCAAGACCAGCGGCAGCGACATTGCCCTGGCGGTGACCGGCATCGCCGGACCGAATGGAGGCAGCGAGGAAAAACCGGTAGGCACTGTCTTTCTCGCCCTGGCCGGACGCTCCGACTGCACCGCCAAGCGCTACCAGTTCAGCGGGGACAGGGAAAGAATCAGAAGGATGACCGCTTTTACCGCCCTGGACTGGCTGCGACGCCATCTCATGGGACTACCGGATTGTACGACTGAAGACTGAAAACAGAGGATTGAGGGCGGAGGGCTGAGGGCTGAGGGTAAAAGCAAATTCAAAGCCTGATTGTCTAATGTCTTTACCTTCAGTCTTTCAAAGATAAACTTGAAAAACCACGGGAAAATATGCTATTTCTGGGGTTATTCAGACGCAGGGTTCAGCATTCCCCCCCGAAAAGCTATCCGGCAACGACCGGACAGGAGGCCTCTTGATACAGGAAAAAGAAAAAGCGGTTGAGCTCGCGGTCAGCCAGATCGAAAAACAATTCGGCAAAGGCGCCATCATGCGCCTCGGCAACGATGAACCATTGCCGGGTGTCGCCGCAATTCCCACCGGGTCCATCTCGCTGGATATGGCACTCGGAGTAGGTGGTGTGCCGCGCGGCCGCGTTGTCGAAGTTTTTGGCCCGGAATCATCGGGAAAAACGACCCTGGCCCTGCACATCGTGGCCGAAGCCCAGAAACTGGGCGGCATCGCCGCCTTCGTTGATGCCGAGCACGCCCTCGACATCGGCTATGCACGCAAACTCGGTGTCAGGACCGACGATCTCCTGGTGTCGCAACCGGACACCGGGGAGCAAGCCCTGGAAATTGCCGAAATGCTGGTACGAAGCGGTGCCATCGACATTCTGGTCATCGACTCGGTGGCTGCACTGGTGCCGAAGGCAGAGATCGAAGGCGACATGGGCGATTCGCACATGGGACTCCAGGCACGCCTCATGTCCCAGGCCCTGCGCAAGCTCACCGGCATCATCAGCAAATCAAATGCCTGCGTGATCTTCATCAACCAGATTCGCATGAAGATCGGGGTAATGTTCGGCAACCCGGAAACAACCACCGGCGGCAACGCCCTCAAGTTCTACGCCTCGGTGCGAATGGACATCAGAAAGATTGCATCCCTGAAGCAGGGCAACGATATCATCGGATCGCGGACCAGGGTCAAGGTGGTAAAAAACAAGGTCGCCCCGCCCTTCCGCGAGGTTGAATTCGATATCCTTTACGGCGAAGGCATCTCCCGGGTCGGAGACATCCTTGACCTGGCCGTCGACCGGGACATCGTCGAGAAAAGCGGCGCCTGGTTCTCCTACGGTAAAGACCGCATCGGCCAGGGCAGGGAAAACAGCCGGAACTTCCTGAAGGAACACCCGGAGATGCTGGCTGAAATCGAGAGTAAAATCATGGAGCAGGCAGGACTTGCCCCCTCTGCAGGGAGCAAAGAAAAGGAATAGTCCATGGATTTGAATGATATCCTCATCATTGCCGTGAAGGCAAAGGGCTCCGACGTTCATATCAAGGCGGGTCTGCAGCCGGTAGTACGTATCGATGGCAGGTTACGGCCGATTCCCAATGCGCCACGCATGTCGGCCGACGCCATTCGCGAAATGGCCTATTCCATGATGAACGAAAAGCAGAAGGCCCATTTCGAAGAATGTTTTGAAGTGGACCTGGCTTACGGCATCCCCGGCCTGAGCCGCTTCCGCGTCAGCGCCTACTCGCAAAGGGGATCGGTGGCAATGGTCTTCCGTATCATCGCCTTCGGTGTGCCCTCGTTCGCAACCCTCAACATGCCGCCGGTCCTGGAAAAGCTGAGCCTCGAGGAACGCGGCCTGGTCCTGGTGACCGGGACCACCGGCAGCGGCAAGTCCACCACCCTCGCGGCCATGATCGATTACATCAACGAAAACCGCACCTGCAACATCATTACCGTTGAGGACCCGGTGGAATACCTGCACAAGGACAAAAAAAGCATCATCAGTCAGCGGGAGATCGGTTTCGACACCCTGACCTTCGGCAATGCCCTGAAGAGTGCCTTGCGCCAGGATCCCGACGTTATCCTCGTGGGTGAGATGCGCGATCTGGAAACCATCGAGACGGCACTGACCGCTGCGGAAACCGGTCACCTGGTCATGTCGACCCTCCACACCCTGGATGCCGCCGAAACGATCAACCGTATCATCTCGGTGTTCCCCCCCTACCATCAGCGGCAGGTGAGGATGCAGCTCTCCAACGTCCTCAAGGGCGTCATCTCCCAGCGTCTCGTGCCCAAAGCCGACGGCAAGGGACGCGTACCGGCGGTAGAGGTCATGATCAGCACCGCCCGGGTCCGCGAGTGCATCGATGAGAAGGAAAAGACCAAGCAGCTTCACGAAGCGATCGCCCAGGGCGTTACCGCCTACGGCATGCAGACCTTTGACCAGTCCCTGATGAGTCTGTACACGCGGAAGTATATTACCTACGAAGAGGCGCTCCGTCAGTCGACAAACCCCGACGACTTCGCCCTGAAAATTTCCGGTATCTCCTCAACCTCCGACCTCTCCTGGGATCAGTTCGAACACAAGGACGACGAGGGCGACGGGGAAAAAAAGATGCCCATCGACAAGTTCGGAGATGCCTGAGGCTCGAACGCCCCTGTCCCTGGCACTGAACCTTCTGTCACGGCGCGATCACAGTGAGGCGGAACTCCGGAGAAAGCTGGCACCGAAAGGCTTCTCCGCTGAAGAACTGGACGAAGTAATGGCCCGACTGAAGAACGCGGGCTACCTTGATGATCGGCGTTTTGCCCATGGTTTTGCCGAATCGGCACTCCGCAACGGCCGGGGCTACGGCTTTCGCTTGCGGATGGAGCTGTCCCGCCGGGGCATTGCCGAGGAGATCGTTGAAGACACCCTTACTGCTCTCGGCGCCGAGTACGAGGAAGTCGCCACCCTCTCGGAGCTGATGGCACGTAAGTTTGAGGGCTTTGACCCGCACCAGGCCGATGATCGCCAGAAGCGAAGGGTCATCAGCTACTTTCAGCGCCGCGGATTTTCTCTCGCGGCAATCATCCGGGTTTTCCACGACCGGGGAGAGTAGCTGACACGCCCTTTTCTTGTTTGCGGTCCGCCTTCGCCGAGGCTTCGGCGGATAAATAGAAAACAGTACTCACTTTATTTATATGCAGGAGAAACAATGACTGGAAAAGAAGTCCGGGAAAGATTCCTGAAATTTTTTACCGAGAGGGGACACACCGTTGTCTCCAGCTCGAACCTGATTCCGAAAAACGATCCGACCTTGCTGTTCACCAATGCCGGCATGAACCAGTTCAAGGATCTGTTCCTCGGCCTGGAAAAGCGCGACTACATCCGCGCCTGCAGCTCCCAGAAGTGTGTGCGGGCCGGCGGCAAGCACAACGACCTGGAAAACGTCGGACGGACCGCCCGCCACCATACCTTTTTCGAGATGCTGGGCAATTTCTCCTTTGGTGACTATTTCAAGACGCAAGCGATCTCCTTTGCCTGGGAATTTCTCACCAGGGAGCTGAAACTTGACAAAACCCGGCTCTACGTCAGCGTCTACAAGGATGACGACGAAGCAGCGACAATCTGGCACGAACAGGAAGGGGTTCCCCTCGAGCGGATCTACCGCTTCGACGAAGACAACTTCTGGTCCATGGGCGACACCGGTCCCTGCGGTCCCTGCACCGAAATCTTCTGGGACAACGGCCCGGAAACCGGCTGCGGCAGTCCCGACTGCGCGGTGGGCTGCGACTGCGACCGCTACATGGAGATCTGGAACAACGTCTTCATGCAGTTCAACCGTGACGAGAAAGGGGTCATGACCCCGCTGCCGAAGCCTTCGGTTGACACCGGCATGGGGCTGGAACGGATCACCACGGTCATGCAGGGCGTTACCTCCAACTACGACACCGACCTGATCCAGGGGATCATCCACCACGTGGAGAAGCTCTCCGGCAAAAAATACCGCAGCGACGAGAAAGACGATGTCTCCATGCGCGTCATTGCCGACCATTCCCGGGCCCTGACCTTTCTGATCTGCGACGGGGTCCTGCCAAGCAACGAAGGGAGAGGCTACGTGCTGCGCCGCATCATGCGCCGCGCAGCACGCCACGCCAAGATGCTCGGCTTTTCCGAACCGGTCCTCTACCGGACCGTGGATGCAGTGATCGGCGTCATGGGCGAGGCCTACCCGGATCTCATCCAGCGGGAGGAATACATCAAGAAGGTCGTCAGGGCCGAGGAAGAGCGCTTCGCAGAAACCCTGGACAACGGCCTGAGGATTCTCAACGATGAAGTCGCCGCCCTGAAGAAACGCGGCTCAATGGTCCTCCCCGGTGAGGTGGTTTTCAAACTGTACGACACCTACGGTTTTCCCATGGACCTCACCGCCGACATCGTCCGCAATGAAGGGTTCAGCGTGGATGAGGCCGGTTTCGAGACCTGCATGGAAAAGCAGCGTGAACTGGCCCGGGAACACTGGAAAGGCTCCGGTGAAGAGCGGGTCTCGGCAATCTTCAAGACCCTCCACGGCCAGGGACTCCGCACCTCTTTTACCGGCTACGACGAGCGGAGCGCCTACTCGGTGATCACCGCCCTGGTGCAGGACGGAACCCCGGTCGAAAGCGCGGAAGCGGGCAGCCACGTGGACCTGATCACCGAAGTCACTCCCTTCTACGGCGAAAGCGGCGGACAGGCCGGCGACACCGGCGAGATCTCCACCGGCAATGCCCATCTGGAGGTGCTCACCACCCTGAAGCCGCTCCCCGACCTGATCGTCCACCGGACACGGGTCAAGGAAGGTAGCGTCAAGGTCGGCGATGCCGTGGACCTGAAGGTGGCGGTCACAAACCGTACCGCAACGGCCCGCAACCACACCGCCACCCACCTGCTGCAGGCGGCGCTGCGCAAGGTTCTCGGCGAGCATGTGAAGCAGTCCGGTTCGCTGGTGGACAATGAACGGCTCCGCTTCGACTTTACCCACTTTTCCGCCATGACCCAGGAAGAACTGGAACGGGTGGAAGACCTGGTAAACGCCTATGTCATGGGCAACAGCGAGGTATCCTCCCGGGAAATGGCCCTGGAGCAGGCCATGGAAAGCGGTGCAACGGCGCTCTTCGACGAAAAATACGGAGACACGGTGCGGGTGGTCAGGGTCGGCGAAGTCAGCTGCGAACTCTGCGGCGGAACCCACGTGCGCGCCTCAGGGGATATCGGACTATTCAAGATCATCTCCGAAGCCGGTATCGCCGCCGGGGTGCGGCGCATCGAGGCGCTCACCGGCATGTCCGCCTTGCGCTATGCCCGCCACCTGGAGGCGGACCAGAAAAAGATCGCTTCACTGGTAAAAGCCGAAGGAGGAGAGACCGTCGAAAAGATTCAGCGGCTCCTTGCCCGCCAGAAGGAACTGCAGCGGGAAATTGAAACCCTTCAGGGACGACTCAATGCATCCGCCTCCGCGGATCTTTTGAGCGGCGTCCGGGAAATCGGCGGGATCAAGACTCTTGCGGTCAAGGTAACGGTGGACGACCCCAAGGGGCTGCGCGAGCTTTCGGATACCCTGAAGGACCGCCTCGGCTCCGGCATCATCGCCATCGGCACCGAAAAAGACGGCAAGGCCACCCTGCTTGTGGCGGTTACCAAAGACCTGACCAACCGCTTCAAGGCCGGAGACCTCATCAAGGGCCTGGCTCCGATCGTCGGCGGCAGCGGCGGCGGCAAGCCGGAACTTGCCCAGGCCGGCGGCAACCAACCGGAAAAACTGGACGAGGCGTTGGAAAAACTGTACGAACTGGTCGGATAACAGACTTACTGTAGGGGAGGCCCCCTGTGGCCGCCCGGATTCAGGGCAGGCACAGGGGGCCTGCCCCTACGCGAGGTACTAAACCGTGCAAAAACTGATCGAAAAAGCCAATACCCTGCTGGAGGCCCTCCCCTATATCCGACGCTTCAGCGGCAAGACCATCGTCATCAAGTACGGCGGCCATGCCATGGCCGACGAAGCGTTGAAAAAATCATTTGCCCTGGACATCATCCTTCTTAAGTATATCGGCATCAACCCGGTAATTGTCCACGGCGGGGGCCCGCAGATCAACGAGACCCTGAAGCGCTACGGCATCGTCTCCGAATTCGTTCGGGGAATGCGTGTCACCGATGCCGCCACCATGTCGGTGGTGGAAATGGTGCTGTCCGGCCAGGTCAACCGCGAGGTGGTTGCCTACCTGAACCAGCACGGCGGCAAAGCGGTCGGCCTGTCCGGCAAGGACGGTGGGCTGCTGCTCTGCAAAAAACACCTCCAGGAGGTCAGCGGCGAGGACGGCACCACCGAGCTGGTCGACATGGGTTTTGTGGGAGAAATCCTCAAGGTGGATCCCACGATCATCGAAACACTGGAAAAAGAACGCTTTATCCCGGTCATCGCACCGATCGGGGTCGGAGCAAACGGCGAAAGCTACAATATCAACGCCGACCTGGTGGCCGGCAAGATCGCCGGCGCCCTGAAGGCCGAGAAGCTGATCCTGCTCACCGACGTGGCCGGAGTGAAGGACAAGGATGGCAGCCTGCTCACCAGCATCCCCTTCTCCCAGGTTACGAAGCTCATCGATGACAAGGTCATCATCGGTGGTATGATTCCCAAGGTCACCTGCTGTCTCGATGCCCTGGAGGAGGGTACCGGAAAGGCCCACATCATCGACGGACGGGTGGAGCATGCGGTGCTGCTGGAAATCTTCACCGACGTGGGGATAGGGACGGAAATCAGGTCGTAGCGGGAGCCTCACCTTTCTACTCGGGACAAACTTCTGTTTACCCAAAAGGGATATACTATGAACTCCAAACAATGGATCGAAAAGGCCGATACATATATCATGAAAACCTACGGCAGGTACCCGCTGGTACCGGTCAAGGGCGAAGGCTGTTACCTCTGGGACGCGGACGGCAAGCGTTACCTGGATTTCCTTGCCGGTGTCGCGGTCAACAACCTCGGGCACTGCCATCCACGTATTGTTTCGGCCCTGCAGAAGCAGGCCGCCGAGCTGATCCACTGCTCGAATTTCTACCACATTCCGCAACAGATCCAGCTGGCAGAGCTGCTCTGCACACATTCCTTTGCCGACCGGGCCTTTTTCTGCAACAGCGGCGCCGAAGCGAATGAAGCGGCCATCAAGCTGGCCAGAAAATACAGCCGCGAAAAATTCGGACCGGAACGGTTCGAGATCATCACCGCTATGTCCTCCTTCCACGGCCGGACCATGGCCACCGTCTCGGCCACCGGCCAGGAGAAGGTCCAACGTTTCTTCGACCCGTTGCTGCACGGCTTCAAGCACGTGCCGTTCAATGATGCCGATGCCCTGCGCACGGCAGTGTCGCCGGTCACCTGTGCCGTCATGCTGGAGCCGGTCCAGGGCGAGGGCGGCGTGGTCATCCCTTCCGCCGAGTACTTCCGGGAGGTACGTCGCATCTGCGACGACAACAACCTGATCCTGATCTTTGACGAGGTGCAGACCGGCATCGGTCGGACCGGCAAGCTCTTTGCCTACGAACATTTCGGCGTTGCCCCGGACATCATGACCCTGGCCAAGGCTCTTGCGGGCGGCGCCCCGGTCGGCACCATGCTGGCCAGGGAGGAACTGGCCGAGGCATTCGGCCCCGGCACCCACGGTTCCACCTTCGGCGGCAATCCGCTGGTTACCTCGGCGGCTCTGGCCGCGGTAGAGACAATCCTGAACGAGGGTCTCCTGGAACATACCCTGAAGATGGGTGAGTACCTTACCGGACAGCTGAAAAAACTGCAGGGGAAATTCCCCTTCATCACCGAGGTCCGCGGCATCGGTCTGATCATCGGCGCGGTCCTCTCGATCCCCGGCGCCGAAATCGTCAAGAAAGCCCTGGAAAAAGGTCTGCTGATCAATGTTGCCCAGGACCGCGTGCTCCGCTTTGTACCACCCCTCATTGTAACGAAGCAGGAGATCGACGAGATGATCACGATTCTGGAAACGATTTTAGCGGAAATTCCGACCGCTCCCTAGGAGCGACAGCTCAGCAGCACATACATTTACCTGTGATGTCGCAGGCGCGCGGCAAACGCTTCTGCCCTGGAGGATACGACTATGAAAAAGAATTTCCTGGCCTTACACGATTTTTCCAAAAAGGAGCTCGATGACCTCTTCGAGCTGGCCCTGGAATTGAAAAAGAAACAGAAAGACGGCGAAAAGCACCGGCTGCTCAAGGGAAAAACCCTGGCCATGATCTTCGAGAAATCATCCACCCGCACCAGGGTTTCCTTCGAGGTGGGCATCTTTCAGCTGGGTGGCCACGGCCTGTTCATCTCCTCCGGCACTTCCCAGATGGGCCGCGGCGAGCCGCTCAAGGACACTGCCAGGACACTCTCCGGCTACTGTGACGGTATCATGGTCCGCACCTACGGCCAGGAAATCGTCGAAGAACTGGCGCGCTTTGCCACGATCCCGGTGATCAACGGCCTGACCGACCTCTTTCACCCCTGCCAGATCATGGCCGACCTGCTGACGGTCATCGAGCACAAGGGCGGTTACCAGGGACTGAAGTTCGCCTGGATAGGCGACGGCAACAACATGGCCAACACCTGGATCGAGGCAGCCGCCATTTTCGGCTTTGACCTGACCCTGGCCTGCCCCCAAGGGTATCAGCCGGACCAGAAGGTTCTTGCCTGGGCAAAAGCGAACGGAAACGCCAGCATCGTTTTGACCGACGATCCGAAGATAGCGGTGAAGGATGCCGACGTGCTCAACACCGACGTCTGGGCCAGCATGGGCCAGGAAGAGGAGCAGAAGGCCCGCGAAAAGGCCTTTGCCGGCTACCAGCTCAACAGTGAAATCATGAAACTGGCCAAGCCCGACTGCATCGTCATGCACTGCCTGCCGGCCCACCGGGACGAGGAAATCACCGACGAAGTCATCGAGGGTCCCAATTCGGTGGTCTGGGACGAAGCGGAAAACCGCCTGCATATTCAAAAAGCGATCATGGCCAGCCTGATGGGTTAACCACCCGTCGGGAATCGGCCATTTTACTGTATCCATACACCTGTAAAGGAGAGCCTCATGGCAAAAAAAGAAATCAAAAAGATAGTCCTCGCCTATTCCGGCGGTCTCGATACCTCCATTATCCTCAAGTGGCTGAAAAACGAATACGGCTGTAAGGTCATCGCCTTTGCCGCCGACCTGGGCCAGGGCGACGAGCTGGCCCCGGTCAGGGACAAGGCCATTGCCACCGGCGCCGACAAGGTTTACATTGATGACCTGCGCGAGGAATTCGTGCGGGATTTCGTGTTTCCGATGTTCCGGGCCAATGCCATTTACGAAGGATCGTACCTGCTCGGCACCTCCATCGCCCGGCCGCTGATCGCCAAGCGCCAGATGGAGATCGCCAAGATCGACAAGGCCGATGCCGTGGCCCACGGCGCCACCGGCAAGGGTAACGACCAGGTCCGTTTCGAGCTTGCCTGCTACCACTTCAACCCGGCAATCACCATCGTCGCCCCATGGCGCACCTGGGACCTGAACAGCCGTCAGGCGCTGCTGGCCTATGCCAAGAAAAACGGCATCCCGGTCCCGGTCACCAAGAAACGTCCCTGGTCTTCGGACCGCAACCTGCTGCACATCTCCTTTGAAGGCGGCATCCTCGAAGACCCCTATGCCGAGGCGCCGGAAGAGATGTATGTCCTGACCAAGTCACCGGAAAAGGCCCCCAACAAGCCGCAGTACGTGGAGATCGAGTTCAAGAACGGCAACGCCGTGGCCGTTGACGGGGAAAAGATGTCCCCGGCCCAGCTGCTGGCCCACCTCAATTTTCTCGGCGGCCAGCACGGCATCGGCCGTGTCGACCTGATGGAAAACCGCTACGTGGGCATGAAGTCGCGCGGCGTCTATGAGACCCCGGGCGGCACCATCCTCCGCGAGGCCCACATGGCCGTGGAGCAGATCACCATGGATCGCGAAGTAATGCATATCCGCGACACGCTGATCCCCCGTTACGCCGAGATGGTCTACTACGGCTACTGGTTCGCCCCGGAGCGGGAAATGCTTCAAGCCCTGATCGACGAATCCCAGAAGACCGTCAACGGCATCGCCCGAGTGAAGCTCTACAAGGGCCTCTGCCGAATCGTCGGCCGCAAGTCGGACACCGACTCCCTCTTCAATCCGGAAGTCGCCACCTTCGAGGCTGACGAGGTCTATAACCAGCATGACGCCGAGGGCTTTATCCGTCTCAATTCGCTCAGGTTGCGAATCCGCTCCCAGATGATGGCGAACAAGAAGAAATAGGCATCCCCGTAGGGGCAGGCCCCCGTGCCTGCCCAGTTCAAGGACCGTGCCTGACCAAACAAGGGCAACCACAGGGGGTTACCCCTACATAAAAACACATCATGACCACCCCCCTTCCCCCACCTTGAATCAGGAGGGGGTGCCTGCAGGGCGGGGGTGGTTTCATATGAAAAAGATTTTTTCGCAGGAGACTTGCATGTCCAAGGACAAACTCTGGGGAGGTCGTTTCTCCCAACCAACCGATGCCTTTGTCGAGGAATTCACCGCTTCCATCGATTTTGATAAACGTCTCTACCGCCAGGATATTCGCGGCTCCATCGCCCATGCGCGAATGCTCGGCCGCCAGGGCATCATTCCCCAGGACGATGTGGACGCCATAGTTTCCGGACTGGAAGAGATCCTCGCCCGCATCGAGGCCGGCAACTTCGATTTTTCCATTTCGCTGGAAGACATCCACATGAATATCGAAGCGCGCCTCTCGGCGGCGATCGGTGAAGCAGGGAAGCGCCTCCACACCGGCCGTTCCCGCAATGACCAGGTGGCGGTCGATATCCGCCTCTACCTGCGGGAAGAAATCGGCGAGGTGACGCGATACCTGAACCTGCTGGTGGATTCGTTGATCTTCCAGGCCGAAAAAAATCTGGGCGCAATCATGCCCGGCTATACCCATCTGCAGGTGGCCCAGCCGATCCTTTTTTCCCATCACATGCTGGCCTACGTGGAGATGTTCCGTCGCGACAAGGGCCGCATGGAAGACTGCGCCAGGCGCCTCAACGTACTCCCGCTCGGCGCCGGAGCGCTGGCCGGCACCACCTTCCCCATCGATCGCGAATACGTGGCGAGCGAACTGGAGTTCAGCGAGCCGACCCGTAACTCCCTCGACTCGGTGTCAGACCGGGATTTTGCCCTGGAATTCATTTCCGCATCTTCGATCCTGATGATGCACCTGTCGCGCTTCTCCGAAGAACTGATTCTCTGGTCCACCAGCGAGTTCGACTTTATCCAGCTCTCCGACTCCTTCTGCACCGGCTCCTCGATCATGCCCCAGAAGAAAAACCCTGATGTTCCGGAACTGGTGCGAGGCAAGACCGGCCGGGTCTATGGCAACCTCATGGCACTCCTCACCGTGATGAAGGCCTTGCCGCTGGCCTACAACAAGGACATGCAGGAAGACAAGGAGCCGCTCTTCGACACCATCGACACGGTCAAGGGCAGCCTGAAAATCTTCGCCGACATGGTCCGGGAAATGAAGATCAATGCCGATGTGATGCTTCAGGCAGCTGCAGAGGGCTTTTCCAACGCTACTGACGTGGCCGACTACCTGGTCCGCACCGGCATGCCGTTCCGCGAAGCCCATGAAGTCGTCGGCAAATCGGTCCGCTACTGCATCGAACAGGGCAAGAAGCTGGAAGAACTCACGCCGGCCGAATGGCAAGAATTTTCCGACAAGATCGGCGACGACATCTATGCGGCCATTACCCTGGAGGCAAGCGTCAATGCCCGCAGCGCTACCGGCGGCACCGCCCTCGAAAGAGTGAAGGCGGAGATCGAGCGGCTGAAGAAGGAAAACTAGGACCTAACAAAGCTCAAACCAGGAAGGTGCCCAGCGCTATGAAAAAATATTGTCTCTTGATCGGACTGGTTCTGCTCATCACCGCCTGCGGCAAGCGCGGTCCCCTGGTAGCGCCGGAGGCCCTGGTACCGGCACCCATCAATAATCTAACAGTGGATCAGAAAGGTAACCGCTTTCTCGTCTGCTGGTCCCGCCCCGGTAAGGAAGAATGGGGCGGCGCACTGGAGGACTTGGCCGGATACAGGGTCTTCCGCCGCGACGTGCTCCCTCCCGACCAGGACTGCGAAGAGTGTGCGGATGCCTACCGCCAGGTGAAACTCGTTGACCCTGAGTACCTGCAGGATGTCCTGCAGAGCGGCTCACGCTATTGCATGTTCGACAGCGATCTTGTGGATAAACAGACCTACCAGTATAAAGTCGTCTCCTTCGAGAAGGATGGGGCCACCAGCAGGAGCTCCAACAAGGTCCGCAGGACGAAGCTGATCCCGCCGGCAGCGCCGCAGCTCTTCACCAAGAAGACCTCTGACAGCATTATTCTCCAATGGAAGACTCCAGCGACGATTCCCGGAGAAACCCTGGCAGGCTTTACCATTTATCGCAGAGAGTCGAACCAGGTCATGCCACTGTCTCCCATTGCGATGGTTCCGGCTGGCAGCAACAGTTTTGCCGATCCGAATATGGAACATGGGGTTCTCTACCACTACGCCGTGCGCACCTTGGCGAAAATCGGACCGGACCAGGTTGAAAGCGAACTATCTAACGTGGTGGAAGGCAAATTCTCCCTGTCCGAATTAAAGTAACAAGGAATTCTCGGACGCTGGAACGGCAACCCTGAGCCTCGATCATTGCAACTGTATTCACCCTTCTCACCATGCCGGCCAGGCACAGGCAACCTGGCCGATTAGCACTCCCCAACCCATCGACAGATCGGGCCTTTTTTGACTTTTTTAACCCCATGTGGTACAAATGAGAACTTTCCATCAATACACGGCAGGCTTTGCCGGATCATTTATATCGGAGGCTTTATGCACCATTTTCAGTACAAAGGAGACGAACTGTACGCTGAGGAAGTAGCGATACAGGATATCGTGGCAGCGGTCGGTTCACCGGTTTACATCTATTCCCATGCGACACTGGAACGCCATTATTCGGCCATGGACCAGGCTTTCGCAGCCCTTCCCCATACCATCTGCTACTCCATGAAGGCAAATTCCAACGCGGCGGTATTGAAGACTTTCTTCAACATGGGTGGCGGGGTCGATATCGTCTCGGGCGGCGAACTGTACCGGGCACTGGCAGTCGGGGCGGATCCAAAAAAGGTCGTGTACTCCGGCGTGGGAAAAAAGGATGATGAAATCGAGTACGCCCTGAACAGCGGCATTCTCCTTTTCAATGTGGAGTCGGAAGAGGAACTGGACCGCATCAACCTGATTGCCGGACGCCTCGGCAAGAAAGCGGGCATCGCCATCAGGGTAAACCCCGACGTGGACCCCGAGACCCACCCCTACATCACCACCGGCCTGAAGAAGGCCAAGTTCGGTATCAATATCGAGCGCTCCCTGGAACAGTACAAGCGTGCCGCGAAGATGGCCAACCTGGATGTCATCGGGCTCGATTGCCACATCGGCAGCCAGCTGACCAAGGTGACTCCCTTCATCGACACCATCAAGAAATTAAAGCGCCTCATCAACGGGTTGAAGGAGTCCGGCATCACCCTCAAGTATTTCGATCTGGGTGGCGGTCTCGGCATTACCTACAGCGACGAAGCTCCGCCGCTGCCCGCGGAATACGGTGAAGCCATCGTTGCGGAAACCAAGGACATGGGCATGCACCTCCTGTTCGAGCCGGGACGCAACCTGGTGGGCAACGCCGGTATCATGGTGGCAAAATGCCTTTACACGAAAAAGGGCGATGAAAAGAACTTCGTCATCGTTGACGCCGCCATGAACGATCTGGCCCGACCCTCCCTCTATGGCTCCTACCACGGTGTTCAGGCGGTACGCAAGGACCGCCCGGAAACGATAGTTGCCGACATCGTCGGCCCGATTTGCGAATCAGGCGATTTTCTTGCCAAGGATCGCGAGATGCCTTCCTTCAAACAGGGTGACCTCATCGCCTTCATGTCCGCGGGAGCCTATGGTTTCACCATGAGCAGCAACTACAACAGCCGCCCCCGCGCTGCCGAAGTGATGGTAAAGGGAGATTCCTTTTATGTCGTGCGTGAACGGGAAAAGCTGGAAGAGCTGATCAGGGGGGAGAAAATCCCGGCTTTCCTGTAAAAGCATCGAACCGGCCGGCACGTTTTGTAACGACCATCCAACGAGGGGCACGGCAGGGCCAGCCCCTGCGTTTTCAGGGAAAAGGACTTTCCACTGAGGAAGGAGTACACCATGTTCAAGGGAAGTATCGTCGCCATAATCACTCCGTTCAAAAACGGTGCAATTGATGAAGAAGGGCTGAGGGAACTGGTCGAGTTCCAGATCGAGAACGGCACGGACGGCATTGTTCCGTGCGGCACCACCGGTGAGGCATCCACTCTCGACTACCGGGAGCATGACAGGGTGGTGGAAATCGTTGTTGAACAGGCAAAAAAGCGGGTGCCGGTCATCGCCGGGACCGGTTCCAACTCCACCAAGGAAGCCATCGAGATAACCGAGCATGCCAAAAAAGCCGGCGCGGACGGCGCGCTGCTCATCACACCCTATTACAACAAACCTTCCCAGGAAGGTCTCTATCGCCATTACAAAGCAGTGGCCGAAGCCGTGGCCATTCCGCAGATTCTCTACAATGTCCCGGGCCGCACCGCGGTCAACATGCTGCCCGAGACGGTGGCACGGCTAGCGGAGATCTCCAACATTGTCGCGATCAAGGAGGCAACCGGCTCCCTGCAGCAGGCCTCCGAAATCATTGCCCTCTGCGGTGACAAGATCGACGTTCTCTCGGGGGACGACTTCATTACCTTTCCGATGATGGCCTGCGGCGGCGTGGGTGTTATCTCGGTTACCGCCAATATCATGCCGAAAGAGGTCGCGGACATGATCGATTTCTTTAACGCCGGCAGGCAAGAAGAGGCTCGTCAACTACACCTGAAACTCCTGAAGATCAGCAACGCCATGTTCATCGAAACCAATCCGGTACCGGTCAAAACCGCGCTCGGGCTCATGGGTAAATGCTCCGACGATATTCGTCTGCCACTGGCCCCCATGTCCGAAGCAAACAAAGCGCAACTTGCCGGCATCATGAACGAATACGGACTTATCTAGTTTTTATCCGATATTTCCGAATGCACACTATCTAAAGAAAGGGCAGTGAGTCAACAGGATCGCGGGCGCAAATCCCGACCCCCGTTACTCGCCTTATGCCCACAGCGAGGGATATCATGATTAAAGTAGCAGTCAGCGGAGCAGCCGGACGTATGGGAGGTCGTGTCATCACGGCGGTCAAGGAAGATCCGGAACTGCAGTTATCCGGAGCATTGGAAAGGCCGGAACACCCCTATCTCGGCATGGATGCAGGGCTCATTGCCGGATGCGGCACCCTGGAGGTGCCCATCATCGACGATCTTAATGCGCTGGTCAAGAGCTGCGATGTGCTCATCGACTTTTCCGCGCCGACCGTCTCGCTGAAAAATCTCGAGGTCTGCGGCTTGAACGGCAAGGCCATGGTCATCGGCTCCACCGGCTTCAACGCCGAAGAACGAGCCCTGGCAGTGGAACTGGCCCGCACGGTCCCGGTAATGCTGGCACCCAACATGTCGGTGGGCGTCAACGTGATGTTCAAGGTTCTCAGGGACGTGGCAAAGATCCTCGGCGATGATTTCGATGTGGAAATCGTCGAAGCACACCATAAAATGAAGAAAGACAGCCCCTCGGGCACCGCCGTCCGGATGGGAGAGGTTGTTGCGGAGGCACTCGGCCGGGATTACAGCAAAGTGGCAAATTTCCACCGCGAAGGCATCTGCGGCGAGCGTACCAAGGAAGAAATCGGTATGCAGACCATCCGCGGCGGCGACATTGTCGGCGACCACACCGCCTACTTCATCGGCATGGGCGAGCGGATCGAGATCACCCACCGCGCCCACACCCGGGACATGTTCTCCCACGGGGCGGCCCGCGCCGCAAAATGGATAGTGAAGCAGAAACCGGGACTCTACGACATGCAGGACGTCCTTGGACTGCGCTAACCCAATCACCCCTGCCCCTCTCCTTGAGGCCTTGTGGATTCTCAGGGAGAGGGAGCATTCCAAAATTTTTGAGGCGAACCAGTTAAGTTCATGCCGCTTACGCGGCATTTCCTTTATCAACTACTCTACATGTGGAGGTTTACTTTATGGCTCTTGTCAACGAACATTATCTGAAACTGAAAGCAGGATACCTTTTTCCCGAAATCGGCCGCCGGGTGCGGGCCTTCACCGAAGCAAATCCCCAGGCCAAGGTTATTCGCCTCGGCATCGGTGACGTTACCTGCCCCCTGGCACCGGCAATCGTCAAGGCCTTCGAAGATGCGGTTGAGGAAATGGCTGTTGAAAAGTCATTCATGGGCTACGGCCCTGAACAGGGCTACGAATTTCTCATCAACACCATTATCGAAAAATCCTACAAGCCCCGAGGCGTCGAGCTGAAAACCTCGGAGGTGTTTATCTCCGACGGTTCCAAGTGCGACTGCGCCAACATCCTCGATATCTTCGCCCTGGAAAACGTGGTGGCCATCGGCGACCCGGTTTACCCGGTCTATAACGACACCAACGTCATGGTCGGCCGCACCGGCGAGGCCAATGAGATGGGCTACTACAAGGGGCTGGTGTATATGCCCTGCACCGAGGAAAACGGCTTCAACCCGGCCTTCCCCGACCAGGAAGTGGATATCATCTACCTCTGCTTCCCCAACAACCCGACCGGAGCGGTGGCAACCAAGGAACAGCTGAAAGGCTGGGTGGACTATGCCCTGAAGCACAATGCCGTGATTTTCTTTGATGCCGCCTATGAAGCATTCATCACCGACCCAACCATCCCTCACTCCATCTATGAGATCGAAGGGGCAAAGAAGTGTGCCATCGAGTTCCGCTCCTTTTCCAAGACCGCCGGATTCACCGGGGTGCGCTGTGCCCTGACCGTGATTCCGGAAGAGCTCACCGCCCACACCGCCGCCGGCGAACCGATCCCGCTCAACAAGCTCTGGAACCGCCGCCAGTCGACGAAATTCAACGGCGTTTCCTACCCGGTACAGAAGGCCGCCGCCGCAGTATACTCCGATGAGGGCTGGGCTCAGGTGAAGGAAATCATCGACTACTACATGGAAAACGCCCGGATCATCCGGACCGGTCTTGCCGAAGCGGGTATTACCGTCTATGGCGGTGTCAACGCACCTTATATCTGGCTCAAGACACCAGACACAATGACTTCCTGGGACTTTTTCGACAAGCTTCTCACCGAATGCCACGTGGTCGGCACCCCCGGCAGCGGCTTCGGTCCGAGTGGCGAAGGCTACTTCCGGCTCTCGGCCTTCGGTAATCGCGACAACGTGATCGAAGCGGTGGAAAGAATCAAGAAGAACCTGAAGTAACAAGAAAGGCGGCCGAAAGGCCGCCTTTTTCGTTTCAGAGAGGTGACGCTGTCAACTGCGGCAGGATGAATTCGTTACCAGTTACGAGACGGCTTTGACCTCTGCCGGGTTCTTTCCGATGCCGAGTGCCGTGTAGACACATTCCAGGCAGGCGCGGAAGCGGCTGAAGCGGAGGAGAAACAGCAGGGTTCCCGCCAGGCAGATCAAGGAACCGGCCAGCAGAATTTCCGGAACACCGAAACGCTCTGCACAGGCCCCGGCTATCAGCCCGCCAACCGGCATCATGCCGATGAAGGACATGATGTACAGACTCATGACACGGCCCCGCTTGCTCTCGTCCACCACGGTCTGAAGGATGATATTGCTGGCTGTTAGCTGGGCCATCGAGATCCCTCCCATACAGAAAAGTAACGGAAACGCGAAGGGCAGACTGCGGCAGAAAGCAAACCCCGCCAGGCACATGGCAGCGGCCACGGCAGCAAGCGGAATAACTTTGTCCAGCCCGACAACAGAACGGCGAACGGCAAAGAGCAGATTACAGACCAGACAGCCGATCCCCGAGGCGGTAACCATCAAGCCGTAATCCAGGGAATTGCCGTGGAGAAAATCGCGGGCAAAGGCCGGCAGAAGGGTCGTATAGGGCATTACGGACAGACTGAGCAGACAAAGAAGCAGCAGGATCTGGCGAATCGGCAGGAAGTTCCAGGCGTAGCCGAAACCGTCCAGCACATCCACCAGCACGCGTTTCTTCGCACGCATTGCCGGTACAGCTGCAGGCAGCCGCATGGCACATAAACAGACCAGGATTGCCAGGTAACTGACGGCATTGACCAGAAAGCAGAAACCCTCGCCAAAGTGGGCGATCAGGATGCCCGCTATGGATGGTCCCACCAGCCGTGCCGAGTTGAACATGGCCGAGTTGAGGGGAATGGCATTGGCAAAGTCCTCCCGGTCGGGAATAAGGTCGGCAACAAAGGAATGACGGGCAGGCATGTCGAAGGAATTGATGACTCCGTTGAGGAAGGTGAGCAGGGCGATCTGCCAGATCAGGATCGAACCGGAGAACACCAGCAACGACAGGGTCAGGGCCTGCAGCAAAGAAAGTGCCTGGGTCCAGATCAGCAGTCGTCGCCGGTTTATCCGGTCGGAAAGCAATCCGGCAAAAGGTGTCAGCAGCAGGGTCGAGATCTGGCCGGCAAAGGCGACAACTCCCAACTGCAAAGCGGAACCGGTCAGGCGGTAGACCAGCCAGCCAACGGCAATCAACTGCATCCAGGTTCCGACCAGTGACAAAGTCTGGCCGATAAAATAGAGCCGATAGTTCCGGTAGCGAAACGCCCGCAACAGAAGTTGCACGCGTCCCACCGACAAGGGATGCTGCAGCGAGGATCTTCCCTCGACAGAGGCCGAAGCCTCCTGCCCTCTCCCCTGTTCCGTGCCCGGTTGCTTTTCCATCAGTAAAATCTACCATACTCGATAGGAACTGAAAACACCGCCGATCAGGATTGGCAGCAAACCTTGAATTTTTCTCGACCGGAAAGCAGGTGAGACCATGGGCGCTGTTCACTGTTCGACGGTGATGGTAGTATCAAAGCAGGGAAATATGCTATGATGCCTAGCCAGTGAAAGAGAATTCAGGCTCATGCTGTCAAACAGCCCTGAGCTGAACAAACGGAGTCACCATGATCACCCCAAAGTGCTTTTCCCACGCAAAAAAAACCTTATTGATACCGGTCCTGCTGCTCAGCCTTGCCGCCTGCGCCACCGCCCCGCAACCGCTGCCGAGTGCCAGGCCCGGCAAGCAGGTGGAGACCCTCCAGTCGGAGGTATCCCTGTCAGTACGCTCCGGCGATAAAAGCATGGGCGGACACGGCTACCTGGTATTCAAGCAGCCGGATCGCTTCCACCTGGCGGTATTTTCACCGTTCGGTTTTACCCTCATGGACCTGTTCGTGGCCAATGACCGGATCACCTGCCTGATCCCGACGAAACAGACCGCCTACCAGGGACTGATCTCCGACATTCCGGACGGTAATGCCCTGAAGGGCTGGGGGATGATGCGCTGGGTGGTGGAGACACCTCCGGCCTCAGGGAGCAACAAGGCCGTGACCCGGGATTATGTCGACGCCGAAGGCAGACGGGAGATCCTCTGCTACGACGACCGGGGGCTCCTGACCAGTAAATCCAACCAAGACGGCGACCGGGTCGTCTACCGGGATTACCACGACCGGAACGGCGTGGCCTTTCCCTCGTCCATCGAGATCAGCAACGCCAAGGGTGATTCGGTACGGATCGTCTTTGACGAGCCGGAGATCAACCAGCCGCTGGAGGATGCCGTCCTCAATCCCTCCCTGGATGGGGTGGAGGTACTGCCCCTCACCGCGTTCCGGGGAATGTAAGCGGCCATGCTCCCTGCTCCCTTCCGTGGCCTGACCACGCGCCTGCACGCGGGTATCCAGCGTCACCTGGAGTGGCTCTACCGGATCACCACCCGGCGACCGCTCCTGGTGTTCCTGGTGGCGGCTTCGCTGCTGCTGCCGGCCGCTCTGTCGATCCTCTCGACCCGCTTCGAATCGGACATCTTCAAGCTTTTTCCTCAGGAAAAGGGACCGCTCAAACTCTTTCTCGAATCACTGGAATGGACCGGCGGCTCCCGCCAGGCGGTCTTTCTCCTGGAAGGCGAGCGGGACAAGCTGATCCCCGAAGCCGATGCCTTTGCCGCACGCCTGAAAGCCGTCAAGGTTGACGGAGAACCGGCCTTCTCCCGCATCACCTACCGGGTGTACGATGCCGCCGAAGCGGAGGCCTTTGCCCGCTTCATCGGCTATGCCGTGATCCACCCGGAGCTCTTTCTCGCCCCTTCCCAAGTGGACAGCTACGCCAAAAAACTGGCTCCGGGCGACATCGAACGGGCCCTGCTGCGCACCCGGACGGAACTGGCGAGCCAGATGGGCATGGGCATGCGCGACCTTGCCGCTGCCGACCCGCTCTCGCTGCGGGACCTGATCATGCCGCGTCTCAAGGCTGCCGGCCAGGCGCTGAACCTCGACCCCGACTCCCCGTATTTTCTCTCCCGGGACGGAAAAGTCCTGATCATGATCGCCGAACCGGCCAAACCGGTTAACGACATGGAGTTCGCCCGCAAGCTGGTGGCGGGCATCAATAATGCGCGCCGCGACGCCAAGGTCACCATCTCCTGCACCGGCGCCCACCTGAGCGCCGTCATCGACGAATCGGTGATGAAGCGCAATATCATCGTCTGCATCATTTCATCCCTGTTCGTGGTACTGGGGCTGTTCTACCTCACCTACCGGCGCTTTCTGCCGACGATGCTGATTCCGCTGATCCTCCTCTACGGGGTGACGCTGGCCCTGGGAACCGCCGGGCTATTTCTTTCCTCGATCCATATCATTTCCTTTGCCTTCACCGCGCTGATCATCGGCCTCGGTACCGACTACTCCATCCATCTCTACGACCGCTTTTACTCGGAACGGAGCCACGGCCGCACTACCACGGAAGCATTGCGCCTGGCGATGACCGACACCGGCCACGGCCTCTTCACCGCAGCGGTCACCACCGCGCTGCCATTTCTGGCCCTGACCATATCCGACGTGCGCGCCCTCTCGGAATTGGGGCTGCTGGTGGGACTCGGTGTTCTGTTCTCCCTCTACGCGACCTTTCTCTTTCTGCCCCCGCTGCTGGTCTTTGCGGAGCGGCGTTTTCCCGCGACCACCTACACAGCGCTGCCCGGATTCGGCCTCGGTCGGGTCTGGAACTTCAGCCGCCGCCACCGTCGGCTGGTGATGCCCCTGTCGTTCCTGCTGGTTGTTGCCGCCCTGGTCGCCTCCTCTTCTCTCACCTTCGAAGGAGAACTGAAAAACCTCCAGCCGCGCAGTTCCGAAGCCTTCCTGACCCAGGAAAAGCTGGAAAAGCACCTGAGCCTCAGTCCGAAGCAGATGCTGGTTACCGTGGGGGGGAAAGATCTTGATACGGTCCTGGCAAGGGGAAACAATATCGCCCAGCTGGCGCAGCGCTATCAGGATAAAGGTGAGATCGTCGGCTGGTCGTCCCTGGACCGGGTGATCAACAGTCCGGGTACCCAGCGGAAAATCCTGATCGACCTGAAAAAAAGCCCGGGATCGGCAAGATGGGAGCAAGACGTGGCCGGGGCCCTGGAAAAGAATGGTTTCGCGGTCGAGCCCTTCCAGCCCTTTCTCGAAGGACTGGCCAGACTGAAAAACGCCGGGCCGACGCCGGCGGCCGAAGGGATCGAGCAGCTTTCTGCATCGCCCCTGCGCGGCGTGGTGGAGAGGCACCTGGTACGGGACAGCAACGGCTGGCACCTGCTCATCTATCTTTACTACTCGGGGAAAGAGTTCTCCCAGCAGGATTTCCTCAAAGACCTGGCCGCCATCGACCCGGGAGCACGAGCCACCAGCGTTGACCTGGTCAGCAAGCAGCTGGCGGATTCGGTCAAGCACAGCTTCTTCTGGGGCTTTCTGCTTGGCGGGGCGCTGGTGCTCTGCCTCCTCCTGGCCCACTTCGAATCACTGCTCGGTGTCTTTGCCGCGCTCTTTCCGGTGCTGTCCGGGGTCGTAGTCATGACCGGCCTGATGGCAATCACCGGCCTGGGCCTCAATTTCATGAATGCCATGGTGCTGGTCACCATTCTCGGCATGGGCAGCGATTACGGGCTGCACATCGCCCACCGGGTCGCGGGCGCGCGGGAAGACGGCGAGCAGGGCGAGTACGTCCAGGCCGGCCGCGCCGTGCTCCTCTCAGCCCTGACCACGGTAGCCGGCTTCGGCTCCCTGGCCTTCACCGACTACGGTGCCATGTCCTCGATCGGCTGGGCCACCAACTACGGCATCGGCGCCACCGCCCTGTTCGCCCTGGTCTTCCTGCCGGCCTTTCTGCCCAAGAAAACTACCGCTTCCAGATAATCCGGTCCAGGGACCAGTTCCCGCCACCGGCCACAACCAGGGCCAGGGCCATGCCGAAGAGCGCCAGGGTATATTCGATACCATTCCCCTTGCCGCTGGCGCTGAGGAAGAAACCATGGACCCAATGGACCTTGTACATGGCCACCGCCATGTTCACGGCGATGCCGCAGGCGGAGATCCGGGTAAAGAGGCCGCAGAGGACCCCGAGCCCGCCGCCGAACTCGGCGATAATAGCCAGCAGCGCCAAGAGGGGCGGAATCCCCAGGTGCACCTGGAAGTACTGCAGGGTGCCGGTAAGCCCCGGCCCGCCGAAAAGGCCAAGGAGCTTCTGGGAGCCGTGGGCGAAAAAGATCACCCCCAGGGGCACGCGGATCAGCAGCAATGCCAGTGAATCCAATGATGCAGTAGAAAAGTTCTTTGCCATGGTGTTCCTCCAAGTGATATGGGTAGTCTGGTACAAATCAGAGATTCGAATTTGGAGTAAGGATTAAGGGGTAAGGATTACGGAAAGACCCTTTTTATTTACCGCAAAGTCGCTAAAGCTTCTTCAATCCTGAACGTGATGTTTTAATCCTGCACATCCTGTCCATCCCTGGTAAAAACGGATTCGTGAGTCAGCTACAGCTTTTCTTTTTCCGCTGCCTCACCATATAATATTGCCATTTCAGCCATGATGCCCTTCAGTTCGGCACGCAGTTCCGGCGGCTCGAGAATCTCGGCATGGCGGCCATAGGAAAGGACCCAGGAAACGATCTCCATGGCTCCACCCGCATCGAATGAAAGAATTATACCGCCATCGTCCAGGTCCTCAACTTTCTGGCTCGGATGCCAGACCCGATCCCTGACGGCATGGGCGACAGCTGAGGAAAAGCGCACCCGCACCGGGACGGCCGACTCTTCGACAATGCCGAAGGCGTTCTGCAGCTGCTCCTGGGGGCTGAACTCGGCAGGCAGTTCAAATCGCTCGTCTTCCTTGACGGCCCGACTGACCCGCTCCAGAGCAAAGGTGCGCAGGGCCCGGCGGTTGTGAGCATAGCCGAGCAGGTAGAGCCCGCCCCGGTGAAAAATCAGGGTGTAGGGGTCAACCAGGTAGGAAGAAGGCTGCTCTTTTCCCGGCACCTGGTAGTCGATGGTCACCCGGTACTGGTAGATGAGGGCATCGCGAAGAATCTTCAGTGCTTCACCGGCCCGGCTGTAATCACGTCGCCCCTGCAGAAGCGGCAGGGAAACCCCGGCGATCCGTTCCATGTGGGCGGCATAGCGGGGAGGCAGGACCGAGTTGACCTTGCGGAAAATGGCCTCCATATCGTCGTGAAAGGGCGTGCCTTCCAGAAAATCGAGCTGGGAGCGGAGAAAGCAGAGGGTCATCAGTTCCTGCAGGGTGAAGCTGATCGGCGGCACATCCTTGAAGCGAGTGAGGAAACGATAGAGCTTGTTCCCCTGTGCCCACTCGGAAATCAGCGGATAGCCCGCTTCCTGGATGGCATTCAGATCCCGGTGGATGGTGCGGCGGGTCACCCCGGCCTCTTCGGCCAGCTCTTCGATGGTGATCCCGTGGCGGGCCTCGATCAGGCGAATGACGTCATGCACCCGCCCCGCCTGGGAATACTTTTTTGCCGGTTTTCCCTTCTGCACGCCATGCCCTCCGCAGGAAGCGTTCCGCAGATCACTGCAGAGCGCATCGGCTGCAAATAGTAGCCTAAGAGAAGAAAAGTTGAAAGTTAAAATACGACGGACTGGAGATCCCGGACAAAAGGCAACGCGGGAATCCAGCACTCAGTTCCAATCCAAACCTCGGCGCGTAGGGGCGCAGCGTGCTGCGCCCAATGTTTTCGAAAAAGGGCGCAGCACGCTGCGCCCCTACGCCTTGGGTCATCCCGTACCGATCACCAAGGAGGTAATATGCACTTCGACACCATCGTACTACTCGGCCCCACCGCCTCCGGCAAGACCCGCCTCGGGGTGGCACTTGCCCGGGAACTGAACGGCGAGATCATCTCCGCCGACTCCCGCCAGGTGTACCGGGGCATGGATATCGGCACCGGCAAGGACATCGGGGAATATGGCGAGGTACCCTACCACCTGATCGACATCCTCGAACCGGGAGAGGATTTCAACGTCTTCTTTTTCCAGAAGCTCTGTTTCGCCGCCATGGCAGAAATCCGCGGCCGCAACCGCCTGCCGGTCATCGTCGGTGGCACCGGACTCTACCTGGATGCGGTGCTGCGCAAATACCGCATGGTGGAAGTGCCGGACAATCCGGACTTGCGCCGGGAGCTTGCCACTCTCTCGCTGGAAGAGCTCGCCGCACGGCTCCTGGCAGTCAATCCCCGCCTCCACAACACCACCGACCTTCTCGACCAGGCGCGTCTGCTGCGGGCCATCGAGATTGCCGAGTACGAAAAGTGTCACGAACCGGAGCCGCTGCCCGAGATTAAGCCGCTGATCTTCGGCGTCAGGTGGGAGCGGAGCATCCTCCGCCAGCGGATCACCGCCCGCCTGAAAGAGCGTCTCGACGCTGGCCTCATCGAGGAAGTGGCAGAACTGCACAGCAAAGGTGTCCCTTACGAAACCCTGGAGTTCTACGGCCTCGAATACCGCTTTGTCGCCCGCCACCTCAAGGGGGAGCTGAATCGAAACGACCTGTTCCAGAAACTCAACAGCGCCATCCATGACTTTGCCAAACGCCAGGACACCTGGTTTCGCCGTATGGAGCGCCAGGGGACGGAGATCCATTGGCTGGTTGGGGGTGGGAAGCCGTTGCAGGAGGCGTTGGATATAGTGGGGAAATAAGTCGGGAAAGGTGGCCAGGACATCGGCTCACCATTATAATCATTGACACATAGCGTTATGCTGCGGTAATAAATACTGTCTCATGGTTATTAATGAATAGCTGTGCCGGAGGGATGCAGTGCCGCACTACGCTGGAATCATGGAGTTTGAGAGAAAGCCGTTTACCTTGGCATGGTGCTGAGGGAAGCGGCTTTTTTATTGGCATGCGAGTGCGTGATAGCTTATGAGCATGGGACTTTTCGGAAAGAGTTGGAGTTGGAAGAAAGAGCAGTGAGCGATAGGACCCATTGAGGAACAATTCCATCTTTAAGCCCCCCCTTTGACGTTCTCTCGAGAATATCTTCAAATATGGCGAAGTCGCTTCTAATGCACTAAAGCAAGAACGTCCATGGACCGTACTCGGATGCAAGCTCCACCAGGGTCTTTGACTCCGATATGGCGGCCAAAGCGACCTTTGCCCTAAAATCAGCGCTGTGACGTATATGATGTTGCTGCATTAAACTCTCCTTTCAAAACAGGTCGGTTCATTGCTTACACACATGCCTCAAAAAGCGCAACCACTTCAATATTTGGCTGAAGGTTCAATTGTTAGACTTATTTAAGTAGACTTTCAAAAATAATATTGGTAAATGTTTACATAAATTTACAATCCATGGCTGTCACCGAAAAGGCAAAATTCGGGTAACCGGATGACGCAAAGCTACCTGTCCAAGATCTGGATAGAGGGGCTGTCGAAAGGCATCAATGATGAAGCCTATCTTTGCGGTTTAGAGGATAGGCTTTTTGTTTTCTGACAATAACATACTTGCACCTAGTCGGAATGCGTTTACAAGAAGTCAGCTGATGCATTTGTTGATAAAAGTTTAACAAAGGGTACTTTAGGGTTCAGCCCTCCTATCCTTTTCTGGATCTACCGGGAAACAATTTCAACTTTCAAGGGCCAATCCCTTTGACGCTCCGAATTAACCAATAGTTTTATACGCTTTCCCCGGAACTCGGTAACGGATGTAACCTTGTTTACAGGAGACAAGTCGTCTCTTGTATTCTTAAATCTCAGAGGAGGGATGTTATGTTTCAGAAAATTGGGTTTTTACTTGTGGCATTGTTATTGTTTGCCACAGGCTGTGCAACTGTGTCGACCAAGACTGAACAGGTTGAAGCTCCTGTTACAAAAATGCAGCAGGTTGCTGCACAAAAATCTGCTGCAGTTCCAACGGTGAAACGATACAAGCGCAAAGTCGCCATTATTCGTTTCACAAATGAAACCAATTATGGCAGGGCGCTGATGACTGATAATGATTATGATCGTATCGGGAAGCAAGTGTCAGACATGCTCGCGAGTCGTTTGGTAAAGTCTGGTAATTTCTTGGTCTTTGAAAGAACAGATTTGAGTAAGATTAAACAGGAGCAGGCAATCTCTGGTGCCGGCGGGGGACTTATTGGCATTGATAGCGCCATAGTTGGTTCGCTAACAGAGTTCGGACGATCTGTTTCGGGCAAATCTGGTTTTATGAGCTCAACAAAGGTGCAAGTAGCCAGAGCTAAAGTTGATATAAGGATTGTAGACATTAAAACTGGGCAGGCATTTTTCTCTACAACCGGCACAGGCGAGGCCAGTACCGAAGCGGGGGAAATTGCAGGGTATGGCAGTCGTGCCGAGTACGACGCTACCCTGAATGATAGGGCTATTGCCGCTGCTATTACCGACGTTATTGATAAGTTGGTTTCGACCCTTGAAGAGAAGCCATGGAGAACGGACGTCTTGGAAGCTCAAAGCGGACAGGTTTTTATAAGTGGCGGTATGCGACAAGGTCTCAAAGTTGGTGATGTCCTGCAGGTTATGTCTCCTGGCCAAAAAATTAAAAGTAAACAGAGCGGAATGGAGATTACTCTACCTGGGAAACAAGTAGCCTCAGTAAGAGTTGTATCTTTCTTTGGCGACAATGAGAACAATGAAGGTTCAGTCTGTGAAATAATAACCGGAAAAGTCGACCCGGCTTCATCCGCAACCCTGTATGTCGAAGAGGTGAAGTCATGAAAAAACTGATTTGTTTCTCGCTGCTGCTAACTGTTTTTCTTTTCGCCGGGTGCTCTATGCCTAACACCACAGTTCGGACTGTGGACGACCGTCCGACGCTTGCCATTAAAGGTGCTCCAGCAGGGTCCATTCTTTATATTGACAACATCAGCATAGGGGCCGCAGGGCAATATGACGGCGATCCCACGGTTCTAACGGTTGAGCCTGGGACCCATGTGGTTCGCGTTGCTGTCGGCAAAAACACTATTTATGAACAAAAAGTATTCGTTGAAAGCTCGCTGAAAACCATAACTATTCGATAGGAGGGTAAATGGCTTCTCAAATGAAATGTTTCGTGCTTCTAATTATTGTGCTGATGCTAGCTGGATGTGGCGCTAAAAGGAATACTCGTTATGCGTGGTGTGATTATGATTCAACGCTCTATGAGTACTATAAGGCTCCAGCGCAGAAAGATGAATTTGTTAAAACTCTCAAGGAAACTATTGATGAAGCTGAATCCGAAAACAGTGTCCCGCCAGGTATATATGCTGAGTATGGTTTTGCCATGTATGAGCAAGGCAAGATAGAGCAGGCGGTTCTATACTATCAGAAAGAATCCAATAAATGGCCAGAGTCGAAATATTTGATGGCGAAGATGATTGCTACTGCTCAAAAAAGGTCATCAAAGTCTGATGTCGGTTCTGTGCCGGCCGCAATTCAGCAGGACGACCCGGCAGGGGATGCTGTTTCTCCTTCGCCCCCAGCACCAGACCCATCTCCAAAAACTACCCAAACCCCAAATCAAGGCGTGCCTGGTGTCGTGGAGGTGCTTAAATGAGAAAACTAATAATGCCGTTTCTTTTGCTTGTCCTTGTCGTTTTTACCGGCTGCGCCCACCACCAACAAGAATTGTGTAAACAGGAGAAGTTCGTCGCAGCAGCGCCACGTTCAATCTTAGTGGTACCTGTTGTGAACAATAGCGTTGAAGTAACAGCCGCTGATTATATGCTATCCACTGTGACCATTCCATTCGCCGAGCGTGGGTACTATGTGTTCCCGGCGAACCTCGTAAAGAGAGTTCTTGAGGACGAAGGACTTGCGGATAGCTCCTTAGTTCATTCCGCTCCGGCTACGAAACTGGCAAGTCTGTTTGGTGCTGACGCGGTTCTTTATATTACCGTCGAGCGATGGGACGCAAAGTACGCACTTCTCACAACTATTGTAACGGTGGGGGTCAATTATCAGATCAAGGATGGAAAGACAGGGGAGATTATTTGGGAAAATCAGGAAAAAATGGTTTACGATCCTAATAAAAGTGGTGGCAGCACGGGGAACCCTTTTGCTGACCTCGCTGTGATGCTCGTAAAGGCCGCAATGACAAAGGCGACTCCTCAATATGTACCTTTGGCACGCCAGGCAAACGCAATGGCAGTGATGAATTATCCGGGCTCCGGGATCCCGCTTGGCCCTTATGCAGTGGCTAACAAGGGGAATTAAGCCATAGTTTGATTTTTTTAATTATTCGGGAATTCCGGGGACAGAGTTCCGGGAGAGTTCCGGGGACATCCATGATAAGTAAAGTCAAGGGGAAAACGGAGATTTCCCTTAACTTCCCGACTTGCCACCGGTAGCTTTGAGTCGCTCCTTCTTGCTCTTCAACCCTTTTAATCTTTCTTGATGGTCCGCACGATCGATCGTGCGACCAGACATCCATGTGCCGCCTTCAGTGATCTTGCCCGTTGCGGAAGATTGAGTTAGTGCCAACCCGCCGGCCTCGAAACATTTTAAATGGCGTGCAGCCTTCGGCTCACGCAGCCCCGGAATGGCGAGGCCCGGCGGGAAGATCGTTCTGCAAGAAGTTTATGTGAGTTTTGCTAGACTGCTTTCTTCAACAACTCGAAGTCGGTCTCGCGCCTGTCTACTGCAAGCATGTACTCAACCAGTTTGCGGGCGATCACCAAGGTGGCGCGGTTCTTGTTGCCACGAGCGGACTCTTTTTCATGCAGTAGCGCCAGCTGCTCATTCCAGTGCGGCGCAAGTTTAGCGGCCTCAATCAGTTTGGTTTGGAGGTGTTTATTCCTCTTTTTCGAGATGGGACCACGCTGTTCCTTTCCTGCCGATTCATGCTGTCCGCTGCATAGGCCGCAGTAGCTGATGGCTTGGCGAGATGAACTGAATCGGGTCACATCTCCTATTTCCAGCACCCAGGTCAGTGCAGTAAGTTCACCAATGCCAGGGATACTCATCAAGCGTTTGACCCGCTCGCGAATCAGTCTGTTATTTCGCAGTGCTGCAACCAGCTTCTTCTGGATGTCGTCGAACAGTTCGAAACCATTGCGACTCATTTTCAACAACTCTTTTACGGAATCAGGGACATCTTCAACGCGCTCAAGAAGAGCCCCAAAGTATTTCTTGCCGTGAAGTCTCTTCTTGTCATATACCGCGCCAACCTCCATAAGCAGGCCGGACATCTTGTTTTTCATCTTGACGGCGGAGCTTACTATCATGTTGCGAAAGCGTAACACCCGCCGTAATTCTCGAAGTTCTTCCGGTATCATGTGGCATTCCGGCAGAAGGTTGACCCTCAGAAGATCGGCTATTTTCTCGGCGTCGGCCCGGTCGTTCTTTTTCTTGGCCGACGTAATCGCTTTGAGCATTGCTGGGTGTGCAACCTTCAGGTCAACGGCATGAGGTTTCAGAAAGTCATACACCCAGCCGGTAAAGATTGTTGCCTCCATTGCTCCGGACCAGGGGCAAGGCAGTTCTGACAGCCATTTACTCAAAGCTTTGCGCTCAGCTGCAACTGTTCCCTGACGAACAAGCGTTCCATCGATCTTCTTGATGCAGTACGCGATTGTCTTCTTGTGAATGTCCAGGCCAATGTAGTAAAGTACGCTCATGGGAGCCTCCTCGTGGTACTTTGATTCCGGACGGCTTTGCCGGTCCGATCGCTTGCTCATACAAGCTATCAATACCACCGGAGGCTTCCTCTTCAACCCCTACTTATACATTCAAACATAATACCAATTTTAGCTCACCTTATTTTTCCATTAAAAAGTCAAACACTGACCCCATCAGTCTCTAGCCCGGTGTCCAGAAGGGGCCTTGCTTGCCCAGTTTTGCCAGCGCCTTTATCAGCTCGGAGGCGTACTCCGGAACCCCGGAAAGGTAATCCTGCTGCAGACGGTTCCTGAGTAAAGGCCCGCTGAAAACCAGCGCCCAGTCGGCCAGCGGCATGATGGACTCGGCTGAGATGGCGTCATATTGCGGCCAGTTGGCCACGTGCTCTTCCGACCGGAAGAGGTTCATGCGGCTTCAGCCCATGCCCCAGGACACTTCTCCCGACAGTATTCTGGCCAGGGGAATGTTCATGTGCCCCACGACGGTCACGGGATCGACTTCCAGGATCTCCTCGTCCCGCATTCGGACAAGGATGGGTTGCCCGCAATCAAGGCAGCGGGCTTCGATGCGGACCTCGGTTCCGGGAAAGAGCCAGCGCACGGCCAACGCTTCCAGTCCGCACTGGCCGTACCACTTCTGCTCCCCCTTTATGGTCACGAGGTAGTTGGTGGGCACATTGGAAAAGGGCGCCCAGGACTCGACGTAATCCGTTTCCTTGACAAACCAGCAGGCCAAAGAGGCATCGGCGGCCTGGCGCTGCAGCTGCCTGGCCTCTTCAGGCCGCACCCCGAGCGTTGCCGCCAGCTCTGTATAGTGGGGGGCCCGCCCGGTTTCCATGAAATGCCTAACGACAGCTGTGTAAGCTCGTTGCACCGATGAAATTTCTTCCATGCCATTTCACCTCCACCGGATAACCCACCCGGTGCCTTCCGTTCTACCCAACTCGAGGGCGTACACCTTCCAATCGAATTCCGGGCACACCTTACTCATTAGGAAGGATTGGGCCCCGGCTTTTTTTTCTTAAGCAAAAGGTATGAGGTCGTACCAAGCTAACTATCTGTAATCAGAACACTAAATGTCAATATTGGCACTGTCTTTGGCCTTAGAGACTCATTTTTTCCACAAGAATACCGGCAGCTGGATTTTCATTACATATTCATTTTTTCTACCGTTTTATTTGATACGGTAATGTGAAAATCGGCTTTCTTGCCATTCGCTACAACTGTCACTGCATACCTTCCGGCACTCATCACTACGTTATTTCCATAATGCGTTGATTGCGGCCCTTTCCCAATTATCTCCATGATGACGACAGGGACGTCCACAGCGGGGCCGTGAGCCTTGCCATGTTTGTCAAGCAATTGGAACTTCATACTGACTTCCGCATCGGGTAGTGCCTTGCCTGTTTTAGCGTTATAAACATGTACGACAAGATGATGATCAGGACGGGGATGCGCATCCGGAGCTAAAGGTTTTGCGCCTCCCATGATCTGCATTCCCTTTAAATTGTGGTTGGACTTCACTTCATTCGCAGTAAAAAACGGCTCGGGGGGCAATACCTGCAATTCCAATCGTATGCCGTCAACGATCTGAGTTTTCATACTATTCCCAGCTTCGGCAGTGAAGCCGAAGAGCGTTGCGACAAAGAACACCGCCATAGAGAAAAAAATTGTTCGTAGTGACATGCTGTTACCTCCTCAATGTTTTTTTATTGCATCATTGAATTAAAATTTCATGATAGTACTGAGAGCCTAGCGGCTCATAAAAGTGGATAGATGCTCAATCTGCTGCGCCCTTGCTGCCGGATGGAAGCAATTGATGTAGTACATTCATGATCTGCTGGTCTGAAACCCTGTCGGCATCTGCAAAATATTTACGGATATTGCCGTTGGTATCTACGATTGCCAAGGCATCATTGTGAACGATGTCATAATCGACACCTGCTTCATCGGCCAGTTTGTTACTTACAATCGGTTCCGGGATATATGTCCCCTCTCTCTTTTCCTTCTCTATCTCCTGATCTTCACTCGCATTGCTGACCTTTTTATAATAAATATGGTAACCATCGGTGATAATATGTCGGATTTCTTCTGGAGACCCCGTCAAATATTCCCAGTGGCTATCCTCCGGATTCCATCCGTACTGCATTTGGAACGTCTTCATTTGGGCCGGACCCGTATGTTCGGGATCAACATTAAATGCAATGAGTTGAACTCGATCGGCAATTCCCGCGGTCTTGAGAACCCTTTCCAGACTGACGAAATTGTGAGCGATCAACGGACAGTATCCATTACAATAGGGAAATAAAAACGTCACGACCCTCACTTTGCCATTAAATGATGTTGACGATACTTTATGGCCGAGCTGGTTGATCAAAGTGTATTCCGGTGCATGGCCCAATACCGGTAATGATTCTTTGTCTTGCAAGTCCGGGTGACTATACCACCCAGCCACAAAACTTCCGACCGCAGTCAGTATAATGATGGAGAAGAAAAAAGCAGCTTGTCGCATCTATCCTCCGCATTCCAGTAAAAATGCTATTTGCTCACGTTTATTTATTTTACAATCACATCATAGGTATGTCCATGCCCTGAAAAGAAGACAGTACCGTTTCAGGGAACAAATGGGGTCAGGATTGCAATCTTGCAAACTTAGGATAAGATTCCCTCATGCCACGCAAACCACGAATACATAACCCTGGAGCGGTGTATCATGTGATCCTTCGCGGCAATGCCAAGCAGGACATATTCTTTGACGCTGAGGACCGCCGTCGGTTTCTTGTACTCCTGCAATACGGCATAGAACGCTACGGATTTCGCCTCCATGGCTATTGCCTTATGACAAATCATCTCCACCTGGTCATCCAGGTAGGAGAGATACCGCTGTCTCGTATCATGCAGAATCTGTCGCTTCGCTACACGAAGTGGATCAATTGGAGCCAGAACCGTAGTGGACATCTGTTTCACGGCAGATATAAGGCTGTCATGGTGGAGGCCGACAATTACCTGTCCCAATTGGTGGCGTACCTGCATCTTAACCCAGCCCGTGCCGGCATCTGTGAAAACCCGCTTGATTACCCCTGGAGCAGCTTTCGTGCATATCTCGGACTTGAGCAAGCGTCTTGGCTGACAACGGAACCGATACTGTCGCAGTTTTCTCCTCGATTAAAACGGGCCAGGGAGTTGTTTCGGGAATTTGTCGAAGCGAGAGCTCTTGAAGGTCATAGACCTGAATTCCACGGCAAGAACGCGGCGGACGGCAGAGTCTTGGGAAATGACACTCTAGTGGACAAAGTACTTCGAAACGAACGTACGAAGCCTGTTGCTGTAACAATAGACAATGCTCTCGTTGCCGTGTGCGAGGCGTGCGGGTTGACCGTGGAAGAGATGCGCTCTCCCTCCAAGGGATTACGGGTATCGGAAGCGCGTGCACTGGCTGCGTGGCTCGTACTGAATTTTTGTGGCGGGACTCTGACTGAATTGGGGAGAAATGTAGGAAGGGACGTCACTACGCTTAGTTCTGCGGTAAAGCGTCTGGTCTCACGCTCAAAGAAAGATGGTGAGATAGCCGCACGAATGGATTCTGTCAGGAAAGCCGCTATTGAGTTTGCAAGAGTGCAATCCTGACCCTAAAAATTCCGTATATCGAACAGGCACTTTGAAGGGTGGTACCGCAAGCAGTTACGGTAAGAAAGGAAGGTATCAGGCTTGGAAGATGATCTCAAAAACGACAATAAATTTCGAATAGGTGATTTTCACAATATATATTTTGCCTTATTGGCAATCTTTCTTCTCACCGGATTTTTCTATAATTACGTTTATTTCAGATTCTTCGACATCGATGTGGAACAGTTTTTCACAATACAAGACTATCTCGCATCAAGTATTGAAAAACTATATTTAATAGTTTTTGCAATACCATTTGCTATAATGAGCAGCTACATAGCAAGATACTTTATCAGAAATAATCATGACAAAATTCATCGAAAACTATTTGCATATATCATAATTATTTTCCCTGTCATAGCAATGATAATTGGGATTACCTTGTTCTACAGGTTCAATCATCCCATAGGATGTTACTTTATGTCCTTTGCTATCTTTGCAGGCTGTGATTTTATTCTTTTCAAGATAATTTTCAAGAGCGATCATGGCTCCTACCCCATTTATTTCTACCTCAACATCTTCATATTCTATATGCTGATAATTATATCAACAGCGGTGTTTGAACGGAATACGGCATTGAATGAGCCGTTGCACAGCCTGAAAAAATACCGGGTCCATTTTACCAGGGAATTCCATATCAATCAGAAGACCTGCGTTGTACTGGAAGCAACCGATCTGTACTTTTTATTCTATGACAAGCAGCTGGACAAAGTATACGTGATCCCGAAAGATGGAATTTCCTATATCGAAACTACCAGATAAAGAGGAGGTGAAAATAAGGAACATATGGGGGAAGGATTGCTATCCTGCAAACGTAGGATAAGGTTCCCGCATGCCACGCAAACTACGTTTAAATAATCCTGGATATGCAGGGATATTCTTGTTTTATTGCTCTAACTGCACAAGCTTTCGCTAAAGCACATTACCTCAAGAAGGTCCCCTTATCACCAAAGGAGAATGTTATGGAGACCGTGAAGCAAATCATACATCATACATTTATGCTGGCGGCCTGTTTCTGTTGCCTTGGCCGCTATATGCCTTGGGCTGGCGATCATGCCTGGTTGCGGCAATGAGAGGACAACTACCGCGTATACCGCCGCTCCGGGTGTCACCGATTACGCGTTCTTTTTCTTCAACCTTGAAGAGAATGTCAGCACCCGGATAAATGCTTATAACGCCAGTAGATAGCCCAAGCTGGTTTATTGCTGTAGCGTGGCATTTTCAGAAAAAAAGAAAAAAAGCGGGACATCCATGATATTTGGATATTTACAGATATTTGAGCATTTGGGGGCTATAGGATTATTATGAAAATAGTCAAAGTAATACTATCCGTACTGGGGGTGCAAGCAATATTTCTGGTGTTTTTTGTCTACTCGGGTTTGTACGATGTCTCGACTTTGTCGCCGGACCCGGCGGTCGTCAAATGGCTATTCAGTACGACCAGCGACAATTCCGCCGAGCATTATTCGAAAGGCATACCTGTTCCGTCGCTGAACGAACCGTCGATGATTGATGCGGGTTTCAAGGATTATCGCGAGATGTGCGTAACATGCCACTCCGCGCCGGGAATAAATACGTCGCCTATCAATAAGGGTTTGTATCCGCATCCGCCGAATCTCGCGGATTCAGCAAAGGAATTGCCAGCCAACCGTCTCTTCTGGGTCATAAAGAACGGCATCAAAAGCACCGGCATGCCGGGATTCGGAAAAACTCATCCGGACCGAAAAATCTGGGATTGCGTCGCGTTCCTCGAAAAGATGAAAAATATGACCCCGGAGGACTACGCGGCGATGCGTAACCGGCTGGTCGACAAGAAATAGTCCGTATTGATACTGTCCCGGAATTTGATTGATTAGAATTAAATAGGGACACTTCTCTATTTTCCCTAATTACAGGGGGAAGTGTCCCTATTTTATAGCACGGGCAAGGACAAGGTTATGAAAGCCAGCTATATCTCAGCGGTGCATTCGAGCAGAAAGTCATAGCAATTGTCCATGATCTCTTTATCGGCGCGGCACTTCATTGCGGCGCGTGGATGCTGATTCAGATGCCCGCTGATTCCGTAGATGTCATTGAAACCCCACTCGATCTCCTTGCGCAGAGGTACGAAGTTCTCCTGGATGGTCTTGTAGAGAGGGGTAACGTCAAATTTGGGATTCTTCAGGAAATTGAGCAGCAACTCCAGGTTGCAATTGCCGGCGCCGCGGCCAATGCCATTTATGGTAGCGTCCAGCAGATTTACTCCATCGATGATAGCCTGCTGGGTATTGGCAAAAGCCAGCTGCTGGTTGTTGTGAGCATGAAATCCCAGCGCCTTGTTGGGGCAGTGTTCTTTGTACAGATTCAGGTAGTCGGTTACCTGCTCTGAGTAGTAAGCTCCGTAACTGTCCACCAGATAGAGGTAGTCTACCTCATCGGCCTTGCTGACTTCATCCAATGATTCGACAAGGTCTGTACGTATAGCGGCGGAAGGGGCCATAATGTTGATGGTTGTCTGGTAACCGAGATCCTTGCTGCGCTTGGCCAGATCGATAGCTTTGTCGGTATCTGCAACATAACAGGCGGTGCGAATCATATCGATAGGACTTTGATCCGCCTGTTGCAGGGCATGGAAGTCCACGCGCCCGACATCAAACATCACGGCAATGAGCGGTCGATATTCACTCTCGTAAGAGTCGATGACCATCTTGAGATCGTCATCATCACAGAAATTCCATTTCCCGTATTTTTCTCTGGTATATTCATCACTGACGGCCAGCTTCTTGCCAAGCTCAATGATATCCACCCCGGAGTCGCATGCAGCGCGGTAAACGGCTTTCACCAGTTCGTCTGAAAACTGGTAATTATTGATCAGGCCGCCGTCTCTAATGGTGCAATCCAGTACTTTTAATTCTTTACGGAACATCAACTACCCCCTTCATGTATGGCGTAATAGCTGTCAGATAGCAGAACCGCTATAGATTATATGTTTACGGAAAATATCGCAAGAAAAACGCTTGCCGATGAGCAATCGCCTACCTGGTGTCGATCCGGAAACCCCGGTTTGAAACGCGCAAAAATAAGAACTGGGAACAAAGGGAACAAACGGGTGCCCCTAAAGAATTCTCTATTATACGTAAACGGGCTTTCGAGACACTGAAAGGCAAGGAAACTTTTTCCAGACTTCCAGTGGCCATTGTCCGGCAGAGCATGGTATATATTTTTAGTGGCAACCTTACGTCAGAGAATGTTTCCCTTGCAGTGCAGATCAACGGAATTTTTTGTGGGGTCAAAATGCGTCTGGAAGCTCCATCGCCTAATTACATACTGATCATCGAAGATGACCGCAATACGGCAACTCTCGTGGCAACCTACCTGGAGCGTGAGGGCTACTCGACGGCGATTTCGGGCGATGGGGAACAGGGCCTTGAGATGGCGGTTCAGACGAGGCCGCACCTGGTGATTCTTGACGTTATGCTCCCGAAGCTGGACGGCTGGGAAATCTGTCGCGCCCTCCGGCGCACTTCGGATGTCCCCATCCTGATGCTGACCGCCCGGGAGGAAGAAACCGACCGGGTAAAAGGGTTGGCAATGGGTGCCGACGACTATGTAGTCAAGCCGTTCAGCCCCCGCGAACTGGTGGAACGGGTCAAGGCGATTCTCCGCCGGGCTCGCCCGCCCCGCCCGGAAACCTCGGCAAAACTGTCCCACGAAGGGCTGGTGCTGGACCAGGAAAAACGGAATGTGCAGCTGAACGGCCAACCGGTGGAACTGACGGCAACGGAGTACCTGCTGCTTTATCAGCTGATGAGGTCTCCGGGGCGGGCCTTTTCCAGAAAAGAACTGCTGGATTGCATTTACCCTCATGGCGAGTCGGTAATAGACCGTGTTATTGACGTGCACATGGGAAAACTCCGGCAGAAGATCGGCGATGTCTCGACGAGTCCCCGCCATATCATGACGGTGCGCGGATATGGTTACCGCTTTGCCGATGATGGCGATGAATAGGACGCGTGTGATGAAACCCCGCTTACTCTGGAAGCTTCTGCTCAACAACAGCATTCCGATCATCGGGATCATCATGGTGGTCATGTGGCTGGCCCTGGACCAGCTGGCCGCTGACTACTTCATGGTCCTGATGAAAAAGTACCATATCGAGCCCACCGGTATCCACCACATGTTCGTTACGGCCGTCCACAGATACCTCGTCTGGGCGACTCTGGCAGCCCTGGCTCTGGCCCTTCTCCTCAGCTATCTCCTTACCCGCAGGATTCTTCGACCCCTTTTCCAGATGACGGAGATCACCCGCGAGATCGCTTCCGGCACCTATTCCGTACGGGTTGAAATACCCTCACGGGATGAGATCGGACAGCTGGCAGACTCCTTTAACCAGATGGCCGACAGCCTGGAACGGCTGGACAGGCTGCGCAAGACCATGGTGGCTGACGTAGCCCATGAGCTGCGAACACCACTCACCAACCTGCGCGGGTACATGGAAGCCCTCAGCGACGGAGTCATTCCACCCTCACGGGAAACCTTCACGATGTTGCAGGATGAGATTCTGCGTCTGGTCAGTCTCGTGGAAGATCTGCAACAACTGGCAAAGGCTGATGCCGCCAAGGCGTTCATCAACAGGCAGCCGCTTTCCCTGCATGAGCTGATAGAGCAGATGCTGCAGTTGTATCGTGTGAACTTTACCGAGAAGCAGATACGTGTCGAGACCCGCTTCGTCCCTTCCGCAGCCACCGTTCCGGCCGACCGGGACAAACTGCTGCAGGTTGTGCGGAATCTGACGGAAAACGCCTGGAAGTTCACACCGCAACAGGGAAAGGTCACTGTTTCCACGGAAACCGTAGCCAACGGATTCAAGGTGACTTTCACCAACACCGGAGATGGAATTTCGGCAGAGGACCTGCCGTACATCTTTGAGCGCTTCTATCGCGCCGAATGGTCGCGCTCCAGGGAGACAGGAGGTGCGGGCATAGGCCTTTCAATCGTCAAGGAATTGATTGAAGCCCACGGCGGAAAGGTCGGCGCTGAAAGTTCCGCCGGACTGACAAGCGTGTGGTTCGTACTCCCCCTCTGAGATTTCTTTACCAAATCTTTACTGAATCATTATCCGCACGTTAATCTCCCCCTGTAAGCTTCCAGTAAACAATCAATGTGGAAGGGAGATATCAATGAAGATGCTCATGATCGGAGCAGCAGCCCTTCTATGCGGACTGCTGCCTGGCAGTACAGCGTTTTCAGCGGAACATGCCGGGACAGCAACCGCTACATTTGCTGTCTCCTGCTTCGATGTCGGTGCTTCGGCCCTTCAGGGGAAAAAGGGTGTCGTTTCCGTTGGCAAAGGTTGGCTGGGCAGTAGTGAAATCAATACAGTCGTCTATCTTCCGGATACAGTGAGCGTCAAGCGCATGGAGGATTGGCTGCGGAACGCGGGCACCTATCGAAGAACCATAGCAAATGACGAGTTGTTCGGAGATAAAGGAGGCCAGAAATGAGATACACGGTAATTTCCGCCCTAGTCATGGTGATCGGGCTGGTTGCGGCGGCAGGCGTCATCGGTTCGGGGACTCGCACGCCGACCGTTGCCGGGGCAGCAGCCCCGATACGGGTTTATTCAGCGGAGAAAGGAACGTATATAATGAGCGCCGAAATCCACAAGAGCAATGAAGAATGGAAGAAAATATTGACCCCGGAACAGTTCGACGTCCTCCGGGAACAGGGGACCGAACGGGCCTTTAGCGGCAAATATTTCAACAATCACGAACACGGCGTATACCGCTGCGCCGGCTGCGGACTGGACCTCTTCCGATCCGAAGACAAGTACGACTCCGGCACCGGTTGGCCGAGCTTCACCAGGCCGATCGCGCCGGAGAATATCGGAACCAGGGCGGACAACAGCTTTTTCTCTTCCCGCACCGAGGTGCACTGCCGCCGTTGTGGGGGGCACCTGGGCCATGTCTTCAGCGACGGCCCAAAGCCGACCGGACTCCGGTACTGCATGAATTCGGCGGCATTACTGTTTGTCCCGACAGCAAAATGACGGCGTATGAACCAATAACCGTCAGACCAGAAAAAATATTCCGGGAAAGGGGTACATTACCATGAAAACGCTCATTTCAGCCATTATGATGGCGGCTGCCCTTGCCGTCGCCACCCCCTTGCTTGCTGCAAGCGCAGGCCCCAACACACCGGTACAATCGCCAGCCTCGCAACAGGAGAAGGCCGCCTTCGCCGGTGGCTGCTTCTGGTGCATGGAGCATGCTTTCGATCAGTTGCCAGGGGTCATATCAGTCACGTCCGGCTATACCGGCGGCCAGAAGAAGAACCCCACCTACGAAGAGGTGTCTGCCGGCGGGACCGGCCATGCCGAGTCGGTGCTGGTGATCTACGACCCGGCGAAGATACGCTACAAGAGGCTCCTGGAGGTCTATTGGCACAACATAGATCCGACAGTCAAGGACCGGCAGTTCTGTGACGTGGGGCATCAATACCGCAGCGCAATTTTCTATTACACGAAGGAGCAGGAACGCCTTGCCCTCCAGTCGAAAGCCGAGTTGGAAAAGAACAAGCCGTTTCAGGGGTCCATCCAGACCGAGATCGTTTCAGCGGGCCCATTCTATCCGGCCGAAGAATACCACCAGCATTACTACCGGAAAAACCCGGTCCGTTACTGGTTTTACCGCACCAGCTGCGGACGGGATAAAAGGCTCAAGGAACTTTGGGGCCCACTGGCCGGACAGTAAACGAAAACTGACGCACTGGCGCGCAGACTGATCGCCAGTGCCCTTCCTGCCAGACGGCAGGCAAGCGGCCGAGGCCACGATCGACTGAAGATAATCTTTATCAAATCTTTACCGTTTCTTTATCGTTTACTTACCTTCCAATGCTACATTAATTACAGAGTCAAAGTGAAACCGGCTTGTATAGCCACAACAACAGGAAGGGAGGAAAATAAAATGCGTCGACTTACAGCACTCGTTGTTTTTTCTTTATCACTTCTTCTGACTGGTCTTGCCATGGCGGAAACACCAATGCCTGCCGTGCAGCAGGGGCAAGCAACGGTACAAGCCGCAACGCCTCTGGTTAGATGCTCAACCTGTGGCGTAGAGTTCACAACCTTGAAAGGGCTTCAAGAACACCTGATAGCGCATCCCGGGCATAAGATTGTCCCGGCAGCGGGAGGAGTTGCGGCACCTCTGGTCAAGTGCTCAACCTGTGGTGCGGAGTTTACGACAATCAGCGAGATCCAGGAACACCTGAAAGCGCATCCTGAGCACAAACTGGTTTCAACGGGAGGAGTTGCAGCGCCCCTGGTCAAGTGCTCAACTTGCGGTGTGGAGTTTACCAATCTGCAAGAGGTTCAGGAACATTTGAGAGCGCATCCCGAGCATCAGGTGGTCCCGGTGGAGTAAGCGTACAATAGTGAGGGAAGTAGCGGGACGTTGTGTATTTGTTGATTAATTCGGAGAAAAGGGTTGACAATCAACTGACATACAACGTCCCGGGAAGTTCCATTCAAGTTTATCCGCCCCACAGCATGTTCGAGCACTCCTAAAATGCCTTGTCATGCAATTGCTGAAAAAGCTCCTCGTGACCGCGCTCCCAATTCGCCAGCATCGTAAAGGCCTCTCTCGCCTCTCCCTCGGCGTCTTTCGCCGCTTTTTCATAAAATATATCTATTTCCTTTCCCCACCAGTTCGCAGAAATGATCCGGATTAATTATTTTGACAATTCATTATTGTTATGTATCCTTTGCTTCATGTTTTTGTTGAAGAAAAATGGCTGACCATCTCATCGGACCTCTCGCAGGAAACCAGCACCCTTACTCTGAATTTATTTGCTATATTCTATGAACCAACCGGAAAATTCACCTGGGCGGACCCCAAAAATGCCTTGGCGCAAGCCGCCGGGTGATGCTTCTCTGTCGGAAGTCCACCGCAGCGTTCTCGTGCCGATAACAGCATCCTTCTGGCGCAAACTGTTTGCATTTGCCGGACCCGGTTTTCTCGTTGCAGTCGGTTACATGGACCCGGGAAACTGGGCGACCGACTTGCAGGGAGGGGCGCAGTTTGGGTACACATTGCTGTCAGTTATCATGGTTTCAAACCTGATGGCAATCCTGCTCCAGCACTTGTGTGCCAAACTCGGCATTGCTACCGGACGCGATTTGGCACAAGCCTGCCGCGACAACTATTCCCCGCCAACTGTGTGGTTTCTTTGGATTCTCTGCGAAATCCAGATCACGGCCTGCGACCTGGCTGAAGTTGTTGGCTCGGCCATCGCATTACAGTTGCTCTTCGGCATCCCCTTGGTCTGGGGATGCGTCATCACAGCGGCAGACGTGATTGCCGTTTTATTTTTACAAAACAAAGGCTTCCGTTACGTTGAGGCACTGGTCATCACGCTCATCGCGACCATCGGCACCTGTTTTGCGGTGGAGCTTTTCTGGTCAAAACCGGAACTCACCGGATTGCTATCCGGTTTTGTGCCACACCTTGAAATCGTGAAAAATCAGGGCATGCTTTACATTGCCATCGGCATCATCGGTGCGACGGTCATGCCGCACAACCTCTATCTGCACTCGTCCATTGTTCAAACACGCAAATACGAGCAAAATCCCCGTGGCAAACGCGAGGCAATAAAATTTGCTACGATTGACTCAACGGTCGCGCTCATGTTCGCGCTGTTCATCAACGCCTCGATTCTCATTCTCGCCGCGTCGGCTTTTCATTGGTCCGGGCACCAGGATGTCGCTGAGATTCAGGACGCGTACAAACTATTAAAGCCGCTACTTGGCGTATCCGTCGCAAGTATTCTCTTTGCCGTAGCATTGTTGGCTTCGGGGCAGAGTTCCACCCTCACCGGTACGATCGCCGGCCAAATCATCATGGAAGGTTTCATCAACATTCGGCTCCGGCCATGGCTGCGCAGGATTATCACGCGCGCACTGGCAATTATTCCTGCTGTTGCTGTGATCGGATATTTCGGCGAAAGTAAAACAACCGAATTGCTCGTTGCCAGCCAGGTCGTATTGTCCATGCAACTCGGATTTGCCGTCTGGCCATTGATGCGCTTCACCAGTGAAAAAACCAAGATGGGAGAGTTCGTAAATCCCCCATGGATTAAAATCCTCGGCTGGACGACCGCGGCAATTATCATTATCCTCAATGTAAAACTGCTTTTCGATACCTTCATGCCTGCGGCATTCCTGAAAGCATTTTACGGCCAATTCGGGTTATCCCTGTAGAAAGAATGGATGGCGGAAATTTTATGTTCAAAAAAATCCTGGTGACACTCGAAAACGCTCCTCCGGACGAAACAATTCTGCCGCACGCCAAAGAACTGGCAAAGCAGTTCGGCTCTGAACTCCTGTTGCTGCACGTGGCCGATGGCTGGGTAGCGCGCAACTTCTATCAACTGAAACTTGCAGAATCAGAGGAGATGAAAGACGACCGCAGGTATTTGGAACAGGTCGCCGACGAAATGCGCAAGGAGGGTCTGGTGGTGACAGCCGTACTGGCCCTTGGCAATCCGCCGACAGAAATTCTCAAGGTAGCAGAAGCCGAACAATGCGATCTGATTGCGATGGCGAGTCACGGCCACCGCTTTTTCGGTGACCTTTTTCACGGCAGCACCATTACCGAAGTTCGCCATAAATCCAGCATCCCCATCCACTTGGTCCGCGCTCTCAAAAAATAATAATTTTCAGCGTACGATCGGGACGCGTCTACTTTATGCAAAAAACGGCAGCACGCTCCCCTTCGAAGATAACCCGGAAAACAGTAGAGAGTTACGAGAGCATTCTTTTCAATTTATCTATTGGCAAAGTCAAATAACCAGACACGTACATTTCCTGGCGCCCCCTCGGGTACGTAGACTCAGGCATTGCAACCATCTGGAATAGCTTGTACAGGATCCGCTGCATGATAGACTGTTGAGCAGGCACCACGCTATTCTCGCCGCTGTTGTGGCCATACCTGCGAATAAGGGAGGGAATGTTATGAATGATTTACTCGGGATTATCCTTGCCGGTGGCGCCGGAGAACGTTTGAAGCCCCTTACCGAGGTAAGGGCCAAACCGGCTGTTCCATTCGGCGGCAAGTACAGGATCATTGATTTTGTCCTCAACAGTATGATCAACTCCGGCATCCGGAATATCAAGCTTCTGGTGCAGACCTTGTCTCAGCCGCTGATAAATCATGTAAGCACCATGTGGCCCTCGGCTCCGGTGTACAATTTCTATGTCCAGTGCATTCCTGCGCAGAAAAGGATGGGTGAACAGTGGTACAAAAGCACGGCAGACGCCGTCTATCAGAACCTGAACATCTTCCGGGACAATCCCTGCTACAAAAGAGTGGCGATTTTTTCCGGAGACCACATCTTCAAAATGGATGCAAGCAAGTTTGACGCTTTCCACAGAGAAAAATGCGCCGATTTCACCATCTCGGCGATGGCCATAAGAAAAGAAGATGCCAACCGTTTCGGCATTATCGAAGTGGATGAGACCGGCAGAGTGATCGGGTTTGAAGAAAAGCCGGAGAACCCCAAGGAGATACCGGGAAGAGCCGGGTACTGCCTCACTTCGATGGGAAATTACATCGCAAATATACCGACGCTGATAGAGATCGTCAGCAATGATGCGGAAAAAGAGACATCGTCCCATGATTTCGGCAAGGACGTCATCCCTCTCATGCTGAAAATGGGGCTGAAGATCTTCGCCTATGATTTCTCTTCGACTCTTGTCCCCGGAGAGCATCATGTCTACTGGCGCGATGTAGGCACCATCAAGTCTTACTGGGAAGCCAACATGGACCTGGTAAGCATCGAACCCGAGCTGAACCTGTATAATCCTCTCTGGCCCGTCAAGACATCGTCAGACTTCACCGCCCCGGCGAAATTTGTACTGAAGCAGTCTGTAATCGACAATGCCATAATCAGTGGCGGGTGTATTATCACCCAGGCCGAAATCAACAATTCAGTGCTCAGCCAGGGCGTGCGTGTGGAAAAGAACGCCCTGATCCGGGAAAGCGTCATCTTCGCCGACGTTACTGTTTGCGAAGGGGCAGCAGTGCAGAAAACCATCATCGACAAGAATGTGATCGTCCCGCCACAGACCCGCATAGGTTTTTCGCGCGAGGAAGATGAGGCCCGGGGGTTCAAGGTTTCGGACGGCATTACCGTCGTGCCCAAGAACTATGTCTTTGCCGGCTGAAGCCGTGAAGAACCTGGTCGGAGTTGACCCGGACCCGGCCAACCTGTTCCGGGTGAACCGGAATATCAAACCTGCCATGTGAGGAGGAGCAAACGGGATAACGGGAACGAGAGGGGGCCGGTCTTTCACCAGCTTCCCTTCATGATACAAGGTCACGAACCGTAAAAACGTAGAGGGTCAGTGCTGCACAATGAAATGTGCAGCACTGACCCTCTTTTTATCATGCCAAACAAAGTAAACTTTCAGCTCGTCTCGAGCCACTAGTGTCCCGTGCGGTTAGTTAGCAGCAGTAATTCCGTGGAATTTTGGTCTCTGGCAAGGCGAGGCGACGCAGGCATAGCGGGGCTCTGTCGAGGAGCCACAACGTAGCCAGAGGGCAAAAGAACCGGAATTTCAAGGATTGAATTAACCGCACGGGACACTAGGCCAACTTTGGCAGTTCCGGTTCCGGCTGTTCTTCGGCAGCACCACGGAGATAGATGCTGCGACTGGGAAACGCGATTTCCAGGCCGAGACCGTCGAGTATGTCCATGATTTTCAGGTTGACGTCCTCACGCGCCGCCAGATACTCAGCCCAAACCACCGTCCTGGTAAAGCAATACACAAGGATATCCAGAGAAGAGGCACCGAATTCGGTAAAATTGACGAGGATGAATTGCTGATCGATTGCCGGATGATTGCAAAGCATTTCGCGGATCCCGGCAACAGCCTGTCTCATTTGCTCCGGTTTCGTTTCGTACGTTACGCCGACGGTGATATTGATGCGCCGGTTCGGCCTGCGGCTGATATTGTCCACCGCCAGATTCGCAATCACATTATTCGGCACGGTTATCTGCGTCTTGGCGAAGGTCCGGATTTTGGTCGAGCGGAAGCCCACTTCTTCAACGATCCCCTCCAGGTCCGCTGCCTTTATCCAGTCACCCACGTGAAACGGACGATCGAGCAGGATCATCAGCGAGCCGAAGATATTGGAGAGAGTGTCCTTTGCCGCCAACGCAACGGCCAGACCACCGATACCGAGCGACGCGAGCAGTCCGGAAATTGAGTAGCCGAGGTTCTGGATGGTCATGATGACGGCCAGGAAGATAACGAAGATCCGCAGGCATTTGCGGACGAACGGCAGCAGTTGGTCGTCGAGGGTCGATTCGGTCTTGCTTACCCAGCCTTCCAGAAAAGTATCAATCAGCCCGATCAGGTTGAACAGCACCCAGGCCACGTCGAAGGTCACCAGGACCTTGAAGAGGGAGACTGCGCCGCGCCTCAGATCAATAGGTTCAACCGGGAGCTGGAGGATATGGATGGCGCTGAAGATGCCGATAATCGCCACCAGCCATTCGGCCGGTTTTCGGATTGCCTGGAAAAACTGGTCGTCATACTCACTTCTGGTTTTCGCTGCCAGAGGAAAGAGTACCTTGTCAAAGATATGGTGCAGTACTTTTCTAAGGATGAGAGCCACTATCAGGACGAGAAATGCGACTGCGAAGCGTCCCAGGCTGATGCCGAGAAACGTCTGTTGGAGAACCGATTCCATATTGTTGAAAAATTCACTCATACTGCACCCCCTTAAAAAAACAAGTTCTTACTTAGCAGATGGGGGAAAAGATTGCAAGTTCAGCTCAGGCATAATTCATTCGGCGTAGTTTGTTTGGCCTATCACCAACGTAAGGTTACATAAGACCGGAAACGTCCCCGATTACCCAGGCAGGGGCCGAGTCGGAGCTTCCCCGTCGAATCGCTGAAGATTTTCCTTCTCGCAGAAACGCCCGAGTTGAACAGCAGTCACCCGTGGCTCTTACTGTTCGGCCTGCGCTCCCATCAACTGCACCATCCGCTCAAAGGGCTGGTTCCTCACCAGCTTCCCGTCATGGTAAAAGGTCACCACCCGGCGCAGCCTTGACATCACCCTCATCCGCTGGTATGTTGTCATTTGACAACGTATCACAACAGAACGAACCGGTCGCATGAAACACTACGAGGAAATCATGGAAGAACTGACACCCCGACAACAGCAGGTCCTGACATTCATCAGCGACTTTATCGCCACTCACAGCTACCCGCCCACCCAGCGCGAGATTGCCTCCCACCTGGGGATCAACGGCACTCTCGGGGTCATGCGCCACCTGCAGGCCCTGGAAAAGAAAGGCTACCTGGCAAAAAGCTCCGGCAGCTCCCGGGGCATTGTCCTGTCCGGCCAGCCGGCCCGCGCCACCTCCCTGCCGATTGTCGGCACCGTTCGCGCCGGCCTCCCCCAGCCGGCCATGGAAGATATCGAAGACTACTTTGCCATTGACAGCGCCAGACTCCCCTCCGGAGCCGCCTTCTTTCTCCGGGTACGGGGAGACTCGATGATCGGGGCCTCGATCCTGGAAGGGGACCTGGCCCTGATCCGCCCGCAACCCTCGGCGGACAACCGAGACATCGTCGTGGCCCTGATCAACGGCGAGGCGACCCTGAAGCGTTTCTTTCGCGAGCGGCAGAAGATCCGCCTGGCAGCCGCCAATCCCAACTACGACGACATCATTGTCCGGGAAGGCGAAGGAGAAGTGACCATCGTCGGCAAGGTGGTGGGGATCTACCGCCCCCTGGAGTGAGCCATGGAAAAAATTCGGGAGCCGATTCGGGTCGCGGCGGTATTCACTCCCGGCCGGACCATCCGGCCGGTCTGGTTCGACTGGAACAGAAAAAAACATACCGTGCTGGAAACCACCTACTCCTGGCGGGAAAAATGCGGGGATAATCTCCTCATCCACTTTGCCGTGGTCGACGGACAGGCACTCTATGAGCTGGTCTACGATACCAAGAACCAGAACTGGACATTGTACAGCATTGAGACATCACCATGACAGCAAACAGAACAATACTCCACATAGACATGAACGCCTTTTTCGCCTCGGTGGAGCAGGCCATGAATCCGGCACTGCGGGACAAGCCCATTGCCGTGATCGGCTCGGCCCATCGCACTGTCATCACCACCTCCTCCTACGAGGCGCGAAAGCATGGCGTCAAGACCGGCATGGCGGTCTGGGAAGCAAAGCGCTGCTGTCCAGAGCTGATCCTGGTGGTCGGCAACAACCGCAGGTATACCCACACCTCCGCCGAGATCATGAAGATGATGCTCGATTACACGCCGCAGGTGGAGGTATTTTCCATCGACGAAGGATTCATGGACGTGAGCGGCTGCCTCCGGCTCTTCGGCTCCCCGGAAAATATCGCCTACCGCCTGAAGGCACGGATCCGCAACCGTTTCGGCATCACCTGCTCCATCGGCATCGCCCCCAACAAGCTCCTGGCGAAACTGGCCAGCGACATGCAGAAACCGGACGGGCTGACGATCATCAGGCCCGAGGAAACGGGTCGGGTGCTGGAAAACCTGCCCATAACAGACCTCTGCGGAGTGGGCAAACGCATGGGCCGCCACCTGAGGCTGCTCGGCATCACCACCTGCGGGGAACTTGGACGCTTCCCGGTGGAAATCCTGAAAAAAAAGTTCGGCATTGTGGGTGAATATCTGCAGCGGATGGGAAAAGGGCTCGACGACTCTCCCGTACGACCGTCGGAGGAGGCCGACCCGGTTAAATCGGTGGGGCACAGTATGACCCTCGAGCGGGACATCGACACCCGTGAGGAGATCCTGCGCTACCTGCTGCAGCTGTCGGAAATGGTCGGCAGGAGGGCACGGAGATACGGGGTAAGCGGCAAGACGGTCAACCTCTACGTCCGCTATGCGGATTTCGACACGAGCTTCGGCAAACAGCAGACCCAGGGCGACCATATCAGCCTCAGCGACGATATCTACCGGGCAGCCGTGCGCATCCTGGATTCCGTCACCCTGGAACAGCCGATCAGGCTGCTCGGTGTGCGCCTTTCCAATCTCCGGCACCGGGAAGAGCAACTGCCGTTGTTTCTTGAAGAGAAAGTGAAGGTCTTCGCGACCCGGGCCATGGATGAGGTCAATAACCGTTATGGCGACTTTACCGTGACCTTCGGAGCCCTGCTTTCAGGCCCGGAAAAGAAAGGCTCGTTCGTAATCTCGCCTGCCTGGCGGCCGGACGGCATCCGCTGCGTTGAGGTGGGATAGGAGGGGATAAATCCTGTGATCCTTCTGGTATAATTCAATACACGAGAAGGATCATGGCGAAAGCATATTTATTCACGAGCAAACAGTATCCGGCTAATGATCTCCTGAAATTTGATTCACAGGATCATCTGGATAAAATGGTCAAGTTCGGAGGCAGGGGTGGGTAATAGTTAGCACCCTTAGGAGGAAACGCATGGCCGAAATGGTTGACCCGAAGAAATGCAGCCTGCTGAAAGCGGGGCCGCGACTGCTGCAAATCATGAAAGTGCTCGTCCGGCACCAGTTCCTGGGCGCGTTGCGCGGCAAGACTCATTGGCCCTCGCCAGAAGAGGTCCGGGAAACCTTCGAGGAGCTGGGATTAACCTTTCTCAAGTTAGGGCAGGTTCTGGCAATGCGACGCGACCTGCTGCCGGATGCCTACATCAATGAGTTGGAACTGCTGCACGACCAGTTGCCGGCGCAGGGCTTTGCGTCGGTGCGCGCAACAGTCGAGGCCGAACTGGGAGCTCCCTTGATGAAGTTATTCGCTTCATTCAGCGAAGAGCCCATTGCAGCCGCCACGATCGCCCAGGTGCATGAGGCGACGATGATGGACGGCCGTCATGTGGCCGTGAAGGTTCAGCGAACCGGCCTTGAAGCGATAATCTCAACTGATATCGCAGCGATGACCTACCTGGTAAAGCTGGGGGAAAACCTCTTTCCGCGACTGCGGGCACTGGACCTTCAGGTTCTGGTGAGTGAATTTGCCAACAGCCTTACACGGGAAACCGATTTCAGTCGCGAAGCACGCTCCATTGTGCTCTTTCGCACCGCACTGGCAGATATTCCCGATCTCTGGATTCCCGATTTTGTGCCAAAGTACTCGACCTCAAACGTGCTGACCCTGGAGTTTTCGGCGGGCGAGCGCGTAGATATCTACGCAAAGCAGCACCCGGAAGCAATGCCGAAGGTGATCAACACTCTGGTCCGGCTGATGTTGCAAACGATTTTCGAGGAAGGCCTGTTTCACGCCGATCCGCATCCCGGCAATGTTTTCGTTCTTCCCGATGGGCGACTCTCCCTTATGGATTTCGGAATGACAGGCGAGCTTGATGAAGCGATGCGCGAATCACTGACGCTCCTTCTTGAAGCGGTCGTTAAAGGGGATGCGCGGGCAGCCAAAGAAGCGTATCTCGAGATGGCACCGCTTGGGATCGAAAGGGTCAAACGTGCCGCGCTGCTGTTGGACATAAAGGCAGTACTGTATGAAATCCACAGAAGCGATCTGGAGGATGTGTCAATCGGGGATACGTTTGATTCCCTGCTACGTGCAGGAAGCCGTCACGGGGTTCACAATCCCGGCGAGTTTTTCCTCCTGACGCGTGCCTTCGTTATCCTCGAGGGACTGATTCGCCAACTCGACCCTGACCATAATTACATGGAATCGTTTCGCGAACAGATCACACGCCTGACCGCACGACACTTCTCTCTGGAGAATATCAAAGAAAAGACGACCAAGCTTGGGCGTGAACTGGAACGATTTATGACTGATGCGCCCGGCGACACGCGACGCATCCTACGGGGGATAGCGCGAGGCAATCTGGGCTCTGTCCAGACACCGGGCATTGATGCTTTGGGTGGGCGAATCAGCCGGATTCTCGAAAGACTGATCGGAGCAATAGTTAATGCAGCACTCATGATTGGCGGCGCCATGCTGGTGCTTGCTCCGCTGGGTGGCTGGCATCATTATCTCGGCGAAGGAATGGTCATCAGCGGGATTCTTGGAACATTTCTGGTCATTATCGGTTATTTGCGCCGCAACCGTGGAAGACGCTGATGTTTTCGAATTCCCTGAACCACCGCTGCTGCGGCATCACTACCGCCTTCCTATTGTGCTGGAAGTCCCTGCACAAATGGCTGTCGATTATTCAGAGCCTTGAAATAACGCTTACGGGTAGACAGATTGAGCCCGGCGTATACCTGGCAGCCGAACAGGGTTCGTTTCCAGGGACTCATGCCAAAGAACCGTTTTGCTATTGCGCCGACAGAATAGGCTTGCCTGTTCAATCGGGCGAAACCGTTGACAAGCTCGTTGGCGGTCATGCCCATTGGCTGATACAGGAGCGTATCCGGCGGATACCCCTTGAGCCACCAGTCACTGTCGAACAGCCTGCCCTCGCGTAAAAGACGCGTATATAATCGCGTTCCCGGATAGGGAGTGAGAATCCTCAACTGGACACAATCCATACAACTCTTCATGACAAACTCCAAGGTCTGCTCAAACACATCCTTGTTTTCGTAATCAAAGCCAAACACAAAGCAGCCCAGTATGCCGAAACCTTCCGCATGGAATCGCCGCATAGCCTCATAAAAATCGATCTTCAGATTCTTGATTTTATTCACTTCATTCTGTGTTTCACTCTGTACCGATTCGAAACCGATCAAGAGCCCCATGCACCCCGCACGCTTCATCAAACCCAGCAGCTCCGGGTCTTCCGCCAACGACACGGTGCCTTGTGCCAGCCAGCGCCGCCGAAGAGGTATCATTTCCGTAAAGAGTTTCTTCGCTGCTTTCCGGTCCAGCCCTAGTGCGTCATCGACAAAGAAGAGGTGAGGAGAATCAATAGACTCTATTTCGGTAATGACCTTCTCTACCGGTCTGACACGATATTTCTGGCCCAATGTCTGTCCAATGCAACAGAATTCGCAATCGTTCGGACAGCCGCGGGATGTCTCGACACCAATCGGGATGGGAATATACCCTTTGCCTTTGGTTTCGGAGACGAGATCCCGCCGTGGTATTGGCAGAGCGTTGAGACAGGTCATGGTATCAGCCCGATAGATTCTTTGCATCTGACCCGAGGAGGCATCCGCGACGAGTTGCGGCCAGACACCCTCCGCCTCTCCCACAACGACAGCGTCGGCATGCTCCAGGGCTTCCTCAGGCAACACCGTGGGGTGTATCCCGCCCATCACCACCTTCACACCTTTCCGACGATAGGCATCACCGATCTGATAGGCCCGTACGGCGAGTTCGGTCAAGACGGTGATGCCCACCAGATCCACCTCTTGATTGATGTCATCCGGGGCAAATGCCTCCTCGACAAGGGTAATCGTGTTTCCAGGGGGAGTCAGCGCCGCCAACAGAGGAAGATTCACCCTCTGTAGCTTGAAGGGGCTGGCTATCGTGCTTTCAGAAAAATCATGGGGTGCTATAAGTTTTATTTTCACAATCATTGCTCCCCGTGCCGACAGGACTCGAAACGCCCCAGCCCGCAGCCGGTGGTGAGGGAATACTCTTCACCACGTACTCGCCGAAACCATGAAGTGAGCCGCTCATATAGTAGCGCTCCCGGTTATCCTTTTCCGTTAAAGCAAAAATCGATGTGTCGTAGGTACGCACCCGCAGAGACATCGGTACGTCCAGCAGGTCGAGAAGTGTCGCGAAAATATTAAGATGGGAAACCCTGATGCCGGAAGCGATGCCGTCCAGGAGCGCTTGTTTGCCATACCCCTCCCCTGACACGATGAATTCGGGCACATCGACGATTTCCGGGTCAGGTTTCATATGGGTATACACCTGACCATGCTCGGCCAGCGTCTGGCCATGGTCCGATGTGTACAGAACCGCATAGTTCTTATTGGTTGTTTTGCTGACCAGCTCCCGAAAGAATTCATCCACCTGAAAGCGAATCCCGTTGTCATAGGTATTGACCAGCTTTGCGCGTCCGGCCGCGCTGGGGTCAATGGCTTGCAATGCTTTCATAACCGGCTTCCAGACCACGGCGGACGGGTCATCCGGATAACTGCTGCGATAGTGAAAATGGAGTCCCCGCTTGTTGACAAGAATGAAATAGCCGCTGTTTTCGTTCAGAAGATTGCTGAGGATGCGGGCTACACCCAAATCCTTGGTGGTTTCAAGATCGATGTTAAGCTCCTTGAACGTTGTATCGTTCATCCACCGGTCCAGGCCTCTCACGGGGCCATCCCCGGCCGCTTTCAGGAGCGAATACAGGTAGATTTGATTGACGTCGATGTAGATCGTCTCGTAGCCCATTTTCTTTGCATAGTCAAAGATGGTCGGGTTCTTTTCGGTTCGAAAGTCATGGTCGGGAAAGGTGTTGTGACCGGTAATCAGATAGGCATTGCTGACGTGTGAATAGGAACTTGCCGCGACACAAATGCCGAGATTCTTGAGCCGCCCCCTGTCTTCGAGGGATTGCAGAAATGGTGTAGTGGCACGCGGGTAGCCATTAAGGCTGAGATTGCTGCCGCGAACCGACTCATCAATGATATAGATGAGGCTGTCGAGTGGCCGTTGGGAAAGGGTAACGGCCGGCAATTCGTCTCGCGGCCCACGATAGGTATGGTGATATTCAAACCTGCAGCACAGTGCTGCCCGGAGGAAGGAAGTCAAGGGATTCAGATGAAAGCTGCGTTCCGGCACGTGGAGGAAAAGGGCGTAATGTGAAGCGAGAAGGTAGAGCGCCGGCAACACGCTGAGTGCGAGGGTCTCCCGGAAGGCGGTCACCGAGGGGGCAAAAACCAGTAAAGACAGAACGAGAACATACGGGAGCGCATAGAGGAAGACCCGCGGTTTGAAGAAACTCAAGATAGCTTCTACCCGATGGTTTCCGCTTACGGTAAGGGCAAGAAACAGATCGGTGGCGGTCATGAACTGTGTTAGCGTCAGCCAATAGGATAATTGGACGATGACAATAAAAACAGCAAAAAGGAGGACAGGTACCCGGAGAGGCCACGGCAGGAGGGTGACGAGATAAAAGAGTGCCGCCACCTGCAGGAAGACCATCGTGAAGATCCCCAGGAACTTCGTAATACCGGTGACCGTTAGTGAATGCAGCAGAGCACGGTACTCTCGAAACCTCAGAACGGAATCAATGAGTACCGCGAGCAGCGCTGCAATCAGGGCTGTGGTGGCACGGGGAAAGGAAATTTGATTAATTGAGTCAAGGAGGGACATTGCGATCACGTGCCCTCTTCCCATTTGGTGGCCAGTACGCCCAGGATAAAGACCACGGCTGCAAATACACCTATGGTCGCGGCGTTACGCAGAGAGTCCATGTTGTCTTCAAAAACCATCGCTGCCCGGAGCCCCTCATTCACGTAATAGAGAGGCAGCGTCTTGGCGAACGTTTGCAGAAAACCCGGCATCAACTCGATGGGGAAAAAGCTCCCAGAGAGAAACATCATCGGGAAACTGATGGCGTTTGCCGCTGCTGCGGCGCTCTGTGCCTCCTTGACGAAACGGGTGAGTATCATTCCGATTCCGACGAACGCGAATACGTCAAGCAAAACGAACACAACGAGCCAGGCGTTTATATGCAGGTTGACATTATACACCGCGTAGCTCACCAGCAGCATAGCAGTCGTGGATACTAGTGCTAGTATGAACTGGTAGAGTATGTCCGACAGTACCCATTCAACACGGGTGATGGGCGTTGTGGACAGTTTCCTGATAATGCCCTTCTGCCGCAGCTCCGTATTCAGGTTCACCGTGCCGAACAGGCTCAGAGTCATCACCGCCATGGCAATAATGCCGGGAATGAAGTACTCGATAAACCGGTATTTCCTGCTGAGTATCGATTTCTTGACCGATTTGATGAACGGCGGTACCCCGGACATCTCCTGATTTACCCCGGCGAGCACTCCGTTCAGGATATCAATCTTCGTGGACACCGAAGAAGAGCTGGGGTCGTATATATAGGTGACAGTGGCGGTAGCTTTGTAGTCATTGAAAAACTTCCTCCGCATGAGCGATTTTTCCAGGCCTTTGGGAATAACCAGAACAAGGGTCACCTTGTTGTCCCTGACATACTGCACGGGATTGGCTGCCGGGTCCACCCTGGTTATCTTGAACTTCCCGTTGACTTCAAGGGCCTCGATTGAGTCTCTGGAAGCTTTCGACTGATCGAGGTCCTGCACGCAAAGGTGGAAGTTCACGTTGTCCTGGCTCATGAAGATCGTGCCGAAAACAAGTATCAGGATTATCGGGAACGCAAGCGTGAAGAACATGGTTGTCTTCTCGCGGTAAACGCTCATGAGTTTCACGAAGAGATTTGCACCGACGACACGAAAGTTCATTTCGCCCCCCATTCTCCGACGTTATTGTCGTGGAGGGCCTCTCCCGTGAGTTTCAGGAAAACCTCTTCAAGGTTGGGTTTGCTCACTTCCAGGCCATGGTACATCGCCCCGGCATCCGTGATGGCATTCAGTATCTTCTGCACATCGTCTGTGTGTCCCACCCTGGTTTTTATTTCCGAGTGGTCGTTAAGAACCGGCTCAAAGCCCATCTTTCGGACAATCTCAAAGGTTTTTTCATCCACGGACTGCAGTGTCAGGACCAAGTATTTTGCGTTGTTTTCGATGAGTTCCGCGGGCGAGCCCATAGCTATGATCTTCCCCTTGGAAATGATTGCGACCGTATCCGCAAGAAGTTCCGCCTCCTCCATGTAGTGCGTGGTAAGAAGCACTGTCTTCCCCTCCTTCTTCAGGCCCTGCAGAACTTCCCATACCTCGTGCCTTGCGCGAGGGTCGAGCCCTGTCGTTGGCTCGTCGAGGAACACGACCTCGGGGTTGTTCACGAGAGTAATCGCGATACCAAGACGCTGCTTCAAGCCTCCGGAGAGGTTTCTGTACTGCTCTTTGGCCTTGTCCGTGAGGTTCACGAGCTCTATCAGCTCGTCGACATCGGTGTTTCCGCCACAGTAAAGCCGCGAGTAGTACTGCAGGGTCTCTCTGACCGTTATCCTGTCAAACGAGGTGAACCCCTGTGGGAGGACACCGATACGGGGAACGATGTCGTGCTTCTTTTTCGTGACGTCCATGCCAAGAAGGGTCACGGTACCTGACGTGGGTTTGCGGATTGTGTCGATGATCTCGACGGTTGTGGTCTTGCCGGCGCCGTTTGGACCCAGCAGGGCGAAGACCTCGCCTTTCTTGACGGTGAACGATATGTCATTGACCGCCAGCAACTCCCCGTAACGCTTGGTCAGGTTCTCAACTTTGATTACGTATTCGGTTTCTATGGTCATAATTCTCCATTTCGCAGTAATTCAGGTGTTCAGTCTTCATCCTTCAGTCTTCAGTCTTCAGCCTATCAACCTGAGCTGCGGGCCAAAACCCGAGGTACCTCAGGATCTTATCAACTACCGACGTCTGCCAGACAAGAAAACGGTCTAACATCAGCCAACGGTGCTTGAATAAAATGAAGCTCGGAATGAACGTTGCGCCCAGGTGCGCCTTGGTCTTCTCCGCACCTTGGCCCGCATAAAAGAAAGGAATTTTTCGCTCCACGCAGGTGCGGACATTTTCAAGCCAGGACAAGACATAAAGATTGTATTTTCGGCCGATTTCGTAATCCATGCAGAAAAACTGGTCCACCATCGCTTCCTGTTTTACGACGAGAAGGTTGAAAGCAACGAGTTCTTCCTGCACAAAATAGAGCATGTACTCGGCACCCGGGATTCGCTGGCAGATTTTTTCAAAAAACAAACGGTTGTGTATACCGATCGCCATGGGGCCCCGCGCCACTGTTTCCAGGTACAGCGCATATATCCTGTCCAGAAAAGGAGAAACAGTGCAGCTTCGAACTACCCGAACATCAGGAGCAACCCGCATTTTTCGGCGCAAATCTTTTCTTGCTGCCTTCGAAAGGCGGTTCAGGTATTCCTCCAGGCTGGAAAAATCAATCCGCAATCGGGCACAGGAGCGAAATTTCACCCGGTTGAATTTTTTGAATATCCCCTCGGGAAGTCTGCTGTACTGATTAAAGTTGTAAAACGCCAGGATATCGCTGTTGCGTTCGGCCGCGAGCGTTTGCAAGGCGCATACTGCCATCTCGATTGCCCTGTCGAGAGTTTCCTCATCGATGAAAGGATCAATCCCGATTTCACTCCATTCCCCTTCCACCATCCCCACGGCCAGAATACGGGGGTGCAAAACCGAGGGGAAGAGGCGGCCGGCCGCATTCAGCGCTGCCTTGATCCACCCCTTGACAAAAGAAGACAAATCCAGACGGGTTTCAAACAGCGGTAAAAAGAGAATGGGAGCATCATTTTTCAGCACCACGATGCTGAGCAGCTCAAAGCCGTCAACACCTGATTCCTGCAGCAGAGACATAAGGGGCGCAGTAATGGAAGGCTCCGGGAAAAGCCGTCCAAGCTCTGCCGCCGACACTCCGTCCAGCCGTGGCAGGCACATGCAGGTAAGATTACTCATAATTGTCTCGCAAAAAGTGCATCCCCATCCCTCGACTCCGGTCTATACACCCGCCAGGGGTGAGGGGATTTTTTGAAGAATTTGCGAAATTATCATTCATGGCCCGTCGCACTCCGATCCAGAAGAGCGATGGAAAGCCACATCGTGCCAAGAGGACGTGAATGTACCCACAGGGACCGGCTGTCAGCGAGGGGAAACCGCTCCCGGGCCTTTCCTGTCAAGCCCACCGAAAAACCATACCCCTCGCCCTCCCCTGCCATTCCCCCCGCAGACGGATAGACGTTGATGTGTCGAGGTTCCACGAGATGGAAGGCACATCCCAGTGCCTTGACAACGGCTTCCTTGACAGACCAGAGCAGGGCCGAAGCTTCTGCCGGATCTCCGCCCGTCAACATCAAGGCATGCTGCAGTTCGTGCGGCTGGAAGACCCGCTGAAAGGGGTATTCTTTGTGGAATTCATCCGTCCCTGCCACATCAATACCGATATCGGACTCATCCCCGGAGAGAGCGGCCCAGACTCTTCCGCTACCCTCGCTGAAGGAGATAGCCGGCCCCGGAGATTCCCCCACCAGGAGGTGGGGCCGGCCAAGCAGACCGTATGCCAACTGAATGGGCAAAGCAGCTCCGCGGGAAGATTGGCAATAAGGCCGAAGGGGACTTCCCACCGCCAGAAGATGATCCCACAGGGCAGAGATGAGGAGGTCCTTGCAGTTTTCGTTTTCACGTGCCAGTGATGCATAGAAGACCGGTCCCCTTTGATGAACAGGGTCCATCCTATGGACGATTACTCTTTCGCAATCAGGTGAGATAGATACTTTCATGTTACTCCGTAACCCAGTGCATGCGCATGCCGGACACCTGCATGATGGCAATGCCTCGATCGTCAAGTCCTCTGGCATCCCAGGTAAGGCCTTCCTCATCCTGCAGCCGCAGGCGGGCCTCCAGGGTCAGCTGTTCACCTGCACGGCATTTTCGCAGAAACCTCATCTCCCCGATTTCCAGCGGAATCAACGATCGCCGCTCCGCTGGGTCGGAGGCCGCGAGTTGAAAGCCGACCAACTGCAAAAGGGCCTCGAAAAGGTAGACCGAATAGTGGTACCGGGCGTTTTGCAGATGTGCAAAGTCATCTGTCTCCCGGTAGGTGGTTCGGCCCCGCACTACCCCCGGACCGGCGCCGTCAAGGCTCTCAATCACGCGATATCTGCCTTCGAGGCCACTGCGGTCTTCGTACCAGGTACGCACTTTTTTATGATCCATGGGTTTCGTTCGCAGTTCTTCCGGCCGGACCGGAAAATCCATAAACCCTTCCCCGAGATAACCTTCTCCGCCATCAAGGATCACCTGTCCCTTGTAGTGCGGTGAGAAGCGATCGGTCAATCTCCCGGCGGGGGTGATCTCCTGTGCGGCAATGGAAACCTCGCACACTACCTCACGTGGACGGTTGCCGGCCCGGCGACAGGAGATCCTGCATGGCCGTGGCACATTGGGAGGGCATTGGATCATGTCCATGAGTTTCACCTGGCGAACCCCTCTCACCTGCAGGTGGGGATACACTATCCGGGCCGCCTCCATGAGTGTCTCCAGCACCATGGCAGCAGAGACAAGGGGATACTTGATGAATGTAAAAGGTTTGTGGTCCTCTATCCAAAGATCCTTTTCCAGGGAGAAGGTTCTGAAGGCCTCCAGTTCTTCCCGGCGGATATCCAGGCTGGTGATCCTTTCGATCAGGGGAAAGTCCTCGGGACGCAGGGAAACGGTTCCTGCGCCCAGCGCTTTGCTAAAAGAAGGCCGGTCTCTGTCATTGAGCAGTGTCGTCTTCAAGGAAGGCAATTTCCGCATGAACATAACCCAAACGTCGTCAACCGGGCTTGCAAAAAGCTCGCGACAGAAAAGCCCGGCAAGCTCTTGTGCATGGATATACCCTACGCCCTTCAGCTTCAACAGTTCCCGGATTTCCGGATCATCCGCCATGCCGGCCCCCTCTATAGGGGGAAGCATCAAAGCCTTGAAGAGGATGGCCTGGTTTTTCCGGCGGAGGGTTCCGAGTAACGCGGACATCATCCGGTTGGCCGCGGCGTAGTTGGCCTGGCCCGGGTTCCCCTGGATTGCGGCCGCCGAGGAGAGACCGACGAAAAACCTCAAACCGGCCCCCTCCGCGGCTGAGAACAGATTCCAGGCACCGAGGAATTTTATGTCCGTAACAGTGGAGAAATCATCCTGGCTCATCTGGTGCAGGAGGCCGTCCCTGAGCACTCCGGCGCCGTGAATAACCCCGTCGATCCTGCCGTAGCGGTTTGCCACTTCGCCCATGATCGTACGCACCGCGACCGGGTCGCTAACATCGCAGGTATGGTAGGTTGCCTCGACCCCTGCAGAATGCAGCTCCGCCAGGTTCCGGGCGATCTCCGCTGCCCTGTCGGTGCCTGAATCGGGAGACGTTCTCCCCAGGAAGACCAGACGGGGCATGAAGGGCACGAGACTGCTCGCCAGGTGTGCGCTGATCCCGGTTGCGCCCCCGGACATGACGATAACATCTCCCGGGCTCAGCTTCAGGCTTGACGACATCTCCGAAGACCGACGGGGCTATCTGCCCCTCCGAGGTAAAGACCTTTCCATCACGATGAACGGTCTCCACAACGGTGCATCCTCTATCCAGAGCATTGCGCAGAGCACCGTGAAGGTCGGCATCTCTCTCGATTCCCACCGTGCGAAACTGGACCGATGGATACTCCTGTGCTGCGCTCAGAAAAAGTCCGAGGAGCCCTTCCGTCAGCAGCCGCCCGGGAGTTTCGATATCATCCCGGGAGTGGATCAGTACCACGAATTTCTTTCTCGGTGACCCCAGAAAGGTCTTCACCAGCAGAAAGAGTCCCCTGAGATAGCGTGAAACATCCGCCATGCTTTGCAACTTTTCCGACCCGCCGTGCGGCAGGGTGATGACCATCCCGGCGGGGGACTCCAGGCCGGAGAGTATCTCTGCTGCCCGGTTGGACCCTTCGTCAGTCAGGATATCGAGCCCCTCTGCGCCCGGAGTGAAGTTCCCTTGCATGAACGGCAGTGAAAACGCCTCAACTCCGTAATCCCTCCGGAAGATCTCCTTTGCACTTCCGGCAATCCGGTCATCGCTGTCAGGTGAGAGAAGCAGAACTGATTCGCCCGGGTCCAAAGTAATGGGAACAGCGGACACAGACTCCAGCGTGACCTGGTTGAAGACGATCCGTTTTAAGGTCTCTTCATTCCTTGCGGACTTCTGGATGCCATCCTGCATCGGTTCGCTTTCCTGCTGCAGCGTGACACCTCCCTTCCTTGCTATGATAGCGGTGATCCTCTGAGCGATGTCATTCACGGTACGGGCGCCGATAAAATCCTCCAATTCGATAATGATCCCGAATTGGCTTTCCGCGGCATCCATAATAATCGGCAGACGGCTGGAGCGGATGGCAAGATCCTTCCTGAGATCCATATCAGGTTGGATTTCCTCCCGCTCGTACCCTGTTGCATCCATGATGATTTGAATAAGCTGCTCCAGAAGATCACGGCCCTCTGGCACCACAACGGTAACTGGTGATGTCTGGGTGGCAAGGTCGAGAGCACTGCTTTCCTGCTGCGGTTCGGCACCTCCCTGCCTGGCAATGATGGCGGTGATCCTCCCGGCGATGTCCCTCACGGTACGGGCATCGATAAAATCCTCCAATTCGATAATGATCCCGAATTGGCTTTCCGCGGCATCCATGATGATCGGCAGGCGGCTGGAGCGGATGGCAAGATCCTTCCTGAGATCCATATCGGGTTGGATTTCTTCCCGCTCGTACCCTGTCGCATCCATGATGATTCGAATAAGCCGCTCCAAAAGATCCCGGCCCTCTGGCATCCCCGTGGTGGCAGGTGATGCCGGTGCCGGAATGGCCGTGGTGGAATCGAGAGGCGGAAAAGCCGGTTTGCCGTGAAGAAGCGGCTTTTGGCCTTCGGTGGGTTCGGAACCGGCACGCATGGAGTTGAAGACGTCTGACAGATCGCCTTCCTGGAACGCCGGGTTATGCTCCAGGCGAATGGCTTGCAGAATGCTCGGCTTAAGGAGTTGGCCGAAGGTCTCCATCACGAAACGGTTGACCTCCCTTTGGATGATTCGCTCCACCGGGTTGGTGCCTGCAAACCCAGGTTCCGACGGCCGCAACGCGGGCGCTGGAGAGATTCGACGGGATTCGGCAGCTTTTCCGGATCCAGAGAGGGAAACAAACCTCGGTTCTCTTCCAACCTTCAGATGACCCTGAACATAGAGCTGCGCAAGAGCGGACCGGTAGGTCAGGCCTTCAGCGGAGGGAAGGCAGGTCTGGATGCATGTTGCATCTGGGAGCGTGTCGGCGGTGAGATTGCTCAAGATATCGCCGGGGCCCACCTCCACGAAAAGGCGGACGCCGTGGTCATCCCGGAGGGTCTGAAGATTACTCATCCAATGGACGGTAGATTCCAGGTGGGCCATGAGAATGCGCCTGATCTCAGCGGGATCTGACGGATACAGCTTCCTGGTCGTGTTCGACAGAACGGGAATCTGCGGAGGATGAAACGGAATAGTGGCAACGAATGCGTCGAGTTCGTCATGGATGACACTCATGATGGGTGAGTGGAAGGCCATGCTGACCCGCAAGAGGGTCGACCGATAGCCCTTCTCTTTCAATTCGCCACCAAGCTTCTTGACCGCCTCGGTGCTGCCGCTCAGAACGATCTGATTCGGCGAATTGATATTGCCGATGTAAAGATTTTCCCGTCCCTGGAGCATCTCTTCCAGCAGCTCCAGCGGAGCATCCACGGCCGCCATGACGCCGGGGTCGATATTCCCGACAGCGACCTCGTCCATGCAGCGAGCCCTTTCGTTCACGATGCGGAACCCGTCCTCCACCGAATAGACACCCGCCAGGCACAAGGCGGTCAGTTCACCAAGGCTGTGGCCGGCCATGGCCACGGGCTGGATTCCAAGGGAGATGAAGTAACGGGCCATGGCATGTTCCAGGGCAAACAGGGCAGGTTGCTGCCAGCGCGTCTTCAGCAGGTTCTCTTCCTGGTCGTGGAACAACAGGTGAAGGAGGTCGAAATCCGCTGCGGCTGCGGCTCGATCGATCCATTCCTTGATGACGGGGAACGACTCGTAGAGATCCCGACCCATTCCTCCATACTGTGCCCCCTGTCCGGGAAACAGCAAAGCGAGCGGCGGTAGCGGCAGATCATCGTGACCTATGAAGATCCCCTGCTGAGCCAATGCTCTCAGGGTCTTGGGTGAGCCGGTCCCGGCTTCGGCAAGAGCAACCGACCTCTCGATTACCGTGAGAGCCTCATCATCGGATTGGGCCACAACAGCCAACCGGCAGCTACGGCCGCCCATCTCCGTCCGGAAGAAAGAAACCCCCTTGATCGCAGGTGGGGATTCCTTCTTCTCTCCGGCGAGGCAAGACGCCAGGTACGGAGCGACCATGACCGAATCCGCCTGGTCCATGGCCTGCTCCACCTGCACAACGTAATTGGAGCCTCCAAAGCCGAAGGCATTGACCTGAAACCTTCGTGGCTCGCCATCCCTGACCTGCCAATCAAGCGGCTCAGTCGGGATGAGTAATCCCGATCCTTCCAGGCCCATTTCCGGGTCGGGATGCCGGTAGTTGAGGGTGGCGGGAAAAACACCGGCCTTCATGGCCATGGCTCCTCGTATGAGGTTGCTGATGCCCGAGGCGCCCAGTGTGTGTCCGATCTGAGACTTGAAAGAGGTGAGCACGGTGCGTTTGGAAGGTGTGAAAAACGTCTTCAGTGCACGAACCTCCTCCACATCACCTTGCCGGGTGCTGGTGGCATGGCATTCCACCAGATCAACCGCTTCCGGCCCGTAGGGTACATCCTGAAATGAGGCGCGGATGGCAAGTTCCTGGCTGGCACTATTGGACTCAACCATACCCAAAGTGTTGTTGCTCGCACCCATGCCGGTGACTATGGCGTCGATGCGTGCCCCACGTGCGCGGGCCAGGCTCTCTCGCTCGATAACGATCATCCCGCCGCCTTCACCAAGGACCATTCCGTCTCTTTCCGCATCAAAGGGACGGGAGGTCTCGTGAGCGGGCAGTTCCCGTCCCGACAGTCCGTAAAGTGCGCCCACCGCAGCGAATTCGAGGAAATGCAGGTGCGTGAGATTATCCTCGCCCCCGCCGACAATGGCGGCATCGATGATGCCGTTCCTGATCATCTGGATGGCACTGTACAGTGCGACCAGCGAGGTCGCACAGGCCGCGGACACGGCAAAACTGGGTCCCATGAATCCATACCGGTTGCAGATAAAGCCGGGGGCTGCGCAGTTGAGTCTGCCCAGGAGCGTGGTGTCATCCGGGGCCATGCGCCCGGCCTTCACCTCACGTTCCACGGCGGCTGCCTGTTCCGGCGTGAGGTGAACGGCCCTGTTGACAGCGGTGAGGATGTCGTGCGCGTAGGCCCTGATGATGATACTGGTAAGGGTTCCCGCCGCCTCTCCCGAGTTCTGGGCGACGATCACGCCGATTCTCTCACGGGGGATGTCCGACTCCAGGATGCCGGAAGCCCGGATCGCCTTGTCCGCCAGCCAGAGGGTGAGCTTTGTGGCCTCGGTCATGGTCCGGAAATCCTGGGGGGGAATACCGAGATCACTGCGGGAGATGGGGAAATCGAGGAAGGCGCCCACCTTGCAATAGGTCTTGTCCAGAAGGTGTGGCCGGGAATCATAAAAGACACTGTGATCCCAGCGAGACGGCGGAACCAGGGTAATCCCGCTCTTCATGGCCAGGCTTGCGGCCCAGATTTCTTCAGGACTGCTGCCCAGGGAATTGACAATGCTCATCCCGGTGATGGCAATCCTTTCGTGCGCCTCTTCCCGGGGAGCGATTATCCTGGGTCCAGTGCCGGCTCCCGAGGAGGGGGTTTCCCGATGCAGCGACGCATCGAGAGAAGGTTCCGCGCTAGGACCGATCTCCCCCACGAGCGGCTGATGCAGCACGAAAGGACCTTCGGCCAGCTCACGGTGAAAGGACCGCAGATCCCGGACCTCGCCAATAAGGCCGGCGCAAGCCCCGCTCATGAACTGCCCGCGTTCCAGACAGGTCTGCTCATCGAGAGGCACATCACCCGGCCGCCCCTTGCCTCGGGCTGCAGCAAAGAGGCTACCCGCAGCCATCTCTTCCACTCTCTTCCGAAAAGAAGCCTCGTCCTGATGACCTGCCGCATACTCCCTTTCCAGGGACAAAATGGCTTCCACTCTCGGGGTACTCAGGGACCGCACCCGAAGTCCGGTATGCTGGCCTGAAACAACTGTTCCCCCCGGAGGGGAGTTCAGGACCATCCGCTGATAAAGAGCCGTCAAGGTGCCTGTTTCAACAATCTCCGGAGTGGTCAGATAGGCGGTGCCCATCTGGATGGCGTCCGCGCCGAGCATGGCCGCCATGAACGCGGTCTCCCGATTGAAAATTCCCCCGGCCAGGATCATGCGGCAGTTCCGGAACAGATCCGGCGAGCGCCGTTTGAGATCCAGCACCATTTGCGCAAGGGTGAGCGTGCTCTGCTTGCCAACGTGTCCGCCGGCCTCATACCCTTCGCAGATGGCATATCTCACGCCAGACTCGAGGGCGAGCCTCAACAGCGCTTCATCAGGCGCGATATAAATGACCTCCAGGCCGCATTCCAGCAATTCCTTTATCGGGGAGAGATCGCCGCCCGCAATCACGACAAAACGGGGTCTCAGCTTCTTGATCCACTGTAGATGCATCTCCCGGAAAGGGTTTTCCGCCAAGGAGATGAAATTCAACGCATACGGGCGCCCCGCCATGATCTCCGGCAGGCATCCCAGTCTCTGATCGAGGGTCTCCGCATCCATCATACCAAGGGCGATGGTGGGCAGGCCGCCGGCATCGGCAACTCTTGCGGCAAACTCCGGCACATCAGTGATCCAGGACATGCCGCCCTGGATAAAGGGGTAGCGGGTTCCCATCTCTCCGGCTACCGGACTGTCCAGAAAACAGCCCTTTTTTGTCTCAGCCAGGCGACATGCGGCACGAATTTCATCCATGAAGGCTGCTACAGCCTTTTCGGTCCCGGCCCCGAAACGCTGGACGAACGACGCGGCAAAGGCAGCTTCCACGCCCAGGGGAATGACCTCGTCCTGACCGAAATGGCTCTCCAGAGGGTGGATGGACCTGGTCTGCACCTGGCTTGCGAAGGAGCGGCGGCTTTCCTCCCTGCTCTTTGCTCCGTACAGTGCGTCCTCGAAGGTCTTGATCTCCTTGAACGCACAGCGAGTTTCCCTTGTTGAAAAGGCGACAGGGAACCTGCAGGTTCACGCCGACCAGTTCGCTGGCATCCAGGCGGAGTTTGGAAATCCGCTGGCGCTGAACATCATCAATGGCAACCATATCCGTCAGCCAATGGACACTCTCGAATACGATCCCGCTTGCCCCGGTCGACAGGAAAGCCGCTGCCGCTTCAGGGGTAAAGACGCCTCCCCAGACGAGGATGTCAAGAGACTTTGGGGACCTGGCCAACTTTTCCTTGACGATCGCATAGAGAGCCGTGGTCGTCTCACTGCTTACGAATCCGGAGGCCTCGCAGCCTTTCAGGACGATGCGCCCGATGCCCGGGTCATCCTCGACAATTTCTGCCAGGATCTCCAGGTCACCGGTGATTGGAAAGCACCGGTAGTTTTTCGACAATTCCCTTAATCTCTCGAGGAAGGCGTCTGGATCGCCATTAAATAACGAGGGCTGATACTCTACCCAGATGTCCTGGACACCGGTCTCCTTGCATAATTGCCCCAACGATGGGTCAAGGAAGGCAGGGATGGAGATCTTGATATCCCTGACCTGGCAGGCATGTTCCGCCTTTTCCAGGCAGGAACGTAACTCTTCCATACTCCTGGTGGAAAAATCGAAGACGGCTCTGCTCCCGGTTCGCCCAGCCATGTGCAGTACCGCCGGTGTAATCTCCTCAGGCCGCCAGACGAAACCGATGATGGCTGCTTGATGCTCGGATGTCATTTCAGAATTCTGCTGCAATGCCATATAATATGTTCCTTTTGTAAGATCCTCGGATGTATCTCCCTTTCCCAAAGGGGGGGTGATTTACCTTTGGCAGAACAAAATCACCCTCCCCCAACCCCTCCCATCAAAGGGAGGGGAGATTATAATCCCCTCTCCCCTGGTGGGAGAGGGTTAGGGAGAGGGGGGTCTGACTGAAAAAAGTTAACCGCACAATACTGCCTATTAATGTCAATTCTCCCGTTGGATCAGTGCGCCCGGGTACCAGCGCGATCGTCACCGCTTCAAAGCCAGGTACCATTCTGTAACATCACTCCCGATTCCGAACCGGGCAAGCTGGCGCAGGTCCGTTTCCAGAACGTCGGGAGTGCTGTACTCCAGTATGCGGTATTGGGGATCTGTCCAGACACGCCGCGTCCGCCCCCAAACCTTTGTTTCCGGCGGCACGGTGAGGCGAATGCGGTGGATCAGGTTGATGCCCGCCAGCGCCGCTGCTTCTACCACCATATCGGTGCAGTTGTTGGTCCTCACGCCGAACTGCTCGTACTTCCGCTGCATCACGTATTCATGGATCAATTGATACCGTCGACGGGTAATCGGCATTCGCCAGACGAACGAGGGGGGGCGATTGGGCTTGCCGGTCTGGAATTGGCCGTCGGACATCGTCTGCCACAAGTAGGCGATAGGATTGGGATGCCCCTCCCGAATTCGCTGAAACACGCCCTCATGGTAACGCGGTTTACTCTGCCCCAGGTCACCGGTGTGGCCGACATTCCAGACGATCCTGGGGACTTTCCAGGATGAGCCAGCTATGCCCCCACGGACGCTGCCAGATGGAGAAGAGCAGCGACTTGGTCGTGCTGTAGTCCCAATTGGCGGCTTCGTTCAGGATATAGAGGTAATATCCCTCGTCCCCCACGGGTGTTCCGGTGGCGGGATCCAGGTCGGCATCGGCGGCAAAACGGCACATGATCGCGATGGGCTGGGCACTCCAGCCATCGGGCTGCAGCGGAGCGAAGAGCCGGGGCGTTCGGCGGGCACATCTGACCGCAACCCCCGCCAGCCATCTCACCACTGCGAGGAGACCCGATTGATATCCTCGTTCGGTTGTTTTTCTCTTCATAAGGTCTTTCTGAATATGCGATATTTCTTGTATCTTTTGGCGCCCGCTTCCTCTATCAAGGCGTTGATCGACTCGTTGTCCTCCAGAGTCCAGCCCATCTCCAGGGTTTGATATTTCTTTTGTTTCCTCGCAATCTCATAGATGTGGTGGAAGGCCAGCATGGGAAGTCCCAGTTGCCGGTACTTCTCCTTGACCCCGAACATCAGACACCGCAACCCCTTGATCTCCCGCCGATAGAGCAGGACCTTGAGCAAACCCAGCAGACCGATCCTGCCGTTGAAACGCTTGAGCAAGGGGTTGATGTCAGGAAAGATCACGCAGACCGCTGCGGGTTCATCCTCGTAATAGATGAAAAACAGCCAGGTCCGGATCGGCGAAGGTCTTCACATTTTTCTGGATATCCTGCATTTCCTTTATCGCTCAGGGGGACGAAACCCCAGTTGCCGGACCAGGAGTCATTGTAGATCTCCCTGATCAGGGCAAACTCGGCATCTATCCTCTTCCGGATCGAAAGCGCCTGATGCGGACACCTTTTTTTCTGCCGATCCGTTCAGCAAGACGATCCATCCAATCGGGAAGCCGGTACTCGCCGTCTATCAGGAAGGCCAGCAGGTCCTTTTCTTTGGTGAAGCCGCACGCTTCGACCAGGCTTTGGTAGTACGGCGGGTTATAAGCCATCACCAAGGCCGGCGGATAATCGAACCCCTCGATGAGCAATCCCGACTCGTTATTCAGTCGACGGGCTGAGCGGGCCCCTCAGGAAGGTCATCCCCTTCTGGCGAACCCAGGTCTCCACGGCAGAGAACAGGGCTGCCGCGGCCTCGGGATCGTCAGCACATTCGAAAAAGCCCCAAATGCCCATTTTTTCGTTGTGAAACTGGTTATAATTTCGATCTATGATGCCCGCGATCCTTCCCACCGTCTCCGAACCGCGCCGGGCCAGAAAGAGGATGCGCTCGGAAAACTCCCAGAAATGGGTGATGTTGAGGGTCAAGGATCCGGCGAACCTCTTTCTTGAGGGGAGGAACCCAGTTGGGATGCTTGGCATAGATGCTCCATGGCAGGTCAATGAAGTCCTTTAAATCCGCTCCACCTTCCACAGCAACAATCTCTATTCCGGCCATAAATGTTCCCTTCAAGAGGTTATTTCCGAATCATTATGTGTACGCATGCACATAGACTCTATAAGACAAATTTCCACGGTATTAACGGTGCAGTTGCAATTTCGCCGAAGGGAGTGGTATACATCAATCACCATGCGACCAGTCTTGAACCCCTCCGATCTGCTGACGCTTTTTTTTCTTGTCCTGCTCGCCGGCCTTGCGGTTTTCTCCGCGCCGGTGAACCCTTCGTGGTCCGGACTTGTTGCAACCTACGCGGCGCTGGCGGTTGCGATCCTGGCAACTGCCGCATATCGCACAAAGGTGAGTCCGGCAAAGAGGGGGCTTCATCTTTCGGTTGTCGCAACGGTGATCACGGTTCTCCTGATTTTCAACAGCCTGGGAACGCTCATCGCCACCATTCATCCAGCGACATTCGATACCCGCCTCATCGCCATCGATCATGCCATCTTCGGCGTCAACCCCACGGTGTGGCTGGAGCGATTTGCCAACCCTCTGCTCACCGGCCTGCTCCAGTTCGCCTATATCAGCTATTATCTCATCCCTCTCCTGCTCGGCGGGGTGCTCATTGCCAGAGGCAGGTTCGGCGCATTCGAAGAGGTTCTCTTCGGCATCCTGCTCTGCTTCTACCTCTCCTACATCGGCTACCTGCTCGTCCCGGCAATCGGGCCACGCTTTACGCTCAGCCATCTCCAGACAGGGGACCTGCAGGTTTCCCCCTTCATCAAAACGATTCAGGATGCGCTGAACGCCCTCGAAAAAAACAAGACCGATGCCTTCCCGAGCGGCCATACAGCCGTTTCACTCATGTGTCTCTATTATGCATGGAAAGAACGAGAGAAAATGCTTTTTGCGGGTTTGATTCCGGTGGTAACGGGACTGATCATCTGCGACGGTCTATCTCAGGTATCACTACGTAATCGACGTGTCGCGGGAATAGCGCTTGACGTGCTTACAATTGCACTGGCGCCGGGGCTGCGGCGTTTATTCTCCAGCAGCATCACGCCGCCCGCAAAATGAAGGACTTCCTGCCAAGATGATTCATGAAATTTTCTTTTCATAAATACGGTATTTTTTGTAGAGCTTGCCGCCCATGAGTTCACAGCCTCGCTGCATCAGGACGTTGTCCTCGAGGATCCACGACATCTCCGCCCGCTGCGTAGCCTTTCTTCACGGCCGCCTTGAAGGATTCGAGATAAAGCAGGCCCTCAATACCCTTTTTCCGGTACTGTTCCGCCACCCCCATGGCCATCACACGGACATCGCTGATTTTTCGGGAATACCAGAGGAATTTCGCGAGCCCCACAGGCCCGAGGGCTGCCGTTGATCTTCCCCAGGACCTGGTTGTAATCAGGAAGAGCCACGAAGAAAGCCGCCGGCTTTCCGTACACCTCTGCCATAATCATCAATTCCGGCGCGATGAGCGGCTTGAGCTTTTTCGCCATGGACACGGTTTCCGCGTCGGTCATGGGCACAAAGCCCCAGTTGTGACTCCAGGCGGAATTGTAAATCAGTTGTACCGCTTCCACCTCCTGCGGGAACCGCTTCATGTTCGCCGGCCGCACGGTGAGTCCCGGAACCCGCGCCTTAACGGCTGAGGCGAGCCTTTCGAGCCTGCCACCTGCAGCGACGTCCTTGATGACGCATATATAGGCATAGAGGTCCTTGGCCTTGGTCAGGCCGTAGCGCTCCATGTAGTCGAGGTAGTATGCCGGCGTATAGGTCATCATGATCATCGGCGGGGAATCGAAGCCTTCGAGAAGAAACCCGCACTCGTCGTTCGTCGACGGGTTCATCGGGCCCCGCATGATCTCGACATCTCGCTCCTTGAGCCAGCTCGCTGCCGCGTCCAGAAGCTCCCGGGCGACCGCACAATCGGGAAGGCATTCGAAGAAGCCGAAAAAACCGGCCTGTTCATTGTGGAACTTGATGTGGTTGCGGTCGATGATCGCGGCGACCCTGCCGACGGTTTTTCCGTTTCGGCGCGCAAGGAAACAGACGGCTTCGGCATGCTGAAAAAAGGGGTTCTCCTTTTCGTTCAGAAGAAATTCGACTTCGCTCTCGAGCGGTGGGACCCAGTGGGGGTTTCCCTGGTACACCTTCCATGGGAATCGGATGAATTCGTTTTTGCCGGCCGCGCCGTTGACTTCTTCGATGTTCACGTATGCTCCTTCAGCCACTATGTGATCACTCCGAGCTCTCTTCCGGCTTTCTCGATCACGCCAAGCACCCGGTCGAGCATTTCGTCGGTATGGGTTGCCATATAGCTCGTGCGAATGAGGCATCTGCCGGGCGTCGTGGCCGGAGGGATCACGGGATTCACGAATACCCCGGCATCGTACAAGGTTTTCCACATCATGAAAGCCCGATCCATCTCACCCATGACGAGGGGGATTATGGGCGTTTCGGCAGCACCCGGTGTCGAAGCCCATCTGCGTGAAGGCCTTCATCATCTTTTCCGTGTTGTGCCAAAGCTGCGCCCTTCTTTCCGGTTCCTGGTCGATGACGTCGAGCGCAGCGATGACCGCAGCAACAGAGGCCGGCGGGGGGCTTGCCGAGAAAATCAGGGGCCGCGAGGTGTGCTTCATGTAATGGATCACCTCTTCGCTCGCCACGACGAAACCACCGATGGACGCCAGTGATTTACTGTAGGTCCCCATGATGATGTCGACTTCCTTCTCCAACCCGAAGTGCTCCACCGTACCCCGTCCGGTCTTGCCGAGCACCCCGATGCCATGGGCGTCGTCCACCATGAGCCGCGCCCCGTACTTCTTGCAGACCTTGACGATATCGGGGAGCGGCGCGATATCACCTTCCATGCTGTACACGCCGTCCACGACCACCAGTTTGCCGCGATTTCCGCATTCCTTGAGGACGTACTCAAGGTTATCCATATCATTGTGCTTGAACTTTTTGACCTCGGCAAAGGATACCCTGCAGGCATCGATGATGCTGGCGTGATCGAGCTTGTCGATCACGACCACGTCATGCTTGCCGGCAAGGGAAGAGATGATCCCGAGGTTGGTTTGATATCCCGTGGAGAAAGTGAGCGCCGCATCCTTGCGAAAGAATGCGGCAAGCTTTTCCTCGAGTTGTACGTGGAGATCGAGGGTTCCGTTAAGAAAGCGTGAACCCGCGCAGCCACTGCCGTACTTCTTAACGGCCTCGATGGCCGCTTCCTTCACCTTCGGATGGGTGGTAAGCCCGAGATAATTGTTTGACCCGAGCATGATCATTTTCCTGCCCTCAACGATCACCTCGGGGCTCTGCTCTGACTCCACGACGTGAAAATAGGGATAGAGCCCGGCGGCCATGACCTTTTTTGCACGGGTGTATTCCCGGCATTTTTTAAATATATCCTGCGGCGTTGTCTCAAGAGCCCCCAACGGACCCGTTGCAGCCGTTACAGCCAGTTGTTTTTTCTGTACCATAGCCATGTAAGTTCCAGTCCTTTCTGGAGGGGATACTCCGCCCGGAAGCAGAGGTCATTCTCGATCGTACCAACATCGCACAGCCAGTAGCGCTGCGCGGCTTCCCGCACCTTCTGCCTGTTCGCAAGTGCAGGCCTGCCGGTGAACAGGCTGCCGATTTCGGAAACGAGGCCGACCAGGTGGGCCGCTCCATACGGAAGCTTGATTGTGCGAGCCTTCACACCACCCGTGGAGAGCAGCAAGGCCCTGAATTCCGACCATGAGTAGGCCCTGTTCTCCGCAACAAAATAGACGCTGCCGTTCTCTGTTCCGTGCTCGGCTGACAAAAGTAACGCTGCTGTCAGGTCTTCGACATAGCAAAGGTTGAGATACCGATCCCCGCCGGTCATTTCAATTGTCAGGCCGCGACTGGCCCAGCGGAACAGTTCGAACACATCCACATCTCTCGGTCCGTAGACACTTGTCGGACGGAGAATCACAACGGAAAAACGGTCTTTGTAACCGAGCACCTCATCTTCGGCAAGCAGCTTGCTCCTGCCGTATTCAGACACCGGATGCGGTTTGCTGCCTGCGTCGACCGGTTGCCCGTCAGGACTTGGACCTGATGCTGCCTGGCTGGACACCAGGATGAATTTTTCAATACCGGGGTTATGGCGCGCACATGCTTCCAAAAGATTCTTCGTGCCAAGGTGATTCACACGGTAATAGTCGCGGGCATGTATCGCTTTGGTAAGTCCGGCGCAATGGAATACCTGCGAGACGTCCTGCACTGCGGAAACAAGGGATTCGGGCTGTGTGCAGTCGCCCTCTACCAGTCGAACCTCCAAGCCCTCAAGCCAGCGCAGATGCCGGAGATCCCTCACCAGGCACGTTACGGAATAGCCGTTTCCGAGAAGCCGTTCGACGAGATGACTCCCGACAAAACCGGTTCCACCCGTGACCAGTACCCGTCGTGCTACCTCCTGCGCCATCTCCGCTCCCCGTGTAAAGCCTCTTTTCATTAAAGTTATCTAGACATCCGGCAATGTCAAGCCCAGCAGGACTTTACGCCGAAAATATCACCTTACTCCCCATCTCCGAGTGCAACCTTTGCCCGCCACGTTTCTATCTCGATAAATATGCGCTGGACCTTGGGGTACGCTTTCTTGATCGCCCTGTCCAAAGCGGCCACGGTGACCTCTACCTCTGTCGCCAGGATCGGATCGACAAAATCGACGCTGATGTTCACAAGAATAAAGTCGGGGCCCATGTGCATGGTCAGCACTTCATTTACTTGTTTGATTTCTTTGGATGAACCTGCAATGTCCCGAATCCCCTGGACGACCTCTTTATTGGCGCTCTCTCCGATCAGCATGCTTTTTGTCTCGGAAGCGAGCAAAATGGCGGTTCCCGCCAGTATCAGACCGATGATGACGGCAGCCGCGGCATCGTAAGCGGGACTTCCGGTTATCTGGCTGAGCAGGATTCCCACAAAGGCAACGACAAGACCGATGATTGCGGCAGAATCCTCCAGCAGCACGACAAAAATAGATGGATCTTTACCCCGATGAACGGCCTGAAAATAACCCCATGGGCCTTTTGATTTTGCAAATTCCTTCCGCGCGATATACCAGCTGATTCCTTCGAAAATCAGGGCCAGGCCGATAACAATGTAGTTGACGTACGAGTGATTTACCGGGACCGGCGAAATGAGATGATCAATCCCCTTGTACACCGAGAGACCCGCACCGCCGGAAAATAATACGATGGCAACGACAAAGCTCCAGAAATAGATTTCCTTGCCATGGCCGAATGGGAAATCATTATCAGCGGGCATTTTTGCCCGTCGCAACCCATACAGCAGCAGGATCTGGTTACCCGTATCAGCAACCGAGTGGACCGCTTCAGACAGCATGGCAGAGCTTCCGGTCATGAGGGACGCAAAAGTCTTTGTAATCGCAATGAGGCAATTACCCGCCAGAGCGGCATAGATAACTTTTCGGGAAGACGTTGCCATCTGTCAGGCCTCTCCTGTCAGGAATGTGGTTTTACTGTTTCACGAACCGCCTGAGTGGCCCACTGCCCATCACGTTTCACCCGCGCCTTGATCGCCAGCTTGGCCTTTCTGTGCAGCGTTTGTCATTCTGGCTATTCTTGTGGCTGCTTTCGTCACTCAGGTGGACCTCCACTCGCGTGATATTGTCGCTTATTCGGTTTAGGACGCTCTCCACTGTGCTTCTGACCTGATCGGCCAGCGCCTCGTTTCCTTCGATATTACTGTCTGTGTTGATTTGGCTCTACGTGGATTTTACCTTTTGTGATTTGCTCAACACCGTGCTTCACTGTTTCTCTGACCATACTCAACCCTTGGAACCACAGGATCATGCCGATCAACACCGCCAACAGTGCCACCCACAGCCCAATGGCGATTCGTGTGGCTTTCTTCGCCCGGTCTTTCTCCCACCAACTCGCCGGGCGAATGCCCTGTGCCAGAAACGTTATCACTCCGGCAAGGTTCACGCAAATCAGGTTCACCAGAAACAGCGACAGCGCACCTACTGCCAGCTCCAGATGACCGGCACCCAGCATCAGCCCAAACGTCACCAGCGGCGGCAATAACGCCACCGCCACCATCACGCCGATCAAAGCTGCCGAGACTCCGGTCGTGAACGCCAGTGTGCCGGCACAGCCCGACGCCAATGCCACCGCGATGTCGCCCATCTTCACCTGCGTGCGCGATGCCACTTCAGACAATGCCGGGTCCACGTGCACCAGCAGGCCGAAGATTACCGACAACACCATTGATGCCCCAATCCCGGCCAGGGCCGTCAGGAACGAGCGCCGAAGCAGCAGCATGTCGCCCAACGTCGTACTGAGAGCCATTGCCACGTTCGGCCCGAGCAACGGCGCGATCACCATCGCCCCGATGATGATTGCCACGCTGTTGTGTTGCAGACCGATAGCCGCTACGACGGTGGCCAACATCGCCATGGCCAGATAGACTCGCGAACACCGCGCACCATTTTGATGTCCTCGTACAACTCATGCCGGCTGATCCGCTGCGGTGGTTTTTCCTCTGGCTCAGATTCTTCGGGCGAGGCGGCCGGCTCCGGCTTGGGGTGCGGTAATGTCGCCTCGACAGGCAGAATCACCACCCGATTGCCAACCGCATCGGCGTACCGTTTCTCCAAAAAATCCAGCACCCCTTCGCTATGTTCAACATCCAACAAAATACGCACCAGCACTTCACCGTCCGGAAGTTGGATTTGCCGGTACTCAAGCATATCGTGTTCCTTGAGATGCTCGCTGACTTCGTCGCCATCCTTCTCCCGCAAGACCATCTCAATCAAACGCAGTGCCATAGGGGTATCATCCTTTCCAGTTCCGGATTTCTGCAGGTCTTGGCTATAGATTATTTCTTGGACACCTTCATTATCAAGACTACCAGCAGGACCACCACCAGTACGCCGATCACCGTCCAGAGCCACATCCCTCCGCCCGCCCAGCCACCCATCCAGCCACCTGTATGGTCCATCATAGAGCCTCCGTCTGAATGGTTCATCGTGGAACTCCTTTCGTTGCGCTGCGACCGGCCCACCACGGGGGATCATTCCTCCGGCGCTGACTTTCGTGCTTTCTCGGCCGGGCTGTTTTCACCGACATACCCTGATATTCCCATCATCAATCGCAACAAACCATAACTGAGCCAGCTCATTAACCGGACGCTCGTGGGCTGCTGTTTCCAGTTGTCTGCCAGGACCCGCCTGCCATCGATCTCCACAGTCTGTTTCAGGCTTTGCCTCAGGGTCTCACCAAATCCTTCATCGTCAACGACAACATTTGCTTCCCGGGAAAGCAGCAGGCTGAAGGGATCTAGATTTGAAGACCCCACCGTCGCCCAATGTCCGTCGATCACCGCCACTTTGGCATGCAGGAAACTCTTGCGGTATTCATAAATTTCGATTCCCGCATCGAGAAGATTGCCGTAGAGCGCCCGCGAAGCATAATGCTGGATAAAATATTCCACCTTCCCCTGCAGCAGCAAAACCACCCGCACGCCACGATCGGCCGCATTGATAAGGGCATGACGAAAATCAAGCCCCGGCAAAAAGTAGGCATGGGCAAGAATAATCTCTGATTTTGCCCGTTCGATCGCCTGCAAATACGCCTTTTCAATGTCACGGCGATGGCGGAAATTGTCCCGTACCAGGAATGCAGCGCTCATCTCCCCCCCGGCAGAGGTTGAAACAGGTAGGGTCCCTCCACGGCTCGTACCTTTACGAAAACGGCTCCATGCAACCATTGACCAGAGACGCCGGGCGGAAAGGCGAATTTCTTCCACCAGCGGCCCTGCCACGGCCACTGCGTAATCGTAGCGGGGGGGCACGTCAGACGTCGATTCCCTGTCATCAATAATATTGATCCCCCCGACAAAGGCAACTTCCCGGTCCACGACCGTGATTTTCCGATGCATCCGGCGCAGGCGCTCGCGCCTGAACGTCCAGGGAGATATCTTGGGCCGGAAGATGATCACCTTCACACAGCCCGTCCGCAAGTGGTCCAGCATACTCCGTTGCAGATCCTTGGACCCGTAGCCGTCGATCAGCAGATAGACACTTACTCCGCGCAGGGCAGCCCGCTTCAGCGCGTCCGCAATCCGCCGTCCGGTGGCGTCATTTTCATAGATATATGTCTCAAGATAAATTTCATGCCGTGCCCGGTCGAACGCCGCTTCGATGGCAGGAAAATAGTCTTCCCCATTGTGTAACAGGGTGACCTGATTGCCCGGAATAAAGCGGGACAGACTCGCGGGCATGATAGCTTTATGAAATTTTTCGCGAAGTTCGTTCCCGTTGGACATAACAAGTACCCGTTTCCCTGTTCACAGCCCGGGATATGGCAGCCATCTACGAGGACAACGATTTGTCCGGGATCAAGGGGTTTGCATTGTGTAGCTTGGCGGTGTATAGAGCAGAATCAAAATCCCCTGTTTTGAGCTCAGCCCCATGACCGGCGACACAACCATAATGTCACCGTTTTCCAGGGTAGTGACCGTCGTCTTGTCCTCCTGCAGCACCGACGGAGGAAAGACGCTGGTAACCGAGGTGCCTTCCCGTTTCTTGTTCGTAGCCACCACAATGGTTCCGTCAGGTTTTGCGACAACTATTTCCTTCATATTCTTCTCTTTAACGAGCTGGTTAAGATACTGGTTAATCTGGTCGTAGTTATCCCTGATCATCTCGCTGCGCACCGCCCAGGTAAGCGGCACTGCAACAAGACGAAGATACGACTTGTTCTGCTCTGTAATAATCCGGCTCGCACTTTCCGACACGTGTGCCTTGGCACTGTTGACGGCAACGTTTTTCCACATATACATACCTGCGACGGCAAGAACCAGAATCAAAATGGTAATGGCGTGCCAATGGGTCACGATAAAGGATTTGTTGACTCCCTGTTCCGGCTGTTGTTCGACGCTTGCGCCGGGATCGAGTTTTTCTTCTGAATCTCTAGGGTCTTGGGTCATGACAAACCTCCTCTGTTCTTGTGGTTATCGGCACAATGCAATCGCTTGATGTTCAGATCCTCTGGCGCGGTTTCGTTGTACACGGCACATCACTCCTCCTGTTCATCCAGTTCGGACTGACTCGGCTCAACCCTGTGACCCCGCTTACCATTTATCCGCCCTATGGTGTTCTCGATCAATCTGGATACCTTGTCTGCAGCTCCGTTGAGAGCCTGCTCCATGGTTGCGGCCTGATGAGTGACCGCCAGGGGATGGCGGCCTTCGAGTCGGACTTCCATTACGCACCGCATTGTGTCGTTGCCGACCTTTTTGTCGCTGTTCTCATCGCTCAGGTGGACCTCTACCCGCGTGATGTGATCGCTAAAGTGGCTCAAGGCATGCTCAGTTTCGTTTCTGACATAAGCGGCCAGCGCCTCGTTACCTTCGATGTTCGTGTCTGTGTTAATTTGGATCTGCATAGATTTCTCCTTGTGTGATGGACACGACACCGGCATCCGTTCGATCAATGATTCGTATCGCTCGAGGCCAAAGCCGCTACGCTTCGTCCACTCCGTAGGTGAGCAGGTCATCATGTACGAGACCATTTCCCGTCTTTGTTTCAACGAGAATGATCCTTGGTCTCAGTCTCATCAACCCAGTACACTTTGCGATTGTAATGTCGATGCAGTCCGGCTTCATAATCCCGGGTCAGCAGAGACTCCTCCGCGTATTCCGGTGACTGCTCGATGTCCGTGAGAGAAAGATTGACAAAGACTTTCGACTCGGTCCAACTGACGCGCTCGATCCATTGCGGAGAAACCAGGACTTTTTTCCCCGGCCACCAGTTTTGTGTATCGATAATCAGATAGCGAATCGCCCAGGTCTCATCATCGATCATAAAGTCCTCGACGTGACCAATCTCGCCGTCCATGGCTTGGATGTGGTAACCTCGCACGGCATGGGTACTGCGCAAATGGGGATCCCAGGCTTTCTCACCCTGGTTGGATTGTTTCGGTTTTTCACTGTCACGCATAATGTAGGGATACGCTCCCCATATGTAAGGGCCGTCCCAATACATCGGCCAGGCATAATACCCGTGATAGGACTCCTCGAATTGTCGCGATACAGGCTGATCACTGTTCAACGATGGGCTGTCCTCAATCTGCTTTTTAGTCAAATTGACTTCGATGTGATGCAGTTCTTTACTAACAGAGACCAGCGCATACGGGGAGATCAACACCTGTCTGCCGGTAAGCCAGTTTGCCGTGTCGGCAACAAGATAGCGAATCGTCCAGTGCCGGTCATCAAAGTAGAAATCTTTGGCCTTTCCTATTTCTCCATTGAGGCTGTCCAGTTTGTAGCCCTTTAATTCTTTGGCGTTGTATAGCATGGTTGACCTCGTTTATTCTTTGATTTTGTTTACGTATCGAACATAAACACTCTGTTCCGCCAGCGCCGGAAGCCTGTCGGACTGAGGAAAAATCCGGCAAGCACCTACCCACCGCCACCATCGAACATCCCGCTTTCTCCGATCTTTTCTGCAACCTTCCTGAAGTGAAACCCATAGACGGCATAGGTAATGGCAAGCGGAAAGAGCCGCGGCTTTCTGAAAAGAGTCCAGAAGAAGAGTTTCCAGAAGTGGAGTCTCTCTTTACCGACCAACCCCAGAAAGAGGATGGATTTGAAGAGTGCCCCCACATACCCCGGCTGGAGATGAAATTTCCCGAGATGCAGCGGCCGGTACTCCCGGAGAAGCCTGATTACCCGCTGATAGTAGTTCTTGGGCAAGTAGATAGTGTTGAGGATCGTCAGGTAGCCCCCCAGGAGTTGATCGGTTTTCATCCGGGTGACAAAGTTGAGGTCCAGGGGCGTATTGCTTCCGGTGCCTTCCCCCAGCAGCCTCCCCTCCCGAAACATGCGCTGGTGGAGTTTGGTTCCACGGATGGCGGACAGCAGCCCAACCATGGCGGTGACGATGCCGCTCTCCTGGATGAAGAGTATCTGCTTGTCGAAAATCGAGGGAGGGTCACTGTCGAAGCCGACGATAAATCCCCCATGCACCTGCAGGCCGGCCCGCTGGATGGATTTGACCGATGCAAGCAGGTCGCGGTTCCTGTTCTGCACCTTGCCGCTCTCGGCGTTGCTCTCCTCGTTAGGGGTTTCGATACCGATAAAGACCTCCTCGAATCCCGCCCTGACCATCAGCTCCATGAGGTGGGGGTCGTCGGCCAGGTCGATGGATGCCTCGGTGTAAAAGTAAAACGGGCGCTCTTTTTCTTCCATCCAGTCTATGATGGAGGGGAGAACCTCGGTCTTCAATTTTCCCTTGTCGCCAATAAAGTTGTCGTCAACGAAAAAGACCGCCCCGCGCCATCCCCGGACAAAGAGGCTGTCCAACTCGGCGAGCAACTGCTCCCGTGACTTGCTCCGCGGTTTTCTCCCGAACAGCGCGGTGATGTCGCAGAACTCGCAGTCGAAGGGACAACCCCGGCCATACTGGATATTCATGGCGGCATAGTCTCTGACTTCTATCAGGTTCCAGAGCGGGATGGGTGTGATCGTCAGGTCCGCCCATTGGTCATGAACGTAGAGATGCTGTGCCCTGCCTGTGCGCAAGTCCGCCAGAAAGGGCGGAAGGGTGAGTTCAGCCTCGCCCAGCACCAGGTGGTCAACTTCGGAAAAATCGTCGTGGCAGGCGGTAAAGAGAGGACCACCGGCAACGATCTTCACTCCCCTCTGCCGGCAGCGGTCGATCACCAACTGCGCTGATTTCCGCTGGATGGTCATGGCGCTGATGAATACGTAATCCGCCCATGCCAGGTCTTCGTCGGTGAGGGAGCGAACGTTCATGTCCACAAGCATCTTTTCCCAATCGTCGGGAAGCATTGCGGCTACCGTCAACAGCCCCAGTGGTGGAAAACTCGCCTTCCTGTTGATGAATTTCAAGGCGTGTCTGAAGCTCCAGAAGCTGTCTGGATAGTGCGGGTATACAAGGAGAATTTTCATGACATCGCCCCTATCTTTGAATTAATCATCGTGCTGCACACCTCATCCCAGGTTTTCCCCGATTTTCATCTCCAGGTCATCCATATTAACCCTGACAACCATCCCATCCTTATCCTCACTCCGGACAATACCCTCCTTGACCCACTCAAGGACCAGATCCTTGCTTACGCCGAATTTGGACTCTACTTCTTCCACAGTGCACCAGCTATCTCCGAGCATTGACATAAAATAACCTCTTCCTTGATTTAGTTGCACTCTCAGATTCCAGTATACAAAGGACTCTGAGATTGTCCTCATCTCATGGCAATTTTAGGAAAGAAACAATGCCCTGCAGACAAGTTAGCGAAGACCCGTACCGATTCGCTGCTGGAGCAACACCTGGTTCTTATGTTCTTTAATCTTGAACATAAGATAATCCTTTTTTTCCAGATCAAAGAGCTGTTTCCGGTAGCGGGTCGTCAGATCGTACCACTCGTTGATTCTCATGCTGAAACGACGTTCTTCGGGATAGGACATTGTATTCATGAAGGACTGAATCGCCAGATAGTTCCGGACTGCGCTGCGCTCAATTGCACCGCGACGCCCGCCGATATAGACAGGTTTGCCGTTTCCGTCTGTTCCGGTCACCGTGAAACCTGCTTTACTCCGCCCGAATGTCGCAAAATAGGCCCTTTCCGCGAGGCGAAGCGCAACACTCTCACGGTATTCATAACTGACGCGGACAAAAGTCCTTTCCCCGTCAAGCGGTATGGCCTCGAACCTCATCCTGTGGTCCTTGGTGCCGAAAGGACCGACATCGGCACTGAGCATGATATCCAGATACCCCTGCCGCTGATCGGCTATCCGGTAGCGGCAGATGACTTGACGCGTGTTTTGCGGCGGTTGATAGACTTTGCGGCCGAGGTAAAAGGTCAGCAGCCAGTGACCCTCCAGCTTCTTGTAGGTGCACGCCTTGACATTGGGAATAAGGGAGACGATATCACACCAGTTTGCCGGAATATTGAGCACATGGACCACGCTGCTGAAGGGATACTCGAAGATCCCGTACACATCCACATGCGCTTTGTCGTCCCGCTCGGAGGACTCCACATAGAGAGGAAGACCAAAGCTGTTTCTCTCCAGTCTGGCCATATTCCTGTGATAGATATCGAGCAAGATGACTTCGCCCTGCCGCGGATTTTCGACAGCCGTAGCGGAAACGGCGGAAATAAATATCGCCATAGCCACCAGACACAGAAAGAATTTCCAACGCTTGTTGATCATATGCATAGCAGTCAGACGATTCACACATATCTTGTTACACACACCGGTCACGAAATAGGCGGTCTTGGTGATATTCATGGCGTCTCGCCCCAACGGTATCTCCGATTGTGGTACGGGTAAATAAGCTAAACTGCCGACTGGAGCACATTGGCAACAGCCGGCAGAAAGTACGCATTATTTTTCGACTGCCTTATTGTCAGATGATTCTGGTACTCCAGGGTCGCACCTGTGCCAAGCATACAACCGGCTGACCGGACAGGCTGTCTCAATTACTTCACTATCAGGTTGTTTTTCACCGACACGACACCAGATACCTCGCGGGCAACTTCTGCGGCCTTTGTGGCCATCTTTTGCGAGTCAACAAAACCGCTTAACTGAACAACCCCTTTGAAGGTCTCGACATTGATCTGCATGACTTTCAGATCTGAATCGGTAAGGATTGCGGTTTTTACCTTGGCTGTGATTGCCGTGTCATCGACATACCCGCCAGTGCCTTCATGTGTCCGTGTGGATGCACAGCCCATGAATGAGGTTATCAGTGCCAGACAGGCGATAAATTTCAGAATTCGATTCAATTTTAGCATGATGATTTCTCCTTTTTGTTGATGAATTATTATTTTGTACAAAAGCCTTCCCAAGGAGTGCTCGTATGACGTCTGCCTCTCCTTGTCACGCGCCCCGGAAGACCCGGGGATTCCACTTTGCTCGTCACCCCTTTCCTGTGCGCCTACTGCTTGAAGCCGTCGAGCCATTCCCAGCCATCGAGCAGCTCCGGAAAGGCCGAACCGACGTGGACCGTCTTGACCGGGTCGTTTGAGATAGTGATGACGGCGGTCTCTGCCACCAGCTGGACAGTCACGGAACCGGCATTGACGAAAGCGTTGTAAGCAACCTGCGAGTTGGCGAAGGGAACCAGGTCATCGTCCGGATGATGAATCATCCGCATCGGGACGGTCGGCACCCAGACGGAATCCGGTTGCCCGGGCAACCGGTACGAGTCGTTTTCCTTCAACAAGGTAACCACAGTGCTCGTGGTGTCGGTAAGCTGGTCAATGAACCCCTGACTGAGGACGCTCTTTGGCACGATCAAGATCGGCGTTGTGAAGTCCATCCCCATTGCCTCGCTGATCGTGTCGGATTGGAAATTGCCGTCGAAAAGCGGGGGAACAGTTGTGTTGAATGGGGCGATCATAGCAGTGGCCGGGTTGAAGAGTGACGTCTGCCCCCCATAAGCATAGTTGTAGCTGGTAAGGATCATCGGAACAAAGTAGGGGGACTTGAAGGTGTTGTCCGAAAGGATTACTCCGCGCATAACGCCGGAAAGGTCATGGGGACCGGAAAGTGGGGCCGAGGCGGTAACCGTGAACTCGGCTGCATGATTGAGCTGCAGATCCCGCGTTACTGCCATGGTCACATATCCCCCTTCGGAGAACCCCATGAGAAAGAGCTGGTTATTCCACGTGCAGGGTGAGGTTGTTCCCGCGATTATGTCACGGCTGGACCTGAGCAGATCGATCACCTGCTGCGCAAGTACCGCACCATTAACGTGAGGCTGGATATCCGTATTATCACCCATGCCCTCGTAATCGACCAAGGCAACCGCATAGCCGGTAGCGGCGATTGCCGCGGCAACCATTACTTCCGGGTAGTCGGTGGGCTTGTTCCGGTGGGTCAGGTACTGTGACGGTGAGAAGGGCCGGTACACCTCGGTGCCATGCTGGTACATGAGAATCGGTACCGAAGGTCTGCCGCCAAAGATCGCTTGCGGAAGGATCAGCAACCCGGTCATGGTGTGCAGCTGGCCGTCCGCTCCGGTGGATTGATAGGTAACCTTCTGCATCTCGATGGTATTGCTGAAATTGATCAGCAGCGAGCCGAAATTGCCGATGAAGCTGGTCCAATCCCAACCGTCCAAAGCCCTTGTTACCGGTTGTTGAATGCTGGTAGAAATATCGGCAAATAGTTCTGCGGGGTTGATTGATACGACACCCGTCTGCGGGTCTGATTTTGAACCGCAACCCGCGACAAGGATGACTAGCACCAGAATTGTTGCACAGAGAGTGCGTACAGCATTTGATCGTCGCATCATTGTATCCCCTCTTTTTCTTGCAATGTGGCAAAATGCCTGGCACCAAACCGGCTGGATTATGACCAAGTTCCCACTGATTCAGCGAAACACGGCACCGGCAACGAACTGTTTCCCGTTTATGCCCGCGCCGCCTTGATTGCCTCGGCTCCCGCCGTTGCCGCTATAGTGTTGATCCTGATCTCCGGTTCCTTGTTGAGCAGTTTCATTGCCCCAAGCAAAATTCCGAAATGGACAGACCTCAAATGAGTGTTCAAGTCACCGATGGCCTGCCACTCTTCCTTGAAATACATACTGTTTTCAGCCTCCACATCCACATAGCAATTGCAGCTTAGACAACCCTGCTCGCGGCGGATCTGGGCAAGTACCGCCTTGAAAGTTTGAAAGACCTCTTTCCGTTTTTCAGAGGGTACCGTTATCTTGATAGCAACGTCGATCATCGGTTTTCTCCTTGAGACGTGAAACAATATGGATAGTGCAGATTCTTTCTGTCTGCTTGTGAAAAGCATGATGTCGCTTCATGATGGTTTTTCGTAACCTGGTTGAAGTGCGATCACTTTTAAAGATAACGTTTGCCGAAGATACTTTCTGTCTTCACCGTGCATTCGGTGTTCGCTCCATGCTGATTCTGTATGATTATTGGCTACTCACTTCCCCAGATGAATCGAGGGAAGAGAAGTGAATATTCCAAAAACATTCAAAAGCCAAAGAATGACAACAATCACAACAACGATATTTAAAATCGATTTTATGGAACCTGCCATTGGAATAAATCGGTTGATAAGCCAAAGAATAAAACCAACCACGATCAGGACAATTGCCACGTGAAGTAATGACATGAGCTTATTACACCTCCCTCTTTACCTTTCGGGAACGGGCTCTTCACACTGCTCCCGGTCATGCACTGTCAGTTCTTTGAATACAGGCGTTCAGTTTTGCCACCTTGCGTACTGAACCTCTCCAAAGATCTCCTGCATAGGAGACAACGCTGACTTTCAGGTCAGGCCAGTTATAACCGGCCCAACAGGACTAGAATAATCAGAATTAAAAGGATCAGTCCGATCCCGCCACTCGGGTAGTAGCCCCATTTTTGGCTGTGGGGCCATGTTGGCAAAGCACCCAGCAACATCAAAACCAAAACAACGATTACTATAGTTCCTAACATGGTGACTCTCCTTCTCCGTGGAAGTTCCGCTTGGCACACCTACCGCAGCCTCACCCATCAGGTTTTTCAGGCTGAGTGTTTAAACTCACCACTTTCACAAAAAACAGGGCTAAGCTCGCGTTCTTCCTACAAAGGTAAATCGCAACTAGCGTGCCAGAGAAAACTGATAAAACGAAGATCGCAACACCCTGAATATATTGGTGGAATAGCAGGTTAACATTTGAATGGCGGGGAAAACCGTCAGAGGTTACCGTCATATATAACGCAACTGCCATATGTGACGGACCATGTTGAGCCAGATATGCGCGCGCCTTACCCGGCCGCCTTTTATTGACAGAGGATGTGTATTTTCGGGGCTGAAGGTGAGGTCAGCCGGACAGCAGCTGTCGCTTGAGAATTTCAACCTGGCCCTGGTTCTTATTGAGCCTGGTAATAATTGTTGAGGCTATCAGGCACACGTCAGGGTCATGACATATAAACGCCACAGGCAGCAGCAAAAAAAAGATGGGGAGCCTAAAAACTCCCCATCCCTCCGGTTCCGAAATCCGCAGTTGCGTACCCTATCCGGTTTTATTGAATCATCGTCGATTCTTCTGTTTTTCACGTTCCTTTTTGGCCTTCTGCTCTTCGAGTTCCGCTTTGGTCTTCACCCGTTTATCCGGACTAACAGCCTTCACTTTCACGGGTGCTGCTTCCTGCGCCGGCTTTGACGGCTGCGCCCGTTCCGGTCTCACCTGGCTGGGCTGAGCCGGTTGCGGCGGTCTCCTGATTTGAACCGGTTTTTCTGGCTGGACCGATTTTTGCGGTGCAACCCGTTCCGGTTCCCTGGTTCGGACAGGGGCCTCACGCTGAGCCGGCCGTGACGGCTGCGCCCGTTCCGGTCTCACCTGGCTGGGCTGAGCTGGTTGCGGCGTTCTCCTGATTTGAACCGGTTTTTCTGGCTGGACCGATTTTTGCGGTGCAACCCGTTCCGGTTCCCTGGTTCGGACAGGGGTCTCTCGCTGAACCGGCTGTGACGGCTGCGCCCGTTCCGGTCCGGTCCATTTCTTAATTTTGGTGAACCCGTTCCGGTTCCCTGGTTCGGATAGGGGTCTCTCGCTGAACCGGCTGTGACGGCTGCGCCCGTTCCGGTCTCACCTGACTGGGCTGAGCCGGTTGCGGCGTTCTCCTGATTTGAACCGGTTTCTCTGGCTGGACGGATTTTTGTGGTGCAACTCGTTCCGGCTCCCTGGTTCGGACAGGGGCCTCACGCTGAACCGGTCGTGTTTCCGCTGCGCCCTTTGCTCGCTTTTTTATCTCTTTCTGTTGAAACCGTACTGCGGATTCCGGCCGGTTCACCTCTTTGGCCGGGACGATGCGATTCGTTATCTTGGGCAGTGGGACCCGGGAGTCCCGGATGACTCTGCCTTGAGGGATGCGCTTCACCTGTTGCTGGATCACAGCGGCGTTTTCTCTTCTGCCCCGGTCCTTGACAATGATCGCATCATTTCGCTGGATTCTCTTTATTACGCTATTGTGCGGTTTCTCCCGGACCGGAATGTTCGCAAAATTGTACCGCTGCTTGTTCGTACGGTAATTGTTTATCACCGTAGCATTGACCACCGGTGCAGCACGGTAGTTATTGATGATGGTGGTATTGTTTATATTGGTCACCCTGACATTTCTGTAATTGTTCACACCATAGAAATTATTCTGGTTGACCACAATTGCATGCCTTGCGTAGGCATAATTTCGCACATTGATGTTGACACGCAGGATGTTGATGTTGTTTACGACCATTTCATGCGGCCCGCCCCAATTGCGGTAGCTGTAATAGGTCTCTCTCGGCGCCAGCGGCACCCACCCCACGTAAGCTCCGCTGTGTATCCAGGAGACCCTGCCTGGGTTCCAGTAAAAACCGATATTCAGCAGGGGAAGACCGATCTGTACATTTGCTACCGGCGGAGCCCAGTACCAGTTGTTGCTTATATATACCCAGTTGCCGTAATGGTGGGTAACGTAACCGAAAGGCTCTGACGGTATCCATGTCTGGTCCCCGTACCAGTCAGTCCAGCGGCCCACCGTAAAAGGAGACCAACCAAAAGCAACGGTGGTAGGGCGCCAGAACCAGCGCGGACTTCCCTCATAGGGAACCCTCTCCCACCTGCCATTCTCTTCCAGGGCATATGACTCGTTTTGAAGATTGGGTGGAAGATATACGGCAGACAGGCCCCTCTCCCTTGCCTTCTCGGCCCAGAAGTTATCGCGCTCTGCGTTCCATTGGTCCCAGTCCGGATCAACGGTTCCCTCCCCCGATGACACCTGGTTCTCATCGGCGAGAATCGATGCAGACCCGGCTGAGACGTCGTACCTGGTGCCGGTTGCCGAGTGAACGAAACTTACGTCCCCCTGCAGCGCAACCACTTCGACCGAGTTATCACCCACATAGAAATCGAAGGCTGTGCCGGGGTCGGCAAGTACATATCCGTAGGGACAGGTGGCTTTAATGACAGTCCGGGAACCTTTGTTGTAAAACCGGGCAATGCCGGAAGCCACATCAGTCTCTGTCAGATCAGTCTCAAGATCGATGAACTGGAGTTGTGTACTGCTCCCGACCCGGATCCAACTGCCGTTGGGAACAGCCAATTCAGCCCTTCCCCCGTCTCCTGAATAAAGAGTGTCCTCTGTGCCGAATGGTGCGTCCCTGACCACTGCCACCCAGTCATTTTCATCAGGGACATAACGGAGCAGATCACCCTCGACCTGGTAGACACGACCAACCACCACGCGCGGTGCCTCTTCAGCCAGGCAGGGAAGCACCATGCTACTCATAGCGAGAAACAGAAAGATCGTCGTTTTAATCCAATTTCGCATTTTTTCTCCTTCCTGCAGGTGTATCCTGGTCATTTTCTTCAAAGCACATACAATCATCTCGCAACGCAACGTTCACCGAAAAGACAACATTGCAGGTATTCTGCTGCACTAATAAAACGCACCCGGCGTACCAGAGAATACAAGCTTTTTTTGTGAGCGCAGAAGGTCAGTGAAAAGGGGGGGGATGGGGGGAATTGATGGCGAGGCGAAAGGAAAGCCGTCAGCAGTATCATAACCTCCACATACGACGAATCACCTTGAGGCAATCATTTGCACGTCTTTAGCGATTGTATTTCTTGGAGAAATAACCGAGGTCCCTTTATACCGACGGCTCACGATTATTTTGAGGTTGCCAGGCTGATCGCACGAATTGGGGCAATCAGCATGGCAAGTCGCTCATCATGAAATCGCTTCCTTCATGATTTTGACAATTGTGTCCTCCACTTCCCGTGCCACCCCTTCCAGTTGCGGCGAGTTGAACATCGCCAGCATCGTGGTTGGCTTCAGAGTAGCAAGAATAGTTTTACCGCTCTCCTCATACAGGGAAATTCGGCATGGCAGTACCGTGGAGACGCTCATGTTCTGGTCGAGCACCTTCTTCGCTTGCTGAGGTTGACACACCTCGAAGATCAGACATTCTCGAGAGAACTCCACGCCTTTCTTCTCCATGGTTTCTTTGAGATTGTGAACCTGCATGACGCCAAAGTGATTGGCCTTGACAGCTGTCTGCAAGGCAGCCGCAGTCTCGCTCACTGTTTTATCTGTTGAAACCTTAATCAGCATGATTATTCTCTCCGTCAAAACGTCAGTTTCTCCCAGAATGGGATTCCATGAGTCTACTTTTTTTGCTGCGTTGGCACCGTCAGGATCTACGTCCCTGGATAACCTGGATAATTATAACAATAATGGCAATGACCAGCAGTAAATGAACAAAACCTCCCATCGTGTAACTGCTTACCAGACCCAACACCCACAGAATAATCAGAATTACCGCAATGGTCCACAACATGGGATCCTCCTTTCTGATTGTAGATTGCCACTGCCCGGTACCACATCTGTATGGCAGCCGGCAGTGGTCATTCAATCTCTTTGGTCTTGTACTCTTGACATGCGTGTTACTATGGCCATTCGCAGAAACTTCACAAGCTTTCTTGCGCTACCCGAAAAATGTAATGATGGCCGCCTTTTCGTAGAGGAATAGACAATGAGCTATTCTACCTTTTGTCCCCTCTGTGCCCACCCCTTCCTTCAGATTTTCCATGACCAGAGTTGGAATGTTTTGGTGCCTTCTGGTGTTGCGACTGCGAACGTTGCGATTGGTATCCTCGAGATTTCGACTGATGTTTCCCTTGCACACCCCAGTAATTATTACGTTCCCAATGCTTGTTTCTTTCCCAGGTTCTCCAGTTCCGCTGAAGCTGGCGCTGAGGAATTCGCTGATGGTTCCATTTCTGTCCGTTCCAACGATGATCCCGGTAATTATTTCTCCAGCCTGACGGTACATGTGAATAAAAACCCGGGGTTCTTCTATAGTGCTTCCAACCTGAGTTATAGTGCCGCGAGCGGTACCAGCGGCCTTCCCACGGACGCCACCAATAGCCATTGTAGAAAAAGATGTCCACACCAACGTCCGGGACAGCATAGACATAGGTATTTGGAATCACTACCACTTCTGGTGGGGCAGAAAATCTGATAAGTGGCGGCAGGGAAACGCCGATGCTTACGTTCACCCCTGCCATTGAGGGCACGGGAAATACACATAACAATGCCAAAAGCATTGTTCCCAAAAGATACTTTACCATTTAATAGCCTCCTTTATTAATTCATGCCCAGGTAATCCGGCCGGAATTATAGTGATGTTTTTTTACGTCGTTTTTACTACCTCTGATAATTGTCATGATCGCCATCCCTGTCATATCCGCCATCTCTTCCATCCCGGTGATGCCCGCCGTCTCTATCGTAACCGCCTCTTCCATGCCGGCCATCATCCAGCCCGACCAAACATCCACCCAGTACTACGGACATTGTCACTACAACCATTGCCAACAAAATATTTCTCTTCATTGTTTCCTCCTTTGATTGTGCATTTTCACTGCAGGCGCATGCATAACCATAGCCGCCGGCAGTAATCATACAGTCTCTTTAGTCTTGGAAACGGACTACTAGTTGCACAGCCTGTTCTTTACATCCTCAACTCTATTGACGTCGTTGGCACGTTTTGGTTGACAGGTTTAATTCAGCCGGGTTGCCTCACTTTCAAGCCAATGCTACCGCAGCATTCTTCGTGGTGAACGAAACGATACAGCTACTGTCTATTATTTTTCTTCAACATCCTCTTTCCCGATTTCTTCACACCCATCTTCATGGGCATCATTTTCTGCATTTTTTTAAACTGGTCGTCCGTCAACATTGTCCGCATTTCTTTCATGGCTTTCAGCATTTCCAACTGATGTGCTGTTTTAATTTCTCCAATTTTTTTAACTTGAGCGCTTGCCTTCTCCAAGTCAAAATCTTTTACATCCATGATTCCCATAAGGTCGATCTCTGCAATCTTCAGGTCAGCCACAAATTGGGCCTGTTTTTTTTGCATTTCACGATGCATTTGCTTCATCTTCATGACCTGGCTCTCGGTAAGCCCCATTTTATCGGCATGCACGAGGCAATTGCCCATCATGTCCATTGAGCCCATTCCCATCATCTCTCCGTGACCTACTCCATGCCCTTTCATCGGCATTTCCCTCATCTGTGAAAATGCCGGCACGCTGGTCATGAGAAAAACAAAAACCGCTGCCACCATTACTACTGATCCATACATTTTTTTCATGTGCAGGTTCTCCTCTTGTTGTTTCTGTTGTGTGATTGAACAATTTTACTCCCAAGGCTTCATGCCTTTCGGAGTCCGGATGCGATGTATCATGCAACCTTCTTCGAGGGAACAAAACACTCGGTGGTGCTTGACACGTCGCCGCCTCTATTTCCCGAAAACTTTCTTGAGCCGACCAAATTTTTTCTGAACTTTACCGGCAAGCTTTTCACGGGAACCCTCTGCTTCCAACTTCGAATTATCGCTGAGTTTCCCAACCGCCTCCTTGACCGTCCCCTTGGCTTTGTGAAAAGAGCCTGCCACCGCATCCTTCTTACTTGATTTCATGCTACTCCTCCATCGGAACCTTGAGTTGGCTGCTGATCCTGCAATCATTACTATTGGGGCATTTCGGTCATGATTTGGTCAATGTCGGCCAGTACCGCCTTGACGGTTTCTTTCAGACTGTCGCCATCGAGTACCGCTTTTTGGGCGTTTTTTTAATTGGGGAACTCGTGTCCCGTACTGTTAGTTCGCAGCAGTAATCCCGTGGAATTTTGGCCTCTGGCAAGGCGAGGGCAGGCATAGTGGGGCTCTGACGAGGATTCTCAACGCAGCCAGAGGGCAAAAGAACCGGAATTACAATGAATGAATCAACCGCACGGGACACTAGCCCGCAATCGCGGTACCCTGACACAATACTGCAGCGCATGACGGGCAAAGCATCCTAAGCCCCACGGGCACGCCGAAAAGTCGGGCATAGCGTGAGACTGCTTTTGCTCTCCCTGAAAAGAAACATATTTTACAGGTTACCAGATCCTCCACTCCAAATAGATCTGCACTCCAATCCCGATACTCACGAATATATGGTGAGTTCATATACGTTCCCCCATGCATAATTGAAATTCAAACTCCGGAACGAAAGGAAGTGCCCATCTTCTACTAAGAAGGTATATCGCAACGAACGTGCCGGAGATCTCCTTCCTGCATCGAAGCCGTAAGGTACTAATTTTAATGATATAAATAATAGGATACTGTGTAGTGTGGGGGCAATCCGTCAGCGGCTTCCGTCATATGTAACATAACTGCCACATATGACGGACCGAGCCGAGGCTGAAATTGTTTCACATCCGGAGTTTCCGGAGGGGACCCAACCGGTCTCGGTGACAAACGGAAGTCTTTTATTGGCGGGTAATACCGTATTTGCGCATCCGGGCACGAAGCGTACTGGGGTTGAGACCGAGGAGCAGCGCGGCCCCGTTTTTCCCTTCGATGCGCCAACCCGTTGCCTTGAGCACCTGGAGAATGTGGTCTTGTTCAAGATCGGCAAGGGCCTTAACGTCCTGCACTGTCACTTCCCCGGCCTTGCGGAACGTGTCGAACCGGTCGAGTACCTGTAGTGTGTTACCCTGACTGGTAATTACCGCTCGCTCTATGACAGTTTCCAACTCCCGCACGTTGCCTGGCCAACTGTATTCCTGGAGGACCTTCATGGTCTCTTTCGATATTGACTCGATCTTCTTGCCCATTTTCTTGTTGAATTTAGCAATAAAATGATGGACGAGCAGCGGGATGTCTTCCACGCGCTGTCGCAGGGGCGGAATCGTGATCGGAAAAACATTGAGCCGGTAGAACAAGTCTTCCCGAAACCTGCCGTTGCGGATCTCATCTTCCAGATTTCGGTTGCTGGCGGCGATGATCCGTACATTGACCTTGATGGTACGAGGATTTCCCAATCGCTCAAACTCGCCGTCCTGAATGAATCGGAGCAGCTTGCTCTGCAGCTCCAGCGGCATCTCGCCGATTTCGTCGAGAAATATGGTGCCGCCATCGGCCAACTCGAAGCGCCCAATCTGACGGACATTTGCCCCGGTGAACGCACCCTTTTCCCTGCCGAACAGCTCGCTTTCAATGAGATTCGCCGGCAGTGATGTGCAGTTGACCGTAATCATTGGCCGGTCCTTGCGGGCACTGCTGCTATGGATGGCACGGGCGACAACCCCCTTACCGGTGCCGGTTTCGCCCAGGAGGAGAACAGTCGCATTCTGGGGTGCGACCTGTTCGACCCGAAAGAATACATAGGACATGGCACTGCTTTGACCGACGATCTCGCCGAAGGTTGACTCCCCGAAAACCTCCCGTTGCAGGTAGATGTTCTCGGCCTGGAGCCGTTCTTTCAGCTGCTTGATTTGTGCAATCGCAGCATGGAGCGACTTCTCAGCCTCCTTGCGTTCTTCTATTTCCTGCTGAAGTTTCGCGTTGGCCTTGGTCAACTCCCCCGTTCGCTGCTGAACTGTCACTTCCAGCAAATCATGGGCATTTTGCAGCTTCTCTTCCAGTTGCCTGCGGACCGTGCCGTCAACAATCGAGGTCAGGATGTACGTGGCCTCAGGTTCGGCGGTATCCACCGCTTGGCTCTGAAGTTGACAATGGGCCGGGCTGCCTTTGCTTACCTTTAGCTTGATTTCGCATCTCAGAGCGACCTTTCGGTGCAGAAGCAATTCAAGGTGCCTGAAAAAAACCTCCCGGCCCTCTTCATCTGCAATAAAGCCGCTGAAGGGTTTATTAACCAGTCGCTGCCGATCGATTCCCAGCAGTTGCGCGCCGGCAAGATTTACCTCACGGATCAGTCCCTGTTGATCAAAGGCAAAATACCCGACCGGTGCGAAGTCGTAGAATTCGGTGTACTTGTTCCGCGATACCCCAAGCTCCTCCTGGACCCGACGCAGTTCTTCGTTCTGCATCCCCAACTCGACCTGGTGGACCTGAAGCTCGTGGAGGAGCCGCCTCATATCAGACTCTGACCGTGGATTATTTTCCCCTGTGGCTTTCGAATCCAACAGCGCTTCAGCATTACGGCGCAGTTCGGCAGCTTCGGTTGATGGATTATCTCCTCTTTTCATTTGTAACCTCAGTATGAATTCTACACGGACAGCCGACGCCCTGCAATCTCGACTGTCAAAATAAATACTTACCTGTCATTGCAGGTATCATTTTGAAAAATCTATTTAAAGTATCCCAGGCTGCCTGGATACATAGGAAAAAACAAAAGGAGAAGCCAAGAGTAGCTGTGACAAACCGCATTTCAACTCAGAATTACGGTTAAACTGGAAAAGCGTGAGGCACAATTTGGGCACAGAATGTACACAATGCCACGTAAGGCAGGAGTAATTGTGCTTGCTGTAAAGACTTGATGAGAGAAGATCAACAACTGTCAATTTTAAATCAATCTGATATCTTGAACAGAAAATGGCCAGGTTGTTGACCTGGCCACGTCGGTTTCATGGTGGGCGATACTGGGATCGAACCAGTGACTTCTACCGTGTGAAGGTAGCACTCTCCCGCTGAGTTAATCGCCCGTGCGATGCTATTGTGAATACCAAAACAACCCCACCCTGTCAAGGATAAGAACAAATTACAGGGTGGTGCCGACCGTCACATGTTCCGGCAGAAAAAAACAAAGAAGCAGCGATAACATCTCTAAAGAAAAAAACTTCACATTGAAAGATTGCAATTGACATAGTAACTGGTATCTTAGTAGAAAGCAAATGAATGCAAAAAGGCTGTGACAGTGAGTCCAGCCGGTAAAATCGTCTCCAAGGAGGGAATGGACAATGAAAAAAATGGTAATCTTAATGGCGCTTCTCAGTGTCGCAGCACTGAGCGGTTGTGCAACGGAAAACTTCGTCAAGGAGCAAACGGATCCCTTGAACGCAAGACTCTGCACCCTTGAGTCCAAGGTAGGCGCACTCGAGAACAAGGTAAACGATATGGATGGCAAAATGTCGACGCTCTCCGGCGACGTTGATGCAGCCAAACAGGCCGCAGCAGATGCAGCAGCAAAGGCCGATGCGGCAGCGCAGAAAGCCGATGCCTGCGCAGCCCGTTGCGGCAAGGCATTTGAGCTCGGCCAGAAAAAGTAATACTACGTAACGCATGAACACGACGGGCCCGGGATACGCAATCATCCCGGGCCCGTTTCTGTTTTGAGAGTACCCTCGTCAAAGCTCCACCATGCCTGTATCGCCTTGCCTTGTCAGAGACCAAAACCCCTCGGAATCAGGGCGGCGAACTAACCACACGAGACGCTACCGGGAAATGTCTTCCGGAAAACCGGACTTTTCTTGCAGAACCCGCCAAAGCTTTACCCTATCGACGCGGGGCAACAGTTTTCTCGCCATGATCAGCTTCAATGCCTCCTGATAATAGTCGACCGTCTCCCCCCGATGTACCTCAAGATAAATTCTGCCATCTTTTAAACCAAGTTTTACCGGCTGTCGTAAAATAATGACCTTTGTACCTACCGGAACCAGCTTGTACAACTCAGGAATATCTTCGGGATAGAGTCGTATGCAGCCATGGCTGACCCTTCTTCCGGTACCCCACGGTTTGTTTGTGCCGTGAATCAGAACCGATCCGATGGAAAGACGCAAAGCATGGGTGCCAAGGGGATTATCAGGGCCGGGAGGGACCTGGGCAGGCATATCCGGCCGCTCTTCCTGGATGGATTTCGGCACATACCAGGTCGGATTGACCCTTTTTTCGATGATGGTAAAAACTCCGAGCGGCGTCTCGGTCCCTTCGTCACCAATACCTATGGGAAAACTATAGACGAACTTGGCACCGTCGTAAGGGTAGTAGTAGAGGCGCAGTTCCGACAGATTGATGATAATTCCCTTCTCGCGGGGCAGATTCGGCAGGACCCAGAAGGTTGGTATCCTGGCGGTGGCCCCCAGCTTCGGAATAAAAGGATCCAATTTTTCATTGGCCTCGGAAATCTCGTTGTAGCCGAGGTCATATTTTCTGGCGAGTTCGATCAACGAGTCGCTTTCCTTGATGACATAGCTCCTCATTGTTCCGATGACGTTGCTATCACCGGCATAGAACTCTTCAGCAGCCCTGACAGTATTGGGAAGAAGCAAAAGAAAGAAGGCAAAAAACAGTAGCGCCTTACCCCGAATAAACACAAGCAGACTCCTTTATTTTGAGCTTCCCGGTCAGCCCTGCCGTAAATACCCGGCGAAACATATCTCATCAAGAGATCCGTGTAAAAGACTTTCCGGACGGATTAAAGAATAGATAATTCCGGAGAAAATGTCACGTACTCTCAGCTATTATTTTTTGACCTTGACAGGGTGAGCCTCTCGAACGACACTGGAACTTGGTGGGCATGACTCCTGATCACAACTAGTTTTCATCCGGAAACTCCGGAGGTGAAACTATTGGTTTTCAATTCGGAAACGAGGTATTTTTGTTCTGGCAAGAAAATCAATGGATTGCGCGGAGGCGTACACTGGTACGCCGCACAAGCAAGCCCGCGAATTGACACAGCCAGGGCGAAAAGGAACCGTTTCCGGATAGGAACGGGAAATTTTGCCTTGGTGAAGAAACCAAAATTTACAGGAGCGAAAGATAATGAATCACATGCTTGAAAAAGGTTATGTTCAAGTATACACCGGCAATGGCAAGGGAAAAACCACGGCAGCCCTCGGCTTGGCCTTCCGGGCCGCAGGAAGGAAACTTCGGATCTGCATGATCCAGTTCGCAAAGGGCACCGAACCGTGCGGCGAACACTTGGCAGCAGAACTGCTCGCCCCCTACCTGACCATTATCCAGACCGGGCACAAGGGCTGGCTCAGGGGAAAGAACCCGGGGCCCGAGGTAACCGCATGCGCCCGCAAGGCCTTCGAACTGGCCCGGGAAGCCGTAACGGGTGCCGAGTATGACCTGGTCATCCTTGACGAGATCAATATCGCCGTATTCTATGACCTGGTGAGCGTAGCAGAGCTCCTGCAGCTGATCAAAGAGAAACACGAGCAGGTGGAGCTTGTGCTCACCGGCAGGAATGCAGCTCCTGAAATACTGGACGCCGCCGACCTGGTGACCGAGATGCGGGAGGTCAAACACTACTTCAAGGCAGGGGCTCCGGCGCGGATCGGCATCGAAAAGTAGCTGCCGCTACAGCTGCGCCACCGGATCGCCAACGAAGAATAAAAAAAGGGAGCGGAAATTCCGCTCCCTTTTCTGTTGAGACAATCGGGGCAAGCCGGATATTAGTAATCCATGCCACCCATACCGCCCATGCCACCCATGCCGCCCATGCCGCCAGGAGGCATCATTGCGCCGCCGTCTTTTTTCGGCTTTTCGGCAATCATTGCTTCGGTGGTGAGCATCAGGCCTGCCACGGAAGCTGCATTCTGCAGAGCAGAACGGGAAACCTTGGTCGGGTCGATGATTCCGAATGCCACCATGTCGCCATACTGGTCCTCGGAAGCATCGTAACCGAAGGCATCTTTACCGTTCTTCACCTTGTCAACCACGATAGAACCTTCAACACCGGCATTTGCGGAGATCTGACGGATCGGCTCTTCAAGGGCGCGCTTGATCACGTTAACACCGAATTGCTGGTCGTGCGAGAGCTTAAGAGAGTCAAGAGCTGCCAGGGTGCGAATATAGGCAACTCCGCCGCCAGGAACGATGCCCTCTTCAACTGCTGCGCGGGTAGCGTGAAGAGCATCTTCAACGCGTGCCTTCTTCTCTTTCATCTCGGTTTCGGTTGCTGCACCGACCTTGATCACGGCAACGCCGCCCACAAGCTTGGCTAAACGCTCCTGGAGTTTCTCACGATCGTAGTCGCTGCTGGTTTCTTCGATTTGGGCACGAATCTGCTTGACGCGACCATCAATGTCGGCCTCGGCGCCAGCACCATCAATAATGGTGGTGTTGTCCTTATCGATGGTAATCTTCTTGGCAGAGCCGAGCATATCCATCGTGGTGTTTTCAAGCTTGAATCCAAGCTCTTCGGAAATGACGGTGCCTCCGGTAAGAATGGCAATATCTTCCAGCATCGCTTTGCGGCGATCACCGAAACCGGGAGCCTTGACAGCGCAGATATTCAATACACCGCGCAACTTGTTGACAACGAGGGTTGCGAGGGCTTCGCCTTCGATATCCTCGGCAATGATCAGGAGAGGCTTGCCGGTTTTGGCAGTCTGCTCGAGAATCGGGAGAAGATCCTTCATGTTGCTGATCTTCTTGTCATGGATCAGGATGCTGACATTTTCCAGCGATGCTTCCATGCGCTCCGGATCGGTCACGAAATACGGGGAGAGGTAGCCACGGTCGAACTGCATCCCTTCCACGGTCTCCAGGGTGGTTTCCATGGACTTGGCTTCTTCAACGGTAATGACGCCTTCTTTGCCGACCTTTTCCATGGCCTGGGCAATGATGTCGCCGATGGTTTTGTCGTTGTTTGCGGAAATGGTTCCGACCTGGGCGATTTCCTTGTGATCCTTGATCGGCTTGGAGATCTTCTTCAGCTCGGCTACCACGGTCTCAACCGCCTGATCGATGCCGCGCTTGATGTCCATGGGGTTGGTGCCGGCCGCAACAAGCTTTGCACCCTGGCTGTAGATGGCCTGGGCAAGAACGGTTGCGGTGGTGGTACCGTCACCGGCAACATCGGAGGTCTTGGAAGCAACCTCTTTCACCAGCTGTGCGCCCATGTTCTCGAATTTGTCTTCCAATTCGATTTCCTTGGCAACGGTAACACCGTCCTTGGTGATAACAGGGGAACCGTAGGACTTCTCGATCACAACATTCCGGCCCTTGGGACCGAGGGTTACCTTTACTGCATCAGAAAGGATGTTTACCCCACTCAGAATGGAATTTCTGCCTTCCTGGCCAAACTTTATGATTTTTGCAGACATTGTTGTAATATCCTCCTTGGAAATTAGATATTCTGTTTTGTATAGTGAAATGAAGAGACAGACGTTACTCGACTACACCGAGGATATCGTCTTCACGCATGATGAGGTAATCAGCACCATCAATCTTGATTTCGGTACCGGCATATTTTCCGAAAAGAACAGTATCGCCAATCTTCAGATCAACGGGAATAACCTTGCCTGCTTCGGTGATTTTGCCCTTGCCTACGGCAATGATTTCACCCTTCTGGGGCTTTTCTTTAGCAGTGTCGGGGATATAGAGCCCGCCTGCGGTCATGCTTTCTTCCTCAAGTCTCTTTACAATGATACGGTCCTGCAGAGGTCTCAGATTCATAACTTTCATTCTCCTTTCTTGCCTTGGATATGGAATTGTTCTGGAAAAAAATTAGCACTCAAAACCGTTGAGTGCTAATCACGTCGTAAAATATAAACATGGCCCGGGGAAAAATCAAGCTCTAATTTAAAAAAAATTGATTACCCCCGGATCCATACTTGGTGCTATCACCACTTCTTCTTATCAGCCTCTTCCCGGTAGAATTTCTGGTAGAGGATTTCCCAGTCCCTGCTCCCCGGAACCTTTGCCTGCGAATAGGAAGAAAGTTTTTTCCTGACAAGGGAATCAATCTCGTCGGCAATGGAGAAATACTGCGTCAGGGAATCCTTGATAGCCTCCAATGCGCGTCTTTCATCGGGAAAATCAACGATATCGTCCCCCCAGAGCTTGTCCAGAATCCTATGGGCGATATGGGAAATCCGATCCTCGGAAATATGCATTCCTGCCTCCTGTACCAACCGATTACAGAACGATTTTGCGTTCTTTTGCCAGTTTCGACTTGACCATCTTCAACATCTTGTGACGGTCGATCTCCTCGCCACCTCCCATCGCTCGAAGGGTCTTCTCAAGCAACTGCTCGGCATCCCTTTCCAGCTGCTCTTCCGAGGCCATGTCGGCCTTGATGACTTCTTTGATGCAGCGGGAAGCATTGGCTCGCTCTTTTGTGAAGACAATGAGCGATGATTCGGCAAGATCAGACAGAATTCTTTCCGCCAGCCTGTCGATCTGTTCGTCTTTGAGTCGCATGGCTTCTCCTTTTCCATTGGTAACCACAGTTGATGCCGGTCGGCAGTGCAGTTTGCATTACAAAAATAACAGCGGCTACAGGAAAACAATACTACCACCAAAGGAAATTTCATGGTACTTCTTTCACAGTATTTCCACAAGCCAAGCAGACATGCAACAATCCGCCATCACCCACCCGGGAGGATCTCGTGCTCATTGTCATGAACCATAACGCAGGAAAGAAACAGATCGAAACAATTATCAAAGCAGTGGAGCGGATGGGCTATTCCGCGGCACCCATCCCGGGAAGTGAACGGACCGCCATAGGTGTCCTCGGCAACAAGGGCTATGTAGACGATTCCACAGTCCGCGCCCTGCCTGGTGTCAAAGAAGTGATACATGTCTCGAAGCCCTACAAACTGGTCTCGCGAGACTTTCATCCGAAAAATACCGTCGTCAAGGTTGCAGACATCGAGATTGGCGCTGGAAAGCGTCCGGTGATTATGGCAGGACCCTGCGCCGTGGAAAGCAAAGAGCAGATTCTCAAGACCGCCCGGGCCGTGAAAGCGGCCGGTGCCGACATGCTGCGCGGGGGAGCCTTCAAACCCCGCACCGGTCCACACACCTTCCAGGGGATGAGAGCAGAAGGGCTGAAACTCCTGTTCTTGGCTTCACGTGACAGCGGGTTGCCTTTTGTAACCGAGGTCATGAGCCCCGACACGGTGGGGGTGGTCGCCGAGTATGCCGACATGCTCCAGGTGGGTGCGAGAAATATGCAGAATTTCGAACTGCTTAGGGAGCTGGGCAAGATCAAGAAACCGGTTCTCTTGAAACGGGGCATGTGCGCCACCATCGAAGAGTTCCTTGCCGCTGCCGAATATATCCTGGCAGAGGGAAATCCCAACGTAGTCCTTTGCGAACGGGGCATCAGGACTTTCGAGACCGCCACCCGCAACACCCTCGACCTGGCGGTCATCCCGCTGATCAAAGAGTTATCGCATCTGCCGATCATAATCGACCCTTCCCATGCCACCGGCAAAAGAAGCCTGGTTCCGCCCATGTCCAAGGCAGCACTGATCGCAGGTGCCGACGGTCTAATGCTGGAGGTTCATCCGGAGCCGGAGAAAGCGCTCTCCGACGGCCCCCAGTCATTAACACTGCCCGGCTTTGACAAGCTGATGCAAGAGCTGGAGCGATTACACTCGCTCAGAGAGAACTAGCAGGTATTCATCCGGAAACGGCACTATTTTGAGCTGGGCAGGGGCTTTCACGAAGTCTCTCGTACAGATTCAAAGCAAGATGGCATGAAAACAGAAATTGTCTGAATCCAGCACGATAGCGGATCTTGCGAAAGCTGGGCTTGCCGGAACCAAATGCTCCTTGATTTTTTTGCCATCCTGCGCTACCCTCAAAGCGTAGTCTCTCTGCCATGCTTGTGAGGTTATCAAGCCCCTGCGGAATATTTATAAAAACGGGTGTTTTTCAGGTCGTGGTGTGCTGCCCCATTTGCGGGATTTGCCTGAAGCGATACAAAGATGCCCACATAATTGGGAACTCGCTGTGAGGCCCCAAACCCACGGCAGAGTGGAGAGACTGAAAAGTTAAAGGGAACCGGATATCCGGTTCCCTTCTTTTTTTGCCCGACGTTCTTGTTTTCTTCAGTGTGCCTCGCTCCAGTTCCGGCCAAAATTGAGATCAACCTTGAGCGGAACCCGCAGGGGAATCGCGTGCTCCATCTCGTGACAAACCAGTTGCTCCATCTGGACACGCTCTTCCTCGGGGACCTCGAATACCAGTTCGTCATGCACCTGTAAAAGCATCCGGCTCTTGAGCCCCTCACTCCTCATGCGATCCGCAACCCGGACCATTGCCTGCTTGATAATATCCGCGGCAGAGCCCTGAAGGGGGTAGTTGATGGCATTTCGCTGGGCAAACGCGCGGATATTGCCGTTGCTGCTGGCAATATCAGGAATAGGTAGTTTCCGGCCGAGGATGGTGGTGACGTAGCCATTCTCCTCGGCATTCCGAACACAGGCGTCGAGAAATTCCCTGGCCCCGCTGTGCCGGCGGAAATAGTTATCGATGAAATCTTTGGCCACCTTGGTGGACACACCAAGCTCCCGCGCCAGACTGAAGGCGCTCTGGCCGTAGATGACACCGAAGTTGATGGTTTTTGCCTGCCTGCGCATCTCCGGTGTCACCAGCCCAGGCAGCAGATCGAAGACCTCACTGGCAGTACGGGTGTGAATATCCTCGTCATGGGCAAAGGCGTCACAAAAGACCCGGTCACCGGAAAGGTGGGCCAGCACCCGCAGCTCGATCTGGGAGTAGTCGGCAGAGAGGAGCAGCGAACCTTCTTCAGCAATGAAGGCCCTGCGGATCTTTCGTCCCTCCTCCGAGCGGATCGGAATATTCTGCAGGTTCGGCTCCGACGAGGAAAGGCGGCCGGTATTGGTAACCGCCTGATTGTAGGAGGTATGCACCCTACCTGTTTTCGGATTGACCAGTTTCGGCAGGGCATCGCTATAGGTCGACTTCAGCTTGGAAATACTCCGGAACTGCAGAATCAGGGAGGCAATCTCATGATCAAGAGCCAGGCGGCTCAAGACATCCATGTCCGTTGACCAGCCGGTCTTGGTTTTTCTGCCGGCCGGAAGCTTCAGGCGATCAAAGAGGACCTCGCCCAACTGCTTTGGCGAATTGATGTTGAACTCACAGCCGGCACAGGCAAAGATCTCCTTTTCCAGAGTCGCCAATTGAACGCTGAACTGCCCGGACAACTCACTGAGCAGCGACAGATCGAGCTTTATTCCCTGCAATTCCATCTCGGCAAGGATTTTCACCAAGGGCATTTCCAGGTCGGAAAACAGGCTGGCCATTCCCGCTTCAACCAGTCGGGGAAGGAAAATTTCCTGCAGCAGAAAGGTGGCATCGGCATCCTCGCAGGAATAGACCGAAGCAGATTCCAGCGGAACCTGGTCAAAAGTGACCTGGTCCTTGCCCTTGCCGGCAACCTCATGGAAGGAAATCATCTTGTGGTCGAGGAATTCCACAGCCAGGGAATCGAGCCCATGACTGGAACGGACCGGGTTGAGAAGATAGGAGGCAAGCATGGTGTCGCACCAGAGACCCTGCATTTCAATGCCGTAGTGCCGCAACACCTGGTAATCGTACTTGATGTTCTGACCAATCTTCGGCCGCTCCGGATCCGTGAGAAGCGGTCGCAGGTCGGACAGCACCCGGTCCCGGGACAACTGTTCCGGCGCCCCCGGATAGCAATGACCGACCGGCAGATAATACGCTTCATGATCCCGGAAAGAGAAAGAGAGTCCGACGATCTCGGCGTTCAGTGGATCGAGGCTGGTGGTTTCCAGGTCTACGGCAAAGGCCGGCACTGTGGCCAGCTCCGCCAACAGGGCCGAGAAATCCTCCTCAGCCAGCACCGTCCGGTAGCCTTCGGTGGAAAGACTCGCCTCGCTGGTCAACTCCTTCATCAGGGTGGTAAAGCCATATTCCCGGAACAGCTCGGCAAGTCGTTTCGGGTCGGGATCTGCAATGGCCAGATCTTCATAGCGATAGTCAACCGGGGTATGCCGGTCGATGGTGGCAAGCTTCCGGGACAGGCGCGCCTGGTCGGCAAACTCCCGCAGCCGCTCCCCGGTTTTCCCTTTCACCTCCTTGGCCCTTTCCAGCAGGGCATCCAGTGAACCGAACTCCTGGATCAGCTTCAGGGCTGTCTTCTCGCCGACCCCGGGAACGCCCGGAATATTGTCTGAGGTATCACCGGCCAGTCCGAGAATCTCAACCACGCGCTCCGGCTCGACGCCGAAACGCTCCAGCACCTCGGGGATGCCAGAAATCTTGTCCTTCATGGTATCGAGCAGGGTAACGTTGGCAGTGACGATCTGCATCAGATCCTTGTCGCCGGTCACCACCACGACATCCATTCCTTTTTCCTCGCACTCCCGGGCGATGGTCCCGATGATATCGTCCGCCTCGAAGCCCTGCTTTTCCAGCACCGGGATATTGAAGGCCCTGACCATCTCCTTGATAGGGGGAATCTGGGGCACCAGGTCGTCCGGCATGGCCGCCCGGTTCGCCTTGTATTCCGGATACAACTCGGTACGAAAGGTCTGACGGCCAAGATCGAACACTACCGCCACATGGTCCGGTTTGTGATCCTTGAGCACCTTCAGCAGCATCTGGGTAAATCCGTAGAGGGCATTGGTCGGAAAGCCCTTGGGCGACGATAAATGGCGGATAGCGAAATAGGCCCGATAAATATACGATGAGCCGTCAATCAGATAGAGTTTCTCTCGTTCCGCCATTTATTCGCTCCCTTTTGTTTCGGACTCCCGGGTAAAAATGACAAAGGCCATGCTCGGCCTTCTGCTCGATTCCCGCATGGCAAACTGCATACCTTCGAACGTCCAGCCCGCTCCGGTCCATTCATTCAGAACCTCTTCCAGAATATCCTCCGATACGGTACTTACTTCAACAACCTTGTATTCGAGCATGTCATCTCTCCTGCCGGGTAGTATCTTTTCGTCCACTGCGTGCTTCGCTCATAGTAGACCAGAACCTGCCCCTGTTCAAGAAAGAAGAGCAAATCCTCTGCCGCTGTCCCGCGCGTCCGGCAGGACTCAAAACACCGGGAAACTGTTTCCGGCCGATCACCTGCGGATGCGAAAAAAGTGCTTGCTTTCGTTATGTAGAGCGCTATATAACAGTAACGCCCAGCCCACTCCCCAACCGGGCACCTGCCATCGTGCAAAATGCCGCTTTTACCTGCCAGGACAAAGGCCCTAAGGATCTTGCGTCTATTTATTCGGCAGCAACTGGCGCAGCAACAGGCAGTTTCTCCTTGATTTGCAACCGGAGAACTCCCGACCGACCAGACCGCCATCAGGCCCGTAACCACCGGCAGGTCCCGTCACACGCCGTTACCCTCTATCGGCACTACCTATGCATATATTTATCGTACGGCACATAACAACAGGAGGTAACACTACCATGAAAAAAATGTCTGTAGCTCTGATCTCGCTTCTGTCCGCGGCTGTCTTCCTGCTCGGAGCTCTCATGCCGCTCACCGCCAGCGCGGCCGATAAGACAGCCATACGGGTTTCCGCAGCGGTAAGCCTCAAGAACGCCCTTGCTGCCTTGAAGGAGTCTTATGAAAAAAGCAACCCGAATAGGGAACTGGTAATAAACTATGGCTCCTCGGGTCTTCTTCAAAAACAGATTGAGGAAGGGGCTCCGGTTGATATTTTCCTCTCCGCGGGAAAAAGACAAATGGATGAACTGGAAAGAAAGGGCCTCCTGATTCCGGGAACCCGGTCGAATCTTCTCGGAAACGCGCTGGTACTTATTGTCTCGAAAGAAATGAAAACACGGATCAAGAGCTTTGACGACCTGGTTAGCAAGGCACAGTCCCTCAGCATCGGCCAACCGGAAACGGTACCGGCCGGCAAGTATGCCAAGGAAACCCTCACCAATCTCCATCTCTGGGATACGCTTAAAAAGCGCACCATGTTCGCCAAAGACGTCCGTCAGGTCTTGGCCTATGTTGAATCGGGGAACGTGGATGCCGGCCTCGTTTATAACACGGATACGGTCATCCTGAAAAGCGGCGTAGTCGTTGCTGTCGCCCCTGCGGAATCCCACTCCGCCATCGTTTACCCCGTGGCCCTGATCAAGGACTCGAAAAACCGTGCGGCAGCAGAAAAGTTTATGACCTATCTAAAGTCTGCCAACGCCGCGAAGATCTTTGAAAAGTACAAGTTTATCCCCCTTGCGTCACAAAACTAGCCGATATAAAGCGAAAGGTACCGGAGAATCCATTCCGCATCCTCAGTGCCTTTAACAATAAAGTTTGTCATCCTCGAATTACTTCATCGGGAATGACAACAGCGGACCCGGTAAACCAGACACAACCCGGACAACAAACCTCGCACCGAAAGGCGCCGCAGACCACGACTCTGCGGCGCCTTTTTGCCGACCTGCCGGAAGGGAACAGAATTATTTGACTCTCCCCGGAAAAAAAAGTACTTTAAGCACGATAAAGTCCGGGAGTTTTCCATGATACGAGCAATTTTCTTTCTCCTGCTGTTTATGCCCTTCACTCTGTTCGTAATCGTCACCGGGGTGCCGATTACCTTTTTTGATCCGACCGGGAAATTCCTTCATGCCTACGGTAAAATCTGGGGCCGCGTTGGCTTATTGATTGCCGGCACCAGGGTTGAGGTACTGGGAGCCGAAAAGATCCCCCGTGATACCCCGCTGATCTTCATGGGCAATCATCAGAGCAATTTCGACATCCTCACCGTTTACGCCGGATTGCCGCACCATTTCAGCTGGATTGCCAAAGCAGAACTTTTCAGGATACCGCTTTTCGGTTACGCCATGAAACGTGCCGGGTATCTGCCTCTGGACCGGAGCGACGGTCGCCAGGCCCTGAAGACCATGGCATCCGCCGCGGAAAAGATCCGCAACGGTGTCAGTGTCATCATCTTCCCCGAGGGGACCCGCTCCATGGATGGCAAGCTCATTCCCTTCAAGCGGGGCGGTTTCCTGCTGGCAGCCCGGGCAGGCGTCCCGATCGTGCCGTTCACCATCAATGGCAGTGCAACCGTCAACCCACCGAAGCAGCTGCACATCAACAGGGGAAAAATCAGCCTCCGCTTCGGCGATCCGATCTCCACCGAAGGAGCGACCGGAAAACGCCGTGATGAACTCATCGATCGCGTCAGGGATGCCATTGAAAGCGGCCTGGAGTCATAGGGTGTCCCTCTTCAACGGAACATTGCTCGCAGCAGGGCTCGCCCTGGTCGCCTTGGGACTTCCTGCAGCCCATCGTTTGAAAAAACCGTTCGACTGCCTGGCCGCCCTTGCCGTACTGGCCGGAGTCATTGCCGGGCTCATCGGCACCCTCCTCGTTCTGGTGCCGAACTTCTTCAAAGGATGACGGACCCAGTGGGAACAGCAAAAAAAATAGTTCTGCAGAGTATTCTTATTGCAGCCACCTTCGTGGTACTATTCTGGGGGAACACCCTCTTTCGCCAGCATAGCCAGTTTTCGCGGGGAGAACAGGCGCTGGCACGCAAAGATTACATTGCGGCAATCTCCGACTATTCCTCGGCAATCCATATGTACACGCCGGGGAGCTCCCTCGTGGAAACCGCAGCCTCTCGTCTCTGGAGTCTTGGAGAGAGCCTCGAACGGGCAGGAGCTACCGAAAAGGCACTGATCGCCTACCGGTCCCTGCGCAGCTCTTGGTACGCAATCCGCGGGCTCACCAATCCCGGCAGGGAGTGGATCGCCCGCTGCGATGAAAAGATTGCAGAACTTACAACCGACAGCTCTTTAACGACAAAGAGCACCAACCCTGAACCTGAAGTTCAGAAAGAGCGATAATGACCTCTGAGACAATCGAAAACTGCGACCTGAGGATCATCCCCCTGGGCGGTTTGGGGGAAATCGGCCTGAACATGACCATCTACGAGCATGGTGACGACATCATCATCGTTGACTGCGGCCTCATGTTTCCCGAGCCCTCCATGCTCGGCATCGACCTGGTCATCCCCGACGTCTCCTACCTGCGCGAAAATGCCGAGAGAATCCGGGGCATTTTCCTGACCCATGGCCACGAAGACCATATCGGCGCCCTGCCTTTCGTACTCCAGGAATTTCCGGTTCCCCTCTACGGAACGGCCCTTACGCTCGGCTTTGTGCGGGGAAAACTGAAAGAGTACGAACTGGAAGGCCTGATTGAGCTGCATGTCGTGAAGCCCGGCACCATTGTCGATATTGGAAATTTCGCGGTGGAATTCATCCGGGTCGCCCATTCCATTGTGGATGGCTGCGCACTGGCAATCCGCTCCCTGGAAGGAACGGTAATTCACACCGGAGACTTCAAGCTGGACCAGACACCGGTCGACGGTGAATTGACCGACCTGGCAACCCTGTCGCGTTACGGCGAGGAAGGGGTACTGGCCCTGCTTTCAGACTCCACCAACGTTGAACGGGAGGGCTTCACCCTTTCGGAAAGGCTCGTGGGCGATGCCTTGAACGAGATTTTTCCTCTCTGTCCGGGAAGGATTATCGTAGCGGCCTTTTCCAGTAATATTCACCGGGTACAGCAAGTGGTGGAAGCAGCGGAACGCAGCGGGCGGAAGGTGCTCCTCAACGGACGCTCCATGTTGACCAACGTCCAGATTGCCCGCGAGTTGGGATATCTGCGCATCCCTGAAGACCTTTTGGTTGAGCTGAAGGACCTCCCCAAGTTGCAAAAAAATCAGGTCTGCATGATTACCACCGGTTCCCAGGGAGAACCCATGAGCGGACTCACCCGGATCGCCATGGACGACCACAAACAGATCAAACTGGAACAGGGCGATACGGTAATCCTCTCGTCCCGCTTTATCCCGGGGAACGAAAAGACCATTTCCGACCTCATCAATCATCTCTATCGACGCGGAGCCGAGGTCTATCACGAAAAGGTTTCCGAGGTTCATGTCTCCGGTCACGCCAGCCAGGAAGAACTGAAGCTGATGATCAACCTGGTGCGCCCGCGCTTCTTCACGCCGATCCACGGCGAATACCGCCACCTGGTAAAGCACACCAAGCTTGCCCAGAAAGTCGGCATCCCTGCCGAGCGCTGCATCCTGGCGGTAAACGGTGACATCATCACCTATTCGAATGGCAACGCAGAAATCAGCGGAACCGTGGAGGCAGGTCGGGTCTTCGTGGACGGCAAGGGCATCGGTGACGTGGGCAACATCGTTCTTAAAGACCGGAAACATCTTTCGGAAGACGGCATGGTGGTGGTCATTATCGCCATCAACCAGGCTACCGGCGAAATTATCTATGGCCCGGACATCGTTTCCCGGGGCTTCGTATTCGAAGACGAGAGCCAGGAATTCCTCGACGAAACGAGGAAAATCGTGCTCGACACCCTGGCCGGCGTCAACCTGGAGGTTCTGGCCGATCTGAACGAGGTAAAGCTGGAAGTTCGCAGGGTTCTCAGGAAATTCTTCAACAAGACCATCGAACGCAGACCGGTGATACTACCCCTGATCCTGGAAATGTGATCCGGCTCGTTGCACGGAAGGGCACAATGGTGATCCTTCGGAGGGGCGCAGCAAGAGCTTTGGCTGCTTCGCCCCCATAAAAACCGGTACGTCGGCCAGGGTTGACAGCCATGTCACGCCCCGACTGCCGATGACACACTGGCAGGCAGGAGACATGAACTCAGAAAGAAAAAACAAGCTTATCCAGGAAATCAAGGGGATTGCTCTCGGAGCAGCAGGTCTTTTCCTGCTGATTTCCCTGCTCTCTTTCAACTCGGACGATCTCTCCTTCAACACCTATTCGACCGGTGCCCAGGTCCATAATTTCGGCGGCACACTGGGCGCCTACCTTGCCGACCTGCTCTTCGAATGGCTCTTCGGTCTGGCAACCTATGCCATCCCGCTCGCCATGCTATTCATCTCCTACAAGCTACTTCGCTTCAAGGAGCTCAAATGGCGCAACTACAAAGGCGTGGCCTTCCTGGTCTTCCTGATGTCCCTGGCCTCCCTCTTCGCCTTCAGTCTTGACACAACCTTTTTTCTCGGCCAAAAGGTCTCCACCGGTGGACTGATCGGCATCGAAATCGCAAAAGCTCTGAAGTCGCTCCTCGGCAAGCCCGGCGCCCTGCTCCTCATCATCCCGGTACTGGCCGTTTCCATCATGATACTTTCCCGCTTCTCCTTCATCCTCTTTGCCGGATGGAGTTTCGGGGCACTCAGAAGTCGCTGGACAAATTATTGGGAAAAGCAAGCCCTCAACCGTCAGCTGCGTGACAAGAAAGAACCGGGGGTTGAGCGACCCGGTCCACAGATCCGCCCTCAGCCCGTCACGCTTCCACCACCGGTACCGGTCCAGAAAAAGGAGAAGAAACGCGACGACGCCAAGACAGCGCCGATTCAGGAGACCTTCGATTTTGCCAAGAGCGAGGGCAACTACCGGACACCTCCCGTATCGCTCCTGGACACCCCACCGGCAACCCAGCAACATCACGACCATGAGGTTCTCACCATGAGCGCCCGGCTCCTGGAGAAAAAGCTCCGCGACTTCAATGTGGAAGGTGAGGTTACCGAGATCTGCCCCGGGCCGGTCATCACCATGTTCGAATATGCTCCCGGCCCCGGCATCAAGGTAAACCGGATCGCCGGTCTGGCCGACGACCTTTCCATGGCGCTCCAGGCCCTTTCCATCCGGATCGTCGCTCCGATCCCCGGCAAGGGTGTGGTGGGGATCGAGATCCCGAACCGCGAAAGGGAAATGGTCTTTCTCAAGGAAATCTTCACCTGTGAAGAATTCCACCGGGGCAAAATGAAACTGCCCCTCGCCCTCGGCAAGGACATTGCCGGCTTGCCGGTGGTCACCGACCTGGCCCGCATGCCCCACCTGCTCGTTGCCGGCGCCACCGGATCAGGCAAGTCGGTTTCCATCAACACCATGATCCTGTCCCTGCTCTACACCGCCACCCCCCATGACGTCAGGGTCATCATGGTCGACCCGAAGATGCTGGAGCTTTCCATTTACGAAGGAATTCCCCATCTCCTTCTACCGGTAGTCACCAATCCGAAGAAGGCTGCCCTGGCCCTCAAGTGGGCGGTCAAGGAGATGGAACGACGCTACCGGCTGATGAGCGATAAGGGTGTGCGCAACGTCGACTCCTACAACAAAAAGCTCGAAAAAGAGGCCAAGGGCGAGGAAAGTGAAGATGACGTGATCGTGGTGGACGAAGTAGTCGAAGAACCGCCCGGAGACACGGATGCGGAAGTCCAACCGTCACTGCAGCAGGAGGAACCCCTGGAACACGGTCACCTCCCCTATATTGTCATCATTGTCGACGAACTTGCCGACCTGATGATGGTTGCCGGTCGCGAAGTGGAAGAGTCCATCGCCCGCCTCGCCCAGATGGCGCGTGCCGCCGGCATCCACCTGATCCTCGCCACCCAGCGGCCTTCGGTCGACGTCATCACCGGCCTCATTAAAGCCAATTTTCCGGCGCGGATCTCTTTCCAGGTATCGTCCAAGACCGACTCCCGCACAATCCTCGACTGCAATGGTGCCGAGACCCTGCTGGGGGCAGGAGACATGCTCTTCCTCCCGCCCGGCACAGCAAAGCTGCAGCGTATCCACGGCGCTTTTGTCTCCGATTCCGAAGTACAGCGGGTAGTGGACTTCCTGAAGAAACAGGCAAAACCTGTCTACGAAAAGGCAATCCTGGAGATGAAAGCTTCCGACGACAAACAGGAGGATGACGACATCATCGATGAACGCTACGACGATGCTGTCGCTCTCGTGGCGGAAGCCCGCCAGGCCTCCATCTCCATGGTCCAACGCCGCCTCCGCATCGGCTACAACCGTGCAGCCCGCATCATCGAGCGGATGGAGCAGGAAGGCATTGTCGGCCCCTCGGACGGCACCAGCCGCCCCCGCGAAGTGTTTATCAACAAGTTGTAATATCTCATTTGGGAGCGGCTTCTTCCGTCGCCGCCCCCTTCACCTGCCTTTCCTATCTGATACACCTGTCTTTCTCCAAGCGATTGAGAACCTCCGAGACTCTGGTACAACTAAAGAACACCTGTCCACTCACCTGAAAGCATCATTTGCTGCAGCCCTGGTTACACACCCCCGACCACTGCCACGGGGAAACTCCGGGATTTGCATGCCGAACCAGTCTTTACGGGAGGTTTCCGCCATGATCGTCATCGAACAGTACCGGGGTAAAGCAGTCGCGGATGAACGCATTGAAATTGTCGAGCGCAAGGGCACCGGTCATCCCGATTTCATCTGCGACTCCATCATGGAAGCCATTTCGGTGGCACTCAGCGGCGAATATCTCAGGGAGTGCGGTACCATCCTCCACCACAATATCGACAAAGGTCTGCTGGTTGCCGGCAGGGTTGCAAAGCGCTATGGCGGCGGCAAGGTTTTGCAGCCGATGGAGTTGATTATCGGTGATCGTGCCACCTTCGATGGGCCGGGCACGAGCCTGCCGGTGGAGGAAATTGCCGTTGAAGCTGCGCGTAGCTGGATTCGCCAGCATCTTCGCTTCGTTGATCCGGACAATGACGTTCGCTACCGGGTGGTACTCGCGCCCGGCTCCGAGGAATTGACAAATATCTTTTCCCGGCCGGACGAAATACGCTGTGCCAACGACACCTCGGCCGCCATCGGTTACTACCCCTTGAGTCCCACCGAGACGGCAGTTCTGGAACTGGAACGGCATCTGAACTCGCCCCATTTCAAAAAGCAATTTCCCCAAGCGGGTGAAGACATCAAAATCATGGGGCTGCGTAAAGGTAAAGACCTCGAGCTGACTGTTGCCATGCCGCTGATCTCGCGGTTTGTTTCCTCTGAAAAAGATTATTTTGTCCAGAAAGAAGCTGTCCTTGAGGCGATTCAACACGCTGCCGGGCAGTTCCCATGGTTCAGGAAGACATCCGTCCACTTCAACATGCTTGACCATCGTGGGAGAGGATTGGGCGGAATCTACCTCAGCCTGAGCGGGACCTCGGCTGAAGATGCCGACTCGGGCCAGGTTGGACGGGGAAACCGGGTCAACGGAATCATTTCCCTGAACAGGCCGATGGGAACCGAGGCTGCTGCCGGGAAAAACCCGGTAAGCCATGTGGGGAAAATCTATAACGTGCTTTCGCACCGGATTGCCCGGGAGATTTATCAAAACATCGGCGGAATCAAAGAGGTCTACGTGCTTTTGCTCAGCAGAATCGGCACTCCGGTGGACCGACCAAGAATGGCTGTTGCGCGGATTCTGCCGGAAAAAGGCACAAAGGTACGGGCCATGGCGGGTGATGTGGAGGAAATCATCAAACGCGAGCTTGCCGACATCAACACTTTCTGCCTGGAACTGGCACGGGGCGAATACCCGGTTTGTTGAAGCCGACCATAGGGTGTAATAAAGGAAATCGCCGGGAGCCGACTGCCGGTAACGGCTGAGATGATTTTGCAGGGATTTGTGATGTCAGGATACGACCTGTAGCAAGGTGACTACTTGAATACTTTTCGGGCAACATCCTGACATAACGAAAGAAACCTTACTGAAAAAAACACCTGGTCAGGAGAAACAGCTCACCCGTCAATACAAATCCGGCGAACCGGGGTGGGAAAAGCATCCGAAAAAGACCCCGGCCTTCCACGGAGGGGGGAAGACGGAAAACCGGGGAAATGAAATTTTTCGGGGGTGGGGGCATCACCTGCGGCAATACCCGCCAGTAGCATTGTTTGAATCAGTCGACCGACTTGCGCAGGAAGGTCGGAATATCGTACTGGTCTTCTTCATCCATGAAAAAGGCCCGTTGCTTCATGGGTACTTCACGCTGCTGACGTTCGATCCTCTTGAAAGTGGGGATCTCGCGATTTACCTCTTCCGAAGCGGGGGGGGCAACGCTCTTCAATTCGTTCTTGCTCTTTTCCAGATCGAAGCGATCGCCGAATCCGGTCGCGATAGCGGTGATCTTGACCATCTCGCCAAGGCTTTCGTCAATGACCAGACCGACGATAATATTGGCGTCCTCGTGAACCTTTTCGTGAATCACTTTGCTGGCGGCATCGAACTCATCCATGGTCATGGAGGAGGAACCGGTAATATTAACCAGCACACCTTTGGCACCGGAGATATCGATTTCTTCCAGCAGCGGGCTCGAAATCGCCTTGGTTGCTGCTTCCACAGCCCGGTTTTCGCCGGAAGCAATGCCGATACCCATCATGGCCATACCTCTCTCACTCATGATGGCTTTCACGTCTGCAAAGTCCACGTTGATGAGACCGGAAGTGGTAATAAGGTCGGAGATACCCTGTACTGCCTGACGAAGAACGTCGTCGGACGGTTTGAAGGCATCAAGAATCGACATGGATTTGCCGGCCAGGCCGAGCAAACGGTCGTTCGGGATAATGACCAGGGAGTCCACGTGCTTTTTCAGTTCGCGCACGCCGCTCTCCGCCTTGGCCAGACGAAGTTTGCCTTCCCGGGTAAATGGCTTGGTCACAACGCCGACTGTCAGGGCACCCATTTCCTTTGCCACATCGGCAATAACCGGGGCCGCACCGGTACCGGTACCGCCACCGAGTCCGGCTGCGATAAATATCATGTCGGCCCCTTTGAGGACCTCAGCCAGCTGTTCACGGTTTTCGTCTGCGGCGTCCCTGCCGACATTCGGATCAGCACCGGCCCCGAGACCCTTGGTAAGCTGTCCGCCGAGCTGAATTTTTACCGAAGCCTTGGACATGCGCAGTGCCTGGGCATCGGTATTGGCGACAATAAAATCGATGCCGTGCAAATCGCAGTCGATCATGGTATTTACGGCATTGCCACCGCCACCACCGATGCCTATCACCTTGATCTTCGCACTCTGGTCAATACTCTCGTCAAATTCAAACATTTGCTACCCCCTTTTTGTTAAAAAACCAAACAAAAACTCCATGTAATGAATTAAAAAAACTCTCCAAACCACTCTTTCATCCTGCGTGTGACCCTGCGGAAAACATTGTCATCACTTTGAACCGTCGGAAATTCGCGGATACCCTGGTTCTTGCTTCCATACACGACCAGGCCGACCCCGGTTGCGTATACCGGTGAATTCACCACATCAACCAGCCCGCCAATTTCCTGCGGGATACCGCGCCGTACCGGAAGGTTGAAAATCTGTTCTGCCAGTTCGGGCATTCCCTCCAGTATAGAGGTCCCACCGGTAATAACAACACCGGAAGCGATCTGGTCATCGTAGCCTGATTTCACCAGTTCCCGGTTGACCAGGGTAAAAATTTCTTCCATGCGCGGCTCCAGTATCTCGGCAAGAAGCTGACGGGAAAGTACACGCGGCTTTCTTCCTCCAACGCTGGGGACCTCAATGGTTTCGTCTTTACCCACCATGGAGGTGTAGCAGCAGCCGTACTTCTGTTTGATCTTCTCCGCTTCCGCCATGGGTGTCCGGAGACCGACGGCGATGTCGTTTGTCAGGTGGTTGCCGCCCAGGGAAAGAACCGCGGTGTGTTTGATGGCGCCGTCGACGAAGATGGCAATATCGGTGGTGCCACCGCCGATATCTACCAGGGCAACGCCGATCTCCTTCTCCTCCGGAGAGATCACCGCTTCGGAAGAGGCAAGTTGCTCAAGAACGATATCAGCCACATCCAGCCCGGCCCGGTTGCATGATTTGACGATATTCTGCGCACTGGCCACGGCACCGGTGACGATGTGCACCCGTGCCTCAAGGCGAACACCGCTCATACCGAGCGGTTCACGAATGCCGTCCTGATCGTCGATGATGAATTCCTGCGGCAGGATGTGAATTACTTCACGATCCATGGGAATCGCTATGGCTTTGGCCGCATCAATGACCCGGCGCACGTCATCGGGGGAAACCTCCCGGTTCTTGATGGCAATCACTCCCTGGGAGTTTAAACCCTTGATATGTCCACCGGCAATCCCGGCATACACGGATTTGATCTCGCAGCCGGCCATCAACTCGGCCTCTTCGATGGCCTTTTTGATGGATGCGACGGTTGTTTCGATATTGATGACCACCCCTTTGCGGAGACCTCGGGACGGGCTTGTACCGATACCGACGATGTCGACACCATCCTCCGTCACATTGCCGACGATGGCACATATTTTCGTGGTGCCGATATCGAGCCCCACTATCAGATTTTCCCTTCTGTTGGCCATGGACCCCCTCCTCTTTTTACACCTTTTTTACGACAATTTTATCCGCATAATTCAAATCGACATATTCCAGTGACGCTAACTGCGCCGTCAATTGCTTGTAGATTCTGCTAAAACGAGCCAGTTTCCCGGCAAAATCGGAGTTGCCAAGTTTTATCGGAATGCCGCCCTGGGCGGTAAACAGCGTGTAGCCATACCCCTTATCCAAGTGAATTTCCGAGACATCACTCAGACGGAACACCGTCCCCTTTTTCAGCATCTCCATGATGCCGAGGGCCGTGGTCAGCATTTTTTTCGTGCCATCGGCATCCTTGAGCAGATCCTCTTCACTAATCCCGGTCAACACGGGATAATCAAGCCGGTCGCCCTCGGTCAGAGGTTTGAAGATATCTCCCTTGGCATCGACATAGTACAAATATCCCATGTTTATCACAGCCACCGGTACCCGCTCGGTAATCTCGATGGAAAGCGTGTCGGGAAAACGTCGTCGCACCTTCAAACTTTCGACCCAGGGGTTCTTTTGCAACTGTTCCGCCACATGCTCCAGGTCAAGCTTGAGTAGTGAGTCCCCGAGTTTGACCCCGGAAAGATTAACGATCTCATCGCGGGAGAGCTGCCGCAAGTGAGAGACTTCAATCCGCTCCAGTTTGAAAAAGGTCGCAGTGGCTAAAACCTCGTACGCTTCGGTACCAACTGTCCAGACCAGGCTGACCAGGACGAATGCCGTACAGACCCGGGCGGCTTTTTTGAGCATCCGGCGAAACTGTATCGGTTTACGCGGCTTGCGCTCACGTTTTTGGCGATTCTGGTTCCGCTGTGGATTCTGTTTTTTGTGATGCATGTCACGCATGGGCCACCGCCGACGGCGTTTATCCTCTATCTAGATTTTCAAAGACGCGGAAAGCAGTATCTTCTCCAGCAACTCACCAAAGGAAATGCCGACCCCTCCGGCAATTTCGGGAAAAAGGCTGAGGGCTGTCATCCCCGGCAGGGTGTTCACCTCCAGAATGTAGCATTCTTCCTCTGGAGTCACAAGGAGGTCAACACGACTGTAATCACTGCAACCAAGGGCTCGATGAGCAAGAACCCCGACCTGCAAGGCCTTACGGTAGAGAGCCTCCGGCAGAGGCGCAGGAAAAATATGTTCCGCCATGCCCGGGGTGTATTTTGCCTCGAAATCGTAGAATTCGTTGCGGGGCACGATCTCAATGGCGCCAAGAGCCCGGTCACCAAGGATTCCCACCTGAATCTCTCGCGCGGCAATGAACTGTTCCAGCAGGATTTCGTTGTCGTAACGGAATGCCAGCTCGATCGCCACAGGAATTCCCTCGGGAGTTTTGACGATACTGATCCCCACCGACGAACCTTCCTGGGACGGCTTCACCACCACCGGGAACGGGAAATCGAGGCTCGACAGGTCGAAGCCCTCAGCTCTTCGCAGAACCCGGTAGGGTGCAACCAGGAGTCCGGCTGACTGAAAAGCCGCCTTGGCGAAAACCTTGTTCATGGCCAAGGCACTGGCCAGAACCCCGGAACCGGTATAGGGAATTCCCATCATTTCCAGGAGGCCCTGTACGGCACCATCTTCACCATATCGGCCATGCAGGGCAACAAAGGCGATCTCGACACCGACATCGGCAAGCTTGCGCGCCAGGGTTCTGTCAACATCAATGGCCTCTGCATCATATCCGAGGGACAGGAGGCTCTCGCACACGGCCGCACCGCTTTTGAGAGATACCTCGCGCTCCGCGGAAAGACCACCGTACAAGACTCCGATCTTCTTTTTTTTCAATTTTTCTCGCGACATCATCTGGCGTAATCCTATCCCTTCCGAAACGTCCTCAGCATTCCTCGCCGACAATTCTGACCTCTTCCTGCAGCTGCACTCCAGATTTTTCCCGGACCTTTTTCTTCACCAGGTTCGCCAGAGCCAGAAAATCTGCTGCCGTGGCCCCGCCCCTGTTCACCAGGAAGTTCGCATGGACGGTCGATACTTCCGCCCCGCCAATCCGCACTCCCCGAAGTCCGGCGTCATCGATAAAGCGCCAAGCCGGACCCTCGGCAGGGTTCTTGAAGAACGAACCGGCATTTGCGTGGCCCACCCGCTGGGTCGCACGCCTTTTTTCCAGGAAAGACTCCATGCGCCCCTGGATCTCAACAGGATCAGCCGCACAGAGGCTGAAAGCAGCTGAGATGATAATCTCGTCCTCTTCAAGCTGCAGGAAGCGGTAACCGAAGACCAGCCCGGACTTCCCCCGTTTCCTGATCGTCCGCCCCGTCAAGGTCTCCAGGGTTTCCAGCGAATCGGTTATCTCCCAACCGCCGGCACCAGCATTCATAGCCAGCGCGCCGCCCACTCTCCCTGGAATTCCCACCAGGAATTCCAGGCCGGTTAAACCATGATCCCGACAAAAGCGGACAAGAACGCCATTCTCCACTCCAGCCCCGACACGCACCAAGCTGTCCCCTGCTCTTTCCAGCTGAGCAAATCTTTCCAGAGAAACCACGCAACCCCTGATGCCGCCGTCCCTGACCAAAAGGTTAAAGCCGCCACCAATCGCCAGAAACGGTATTTCATAGTCACCAAGGAGCGCCAGAAGTCTCTGGAGATCATCCGTATCAACCGGTGAGACAAACCAGTCAGCCGGCCCCCCAACCCGCAACGAGGTGTGCCGGGCCATCATCTCATCGCGAAGTATCGTGCCGCGAATCTCCTGCACGATACGTTCGGAGAACGTTATTTTCACAACTCTTTTTCCAGCTTCTGGAGCAGGAGTTCTCCGGTCTGCCAGATATTGCCCGCCCCAAGGGTAAGCAGGATATCTCCCGGCTTCAGGATCTCCAGCAAGTGTCCCACCAATTCTTCGCGATCGGCAATATAGCTAACATCTTTATGGCCGTGCTGCCTGACACTGCGGGCCAGCGCCTCGGAGGTCACCCCTTCGATCGGCTCCTCGCCGGCCGGATAGATGTCGGTCAGGATCAAAACCTCGGCATCATGGAAGGCCTTGATAAATTCGTCGTACAGCTCCTTTGTCCGAGTGTAGCGGTGCGGTTGGAAGACGACCACGAGGCGCCGGTCCCAGCCCGACGTGGCAGCCGCCAGGGTGGCCCGGATCTCCGTCGGGTGGTGGCCGTAGTCATCGACCACCATAATGTCCCCCACTTCACCCTTTACCTGGAAGCGCCGGCCGACTCCGCCGAAATCCCGGAAGCCCTCCTGGACCACCGAAAAAGGCACATTCAGTTCCAGGGCCACGCCAATTGCGGCCAGGGCATTGAGTACGTTGTGGGCACCTGGCATCTTGTAGCTGATCTCGCCGAGCCGCTCACCGCGGTACTGAGCGACAAAGGTCGTGGAAAGCCCTTCCAGCTTTATATCGCAGGCCCTGATATCCGCCTGGGCACTCAGCCCGTAGGTGATGAATCGCTTGTTGACCCGGGGGATGATATCCGCCACATTGTCGTTATCAATGCAAAGGACCGTCAGGCCGTAAAAGGGAACCTTGTTGATAAACTCTACAAAGGTATCCTTGATCTCCTCGATCCCGCTGTAGAAGTCCAGATGGTCCGCATCAATGTTGGTGACAACGGCAATGGTCGGAGACAGCTTCAGGAAAGAACCGTCTGACTCGTCTGCCTCGGCCACCAGGAATTTTCCCTGGCCCAACCGTGCATTGCTGCCCAGCGAGTTGAGGCGGCCGCCGATGACAATGGTCGGATCGATACCGGCAAAGCCCAGCAGAGTCGCAACCATCGAGGTGGTGGTGGTCTTGCCGTGCGTGCCGGCAATGGCAATGCCGTACTTCATCCGCATCAGCTCGGCCAGCATCTCGGCCCTGGGGATCACCGGGATCAGGTTCTCCCGCGCCTCCTGGACTTCGGGGTTGTCATTCTTCACGGCGCTGGAAATCACCACAACATCGACACCGGCAACGTTCTCCCGTAGATGACCGTAAAAAATCTCCCCGCCCAGCCCGGCCAGCCGGTCGGTAATATCCGATCTACGCAGGTCAGAACCGGAAACCTTGTAGCCCAGGTTCAGCAGCACCTCGGCTATGCCGCTCATGCCGATGCCACCGATCCCAACAAAATGTATCTTCTCAATCTTTCCGTACATGGTGCCTTCTTATTCTGATGTAGTCTTATTACGTTGAGCTGCTCGAACCGGGCCTGCACCCAGTCTTCGGAGAAGTTGCAGATGCCTGGTCCCTCTATGTACTAGTGTATCAAGTCTATGCCGCAAGCATAGCGTCTACAATCAGTTTTGCGGCATCTGGCCGCGCCATGGCGGCAGCCTTTTTACCAGCCGCCTTGCGGACCACGGGGTTCCGCTCCAGCTCTTCGATCATTGCCGCAATCCTTTTTCCCGACAGTTCCCGGTCCAGGATCATGAATCCGGCATCTTTGTCCACCAGCGCCTCGGCATTCTTGCGCTGATGATCATCAGTGGCATAGGGATAGGGAACAAAAATGCAAGCCTTGCCGCAAGCGGTTACCTCGGCAATGGTCGTTGCTCCGGCCCGGCAGAGAACCAGATCGGCCTTCTGATAGGCCGTGGCCATGTTGTCAATGAACGGCACCACTTCGGCGCAAAATCCTGCCTGCTGATAGGCCTGTCGAACCTCTTCCAGATCATGCTCACCGGTCTGATGCGTGATGGTAATACGCTCCCGGAGTTCTGCCATTTCCGGTAGCGCCTCGATCATGGCCATATTGATCCGGTGGGCACCTGCACTGCCACCGAACACAAGTAGCCGAAACTCCTTGCCGTTACCGTTACCATTACCGTTACCGTAACCATTCGTCCTGACGTGCAAATTCTCCAGTATCTGCTTCCGGAGGGGGTTGCCTGTCAACAGCATTTTTCCGGCCGGAGAGTGCCACCGCGACTCCTCCAGGGAGATAAAGACCTTCTTCACCACCTTGGCAAGGATCCGATTGGTCAACCCAGGCAACGCGTTCTGCTCGTGGATGAAACAGCTGCAGGAGCCCTTTCTGGCAGCCAGTACCAAGGGCCCCGAAGCATAGCCGCCAACGCCGAGAACCAGGTCGGGCTTGAAGGAGCGGATGATTCTCCGGGACTGCGCATAGCCCTGCAGCAGCAACCAGAGACCTTTCACCTTCGAAAGCAGATTTTTTCCCCGCATCCCGGTTGTGGCAATGCACTCCAGCGGGTATCCGGCCTTGGGTAGGACCCTGGCCTCGATGCCTCTCTCCGTGCCGACAAACAGCACTTCATTACGCGGATCACGTGCCAGGAACTCCTCGGCAACGGCAATACCGGGGAAAAGATGTCCGCCTGTTCCGCCACCCGCAATGAGCAATTTCATGGCGACACCCGTACCCGTGAAGAGATGTTGAGCAATATGCCGACGGCGAAAAGCGTAATGATCAGGGAGCTTCCCCCATAACTGATAAAGGGCAATGCCAATCCCTTGGTCGGAAAAATGCCGGTGACCACGGAAATATTGACGAAAGCCTCGATGCCGATCAGGGTCGTTATACCAAATGCCAGGGATCTGCCGAAGGTGTCTTCCGCATAAAGGGCAACGCGGGTGCCCCGCATTACCAGCAGGAAAAACATTGTGGAAATCACCATGAACCCGAGAAACCCCAGTTCTTCGCTCACCACGGCAAAGATGAAGTCGGTATGTGCCTCAGGCAGAAAAAACAGCTTCTGTTTACCCTCACCAAGCCCCTGGCCGAACAATCCACCGGTGCCGACCGCAATCCACGACTGGATAATCTGGAAACCGGTATTGGTCGGATCTTGCCAGGGATTCAGAAAGGCCATGATACGACGACGGCGGTAATCAACATGCATGACGGCAAAATAGAGGAACGGCAAGGCCAGCAACACCATGGACAGGATGTAGGAAAGTCTGGTTCCCGCGGCAAACAGCATGGCCATGGCCACCGCCCCGAGAGTCAGGGACGAGCCCAGGTCCGGCTGTTTCAAAAGAAACAACAGCATGACCGCCAGGACAACCATGTACGGCAGAAAACCGTTCATAAAATGCTTTACCTTGTCCTGCTTCTTGTCGAGGGAATAGGCCATATACATGATAAAGGCAATCTTGGCCATTTCCGAAGGCTGCAATGAAAATCCCGGCAGCCTGATCCAGCGCGATGAACCACCTGCGCTGCCGCCGATGCCGGGGATAAGGACCAGCCCGAGCAGGACCAGACAGCCAATCAGGATTGGTACCGCCGCTTTTTTCCAGAAGTGGTAGTCGATCCGCATGGCGCCGATCATGGCACCCATGCCGAGAAAGAGAAAGATCCCCTGGCGCTTCAGAAAATAGAATTCATCATGATATTTCTTTGCCGCCATGATCGACGAGGCGGAGTAGACCATGACCACGCCGAAGCAAGTCAAGGCCACAACCATGAGTACGATAATCAGATCGTATCCTTCGGATCTGTTCACCTGTCAACCTCCTCGATGAGTCCCCGCACGGCCTCGACAAAACGCTCGCCGCGCACTTCGTAATTCCTGAACATGTCGAAACTGGAACAGGCCGGTGAAAACAGGACCACGCCACCCGGCTTGGCCAGACGATGAGCCTCCTGCACAGCCGCTTCCAGACTGTCTACCAGAGTCGTTTCGGTAAGATGGCCCAGTGCGGCACGGATCCTCTCCCGAGCTTCACCGAGCAGAATCAGATGGCTGACCCGCTCCCGTACCAGGTCGGCAAGTGGTACGTAGTCACCACCCTTGTCCTTGCCCCCCGCGATCAGCGTGATGTTGCCGGGAAAGCTTTCCAGTGATTTGACCACACTGCCCACGTTGGTTCCTTTGCTGTCGTTGTAATAGGCTACACCGTTGACGGTCGCCACGTACTCCATGCGATGGGGCAGACCGGAAAAACCTTCCAGCGCCTTCAGAGCCACAGCAGCAGGACAGCCCATCAGCAGGGTCGTGGCCAGAGCGGCCATGCAGTTATCGATATTATGCACGCCCCTGAGCTTGAAAGCATCGGTGGGGAAGTGCTCCTGTTGCCCATCCCAGTCAAAGGTGATGACACCATCCTGGTAGTAGATGCCCTGCTCCAGCTTCGAGATCCTGCTCATCGGTACGATCCGGGCGGCGATCGTACCGGCAGATGCCGCCACCAACGGATCATCAATATTTAATATCGCGAAATCACTGGCGGTCTGATTGACGAAGACCCTGAGCTTGGCGTCGATGTACTCCTGGTAGCTGGCGTAGCGATCAAGATGATCTTCCGTAATATTGAGCAGAACCGCAACGCGGGGGCGAAATCGAACGATCCCTTCCAGTTGAAAGGAGCTGATTTCCGCCACGACCCGATCGATCCGCTCCCCTGAGATGACCAGATCGATCAGGGGATTGCCGATATTGCCACCGACAAAGGTTCTGAAGCCGCATTTTCGAAAGATCTCGCCGACCAGGGTGGTGGTCGTGGTCTTACCGTTTGTTCCGGTGATAGCTGCAATGGGTGCATCGATGAATTCGTAGGCCAGCTCGATCTCGCTGATCACCGGGATACCGTGATTACGCGCCAGAATAAGCGGGGCAATATCCATCGGCACACCGGGGCTGACCACGACCAGGTCCGTGGCGAGAAAGGTCTCAGTGCCATGGCCGCCGAGCTCGTAGGAAATATCCAGCGCTGAAAGTGCCGAGAGAAAAGGAGCCAGCGCCTCCCTTTCCCTGCTGTCGCTGACAGTGACCCGGGCACCGCATTCGCAAAGGAAGCGTGCCACTGCCGCACCCGTTCGAGCCAGACCCACCACCAGTATTTTCATATTATTTAGATTCATGCGCTGTCTGTACCGTACTGTTTGAGGCGACCGGCGGCTAACGGCGGAAAATTTCCGGGTACCGTAGAGTCCCTGGCTATCTGACTTTCAAGGTCGAAATGGCAATCAACGCCAGAATGATGGTAATGATCCAGAAACGTACGATGATCTTCGGCTCTGCAACCCCCTTCAACTCAAAGTGATGATGGATGGGAGCCATGCGGAAAATCCTTTTCCCGCGATATTTGTAGGAACCGACCTGGAAAATCACCGACAACGCCTCCACCACGAAGATGCCACCGACGATCACCAGCAGGATTTCCTGCTTGGTGATGACCGCCAGGGCACCGAGTCCGCCACCCAGGGGCAACGACCCCACATCCCCCATGAATACCTCGGCCGGATAGGAGTTGTACCAGAGAAAGCCGAGCCCGGCACCGGCCATGGCGCCGCAGAGTATTGACAGCTCGCCGGCTCCGGCAACATAGGGCACCTGGAGATAACTTGCCAGCTTCACGTTGCCGGCAATGTAGGTAAAGAGCAGATAGGTACCGGCATTGATGGCTACCGGGCCTATGGCGAGACCGTCAAGGCCGTCGGTCAGGTTCACCGCACTGCTGGCACCGAAAATCACCAGCATCACGAACGGGATATAGAAAACTCCCAGATCGGGCGTTGCGTTCTTGAAAAACGGTATGGTCAGGGCAGTGGAAAAACCGGGGGTATAGTAGAGAATGGTACCAACCGCGAGACCAATAAACACCTGCCAGAAGGTTTTTTGTCGTGCGGAGAGCCCTTTAGGGTTTTTCTCCACCACCTTTTTGTAATCGTCCACGAAACCGATCAGGCCATAGCCCACGATCACGGACAGCGCAATCCAGATATACCTGTTCGAAAGATCTGCCCAGAGCAGAGTCGGGATGACGATTGCCGTCAGGATCAGTACCCCTCCCATGGTCGGCGTGCCCTGTTTTTTCAGATGAGATTCGGGGCCGTCGGTTCTGATCACCTGCATCATCTGGATCGACTGCAGCTTCCGGATCATCCAGGGACCGAGCAGGAAAGAAACAACCAGGGCCGTGATCACGGCATAGATGGTTCTGAAGGTCAGATATTTAAAGACATTCAGGAAGTGATATTCTGTTGCCAGCGGGTAGAGAAGATTATACAGCATCAGGTCACAGCCCCTTTCGCAGTTTCGGCTCTACACGTATTTCTGAGCCCTTCGGCAACCTTTTCCATCCGCATGCCGCGAGATCCTTTTATCAGAATGCAGTCGCCCGGCCGCAAGATACCGGTCAAATCGTCCAAAATCTCGTCGTGAGTCCGGGCGCATACCACCGATGCACCAGGAAGTCCACCTGACAGGGCACCACGGGCGACATTTTCCGCCATATCGCCCAGAAGATAAAGGCGCTCCACGCACTGTGCAGCTAACCTGCCGATCTCCTCATGGGCGGCTGCTGACATTTCTCCCAGTTCAAACATATCGCCCAGAACGGCAATGCCGCGACCGCTCCCTTTCAGACCGGCTACGGTGGTAAGCGCTGCCCGCATCGAAGCAGGATTGGCGTTGTAGCTGTCGTCGATCAGCAGAATTCCGTTGAGATCCTCGGGCGAAAAACGTTTTTCCACCGGAGAAAAGGACTCAAGCCCTGTACGGATCTCATCCACTCCGACTCCAAGCAGATGTGCGGCAGTCGCAGCCGCCAGGGCATTCAGGATATTATGCCGCCCGAAAACCTTCATCCGCACCGATGTCATCCCCGAAGGGAGACAGAGGACAAAGGATTGTCCTACCCTGCCCAGCGTTTCGATTTTTTCCGCCCGAACATCGGCATCAGCGAGACCGAAAGATATCCTGCGGACCCCGGGAGGAGTTGGCAATCCGGAAACCAGTGAGTCGTCCGCATTGAAAACAGCCGTATTCCCCGGACAGAGCCGCAGGAACAGCTCGCCTTTGGCGGCCGCAACAGCGGCAACGCTGCCCATACTCAGTAAATGCGCCGGAGCGACATTGGTAACGACCCCAACGTCGGGACGAGCGATCTCCGCCAACCGATCAATCTCTCCCGGTTCACTCATGCCCATCTCCAGGACCGCCCACTGATGCCGTTCAGACAACTGAAAAACCATGTGGGGCAGGCCGATGAGATTGTTCAGATTGCCTGCGGTCTTCAGCCCCTCTCCCCTGCAGGCCAGAATCGTTGCAAGCATTTCCTTGGTGGTAGTCTTGCCGTTACTGCCGGTAATCGCTACCACCGGCAGGAAAAAACGGGTACGGTGGAAAGCGGCCAGATCCCCGAGCGCCCGAAGTGTGTCAGCGACACTGATGCAGCTGGCTCCCGCCGGCAGGCTATTCAGATCATAGCCCCCCTGCTCCGCGAGAAAAACCTTCACGCCACGCGACACGGCAGCAGCAAGATACTGGTGGCCGTCAAAGCGTTCTCCCCGCAGGGGCACAAACAGCTCACCCTGCTCCACGGTGCGGGAATCAGTTGAAACACCCTGAACCGCGGCATCTGCCGCTCCGCTCACGGTTCCACTGACGGCCGCGGCAATCTCGCCGACAGTAAAAGCCGGCTTCATGCCTGCACTCCTGAAAGTCGCAGTGCGGCAGCCGCCTCTTCCCGGTCGTCGAAGTGATGCCGCTCCGTACCGATAATCTGATAATCTTCATGACCCTTGCCGGCAATCAGGACGATATCTCCCGCCCTGGCACAACGAATTGCCAGCCTGATCGCGTCCCGACGTGATTCAACGGAGAGGAAACCCTTCTCGGAAGTATCGCCGGACAGCTCGGAAATGGTGTATTCCCGGAGCCCCAAAGGCAGCAGACCCTCCCGTACTTCACGGATAATTGTCGCAGGGTCTTCACTGCGGGGGTTGTCGGACGTGATGATTGCCAAATCGCTGAAGCGGCCGGCAACGTCACCCATTATGGACCGCTTGCCGCGATCACGATCACCTCCGCAGCCAAAAACGGTTATAATTCGACCTGTCGCAAGCTCCTTCAGAGTTTGCAGGACGTTCTCCAGGGCGTCACCGGTATGGGCATAATCTACCAGAATGGTGACCCCCAGCGCATTCTCTACCCTTTCCAGCCGTCCTTCCACCTTGCCGTGCTCTGCTATCCCGGAACAAATTGTCTCAAGGGACATTCCAAGCGCAAAAGCGGCGCCGGCAGCGGAAAGAATATTGTATAGATTGAAGCGACCCAGCAGGCGTGACGAGAATGCCGTTTCCCCGCCGGGGGTAACGAGAGTTCCGGAAATTCCTGTTGTGGAAAAAACAACATCCCGAGCCGAAAGTGCGGCACCGGGATCAAGGCCATAGGTGAGGACCGGACAAGCAGCAGAACGGGCAATTGCCGCTCCTGCCGGGTCGTCGATATTTATCACTGCCTGCCGCTGTGGTTTTTGCCGGTCGGGAACCAGTAGTTCGGAGAACAGCCTCTGCTTGCTTTCCTGGTAGGACTCCATATCGTGATGATAGTCCAGATGATCCCGGGTAAGGTTCGTAAAGACCCCCACATCGAACAAGCAGCCATCAACCCTCTTCTGCTCCAGGGCATGGGAGGAAACCTCCATCACGACTCCCTTGGCGCCCAGGTCGACCAGCTGTCTCAACATTTTCTGAAGATCAACCGATTCGGGTGTGGTGTGTGAAGAAGCGAAGCGGTGTTCCCCGAAACGATAGTTGATGGTGCCGAGAACCGCAGACGGGATCCCTCCCTTGTGAAGCATCGACTCGATCAGGTAGGTGGTAGTGGTTTTGCCGTTGGTTCCGGTAATGCCGACCAGCGGAATGCCGGCCGTCGGGTTGGCAAAATAGCAGGCAGCCATCCGGGCCATGGCCTGACGGGCATCAGGCACCGTGACTGCGGTAATCCCTTTTGGAAGATCCGAGTCATCCTCAACAACAAGGGCAATGGCCCCGGCGTTTACCGCCCGGGAGAGAAAAGAATGGCCATCAACGGTTGCCCCGCGCAAGGCGAAAAACAACCCGCCCGGAACAACCGAACGGGAATCATAGAAGAGGCCTTGGATTTCCAAATCCGTAGTGCCGGCGACTCGCACCGGCTCTCCGATTGATTGCAAAAGTTTGGAAAACCGCACTGAACCTCTCCTTGGCAAACCATGCCCGCTGCTTCTTCCTCGAATGCCCTTCACCGCGCCATTACGCCGCCGGGGCAAACCTCACCCAAACCTGATTTTTCGGAACAATCTGATGGCCCGGTTGTGGATTCTGCTCCACCGCTCTGCCGCTCCCGATAATTTTTACATTCAGGGAATTCTTGCCCATATATTGCAAGACCTGACGGATGCTCATCCCCCGAAAATTGGGCATGATACCACCGCCGCCACTCGGCTCATCGATAACGCCTTCGTCAGCAAAAGGTCCCTGATCCTCCTGCGTTACCGAGCATGTCCCATTCTCCGCCGTCACTTCCTTCGCCTTCAGTGGAAGGGTAGGCATCACCTTCAGGTAGCAGAGCGACTGATGTGCAATCTCTCGAAAAGCAGGTGCTGCAACAACGCCACCATAGGGGCTTGTTTTCGGTTCATCGACCACCACGAGAATGGCAAGCCTCGGATTATCAGCCGGGACAAAACCGACAAAGGACGCGGTACGTTTCGTTGCCGAATAGCGTTTCGTCAGCGGATCGACTTTCTGGGCAGTACCGGTTTTACCGGCAACCAGGTAGCCGTCAACCACGGCATTCAGTCCGGTCCCCCCCTCCGACGTGACACCTTCCATCATCTTCGTCATTATCTGCGAGGTATGGGCAGAATTGACCCGGCGACGGATCTCCGGGTGAAACTGGCGGATAACCGTGCCCGCATCATCCGTAATTTTGTCCACCAGGTATGGTTTCATCAGCAATCCGCCGTTGGCAATGGCAGAAACAGCCGTTACCAGTTGCAGAGAGGTAATCGAAAGACCCTGACCAAACGAGATGGTTGCCAGATCAAGCGGGTACCATCTACTGCGATCCCGAAGCATGCCGGGAACTTCCCCCGGCACATCAATGCCGGTTATTTCCCCAAACCCGTAATTTCTCAGATTGGCCAGCAACCGCTTCGCCCCAAGACGACCGCCGATTTTTGCTGCGCCGATATTGCTCGAGTATTTCAGAATTTCCGAGACCCTCAGATTGCCATATTTGTGGGTATCGTGGATAATCCTGCCACCGATGGCGTACGAGCCGTTTTCACAATTGAAGGTGTCGTTTGGGCCAATAATCCCTGACTCTATGGCCGAAGCAATCAGAAATACCTTCATTGTCGAACCCGGCTCGAAGGTATCGGTAACTGCCCTGTCCCGCAAAGAATCCTGGGGATAGTTGCGGAACGCGTTGAGATTAAAGGTCGGATAGGATGCCATCGCCAGGATTTTTCCGGTCTGGGGATCCATGACCAGAGCCATTCCACCGACAGCCCGGCTTTCGGTGACCGCCTTGGCAAGCTCCTTTTCCGCGACATACTGGATATTTTTGTTCAGTGTCAGGGTAATATTGTAACCCTTGGACGATTTCTGAACGACCTTGTCCATTAGTGCAATATCGCGCCCCAGGGCATCACGTTCCGTAACCAGATACCCGGTATTGCCGAGAAGCTGGCTATTATACTTCAGTTCAATCCCTTGAAGGCCCTGTGGATCGACACCGGTAAATCCGATCACATGGGCGGCAACCTCGGAATTCGGATAGTAGCGCCGAGACTCCTTGACAAAGCTGATCCCGGCTATTTTCAAATCCTTAATTTTACGGGTCATGTCCGGCGTGATCTGACGTCTCAGCCAGACGAACCCCCGTTTACCGGAAAGTTTCCGCTGCAGTTTCTCTCTCGGCATCCCGATAATGGGGGCTAGCTTTGCCGCTGCAGCTCCGGGATCTTCGATAAAGACCGGCTCCGCATAACATGAATCCATTTCGATGGATACGGCAAGAGGCGCTCCGGTGCTGTCATAGATTGTTCCTCGTTTCGGTATCAGGGGAACTATTTTCTGCTGCTGTCTCTCAGCGATTCTTGTCCACTCGTCTTTTTTCAGTATCTGGAGATAAAAAGCCCGACAGGACGTAATCACAAAAAAAATCGCAAACAGAACACCAATTATGCGAATCCGTATTCTGGCCCATTTTTCCTTGGTATCCTTCATTTAACGAGGATCACCTGCTGTTCGCTGGGCAGAGCCATTCCCAGATCACCCTTTGCCAGCGCCTCAATCCGTGCCGGATTTTTCAGGGAGGCAACCTCAAGCCGCAGTTGATTCTTCTCTTGCAGCAAATCCTTGAACTGGTTGGTGGCCTGGGTAATCTCCATATTCAAATCAACGACCTTCACCCGTGACCAGACGTGAAAAAGGGAAAGAAGGGTGAGAAGGGTTAACAGAGTAATCAGATAGGGAAAGAGATCCCATCGCTGCGATGCAGCCAACTCCATTTTTTTCGGCGAGGCGACTTTACTGTGTGCAGTTTTCGCGATAGACATGGCAGCAGGCTCCTTTCCCTCTAAAGTTTTTCCGCGGCTCGCAGCTTGGCACTGCGGGAACGGGGATTTGCCTCTAACTCTTCCTGACCGGCAACCACGGGCTTTCCGGTCAGCTTTCGCAGAACAGGAACTTTCCCGCAGACACATCTTGGAACGCTTTTCGGGCAGATACAGCCGCGGGCATATTCATTAAAAACATTCTTCACTATCCGGTCTTCCAGAGAGTGGAATGAAATAACGACAATTCGTCCGCCTTTTTTCAAAGACTCAATTCCGGCGGCCAATCCACGCTCCAGGCTTTGAAGCTCGTCATTGACGACAATGCGAAGCGCCTGAAAGGTCCTGGTGGCGGGATGCAAACGTGCTTCCCAGCGTGCCCGGGGGATGGCGCCTTTCACAAGATCGACCAGTCGCGCAGTAGTGGTGATCGGTTCCCCGTTCCGCGCCTCGACGATCTTCGCGGCAATGCGACGTGCCCAGCGCTCCTCGCCGAAATCCCAGAGTATCTGTTCCAGTTCCTTTTCCGGGAGGCTATTCACAAGATCGGCGGCGGTCCTGCCGGAAGTGCCGTCCATCCTCATATCTAACGGAGCATCCTGCTGAAAACTGAAACCTCGCTCGCCCTTGTCCAGTTGATGGGACGATACCCCAACGTCCAGCACCAGGCCGTCAATCGAAGAGACTCCCTCTCGCGTCAGCACATCGGTAAGAGTTGCATAATTTTCGTGAAAGAGCCTGACACGACTGCCATACTCCGCAAGCCTCTGCCCGGCAGCAGCTAAGGCTTCCTGGTCCCGGTCAAACCCGAGCAGCATCCCGTCGGGAGCCGAACGATCCAGGATTCCCCGTGCGTGCCCGGCACCACCCAGGGTTCCATCCACATATACGCCACCGGAACGGGGCTGGAGATAGTGGAGGACCTCTTCATAGAGGACTGATATGTGGCAAAAATCGTCCACTACAATCCCAGTTCGGCCAATGCCGGTGAATCGTCAGGGAAATTTTCGTCATCCTGACGAAGAACTTTCTCATACTCCGCAAGGCTCCAGATTTCCGCCTTGTTCAAGAGTCCGGAAAACACGATCTCTCGCTCAAGGGAAGCACCTTTGCGAAGATGCGGCGGAATCAGTATCCTGCCAAGCTTGTCGGCGGAACATTCGACAGCCGGTGCCATAATCCGTCTCTTGACGGCCGCCAGTTCTGCCGAAGAGAGTCCAAGCCCGGTTCCCCGAACAAGTTTTTCTTCCAGGGCAAGCCAGTCCTGATAAGGATAGATTGCAAGGCCGGAACAGGAAATTCCGTCGCCCAATCGAACCGGATTGGAGTTGGTGATGAAAAACCTTTCGTCGCCGAAAGATTCCACAAGGACCTCGCGAAACTTCGCCGGAAGGCTCGTCCGTCCCTTGCCATCTATGGTGGTATAAAAAACACCCCGAAACATCACCCCTCCAACACTTTTTCCACATTTTACCACTTTATACCACTACGTGGTCAAACTATACTAAGCGTCCTGGGTGTTGTCAAGGCAAAAATATTGCAAGAAAAGAGAAATTTACTACGATTTTTCGGGGAGTTAAGAGTACTGCAGGATGAAAGGGAATAATTGGCTCCATGAAGAAAAAAAACAGGAAGTTTTCAACCAGGAAACACCAGAAATGCTTTACACTCCGATGAGTTTCGAAAAGAAAGCAAACGATGAAAACAAAAGGTGGCAGGTCTCAGGTTGAAAACGGGAAAAACTGCTCGAGAATGGAACGCCACTTCGGCCGGTTACTTATCTTTTTTGTGATCGCTGAGAGATACTACCTTTGCCGGTTCCTTCTTGGTGGACACTTCGGCATTGCCCTTCTCTTCCGTGGCAGGCGGTTCGCTATCGTCCCGCAGCAAAGGAGAGATGACTTTTTCAAGCATGATCGGCGTGCCACCCATGGTAAAAGGAGTTCCGTTAATCTGGCTTTCCTCCAGAATCCAGGTAAATATCTGCAGCGGGTTGGTCAGTACCAGCAGACTTACTTTCCACCAGCCCGGCTTCACATCCGGGACAATATCTTCGATCCGGGCAAAAAAAGCGGGTTGATTTTCTATATAAATCGAAACGAGATCATGAATTGTCGTTACCATGTGTCCTCCGAAGAATTTCTACCGGCGCCCGGAACTCAAAATAGCGGTTGCATCACCGCGAAGATAGCGTGCACCGCTCAAGAGAAGCCCCTGCATCAAACGTTGCCCAAACATCGACTCCAGCTCCCGACAAAGAACCCGAAGACTGCGTTCCAGGTAAAGAATTCGCTGCAGATCATTTGGGGAAAGGTGTATCTCAAGGCGTTCACAGTGGAAGGTAATACAGGTAAAGGGACGGTACGCAGGATCCATGAGACAGCCGCTTTCCCCAAGAAAAGGGCAGGGAGCATCACGAAATAAAGGTGAAAAGAGCTCTTTGCCGGTCGAGAGATAGATCAGCAGATCAATAAGGGAAAAATGATACTTGCCCTTTTCGCAGCACAGCCCCCCACAGTCGCAACAGGTCTCGACAACGGCGGCGCCTCCTGCCAAGGCAAACATTTCCAGCTTTACCTGCCGAATGGCCTCGCTAATGCCAAACACCCGGTCTTTCAGTGGGCCGGAAAGGTTTTCATACTCGACTTCGGCTACAGCTACGGTACGATCCCACAGTTCCTGATCGGTCAAGAAATCTCCCTGTACTGATACATCCTGTTACAGCATTGTTTGGCCGAAGCAGACCATAAGCCGGGTTCTGTTCCCATTGCCGGTTCCCCGGCGACAGGTGATGACCATTCCTCTAGTGCCGCCGTTACCGACGGCATCAAGCAGCCAACCCGGAAGCACGGACGGGCAGTCCTTAACGCTCCCCTATTTGGCCTTGCTCCTGGTGGGGTTTACCGAGCATCCGGTGTCACCACCGGACCTGGTGAGCTCTTACCTCACCCTTTCACCCTTACCCACCTACGCAAAAGCTTCGGTGGGCGGTCTTCTCTCTGTGGCACTTTCCCTGGGGTCACCCCCGCTGGACGTTATCCAGCACCATGCCCTGTGGAGCCCGGACTTTCCTCTCCCCACCTTCGCCAAAGCTTCGGCGGGCAGCGGTCATCTGGACTGCTTCGACCAATCTTTCTATTTATTCAGCAACGTCACCGGCATCATTGCGCATGTACAGCAGTCGCTGGCAATGGGGACAGGTCACGTAGGTATCTTCCTTGAAGAGGCTATTGAAAAGCTGCGGGGGAAGATTCATGTTGCAACCAAGGCAAGACCCACCTTTTGCTTCGGCAATTGCCACACCCTGGCGCTTTTCTCGAAGAGTCTCATAGCGTTTCATCATGGAGGGAGCAACAGCCTTGGCAGTTTCATCGCGCGCCGCACTGACTTTGGAAATATCCGCCTCCAACTGGTCAATCCTGGACTGGAGTTCAGCCGAGCGCTCAGATGAATTTACCTGGAATTCCTGCAGATTACCTTCCTTCTCCGCAATGATCGCGTTCAGTTCATCACTGCGGGTAATCTTCTGCAGAATCTGGTCTTCAAGATCAGCTTTCACTTTTTTTGCCGCAGCAATTTCCTTGGAAACGGCCTGGTATTCCTTCTGGGTCTTGATCTCCCGCAAACGCTCCTCAGACCGGACAATGGAATCCGACTCCGTTGCCAGATTCTCTTCGAGGACCTGCTTTTCCTCTTCGACAGCGCACAATTCCGACTTTTGCTGTGCTATCTCGAGCTGTTTTTCTTCCGCTTGTGCCTCCAGAGAGTGAATCTCGCCCTGCAAAGCCTGCGTCTCTCCGCGCGAAGAATCAATCTTGAGATCAATCTCCTGAAGTTGCGCCAGAATCCTCACATTCTTACCCAAAACCTACCTCCTGTCTCACTGTTCCGGCCCAGCCCCTGGTCACTAGGTTTCTACCAGTTCATCGGTACCGAAACGGGTCCTTTTCTCCTGTACACACCATGAGTTCCGCGACAAAATCCCGTGCGCGCAACTCGCTTTCCAACCGAGAAACCAATCCTTCCACCATAGGCAACTCTGAAGCAAAATGCCCCAGATCCACCAGCGCAACACCCAACGCCAGGGCCTCGTGCGCATCATGGTATTTCACATCCCCGGTAACCAACACATCAGCGCCCCGAGAATATGCTTCCCGCAGCAGGGAAGAACCGCTACCCCCACAGAGGGCAACCTTTCCCACCAGCCGATTTCCATCACCCACATACCGCAACCCCTCCACGGTAAACTCTTCCTTGATCCTGGCAATAAATTGTTCCAGAGAAAGGGGCTGCTTCAACATCCCGATTCTGCCCAGGCCCTTGCTTGCACCGTTATTCAAGAGTGGATACAAATCCACGGCCGGCTCTTCATACGGATGAACAGAGGTCAGCGCCGCAAGCGCCTGATTCATATCAGCCTTACGGAGCAGCACTTCGACTCTCGTTTCTTCGGCATATTCACGCGTACCGATCGAACCGATGAAAGGATCGGCACCGTCATGAGGCGTAAATGTTCCCAGACCGTCCACCCGGAACGAACACTCGCTATAGTTGCCAAGTTTACCACTGAATTGGAACAAGGCCTGCGAGACCTTTTCTTCGTAGCCCTTCGGAACGAAAACCGCAAGTTTCACCAGTTCCTCAGTATCCGTTACGGCAAGCGGAACCGTGGCAAGAACTCCAAGCCTGGCGGCTAGCAGATCATTTACGCCACCCTCGGCAATGTCGAAATTTGTATGAAGAGAAACAATGCTGAGAGAGTTGCGAAATGCTTTGCTGATACGGGCACCGAGGGGATCTGCAAGGCTGATAGTCTGCAAGGGGCGGAAAATGAGTGGGTGGTGAGTCAGAAGGAGTTGGCACTGCTCGGCGACCGCGGCATTGATCGCCTCATCGCCGGGATCGAGAGAAACCATGATTCTCGAAACAGGTGCCGATGGGTCTCCCACCTGCAGTCCTACATTATCCCATTCCTCGGCCAGCCGAAATGGAGCAATAGTATCAATTATTTCAATGATGTCGAGTACTCTGGGGTTCATTTTCCCAGCCAAAAGAAAAGAGTGCAATCTCGGAAGGTTGCACTCTTTTCTCCACTATTGGATATATTTTTTGGATACCTTGGCACCGTACAGGCATTCCCAATCATCCCATGGATCAGGTGGTGGGCCCACCAGGATTCGAACCTGGGACCTACCGGTTATGAGCCGGTGGCTCTAGCCAGCTGAGCTATAGGCCCGCAAAGTGAAAAGTCATGATAAGATAAGCGCAAACGGGTGTCAAGGCTTTTCATTCTTCCGATATACCCTTCACTATACCCTGTTTCCCATCAAAATCGAAACTGAATATTTTCGGGAGATGGCAACAAAAGCCTGTAACAGTGACCTGTTGCAGCTCTTTCAGAAAATAGCAGGACGCCGGATAAAGAAAAATTGACAAATATCCCCAATTGTTTTCTAGTAAAAAAATGAACAGAAAAAATAACGACCAGAACAAGAGACCCAAGAAGCAGCTCATGGTGAAAGGTCAAGCCCTCGACCTCATCATCAACAACCTCGATGAGGACGGTTATGGAATCGCAGACCACGAAGGAACCAGGGTCCGTGTGACCGGATCTCTCCCGGGAGAACAGGTCCGTGCCCGCATTACCTTTTCCGGCCAGCGCGACACCTTTGCCGACACCTTCAAAATTATCCGCAGATCTCCGGCTCGATTGGCATCGCCACCCTGCACCAAGGCAGCCACCTGCGATGGCTGTCCTCTGATCCAGATGAAATACCAGGCGCAACTGGATTGGAAAAAGGGACTGGTCGAAGGTGCCGTAAGACGCTATCCGTCACTCAAAGATACAGTTATCCACCCGGTGCTTCCTTCGAAAAAACCGCTAGCCTATCGCACCACGGCAAAACTCGTCATCTCGGGAAAGTTCGGGGAACCAAAAATCGGCATCTACCTGCGCAACACCCACCAAGTCATCGACCTGGGCGACTGCCCGCTCCACCACCCACTGATCAACCGCATTGCGGCAGCCACCAGGGAAGGCATCAGAAAGGGCAAGATCCCGATCTACAACCCCAAGACCGGCAACGGTCTGATGCGCTACCTGGTTGTTCGTGTCTCGGAGCATGAAGAGCGTGCCATGGTGGTATTCGTAACGAGCGAACGAAGCTTCAACGAAATCCATCACCTGGCCAAACATTTGCAAAAAACAGTTCCGGAAGTGACAGTTGTCGCACAAAACGTCAACAGCTCGACCGGCAACGTGATCCTGGGGGACCGGGAATACTTCGTCACGAAGCAGCAAACCCTCATCGAGAAACTCGGGGAAATCCGCTTTTCCATCTCGCCCCGCTCGTTTTTCCAGGTCAACAACGACGGCGCCCGGACTATTTATACGAAAGTAAGTGAGTGGGCGGCACTCAGCGGCAAAGAGACAGTGGTTGACGTGTATTGCGGAGTGGGCGGCATATCGCTGTTTCTCGCCGGCAGCGCCCGCGAAGTACTCGGTATCGAGTCGGTGGGGGCAGCCGTGGCAGATGCCGAAAAAAACGCCCGGTTGAACGGCATCCGTAATTGTCAATTCGAGGCGGGAGATGCGGCGGAACTGCTCTCCGGGATCAGTGAGGAGGGATTCGCTGCGGACACTGTTGTACTGAATCCACCACGCAAAGGCTGCGACGAAGAGGTGTTGCGCAGCTGTTCGAAACTGAAGCCTCAGCGGATCCTCTATGTTTCCTGCTCTCCGGTCACCCTGGCCCGCGACCTCAACATCCTCACAGGACTCGGTTACCGGACTCTTGAAATTCAACCGGTTGACATGTTTCCCCAGACCCCCCATGTGGAAGATGTGGCGCTGCTCGAAAAGGAAAAATAAACACGGATTGAAGACACGATTTTCCTCCTTGACGGACCCGTGGGATGGTGTTAGTGTTAATAAAATTTACACCGGCCTTTTAATCTAACCCTGTGAGGTTAAGAAAGGTGGGGGCATGCAGCAATCCGTCCACATTGACTAGCCAAAAGCCTTTCCGCCTTCAGCGGAAAGGCTTTTTTTGCGCCGCACTTCCCCGGACAGCTCTCCCTGAACAGTTCTTCAAAGGTCTTCACACAGGAGGTTTGAGGTGAACAGAGAAACAACCGTAATCCTAGACGGAGTCGGTGTCAAACGGGCACTGACCCGTATTGCTCATGAGGTACTGGAGCGGAACAAGGGCATCGCCGACCTGGTTTTGGTAGGTATCCGGACCGGGGGAGATTACCTGGCAAGCGAACTGGCCGCCCGCCTGGAAGAGATCGAAGGGGTCCCGGTTCCGGTCGGCTCGGTGGACATAACCCTTTACCGTGACGACATCAAGAGCCAGTCCGCCCATCTGCCGGTCGGAAAAACCGAGATTCCCTTCAGTATCGAAGGGAAGAAGGTAGTCCTGGTGGACGATGTATTGTTCACCGGCAGGACCATCCGGGCGGCCATGGATGCCATGATGGACCACGGCCGTCCCCAGTGCATACAGCTGGCGATTCTTGTGGACCGCGGTCATCGGGAGCTGCCGATTCGCGCCGATTTTGTCGGACGCAACGTTCCCACCAGCAGCAAGGAGAATATCCTGGTAACGTTCGACGAAGCCAACCATCCGATCGAAGTGGTACTGGAAAAACCCTGATTTTCATAATTATCTTGGAGGGGCACCCATGGTATTCAACCATAAAGACATCCTGGGACTGCAGGATCTGACGGCGGAAGAGATCGAGCTGCTACTCAACACCGCCGACAACATGAAGGAGATCAGCAAGCGGGAGATCAAAAAGGTTCCGGCCCTGCGCGGCAAGACGGTGGTGAACCTGTTCTACGAACCTTCCACTCGGACCCGTACCTCTTTTGAGGTCGCGGCCAAACGACTTTCGGCGGATACCCTCAATATCTCAGCGTCCACCAGCGCTGTCCAGAAAGGGGAAACCCTCTTGGACACGGCACGAAACATCGAAGCCATGAAGCCGGACATCATCGTCATGCGCCACGCAATCTCGGGAGCGCATGACTATCTGGCTAAACGGGCATCTTTTTCGGTCATCAATGCCGGAGATGGCTCCCACGAACACCCGTCCCAAGCACTTCTCGACATGATGACCATGCGTGAGAAGCTGGGGACCATCAAAGGGCTCAAGGTTGCCATCGTCGGTGACATAACCCATAGCCGGGTCGCTCGCTCCAATATTTATGGACTGAGCAAGATGGGCGCTGAGGTGTTTCTGGCGGGCCCACCGACCCTGATCCCGCCCGGCGTGGAACGCCTCGGCAACGTTACCGTCTGCAGCAAAATGAAGGACGCAGTGGCAGATGCCGATGTCGTCATGATGCTTCGCATCCAACTGGAAAGGCAAGGAAAGTCCCTGCTCCCCAGCATGCGGGAATACTTCCGCTTCTTCGGACTGTCCGAGGATCTGGTCAAGCTCGCGAAACCGGGAGTCCTGGTTATGCACCCCGGCCCCATGAACCGGGGAGTGGAGATTTCCTCCTCCGTGGCCGACGGCGACAACTCCGTCATCCTCCAGCAGGTGGAGAATGGTGTGGCGGTCCGTATGTCCATGCTCTATCATGTGAGCGGCGGCGGTCCAACGGAATAAAACCCAGAACCTTGAACATTTCACTATGAGGTGCCAGATGGAACTTTTAATAAAGGGTGGTCGCGTTATCGACCCGGCCCAACAGATTGACGAGAAGCTCGACATCCGGATTGAAAACGGTACAATCAAAGAACTCGGCAAGAAACTCGCTGCCGGTAAATCCTGCGAAGTCATCGATGCCGGCGGATTGATTGTCACCCCCGGCCTGATCGACATGCATGTCCATCTGCGCGATCCCGGACTTGAGTACAAAGAAGATATCGTCACCGGGACCAGGGCGGCAGCGGCCGGGGGCTTCACCTCCGTGGCCTGCATGCCCAACACCAGTCCCGTGAATGACAACAAGGCGGTGACCACCTATATTATCGCCAAAGCCAAGTCCGAAGGCTTCGTGAATGTCTTTCCGGTCGGCTCCATCACCCAGGGCAGCAAGGGCGAGAAGCTGGCGGAGATGGGTGATCTGAAGGAGGCCGGCTGCGTGGCAGTTTCCGATGACGGCCGCCCCCTCTCCAACCCGGAGCTCATGCGCCGGGCCCTGGAATACGCCAAGGGCATGGAAATCATTCTGATCTCCCACGCCGAAGACCTTGACCTGGCTGAGGGCGGCCTGATGAACGATGGTTTCACCGCCACAGAACTGGGGCTCAAAGGCATTCCCTGGGTTGCCGAAGACGCGGCGACCGCCCGGGATGTTTTTCTCGCCGAGTTTACCAACTCACCCATTCACATCGCCCATGTCTCCACCAAGGGTGCGGTCCAGATCATCCGCGATGCCAAGGCGCGCGGGGTCAAGGTAAGCTGCGAAACGGCCCCCCACTACTTCACCCTGACCGAAGACGCGGTCCGCGGCTACAACACCAATGCCAAGATGAACCCGCCGCTCAGAACCAGCGAAGATGTGGCCGCCATCAAGGCCGGCCTGGCGGACGGCACCATCGATGCCATTGCTACCGATCATGCCCCGCACCATAACGACGAAAAGGATGTGGAATTTGCCTTGGCCTCCAACGGCATCATCGGCCTCGAAACCGCCCTGCCCCTCTCTTTGACCCTGGTGAAGGAAAAGGTACTCGACCTGAGCACCCTGGTCGGCAAGCTGTCCCTGAATCCGGCCCGGATCCTGGGGGTCAATCGGGGCACCCTTGAACCGGGAGCGGTTGCCGATCTGACGATCTTCGATCCGGAGCGGCAATGGACAGTGGACAAGGCCGGACTTGCCAGCAAGTCGAAGAACTCACCCTATCTCGGCACCACCATGAAGGGACAGGCGGCCTACACCATCGTCGGCGGAAAGATAGTCCATAAAAACCAGTAAATTCATCGGGGCGCAGTACATAACGCGCCCCGGCCACGACATACCAAACAGCAGGGAGATATACATGAAAGCAGTTCTCGCGCTCGCCGACGGACGCATATTTGAAGGAAAATCTTTTGGAGCCACCGGAGAAGCAACCGGCGAGGTGGTTTTCAACACCGCCATGTCCGGATACCAGGAGGTTCTGACCGATCCTTCCTACAAGGGACAGATGGTCACCATGACCTACCCCCAGATCGGCAATACCGGCATCAACCCGGAAGACATCGAGAGCGGCAAGCTCTACCTGTCCGGCTTCATCGTCAAGGAATACCTCGAAGAATATTCCAACTGGCGGGCCACCATGAGCCTCGGCGCCTACCTGCGGGAAAACGGCGTGGTCGGCATCCAGGGCATCGACACCCGAGCCCTTACCCGTCACCTTCGCGACCACGGCGCCCAGAACGGCATCATCTCTACCACTGATTCCGATCATGCCAGCCTTTTGAAAAAGGTGCGCGCAGTCCCAAGCATGGCCGGTCTCGACCTGGCAACCGGGGTCAGTTGCGACAAGCCCTACCACTGGACCGAAGGTCTCTGGGATCTTGAAAGCGGCTACCCCGATGTATCCGGCAAGGAACTTCCCTACAAGGTCGTTGCCTACGACTTCGGCATCAAGTTCAACATCCTCCGCTGCCTGGTTTCTGCGGGCTGCGACGTGACCGTGGTCCCGGCCACCTTCCCGGCCGAGGAAGCTCTGGCCATGAACCCGGACGGAATCTTCCTCTCCAACGGCCCGGGCGACCCTGAGCCGATGACCAAGGTGATCGAGAATATCAAACTGCTGGTCGGCAAGGCCCCCATCTTCGGCATCTGCCTCGGCCATCAGCTGCTTGGCCTGGCTCTGGGCGGACGCACCGTTAAGCTGAAATTCGGCAACCACGGCTCGAACCTGCCGGTTATGGACCTGGCAACCCGAACCGTTGAAATCACCGCCCAGAACCACGGCTTTTCCGTGGATATCGCTTCCCTCTCCCATTGCTGTGAACTGGCCCACGAAAACCTCAACGACATCACCGTGGAGGGGATGCGTCACAAGGAATTACCGATCTTCTCGGTGCAGCACCACCCCGAGGCATCTCCCGGGCCCCATGATTCCCAGTACCTGTTCGGGCGCTTCGTTGAGCTGATGGAGAAGTGGAAAAAGGCGTAAAGAACTGAAGCGGATTAAGGGGTAAGGGGTAAGGATTACCGGGCGAAGGTTAGAGGACAATCTTTTCTTAGGCCATGGAATCCGTAAAATTGTCCATGCGTTACCACGATCTTTTTCAATCAGGAGAGCTCCTGGAGAGGGTTCGGGCGGCCTATGCCCGGCTTCGCAGTTGCGATCTCTGTCCCCACCAGTGCCGGGTGAACCGTGTCAGGGGAGAGGCGGGATTCTGCCGGGCAGGTTTTAAGCCGCGGATTGCATCTGCCACCTTGCACCGCGGTGAGGAGCCGCCCATTTCCGGAACACGCGGATCAGGGACGATTTTCTTTTCCTGGTGCACGCTGCGCTGCCGTTTCTGCCAGAACTTCCCCATCAGCCAGCTTGGCAACGGAGAGGAGTTGAGCACCGGGTCACTGGCAGAGAGGATGCTGAGGCTCCAGAGAAGCGGCGCGCACAACATCAACCTTGTTACCCCCGGGCACTATCTCCCCCAGATCCTGGCGGCCCTCTGGCTTGCGATTCCAAAGGGTCTCCGGCTGCCCCTGGTCTGGAACTCCAACGGCTACGAGACGGTTGACGCCCTGGCGCTGCTTGATGGGATTGTGGACATCTACCTGCCTGACATGAAGTATGCGGATGAGGAGCCGGCAGTTCGATTTTCCTCCGCACCCGGATACCGCGATATCAACCGGGCCGCAATCCGGGAAATGTTCCGCCAGGTTGGCCAGCTGCAGATGGATGAGGAAGGCATTGCCCACCGCGGACTGATCATTCGCCACCTGGTCCTGCCGGAGGGTGCTGCCGGCAGCCGTGAAACACTGCGCTGGATTGCCGAAACTGTGGGAACTGAAACCCACGTGGCCCTGATGAATCAGTACTTTCCCGCCTACCAGGCGGAAAGTACTCCCGGGCTCCAGCGAAAGATCAGCAACGAGGAATACGCCGAAGCGGTGGAAGCGCTCCACGAATACGGATTGGAAAACGGCTGGGTGCAGGATTGAAAACCATTTTCCTGTTGACCCTTTCCAATGTTTTCATGACCTTTGCCTGGTACGGGCACCTGAAGGGTCTGCGCACCGGGCTCTACCTGGGTGAAGCAGTCTATTTCATCTTTCGCTGACAATCTATCCGGAGAACAGCACGCCTGCCTCTCCCACGAGTTACCTAGATATACCTAAGGAGAAACAATGCCGAAAAGAACTGATATCAAGAAAATTCTTATCATCGGTGCCGGCCCGATCATCATCGGCCAGGCATGCGAATTCGATTATTCCGGAACGCAGGCCTGCAAGGCGCTAAAGGAAGAGGGCTACGAGGTAATCCTCCTCAACAGCAACCCGGCCACCATCATGACCGACCCGGACTTTGCCGACCGGACCTATGTGGAGCCGGTCACCCCGGAGTTTCTGGAAAAAATTATCGCTAAGGAGCGCCCCGACGCGCTGCTGCCGACCCTTGGCGGGCAGACGGCCCTCAACACCGCCGTGGCGGTGGCGGAAAACGGCGTCCTGGAAAAATACGGCGTTGAATTGATCGGCGCCAAGCTTCCGGCCATCAAGAAGGCCGAAGACCGCACCCTGTTCAAGGAGGCGATGCACAAAATCGGCCTCGATGTTCCCAAATCCGGCCTGGCCCACAATATAACAGAAGCCATGGACATTATCCGCGAGATCGGTTTCCCGGCCATCATCCGTCCCTCCTTCACCCTCGGCGGAACCGGCGGCGGTATTGCCTACAACCTGGAAGAGTACGAGAAAATGTCCCTGGCCGGGATCGATGCTTCACCAACGGACGAGATCCTGGTGGAAGAGTCGGTCATCGGCTGGAAGGAATACGAGCTGGAAGTGATGCGCGACACCAAGGACAACGTCGTCATCATCTGTTCCATCGAGAATCTCGACCCCATGGGCGTACACACCGGTGATTCGATCACCGTGGCACCGGCCCAGACCCTCACCGACAAGGAATACCAGATCCTGCGCGATGCTTCCCTGAAGATTATCCGGGAAATCGGCGTCGACACCGGCGGCTCCAACATCCAGTTCTCCATCAACCCCCGCAACGGCAAGCTCGCGGTCATCGAGATGAATCCCCGTGTATCCCGCAGTTCGGCCCTGGCGTCAAAGGCAACCGGCTTCCCCATTGCCAAGATCGCCGCAAAGCTGGCGGTCGGCTACTACCTGGATGAAATCAGGAATGACATTACCCGCGAGACACCAGCCTGCTTCGAGCCGACCATCGACTACGTGGTGACGAAGTTTCCACGTTTCACCTTCGAAAAATTTCCGGCCGCCGATGCCACCCTGACCACCCAGATGAAGTCGGTGGGCGAAGTCATGGCCATCGGCCGCACCTTCAAGGAATCTTTCCAGAAGGCGTTGCGCTCCCTGGAGATCGGTTCCTGCGGAATGGAATCACGGCTCTTTGACCTGATCGACGAGACCCGCCGCGCCCTGACCGCCAGTGAGCTAGCCACGCTGATGGAAAAACTCCGTACCCCCAACTGGGAGCGCACCTGGTACCTGGGCGATGCCTTCCGCTGCGGCATGAAGGTGGCGGAACTGTACGAGATTACCGGTATCGACCCCTGGTTTCTCACCAACATTCGGCAGCTCATCGAGATGGAAGATGAGATAAAGGCGGCGCGCCACATCTTCGAAAAGAACCTGCCGGAACTTGGCGAGATCCTGAAAGATGCCAAGCAATACGGCTTTTCCGACCAGTTTATCGCCAAGCTTTGGGGCTCGACGGAGGAAACGATCCGCGCCACCAGGCAGAAACTGCAGATCATTCCGGTCTTCAAGAGAGTCGACACCTGTGCAGCGGAATTTGTTGCCTATACCCCGTACCTCTATTCAACCTACGAAGAAGAATGCGAGGCGGATACCTCGGACCGGAAAAAGATCATGATTCTCGGCGGTGGCCCGAACCGCATTGGCCAGGGCATCGAATTCGATTACTGCTGCGTGCACGGGGTCTTCGCCCTGGCCGAAGACGGCTACGAAACCATCATGGTCAACTGCAACCCGGAAACGGTTTCCACCGACTATGACACCTCCGACCGCCTCTATTTCGAGCCGCTCACCTTCGAGGACGTCCTCAATATCGTGGAAAAAGAAAAGCCCTACGGCGTTATTGTCCAATTCGGCGGACAGACCCCTCTGAAACTGGCGGTGGCCCTGGAGAAAGCCGGCGTGCCGATCATCGGCACCTCCCCCGATGCCATCGACCGGGCTGAGGACCGGGAGCGCTTCCAGGTAATGCTGCACAAGCTCCACCTGCGGCAGCCGGAAAATGGTACGGCCCGCTCCTTCGAAGAGTCGGAAAAGATCGCGGAACGGATCGGTTATCCGGTCGTTGTCCGCCCCTCCTACGTGCTCGGTGGCCGCGCCATGGAGATCGTCTATGATGTGGAAGGATTGCGCCGCTACATGACCACCGCCGTCCAGGCCTCCCCGGAGCACCCGATCCTGATCGACAAATTCCTCGACGAAGCGATCGAAATCGATGTAGATGCCCTCTGTGACGGCCAGGAAGTGATCATCGGCGGAATCATGGAGCATATCGAAGAGGCCGGCATCCATTCCGGAGATTCAGCCTGTTCCCTTCCGCCCTATTCGATCAGCCGCGAAACCAGTGATGAAATCAAGCGTCAGACAAAACTCATGGCCCTGGAACTGGAAGTAAAGGGGCTCATGAATGTACAGTTCGCGGTCCGGGACGGCGAGATCTACATCCTCGAGGTAAACCCGCGGGCCTCCCGCACGGTGCCCTTTGTTTCAAAGGCTACCGGCCGGCCGCTGGCAAAACTGGCCGCACGCATCATGGCAGGCAAGACCCTGAAGGAGCTGGGAATTACCAGTGAGATTGAGCCAAAGCATATCGCGGTAAAAGAATCGGTCTTTCCTTTCGTCAAGTTCCCCGGCGTGGACACCATCCTCGGCCCGGAAATGAAGTCGACCGGCGAGGTCATGGGCATCGATGACGACTTTGCCCGCGCCTTTGCCAAGGCGCAGCTCGGGGCCGGCGTCCGACTGCCGCTGTCAGGTTCGGTGTTCCTCAGCGTACGCGACAGCGACAAGAAACATATTGTCAGTCCGGCGAAAAAACTGTATGATAACGGCTTTGAGCTGGTCGCCACCCGTGGAACCGCTGCCTATCTGCAGGAAAAGGGTATCCCGGTCAAGGTGATCAACAAGGTTGTCGAAGGACGTCCCCACATCGTTGATTCGATAAAAAACAACGAGATCTGCATGGTGATCAATACCACGCAGGGGGCACAGGCGGTTGCCGATTCCTTTTCCATCCGCCGAAACACCCTGGTCAACAACATCGCCTACTTCACGACGACCTCGGGAGCCAGGGCCGCCGTTGACGGTATCCTTGCCATGCGTGGAAAGGACCTGGACGCAAAAGCCCTGCAGGATTATCTGTAACATGTTGTAGATTTAATAAAACCTGACACACCATATATGGGGCGGCCTGTTCGGCTGCCCCTCACATTTTACACGCAGCAAAAAATGAGTTCCAGGCAAACAGCCGACCAGGCTGTTTAACACCGTAACAGGAGGATTGCACCACAATGTCCCATTCAGTGCCCATGACCAAGGAAAGTTTCGAATTCCTGCAGGAGGAATTAAAACGCTTCATCAGGGAGGAGCGCCCGAAAGTCATTCAGGATATTGCCGAAGCACGTTCCCACGGAGACCTTTCGGAAAACGCCGAATATGACGCTGCCAAACATCGGCAGGGTTTTATTGAAGGCCGAATCCAGGAACTCAAGGATAAGCTGGCTCGCGCCTATGTGGTTGATCTATCCAACCTAAAGCCGGACAAGGTGGTTTTTGGCGCCACGGTGACCCTTTACGATACCATGACGGACGAGGAAGTTACCTACCGAATCGTGGGTGAAGACGAGGCAGACATCAAACTCGGCATGATGTCATGCACCTCCCCGGTGGGCAAAGCCTTGATCGGTCACCGCCTGGACGACACGGTCCGGGTAAAGGTACCCTCCGGACTGAAAGAATACGAAATTATTGACATCAAGTACCTCTAAAGTGTTTACCAGGGTGTGCGCCTGACGATGGCGCACCGCCTCGCTGACCTGCCGGGGAACTGTTCGACTAGTCCCGACCACTTGTCACGTCAAGATATATCTCAACCGTATCATCACCCTCCGGGGCAGCCGAAACCGGGCCCCGCACGTCACCCAGCTTTTTCAGCAGCTCGATATAACCGTGAACCGCCTGCCGCTGCAGTCGAACGACCAGACCACCCTCGCCCACTCCGCTACCATCCCTGTGCAGGATCACACCGCCGGACCGAACCGTTGCCCGCTCTATTTCACGCCGTGCAGCCTCGACATCGGCGACACGCAATTCGAGTCGCAGCGTCTCCACCTCACTTGACGGAAGGGCCTTGTTCTGAACCAGCCCCGAAGCAGCCCTGCCTTCATCTTGCGGAAGAGAAAATTCATCCGCGGGAGCCAGTGATTTGGCCGCGCGCCGCTCCTGCATCCGCAAGCGAGGCAGCCCTTTGTCCTCTGCCCTGGCAGGCGACTCTGCCGGAGACGGTGCGGACGGCTCAAGCCCTTCCTGATGCGATTCGGCAAAGGGCTCTTCTTCCGGAAGGGCCAAGGGAGTCGCCCCCGCACCCGGCTTTTCGGGCTTGACTGCAGGCGCTTCGGGCACCTCGGCCGGATGCTCCTTCTTCGGAAAGGTACGGGGTGCTGGTGGGGCCGCCGGTGCCGGTTCTTCACGGGTCACACCGGACAAGGGCACAATCTGCGGCATCTCCGAGGAGACATTCCGGTAGACGAGATAGCCGGTAACACAGAGGAATACCAGGGCAGCAGCCTCGACGGAGACCCGCCAGCGCTGCGGCACCTGCAGCAGACGGCGCAGCAGCCCCTTTTCACGTCCGGCCTCCTCCCTGACCCGTGCCATGATTCTGGCAGCCAGCCAGGGAGGCGGTTCCAGCTCCCCGAGGTTTCGGAGCTGTTGAATTGTCTGCTCAAGTTCACGCAGAGAAGCTCGGCACTCGCGGCACTCGGCAAGATGTTTTTCAATCAGCGACTTCTCGGCTGGTGTGACGGCCCCGTCCAGATATTCTGACAACGTATGGCGTACGGAATCATGGTCCATCAAAATTCCCTCGCAACTCTCTTCAAACAGTCCCTGATTGCCTCACGCGCCCGGGCAATACGGGACTTTACGGTCCCTTCAGCGAGACGCAGCATCGTACCGATCTCACCATAGGAATACTCTTCGACATCACGCAGAACCAGAGCCTCGCGAAATCCGGGGTCAAGGCCATTGATACAGCCCTGAACGCGCAGCCGAAGTTCTTCCCGCTCCAGCAGTTCGAGAGCGGAAAGTCCGTTCGAAGGCGGATCGAAACTTTTGCGACACTCTCCACAGCCAGGGATCGGGTCGTCGAGGGAACAGGCCTCGCGGGACTTTCGGCTCCGCAGCTGCTGCAGACGGTTGCGGGCCAGATTTATGGTAATGGTCGTAAGCCAGGTGGTAAAGGCGGCCTCTCCGCGAAATTTGTCCAGGCCCCGGTAGGCGGAAACAAAGGCATCCTGCGCAATTTCACCGGCATCCTCAGGATTGCCGAGCACCCGGAAAGCCAGGGTGAACATCCGTGTCTGATGCTTTTTGACCAGGGTTTCAAAAGCAATCAGGTCTCCGGCACGGCAGGAAGCAACGAGTTCGGCATCCTCATCCGGTAAGCGGTTTTTTTTACTCCGTATCATACTTGACAGTCTCACCACGGATTTTGTTCCCGACTCCGCTCCGTCCGCTGTATTTAGAAAGTAACCTGAATCCGGTTGCTACCGTTCTACTCTGTAGACAATAATACTCGCACCCGCAAAACGGCATAAAAATCAGCCTTTCGCTATTCGCGTCGTATAATACTCCCAATAGGCTTCATAGTCACGACAGGAATAGAGGACAAAAATCACTTTTTCCGGAATATTATTACATTTCAGGAAAGCGCAGGTCGTGTCCAGAGCAATTCTGCAGGCCTCTCCCGGCGGATAGCCGTACGCACCGCAGCTGATAGCGGGAAAGGCAATGGTCCGGATCTGATGCTGCACGGCCAGATCCAGGCAGTTTTCATAACAGGAGGCGAGGAGCCGCGGCGCATTTTCCCGGTCAACACCGTAAACCGGCCCCACCGTGTGGATCACAAAACGGGCCGGAAGATTGTACCCTCCCGTTATTCGCGCCTCTCCCGTAGGGCACCAGCCGATTGTCCGGCACTCCTCGAGGAGTCCGCTCCCGGCTGCCCAGTGAATCATGCCGTCAACCCCGGCACCACCCAGAAGCGTGCTGTTGGCGGCATTCACAATGGCGTCCACTTCCAGAGTCGTTATGTCCCCCATCCGGATCGAGACCCTTTCCAACCTTTCCTCCTGAGTGCTGCACCAGCATAAACTTCCCGTCCTCAGTATAGCGGCACCAATGGCCGACGACAACCGGTTTCCCTGCGTGTCCATGCATAAAAGGGACCGGCGTCACGAATGACGGCGGCCCCTTTCCGGGTGCACGGGTATGGTTTTTCCTTCAGACTGCTTTACTCGTACAACAATACTGCATGGTTACGCATAGGTCGAAAACCCGCCTTGCTGCGTATTCTCGGCGGGTGATACTGCTGCTGCATTCTGAGCGAGCATGTCCGCCACCTGCTTTTGTGCATCATTTGCCTGTTTTACGGCGACCATGCCCATCCGGGTATGGGCCAACTGCTCCTGAGCGAGCAGGGCCTGACTTGCTAACGAACGTATTTCCATCATACTGCACCTCCCCCATGCAGCCCGTTTTATTTCTATCGGCACAATGAGTATTTTCTTGAGACATCTGGTTAAAACGAAGTTTTCATGGTTTCTCCAATCAGGGAATAAGAAGACAACCCGGCTTCTGTCCGGAAAAGCAGCGCCCATCCTGCCGCTTCATGGAATCACCTAAAATGACAGTACCTTCAGATCGAATCTTGCAATTTCATACAGGTCTTATATGGTTGTCTTAGTGAATGGGTTGCTTGGAAACAATTCATCGCACAACGTCACGGTAAGGGGAGAGCTCTATGGACAGAAAATTTTTGGCAGCATTGGCACTTCTGACGGCAAGTGTAAGTTGTCTCAACGGATGCAAGAAAGAAACGCCACAAAAAACAGAGGTAAGCCAGACCGAACCGGCAGCGCAGCCTGCTTCGGCAGCGGAACCGGCAACCCCGTCAGAAGAACAGACCGGCGAAGCCTTGTTCATAAAGAACTGCGCGGCCTGTCATCCGGATGGCGGCAATATCATCAAGCCTGAAATGAACCTATCCAGCAAGTCACTGCAGGCTCACAACATTACCAAACCGGAGGATATCGTCAAGATCATGCGCAACCCGAAGCCGGGCATGACCACCTTTAACGAAACAATCCTACCGAACAAAGAAGCCACTGAAATTGCCGAATATGTCCTGAAGACCTTTTAGGCTGACGGGGGAGGAGACGGATTTGTATCACACCGAAACGAAGTCACTGCCATGAGCAAAATAACATCAGACAACAGCAACAGCACCCGGGACGAGGGCAACAAAACCGTTTCCATGGAAACCACCGGCCGTCGCCTGGTTTACTTTGCAGCCGAACGGACGCTGCTAACCTGGATCCGTGTTGCACTGACACTGATGGGTCTTGGTTTTATCATCGATCGTTTCAGCCTGGTTTTCAACGAAACCTTGCAGAACGGCAGGTTGCTGTGGCTCGGCAAATCGATACCTTCCTGGGCTGGCTCGGTCTTGGTTATCATGGGAACGCTGGTGAGTTTTATCGCAGCGACAAGCTACTGCCGTTTTGCCATCCGTTACCGGAAGCACGGGGATACCACCCCAGGAGGCGGTCTCCTCTTCGGGGTGGGGCTTGCGCTGGCAGTTACCATCATCGGACTTGCCATCTTTGTGCTCCTCCTCACGATCACGCTGTGATTTCCGGACGGTCCCGCCGACAAAGAGGGCTCAACGGATACCTGTTTCGAAAAGTGACGGTTCACTCATCCCGATAACAGACAACCTTCTGCTTGAAAGAATCGGCGGCCAGACTGATGCCGCCGGCTGCCCCGGCCACATCGCTCGCATGAACCACCTTGATCACATCCTGCCAGCGCTTCGCTTCCGGGAAATATTTTAGCAGACGATTCGGCGCCGACTCAAAGAACTCCTCACAGAGAAAATTGTCGCCCTTATGGGGGAACAGTGCCAGATAGAGCATATCCATCTCAATCAGGTCATTGAGAAAGTGGGTACCCAGGGAGACGTCCGGCACGAGATCTTCGCGCATGGCGACAATCTCGCAGAGCACGGCAACCCGGTTGATATCGGCAAAAACCACCGGAATGCCGAAGGAGGGTGAACTGGTGCCCCATCTTCCCGCGCCCAGCACCATGACATTATCCGTACCGTTCAAAGCAATCGTCTGATTGAGCCGGCCAATCAGCCGAGCCACCTCGTGCCTTTCCTGAATTGTCAACTTCCCGTACACCGCCGGGGCCACATAGATAAAGCGGTGGATACTGATACAGCGGCTGTGGCCGATCACGGCACCGCTGGCGGCAATGATCCGACGCGCGGTCGGAACGTCGATCGGCACCGGGGCCTGAGTATCCATGCCCTGCACCAGCAAGGGCCGGCATTGCACCACGTTGATTCGATACTCCTGTTCATCAAGGAAATTGAGGGTAAATTCCACATCCACCGGGTAGTTATAGGCATCATGCAGCACCTGCAGCATCATCTTCATAGTAGCGACAAAACTGGTCGAATTAAGCAGTTTATCAAAGGTCAACACCCAGGCCGGTCGACAGACTCCCTCCGGGCCCAAACTGGGACCGCCATCGGTGGAAGCGAACAGGCGCACCGGCACATCAGGGCTGGCGGCAATCACATCGAGAAAATGTCCCGAGACGAGACGATTTGCATTAAGGTCAAGAAAATCGACCCTGCGCTGGGCATACTGGCGAACCTCCTCGAAATTGACCTCCGGCCGGCGGTCCGGAGCATTCAGGGCCACTACCCGGGTGTATTCGTCGTCGGAACGGTCGACCGCCCGGGTGCCCAAACCGAAAACCAATCGCAGCACCCCGGCCTTCGGGTCAATATTTTCATTCCAGACATAGGGATTAAAGGAAAAACCGACACCCGCGGCATGGGGGTAATGATAGTGCCCGTGAATCGATCCGGATACCCGCATTACCAGGAGAGCCATTTGCTCGTCTTGGTCCAGCAATCCTTTTTGCTCCCGATATCTCAATGCTTTTTCACTCATACTGCTGGCATAGACGGCTCTGACCGCTGAAAGAAAATCATCCAGACGACGCTCCGGCGAGCCCTGATTGGGGCAAAAGACACTTTCGTACTTGCCGCTGAATGAATTGCCGAAATTGTCCTCCAGCAAAGAACTGGAACGCACGATGATCGGAGACTGCCCGAAATAGGCCAGCATCTGCTCGAATTGCCTGACAATATAGTCGGGAAAGCTGCCGGTAAGGATCCGCTGACGGGCAATTTCCGAACCATCGAGAAAGCTATCGGGATTGCTCAGCTTTTCTCGAACCCACCAGACATCGTTATCAACCAGAAAGGTAAAAAAAACGTCCGAGCCAACGTAAAAGGAATCATGGACCTCGAGCAGTTCGGCTAAGTGCGGCGAGTTGCTCTGTAAAATACGCCGCGCCAGAAGCATGCCCACCGTTTTGCCACCAATGAGCCCGGTGCCGATCATGCGTCGGATGATTTCCAGGGTATCCTCCAGCCGCATGTAATGGCTGACAAGGTCTTTCATGACCGGATCGCGGGAGACCACCATACGGCAGAGGCAACGGAACACCTCGTCTTCCCTCTCCCGCTCATAAATTCCGGCGTTCACCCGGTTCAGGACTTCTTCCCCTTCCACAAAGGCCTTCTCCCAGGCCCCGGGCCGACAATCCGGATCAAGACCGGACCAGTTGACCGCGGTGAGGATCGAACTGATCAGGGCACTGGCGGTAACGGGGAGAAATTCGTCCCCCTCCCAGAGATGCAGCATGTTTATGGTGGGAGAGTGACGAAGAGCAACCTTTTGGGGATAAATGTAGTGCTTTCCCTGGTAGAGGAAAACATCCAGAAGCAGTTGCGTTGCTGCGGTGATGGGCTTGAGGGCGCGGGACGAATGGAAGTTCCGGAACATGCCAAAATAGGCAACCGACTCACGTTCGAAAAGATAGGGACAGGTCAGCCGAAAAAAATTCGCAAGCATCTGATCGGAATACCAGTTCGTGGCAAGCTCCGAGACGCAGTCAAAGACATAGAGCGTTCCGCGGCCGAACTTTTCAGCAACCTGTTGGATCCGGGAGATGAAAACTTCGAATCCGGCACATTGATCAAGCTCGACCAGAGTAATCTCGCTGTGCCGCTCGACCAGCGCCGGGTGGTCGGCAAAACGGAAATACACCACCGGGCACCCCGAGGCAAGACCAGCCTCTACAAAAGGGGCCACCAGAAGCTGGTAATCTTCGGTTGTGTCAACCTGCCAGACGATATTATCACCGGGCAGAATTCCCTGCAGTATCGTATCAAGCCCCGGCAACCCCGTGGTGAATGTCGTCTCATACCTGTACATGCCTGGTCCTCTCAGGAGGCGCTGTACCTGCATCCGGCCATTGAATGTACCCTGGAATCGGCATGCTACACCACACCCTGATCAATCATGGCATTGGCAACCTTGAGGAAACCGGCTATGTTGGCACCGACCAGGTAGTTGCCGGGGCTGCCAAATGCAGCGGCAGTGGTGTAGGCACTATGGTGGATATTTTTCATGATGCTCTTGAGCCGGGCATCCACTTCATCCCGCGACCAGCTCAGGAACTGGGCATTCTGTGACATCTCGAAGCCGGACGTTGCGACCCCCCCGGCATTGGCGGCCTTACCGGGGGCATAGAGCACCTTGTCATTCTTCTGAAAGATCATCTCAGCATCAAGATCGCAGGGCATGTTGGCGCCTTCACAAACCAGCGTGCAACCATTCTTCACCAATTCTTCAGCTGCCGCACCGTTGATTTCGTTCTGCGTGGCGCTGGGAAAGGCACAGTCGCAGGGAATCGACCAGGGGTGCTGGCCGGCAAGATATTTTGACTTGGGATATTTCGCCTGATATTCGAAGATCCTGCCGCGCCGTACGTTTTTCAATTCCTGGACAAACTGGAACTTTTCCTCGTCAATGCCGTCCGGATCGTAGATGGTTCCATTCGAATCGGAAAAGGTTACCGGTTTTGCCCCCAATTGCAGGAGCTTCTGTACCGTGTACTGAGCAACATTGCCGGCTCCGGAAACCAGGCAGATCTTGCCTTCGATGGATTGATGCCGGACCGCCAGCATTTCCTCGGCAAAGTAGACGGACCCATAGCCGGTGGCCTCCGTCCTGATGAGCGAGCCCCCCCAGCCCAGGTCCTTACCGGTCAGGACCCCGGTAAACCTGTTTTTTAACCGCTTGTACTGCCCGAACAGGTAGCCGATTTCCCGCCGGCCTACACCAATATCCCCGGCGGGCACATCCGTCACATGACCGATATGTCGATACAACTCGTTCATGAAGGACTGACAGAAGCGCATCACTTCATTGTCGGACTTGCCCTTCGGGTCAAAATCGGAGCCGCCTTTACCGCCACCCATCGGGAGTGAGGTCAAAGAATTTTTAAAAATCTGCTCAAAACCGAGAAACTTCAAAACCCCCAAGTTAACGGAAGGGTGGAAGCGCAGTCCCCCCTTATAAGGTCCGATTGCGCTGTTGAATTCAACACGGAACCCCTTGTTGACCCTGATGACACCGTTATCATCAATCCAGGGCACACGAAAGAGAATGGTGCGCTCCGGTTCCGTGATGCGTTCCAGAATGCGCTGATCCTCATAGCGGGGATAACTCCGAAAGACCGGCTCAAGCGACTCCAGAACCTCACGCACCGCCTGATGGAATTCGGGCTCATTGGGATTTTTCTCAACAACGGAATTCAATACCGATTCGATATACGACATTATGCCCCCTTGATTAAAGCGCCTGATGAACCCAACGCTTCCACAGCAACGGAAAGTATACCAGATTCCAGCATGCCTTTAATAATAACGTGAACCAGCTCTCTAGCAAGGACACCCCGTGCAAATTTCAGCCATCAATCCGCCAACCGGCGTTTTCCTCAAACAGACTCTGCCGGCATTCTACCCTGACTATCCAGGATTTCACGGACTTTCTCCAGAAATATTTTGGGAATAATCGGTTTTTCCATAAAGTCCAGCTCGCGATCGAGAGCCCCCTTGGCGTTGACTATTTCCGCAGTATAGCCGCTCATGAATAGCACCCGGATATCCGGCTGCAGCTCCTGCATAGCCTCAAACACCTGCCTGCCATTCATTTTCGGCATCACCACATCGAGAATCACCAGTGAGATACTTTTCGCTTGTGCCGAAAATTTTTCAACGGCATCTTCACCATTCTCAGCGAGAATCACGGTGTGGCCGCAGGCCTCGAGGAGTGATCTGCTGAGGTTCCGAACCTCTTCATCGTCTTCGGCAATAAGGATGGTTTCCTTACCGTAGGGCAGGAAAAATGGCTTGACGATTTCAGCACTTGCCCTTTCCTGCTCGATGAGAGGCAGATGAACTTTGAAAGTCGTTCCCACCGGCTCCCGGCTCTCAACGCTGAGGTAACCATTATGCTGGTGAATGATCCCGTAGGCAATGGAAAGTCCGAGTCCGGTCCCTTTTCCCACCTCCTTGGTGGTGAAGAAAGGTTCATAGATTTTTTCCCGGATCGTATCATCAAGACCGGACCCGGTATCACTGACAGAAATAAAGCCATACCGCACTGACGGTGAAGAGGATGACAGCCTCTGCCCTTCTGCCAGAAAGCCGGTTTTGAGCAGCAGGACGCCACCGCCAGGCATTGCGTCACGGGCATTGGTCACCAAGTTCATGAGTACCTGTTCCATCTGCCCGGTATCGGCCAGAACGGTCAATCCTTCCTGCTCCAGATCGAGCTTCATCTCAATATCTTCACCAATAATTCTCTCCAGGAACTTGCGCACATTCCGGACAATGCCATTCAGATCAACCGGCTGCGGATTGCTCTCCTGTTTCCTGCTGAAGGCCAGAAGACCCTGGGTCAAACCGGCGGCCCTCTCCGAAGAAGCGAGAATCTGCTCCAGATGATAACGAGACGTGTCGGAATCCTGCATTTTCATCAGAACCAGGTGCCCATAGCCGATAATCGCCGTCAGGATATTGTTGAAGTCATGGGCAATGCCGCCGGCAAGCTGGCCCACCGCCTCCATCTTCTGGGATTGCTGCAACTGCTCTTCCAGCAAGGCACGATCCGCCTCCGCCCGCTTCCGTTCGCTGATATCCCGCACCACGTAGAGAATCAGGGATGGCTCACCCCCTTCCCCCGGGATCCGGTTACAGAAATGATCTGAAGGAAACACCTCATCGCTTTTTCTCTTCATCCGGTACTCGGTGGCATAAAATCCTTTATCACGGTATGCTGACGTCGCCTCCCGAGAAAAATTGTCCGCCATTTCACCATTCACGTGCAGTATTTCCGAGCTGACTCCCAACAACTCGGACCGTGTATAGCCGAACATGATCTCGGCGGAGGTATTGCAATCGATAACGACCTTAGAATCCTCTTCCAGCAGGAACAGCGCCTCGTTGAGACTGGAAAAGACCGTGTGCAAAAGCTGGTGCGAGTGGCGCAGCTCCGTCTCGGCCCGTTTCCGCCCGGTGATATCGGTTGCCGTCCCGGTAATCCGGGACGGGTTTCCCTGCAGATCCCAATCAACAAAGCGCCCCCTGAGCAGGATCCAGCGCCACTCTCCCGAACTGCTCATCAGCCGACATTCAGCCCTGAAGCGGGATTCGTTCATTCTGGTGTTTGCATGGTACTGCTCCAGCAAATTTTGCAGATCATCCGGATGAACAAGGTCTTGCCAGAACGCCAGATCCTTCCTGATTTCCTCAGCCTGATAGCCGAGAATTTCGGCCCAGCGCTGGTTGAAGGTCAGCTTCCTGCTCGTCACCAGCAGATCCCAGAGAGCGTCATTGCTCCCGGCCAAGACCAGTTTCAGTTGCTCTTCGCTCTGGCGCAAAGCCATTTCCGATTTCCTGCGTTTCTGGAGAAGCAGGCAGGTAAGGAGTATGAAGGCGCCTATCAGAATACAATGGATGGCAATGACATCAAGTCTGATCTTTTTGTAGGTGGCAAGAAAATCGCTCTGTTTCACTCCCACGAAGAGCGCACCAACAACTTCACCCTTGCTGTTGCGCAAGGGGTCATAGGCGGCAAAATAGGGAACGCCGAAGATGGTAGTTTCACCACGATAGGGTATGCCCTGCACCATGACCGCCTGGTAGGCAGGGCCGTCAAGTCGGGTATTGACTGCCCGGGTCCCATCTTCCTTGAGCACATTGGTGGAAACCCTGACATTTCCCATGAAAATGGATGCCGTTCCCCCGAAAATATTCTTCACCCGGTCTGGAAGTTCGAAATTTCCATTCAACACATAGCTTCCGGCAACCAGTTTGCCGTCATGTATCGCAACAGGTTTTCCTTTTTCCTCAAGGAGCGCCCGGAATGTCCTGATGTGGCTTTCCTGCAGCATCGTTGCCTGCCTCAGAGCATCATTGCGAATCTCGGCTAGAGAAAACAGCGTGGTGAGAGAAATTGCGCCAACAGCAATAAAACCGTAGAGGAAAATGAATCTGGTACTCTTTTTGAGGGGCATGGAGTTATCCTGGTTCAACCCTTCCGCTGTGCAGAAGGATTCGTTTGTTCCGGAAAATTATCGAGAAGCCGCGAAATAACAAACAATTCTTGATGCTTGCAAATTCCGCACAGATACAGTAGAAATTTATGTCCCATGAAAACAACAGGGCGGTTTTCCGCCACGGAAGCAATACAGTATTTGTCTGACGTCTTACTTCAGCACCACCCGGAGTCTCTTTCATGAAAAAAAAGCACAAGGGCAAACGCACAGCACCGCAAGCTGCTCCCTCGGGTAATCCCGGGGCCGGCCAGCCGATGAGCATTGCCACTGCCCTGGATTTTGCCCTCCGCCACCACCAGGCAGGCGATCTGAAAACCGCCGAGAGCATCTATCGCCAGATTCTCCAGCTTGATCCTGACAACCCTGAAGCGCTCCATCTCCTCGGTGTCAGTGCCTATCAGCAGCAAAACCTTGAGACTGCCTACACCCTTATCAGCAAGGCCCTGGCCGGAAAGCCAGACTTCAGCGATGCCCACTCTAACCTGGGCAACGTGCTTCGGGAACTGGGACGCCCGAAGGAAGCGGAAAAGAGTTTCCGCAAGGCTATTCAGTGTAATCCCCGCTTTACCATGGCTCACTACAACCTGGGAAACATCCTGATGATCCAGGGAAAATTGAAAGAAGCGGCGCAGAGCTTTGAACGGGCCATCGCCGGAAACCCGCGCCTGGCAGAGGCTCACATCAACCGCGGAATCGCTTTAAAAGAACTGGGGCGACTGAAGGAAGCCGAGGCCTGCTATCGAAAGGCCCTCTCCCTGAAACCGGACCTGCCGCTCCTGCACTTCAATCTCGGCAATGTCCTGCTGGAAACCGGCCACGCGGACAAGGCTGCGGCCTGCTATCAGCGGGCTTTGGAGCTTGATCCCGACTACCTGGAAGCCCGTCTCAATCTCGGCGCAGTTTTTCGCGATCTCGGCAGAATGGAAGAATCGGCCGACTGCTATCGCCAGGCCCTGGTCGCGGCCCCGGAACATACCGAAGTAATGGTCAATTACGGGGCGGTACTGCGAGACCTGGGGAAAGCGGAGGAAGCGGAAGCCTGCTACCGGCTGGCCCTGAAGCTTGCCCCCGAGGCGGCACTGACCCATTTCAACCTGGGCAATGCCCTCCGGGACCAGGGCAGGCTCGACGAAGCGGTGCTCAGTTATCAACGTGCGCTCGAACTGTCTCCCGAGTCCCCGGCCATGTACAACAATCTCGGCAATACGTTGCGGGACCTGGGAAAAAGGGAGGAGGCACTGCAGGTCTTCCACACAGCCCTGGAAAGGGATCCGGAAAATGTCGAAACCCTGGTGAATCTCGGAAATGGGCTAAAAGAAGCGGGCCGGCTCGAAGAGGCGATCAACAGCTACGAAAAGGCTCTCCTGCTACGGCCGGAGATGCCCGAGGCCCATTACAATCTCGGAACTGTCTATCAGGACCAGTGTCGCATGGAGGAGGCCGTCGCCTGCTATCGCAGGACGCTGAAACTGAAGCCTGACCATGCCATTGCCCACAGCAATCTGCTCATGAACCTCCAGTATCAGATCGATCTCAGCCCTGAAGAACTGCTGAGGGAATCCCGTGCCTGGGAAACCCGCCAGCTCGCCGGGGTCACGCCAATGCCCCCCCCAACACGTCCCGCGACCCCAAACGTCGACTCCGGATCGGCTACGTCTCCGGGGACCTCCGCAGGCATCCGGTCGGCTATTTCCTCGACGGAGTCCTGGCTTGCCATGACCGGAAACACTTCGAAATATTTTGTTATGCCAACCAGAGCTTCGGCGACGATTTGAGCGACCAGCTGCGGCACAACAGCGATCACTGGCAGGAGATCTTCGGCTGGAGCGATAATGCGGTCGCCGACCTGATCAGGAAAGACGCCATCGATATTCTGATCGACCTTTCCGGCCATACCGCCCGCAACCGACTGCTGGTTTTCGGCCGAAAGCCAGCGCCGATACAGGCAACCTGGGCAGGGTATGTGGGCACAACCGGTCTTTCGGCCATGGACTACCTTATCTCCGACCCCCGGGAGACTCCGGAAGGGACCGATCACTGGTACCTGGAATCGCTGGTGCGGCTGCCCGACTGTTATGTCTGCTATTCGCCACCGGAATACACCCCTCCGGTAGCACCCCTGCCGGCCGGGAAAAACGGTTTCATCACCTTCGGCTGTTTCAACAACCTGGCAAAGATCAACCAGCCGGTCATGGATCTCTGGATCCGTCTCTTGCAAAAACTTCCGGAAGCTCGCCTGCTGCTGGCAACCAAGGCCCTTGGCGATCCGACCGTTCGCGAGCGCTATCGACAGCTTTGTGCCGACGGCGGTGTCGCAGAGCGGGTCGACTTTTCCGGCATGGTTCCCCACCCGGAACTGCTGGCACGTTACGGCGAGATTGATCTTGCCCTCGACCCGTTTCCCTATTCCGGGGGTCTTACCACCCTGGAAGGGCTCTGGATGGGCGTACCTGCGCTGACCCTAGGCGGCGACAGATTCGCCTCCCGCCACTCTCTCAGCCACTTGACCGCCGTCGGCTTGCCGGAATTCATCGTAGCGGACCAGGCGACCTACCTGGAAAAAGCAATCGCCCTGGCAAACGACCTTTCGCGATTGGAAACCCTCCGCTCAGGACTGCGGGAACGGATGAAGTCCTCACCGCTCTGTGACGCACCGCGCTTCACCCGCAACCTGGAAGAAGCATACCGGAAGATGTGGCGTTGCTGGTGCGAAGGGTAATATGGATAGTCCGCCGTCGCATAAAACAACAAGAACCGAAACATGTCTCTCACCAGCTCACTTTGTTCGCTAGAGCACACAGAGGGCACAGAGGAAAAGCTATTTGGGTTTAAATCACAAAAATGGTTTAAGGTTTTTAGCCTTTCTCTGTGGTCTCTAGCGAAGCGGGTGAGAGACATCTGTTTTTTGGAGCTTTATAGTCTTTCGCTTTTCAAAATGGACTGCTCCCTCCCAACTACTTGACACCCTTGCCGTTCAGAAACGGCCCATAGCTCTTATCCACACCCTGAATATGATTGGTCAGCCAATCCTTCAGGAAGGTCATCACCGACTGACTCAAAGGAGCACTTCCCGCCTCGTAGCCCTTCTGCAGATCCAGCACCGTCATGGTAAGCTGATTATGCTCCTTCTTGTGTTTATCGTAGTCAGGGTAGTTATGGGCTTTCATCAAGCGCTCTTCAGCAGCAAAATGATTTTTCGTATAGGTAATGAGCCCGTTCAGAACGTCACCGATCACCTCTTTCCCTCTTCCGCTCTTCATGGCATCGTGCAGCTGATTTACCATCACGATGAGCTTCTTGTGTTCGTCATCGAACTGCCGAACCTGCACGCTTAATTTATCATTCCAAGTAATAAGTGCCATTTTCCATATCCTTTCCAGGTTAATAGTGAACCACCTGTATTGTATCGGCACCTTATTGTAATTCTTGAGACATTTCCACGCACTCTTTGGATTTACAGCGTCCGGTTATCACTAAAAGAAAGCTGCTGCTGATACGGTGGTTTCTCCGATGCGTAAAGGTGAACGAGGGGACGTTGATAGGCAGTAATTGCGCTAGAAATCTGGAATGGTCGTTTGACCGGGGGGTAGAAGGTTCCCGAAAAGTTCCGGGAACTGGAGGAATGGAGGGTAGGAGCAACCTGGATGGCTGCAGCGGTCAGTTGCTGCCGTCGCCCCGGTTGAGGGGAACGTCGAAAAAGCGGTTTTCAAAAGAAAAACGTACACGGTCGGGCAGGATTTTCTCCACCTTGACACCATTGACCATCGAGCCCTCTACGACAGACATCCCGTTGACAATGGCCAGGTGAACGGGGCTATCCTTCTCTCCGGCGATCCCGGTCACCTTCAGGCTCGGCAGAGAGGGTTTCGGAGCGTGGGAAACAGGAACCGGTTCCGCTGGTGGCGGGAGCGCGACGTGCGGTTTCGGGGCGTGTGGCGGGGCAATCGCCTGCCCTTCTCCGCCCGCCAGGTTGCTCTTCAGGGCTGGCTTTTCGGTGGGACTGCGAAGGACTTTCTCCGCAGGGCCGTTCACCAGAGCGGGAGGAACCACGACTGAATCATCAGTGGAAACCGGCGGAGTGTCCGGATGAGAGGGCTGGGGAGGCGCAAGAGCGGTCACGGAAGGAATTTCCGACGAAGAGGGCGGCTCTTCCAGAGGGCGGGACAGGGAATCCCGAGGCGCAGCATGGAAACCTCCCATGAACAAGTACGTTGACAGCGCCGCCAGAACCGCAACCGCCACGAGCGAGACGAACATGGGCCACTGCCGTTTCTTCTCCGGATGGTAGTCTTCGCCGCGAACAATCCAGGCAATGTCGTGGTCCGCATCCTTGCGAACCATCTTTTGCTGCTCAAGCCGCTTCAGGGCCTTCAGTATGGAACTCATCCCTTGTACCCCTCTTCTCTTTTCTCCAGTCGCGGCACGGAAAAACTTCCTCCATAGCGATAGAGAAGCAGCAGGGTCTGTATCCCCAGTTTGCCGTCGGGTGCGAGCCCACGGGCATTCTGGAATTCTTTCAAGGCCGAGGCGGTCGCTCCATCGAACGTCCCGCTTTTTCCGGCTTTAGGGAATCCTGCTTTTGCCAGCATCTGCTGTACCAGCACTACCTCGCGACTTTGTGCATCCGGAGAAGGAAGGAAAGGAATTTTCCGAAAATTCTTCCAGATAAAATAGCATCTGCCGTTCCAGAGGGAATTCAATTCTTCCTCGGTTAGCGAAGACTTCCCTTCGATCGGGGGCTGCACGATGGCAGTACGTCGTCCCCGCCCCGTAAGTACCAGGTAACGCTTTCCCGCACTACCGGGAATAGTCACTTCCAGAATGACCGGAACATCGAGAAAGTAGAGAAAATCGATGTTTGTCCGGACGGAGGCAGCCTGTAAGTCCGATTGGCGTGCCATGGCGCGAAAACCTTCCAGTCCCGATTTTAGCGGCTCTGAAGCGGAAGAAACGACTCCCCACAGTCCCGCCAGTACGTCAAATGCCTGGCGGACGCTGTCCCGTTCCGTCATCCGTGACGCATCGTTTGACGGAGAAGAATCGGATATCATGGGTGCATCAACGGCGATATTTTCGGCAATCGGCGCCGGCTTCTGCTCCCCGGAAGAGGCTGACGATACGACGGCAACCCTGTTCTTCTGGTACAGATAGCCAGCGAAGCAGACACAGAGGAGGAGAACGGCGACAAGATACAGCCTGATCCTCGCCACGGATACCGTACCGTTCTGTATCCGATGAATTTCGGCGATTGCCGCTGCAACATCCCGCACAGAGATCTCGTACTTCGATTCCCCAAAAGCGACCAGCAACGACCGGTCGCAAACAATATTGATCAAGCGTGGATAGCCGCCGGAAAAGCGGTAGATCTTCTTCAGAGCCGCCGCATCGATCTTCACGGCACAACGTCCGCCGGCAACATCGAGTCGGTGTCCGATATACTCCCGGGTGTCGGCGAAATCCATGGCACGGAGGTGATAGCGCACGGCAATCCTCTGGGACAATTGACGGAGATCTCTCCTTTCCAGGAGCGTTCCCAGCTCCGGCTGCCCGGCGAGCACAATCTGGATCAACTTGGCGGTTTCGGTCTCCAGGTTGGAAATCAGCCGGATCTGCTCAAGCACCTGGGGTTCCAGGTTCTGAGCCTCGTCGATCACCAGCACGACGGTTCGACCAGCGGCATTTTCGGCAAGGAGAAACCGATTAAGTTCCTGCAGCAACTCCGAACTGCTGAGGCCGACGCTGGGCACACCAAACTCGCGGTTGATGCTCCGCATCAGCTCCAGCCTCGAAAGGCACGGATTCAGGATCAGTGCCAGACGATGGCTGTCATCATCAATCTGGGAGAGTACGGTACGAAGCACCGTAGTCTTTCCGGTTCCCACCTCTCCGGTCAACTCCATGAAACCGACTCGGTTGGTAATCCCGTAAAAAAGATGGGCAAACGCCTCCCGATGGTTCTTGCTGAAAAAAATGAACCGTGGATTTGGAGTAATGGTAAAGGGACTTTCCTTGAAACCGAAATGCTCACAGTACATAGTTTCGAATCCCGCCAGTCAGTTCAATGCATGAGTGTCAGACACTTCCGGCATGCCATCCGGAAGTATGATGGTTTACGCTTCGCCAATGGCACGTCGATGACCCGGCAGCACACGGCAGGCGCCCGTAAGCCGACAGCCCTGCCAGGTACCGCGCCTCTCCAGTTCATGAACAATAGAATACCACATACGATTGTTTTTGAGGTTCCACTCGGGAGCTACCCGGATGGCCAGCGGAGCTGAGCCGTACAGTCGCTGAATAGTGATACGAGGGGGTAACATTTCCAGGAAATCGCAGACCGTGGCCACATACTCCCGGTGGGATACGGGTGTAAACTCACCATCGGCAAACTGCTCCGCGAGCCGTGTCCCCTTTACCGCATGGAGCTGGTGGATCTTCAAAGAATCGATGGGAAGAGTCGCGAGTAAATCCGCGGCCTTCAGAAATCCTTCCCGCGTCTCTCCCTGGTGACCGTAAATCAGGTGGGTGCAGATCTCGAATCCGCGGTTGGCGGCGCGACTTACCGCGTCACGGAAATCGTCCAGGGTATGATGCCGGTTGATATCGGCAAGTATTTCGTCGTCCATGGACTGGAGTCCCAGTTCCAGACAGACATAACGGTCGCGGGCAATCTCTTCCAGCAGCTCCAGCGCCTCATCTCCCAGGCAGTCCGGCCTCGTGCCGACGGAAATGCCGAGCACATCCGTGAAGGCAAGGGCACGGTAGTAAAGGTCACGTAGCCGTTCCTGCGAAGCATAGGTGTTCGAATACTTCTGGAAGTAGATGATGAACTTCTCACTACCGAGCCTGCGACGATGATAGTCCATGCCCGCTTGTATCTGCTGTTCGAGAGGGATCGTTTCGCGGGCGCTAGCCGGAGAAAAGGAACGGTTGTCGCAAAAGATGCAGCCGCCGATCCCCTTGCTGCCGTCCCGATTTGGACAGGTAAAACCGCCGTCAACTGTGACCTTGCTGACCCGGCAGCCGAAGCGGCGGCGCAGGTACGAGCCGTAGGAGTTGAAGCGAAGATCCGGGTGAATGAGAGTTGTATCCATGATAAGCTTTGGCATAAGGCACGAGAAAAAATCGAAGCCAATCCGTACCCTCCTCTACGCCCTTGTACCCTTCCGCTGTACACCGCCAATCTCTTCGAGCATCTCACGCGCGGCGCGTTCCGGATCCTTTGCGGCGAGAATCGCCGAGATGAGGGCGATACCGTGCGCACCATGATCAAGAACCGTGCTCACCTTTTCCCGTTTGATGCCTCCGAGGGCAAAAACCGGTATACGAAGAAGCCGACAGGCGTCAGCCAGACGCTCCGTTCCGAGCGGCTCACCATAGGGAGCTTTCGAAGGGGTGAAAAAAATCGGACTGAAGGTAATGAAATCGGCACCATGATCCTGGGCCGCCAAGGCCCGCTCCTGATCGTGACAGGAGACCCCGATCAGCAAGTTGTCACCGACGACTTTGCGTGCCTGCGGAAGAGGCAGACTGTTTTCGCCCAGATGAATACCATCCGCGCCCGCCGCCAGGGCGATATCGAGCCGCTCGTTTATCAGGAGCTTCGCCCCGTAGCGGGCGGTAACCTCTCTCAAGCAACAGGCCAATTCGTACAACTCACGGCCGGAAAGATCCTTTTCCCGCAGCTGCACGGCCCGCACTCCACCCCGGAGCGCCCCTTCGACGGCAGCACACAGATCACCTCCCGGCACCTGCTTCCGGTCGCTGATCAGGTAGAGAGTGAAATCTACCGCATCTGTTACCGTCATTTCAAGGTCTCCGTTGTCGGCCATCACGGTAGATTGTTTGCTGGAACTTTTTCCTTCAGCCTTCCGCCCGTATTTATTCCACCATTCCTTCAAGCGGGCTGGAAGCGGTTGCATAGAGTTTGCGCGGAATACGGCCGGCCTTATAAGCAAGCCGTCCGGCAATGACCGCCAGTTTCATCGCTTCCGCCATGGCAATCGGATCTCTGGCACCGGCGATGCCGGTATTCATCAGCACGCCGTCGCAGCCCAGCTCCATGGCAATGGCGGCATCCGAGGCGGTGCCGACGCCGGCATCGACAATCACCGGAACCTTGACCGTCTCCATGATGATACGGATATTGTAGGGATTCCTGATGCCGAGGCCGCTGCCGATCGGAGCACCAAGCGGCATGACCGCCGCGCACCCCAGATCTTCCAGCTTTCTACAAAGAATCGGATCGTCGCTGGTATACGGCAAAACGGTAAAGCCTTCCTTGATCAGGATCTTTGCCGCCTTGAGCAGTTCCTCGTTATCGGGAAACAGTGTCTTCTCATCCCCGAGAACCTCCAATTTGACAAAATCCGACAATCCCGCTTCCCGCGCCAGGCGACAGGTACGGACTGCGTCATCCGCAGTGTAACAGCCGGCGGTGTTAGGAAGCAGCGTGTATTTCTTCAGATCGAGATGATCGAGCAGGGATTCCTTGTTGCGGTCCGTGATATTCACCCGCCGCACGGCAACGGTAACGATCTCGGCTCCGGAAATCTCGATTGCCTTGACCATCTGCTGAAAATCGGCATATTTACCGGTACCCACCATGAGTCGGGAGGAAAACTCTCTGCCCGCGATAACCAGTGTATCTTTTGTTTCTGCCATCTATCGCTCCTTTTGTCACTCGGCCGGAAGCTTTTTTTCAGCCACCGCCGACAAACTGGACTATTTCAATGCGGTCATCATCCTGAAGTGTCGTGGTCGTGTATTCCGATTTCGGCAGTATTTCCAGATTCAGTTCAACCGCTACTCGCCTTAGATCAATTTCCAGCTTTTCCAGAAGCCCGAGAACCGTAAGGGGGCCAACTACTTCTTTCTGCTCTCCGTTCACAATTATCAACACCACCGACCTCCTTTACACTATTGGGCCTTTCTTCCGATCCGGACAGGTATTCAGAAAATAAAAAAGCCGCTAAAGCGGCCGGAAGTGAGGATACAAACCCAAAACGCTCGCTTCCCTCCGCCGGAATTACCCGGATCAGGTACAAAGGGTTACCGTCCCATGCGAAACGGTCTCTCAGCCGAAACTCCCCTAGCGATGTAACCTTGTATTGTATTTTCTGTGGATGGCGGGGCTTTTCATCAGGTGCAAAACGCACCGAAGCAAGCGTCAACCTCACCACCCTTCTCTTGTAAACTATCAATAGACACCAGAGCTGTCAACCGGTTTTTACCGTAATTCCAAGCATTCCCGCAGTCAGACCCCGGTCACCAACAGCCCATGAAAGCTCCCGGAAAACAGGCCCAAGGAACAGGATATGTCGGTTTACCTAAAAAATGATCTTGCTGATGATTTCCAGAAGCGTTCCCGGGAACACGCCAAAAAGCAGAATGAAAAATGTCGTAACGACAAGGGCTAGAAATTCCGGAGCGGCCAGGCACGGAAACACCATCTGCCGGTCCCCTTCCGCCGAATAGAGAACCGCAACGACACGCAGGTAGTAGTAGACCGAAATGGCGGCCATGACGATTCCGACAACGGCCAGGGAAACTTCGCCCCCCTGCAACGCAGCGGCAAAGATGGTGAACTTGCCCATGAACCCTGCCAGCGGCGGTATCCCTGCCAGAGAGAAGAGGGCAATCGCCAGCATCCCTCCCCGGATCGGATGGGTCCTGCCGATGCCGCGACAGTCAGCGATCTCGTCCATCCCGCATTCCCCGGTCAGCGCGGCAATGGCGCCGAATGCCGTCAGGTTCGTCACCGTATAGACAACGAGATAGAAGGCAACGGCACGAAAACCTCCCACGGTTCCGGTGACGAGCGCAAGTGCCACGTAGCCCATCTGGGCAATGGAGGAATAGGCCAGCATTCTCTTGAGATTCCGCTGTCGCAGAGCCGCCAGGTTGCCCAGCACCATGGACAGAAGACAGAGCCACCAGACCGGCCCGTGCAGAAGAGAGAATCCGGAGCCCATTGCCGGAACAAGCAGCAGCAAGGCTACGAAGGCCGACACCTTCGAACCGGTGGAGAGAAAAGCGGTAACCGGAGCGGGAGCTCCCTGATAGACGTCGGGCGTCCAGAGATGGGCAGGAACAAGGGAAACCTTGAAGGCGAGCCCCATGAGAAGACATCCCCAACCGGCAACAACAAGGGGGTTCAGTATCCCGGCCGGCCCGAAAGGGCTAACCGCACCGGCAATGGCCAGGGTTCCTGTTCCGGCATAGAGGAGCGCAATGCCGAAAGCGATGAAGGCGGCCGCAGCGGCACCCATGAGCAGGTATTTGAGTCCCGCTTCGGCGGATTGCGGCCGCTCGCGGTCAATGGCGGTCAGGATGTAGAAGGCGAAGCTCAATGCCTCCAGGCCGAGAAAGAGCGTCAGAAGATTTGTCGAAGCGGCCAGGACCGTCATACCGAAGGCGGCAAACAGAACCGTGGCCGGGTATTCTTCACCATGGATCCCACGGCGCCTATTGTGGGAATGGGACAACAGGAGCACCAGGGCCGCGGTAAGGCAGAAGAGAAAGGTGAAGAAACGGGCAAAGGGTGTGGCGGCAAGTCCCAATTGCGGGGACAGTAGCAGGGGCGGCTCCCGGAGAACCCAGCAGGCTGAAGCAAGCGCCGCAGGTACGCCGATCCAGGTGCCGAAGCGTCCCGAAAAAAATGCTCCACCGAGCAGAATAAGCAGTGCCCCGCAGGCCAGGAAGAAGAGCGGCATGAGTGTCCAGAGATCGGCTGCTGTCACGGCAGACCTCCTACTCCGCCACTCAGCAGGGCGATGGGAAGCCGGATACAATCAAGGGCCGGGGCCGGGTAGACGCCGAGCACGATGACCGCAATGGCCAGGGAAGCAAGAATCAGCATCTCCCGACCCGAGAGATCGGCCATTTCATGGTGAAGCCGCTCCGCTCCGAAAAGTAGATTCTGTACCAACCGCAGCGTGTAGATCAGCACCAGGACAATCCCGACCAGGGCAAAAACCACGGCAAGGGGATATACCCGGAAGACTCCGGCCAGGATGAGAAATTCACCGACAAAATTGTTCAGCCCTGGAAGCCCCAAGGTTGCCAGGGAGAAAAGCAGAAAAAAGGCTCCGAAGTAGGGGATTTTCCCCCACAGAGCGCCGAACGACGCGCTGTCACGGTAGCCGGAACGCTCTTCCAGCATGCCCGCCATGAGAAACAGCGCACCGGTGGTAATGCCGTGGTTCACCATCTGCAGCACCGAACCGGACAGGGATACCGGTGTCCAGGCAACGATACCCAACACGATGAACCCCATGTGGCCGAAACTTGAGTAGGCCAGCAGACGCTTCACATCTGTCTGGACATAGGCGAGCCAGGACGCGTAGAGAATCCCCAGTACAGCCAGAACGCAAAGGACCGGGCTAAAGAGCGCAGCGGCATCCGGAAAAAGCGGGAAGGCAAAACGGATCAGAGCATAGACACCGGTCTTGGCCATAAGCCCGGCCAGAAGCAGAGTCGCCGCGGTCGGTGCGGCAGTATAGGCATCAGGCAGCCAACCGTGCAGGGGAAAGATTGGAGTCTTGACAGCAAAGGCGAGAAGAAAAGCCGCGAACAGTAGACAGGATTGCAGCGGAGCCAGTGGAGTATGGAGAAGTTCCGGCAGGGCAAAAGTATAAATGCCGGTTGCCGAGCCATGAGCGAGATAAAGACCGATAATCGCCAACAGCATCAGCAGCGACCCGCCAATGGTGAACAGGAAGAAGCGCAATGCCGCCGTAACTTTCTGCCCTTGACCCCAAACGCAGATGAGGAAGAACATCGGGATCAGCATCGCCTCCCAGAACAGGTAAAAAAGAAACAGGTCAATGGCCAGAAAAACTCCGAGGATTCCGGAGGTTGCCAGGAGCAACAGACTATAGTATGCGGCGATCCGTTCCTTGACGTTTTTCCAGGAAAAAAGAACAGCAAGGGTCGCCAGAAAGCTCGTCAACAGAACCATGAGCAGGCTGATGCCATCCATGGCCAACAGGTAACGGATGCCGAATTTCTCGATCCAGGGGAGATCCTCGACGAGAAAGAAGCCGGGCAAGGCGGCGCTTGCTGTCGAAGCCAGGGAAGCCTGTAAAGCAATAGCCGCGGCCAGACACAACTCGGCGAGAACCACGGCCAGGGCCGTGGCCCGACAGAGAGCAGGTCTCCTGCCGAGCAGAGAAACAGCAAGGCTGCCCGCAAGGGGGAGGAAAACCAGAATTGTCAGAATCGGGTAGTTAGCCAAGTGATAACCTTCCGGAAAACAAGAATCAAAGTACCAAGATGTACAGGGTCGACATGATAACCCCAAAAGCAGGGAATCATCACCCCGTACTGAAGACATTCCAATGAAATCAATTTTCGAGAAGCCTACGTGAAATTCTTATACCTTCAAACGAAAAGTACGTACTTTCTGAAGTAACATATTAAAGTTCGCAGCCTGATGGTGTCGTTGATGAATTGCTTTGTATCCAGACCATCCTGTTACTTCCGGTTTTAATAGACCGACCACACCAGGTAGCCCAGCACCAGGGCAACCCCTGCGGCAAAGCTGAAGAGATAGGGCGAAACCCTGCCTCCGCTCCACTTGCCCAGCAACTCCCCACCCCGGGCGGTCAGGTCGGCCAGCCGGTCAGGCCCGCCGATGGCCAGCCCCTGTTCGATCCAGCGAAAAAGAAACCCGGCAGCGCGTTCGAAGGGATGCACGAACAGGGCCCGATAGAGAGCATCGAAATACCAGCCGTTTTGGAGAAAATTCATAAGTTTCGGGGCTGACTGTTCCGTCCTGTCCCGCCATCTGCCGCCAGCGTAACGGTAATACGCATAGGCCAGTCCGGCCAAGGCAACCAGCGCGGACAGCGCCTGCAGGGACAGCTCCAGCGCAGGGGACAACTCCGTCTGTCCCGCTGCAGAGAGCGGCTGAAAAAAAGTACCAAGCCAGCTGCCCAGGCCCAGGTATTCAGGTAGATTCAACAGTTCTCCGAACAGACCGAGGAGAGCCAGGGGGATGAGCAGCCTTTCCATGAGGCGATTTGCCCCCGTGGCATCAGGTCCTTCGCCGTGAAAAACCACAAAGACCATGCGGAAGGTATACACGACCGTCAACAGGGCGGTGGCAAGCCCCAGCAGGTAGAGACTGACGTAGAAGACCCCGCCGTGGACAAAAACCGCCTCCAGGATACCGTCCTTGCTGAAGAATCCGCCGGTAAGAGGAAGCCCCGCCAGGCAGGCCGCCCCGGCCAGGAACGGCCAGTAGGTGCCGGGCAGGCTTTTCCGCAGACCGCCCATGCGGAAGATGTTCTGTTCATGGTGCAGTGCGCTGATAACACAGCCGGCCCCGAGAAAGAGCAGGGATTTGTAGAAGGAATGCTCCAGCAGGTGGAAGGTTGCCGCGGTCAGTGCACCGCTGCCCACTCCGAGCATCATGTAGCCGATCTGGCTCATGGTCGAATAGGCGAGAATTCTCTTCAGGTCCCGTTGAACCAAGGCGCAGGAAGCAGCATAAAAAGCGGTGATGCCTCCGGTGAGGGCGATTGCAGCACAAACCGTTGCCGACTGGCCGACCAGAGGGAAAAAGCGGATCAGCAGGTAGACACCGGCGGTTACCATGGTGGCCGCATGGATCAGCGCCGAAACCGGGGTCGGTCCGGCCATGGCATCAGGCAGCCAGACCATGAGAGGCATCTGGGCCGACTTCCCCATCGCTCCGCCCAAGAGGAGCAGGCCGAGAGCGGTGACGGCCCCGGCCGGCAATAGTGCAGACATCCCATTGATTTCATTAATGGAAAGTGTTCCACAAAGCAGAAAGAGCCAAAAGATTGCCACCGCGAAGGCCGTGTCCCCGATACGGGTGACAAGAAAGGCCTTGCGCCCGGCATCGGCATTTTTTTCCTCCCGGTACCAGAACCCGATCAGACCATAGGAGCAGAAGCCGACCCCCTCCCAGCCGAGGAAAAGAAGCGGCAGATTCCCAGCCAGCACCAGCAGGAGCATGGCACCGATAAACAGGCTCATCAACGAAAAGAATCGGGCATAATCGGCCTCTTCGCCCATATAGGCGTGGGAATAGAGCACAATAATCCCCGAAACGAAGCTGACCATCAGGCACATTACCGCGGCCAGGGGATCAAAATAAAGGGTAAAGGGCGCCTGGAGATCAAATGCCGACAGCCAGCGGAACAGCTCGAAGGTAACGGGTGAACGGTACTGGAAAAAGGAACAGAGGGAAAAGACGAATGAACCTGCAACCGCCCCGCTGGCCAGCAAACTGCTGAAACGGCGCGGAAGACGCATGCCTGCCAGGGCGATAATGACGCCCGCCAGGATCGGCAGGAAAAGTATCAGGGGCAGGAACAGATGCATGCTATTCCCCCAGTTCGCGGAACTCATCGGAATCAACAGTCTTCTTCCGACGATGGAGATAGACGACAAGAGCCAGAGCCAAGGAAACCTCGGCCGAGGTCATGGCAATGATGAACAGGGCAAAGACCTGGCCATCCGCATTTCCCCAGGCGGCCGAACCGCCGACAAAAGCCAGAATAGCGGCATTGAGCATGATCTCGATCCCGATCAGCATCATGATCAGGTTCGCCCGCCAGACCAGCAGGCAGACCAGCCCCAGAGAAAAAATCAGCCCGGACAGGATCAGGACATGGGAAAGGGGAACGATCATCTGCGCCTCCCCAGGTACAGGGCACCCACCAGGGCAAAGAGAAGTTGCAGGGAGATGATCTCCACCGCAACGCCGTAGTTGCGAAACAACACCGCGGCAAAGGACCTGATAGGAACTGAAGCAGGGCCGGCCGGAGTTCCCGAAACAGGAAGACCGGACAGAACTGCAAACGAGACAAGAATTACCAGGCTCAGGACCACTGCCGGCCACCAGTGGCGGAACGTTGGCCGTTGCACCTTTTCGGGGTGCCCCAGGTCAAGCATCATGATGACGAACAGGAACAAAACCATGATGGCGCCAGCATAGATGATCACCTCGAAGACCGCTGCCAAGGGAGCCAGGAGAAGATAAAAAATCACTGCGAGGCCGAAAAAAGAGGTGGCCAGATAGACGATGGCGTGAACCGGGTGACGCTCGGTCACGGCAAACAGGGTGGCGATCACCACCACAGCCGCCAGTATGTAGAATACGATCTGTTCCATAATAAAGTCAGTATCGAGGTTTGTGGATCGTGGATCGAGGAAAAAGCTTGTCAGAAAAGACTGGAGCGGCTAGCCGTCGCAAACAGCCAGGCACTTTGCTTCGGTCGTTGTCCATTGACATGCTCCCTGTTCTGCGCTTTTATCCTCGTACCTCGTTCCTTTTTCCTCGTTCCTCGCTGTCACCCCTTACGGCATGAGAGTTCTCACATCCACCGGAGGATTTTCATCCGGATTGCCGCCACGGGGATTCACCACACCGATACCGCTGTGACGATAGAAATTATACTCCGGATCCTTCCCGCAGCCATCGATGAGCAGGTCTTCCTTTTCATAGACCAGGTCCATAATGTCCCGTTTACATATTTCGAAATCGGGCGTCATCTGGATTGCCATGGTCGGGCACGCCTCGGCGCAGAGACCGCAAAAGATGCAGCGGGAAAAGTTGATCCGGAACCAGGCCGCATAACGGCGGCCATTGGGACGCTCCGCGGACTGCATGGATATGCAGTCAACGGGACAGGCAGCGGAACAGAGATAACAGGCCACGCAGCGCTCTTCGCCCTCAGGGTCGCGGGTAAGAACTATCCGTGCCCGGAAACGGGGAAAGGGGCTGCGCTTCTCTTCCGGATACTGGATCGTTACCGGCCGTCGCACCATGTGGCGCAACGTTGTCCAGAAGCCGAGGCCGATTGCCTTTATGTCAACAAAAAGGGACATGGCTATCTCTGTTACTTCTTTGGATGAAGGGTGGCGTTGGCTGCCGGAAAAGCACAGGGGCGCTGGTGCGCCCCTATTCCTGCACTATACCGCCAGTTTGGCTCGCTGAAGCTTCACAAGCAGTGCCAGTGTGTCGGGATGATTATTGGTCTCGGCGTACGTAAGAGCGGTATTACCGGTCAGGGTCTTGGCGTTCGGGTCAGCCCCGAAATCAACCAGGTAGTTGATACATTCGTTACAACCATAATTCGAGGCAAACATCAGGGGAGTATGGCCATCGCGATCGCGGGCGTCAACAACACACCCGCCGTCCAGAAGCGCTTTGATCACCTCCGAATGACCGTTAGCCGCGGCATAATGAAGTGCAGACTTCCCCTTGTTGCTGCGTGCATCCACATCCGCTCCCCGATGGATGAGATCTCTGACTACTTCGACATCTCCTGTCTTGGCCGCATCGATAAGCGGAGTGTGGCCGTGCCTGTCTGCTGCGTTCACATTTTCAGTCATAAACACTTCCTCCTTTTGGTAAAGTGTCCTGCCATGTTCTGTGCCTTGCCAAACGAAGCCGGAAATTCTTGTCCGATACTATAACACCATTATGAACCACCCGGTAGCAAGAATATTCAACAATGCGAGTGGCGTGAGAACTTTCCAGCCAAGATGCATCAACTGGTCATAACGAAGCCGCGGCAGGGTGCCGCGCATCCAGATAAAAAGGAACGCAAAAGCGAGCACCTTGAGGGCAAACCAGACCGGTGGCGGCAGCCAGGGTCCATGCCAGCCGCCAAGGAAAAAGGTGGCGGCCAGGCCTCCGAGCACCAAAATATTGATGTACTCACCCACGAAAAAAAGACCGAAACGCATGCCTGAATACTCGGTATGAAAACCGGCAATCAACTCGCTCTCCGCCTCGGGCAGGTCAAAGGGCACCCGTTTGCATTCCGCTGCGATACTGATCAGGAAAATCAGGAATGCCAGGGGCTGGTAGACAATAAACGGCAGCGAGGCCTGGGCTGCGACAATGTCGCCCAAACGGAAGGAATGGGCAAGCATGACCACCGGAACCAGGGAGAGCGCCATGGAAAGCTCGTAGGAAATGAGCTGGGCAAGCCCCCGGATACCGCCGAGCAGGGAATATTTCGAATTGGAGGCCCAGCCGCCCAGCGCCACCCCGTACACGGCGATGGATGATAGGGCCAGGAAGAACAGCAGGCCGATATTCAAGTCCACCACCTGCAGTGACAGATCGCGGCCGAACAAGGTCAACGGAGGTCCGAAGGGAATCACAGAGAAGGTCAGGATCGCCGGGATGGCAGCCATGGCAGGCGCCAGGTAAAAGAGCCAGCGGTCGGCCCCCCGGGGACAGACATCCTCCTTGGTCAGCATCTTGATGACATCGGCCAATGGCTGGAGAAGCCCGAAAGGGCCGACCCGGTTCGGCCCCTTACGGTCCTGTATCCAGGCCAGGACCCGCCGCTCGGCCAGGACCAGGTAGGCTGCCGCCGTCATGACCACAAAGTAGAGCAGCGTAAGCTTGGCAAGCAGCAGCAGTATGTCTAACGTATCAGAGGGCATTTCGTAACTCGCTTCGATCAGCTGTTATTCGGATAAACGTCTGCTACAGATGGTCTACAAAATCCGCTCCCCCTCCCCTTCCGGGTCAAGGTCCCGCAGGAATTCCCAGCGTCCGGAAAGGGGCTCTGCGATCTGTTCCGCGCCCAAGCGTTCTGCAAGGTCGGCAATAATGCGCCAGGCTGGTCGTGGCTCTCCGCCGGGAGCGCCCCTGCGGTGGACCCGGGGCGGATGCAGTGCCGGATCAAGGCCCTTGATCGGCAGCCCGGGATCCATGACCTTCCGGAAACGCTGCGCCCGGCCCTCGTTGTTGATGAAGGTGCCGTCCATCTCCACCCAGGCAGTGGTCGGCAGGAAGAGATCGCATTTTTTCATGGCTGCCGAAGGGAAACGGTCCGCAACCGCCAGCAGCGAGAGGCCGGACAGGAGTTCGTCAGGGATATCCGCCTCAAAGGCAAGAATTCCCCTGATTGCACCCGAGCCGACCGCATCGGCAAGGGACACGGCCCGGTGCTCCCGGCTCAGCAGAGCCGCGGCAAAGGCGTTCGGCCCTGACAGCAGAAAGACGAGCTTTGTCCCGTAACGCGTCGCAAACTCGAAATCGGGTGTTCCACATACGGTTGGTGCCGCGATGACCACCGGAGCGGTAAAGTCGGCAAAGGGGATCTCGTCCAGGGACGATATCCGAGTCACCTCCAGCGAAAGCGCTTCCGCCTGCTCCTGGGGGCACTCATCCCCAACCAGGAAGATTTTCGCATCGTGCCGCCAGGCCTGGCGGATCGCCAGAAGCAACATCGGGCCCTGTTCGCGCAGATCGCACCGAACAATGGCCAGACAGTCGGCACGCGCCACCTCGGCCATGGAAACTGTCGTGTCCCTGGTCAGGAGCGAGACCGCCGCGCCGGTTGACGATGCCTCGCTCCGGTCAACGAAATAGCAAAGGGCTCCAGCCTCGAGAAATCCAGCCAGGAGTGCCGCCTGGAAGTTCCCCTCCAGGGTCAGACGTGCGGAACCGACTACCGCAAGGGACGCGGGTCCATGGGTGAGAAAAAGTTCTCCGATCCGTTCCGCAAGGGCATCAAGAGCCTCTTCCCAGGTTGTTTCCCGGCCGTCCAGCAGCGGCGTTCTCGGCCGCTCCGGGCTGTTGACGCCATGATCGGCAAAGCGGCCCTTGTCGCAGAGAAACCAGCCGTTCACCGCGTCATTGCGCCGGGCCATGATTTTCAGCAGCTCACGATAGCGGGCCGCAGGGATGGTGGCGCAGCCAAGCGAGCAGTGCGGGCAGAGCGAAGGGGCCATATCATAGTCCCAGTAGCGGGCACGGAAACGGGCCGTTTTATCGGTATAGACCCCGGTGGGGCAGATGTCCGGCAGATTGCCGGCAAAGGGCGATTCCAGGGTTCCTTCGGAGAACCTGCCGTAGTAAACCATTGAGGCCCTGCCCATCACCCCCAGGTCGGTCCCGCCGGCAAAATCCTGATAGAAACGCACGCAGCGATAGCATTGGATACAGCGGTTCATCTCATGCTGGATATGTTCGCCCAGGTACTGATTGGTATGGGTGCGTTTTTTCCCCTGGTAGCGGCGAATACCGTGTCCGCCGGCGATGGTGTAGTCCTGAAGAAGGCATTCACCCCCTTCGTCGCAGACCGGGCAGTCGTGGGGATGGTTGATCATCAGCCATTCGATGACCTGCCGCCGCATGGCCACGGCGTCGGGATCAGTGGTGGAAACCACCATGCCATCCTGGACAGGGGTCATGCAGGACATCTGAATACCCTTCAGCGGCCCATCGAGCATCTTCACGGCACAGACACGGCAGGCACCGGCATTCCCCAAGGCCGGATGGTAGCAGAAGTGGGGGATCATGATCCCCACACTGCGGGCCGCCTCCAGAATCAGGGTGCCGGCCGGCACCTCAAGCTCAATTGTATCGATGATCAGTTTCGGCATGGTACCGTTACTCATCCTCCTGACGGCCCGGTCCGCCCGCCTGTTTTCTTCGTGACTTTTCCTCATACATTCGCTCATCGGCAAGCCTGAGCGCGTCGGTCAGCGAACCAGCTCTCTCCACCGTGGCAATCCCTACCGAGATGCCGATCACGTAATTACGGCATTCCAGGTTATACAGCGCCTCGCTCCTGCGAATACGGTCCCGCACCTCACAAGCCGTGGCCACATCAGTGCCGGGCAGAATAATCGCAAACTCGTCCCCGCCGATCCGTGCCACCAGATCGTCGCCACGCACCGCAGAGCGGATCACCTGGGCAGCATGCTGAATCAGCCGGTCACCGATCGCATGTCCCAGGGTATCGTTTACCCGTTTCAGCCCATCCAGGTCCGCCACCATGATGCTGACCGGAAAGCGCCGCCCCCGTTCTACCCGTTCCAATTCTTCGGTGAAATAGCCACGATTATAGAGATCGGTCAAGGGATCATGATTACTTACATAGCGGAGCCGATCTTCCGCCAACCGTTTCTCCTGCAGCGCCGCGATAAGGGAGTTAAAGGCAACGGAAAACTCCCCGAGGAAATCAACCCTCTGGCTGAGGTCTCCGGCGGCAATCTGCTGGGTCTGCCAGGTCAGATGACGCAGACTGGAGTGGAGCTGTTTGAAAGAAGCGATCAGGTGATTACGCGGCGGCGGCTCAACATCGAGCCTGCCCAGCGAAAGGGCCACGATGAAATCCTGCGCATCCTTCAGCTCTCCGACCAGCGTTGTGACGGATTCGGCCAGAGCATCAATCTCGGCCCCTCCTGACCCGGACAGGGTTCGCGGAGTGAAATCTCCACGTACTGCACAGATCAGCTGTTCGTTCAACTCTCGGAGCAACCGCTCTTCCTGTTCGGTCATGGAGATCCTTCTTCAGCCAATTTCGCAACAAATCGACAGGTTCTCTCGCCGGTTGCCCAGCAGTCAACTTCCCTGACCTGGAACACCTTGCCAGTATACACCTGCAGGACACCGGCAATGAATCCCTCATCATACTCACAAACCTCTTCGTCAGTCACCGGCAGTCCGGAGCAATCGAGGTCCTCGGAAACCGTCAGCACCAGTTCCAGTTTTTCCAGGTCGGCCTTCTCGACCCTGAGAATCCCGACATTGAGCTTCCTGAGCTGATCCTGGAGATCGGCAATAAAACCGTTGAAATCAAGCTTCGTATTGAGAACATTCCTGCAGAATTCAGTGCCGGCCAGATTTCCCGCTTCCCGCAGAAGGTCACTGGCGGTTTCCGCGCCATAGTGGCCGGCAAGAACATCCCGCATGGTATACTGCATCAGGCGATAGACCGCCACATGGGTTGTATTTCCCAGATTCGGCCGCCCCATGGCAATATCACCCAGATTCTGCCAATGGAATCGGTAGCCCGCGTGTTCTTCCCCTGACATCAATCCTCCCGACTACTTCCTTATTAATCTACTGCAAAGTACCCGAATTATTTCCTGAACGGGCAGCACTTTTTAACGATATGCTCGCGAATTTCATCCTCAAAATGGCGCAGCAGGCCATCCACCGGGCCCATCGCCCCCGGCGCCAGCGGGCAGAAGGAGAGGCTCAGGAGCTTCACATGCTGGCGCAGGATCTCGATGTCCTCCGGCTCACCCAAGCCGTGCTCGATCCGAGTTAACACCTCCCGCACAAAGGGGAGTCCTTCCCGGCAGGGGGTGCACCAGCCGCACGATTCCCGGGCATAAAAACTGACCAGATTGAGGGTGGCAGCCACCATGCAGGTCCGTTCATCAAAGAAAATTACCGCACCAGTGCCAAGCCGGGAGCCGGCCTTGGCGACACTGTCGAACTCCATCGGAACCGACAGGTGCTGCGGTGTAAAAAACGGGGTGGAGGCTCCGCCCGGTATGCAGGCTTTGAAGGTCCGGCCCGGAATCATGCCACCGGCCGGACCGTCGAGCATCTCGCCAAGTGTCATACCCAGGGGAAGTTCCACGCAGATCCGGTTGCGCACCTGGCCGCTGAAACAGAAAAGCTTATTGCCTGCGGCCTCGGGGATGGCGGCCAGCCCCCGAAACCACTCCGGTCCATTCCGGATGATGGCCGGAATATTGGACAAGGTCTCGACATTGTTTACCACCGTCGGCCCACCCCAGAGCCCCTTGACCGCCGGAAAGGGCGGCTTGCTCCGTGGATTGGCCCGCTTCCCCTCCAGGGCGTTCATGAGGGCGGTTTCCTCACCGCAGATGTAGCGGCCTGCCGAGACATGGAGATCGATCTTCAGGGAAAAACCGCTGCCAAGGATATTGTCACCAAGGAATCCGGCCTGTTCCGCCTCGGCCAGGGCCAGGCGCAGGTTCTCCGCCGGGGTTTCATAACCCCGCCGAATGAAGATGAAGGCATGATGAACTCCGAGGACATAGGCTGCCAGGATCAGACCTTCCACCAAGAGCCAGGGGTTATGTTCGAGCAGCACCCGGTCCTTGTAGGTTCCCGGCTCCATCTCATCGCTGTTGCAAATGAGATAACGGGGACCCGGCAGATCGCGCGGCACGAAGGACCATTTTTTGCCGGTGGGAAATCCGGCCCCGCCCCGACCGCGCAGACCGGAGTCAAGGACAATTTGCTGCACCTCAAGGGGAGCAAGTTCCTGAAGAACCCGTTTCAGAGCAACGAAGCCTTCAGCCGCACGATAATCGGCAAAGCTTACCGGGCTGTCCGCTCTGTTTTCTGGCAAAAGAATGCGTTCCATGTCGACTCACTACGCTTTGGTAAATATTTTCAGGTTCTTCCCGAAACTGCCCCGGTAAAGCAACCGCTCAGGCCACAAGATCCGTGCGTTCCTTCTGCAAAATCTCATTGACCCGCTCCTTTGTCAACCGGCCATACAGGGTATCGCCGATCATCATGGTCGGCCCCTCGCCACAGTTTCCGAGACAGGCACAGGGAACAAGGGTAAAAAAGCCGTCCGCAGTGGTGCCTCCCGGCTCCACCGCAAGATTTTCCTGCAGATACTGGAATATGTCGTCACAGCCGCAGCTCCAGCAGGAAATGGAGTCACAAACATGGATGACCCTCTTGCCCACCGGCCGGCGATAGATCAGCTCGTAAAAGGTGGCCAGTTCCTCCACCTGGAGTGGTGACAGGTCAAGGACCTCCGCTGCCACCTGAACCGCCTCGTCGGTCAGCCATCCACAGTGGCGCTGCAGCTCCTTCATCACGTCCACAGCGGCCTCACGGCTGGTCACCGCCTCGGCAACCCGGGCTCTCAGTTCATTTTTCAGTGTTTCGGGAATCATGAACCTCCCTTTTCCTTCTCCGGCAACAACACCTGAATTGGCAGTACTACAAGAAGTAAGCGGTGATAAAGATCCCCAGCATGGCAACAATCACCACCAGCTTCAAAACCACTCCACAGAGGAGTCCAAGCCAGGTTCCTAAGCCGGCCTTTCCCGATTGCCGGACATTTCCCTTGACCAGGTATTCCCCCAGGAAGCCCCCCAGAAAGGGACCGATAATCAGACCGGGAATGCCGAAAAACAGGCCCACCACCAGACCGGCGGTAGCTCCCAGCAGAGCGGTCCGCCCCGCCCCCATCTTCTGCGCCCCCTTGGCCGCTGCCAGCAGGTCAATCAGCTGGGAAAAGACCGTCACAACGGCCAGAAACGCCAACACTTCCCAGCCGACCCGCTGAAAGTTGTCTATCCAGGCCGCTGTAACCAAGCCGAAGAATACCAGCGGAACGCCGGGCAAAATCGGCAGGATCGTACCGACAATACCGGCCAGCACGAGCACAACTGCAAGTATCCAGAGAAAGATGGTCATAGAGCCTTTCTCCCCCGGACCATCAGCGGTCCAGGTCCGCCAACACAAAGTCGATCGAGCCCATGATTGCCAGCAGGTCCGCCACCAGTCCCCCTCGGCTCAGCTGCGGCAGAACCTGCATATGGGCAAAACTCGGGGTGCGGATGCGAACCCGGTAAGGAATATTGAGCCCCTCGGAGACGACGAAGTACCCATACTCACCCTTTGGCGCCTCGATGGAGGAATAGGTTTCCCCTTTCGGCGGGGCCATCCCCCGGGTGGTATTCACAAAGTGGTGAATCAACGACTCGATGTCCTGGAGGGCATCTTTCTTCTTTGGCAGGACATAGCGATAGTCGTCGGTGATCCAACGGCCGTCCGGCATATTTTCCATAGCCTGCGCCACAATTCCCAGCGACTGTTTAATCTCCTCGATCCGTACCTGGTAGCGGGCGTAACAGTCGCCACCCTCGGCAACGGCCACCTGGAAATCAAAGGCATCATAGCCGCCATAGGGGATCTTTTTCCGCAGGTCCCAGTCGAATCCGCAGGCCCGCAGATTCGGTCCGGACACGCCCCAGGCCATGGCGTCTTCCCGCGAGATGACGCCAACCCCTTTCAGGCGGGCGGTAAAGATCGGGTTATTGCTCAGCAGCCCTTCGTATTCGGCCAGGCGGCCAGGCAACCAGCGGAGGAACTCGCGCACCGGCCCTTCCCAGCCTTCGGGAAGATCGTCGGCCACCCCGCCGATGCGGAACCAGGCCGGGTGCATCCGGCCGCCGGTAATCATCTCGATGATGTCGAAGATCTTTTCCCGGTCGGTGAAGGTGTAAAAAACCGGGGTCATGGCGCCCAGATCTGCGGCAAAGGTACCGAGCCATACCAGGTGACTGGCGATGCGGAACAGTTCGGCCAGCATCACCCGGATAACCACCGCCCGCTCCGGCACGGTAATGCTGCAAAGCTTTTCCACCGAACCGACATAAGCCAGATTGTTCTGCACACCAGCCAGGTAGTCGATTCGGTCCGTGTACGGCAGAAACTGATGCCACGACTGTCGCTCGCCCATTTTTTCCGCACCGCGGTGATGGTAGCCGATATCGGTATCAACATCGACGATCTCCTCACCATCCAGCTTGAGGATCACCCGAAGAATCCCATGGGTGCCGGGATGCTGGGGACCCAGGTTGAGAATCAGAGTCTCCTCGTCAACCCGTTCGAAGAATTCCTCTGCCGGCAGCGGCTGGTGACGACGGGCATCCTCCGTCGTATAGGAAGCCATTTCGGTGGCACGGAAGGGATGCTCCTTGCGCAGGGGATGGCCTTCCCAGTCGTGGGGCATCAGGATGCGGCGCAGATCCCGGTGACCGGAAAAGCGGATGCCGTACATGTCGAACACCTCCCGTTCATACCAGGAGGCGGCAGGCCAGATATCGGTGACGCTGGGCAATTCGGGATAGCTGCCTTCCAGCTCGGTCTTGATGCGCAGGTGGCCGGGAACATCAAAGGAAAGCAGATGGTAATTGAGGGTGAAATCCTTGTGCTCCGACCGCAGTCGGCGGAGTGAATCATCAACGGCGGCAATATCCTCCAGCCGGCCAAAAGCGGTGCCGTTGCGATTTTTCAGGTAGCTCAACACCTCCGGCACCAATTCCGGCGGCACCCGGTAGGTAGGCATGTCGGTGGCATGGGGATCCTCGCTCACCCGGTCGTTGAATACCGCCTCCAGCTCACCCTCGAGTCCGAACTGCGGAAAGGAGTGCCGGGCAGCAGGGGGACGCCACATCTCGTCGGAGCGAGACATCCAGAATTTCGGATGGGTCAGAGAAGTCCCGCGAATGGCGATCCGCTCCATGCCCGGACCGCGGGTATCTCGTGACTTGCTCTCACCATCCGTGAGTACCGGAACGGTGGTTCCCTGGCTCCCTCCGCCAAGATGCAGCACCGAACGGGCCGGCCGTTCCTCGCGCCGGATCTTTTCCTGGAGCTGCATCAGTCCCTGGAGAAAGGCCTCCGGCCGAGGCGGGCAGCCCGGCACATAGACATCCACCGGCAGGATCTGGTTTACGCCCTGCACGACACTGTAGACGTCATACATGCCGCCGGAATTCGCGCAGCTCCCCATGGAGATGACCCAGCGCGGCTCGGCCATCTGCTCGTAGAGTCGCAGCACCGAGGGTGCCATCTTCTTGAAGACCGTTCCCGCAATCACCATCAGGTCGGCCTCACGGGGCGTGCCGCGCAGAACCTCGGCGCCGAAGCGGGAAATATCGTGTCGGGAGGTGAAGGAGGTCATCATTTCGACGAAACAGCAGGACAGGCCGAAGAACATTGGCCAGAGGGAATTGGCCCTCCCCCAGTTGATCAGATCATCCAGGCGGGTCAAAAGGATATTGGGATGTGAGATGGAATCCTGTTCAGTCATGGCATCTCGTGCAATCAGCGGGTTCGAGGTTAGAGGTTCGGAGCTCGAAAAACATGGTAGAGAATCAGCTGGACACCTTCATTATTTTGTTTCGGCCGTAACCGCAGAACTTTGAGCAGTGAAGCTTGAACTTTTTTTCGGTCCCCAATCCAGCCCACCCTTTCGCCAAAGCCAGAGCAAGCCCAACAGGAGCACGATGATGAACACGGTGATGTGGATGAGGCCCATGATGCCGAGCAGGTCCCAGGCCACTGCCCAGATGTAGATAAAGACCGACTCCACATCAAAAACGATAAAGAAGATGGCCACCAGGTAAAAGGGCACCGGATAGGCCAGGCGAGCCGAGCCTGAGGGAAGTACTCCCGACTCGTAGGCTGCCCCCTTGTTGGCACCACTGCGCTTCTCCCCCAGCCACCAGGCCGCAAGCAGAAGCCCACCCACCAGGAGCAGGGCCATAGCCGTATAGACCACCAGCGGGAAAAGCTCCGAAATCGCGGACAGGTGCCCGGGTATTGCTGGTCCTGAAGCTGCCACCAAGAATAACCCCTTACCCGATCAGTTCACCGACCCAGGAAAGCAGGGACGCCTTGTCCTTGGGATTGACGATAGTGCCGAGCACCTCATCAGCCCTGACAAGAAACAGGGTCGGTATCACTTCGACATTGTATTTTTCCGGGAGACGTTCGCTCAGATCACAATTGACCTGTCCCACTACCACCTTTCCCGCAAGTTCCGCTGCCACTTGATCGATAACCGGAGACAGCACCTGGCAATGGTGACACCAGGGAGCCCAGAATTCCAGCAGCAGGGGCAGATCGGTCCCTTGCATGACCGACGTGGCATTATCATCGTTTAATACAATCGGTTTGGTACTGTTTTCAGACATACAGTGTTTCCCTTTCTTTCTATCTATATCAAGATATTTCACTTATTCCTAAGGAAATCAATCACCGCCGCCGGATGATCCTCGGCCTTTTTCACCGTCTGCCAATGTTTGACCACAGTGCCGTCCGGACCCACGACAACGGTGGAGCGGATCGTACCCATGGTTTTCTTGCCGTACATGACCTTTTCCCCGAAGGCGCCATAGGCCTGCATCATCTTTGCCTCAGGATCGGAGAGCAGCACAAAGGGAAGGCCGAAATCGCGGATGAACTTGTCGTGGGACTTGAGACTGTCCTTGCTGACGCCCAACACGACCGCCCCCAGCCCCAAAAGATCCTTGTGGAGATCGCGAAAACTGCAGGCCTCCTTGGTACATCCGGGAGTATTATCCTTCGGATAGAAATAGATGACAACCGTTTTTCCGCGGTAATCACGCAATGCATGTAATTTACCGTCGCTTCCCTCCAGATTGAAGTCCGGAGCCTGCCTTCCTTCCAAAGAAGCCATCTACCATCTCCCTTTGCTCTCGTGAAGAGAGCCTCCGCACCCGCAGAAGCTGCATTTTTCCGCTCCTCTCTTTCAAGGAGCAACACTTGTATAATTCTAGGCGAGAAAACCAGGATTTCAAGGAATAAAATACCTCCGGAATACATAGATATTTTTTCTAACGAGCCTTCCATGACCCTGCGCAAATCTGTGATACAGTTAAGTTGGACGAAAGACCAGGAAAAGCACGGGAGGTCCCCATGTATCTGCGAAACAGGATCCCGCTCAACATCGTCACCGCCTATGCCGTTTTCGGTGCCGCCTGGATATTATTTTCAGACACCCTCCTCATATACCTTTTCGGCAATTCCTCGTACATGATGCGACTGGAAATATTCAAAGGACTGGCCTATGTCGCCCTGACATCATTCGGTCTCTACCTGCTGGTACGCTATCATGTCAGGAAACTGCTGAAGGCCCAGAGTACGATCGAAGAGGAACGTTCCCGTTACGAAGCCATGGTACTGGCAATCGGTGACGGAATCTCCGTTCAGGATGCCGAATTCCGCATCATCTATCAGAACGACATCCTCCAGGATTTGACAGGAAACCTCTTAGGAAAGCACTGCTTTATCGCCTATAACGGAAAGACCGAGGTATGCGATGGCTGCCCACTCCAAAAAGCCTTTGCCAACGGGGGGATTCACAAGGCTGAACGCTGGTCCAGTGATGGAGAATCAAACCGCTGCTTCCACCTTACGGCATCACCTGTTCGAGACAACCAGGGTAACATCATAGCCGGGCTTGAAATCGTGCGGGAAATTACCGAACAGAAAATACTGGAGGAACGTCTGGCGCATTCCGAGAGAAAGTTCCGCATGCTCTTCGATCATGCCCCCGACGCCATTTTCATCCATTTCCCGGATGGCGGCTTCCTCGAAGTGAACGAAGTGGCGGGCCAATGGCTCGGCTACAGTCGCCAGGAACTGATGGACTTGCATCCCCGTGACCTCTCTCCACAGGGGCAGTCCTCCGGCATTCTGGAAAAGATGGACGAAATTCTCATGCATGGTTCGCTGATTTTCGAGACCGACACCCTGGCCAGCGACGGCAGAATCATCCCCACGGAGGTGAAGTCCCGAGTAATCCAGTTTGAAGGGCAGCAGGCGGTCCTCTGCTATTGCCGCGACATTAGCGAAAGGAAAATTGCCGAAAAATCATTCCGGGAAAGCGAAGAACGCTGGCAATTCGCGCTGGAAGGAAGCGGCGACGGTGTCTGGGACTGGGACATATCTTCCGGAACGGTTTATTATTCCGAACAATGGAAAAATATCCTCGGCTTCGACAACGAAAATTTCGAAGCAAACGAAAAACTCTGGGAAAAGCTTTCACATCCCGATGACAAAGAATGGGTTCTTAAGGAGATCAAGAGGCATCTCCGCTCCGAGACCCCCCTTTACATGACCGAGCACCGCTTGCGCTGCCGGGACGGCTCGTTCAAGTGGATTTTGGACCGCGGCAAGGTAATGGAACGGAGCGAGGACGGCACTCCGTTGCGGATGGTTGGCACCTACACCGACATCACCGACCGCAAGCGTCTGGAAGACCAGCTCAGGCAGGCCCAGAAGATGGAAGCGGTAGGTGAACTGGCAGGCGGAATCGCCCACGACTTCAACAATATCCTTACCGCCATCATCGGCAGGATCTATCTGCTGCAGAACCGGCTGGCAGGTAATAAAGAACTCCTTGCCCACGCCAACCAGATTGCCTACGCGGCGGACCGGGCGGCAAACCTGACCCAGAGTCTTCTTGCCTTCAGCCGTGAACAGATCATGAACCCGCGGCGGATTCACCTCAACGAAACCGTCAGAAAATCAGCCAAGCTTTTCAGTAAACTGGCACGAGAAAATATCGAAATCAGCATTACCCTCCCCGATCCGGACCCGGTGATATTGGCGGACGACATCCAGATCGAACAGGTACTGATCAACCTGGTGGCCAATGCCCGCGATGCGATACCCGGGGACGGCCAGATTCACATCGCAACCGAGACCACGTACTTTGACGAAAAATTCGTCAGCTCCCATGGTTACGGCCGGGTTGGCAATTACGCGGTTCTCTCCGTATCCGACACCGGAACCGGCATGGACCAGAAGACAAGATCTCGGATCTTCGAACCTTTTTTCACCACCAAGGAAATGGGTAAAGGAACGGGCCTCGGCCTTGCCATCGTCTACGGAACCATCAAGCAGCATAACGGTCACATCACCGTGTATAGTGAAATAGGCGTGGGCACAACCATCAGGATCTATCTGCCCAGGATCGAGGAAGAGGCAGACAACGAGGACCAGAGGGAAATCCCGGCACCTCCGGCAGGGCAGGGAGTGATCCTCCTTGCCGAAGACGAAGATGCGGTCAGAACCCTGACAAAAACCATCCTGCTGGAAAACGGCTACACGGTCATCGAAGCGGAAAATGGCATCGAGGCGGTGGAAAAATTCCTGCAGCATCGTGACGAAATCGATCTGGTCCTGTTGGACGTCATCATGCCGCGCATGAATGGAAAAGAGGCCTGCGACGAGATTATGCGAAGCAAGCCAGAGACGAAGATCCTCTTCATGAGCGGCTACACCGGAGACATCCTCGGGCAACAGGGGCTGCTCTCCCGAGGGTACGGCCTGATTCAGAAGCCATTGAAACCGCGCGATATGCTGGCTATCATCCGGGAGATTCTCTCCTGATGTCCACCGCAGGGCATTCGTTTCATCTTGACCTTTCACGTCTCGTTGAGTACTCTCGCCTGGATACTGAAGCAGCGTACAGGGATCACCGGCTCCCCCTGCCGAGACGCGCTTCAGGCAAAACAACGGATGGGACTTCACCATGATCAAAGCGTATCTGCACACGGAAGACGCCATACTGTCAATGACGGTTGAGCTGGAACATCTGGATTCGATCGATACTTCGTCCCTTCTCTGGCTCGACATGATTTCACCCACCCCGGACGAGAGTATCGCCGTCGAAAGGGCCATGAAGCTGGAACTGCCGACCCGCCAGGAATCGGAAGAAATCGAGTACAGCTCCCGCTACTGGGAGGACGAAGGCGGCATCTGGATCAACACTTCTTTCCTGGTCAAGGACCAGGGGAAGATCGACAGTGAAACCGTATCATTCATCCTGAAGGATTCCTTCCTCACCACAATCCGCTTCAGCGAGCACCGGCTCTTCACCGAGTTCTCCCGTAAACTGCGGCTGACGCCTCGCGCCTTCCACAACGGCGGTGACGTATTGTCCGGCATCCTGGCCATGCGGGTGGACATTGACGCCGACCTCATCGAGCATCTCTCCAAGGAGATCGTCACCATCGGCAGGAAAGATTCCCACTCCTTCCACGAACCGAGCGAGTTCCTGGAATACATCACCTCCTACGAGGATATCAACATCACCTTCCGGGAAAACCTGACCGACAAGCAGCGGGTCCTCTCGTCGCTCCTGAAAAGCACGATGATCACGGAGAGCCAGAAAAGGGAGCTTTCCATGATGATCAAGGACGTGAACTCACTGGTCATCTCGGCCAACTTCAACTTCGAGCGTCTCGACTACCTCCAGAACCTGTTCCTGAACTACATGAGCATGGAGCAGAACAAGGTAATCAAGATTTTTACCGTCATGTCTGTCATCTTCCTGCCACCAACCCTCATCGCCAGCATCTACGGCATGAACTTCCGTTTTCTCCCCGAACTGCAATGGAAGATGGGCTATCCGATGGCACTGCTGCTGATCGTCCTCTCGGCAATCCTGCCGATCTATATCTTCAAGAAGCGGGGCTGGCTGTAGTCATACAGAATCAGTCTTTTCCGCCCTTCTGGCCATAGGTGGCAAACTTGCCGATCACCCGGGACATCTCCCCCTCCGGGACGACCACCGGCTCCCCGATACATTTTGCCTGGTAATAGATTTGTGCAACCAGCTCGATCTCCTCGGCCACGGCAAAGGCGGTCGCCAGGTTCGGGCCGACGGTTACCAGTCCGTGGTTTGCCAGCAGCACGGCATTATAGTCGCCAATGGTCGCCGCGACATGCCCGGCAAGCTCTTCGCTGCCAAAGGTCGCATAGGGCGCCAGGGGAACCTTGTGGCCGGAAAAGGCCACCAGGTAGTGAACCGCAGGTATCTCCCACTGCAGACAGGCCATGGTCGTGGCATAGACCGAATGGGTATGAACCACGGCCCGGATATCCGGTCGCTGCGCATAGAGCGCCAGGTGAAAACCCAGTTCGCTTGACGCTTTTCGCGTCCCTTCCACGATACCTCCCGCCAGGTCGAGCAACGGAACGTCTGAAGGCTCCATCTCCTCGTATTCGATGCCGCTCGGACTGATCGCCACCAGACCCTTGTCCCGATCGCAGATGCTCAGGTTGCCGCCCGTTCCGGAAGTCAGCCGCGCGGCCAGCATCTTCCTGCCAAAACGGACAATCTCGCTTCTTTCCTTTTCCAACAGCATGTACCTACCTCCCGAGTCGTTCATCTTTAAACGAAATTCCAATACTCACAGCAGCTCCAGCGGCGGGTCCGCGAGGGCGGCAAGCTGCTCGCGCAGCGCCAGGATATGCTCACCCCAGTAGCGGACGGTGTTGAACCAGGGAAAGGTCTGGGGAAACATGGGATCTTCCCAGCGTGCCGCTAGCCAGGCGCTGTAATGGAGCATGCGCAGGGCTCGCAACGCCTCAACCAGCAGCAGCTCCCGGTGCTGGAAATCGCAGAATTCGCGATACCCCTCCATCAAAGCTGCCAGCTGGGCATTCCGGCGAGACGTCTCTCCGGACAGCATCATCCAGAGATCCTGCACCGCCGGGGCCATGCGGGCATCGTCAAAATCAACGAAATGCGGAGCGCCGGAACGCCAGAGAATATTCCCGGCATGGCAGTCGCCATGGGTGCGAATGAAGCGGACCGAACCGGCCTCGGCAAAGACCGTTTCGATGCCTTCCAGGAGCTGGCAGGTCACCGCTTCGTAACTGGCCCGATACTCTTCCGGAATACAGCGCTCGCTGATCAGGGCGACGCTCGCCCGCCCAAAGGTTTCCAGATCCAAGAGCGGCCGGTGCTGGAAGGACCGGATCGCGCCGATGTGATGTATCCGCCCGAGGGCATGTCCGAGGCTGCAGAGATTGTCCAGGTTGTCGAATTCAGGCGCATGTCCCCCCTGGCGCGGATACAGGGCGAAGCGGAAACCGTCATGAAGGAACAGTGTCTCTCCGTGGGAATCTTGCCAAGGCGCAACCACCGGCAATTCATGTTCGGCAAGCTCGAGACAGAAGGTGTGCTCCTCAAGAATCTGCTCGTCGCTCCAGCGTCCGGGACGGTAAAACTTCGCAATGAACGGGGCAGCATCTTCGACGCCGACCTGGTAGACGCGGTTCTCATAGCTGTTCAACGCCAGGGTGCGACAATCGCAGCGAAAACCGCGGCTTTCAACCGCATCCATGATGAAGCCGGGTGTCAGGGACTGAAACGGATGGGCACTTTCGGGCATCTGTCCTCTCTTTCTGCCGGTAAAGGGTAGGTGGCGATCTGGTTCGAGAACCTACTATAGCACCAATATCCTCCGCAACAAAGGGGAAGGATAGCCCTGTGGCCGCGGAAATGATCCACGGCCACAACTGGCGGGAACATTATTGCCGCCCCCCCTGTCTAAGAAGGCATAGAGGCATAAAAATACACTGGCAGGATGCCATGGACAAGGAGGGATATCATGAGAATCATAGCAATTTTGGCACTAACACTGGGGATCATCGCGAATGCACAGGCAGGGACCATCGGCAACGGTGTAGAGGTTCAGCTGCGAACGGACAGCGGCAGAATTCTCCCATTCTATCCGGTTGCCACGGGAAATCTGGGACAGAGGGCCTATGCCGAAGCGGTGAAGGGGCAGAATTACACCATCCTGGTGCACAACCGGCTCAACCGGCGCATCGGCATTGTCGTCGCGGTTGACGGCCGGAACATCATCTCCGGCAAAAAATCCTGGCTGCGCAACAGTGAAAGGATGTACATCCTGGAAGCCTATGGATCGGGCGAATTCTCCGGATGGAGGACCGGAAGCGACCGGATCAACCGCTTCTACTTCACCACTGCCGCCGATTCCTATGCCGCCTCGTTCCGGGACGAATCGGCCATGGGCGTCATTGCCGTGGCGGTCTATCCGGAGGAGCGCCGCTACGACCCACCCTGGTATGACTCCAGCCAGGAATTGAGCCGCGACAAAGCGGCTCTCCCGGCAGCGCCATCCGCTCGAGCAGAGGCAAAAAGCGCCGGCACCGGCTACGGCAGGGAGGAATATTCCCCCTCGATAACTGTCGCTTTTGAGCCGGAAGAGCAACCGCTGGAGAAGATTTTCCTGAAATACGAGTGGCGCTCCACCCTCTGCAAAAAAGGGATTATTCGCTGCGGCCGACAGCGGAAGCCATACAACCGCATGTGGGAAGGGGACGGCTTCGCACCACCTCCAGGACACTATTGACCCGGCCCCGGCCAGAACCGAAAACAAACGCCCCAAACGGGGCGTTTGTTTTCGTAACGGTATGGACGAGAATTGCCCGTAACGCCCGGCCTCCGGGAAGCAACGGACACGATTGCCGGAAAAGATCTGATGTGCTATTGTCTCACAACACAAAAAGAAGATCGTGCTCCGATCTCACCATCAAAACCTACCCATGGAGGAGAAACACCTATGAACAGCTGTCCTTGCGGGAGCGGCGCTAGCTATGCGGAGTGCTGTGAACCGGTCATATCCGGAGCGCAAAACGCTGAAACAGCGGAACAACTGATGAGGGCGCGCTATTCCGCCTATACAAAAGTCGCCACCGATTTTATTTTCCAGAGCACCCACCCGGATCATCGCAAGGGGTATGATCACGAAGGAACCAAAGCCTGGGCGGAAAAGTCAGAGTGGCAAGGCCTCGAAATCATCGGCACCGAGAAGGGCGGCCCGGACGACAGCGTCGGCGAAGTTGAATTCATTGCCCGCTTCCGCGAAAACGGCGTGCCGCGCACCCATCACGAATGTGGCCATTTCACGCGGGAAAAAGGCCGCTGGTACTTCACCGACGGCAGCGTTGTGAAACCGAAGCCGATCATTGCTGACAAGGTCGGACGTAACGATCCCTGTCCTTGCGGCAGCGGCCTCAAGTACAAGAAGTGCTGCAGAAAGTAACTCCTTTCACCTCTACCCCGTCGCGCTAAAAGTTTCCATGCCATTTCACACAAGGGGCACGGCCAGCAGGCCGGCCCCTTGTGCAGTTTTTCCAGACAATTCATACACTTCTCGAACCCGAAGACCGATCTCTTTTGCAGCACTGTCCTCCCAAGGCCCTTGACATTCTGTAATCGTGGTCTATCTGTCTACTGTGGGAAAGTTCCGCTCAATCCAGTTGAGGCCGGTACCCAGGGGGAGAGATGAAATTACTACAGGCAACGGCACAGCACGGCAGAAATCACGCTACCGGGTGGAATCGCATGATTTTCGTTGCCTTTCTTACCTCCTTCCTGGCTTTCCACGCCAGCCAGGGCGAAGCCGCCGCAGACAGAGATTTTTCCAGGACTGAAGGGGACAGTTCCTATCACACCCCCTTGGCCGGTCAGGCATACGCAACCACTTTCCTAGGCAGGACCATCGTAATCCCGTCACGCAATCGCAAAAATGTCCGTGCCCTGACCTTGGGCACGAATGTCTACGCACCCGATGTCGGAGGAAACACAGCCTTGCCGATCGCGGCCCTCTACTGGCGTCACGAGTCGGAAAAATGGTGGCTGAGGAGTATCATCGGGGTATTCGTCAACGAGGTGGACGTGGCGAGGAACTTCGGCAGCTTCCAGCTGCTCGGCCACTTTGACAATAACACCATTCCCTTTGCCGACACCGAAGTCAAGGATGGAAAAGAAGTCACCTCCAGCTCCGTTACCTGGGGATCCGTGGCCGGCTGGCTCGGCGGGGGCATTCGGATCCCGGTGGCACCCTATCAGTCGGACAATAACCTGAGACTCCAGCTGTTTTATCAAGCGGGCTATTTTTACGACAAGCGGACCGCCGATACCGGAGTGAATGTGGTACTGCCGCCCGACACCTTCTTCCAGGGTCTGCGAATCCGCGCACGCTACGACGGTCTCCGCCGCAACATCATGGAACTGCCCCATGAGGGTTGGGCCGCTGGCGGCGATTTAGAGCTGACCTTCAGAGACACCTGGTCAGACAGCACCTTTGGAAATCTGATGTACAGCAAGAACGACACCCGGAAATATCTGAAGCTGTCCGGCTACCTGATCGGAGCCCGGAGCATCCCCGGGCTTTCGGAGCGGCACCGTTTTGTCGGATACCTGCACGGCGGCGTGTCACCGGTGGGAAAACTAGACCGCTTTTCCGCCTTCCGTGCTGGCGGCGGACCTTTTCCCAACGAAAGCGACGACCTTTACCGGCTCCCCTACCCCGGAGCACTATTCAACGATTTTCCGGTCTCCGACTACGTGGTCGGGACTTTGGAATACCGCTATGAACTGCTTTTCTTCATGTACCTGCACCTGCGCGCCACCTTTGCCTGGGGAGCCAACCGGCCCGACTACTCCGACTCCCAGGGACTGCGGCTCAAACTGAGATCGGCAGATAGCGAGGCCTTTTCCGCAGGACTTACCACCGGCTTTTTTTATGACTCGCAACTGTACCTGGAATATGCCTACGACAACAAGTTCCTGCGGAATGGCACCTCCGGCAGCAGCTTCACGCTGCTCTGGTCCAAATCGTTCTGAGGGAATTTTATAGCTTTGGAGGGTGAATAGCCATGATACCTGTTCCTTTTGCGGATTTTCTTGCAGGCAACCCGTGCATCCTCGGCGAAGGTGCGGTCATCGAGCGCCTGCGACGTATCGAGGGCCTGGAACTTGACCCTTATCTGGTAAACGCGGCATGTATCTATGATGATGTAAAAAGCGCCGCGCTGGCAGACATCTGTCGGCAATACCTGGATATCGGCCACGAATTCGGCTTGCCGCTCATCATCTCCACTCCGACCTGGCGAGCCAGCCGGGAGCGGATCGAGAAGGCCGGGTATGGCGAATCTGACGTGAACGGCGACAATTTCAGCTTTCTCGACGCACTGCGCGGGAGCTATGGAAACTATGCGAAGAAAGTGGCGATCTGTGGTCTATTGAGTTGTCGCGGCAACGCCTATGATCCTGCCGAAGCACTGTCTGGTGACGAGGCGCGGGAGTTCCACTCCTGGCAGGCCAGGAAACTGGCCGCGGCAGGGGTCGATTTCCTCCTTGCCTCCACCCTGCCGGCCGCCAGTGAGGCGCAGGGCATGGCAGCCGCCCTTGCGGAAACCGGCCTGCCGTATCTGATCAGCTTTGTCGTCAGACCCGAAGGAACACTGCTGGACGGCACGCCATTGCACGAAGCCATTTCCCGCATCGACGCCAGCATTGCCCCAAAGCCACTGGCCTTCATGATCAACTGTACCCACGCCTCCCTGGCCAGGGCCGCTATGCTGCAGGAAGGCAATTCCTCATCACTGGTACGGAAACGTGTTGTCGGTCTGCTGGCCAACACTGCTGCCCTGAGTCCCGAAGACCTGGACAACAGCACCGAACTGATTGAAGAAGAACCGGAAACCTTTGCCGAAGGCGTTGCCGCTCTTCACGGGGAACTGGGAATGAAGATTCTGGGGGGATGCTGCGGAACCGATGACCGGCATATCCGTTGCCTGGCAAAGCTGCTTGCCCAGGAAGGATAGCTCGGAAATAGGTCGGCGGGTGAGTTTCTGACTGCCGTGATTGAGGTAGCACTACTTGTGACGAAAATGCCGGGAACAGACGTCGATGGCGGCATTGCGGTTTTCGTCCGCGGTCTTCCAGATATACTTGGAAGCGGAATAGGCTCCCGGTTGATCTTTCACCGGAGTGCCATTAAGCTTGACATAGTTCTCATAATCTTCTTCAGCAGCATCGACACACTGTACGTATGATTCCTGAAGTTTCTTTTCCTGCTCATACTTTGCTTTTTCCAACCTGAGTTGATCCTGCTTCATTTTCGGCAAGGCAAAAACAAAAAAATACGAAATCGATAAAACGAGAATGGTCAGGAGAGCCACGAGATAGAATGTCGGGTCTGGTTTTTTCAGGAGGCCCCGATCTTTTGCAGCTTTCCCGGGAGCCTTATCAGTCGGCTCTTGCAGATTGTTTTCTTCGCTCATAGATTAAACCACCTTGCGAGAATATCTGAACCAGGCGTTTCGTGTTCTCCAGCATACTGCTGAAATCAGCATTTTCAACAGGTCTGCGGAAGTTTTCCCACTTCATTCTGCTCCGCAGCGGCCAGGAGACATTTGCCGGCATGGCTTAGCGACTTGATCTCCGCTTCTTTCCTGCTGGCGGTACTTCTGCTGTGTCCGGTTTCCAGGTACAACACCTTTTCCGGCCCGCGCCCGCGGAAATACTTGGCACCGCGACCAGTTGCATGTTGGCGCAGGCGCCTGGCCAGGTCAGTGGTGATCCCGGTATAGAGGGTATTATCGGAACAGAGAATGATGTAGACCGCCCAGTTCATGAAAAATAATCCTCCAACCGAGTATCGGGACAGCTGTCAACTGCTTCATGAACGGCCCTTTCATCAGCGACTGAAGAACGGCCCGGCTCACCCTTCCGCAGCCAGATCAGTCAGCCAGCAACGCAAGGCTTTCCGAGCCGCCTGATCGACCTGGGAAAAAATCTGCTGCACGGCATTGCCGGAACAGGAGCGGGAGTGACCGGCTACCTTGACCAGTTCGCAGTCGAGAGCGTCAGAGGCGGTATACCATGCTTGATAAAGGGCGGCATTAGCCAGCAACCGTCCCGAACCCCGGGAAAGAAACTGACGGGCCTCCAGGCCGGCCCTTCTGCCCGCAAGCCCGACCAGACACTGGGAATCTGTATAAATCCGCAGCTTGCCGGGTGCAGTGACATGAAACTCTCTCCGATACTGTTCCGCAGCCCACAAAAGCGTCTGGATTTCCAGCTTCGTCGAAGAAGTGTCCGTAAACCTCCTGAAACGGAGTTTTGCGGCAGTGTCAGTCCGGTCGATCTCCTCCGGAAAACGTTCAAGGTATGACGCCGGCAGGAGCAAACAGGCACCAACTCCGCATTTCAGCTGAGGATTCGAACTTACATCGCTAAAAAGAGCATAATTCTTCATAGTAAAAAGTGATCCGGGAATGGCAAGGAACAGCCAGGGGCGTACTGCCGATACACAGAAAAACGATTGATATCGACTCGCACTACGACAATCTCTCCATCTTCCAGCGCAGGTACATCTCTTCGACCTTGTCCCGCGCCCAAGGTGTCCTGCGCAGAAACTTCAGGCTGGAGGCAACACTCGGCTCATGGGTAAAACAGCGGATATCCACACGCCGGGCCATTTCTTCCCAGCCGAACTCCGCCACCAGTTGGGTCACGATCATCTTCAGGGTAATGCCATGAAGGATATCGATGGGTTGTTGCTCGTTCATGCATCATACCTCAAATCCGTGTGTACCCCAGGCAAAGAATTGTAAAGTATCTTCACGAAGTTTTTTTGGCCAGGGTCAGGCCGCGGATGAAATTTCGCAGGAACTGGTCGCCGCATTGTTTGTAATTTCGATGATCAACCGAGCGAAACATCGCGGATAATTGTGATTTCGAAATTGCGACTCCAGCCTGCTTGAGGATCTCGAGCATCGCCTCATCATTCAGCTCCAAGGCGATTCTGAGCTTCCGCAGGATGAGGTTATTACTCAAGGCACTTTCCGTCGTCTGGATACGGGGAGGCTCCGTCTGGTCCTTCCTGCCGCGCCGATAGCTGATCAGGCCATCCAGAAAGGCATTCATTACCGTGTCATCACAGGGCACAAACCCTTGCTCTTCCTCTTTCTTTAAAAACTTCAATGCCTCAGCCGGTCCGATTTCATAGCCGCCCAAGGCAAAAATTTCCGTCATGATGACACCGTTCAGGTTCAACGCGTAACGGAGTCGGCGGAGCAAATCATTAGTAGTCATGGTCAGAATCCTTTACCAGGAAAATTGGTCTGAAAGTCCCCCTCATTGTCCGAGCGCTGCGCCGCGCATAACGCCCGGAGGCCTGAGGAAGGCCAGGAAGCGTTTCTGTAAACGCTCGGCATGTTCGTTCCAACCCCGGCAGCGCAAAATCTCGATCACACATTCCGCGGTACAGAGGCAGTTCTCTTTCTGGTTCCTTCTCAGGTTGTACTGCGATCTGCCGGTCGGCTTGAGAGAAATCCGACGGGCCTTGCGCAGGTAGGGACTGCGCTGGTAGATCTTGCGGGCCTCATGCCAGGTAGCGTCGATCAGAATAAACTGAGAAAAGTCGCGCAGGTCGTCACAGTCCTCCGCAGGCGAACCAGGATAGATCAGCGCCACACCCCCCGCCTCGATCTCGGCCACTAGCCTGGCAGGCGGATTGAGCCGATCCCAAGGAGTCTGCTCGGCAACGTCCCCCAGAACCTCCAGCACCAGGCGACCGGTATTGGAACGTTTGTCAAGCTCGTTGAGGTGGGTTAAAAGGGAAAATTTCATGATTGCGCGAGACCACTGCAGCTGGATACAAGCTTTCCTAGAGGAAGGTGAATGCTCTTAACGCTTGGCTTGGACCATCACCTGTGTGAACAAGGTAGCAGCCATATCAGATTTGACTGAAGTGACAATTTGCAGGTCACCGCAGAGCTTCCATCCCTGAGCCAAAAGTTCCTTAACCTTCATTTTCAACTCATTTACATTATGCTCACTGATAATCTCATAATCGTCAACTTGGTGATACATTTTGCGTTTCTCCTTTAGCTCGCTTGCTTTATAACGAATATTTCCGGGTCAACCTTCCGTCCGGCTTCTTTCCGTCAAGTAACTATCATAACACAGTTGGGCGCAAAAGCGGCGCTAAAGCATCAGCCACCAAACAATGTTAAAGCCTGCCGAATGAACCATTCGTGCTAAAAATAGCAGCAGGCCACCTGCGGCTGCAAATGTCTCAACCGGAGAAATATCGTACACAGGTTGACTATCACGAAGCATGTAACAGGATCTCCACATTCACCTGTGGAAACATTGTGGATAAGTCTGTTGGAAGAAAGGTAAAGTATTGTAAATTGCTTGATGAGTTGCAAATTGCCCGATACATAGTCACTAGACATAAATTTAATAATATCAGCAAGATACAAGATTGCACGTAATTACAGCACGTTATGGCTCCAGGCTAGCTAATTGATAACCATGATCATTTAGATTTTTCTGCAGCTGGGGATAAAGGTGGCGGATTTGTTACAAGACTGTATCACTGATAAACGCCAAATGGATACTTCTCAAGGCCCGTCAAATTTCCGAAACTACCATCGCCGGAGAGAATTCTTACACAACCGGCTCGTGGCATGTCCTGCCATTTGTCTCAAAGCGGTCAGGATTGACCACAACCTTCCGCTTCATCCTCCCGGGTTATCAGCCGGACCTGCCGCTCGTAGAAGATGTAATAATAGGCCCAGTTGACAAGAACAACCAGGCGGTTACGAAAACCGGCCAGATACATCAGATGCAGGGCCAGCCAGACCAGCCAGGCAAAATGGCCGGAGAATTTCATGCCGCGCACAGAAGCAACAGCGGCACTCCGGCCGATGGTGGCCATGATCCCCTTGTCCCGGAAGCGGAACGGGGCTACCGGCTTCCCGACAGCCCTTTGTACAATCGCCTTGCCGGCATACTCACCCTGCTGCATGGCCACCGGGGCCATCATGGGCAGTGGAGCACCGTCCTGAAGCAGGTAGGCCAGGTCGCCGATCACAAAGACCTCCGGATGACCGGCAAGGGTCAGGTCCGGCTCGACCGGGATGCGACCGCCCGGGGCACGGGTTTCGGAAAAGGCCTTGGCCAGGGGCGAGGCAGAGACTCCGGCGCACCAGAAAAGCGTATGCGAGGGGATAGCCGTGCCGTCAGCCAGCAGCACCCGTTCCGGCTCCGCTCCGATTACCTGAGCATTGAACATGAGCTCCACACCGATCCGGCGGAGCCTTTCAGCAGTATATTCGCGCAGGTCCGGAGGATACGGCGCCAGCAGGCGGTCGCTCGCTTCGATGAGGATCGTTCGCTTTTCCGTGGACTCAAGTTCCGGAAAATCCTTGGCAAGCACGTGACGAATCAGCTCCTGGAGCGCCCCGGCAAACTCCACGCCGGTCGGCCCGCCTCCAACAATGACAAAGGTCAGGAGCGCCCGGCGCCGCTCCGGATCCGGCTCCTGCGAAGCCTTTTCAAAAGAGCCGAGAATCTGATTGCGCAGCCCCACCGCCTGGCTCAGCTTTTTCAGATCATAGGAATAGCGCTCGACGCTTTCCATCCCGAAGTAGTTGGAGACACTGCCGGCCGACAGCACCAGGTAATCGTAGTCAACCGTCCCACCGGCAATTTTGAGCTGCCGCTGCTCCAGATCAACGCCGCACACCTCCGCCAGGCGAAAGCTCACTCCTTTCCAGCGATGTGTCATGGCCCTGACCGGGTAGGCTATCGACTCCTGTTCCAGGGAAGCGGTCGCCACCTGGTAGAGGAGCGGGTGGAAGAGATGATAGTTGTGCCGGTCGATGAGGATTACCTCCAGACCTTTGCCCGAAAGGGCATTGGCAGCCCGGATGCCGCCAAAACCGGCTCCGACGATAATCACTCTTTTCATGGTAGTGCGTCTCCTTTAAATATATAGTTATCTGTATAATACCACTATATACGGGAAAAACCCGGAAAGGTACGACATGGACGGCCATTTCGGAAGATTGCTCCTGCGAAGAACCCCGGATCGCCGAATTTCTTGACTTGCCGAGTCCCTCGGTTTACCTTGCGGCGTAGCAAAAAACATTCGCTCGCAGTTACTCGTATCAGGAAACGGGACCATCGCCGTATGCCATCTTCGTGTTCTCTCACTGTTCAGTGTTTTCCGCCTGAGAGAGGTCGCCGGGCACACCAGGAAAGAGCATCGGCATCAATCTCTTTCCCACAACCCGATGAGGACCCTGTATGCATGCCACCATAGACAGCCATGTGGACCTTCTCTACGACCTGCTCCGCCACCATCCGGAAACTCCCTTCGAAGAAACCCGGGACGCCTGGATCAGCCTGCCGAAACTTGCCGCAGGCGGGGTCCGGGTCATCGTGTCCGCCCACTATTGCACGGACGAATACAACGGGCAGGCACAGGCTGCAGACAATCTTCGCCAGCTTCTGCGCTATGCAGGGCAGAACCTTCAAAAACTCGCTATCCTGACAACTGTTCGGGAGTTGGAAGAATGCTATCGCGGCACGGGAACGCCGGGACTACTGCCCCTGCTGGAAAACGCCGATGCCCTGCTGGAGTTCCCGCCCGAAGAGCTGAAAAAACAGGGTTTCAGGATGGTCGGCCTGACCCATGTGGGGAAAAACCGCCTGGCTGACGGTAATGCCGTAGCCCAGCCCGAAGGGCTGAGCAAGGAAGGTCGGCAGATTGTGACGGAACTGGAACGCCTCAGGTTCACCATTGACATGGCACACCTCTCCGATCCCGGCTTCCGGGATGTGGCCAAGCTGTTTTCCGGCAGGCTTATCTCCACCCACACCGGCTTTCGCAGCCACTGCGATATACCTCGCAACCTCTCGGACGAGCAGGTGCGGATCATCCTCTCCCGCGGCGGTGTGATCGGCATCGCCGCATTCCCCGGCATGCTGTCCCTGGACGGACGGGCCGACCTGGCCCTGCTCTGCCGTCAGATCGACTGGTTCGTGCAGAAATTCGGCCCGGACGGCATCGGCATCGGCTCGGATTTCGGTGGCTACGACAGCGTCTGTAAAGGATTTGAAGACCACTCGCATCTTCCGGCACTGGCAGAACTACTCAGCACTGCGGGGTATCCGGACCACACCATCAACGACATTTTCGGCGGCAACTGGTTCAGGTTTTTTCGTGAACTGCTGAATAATTGAGCCATGTCATGTATAGCAGCGCTGTAAAAGATAAAAAGTCCCTCCCCGGAAAAAGGGAGAGACTTTTTTAGCACTTCGGAAAGAATAGGGCAACTTTTCCCGTACTTTAGAAATTTACCTGTAGCTCAGGATCACCAAACAGATTGAACATGTACAACTCCAACAGAGCGGTGCCATCCGCCACGCCATAATGACTGATCATATGCAGCTTGGCATTATTCACCACATTGCCGATCACATGATCCCCGTTGGTCAGCAGGTCTTCAAAAGCTCCCTTGGCAAGTTCATCATTATAGCCACCATAGCTGATACGGGCCGACCCCCAATAGGCCGCCGCACCGAGGGGTGCCGATGCACCGTAGCTCTTCACCCAGGTTTCCGAATAGCAGTCCGATACCGCATAGTCGTAGCAGCCGGTCAGGCAGGTAGGACTGATGATGACCGGCAAACGAGTGCCATTGGCCAGTGCATTTACGTTGGCGTTTGAAAAGCCAGTGGTACTCCACCCGGTCTGGGAACCATGCCCGCGGTAGCTCACCAGCAGTCGACCGTTGTTGACTGCTGACGTAACATTGGCCGATGTGGCATTGCCTAGTGAGGCATACAATTTATCGGCGGTGAAGCCATTGCTTTCCAGGAGACCATGGATGTAATTGGAGGTATCCTGGAAATAACCGGAATCGGATACACAGAGCGCCCGCGTCTTCCAGGCACCAGTTGCAGGCGTCTTTTCGTAATTGACGCTTTTGGAAACCATATGGCTGATCTCCGTCTTGCTGCGACCGGAAAAGCGTCCCAGCGCCAGATCCGGTAAAGAATCCGCACCCGAAACCAATGTATAGTAATAATCACTGATGGTTCCCCCGCCGCCCGGATAGTTGTATCCTGGAAGAGTATCCGTATCGCCCACAAGCAACACGTACTCCACAGCGTGGTTTTCGTAAGCTTTTTTGATGTAATCGCGAATCTGGATCACCGTAGGTGCAGCGCCAATGCTGGATAGTTTGGTCACATGCACGGAAAGGCCCTTGCCCCGTTTCCATGTGGCCAGAGGTTGAATTTCATCGTAGTAAACATCCGGAGTAATGATCAGGTAGTTCCACTTCAGATGCGCAAGGATGGCCTTGATCCAGTCTTTGTTGAGATAAATTTTGTCTGACAGTTTCAATATTGACGGTTTTAGAACTGCTAATTTGCTGCCTTCATTCGCTTTCAGGCCTGCTACTTTCTTGTCGATTCTGAGTTTTTTCGTATTTCGGCTTAAAATCGGTTTCATTCCCGTCGAGACCGGCTCGAACGGTTTGGAGAAAGAAAGACTTACATCCAGCTCAGGATAGACGGAAAGTGTTTTCCGTCCCGGATTGTACTGCATGGCAGCCATTTCCACCAGCACCACGGTAACATTCCGTATCTTCATCGGTTTGGAAACGGTTACCAATTTCGCGGGATAGTTCTGACTGGTTTTGTAAAAATTCCGGTTGAAGGCAAATTTTCTCATCTGGCCAGTTTGCGCGCTGGTCAGCGGCTGCTCCGGCAGAGGTTCCTGCACAGGATACACCATTACATTTTTCAGAACTTTCGCATTCCCGGTGTTGAATTTGACTCGAACCCGCGCCCCATCAGGAATCGCGACAAAACGCCGCATCACCGGCAGTTCCGGCTTACCGACCACGGGAGTTACACCGGCACCCGGCACATCAAAGCGCGAAAATTGAATGCTGTCCTGACGGACGGTACCCACCTCGTAACCGGGAACCATCATTTTCAGCCGGGCAGCGGATTTAGTCAGAGTCGGATCAATCCGGACCATTTCCTTTCGGGACGATTTCAGGGCCATCCACCTGACATCCTTTATTTCTGCCAACCTTGAAACAGGCATCAACTTTGGAACATCGGGTTGGGCAAAGGCACTTGCTGCCATTGCCAGGAACGGGAATATTAACAGGGTGAGAAAATACCGCTGTAAGTCGCGTACCATGATTACTCTCCTTTTATTCTCCGGGTACTATACCTTTCCTCGAGATATTCTCGAACCAGCCTAGAATACCTCCTACGCGGCCAATTACTCGACATTTTGTATAATGTCACCATACGGTTCCGTAAGACGAATATTCACTGACGCCTTGTCCTTTCCGGCTTTTTCCAACAAGCGGGAATACCTCTCGAAATCGGCATTATCACGCATCAGCTTGTAGATCCGGGCGGATTCAAGGAACAGGACTTTGAGGTAGCGATTTTCGGGCGCATCAATGACTTTGGCAACAATCCAGGTGTGCATAGTGCCTTCACTTTTCATGGTTTGAGTATGGGGTACCGTAGAACTGCATGACGCGGCAGCAACCACGGCGAAAACGGCAATCGTAAGCAGGATACCGATCACATGGAATCGTCTCATTGTCGCGTATCCTTTTAATTGCAAGTAGTCAGGTTCTGATAATTGATCAGGGTCGCATTGGTCGAGATGTACTGGGGATCGGTGGTAAATGTGGTTCCTTGGTAGTTGGCCGGGCTGTAGGCACTGGATGGCTGAATCGTATAGGCCGAAACCTTTGCATGAGGCGAACAGGTAGTGTTTTCCTGTGCCCGCAGCCAGGTCGATAATAATACCGGCTTATCGAACATGCCCGGATCAATGACGTACGCCAGGACCAGATTCAGGACCTTTCCCTTGATAAGAATTTTTGTCTTTACCTGGATTACCGGCGCCACGTGATACCACCAGGTAACGCAACATCCTCCCCATTTGGACGCGACAACGGCAAGATCGTCATTATTGCTGTTGGCAAAACTGAAAACCTTTTCACTGCAATAGCCGAAATGCTGCGAGATGAGCCATTTCATCTTGTGCGCGCGGGCATAACATCCATCCCTCACATATTGGAAGGGAATACAGGGCGTTACCAAGTATGGACCAGGCAGGTTGCAGGATTGTTTAGCACAATAATCGAAAATCTCTTTTGCCTTGGTATAATTTGGCACCGTTTTGAGGCACAGCTTCCAGACCGGAAACTTCAGGTTTTTTATGTCATTGAAATGTGTCGTATCAATTTTTTCCAGATCAACAATCTGCGGCTTTTCGGACTGCAGCATTTTCTGCCGCAGGGAACGAAATAATTCCAATTCCTTTGCACTGGGTCTGGCAACCGCTTTGATCGTTGCCCGTGAATCATCAAACGTCACCACCAGGGGTCGCGTTTTTTTCAGCGCCTCTTCGAGCCCGGCCAACAATTCCCGGGACGATACCCTGGTTGCATCAAGGGTAAAGATTTGCGCCCTTTCGTTGAACAAGACCTGGACACTTTTCCCGTCATACGCTTTTCTGATGGCGGCAACAGTGACAAGGCCGAGCCCCTCTGCGTGCTTGACCGATAGCAACTGCTGCGTCCTTGTGAGCTCTTTTCCCACCGGCGGTTTGTTATCCGCGACACATACGGCACCCGCAAACATGGAGAGGAGTAGAGTGCCCGCTAGAAGCGTCCTCTTCAAACCTTTTCCTTCAGACGAATGGAGAAATGTTCTGTCCGTTCGCATAATGAGTCCCTCCGTTTCTTGATTGCAGCTTTCGCGCAGATTTTGTGCGTTGGCCCGCACCATTCGACACGAGAAAAATTCATCCGGCATTTCCCTGATCCGGCCTCAAAAACCTCATCAGGTTTCCTTGCGCAGACAAGGCACCTTGCTTCCGCTCGCATTGCAGAAACGCGAACCAGGCCGGAAAGATACTCTGTACGTTTCACCTCCTTCCATAAAAAAAGCCGGGGCCGATTTCCTTTACAAGGCATTTCGGCAACCCGGCTGTCTCTTCGAGACCCAGTAGGCTTTCCGTCCCATCCTCACAGATGGTTTAGTATTGTCGTTTGCAGGATTTTTCTGGAATAATATTAAAACACAATAAGCAAGTCAATCTAAAAAATAACAACTAATTTTTACAAAACCATAGGGACAGTCAGTTTGCACGGCACGTCAGATACCAGCTTTTCTACGGAAAAGCACTCCCTGTCAACCGATCTGCCTCCCGGGCGTTATCAAGTTACAACAGCACATCAAATACACAACAATCAGCACAGTGTGCCCTTGACAGCTTCACCTGGGAGGTTATGACAATGAAAAAACGTATGGTTGGTCTGATAGCAGCAATCCTGGCTATGGTAACGGTGGCCTACGCTTCTCCGGCCCAAGCCGATGCCGGAGTTTCCATAAGCCTGCCCGGCTTCGGTCTCAGTGTCGGTTCTGGCGGGGTTGGACTGAACATTGGTCTTCCCTGGGTGGTTGCACCGGCACCTGTCCCGCCACCCGTCTATGCCTACCCTGACGACGCCTACCAACCGGCAGCAATTGATGCTGCACCGGAATTCGTTCAACCTCCCGAACTGGGCTTTTATGTGGCGGTAGGCGTCCCCTACGACCTGTACTTCTACAACAACAGTTACTGGATCAACCGGGGCAATGTCTGGTACAATTCCGCTTACTATAATGGTCCCTGGTCGCAAATATACTACAGCAACGTTCCCTACGTGTTCAACCGGTTCCCCTTCGAAAGAGTCCGACACTACCGGGACGCCTATTATGGCCGCTACCAGAGATATGGCGCCTGGGATGGCTATACCCATTTCAGGCCGGTCCATCGTGAAGAATACCGGGGAGGATTCGGCCACGACAGGCGTGATTATTTCAGGCCGCAAAATCCCGTTCCGAATTACCGCAACAGGCCTGATTTCAGGCAACCAAACAATACCTGGCAGGGTAACGGCAACGACTACAGAGCAAAGCGGCCAACCACTCGCGACCGAGACTATCGCAACAACCGCGAGAATACCAGGACCTATCAAAGCGGACCGAAAAACGCTGCCATACCGGCATACTACCGGACAAATAATGCCGTGCGAAGAGTTGGCAACAGCCCCTCCCAGATCAGGCCACGCAGCTTTGCACCGGCCGCCAACAGCAATACCGCTTACAATCATCCTTACAAGGGCGGGCAAGCGCAGGGAAACGAGTATGCAAACACACGACAGCACAGCAGCGACCAATGGAACAAACAGAACAACTATAATAACTCTCGGAACAGGCGCGGAGATTTTACCAGGGGCTGGCAGGGTGAGCGCAGATAAGCAGTTGCAGACGAAGGTAGCACACCAAAAAGGCTTTCTGGCTTCCGACAAAAAAGAGGTCATGCGCATACGGCGCATGGCCTCTTTTACGTTTTTCAGGACGTGTCTTCGAAAAGAATGGATAAAAAACTCAATCTTTGTACTACACTGACGTAATTGGACATGGTATTCTGAGCGAAATTGCAGTCAGGCGCACAGGGAACGGAAGGACGGGAATGTACTCTTTATCAGCAACAACACCATCACGGACGAAACGGGCTCTCATAAGCAGTGCAACCCAGTTATTATTCATTTTGATACTTTCGACACTTCCGGCGTTTGCCTCGACGTGCGACGACTGGAACACCTTGGACAAGGAAATCAGAGATGCGAAAATTGACCGGAAAGAGGCCCGCAAGGAAATCATCAAACTGGACAAAGAGTTACTGAGAGAATACTCCGGCAAAAACGGCATATCGCCTCGCAGCTTTCCGGTCAAAGGCTATGGCCGGGAATGTGCCGGCGGCAGAAACGGCAGTGACTACCAGCCAAAGGGGTACAACTTCTATGACGGAAACCGACATGGTGGGCACCCCGCCCATGACCTGTTTATCCACGATATGCAGGAAAACGGCCTGGACGATGAAACGGGAAAGCCTGCTGAAATCGTTGCATTCGTCGATGGAGTGGTCATCGGGGCAAACCCCTCCTGGAAACATCCCAGCAGGATCAGGGGCGGAATCTATCTCTGGATTTTCAATCCGGAAAGCAACCGCTATTACTACTATGCCCATCTGGCAAAAATCATTGTTAAACCGGGAGACCTGGTCAAAGCCGGCGAGACCATCGCCCTGCTCGGTCGGACCGGTAAAAACGCCTGGCCGAAACGCTCTCCGACCCATCTTCACTTCATGTGTCTCTCCTTCAACAACGGCAGGATGACCCCCCATAACACTTGGCAGGAGTTGCCGCATGCCGAAAAAAACAGGTAATCAAGCTTGCCCGGGAAACTTTTAGAAACGGAGTAAAATCATACTCCGGCAGCAAGAACTTCTTTTGAAAACCTCTAGTTTCACATCCGGAGTTTCCGGATGGAAACTAGTTGGGTCCCTTCCTGCGTCGCGACTGATCCAGCAGCGGCTTGAGAAACTTTTCAAATATGACCTTCTGCTTGGCGGTCAGCAGATCGTAATCCCCTTCGTTATCGAGCAGGAAGGTAGCGACACCGCAGACCGTTTTCGGCAGGTACCCGGTCCCGGCAACAATCTCTTCAATCTCATCGCCCCGTTTAATGAGCAGAGTATTCAGCAATTTCAAGTCAATGTTCATAGTGCCTGCTCCAACAGAAATTAAGTGTGTCCTTCGCCATAGGGCGGTCGCCGACAGTATGCACCATCAGCGCGGGAACTTCCACCGACATGTGCTTCGACAGGCAACGTGACACGAAGACCGGTCCGAACCGCCGGCGGCAAGCCCCTGAAAAACAACCAGGCAGGCGCTGCTCCTTTTCGGGAGAGAACCTGCCTGGCTGTTTCAGATTCGGTCGCAGGGTGTTCCTTAGACTCCGTTTTTCACCAGATATCCGGACCGGCCTTGGCCAACCCGGCGATAATGACCTTGATACGCTGAAGCTGAACCTCCAACACGACTCGCTCTTCTCCGGAAGCCTCATTGGCTCTTTTGGCGATATCCTGATACAGATGCGTGGCAAAGGCGTCCAACAGCTCTAGCACGGTTTCGTCCTTTGACTCGATGGCCGCCTCCAAGGCATCCAGAAATTTATCAATGACATTCATGATGGTACTCCTTTTTATCAGCTTCTCTCCGGAAGCCCGGGGAAGAAACTCGATTACGGGATAGAAATTATCTGCCTCTGCAAAAATTTTACCTGTCAGGCCCCGAATAGCAAGGATGAATCGATATAACGCCTGGTCACTGGCATCAGCATTGCCAAAGTAACAGACATTATTGCAACTCAGGTAATTGACAGGTGAACTCTTTTGAAAAACGGAGAGGAGAGAGGGCGATTACCGGTAGATCAGGGGCTTCTCCTCTTTTTTGAAAAACCGCGGAAAGACGGTGTATCCCTTCGCACCGAGAGACACCGTGTTCCGGACGTCAAGGGCTGCGGGTGGTTCAACGGCGACAGAACCAAACTTTTAGAAACAGGCCTTGACGACACCTCCGTCCACCCGTAGCGCAGCACCGTTGGTTGCAGAGGAGAGCGGACTGCAAAGATACGCGACCAGGGATGCGACCTCGGCAGGAGCGGCGAAACGCTTCAACAGTGACGTGGGCCGGACTTCGGTGAAGAACTCCTTTTCGAACTCCTCGAATGATTTTCCCTCGCTGAGCTTGGTAACGAAATCTTGCACGCCGGCCGAGAGCGTCGGGCCGGGCAGAACGGCATTGGAGGTAACACCAGTACCGACACAGGTCTCGGCAATGCCGCGTGAAACGGCGAGCAGGGCGGTTTTGGTCATACCGTAATGGATCATCTCCGCCGGGATCTGGATGCCGCTCTCACTGCTGATAAAAACGATACGCCCCCAGTTGCGCTGTTTCATGCCGGGCAAGTAGGCACGGGAAAGCCTGACCGCACTAAGTACGTTGATCTCGAAAAAGCGTCGCCACTCATCATCGCTGATTTCCTCGAAAGGTTGCGGCTCATAGATCCCGAGGCTGTTGACCAGTATCTCCGGTGCAGGGTAGCGCCGGACGATTTCAGCAGCCCCTTCCGCCGTGGCAAGGTCAGCAGCAAACCCTTCGAGCGCTGCGTCCGGCAGCGATGCGCGGATGGCTGCCAACGCTTCGCGAACCGACGAATCGCTGCGACCGTTGACGATTACCCGGGCACCTTCCGCGGCCAGTGCCTTTGCAATGGCAAAGCCAATTCCCTTGGTGGAGCCGGAGACCAGCGCCAGTTTGTCCTGCAGTGCCAGATCCATGCAGATTCCTCCCTTTCGGTCCGGTCGGGACCATGGCGTACAGCTTCTCCTGCAAAAACATCACGCCCAGGCGAAGATACAATCGCAGCAACCCCTGGCAGGCGGCAATTCAAGCGGAAGTCTTTTACTGCGATACTTTTTCGCCATTCACGTCGTAACAGACCTGGTTGTATTGGGCATCGATGACGCAGCCCAGACAGACCCCCTGGCAAGCTTCGTACTCCTCGTTACAGTCCGACGCCGCATCGTGAAGATAGTTCACGGAAATCTCGCCCACATAGTTCCCCTCCTCACTGTTCCCCTTGTAACAGGAAACCGTGATGGATTCGTTGTCGGCCCAGGACTGCTGCACCGGTACCGCCAGTGTCAGGACACATGCCACGACCAAAGCGGCAGCGCTTACCAGAAAGCATTTTCTCATCATCGAAATCGTCATAATGATACAACCTCCCCTTTTCGTATTGCCAACTCCATGGACTGCCAATGGGGAAAGTATAGAGGATTTTCATCGCAGAACAATAGCCATCTGGTCCAAGAGCGACGGAAATGTGCCTCTATTACCAAAAACTCCCCAAAAATCCTCAATCCCCGTTAACCAGTTGTACAAAATCTTCATAGGGATGAAATCCCACCAACGTCTTTTCGCCAAGCAGATGAAACGGGACGGCGGTTATTGCCAGCTCTCGCGATCTGAGCCAATCGTTATCCACTGCCTCGGCAAACAGGCCTTGGGCAAGAATGTCATACACTTCATCCCTTGGCAAACCGGCCGCCTCGGCAATCGCCTCCAGCTCCGAAAGCAGGGCGATATTCCGCCCCTCGGCGAAATAGGCGTGGTAGGTACCGCGCCTGAACTGGTCACCTTTTCCCACGGCTTCCGCCCACTTTCCCAGTTCCTGTGCCCGGCGACTGTTGGAGATGCGTGAGTTGGACGCCAAAGGGAGCCCGACCTCCCCGGCCACAAGCTTCAAGCGCTGCCGCATGCCCTCAACATCAAAATCCCGGCCGCGGAACAGCTCACTCAGCGCCATCCCTTCTTCCGGTATTTCCGGATGCAACGGAAAAACGGTCCAGCGCAGTTCAATGCCAAAGTCCCGCTGCAGCCTGTCAGTACGCACGGTACTGAAGTAGCACCACGGTCAGATGTAATCGAAGAATACTTCAAGCTGGCGAATTTCATTCATGATCCTGCTCCTTTCTGCTGCAGACACCCGTTTTCCCGGCCCGGCAGATCCCAGCCTGCTCTCTTGTGGTCGCCCGGGATCATTTCAGCATGTGTGGCGTGAGTTCGATAGGCCGATACTGCCAGGCTCCGTTCACCTTGACCCCGTATTCCAGACCCTTCCGGTCGGCAGTGAGTGACGCCCCTTCCGTAATATCCTGGTAATCGGCATGGCGGAATTCCGGCGCCGGCCGGGTTTGATGGCTGCTCAGGGAGAAAGCACGAAACTGGCGGGTATTCCGCATCCAGTAAAAAACTTCATCGTTTCGGACCGTCTCGTAGAGGGAAGCTGCGGCGACCTTCAAATAATCACCACCGGAAGTGCGGACCCAGATCTCACTGGCATCGATGTCCTTCCGCCGCGGCGGGGAATCGCCTTGCGCGGGCAGAGGCTGCGTAACAAAAAGGAGCATGCCGTCCCGATCGACCAGGTAGATCTCGCCGCAATCCCTGCCCAGCCTGGCCAGGTCCCCTTTCAGATCAAGGGAAGCGGCGCTCCCCTTGACCACATCCAGCAGCAGATACCTCGACCCGAGCCTGAACGAACCGCGCAACTGCCCCCCTTGGGCCAGAAGTGCCTTGCTCCCCTTCACGGCCTGGATGGTATAAAGCCCGCTCCCCGGTTGCCAGTCGCTGTTGTCTTCGCGCCGCAGGATCCTGACGTTTTTGTCCGCCAGGTCATAGACGCCGATCAGGTTTCGATCCTCTTGGTAACGGGGAATGCCGCCATCCGGGAAGGCGCGCCAGCCGGTGGCCGGTCGATAGGTATAGCGATGATAGGTAAAGAGGATGCTCTGCCCGTCGTCCAGCAGCTTCGCACTGACGAATTGACTGTAGTCCTGCAGGGGACCATATCCCCAACTGCACGAGGTCAGGAACAGAAGCATGCCGATTGCCAGGAGGTGTTTGATCATGGGAATATCCATATCCGAGAGACACGAACGAGCTGAAACAACACTAGTATAAAAAGTACACCATGAAGCAAGTATAGAGGATTTTCCGCGCAGAACAATGCCAGGGGGCAAGAAGCCACGGGACATTTGAAGTATCAGGCGGGTAGCTTCGTAGAATTGCCGGCGTCTCTCAGCCCAACGGACCGAAGAGCAGAAATATCGGCGCCATAAGGATCAGGGTTACCAGTAGCCACCAAGGGTAGCAGCAAGTGGTGTATGATTTTCTTCCTATGGATCACTGTCTGTTTCATGGTATGAAAGATTTTCGGGCAACGCTCTCCCTTACGGTTTTTTTAGAGACTGCAGAAGAAAGGAATTTTTTCGATGAGAACTGACCTGACGCACATCGGAACGGAGCTCTCGGGAGACCCCGACGAGTTGCTGGCACTGGCAGAAATGAGGATGCCCTTCGGCAAGTATCAGGGTCGGCTGCTGATCGATCTGCCGGAACCGTATGTGGTATGGTTCGCCAAGCAGGGATTTCCGGAGGGCAGGTTGGGGAGGATGCTGCAAGCCGTTTACGAGATCAAGGCCAATGGACTTGAATATCTCTTTACCCCTTTACGCTAAGCACAATAAAAGAGTATACGCCGATAAAAAAATATATTCCAGACTGGTTTTCCTCCCCTGATCGGCTATACTTATCATCAAGGTAGCGCTACCTGATGCAAAATTTACGGAGGCAAAAGTCGTAAGTAGAGTCCTACGGGAACCATCAGCAACAAAAGGAGGACCATATGACCGAGGACACTCCACCAGGCTTCATTAAATAGGAACACTATACGACGTACGAATTTCATGGGCTGTTACACAGTCCGAAAACCCATGAATTGGGTAGACAGAAACACTACATACGAGGCCCGCTTTGCAGAAAGCGGGCCTTTCATATTTTTAACGCTCGAATTCCAAAAAGCCTGTTGCACAGAAGAGCAGATGTGGTAACGTCAAAATCGGCACGTCAGTAAATTCGGACACCCGGAACTTCTCAACTCATGAGGATTTCACTCTCTCCCGGAGGTACGACAATGACTCACCCGAACCGGCCCGATTCCCGGGGTTATCTCTTTTACCGGCACTCGCTGCCGGTGCGCATCATGCACTGGGCCACTGTCGTGTTGCTGGCCATACTCCTGATGAGCGGCCTCAACATTTTCGAGGCTCACCCGGCTCTCTACTGGGGCAAATCATCCTACAACGGCAAAGCACCGATCATGATGGTGGGCAGCAGGCAAAGTCCGCAAGGTGAAACCGTCGGCATTACCCGCATCTTCGGCTACGACTTTGAAACCACCGGGTTTCTCGGGGTTGCACGCAACCCCCAAGGCCAGCTGATCAGGAACACCTTTCCCTCCTGGCTGACGATTCCCGGTAATCGCTGGCTGGCAATGGCACGGCGCTGGCATTTTTTCTTTGCCTGGCTCCTGGTCATCAACGGCCTCGCCTTCCTCGGCTACTCCGCCGCAAGTAGACATCTGCGTCACGACCTTCTTCCCACCAAGGCCGACTGGCGCACCCTGGGCAAAACCTTTCTCGACCACCTGCGTTTCCGCCATCCGTCCGGCGAAGCTGCCCGGCACTATAACATCCTGCAGAAACTCGCCTACCTGACGGTGATCTTTCTGCTGCTGCCCCTGCTTATCCTGAACGGACTGGGCATGTCACCGGCACTGGACACCCTCTACCCCGGCTGGGTGGATCTCTTTGCCGGCCGCCAGTCCATGCGCACGATCCATTTCATCATCTCCTGGGGACTGGTGCTGTTCACGATGATTCACGTCTTCCAGGTCGTCGTTACCGGCCTCTGGAACAACATCCGCTCTATGACGACCGGATACTATCGCATCAGATCGGAGGAAAGTCATGAGTGACCGAAGCGGCTACTCCCGCAGGAATTTTCTGCTGCGGCTGGCAGCCGGAGCCGGCGCGCTGGCCCTGGGCGGCTGCCAGAAACTGTCGGAATCCACCTGGTTTGCGAAAATCCTCGGGCTCGGGGAAACAGCCACCCGTAAAGCGCACAAGCTGCTGATCCCGCGCAAGGCAATGGCCCAGGAGTTCACGGAGACTGACCTGTCGCCGCAGTTCAGAAGCAACGGCACAAGTCTGCCGAACAACCCGGCCTTCCTGGCCATGGCGGAAAACGGCTTCAAGGAGTATCGCCTCCAAGTGGGCGGCCTCGTGGAGCGCCCCCTCTCCTTTTCCCTTAATGACATCCACGGCTTTCCCCATCGTACCCAGATAACGCGCCACGACTGCGTCGAAGGCTGGAGCGCCATCGGCAAGTGGAAGGGTGTGCGTCTGAGCACTTTACTGGAAGCGGTACACCTGAAACCGGAGGCCCGTTACCTGGTATTTCACTGTGCCGATCCGATGAGATCGGATGGCAGCGCCCCCTACTACGAAAGCATCGACCTGGAAGAGGCCTTTCACCCGCAGACAATTCTTGCCTACGAACTGAACGACGCGCCGCTGCCCGTGGCGAACGGTGCACCACTCCGGCTGCGCCTGGAGCGGCAACTCGGCTACAAGATGGCAAAGTACGTCATGCGCATCGAAATCGTCGCGGATTTTTCCACCATCGCCGGAGGCCACGGGGGCTACTGGGAAGACCATGGCTACGAGTGGTACGCGGGCATCTGACCGAAATCGATAGAACTTCAGCGCCTGACCGGTTCCGATCTGGCCAGGCTATTTCAAAGGCGTGACCTTGCCACCCTTTTCCAACACCGCTCCCTCCAACAAATTTCTCCCTGTTGCTCCTGCAAACTGCATAGTCTGCTATACTTGATCGTACCATATCCGGAGAGAGGAACCCTGTACGATGAGCAACTCTGTTAGCAATACCGAGAGTACAGATGAGTCAGGGAAACAGTCACTTCAGGATGAAAAAATGGAACCTCGCATTCTCCCCTACTATTGCTGCTGGTACCGCAGCATCTTTCCCCGCATTGGAATCGGGGCAGGGAGCGAGAACGAAGAATAGGTGTGAAGGACCGACAGACGCTTTATAGGCGAGGATTTCAGCCATGAGTGCGCCGAAAGGAAACGACTATGACCGGGCACCGGTTCACCTGCGCGGGCTGCTTCGGCACTTCGCGGACCTGCGTGACGGGACCCACGGCAACGGGGCAACCACCCGATCCGACAAGGAGCAGCTCTTCATCGCGGCGGTCGCCTTCCTCGATCCCTTTGCGCGACAGGCCCTTGCCGAGATAAACGAAACCTTGCTGCTCGACAGCGGAACCATCACTGCTAGCGGCGTCAGCGGCCGGCCCGGTGAAGACCTCAGCGCGTTTTGGACCCTGGCCTGGCCGGAACAGAAACATGCGAAAATCCCGCCCATCACCCTGGAAGCATCCTACGGGCGTAATTTTCACCATCCGCACCTGCGCGGCGGCAGCGTGGGAGTCTGGCCTCTCAATGTCTTCAGCGCAGAAGACGCAGCAACCGAACTGCCGACGCTGAGGACAATAGCGAGCGCCGAGCTGCACAACCTGGTGTTTCAGAGCAACTACCTGATTGTTCCCCGGACAACCAGGGGAGAACTTGCATAGGTTATTTCCACGCGATTGCATTTTAAAGGCGGCCGAATCGGCCGCCTTTAGTTATCTACCTAAGGGATATGTATCAATAATCGGGCCCGGGGAATTGCACAATGCCGGGTAAACGTGGTCCACGCCCGCTCGCAACCTTGCTCCCCACGGTCTCACAGGGAGATGAATTACCCTGCCCAATACCAATCACAAGCGAAAAAACCATACTATATCGTACTGTCTGTGCGATGTACCCTCCAGCAAAGACAATTCAATTCGAATTACTATTTTGTATAAAAACTAAATTTCTTTATTTTTTTGCAACATATTGCTATCACTATATACGACTGCTTGCTACCCTGGCATTGTACATGCTTATCTTATTTGCTCTGAGTAAAGTTACGGATGTGCCCGCAGTAAGACCGAACGGGGAAACAGAAAGACGAAGTAGGTCGAATTTGCATCAAGATGAGAGAATACATTGAAAACAGACAGCTCACCCTATATCATCAACACCACCCCCACTCGCACCGTTGCAACCCCACGCTGGCGAGTGTTTCGTCAAGCCTACCCACGCATTGCAGTTGCCATCGCACTGGGATGTGCCGTTCTCTGCCTGATTGATATCGTTCTCGTCGGCACGTGGATCGTGAACAGCCGGGAGCTGGCACACCTGCGGACTTCCATACCCCGGACAGAGGGCCTGCAAGCCGCTGCCATCAAAGACGCGGAAAAGAGCACCATGGCGCTGACGGCCGAACTGGTTCGCCGGGAGGCACTGGGAAGCAAAAAGTTGCACCTGGTGGTCTACAGCGGAAAGAAGCTGATGTCCTTGGAGCGCGAGGGAGCAGCACTCCGCGAAATGCATGTCCGTCAGGGGCCGGAGACGATCAAAGGGGCCCAGGAAGACACCGCAGGCCCGGCACGTCGGCATGTGGTCCGAGTGGTGGATGATACCTATCGTTGGTCCGTTCCCGAGAGTGCTTTCATCCACAGCGGAGAGCCGGTACCGAAGAACAGGATGCTCAGGGGCGCCCTTGGTCCGGTGGCAATCATCCTGGACGATGGTACGGTCATCTACTCGAAACCAGCGACCGGCCCCCTCAGCGACGCGAGTTTTGTCCCGCCCGGCACTATCCGTGTAAAAGCTGCCGACCTGGAGGCCATCAAGGCAAACCTGCAACCCGGCATGGCAGTCTACTTCCTGTGATATGAGAGATTTCGTCAACAAAAAAAATCCGAAGCGCACGGCCCGTGTCACCCGGTTTCTTCGCCTGGGAGGCTGGCTGTATCTCGGCATGCTTCTTGTCTTCATCGCGATCACCGCCGTATTGTTCGCCCATACCGCGGCTATCTGTTATCAACGCGAAGTATCCCGCCTGGTTATGAAGGATCACCTGGAAACCATGGAAAAGCTGCGCAGCAAGATAGCAGATTCCGAGCTGAAGCTGCGGGATTTGAAACAACGACCGGAGCCGCATCACGACCGGCCTTATCTGGTTATCAGTCTCGTGGAACGGCATCTCTGGTACAAACAGGGGAAGAAGGTCCTGCTCACCACCAAGGTTGCCACGGGTAGCGGCAAAGAACTGGAAAAGGAAGATGGCGCCAGTGCCTGGAAGTTTGAAACCCCGCGCGGACGTCTGGTGGTCAGGAGTAAGGAAGAGAACCCGCTGTGGGTGCCTCCGGACTGGTTTTACGTAGAGCAGGCACGCAAGCACAAACTGGGACTCATGCACCTCAAGCGTGGCCAGAGACTGACCACTGCCGACGGATCGACCATCAAGGTGGAGGGCGCTAATGTCGTCAGAGTGCAGCCTGACGGGAAAAAGTCCATCATGGAACCCACAGACAGCCTTACCATCGTTGTGGATGGCATCGTGCTGATTCCCCCGCTGGGGACCAACCAGCGGCGATTCAAGAATGTCTTGGGAACACACCGCCTGAACCTGGGGAATGGCTATGGTATTCACGGCACGAACAACCCGGAGTCAGTCGGGCAGGCGGTCAGTCATGGCTGCATGCGTGTGATTAATGAAGACATCGACAAACTTTACGATATGGTGCCGGTCGGTACGCCGGTCTATATTTACTGAAATGAAGCAGGTATGCCGGGACGAATTGGGGTGGGATTTGACACAGAGGTCCTGCATGCCGGTTCAGCCAGGTTTGACGAACTGACAACTTCGACTTTCCTGCACCGCAAGGCAAGATATGTCTCGGGAAAGGGCAACAGTCCGTGCAGTATTCCCCGAGGAAATCCGTTATTGCTTCCAGGTTCGGAAGCGACCGGAATCAATGTGGACAAAACCATTCTTCGGGTAATACCCGACTCCACCCCTGGCAAGTTTCAAGGCCACATGCCGAATCTTGTTAGTCCCGATGTGGGGGATGGCAATGTCGATGGCCTTACCCTTCATATGCAGGCTGTGCTTTGCCGCATGGTGCCCCTCCTCCCGCAGCAGGTGGTTGTAGGCGGGTGAACGGTACCCCGATATGATGTGGATCTCATTCCCGCCACCCAGGGCATTATCGACGCTGTTGAGATACTCGATAACTCGGGTGTCGATCTCGGCCACCTCTTCGGTGTAGTGACAACGCATGATATAATTGATGGCCTTCAGTGCCTCGGGATCATACTCGCCGTTTGGAGTCCGAAAGGTAACGCTGAGCGATTCCTTGTTATGGATGTTGTAGAGTGTGAGCCGTTCCTCGGAAGGACGGCCAGCCTCGGTGATCATCGAATAGGCGGGGGTCCCACCGAGAAGAAGGAGCATCCCGGCAAGGGATGCCTTGAGAAAGGATCTACGATTACAATGCTTTTCAATCAAACCTGATTTTCTCCTCGAAACATGGAATTGTTTTAAAACGATACAGTTTTATAACAAAACAGCATCCCATCTGTCAACCCCACCGCCTTTCCCGGCTCGAGCCAACCGGAGAAATTGCTCCAACAAAATGTTTCAACCCTCGCCCCTGAACGATCTCCCGGGCAAGGCCGCGGCGCAGGTCTTTGTTATCCCGATGTGGCAAAATGATCGTGAAGCCTGGAGCGGTGGAACTGCGATGCGGAGTTTTCTTGCCATGGAGGGATTATTGAAATAAATACATTTGAATAATCAAAAAATAGTGTAGAATATTTAATGGTTACCGTCATGCAATTTTTGCTGAAAGGCAAATACATGCCGTTGCATATCAATTGTAGCTTCCTTGAATAATGACCACAATTCCCAACGAAACTGACGCCTTAACTATGTTCAGGAACCTGTTTCCACAACAAATTAAGGAGGAACAACCATGGTTAAGCAATTAACAAAGGAGCGGAATGAGGCGAGAGGATCTCATTTGCTTCAAGAATTTAATGACACCAGGCTTCGTATCGAAAGCTTGAATGAAGAGCATGCTGCTTCATGTGCACAGCATATGGTCGCAGAATTTCGCAAAATACAAGAATCCTTCGGCCCTCTCACAAACATTTCGAGTAATGTAAAAACAGAACTTGCCTTTTTACTCCGTGAAGAGGCAAAAAACTGTTTGGACTTTAATCAGGGCAGAGGGTATGGCAATGTGCTTCTAAGTATATTTTTGGAAGCAGCAACTCTCCCTGGTGATGACGCGAAATATGTGCACGACTATCTCAATAGATTCCTCGGCTCATCAATGCTGCGACCTGATCCTGAATAAATACCATCACACTATCTTCAACCGTGCCAAGCGTTGTCGACCCAACAATTGGTTTTGTTGCAGCATTATTCAGGCTCTTCATTGTAAGAACTATATGATAGCTCTCGATGATTCCTCCGGAGATGACTCCCTACCTCACAAGGTACTTCCCCTCGGCGGACACCGTTGCCCGGCGTCCGCCAACTTTTCACCCACCACAATCCCCAATGCATCCGTACCTTTAAAAGTAATAGTTCAGCCACAGGTAGGTCGAATCGGCTCCCCTGGACGCAAAAGCGGTCCCGGGAATTTGCACCCCGCCGAATTCCGAACCCGGTGCTCCCCAGAAAATACTGCCGCCGGCGATAAGCTGCATATTCTGACTCAGGTCGTATGTCACGCGCGGCTGCAAAACGCCGGACGGGTCTCTCAGGTTGGTGATGGCGCTGAGGATGATGTTGACGAGAGGATGCACTTCCATCGTGATACTGGCGCCAAGATAGGTCCGCCCCAAGGTGTACAACTCCCCCCGGTCGAGCCGTTCCATGATATCCGGATTCAGCAGTGCCGCCGTGTAATCGTCTTCGCCGATACCGCTATAGAAAAATTCGACCAGGCCGTAAAAATTTTTCTCGAACCAGTTCCAGGAATAGTCCATGTTCGCAACCAGTGACGGGTAGTCGCTCGAAGGACCGCCGGATTCGAGCACCGTCCAGGTCAGGTCCATCCGCCAGGCGGCCTCCCCCAGGTAGCCGACGCTGCCGACACCCAGCACGTAATCCCGGTAGTGCCGCGCCGCCATCAGGTCGAATTCGTTGCTGGCCACGGGGAAATGGTACTTGGCGGCCAGTGACGAACTTTCCCACGCAAGGCGGGAGGTAGCCGGGTTGCGGCGTGGAACGTAGAGGACCTGCAGGTTTCCCGACCCGCCCAGGGGGGTCTGGAGCGACACCATGTCGTCACCGATCTTGTATTCCCGCTCGATATCGGTGGGAGCAAAGGGATTGAAAAGGTCCATGGGGTTGAAAAGCAGGCCGTTTCCCCAGGTGACCGCCTGCCGGCCGACCCGAACAACGCCCCAGTCGGGTTTCAGGGTAAGAACGAGGCGATCAATCCGATGATAGAGGACCAGGTCGTCGTTTTCGGAAATAACGGAGGTCAGGTCCATAAGCCGCCGATCGTCCTCCGGGATCCGGTTTTCAATAAATCCTTGTGCTGCAAGAGAGGGAAAGAGCCGAGTCAGCTCGCTGTTCTTCTTCCGGGTATCTCCGCCGGACAAAACCATTTCGTAGTGGGTTTCGAATGTTGCAAAATCGCCGAAATAGAGTTCGCTTTTCAGCCGCCCATCAAGGGAGCCGTCAAGGTAGGCGCCCCGGCCGACGAGATCGTACAAGGTGTCGGTCGCTGGCCAGGATGCCATACCACGGGCCTTCAGGTAGCCGCCCCAGTCGGCCTTGAAGCGCCCCAGCCAGCCGGTACCCTTGTGGGAGGCGGCGGGCAGAGACTCACCTGGCGGGTTGCCGGACTCGGCCCAGGCCGGAGCGAGAGCGGCAAGGAGCAAGATTGTCAGCATTGAAAGTATTGCTCTTTTCATAGAGGCATCACATTTCCGGCTACTTCCGCTGGACCTATACCGATAACAACCAAAAACTGCTTTTCTCTCACTCGCTCATACACACGCTAAAGGCCACAGAGGACACAGAGAGAAGCAATAAACAACTCATCATGTAATGTAAGATCAAAACTGCTTTTCCTATTTCCTAGTGTCATCCACGACCTGCCCATCTCTGAGCATCACCAGCCGCCGTGCGAAATCCATGACCATTCTGTCGTGGGTGGAAAAAATGAAGGTGGCCTTCTTCGTTTCATTCATCCGCTGCATTAACTCCAGGAGCCCCTTTCCCGTGGCGGAGTCCAGGTTGGCGGTCGGTTCGTCGGCCAGGACAATGGCCGGATCCGAGACGATCGCCCGAGCGATCGCCACCCGCTGCTGCTGCCCGCCGGAAAGTTCCGACGGCCGCCGACTGTAAGTATCGGCAAGACCCACATCGTCAAGAATTGCCACGGCCCGCTCCCTGCGCTCCTTGGCCGGGACACCCTGCAGCAGCATGCCGAACTCAACGTTTTCCACGGCGGACAATACCGGAATCAGATTGAAGGACTGGAACACGAATCCGACTTTGCGCAGGCGCAGCTCCGCCAGCACGGTTTCGCTCAATTCACCGAGAACATTACCGTCCACCGTCACGGCTCCCTCGTCGGCCCGGTCGAGCCCGCCGATGATATTCAGCAGCGTCGTCTTGCCGGAACCGGATGGTCCGGCCAGCGCCACGAATCCACCCTTCTCGATGGCAAGGGTGATACCGTCCAGCGCCGTGACCTCCAGGTGTCCCTGCTGATAGACCTTTTTCACATCCCTGCATTCCACGATATTCATCTAAATGCTCCCCGGAAAAGAAGATAACCGGGGTAAGGATTAAAGGGGTACAGGGAATGATCCCCGATCCTCGATCCCCGTTCCTCGCTCCCCGCTCCAGACTCTTCACGCCTCACCATTTTCATACATGTGCCATCGCCTCAATCGGCGTAAACCTCGCTGCCTTTAGTGCCGGATACAGGCTGATCAGAAGGCCCAGCAGGAAAACCACCAAGTCAGCGCTGATCACGTCTCTGGCATAAAGGACCGGAAAAATGATCCGGGACATACCCGCGAACTCCATGCCCTGGGCAAATGCCGACAGATCAATACCCTTGCCGGACAGGAGCCAGACGCTCGCCAGCCCCAGCAAATTTCCGATGAGCGTCCCGATCGCCAGGAGGAAAAACGACTCGGCCAGCACCTCGGCAACCACCAGCCGCGGCTTCATCCCCAGGGCACGCAGCAGACCGAATTCGCGGACCCGCTCGAACACGGCCATGAGGATGGTGTTTACCAGGCCGAAACCCATGGCGATAAATACCACGATGAACCAGACGAGAATAAATCCGTCATACATTTTCACGATGGCGGTCACCAGGGGCAGCAGCTCCTGCCAGGTATAGACCTTGAGGGTCCGGTCGGGAATCCCGGCACGGATGCTGTTCGCCACCGCTGCCGCGTCGTGATAATTACCCAGTTGGATGGCGATCTCCGACACCTCGCCACCCGCCTTCAACATTGCCTGCGCTGCCGGCAGGGTTACGAACACGAACTTTTTTTCCGTGGATTCCATCTCGGCCCGGAAAACGCCGACGATCCGGAAAGCCCGCGAAGCAATTTCACCGTCGGTACCCTGCGACATCAGCACCAGTTTGTGGCCGAGGCGGGTCTCGAATTTATCCAGGAGCGCACGCCCCACGATGATGCCGTTGGGTTCGTCCTTTCCGAGGTAGTGTCCCTGGTACACGGCATCGCCAATGAAGGAAATCCGTGCCTCCCGCCCGGGGTCGATGCCGGTCAGAAGCACCCCGTCCGAGTGCCGCGCATTGGCAGCAACGGCACTGATGCTGATCCGCGGTGCCCAGCGGGCATCCGCCGGAAGCCGGGCCAGGAGCGGTGCCAGTTTTTGTGGTGCTTGTATGAAATGCTCGATGACCGGGTCATTCCGAAAGCCTACTTTCTGTATCTGGATATGGCCGGGCAGGGTCGCAATGCTGTTCCTCACCATCTGGTCGGCGATACCACGCATCAGGGCACCCATGAAGATCATGGCCCAGACACCGATGATCACGGCGGCCAGGATTACGGCGGTCCGCCGCTTGTTGCGCCAGATATTTCTCCATCCCAGTTGCAGAATCATGATTCAGATCTCCGGATTGCTGCCGGCAGACAGCGTCATACCGCAGTCAGGGCTTGTACCGGTTTCAAGCGCCTGACCCTGAACGCTGAATAGAGGGCTGTCAGGCAGGTGAGGATCAGCACAATACCGGCGCCGACGCCGATGGACAAAAGCGACAGCTGCGGGTACATCCGTTCCGGCAGACCGAACTGTCGCATTAGTTCCTCCGCGCCGGAAATGGCAAGGCCGTTGACCTGAAAATACCAGGTAACCAGCGAACCGGCAACAATACCTGCCAGCACGCCGATCACCGTCATCCCCAGCGACTCCATCACCAGGATCCGCATCAGCCGGCCGGGCCGGATGCCGATCGCCAGCATCACCCCGAATTCCCGGGTCCGCTCAAAGATGGCCATCAGGAAGGTGTTCATGATACTGAAGGCCACGACAACAATGAGAATCACGTAAAAGAGCATGCCGCTGACCAGATCCATCTTGATCGCCTGCACCAGGCCCGGCGTAAGCTCTTTCCAATCGAGCACCGTCAAGCCGGGCATGCCCGCAATGGCTTTTTGGATAGATTGTTTCGCAACCGGCAGTGCATCCAGGGAATCGCACATGGCGACTACCGAATTCACCGCCCCGTTCATGTCGTACACCTGCTGGAAATAGGCGAGAGGGATATACATGACCCCTCGGTCGAACTCATCCAGTCCCGAATTGAAAATCCCCTTGATACGCAGGGTGGTCGCGGCAATGGAGCCGTCGCGCCCCTGGCCGAGCACAACCAGCTCGTCGCCCACTCCGGCCTTGAAATTCTTTGCCAGCAGGTAGCCGACGACCGCTTCGGCCGTATCCTGTGACGACAGAAACGAACCTGCGCGAACCAGGTCCCTGATGGAGGAAACCATGGGCTCCCGCAGCGGGTCGATACCCGCCACCAGGGCACCGTAGGTGCGGTTTTTCGAGGAAACCAGCGAAAAGCTTTCCGCCCGATAAGTGTAGGCCTTGATTCCCGGTGTCCGCTCGAGGATTGCACCCACGGCCTGCGGATCGCGAACCACCTTCCGTATCTCGCGATTCTCGTGGTAGCCCTTGGCCTGCACCTGGAGATGACCGGTGCGGATCCTGACCGAGGCGTTGATCATCGTGGCGTAGGAGCCGAACTGCCATGAGAGCATGAACACCAGCAGCATTGTGGCAAAGGCGACCGCGGACATGGTCAGGATCGAGCGCCTCGGGTTCCGCCAGATATTTCTCCAGGCCAGTTTGAAATCCATGTTCTTCATCTCCCCCGTGTTTTCAGGGATGTGATGGTAAAAAGCCGGTCCGGAAGGTCCTTGAGAAATTTCAGTTCATGATAATCCAGTTGCGTGTATTCGTCGTTCACATCCGCCTTCTGCATTCTCCAGACCTTCGGGAACAGCTTGCCGCCGAGCATCCGGATATCGCTGCCGGTCATGGCCTTGACCAACTGCAGGTCTTCATCGAAAAATTCCTCACGCAGCAGAATTCCGTCATCGCGGAGATACAGCCGCTGCATCCCCCACACCACCGGCGCGTCAGGCTTCGGCAGGGAGCGGATCACGTAAACCTTGTGGCCGTCCGACTCCTTGACGGATTCGACGTTATGATCGTAGTCGTCGATGATACTGTCGGATTTGGCCAGGTCGTTGTTGGAGAAATCGGAGCCCATCCACGACTGGGACATCATGGAAGGCGGCAGCTTTATTACCCGGTTGACCTTCGGGTTGTAGGTCCACATTTCCCGCCCCTTTTTGAGCGTTCCGTTGCCCTTATCCTTTGCCGGCGCGGCAATGAAAAACAGACTGTCCTTCGTCCCCTTCGTCCAGGCCTCGATGGTCATGGTCCGCTCCCAGTCGGGACGGTGGATCGTCATGGTCACCTTCGCGGTCGATGCGCTGCCACGGTAATAATCGATCGCTTCCTTGACCAGCGCAGCCGCATTCGGCCTGTTTCCCGCCTCCTGTGCCAAGCACAGCGACGGAACCAGAAGGACGAGAAAAATAACGGGATACAGTTTGTTCAGCAGCATGCCTTCCTCCCGGGGAAAATTCCCACGAAACATTGCCTGTTGATTCAGTGTAAAGGTCACCCATGAAAGGCCCTCCGTCAAGGCTAAAATCATCCCCGGCGCAAGAAAAGCAAGAAAATCCGATTATACAGAATATTTCCACGCTTGGAAAAGGGCACAAAAAACGCCCGGCCTGAAGAAGGCCGGGCGTCGTCGAAAGGGTAAAATACAGGAATTGGCATAAAGTCACAGGGAGACCCTGCCCTTTCCTGGCAGGTGATAAAGAGACCAACCTCCTAGACAAAAAGAGGCGTCTTCAGATTTCTTCTGCTGCACAATTCATTATTTGAGAGTTACCAGGTAATCAACAAGCGCATTGAGGTCCGGCCTGGAAAGATCTTTGTATGCCGGCATTATGGAAGCCGAATTTCTTGATTTTGGGTCTTCAATCTGCTCAGCTAACCACTCTTTACTCTTTGTTGCACCGATCTTCGTAAGATCCGGACCCAGCGTGCCACCAACTCCTGAAATTGAGTGGCATCCTGCACACTCCCGCTCTGCATAAACAGCCGCCCCTGTCGATGCGGCAGGATTACTTTGCTCGGCTACACGGCCCTGTCCTTGCCCATTCATACCGGCACAACCAGCTGAAAACAAACACACTAGTAGCAATAGCTTGTTCATAGTTCCTCCCGCAGCCCTCGACTTTCTCTACATGTAAAACATATAGCGGATTCTACTCCTGTCAATCGCTCGGAATAATCAGGCACCGAGAGAGAACACCCTGCCTGTTTTCAGGCCATGAGTGTTAATTCGTTTGGTGTCCCCCTATTTTCCTGCTCTTCATTGGAGGAAATGGACAATATCGACGGTCATCGAGGCGACCCTGACATCGTGTTCTCTATCGAAGCATTCCAGAAGCTCGCAGCGAATCTGTCCTATCACGACTCTGCGGGTCTGGCCTGCGGTGTTGCCGCTCGCTTGCGCCGTGCCGACAGTTGTTTTCTGGCGGGCAGGAACAATTGAGCGGCTGCTCCCGGTGGCAGCGAGCCGTTTTCAAGTTTCTGGGCCAACGGCCTCTTTCATCATTTCCACGCAACCGGATCGAACCAAAGCGAAGCATCGCCTAAAGGTGTGTCTTTGGGAAGGTTGGGATTCCTGATCCTGATAATCCGCCGTTTCTGGAGATTAGCCTTCAGGATTGAAGCCCTGTTATATTTCAGGAAAAGCGCGTCGAAGGTACCGTCCTTGATCATTTTCCGTAATCCAGTCTCGACGCGTTTCGCGAGAACTTTATCGGATTTATTGAAGAAGAAATAGTAGGGCCATGGATAGTAGATAAGCAGATTCTTCTCTACGGCAAGATTGGGGATCGCACCATGCCGGGAGGCATATTCCGGGAAAACCTCGTTGATGCCGCGCGGGAAGAGATCGATGCGGTTTGCGGCGACCATCTTGAACAAACTCTCGTAGCCCGCCGTGTACACCTTTATTCGATTGGCCTTATAGATGGCGACATCGCCCCAGCCGATCCCCTGGCCGATAGTTTCTTTTCTCAGGTCGGCCAGCTTTCGAATCTTGTCGATATCCGCCTGCCTGTTCCTGGCAATCAGGGCCACGCGGTAGCCGAGAAGTCCTTTTCGCAACGGAATTCGCACAACCCCGTACACTTGTTCTTTCTCCACCGATGTACCACTCCACCCCACATTGACCATCCCGGCCGGCTTGAGCAACTCGGCAAGGTAGCGAGCCTCGTTCATACGAGACCTGCTCGGCTGGAGTGTATACGGCCCATACTCCGCCACGGTCTTCTCGAGCGCCGTCTTAAGGATCTCAAGCAGGTCGTTGTAGCGTGAGTCGGCGCCTGATTCGAACGCGGGATAGACAACCGTTGTTTGGGCTGAGGCCAGCGTGGAAGTCAGTATGACGAACAGCGTCGATATCGCAAGCAAACGCTTCATTGGTCGCTCCTCGTTTCGATACGTACCCGGCTCATTTCATCCCATTTCCCAGCTCAGGCCGGTGATACATCGTCAGTAGTTGGGAGGTCAGCCGACCACGGCCTTTTCACGCTCCACGGCACAACTTAATACCCGTGTCAATTCATCCAGGGTATACGGTTTGGCAATTGCACCACTGAAGCCGTAGTCGCTGTAATCGGCCATGACCGCATCATTGGAGTAGCCGCTTGAGGCAAGCAACCGGGCATTGGGGTCAAACGCCAGTATATCCGTCGCGCTTTCCCTGCCGCCCTTCCCGCCCGGTATTGTCAGGTCCATGATGACGAAGGAAAAAGGCTTGTTTTCTTCTTTGGCCATGCGATATTTCCATACCGCCTCTTCTCCGGATGCGCAGGTCGTCACCTCGTAGCCGAGATGTTCAAGCATTTCTGCCGCAAGTTCACGGATCATCTCTTCATCGTCCATGACCAGAACCGAACCTTCCGCTCGCACCTCGCTCTTCGTTATGCTGCCGCAGGGCTTCTCACCCTCGGTTGGTGATATACCGGTAGACGGCAGGAACAGGGTAAATGTCGTTCCTTCGCCGACCTTGGAGCGGACCTCGATTTGTCCGCCATGGCGGATGATGATAGAGTGGCTGGAGGCGAGCCCAAGGCCTGTACCTCCTGATTTAGTCGTGAAATAGGGGTCAAATATCTTCTTCCGCACATCTTCCGGCATCCCGCTGCCGTTATCTGTAAACGAGAGCTTGACGTAATCACCAGCGGGCAGCATAAGGCTGTTTTGCGCCCCAAGAGTTAGATTCATCCCTTGAACGGTGATCTTCCCGCCTCGCGGCATCGCCTGGACGGCATTGATGACGATGTTGTTGAAGACCTGACTGACCTGGCCTTCATCCGCCTCGATGTCATGGAGGCAAGCCGGGATATCAACGACCCCTTTGACACTCGTGCCTCGTAACACCAGGGACAACGATTCATCCACGATTTTCCGTATCGCTACCGTTTTCTTTACCGGAGCGCCACCTCTCGCGAAAGTCAGCAACTGGGTGGAGAGATCGGTTGCCCGGAGCGTCGCTTTTTCCGCATTATCCAGGAGCTTGGCTGTTTTTTCCGGAACGTTCTGAACCATGCGCGCTATCGAGATGTTTCCGAGAATGCCGGTCAGGATGTTGTTGAAGTCATGGGCAATCCCACCGGCAAGCACTCCCAGGGATTCGAGACGTTGGGCGTTGAGCAGCCGGTTCTGCAGGGATTCACGTTCCGTGATGTCGGTAAAAATATCGAGGCGTAGATTCCGCGCAAGATGGGTATTGACAATGACATGCCGTTCAGAGCCGTCCTTGCAGAGAACGATCGACTCTGACGGAGGGATCGTAATGCCACTGATCAGGTCCGTATCGATTGCCACCCTCCAGCGGGTATGGGAATTATCACCATTGGCCGGATTGGCATAGGCCCTGAACAGCCATTCATCAAGCGTGGAAATATCATTCGTATCGTAGCCAAACCAGGCGGTGAAACAGCTGTTGACATGTTTTATGACACCGGCGCTGTCGGCCCAGATGACCCCCACCGGCATAACATCAATGAAAGCCTTGAGGGTCTTCTCGCTCTGGTGCAGCACCTGTTCCGCAGTCTTGCGTACCTGATCCTGCCGCGCCTCGGCGAGCGAGCTGGTCATGCCGACAATCGAGCCTTTGAGATTTCTCAACTCGCCGAAAAAGTCTCCTTCCGGGACATGGGCGGCGTCTACTTCTCCCGCACTGACCTTCAGGGCATATGATTCAATCGCCTTCAAAGGTTTGATCACTTTTCTGCGGAGAAGCTGAAAGGGAATGAAAACCAGGAACGCGTTGAGGGTGACTATTGCCGCAATGATAATGAGACCGAAATGCTGCAACGACTTTTCCAGGAACTTTGTGGTCATGAAAAGGTGCACGGTCCCCACCTGTTTACCGGAGATGACGACTTTTTCCGATTTGGACAATAATTCGCTGTCCCGGATCGGACTTTTTGTCGGAACGACCCGCCACTGCGGGTCCCTCTCAAAACCGGAGACTCGTGCACTATCGTCTACCCCGCTGATTGTCACCCCGAAAACTGAACGGTTGCGCATGGTGCTCTCGAGGATTTTGTCGACCTGCCTGGAATCAAAGTTCCAGAGCGGAAGCGCGAGGCTGTTTGCAAGTTGTGAGGTTGTGACAGCAAGCTGAGATTCCAGTTCGCTGGTCAACTGGCGCCGTTCCCAATAAAAATTCGCCGTGGCGAAGGCGGACAGAACAACGGTTGTAACCGCTACCAGGGTAAAAACAATGACTTTTGTAAGCGACATATTGAATCTTTTCATGGGGTTCGGTCCTATTCGAATGATCTCGCCCGTTCCCTGTTACGTTCACCGAACCAATTCGGGGGAGCTGATTTTTGAGAAACGTATGATACACAAATTCGCAACAATAAACAAACGATGTCGTAATGATTTCCCAAACCATTCACTGCCCGGTTTCTGCCAGCGTAAAGACAGCGCGTCGCTTCGCATTGGAATTTCTTGCCGACCAACCCGATACTTATTCTTATCGGCACAATCCAGCAGCTTTTCAATATAAATCATAATAATTAAAGATAGTTATAGCGTGCAGGGGGCAATTTGGAATGATTAATCAGGGAGAAATGCAGCAGGAAAAAAGTGGACCTGGGTGAGAGATCAGGGACTGCTCTTCAGTGGTGGAAATCCGACGATATCGACCGTCATCGAGGCGACCCTGATTTCAGGTTTTTCGTCGAAGCATTTCAAAAGCTCGCGGTGAATCTGTCCTTTCACGACTCTGCGATTCCTTACTTCAACAATATAGCGCAAGGTCAATTCGATCCAATTGTCCGTCATGGTAATGCAGATGGAAGGTTCGACAGGCACCCCATGAAGGGATGGATATTTCTTTCCCATCTCCTCGAATTCCGCACGTGCACCAGCATGAAATGCCGCCGTCAATTCCGGTTCTTTTGCCCTCTGGCTGCGTTGTGACTCCTCAGAGCCCCACTATGACAGCATCGCCTCGCCTTGCCAGAGGCCAAAATTCAACGGGATTATTGCTGCGAACTAACCGCACAAGACACTAGCTCCTCCACGGAGCCTTGCTTGATCGCCGAGAATGCGATTTCAACAGGGAGGAGCCTGCAGGCAGGCAGACAGAATTTCCCTTTCTGGCGAGTACCGGGCTCTTCGGGTTGAGTTTGCTCCCGGAGGATGCCTGAGCGGAGCCTGAACCTTCGCGGTTTGTTTCCAGGATCCGGGCGAATCTCATTCCCTGGTCGGCATTGACAATCAGGAACCGTGGCAGCAGCATCGGAGTATCCATGGAGGAAACGGGATGACGTACGATGGTAAAGCCGACCTTGTAGCCGTCCCTCTCCGCCTTCTCCACCAGGGATCTGTCGGGAGGAAGGCCGAATGGCCAGGCCAACATGTCAACCGGGCCGCCCAGCTCCTTTTCCAGCTTTTCCTTCGATTTTCTGAATTGCAGATCCACGAAGCGGTCGTATTCAGCGGGCTTGAGTTTCTTCTTTTCCTTGCCGAAGTTGGGATGCCAGTACGTATGGGACTGGATGTCGAACAGGCCGCCCTTTTTCAACTCCCTGAGCTGTTGCCACGTCATGGCGTACTTGGCGTTGGAAATTGCCGATGGATAGATGAACAGGGTGACCGGCACCTTGTACTTCTTTACCAGAGGCTGCATGTCGGTATACACGGAAAGGTGGCCGTCATCCGCAACGATGACGACGGAGCTTCGCGGCGGTGCTGGGGCCTTGCCCAGGTAGGAATTCACGAGCCGCTGCAGCGGGATGACCCGGTAGCCGTTCGTCCTGAGAAAGGACAGCTGGGATTCGAACACCTTGTCGGTAACCGTCATGCTGTCGGTAACGGTCGGGCCGAAACGGTGATAGAGGAGAATGGGCACCTGGAAGCCGGAACGGACGGTGGCGGGAAGAGGTGCTGAAACGGCAGGAAGCGGCAGGCAACTTACGAAAAATACCATACCGAGAATCACTGACCTGATGGCTTTCACTTGGAACTCTCCAGTCTTTCATGTACTACCGGCACTCTAGCATAAAAACCAAGAATTTCAAACTACTTAGATTGCCCTGAAGCGGTTTTCTCCGGGTAGCTTCGGCTCGTGAGCCGGCTGGTTGATTGAGCTGTCACTGCCCGTTTTTTATCAGCTTAATACTGTTGATTTTGTTGCCCAAATGTCAAAAAATCATTCCTGGCCCCGGAGCCCACCCCAAACTGATTCGATAAATACAAAAACAAATTGACAATCCCCTCCCGTTTCGATATTTTATTTCGATAATTATCGAAACAGGAGCTCGCCATGAAAACCAACCAAAGCCTTGCCATCATGAAAGCCCTTGCGGACAAGTCGCGACTGGCCATCATCAATTCCCTCCTTGAAAATACCCAGTATGTGGAGGAACTGGCAAAAAGACACGACCTTGCGCCGTCAACCGTCTCGTTCCATCTGCGCAAACTGGAACAGGCAGGGCTCGTTACCAGCCGCAAGGAGCAGTACTATGTAGTCATCCAGGCAAACGATGAGATCTTCAATACAACTCTGCGCGAGATCGTGACGACCTACCCGGTCAGCAGGGAACACCAGGACAACCGGATGGTGGAATACCGGAAAAAGGTGCTGGAAACCTTTTTTCGCTATGGCAGGCTGGAGAAGCTACCCGCTCAGCACAAGAAGCGGTTGATCGTGCTGGAGCAGTTTGCCTTAAGGTTCAAGCAGGGACGCCGTTACGACGAGCAAGAAGTGACCGAACTCATCCTGCCGGTGTTCGACGACTACTGCACGGTCCGGCGCCTGCTGGTGGATGAAGGTCTGCTGCGCCGTGATGGTAATTCTTACTGGAGGGATTGGGATCCCGGTGAATTGACCGGGAAGTTGCCCTGGCCTTCTCCGGAAAAAAAGGAGGCAGGTGTGGAAGAAAAGAGGAAAGACCGTACGGAAATCAAGCGGGTTTACAAACAGAACCGTCCTGATATAGGGGTCTACCAGATCCGCAACAAGGCTAACGGCAGGATCTACGTCGCTACCAGCCAGAATCTCGAAGGGACACGCAACAGCAGGATTTTCCAGCTCCGCATGGGAAAGGCGGTCTTCAGCAGGGAGCTGCAGAAGGACCTGGACGAATTTGGTGCAGACAGTTTTGAGTTTTCCGTCCTCGAAGTACTGGACCGGGCGGAGCAGGCGGACACTATCGAACGAACTCTTGCCGAACGGGAGCTGCACTGGCTGAAAAGTCTGCAACCGTTCGATGAGCGAGGCTATAACAGCGCCAAGGCCTACCAGCGGAACAGAGCCCGACTGAAAAAACAGCAGGAGACAGACCCCGCCAGATAAGATTCAAATTGCGCGAAAACAGCCATGGGCCCCTTGAAACTTCAGGGACACAAACAAGGCTGACCACAGCAAATAATCTATAAAGCACTTTAGTCCTTCTTTCGCATCTCGCTATCAGGACTTTCTGCAATTATTTATTATGGGTTGCAAGGATGAAAAAGGGCCGCCCCTGCGTTAAAACAGGTCGGCCCTTTTGTTATTCCACCGCGCAAGCGAGCTCTCTGATCAGGGCTGATGGCGGCTAAAAGATTCTTTCCCGGTCACCAGGTTGGTCCTACTCCTGTGGGTGCAGAGGTAAGAACAGGATTTAAATCAAGCGTTTGATCAGCCCCGTTTTGAAGCCGGGTTGTCGGCAGACCTTGCGGCCAGTAGTTGTTTCCAAGGGGGATAGTCCCTCCTCCGGTCATAGCACCGAGGTCAATCTGTCCTGGCCCGTCGAAGGTATTGTTCGCGATTTGCCCGTCGGTGATCGGCGGAGTAGTAGAATTGACAAATTCCAGCAGGTAATCAAAGATGTTGGTTGTGATGATATTATGGTCCATCTGGAAACCGGTCGATGTTTGATCACCAAAGATCGACGGATAGAGATTCGTCAGGCTGCAGTTCTGCAGGATGACAGAGGCCCCGGAGTCAATTTGCAGATACGCCGCTGAATTGGCACTGGCGGTAATATAGAGGTTATAGAGCTTTGGCGTACATCCGAAGATATATATCGAGTAGGCAGCGCTCCGTAAATTCGTTATTCGAGTATTCTGGACCAGGGTACCGCTGTTACCTCCGGATGCAAAATCCACGGCATTGATAAATGCCAAATTGAAACCCTGATCACCAGTGAGCGCACCTCCGCCAGCTACATGCGAAGTAAAGGCAGCGGGAGCTGTGGTTGCTGCAAGTACGCGCAAGAGGCCATTGACCGTGAAAGCATGGCCCTGCTCGATATCTATGGTGCTGTTATCGAGAACATACAATTTGGTATTTGTGTCAACGGTCAGGTCACCACCCTCGACAACAACATTTCCTTCCGCCACGAACGGGCTTAAAGCCGCGGTCGTGGTAAAGCCGGCGGGATACGCGGCATTCAAGCGGGTGCCGTGAATGCTCTTGACCACGTTTGAATAAGCCGACTCGGCGTTTCCTGTTGCAGTAACCTTATAATAATAAAGCACCCCATCCCCTGCAGGAGAGGCAATCACATCATCATAGGAGGTCCCGGTGACCAAAGTGGTGTTCAGCTTGGCGAAGGTGACGCCGTCCGTGCTCCGATAGACATTGTAACCTGTCAAATTAGTGCCAGTGCTGGCCACCCAGCTCAAATGAATATTCCCCAGGGAACCGGTAGCCACCAGGTTTGTGGGAGCCGTTGGCGAATTTGTCGAATTATCTCCGCAGGCGGTCAGAACAGTCGACAGTGTGAGGAGCGCAAGTAACATACGAATTAAATGTTTCACCGCTTTTCCCTCCTATATCCTTGAGATATGTACAACCATTATCGTCAGCAAACCGGATCTGGAACGTAGGTTAAATAATTTATTATAATTTATATTTTTTACTCTACTCAAAGGTGCTTGAAAGTCAAGAGGATAAGCACGAAAAGCCAGTCTTGTCGCAGGGGAACATATGTGTCAGCCATGAAACGACGTTCCGTCCAGAGCAAAAATGTTGCCAATAGATGTAGCTATTCCAACTCCTGCCATCCTCTTGCAACGGGAAAAGCCTGCTATACTTGATCGTACATTATCCGGAGAGAGGAATCCCACACCATGGTCGACCCTGATGCCAATGCCAAGAGCACAGATGAGTCAGGGATAAAGTCGGTTCAGGATAAAGAAACAGGGCCTCGTATTCTCCCCTACTATTGCAGCTGGTACCGCAGTATCTTTCCCCGCAATAAAGCCGAGTTGCCGGCATCAGATATTAAAAAACCAGCGTATCAAACGACGAACGATTGATTACCCTGCAGGCCACGCTGAAAAAACAGGCGGAAGGAATCCGGCTCATACCAAAGACTCAGCATCTGCAGTGGCATGAGGTATCATCTACTACCAGCCACCCGCGACACTATGGCAAAGGAAGGAAAATAACGTGGTAGAATATGGGGTAATTCTTTCCATGTCGTTAGGCAACTTTTTGCATCGTCTCTCGTACGATCACAGCTTGTGGATAACCGCAAGCCTGGTCATCGCAGCATTATTGCTCGTAATATACGGCATTTGTAAGCTGTAAGATTTCCAGCCAGGCAAGCGTTCTCTGGGAATTTTTGCTCGGCGGGATCAGGCCCGCATCTTCATTCAAAGGAGGCCCCATGTCCATTCGAAACCGTCTGTTGCCGCTTCTGATTCTCCTGCCCGTCATTCTCAACGGATGCACACTCTTCAAGGTAAACATCCTGCCGAGCGTCAAACCGCTGGAGGAAAAGGTCATCGAAGGGGCTGGGGATCGCAAGCTGCTGCTGGTAGATATCACCGGTTTCATCTCCGAAAAGGAAACGGGCGGCATCAAGGAACAGCCGTCCACCGTGGCGCAGATGAAAGAAATCCTGGCCAAGGCGGAAAAGGATGAGGATATCGCAGGCGTTATCCTGCGCATAAATTCTCCGGGCGGGACGGTGGCCGCAAGCGACACTATTTATCACGAGATACGGCAGTTCGAAAGCCGCAAGAAAGTTCCGGTGTACGCCTGCATCACCGGCCTGGGAACCTCCGGCGCCTACTATATCGCTACTGCGTCGGATATGATCATTGCCCATCCCGCAGCGGTAACCGGGAGCATCGGGGTACTGCTGCTGAATTTCAATGTCAAAGGGCTGCTCGACAAGGTAGGAATCGCGGAAAAAACGATAAAATCGGGAGCAAAAAAGGATATCATGTCGCCTTTCAGGCCAAGCACGGCCGAAGAGCAAAAAATCATGCAGGACATTATCGACAGCTTTGCCGCCAGGTTCCGCGGGGTGGTCCTGGCCCGAAAAAACAACCGGCTGGACGAAAAAGAACTGAGAAAACTGGCTGACGGCCGCATCTACACGGCGGATCAGGCGCTTGCGGTGGGGTTGATCGACAAGGTGGAATACCTGGATGACGCGATACATGACATGAAAAAGACGCTCGGCATCAAGGAGGCGAAAGTCGTAAGTTACCATCGTCCAGACGGCTATAAAGGATCGATATACTCTGCCGCCGCGCCCGGCTCGCCGTCCGCAATCAATCTGATCAACATAAACACCGGCGGCCTCGAGATGCTTTCATCGCCGCAATTTCTTTACATGTGGAGGCCGTAGACCTGCAGCATCTTCGTCGCTTATGAGGGGGCGGGTTTTGAAAAGAGAGATAAGGCTATTTCAAGACATGCCCCCAGATTTTATGTGAACGATGCCGCCTGCCGCGCTTTGGGCTACTCCCGCGAGGAACTTGTCGGGATGACCATCTCGGACATCGATCCGAAGTGCCCTCCGGAAATATTTCAGAATACTGGAGCAACCTGCAACAAACGGACTCCATTAAAAAGTATGGAAGAATAGGACCCCCCAGACGCCATGAAAAAACTGATCCTGGAAATTTCAAATGACGCGTATTATTTCAGGACTGCCGAATACGTCATTCTCGATTTGAATGAAGAGGAAATCGGGGCGATCAAAGAGCTGTCCGAAGGGATCAAGAGGAGCGGGGACCCCGAAGCTACATTTTCTCATTCATGCAGTGCGGCAAATGCCGATTATGCTGCCGGGTATCACAACGGAAAGGTGACCCTGAAAAAATATGAGAAGTGGATGGATGCCGTTCATCTCCATATCGGCCGGGATACCTTTTACGTAACGGGATTTTACGGCTATTCCAACGTAGGCTGGAGAACCGGATCCGTTCCGATTTCGGCTCTCGATGAAGAAGGGGACTATGATATGCGGTAGTGTCCCGTGCGGTTAGTTCGCAGCAGTAATTCCATGGACTTTTGGTCTCTGGCAAGGGGTACTTTACTTTCTGGAATCCTTGGTATATTAAATCTGTAGCAGAGATACTTGATAAAAATATTATGCAAGGGAAAGTACATGTCATTGATTGAATGGAACAGTTCCTATATCCTCGGCATGGATGATATAGATGAACATCACAAGCACTTGGTAAGTCTGTTGAACAACTTATATGATAAAATCGTCTTCAACAAAAATGTAGCAATTAACGATATTTTTGATGAACTGGTAGCATATGTACAATACCATTTTGAAGCGGAAGAGATACTGATGCAAGAATCAGACTATCGTGGTTGTGCTTCTCATATTGAGCGACATGATGAATTTGTAAAGAGTATCCAAGAGTACCATACTATCTTTCTATCCGGTGATGCAGGTGTGATTACCGACACCATGATCTACTTAAAAGACTGGTTATTTGATCATATTCTGAAGTATGACAGAAAATATATTACTTTACTGATCAAGAAGCAGATGGTTTGATTTATTTTATTAAAATGAGTTTGCTTGATGCACAGATTTCGTTGGATTACGGGATTCTTTATTTCTCAATGATACCTTTGCAGGCCTGGCAATCATTTTCACACCGCAAAACCCGATCATGGGGCCAAGCCTTGATAAGGGCGGCGAATTTTCGTGCGGCACATGCTGCTCCGTTTCTCACAATGAAGCTGATCTTTGCAAATCGGTCAAGACTGAAGATGCAAAAATATTCTGAAAAATTGAAGTGTAATGCATCTGAAGAATAAAAGGGAAAATGCTCGCCCAAGCTAGCCCATGGTCCCTGCTGTGCTACACCAGGACATTCTCCTTAAGGGAATCTACGCAAAAAACTGCTGATATTCTTGATTCTTTTACGATTTTAATCATTTCTACTGTTGTCATGCCAGGCTCTATGCCAAATATATTCACATCACTGTTACGAAACATTTTCGTATTATCAACAAGTTCGCCCTGCCTGACGTGAATGGTCGTATTCTCCGGGAATCTGATCATAGTCCGAAAATCATCAACATCTTCTTCTGTAAACATCGATGGCGTTTCATTATCAATAATAAAAACGTCAATTGTTCCTTTCCAGTTCTTGCAAATCAATAATGCCAGAAGCGTCGACAGATCGTTATTGCCTATATTAAACGATGTTTTCCAATTCTGCGGGATATCGGTCAGCCAAAGATTTATACTTTTTTCAATAGCCAGACTTGCAGTTGAAAACGGAATATAAATAATCATTCCGAAATCGTTCTTTTTGGCGTCCGACAGGAGTCTGTCGTAATGCTCAGGGTTAACATCCCCCATATCAATGCTGACAAAAATAACGTTCGGCTTAAAAAAAGCCGCATTCAGCGATTGCATGCTTATGTTGACCGTCGTGTTGAATTCCTTGTTCTCAATAAATGCATAGGAAGCTGAAATCCGACTTTCTTTGAATTTGAGAGCTGCATTTTTCAAAAACAACACAATATTTCTTTGCTCTACCGGATCTTCATTGATCAGTGACAATATTTTAATCGAGCCTTTTGGGTGAACAATGGAATGAATAAGCTTATACGAGCTTCTGATTTCCTTTGGCATTGTCATTGGTATCAGAAGGTCTGGCCGCCATGACCTGACTTCTCTTTGCGGGCTCAGGTTACTCGATTTTTTGGTTGCCCACTCGGCGAGTGCGGTAAAAAGACCACTACGGGAATCTCCAATATCAGACTTCAAATTCAGCTTCACCAGATAAAAGTAGAATACAAAAATAAAGATAAGTGAAAATAGCGCAACTATGACGTTAATAACGAACATTATAGCTATTGAGCCGAAGGCTCCCAAGGCAGGTACAATCAAGGGAACTTTCAGGGTGGGCCTGTAACTGGGCAGGGCCAATGATTGTTCAACAAGCACGACAATATTGACCATTGCGTAGGTGATCATAAAAAACATGGTGAGGATGGGAGCGATCCTGTTTAAATCACGCAAAGATATTCCGATGAATACGATAACTGCGGTCATCAGCATCGCGTTGACCGGTTCTCCCTTTGTTGATGTTTTGGCAAAGTCCTTACTTTTCGGCAGAATCCCTTTCTCACCCAGCGCCAGCAATATCCGTGGGGCCCCTATAAAAGACCCTAAAGCTGATGACAGTGTCGCTCCCAACAAGCCAGCGACCACGATTGGCCCGTAGAGCGCCTTATCTATAAAAACATAGTAGTTTGAAGTCATTTCTTCAGGAGTAGCAATCATTGCCGCTACAAAAATCAGACTGACGTAAATGAGGGTGGTTAAAATCACAGAGGAGATGGTCCCCCGGGGAATGCTCTTGCCAGGATTGGTTAGATCTCCGGACATATTGGCACCGGCCATTACCCCGGTTACCGCTGGAAAAAATACGGCAAAAACCACCCAAAAGGATGTTCCGGCAAAATGGTTTTCCACAGAGCCGGGATACGTGCCAAACAGTACGAAATTGTAGTTCAGTTTGTTTACGAAAAGAGAGCCATAAATTGAAATCAAGGAAAGCACAATAATGCCAAGAATTACATACTGGAATTTAACCGCAAAACTTGTGCTGACAAAAGCGATGGCCATTACAAGCATGAAAACGCTTACATCAACCACCAGAGGATTCAAATCGGGCAGCAGTGAGACTAGACCCTCCCTGAAACCGAAAATATACATGGCTACTGCTAACGCCTGTGCAATGTAAAACGGAATCCCTATGGCGCCACCGATTTCCAGACCCAGCGATTTTGAAATGATGCTGAACGCTCCGCCAGCCCCGATTCTCACATTGGTAGTGATGGAAGACAAACTCAATGCAGTAGTCAAAGTAATTGATACCGACAGTAACACTATCGCCAGAGCACCGATAACACCAGCATTGCCAACCACCCACGGTTGACGGATATACATAATTACACCAAGGATTGTTAACGTTGTCGGTGTAAAAACCCCTGCGAAAGTTCCGAAAGTTTTTTTGGTCACATTCAAAATAGTCCACCTCTAACCAAATCCGCCAATGGGTAGTTTTGTCAAAGCTGGGAACCTTTAGGCATCTTCAGGGTTAGGATTGCAATCTTGCAAACTCAAGAGCGTCTTTCCTGACCAAATCCATTCGTGGAGCGAAGCGACAAATTCTGTATACTACGGGATAGTGGCAACTCTCCCACCTGGATGACCAGGTGATCGTGATGTGTCATAGGGTAATAGCCATGGAGGCGAAATCCGTAACGCTCTATGCCGTCTTGCTGGTGCACATGACATACCGTTCCAGGATTATGTATTCGTGGTTTGCGTGGCGTGGGTGAATCTTATCCTAAGTTGGCGAGATTGCAATCCTGGCCCCAATTGTCCCAGGCGAAACAGTCCGTTGACGCTTCCTCCAGCAGCAGGGAAAAGCGCGAGAGGAACTCTTCGCAATCCTGGTCGTCAAAGAATATGGGGCGGTTCTCTAGACCCCGGACGATTATGTGATGCAGCAGTCTATGCGGGCGTGTCTTGGCATCAGAGAAAGCACATATAGTTATAATTTTCAGGAACATCCCCTTTAGTCCCTTTTGTCCCGATAATGATAGGAAAGCGGATGAGGAAAAGCTCGACAGGCTGAATTTGCTCCCTCTTCCTGAAAAGGAGAAGCTGAGGCACCTGAAATCGAAAGAGCTGACAATCCGCCAGATATGGCAGTTACGCTAAATATGACGGATGCTGCTGGCGGGTTACGCTACCACCCGGCCGTTCTCCATGTATTTTTACTGTAAATACATAACGTTGCACATGAAGGAACCGAAGTTATTCTCTGGCACGTTAGTTGCGCTTTTCCTTCTATAGGGAACATGAAAATATCGCGCTTTCTGCTGTATTTGATTTGTTACCTATTCAGGGGGATTCCCATGAATATATCTGAAAATAGTGCTGCTGATATACGTATCAAGCCGCTGATAGATTTTGCACGGCAGTTACCCGTTCAATCGCAGGATCCTGTGCTGACGAGTTATATTACCTGTCCCAAATGCGGGACAGCGCAAGAAAAAACAGCTATGTGTGTAAAGTGTTGGGTAATTTTCGAGAAGATAGCAATCCATTCAGTAAGAAAACCAGTAGAGAATTTCAACTCTTTGTACCAGTACTCACGATATTCGGGCATCATGCTCAAAGGATGTCGGAAGATAGTGCGGTATGCACTGCCTGTCTTCATCTTGGCACTAATAGCTCTACTGCCGCTGATAGCATGTTTTATCGTAGAAAGATGGTCAGGTGAAGAAATTGCCTGGCTGAAATTATCTGACACGAAAGCCGTCATTCTTGGCAGATCGGGTACAGGGTCCTGGGACTGGAATAACCTGTCCGACTCGGGAGGTACCGTTTTTCTTTCGCCGGAGATGAATCCCATCCGGGTAGAACTGCAGTTTTCCCACCTTCTGTTGCCATCAAAAATGCCAACCCGCCATTTTACCTACAGTTTGCGATTAATGGACAAGAACGGTGTGGCTGCCTTCGAAAAAAATGATGTTAAATTATTAACTGCAGACAATGCTACTTTTACAAATATGCTGATAGGTGGAGATAAATCAACGGATCTTTTAGGGATAGTCAACATTAACAGAAGCGGCAACTATAAAATAAGTTACGAAAAAAAAGACTTTAACGATAGCGGTATCAGCGGCTTTATGACAGCTACGGCGTTAATCCTGCGACGTAACACTGTTGCTTTGCCGCTTCACATCTATATTGCCAGCGTTGCAATGGGTATTATGCTCATGTTAATGAGCCTGGGCGTTAAACGTCGCTGGTTCTAGCCTTTTGTAAAGCTCGGCATACAGCGAAAGGCACTCATTCGCACCCCCGTTTTTTACCCGCTGGGGAGTTTGTCATTACCGGAACCTGCTCGTTCGCAGAAGTCAGACAACTGCATATTTGCGGATCGAATTTATAGGGAAGCAACTTTGTTTTACCTGGGAGTACTGTCAAAATGGTCCGCCGTACAATCAGGAATCTAGTCGAAAAGATATTTATTCAGGGAATTTCACCCCAAAAACTGGCTCTGACCATCTCCCTCGGAATTTTCATCGGCACTGTTCCTGTCATCTGGGGTTCAACTATTATATGTGCTGCTCTAGCCTTCATCTTCAGGCTCAATCAACCTGGAATCCAGGCCGCGAATTATCTGGTATACCCAATTCAATTAGCAATGATAGTTCCTTTTTATAGCATGGGCGCAAGAATTTTTCCCTGGGGTCCGTCCCTGCCTGTTGACATTACCTTGAAAAAAATCATGGAAAACTGGTTTGGCAATATAGCCCTCATTCTTGTTGCAACCCTTAAAGCCATAGCCGCATGGCTTCTTATTGTAGCACCTCTGTCTTTATTGCTGTATTTCCTTTTATTCTCAATATTTACCAGAATGCCCAGATTCAAGGATGTCTCAGACAATGAAAGAAAGTAACGCTCCACCAGAGGGCGACACATCAGCGGGTAGAGGTTTCCCCTGCCCTCTACCCTACCCCCTGCAAGAACGGGTAAATTACCTAGTCCCACAATTCAGTGTCCGTAGCCACCGGTCTTAATAGTGGTCACCCTGCCGTTTCTGAAGGTAAAGGTATAGGTAAACCTGTCAGGTCCGAAATTGTAGGTCCAGTTGTTAGCATCCAGGGGTGAAGACTCCTCCTGCCCGTTATTGTCAATTCCGGATTGCCCGCTATCCAGCGGCGCCCCGCACTTGACCATGACCTCATACTTGCTGTCTCCGAGGGAGACATTTTTCCCATCAGCGCAATTCTGTCCGAAAGTCGGGTCATCATACCCATAGCCGCCGGTCTCGATAGTAGCCAGACGGTTCCCCTGGAAACGGAGGAAGACAAGCAGGGCCGCGGAGCCAAAATTGTAGACCCATTCTTCGGTTGTTACCAAATTCACCGGTGTCCGGTTCGCGAGAAGGGCTTCGGTAACCGTGTCTTCCCGAATTTCTTTCCAGGCCGGCTCCCCGCATTTCTCCAGGACGTCCGCTTTGGTGTCGCCCTGCGCCACGATTTGCTCACCACAATAGAACTTTGATGTCTCCGGAACCCTGCCCCTGACGAAACCTCTCCACATCGGATGATGGCTTTCCATCCCCCTTGGATGCAGTGGCGCCTTTACGGCTGTTTCGGCAGCCATGGACAAACCAGCCACCTTGGTCACGGATGCCAGGGCGAGGACGAGCAAAATAGCCTTTACTCGCGGCATACCATGTAAGGCTGCAATACATCCTGATTTCATCGTTTCAGTCCCCCGCTACCCTTTTTCAGCAAACATCCTGCCTGAACCTTTCGTGTCTCTCACTGCAAAGCATAGGGAAAGTATAGTATGCATGTGAGAGTTTCGGGGACAGTATCTACAATTGAGACAATAAGTTTTATATGCTGGCCCCGGAACTCTCAGCCTTCTCATCTTGTAAAGAATGACTTGAGTGGTATTGTTTAGGAATGTCGATCAACACTTCTTATAGCCCCACTGGCTGGCGCATCCTCGGGTTCGGCAAACATCCGGAGATTGCTGCCGCTGTTCAGGAGAAACTACGTTCGCTCGGGTTTCAGGCGGCCACCTTTGTGCTCACGAACGATGAAGCCGGGGATTCACGGCTAGCATCGGAACTGAAACGGGCCGAGTACGATGGAGTGGTCATCGGCGGCTATATCAACGGACAGGACGCCGTGAATTTCCCTGCCACGGAAGAGACCACAGTCTGGTTTAATCGTGTTCTCAATATCATCCACCTGAATGCGCCGAACTCGAAGATAATCCTCGTGCGCGGTCCGGAGGACGTTGTGCCGGCGATCGAACGAGTCCTCGGAAATAACCCGCCGTTAGAAACTTCTTGAGGGGTGCATATCCAAAATACAAATTTGTTTTTGGATACCTATCCCTTAAGCATCTGCTTTGAAAAATCCTTTTCCCAGCCCTCTATACACAAGAAACTTATTTTTCTAGACTTGCTCCCTTGTCTTCCGACGGGGAGTTTCTATGTGTAAAGGCCTTGTCATGTCTACACAAAACCGGATTAAAGTAATATTTCAAGACCTGCCCCCAATTCCGCTATAAGGGGAAGTGCCCCTATATTCCTGGGTAAAATTCAAGGCTTCCGGGTTTGCATTGTCCCTGGAGCAGAGCTAGAATTTAAGAGTCAAGCAAAAGGAGGAATGTATGAACCTTGAATCCATTACTGTTCAGGAGGCAGTTCGAAGCTCACTGCAAACCGAAAAGAATGCCATGGATTTTTACCGGCTGAGCGCCCTGAAAATGCAAGATCCCGAGTCCCGAAGGATTTTCAAGGTCCTTGAGGGGGAAGAACGAGAACATGCCGGCTTCTTTTATACTATTTACTCGGGCACCGATATTCCGTCTCTGGATGCGTTTCTCGACCAGCCGCCACGTCACGAATCCGATTGGCTCTCGGAACTGAATCGGATTATCGACACCGGTTTCAACGAGAAGAAGGCGCTTGAACTGGCCATGCAGAAGGAAAAGCAGTTAGAGGAAGTTCTGTCCAGGATGGCCGAAAGGATACCCGATCCGGCAGTCAAGGCGGTGTTCGAGTTGAATATCAGGGGCACACATAACCACTATCTGATGATCGAGGCCGAATACTCCAGGTTCATGGGGATGGTTGATGAATCGGATATGGATATCTATGTGCGTGAATAAGGAGTGGCAACGATTCACCAGAACTCGCGTTAATTGGGGTACTACCCTATTTCTTGATTCGGAAAAGAGGATGCCCCTTTTGCCTTGCTACGTTTTCAAGATTGCAATCCTTGACCCAAAACGCCTGTACGTGACCGGATTTTACGGCTATTCCAACGTAGGTTGGAGAACCGGCGCCGTGCCGATTCCGGTTCTCGATGACGCTGGGGACTATGATGTGAGGTAGGAGGATGAAGGAGTCTCGGGCAAAATGACTCGTTTATTCCCCGATTTTCAAGGAAGGGGTAGCCATGAATACTGTTCAGGGAAAAAACATTACGCTGGAAAATCTGGCCACGATACTGGGCGGGGTGTTTCTGTTCAACCTTGCGCTTCTATTTCTATGGGCTCTCGTATTTATAGCCGCCCACGACTGGATGTACGGCATGAACAGCAGATGGTTCGACATCAGCAGACACGAGTTTGATCTGCTGAATTACGGGCTGATAGGGTTTCTGAAGATAATCAACATAGCGTTCTTCCTGTTCCCCTATCTGTCCATAAAGCTGCTACTGCGAAGGAAGGCCGGGTAGCCCCCCTACTCTCCGTTGATGCAGTTTTCAAAAGGGCGCTAGCCACCGAAGGGCTCACCGTTATGAATACCGGGGAGTGAGGCACAATTGACCTGTCTCGGTTTTCCGCGAAACTTATCTGCCAAGACACGACAGCACTGCATCTGGATTGTAACCGCGAATGACCGTGGAACCGATCCGGACAAGCGGGACACCGCGCCCGCCCAACTCCCGGAATGTTTTTGCGGCAGTACTGTCTTGCTCTATGTCGTAGGCAACATACGAAATGCCTTTTTCCTTCAGGAACCGCTCCATCTTTTTGCAGTAGCCACACCATGAAGTTCGGTATAACTCGACGGTATTTCCGCCGTAGGAAATGCCCTTGCGCGGCAAAGGCTCTTCAGCCTTTCGAGGTGAGGAGGCCGGGCCGGCATCAACAATAGAAATGTCGCCTGATGACCCGGTTTGCCCGAGCTGTTTGCGGTATTTGGCCGGGACCTTGGAGATGTCGTCGACAAAATGTAGAGACCCGGTACTGTCCGTATAGCGGTAGATTTCACCTTGGGCGGTACCGGCGAAAAGAGGCAGGATAAAGGCTGCAAGCAGCATGAAATATTTCATGAATGATCCCTTCTGATACCTGATACTGTCCCCGGGATTTCCCCCTGGCATGGCAGCGTTCAAGGAAGCTGACGCTACCTGCAGGTTCCCACATAATCACCATGGCCCAGATGGGCATCGACTGCCGCTTCATCCACGTAGATGGTTTTCTTCCCCTTGTGACAGACAGCCACCTTGCCGCCCGCCCCCGTCGGAGTTCCCACGGAAACCACCGCGCATCCCGCACAGCAAAACATCGCACCGGAAATGATTGTCGCTCTGATCAAATTCATGCCTGCCGCCTCCTGTGTAAATGCTCCAGGCACTCTACTTCATAATATATTTTCATGCAACATACGGTTCTCACTCCGGAACTTTTTTGCTGCTCCTGGCGATAGACAACCTTGCTGACTGCCGTGTCGTGAATGCCAAGGGGCGCCGGGATCTCCTTCGGCGAGCAGCAATGTCGACCGTGGGAGGCTGCCTGACGGACTGCACCGGGTAATTCCATGCGCAAGGGTTTGGCCACAGGTGCACAAGACCGGATACAAATTCCCTGTCAAGGCGTGCCCCCCAAACCCGGGGTATCCATTTGACTTGCGGGTGGCGGATATCATACTGTCAAACCCGCCCCAAAGGGCTATGACTCCATAATGCTGCGAATTTTCGTGTAGTTCCCAATTGTGCTTTGATGTTATTTTGGTACTCTTTTCATAATGTGTACATCAGGAATTCGGATTCCAGGGAGAATAAAGGGGGGGGGAACAATGAAGAGAACAATTTCCGCAGTACTCCTGCTGTCCATGTTTCTGGCCTTGGCGGCATGCGGCGGTGGCGACAACACACAACCGACAAGTACCACTCAAACTCTCAGCAATCCGCTTTTCGACGGCGACATTGAACAAACCCCAACGGCGGATATCGTTACGCAGGGGATGTCATTCCCAACGATACAGAGTGTCTTTGCCGGTATTGATCCGGTCACCGGTACGGAAACCCGCGCCTTCCTGGATTTCCCGCTGAACGGCGTTGTGCCGGCTAATGCCGTGATCGTATCGGCATCCCTGGATATATTCATCAATAGCATCCAGCCGACGGTCGGTTCGATCCCGATCCGTATCGATCTGGTGGATTTTCAGCCACCGAACCTGATTGCATCCGATTTTGACCGTACCATCCTGCTTCCGCAGGCCTCGCTCTCAACGACGATATTCCAGAGCGACCTCGGCCAGCACGTAATCCTCGATGTGACCCCGCTGATGAAAGAGGCGCAATTTCGACTTCAGCCGGACTTCCAGGTCCGCATTCTGGAGGATCTGGGAATAGTTAACCCCGGGCTTATCGAAATCGACGACTCGACGGCGACACCTGATGACAGGGCATCTTTTGCACCACTCCTGACGGTCACCTGGTTCTGACAGTCAGGTCGATCCTCTTATCGTCATCGGCAAGTCGTGGGGTCAGGCTTTGCTTTATTGCATATTTCCGGTCTGGAAGGGGACGTTCTTGAAATTTATAATTTCATTTCAAGCCGCTCCCGCAAGCCCTGCTCCTCCCGAAAAACAGCTTCCCCTCTTTTCGCGGCGTGAGAAACGGCAGCAGGGGTGCAGGCAAGCGCAGCCGAGACTTCTATCCCCTTCAAACCCAACACCCTGACCGCCAGATAACAAATCACCGCTTTTGCCCGGGCGAGGTCTCGCTCTTTACTTGGTTGTGACAAGCGTGTCCGTTCGATGCGGTAATTCTCGGCGACCCGCCCTATCAGATCGGCCAGTGACAACTCCGGCGCCTCCGTGGCAATCTCGGCGGTCTTCAGGACCTGCTCGACAAAACGTCCACCACCGAGGATGCGATCGTCGAAAAGCTCGTCGTTGCCGAGACCGGGATCAAATGCCTGGCTTGTTCGTTTTCCACCCGCTGAGAGTTTGACGGTGGCAGGTGTGGCGATTCCGTCAGCGGTAAACCGTTCGTAACGCTTTCGGGCCGTCATTCTTTGCGGGCTGAAATGCGACAGCACTTCAGCCTCGTTGATCAACGTTCGCGACGTCTTACCGAGCAATTCTCCCTGTCCGCACCAAGGATACCCAGCGAGGTCCTCAAGTGTGGCAACAATTCCTGCGCTGATCGGGTTCAGGTGAATGTACCGTACCAGTTCCAACAGGTAGGAGTCACTGTCACAGACAATCGACTTATAGCGGTTTTGAAACAGGTGCCCTGCTCGACCATGGCGCAGATTGAACACTACCGCGTAGCCCGTGAGCAGGCGACGCATGAAATGTGCGAGTTTTACGGCATCTGGCTTGAGCAATAAATGAAAATGGGAATCCAGTAGTGCCCAGGCGAAACAGTCCGTTGACGTTTCCTTCAGCAGCAGGGAAAAGCGCGAGAGGAATTCTTCGCGGTCCTGATCGTCAAGGAATATGGGGCGCTTCTCTATGCCCCGGACTATGACATGATGCAACAGTCCGGGTATGTCTATGCGGGCGTGTCTTGGCATCGGGGAAAGTTATCACATGAATTTCTATTTTTCAAGTACGTCCCCTTAAGCCCCGCACTTCTGAGAATTGTTTGAAATTTTCCGAGTTCCTTGGCGAGGCGATCAGATACTTTTTTCGGGATAGCAATCATTGTGTTCTCCTTTAAAATTTTATCTGCTACTTACTATTCCTTCCACTACAGACGTAATTACGGGAAGACAGCACCTATTTCCCATTCACCCCTACCCCAGCTACAACAATCGGCATTTCGAACATAAACCCTAAATATGGCAACTCTCGCTCTGCCTTTTCAAAATTCATCATGCCCGAGTATACCGGCGAATGATCGCTTACTGCATTTTCTTTCGCCCGCTGCCTCCCAAGTTCACAAAGAAGCGATGCAAAGGACATGGTCGGGCAGAGAAGGAGTCCAAGTCGTGCATTTTGATACTTTCTAGCCAGCATGAATTTTACATAGTCTTGGTAGTATGATCGGGAATTACCGAACTCAACCTCGACCCAAATGCCATTCTTCTCGAAATCGCATTTTAAGCCCAACTCATCGACAACCCTCTGTTCGCTGTTCCAGCCCGCTTTAGACAGTCCTTCACTTATCCGCTTATTGTAATCCGATTGACGAAATCCTGCGTCGTATTGCACTGAAGCAAGGGATTCTTTGATTTGGCCTATCTCCGAAAAGCGGTTCAATTCCTTCTTTGCCAGACTGTGCAACAGCATGTCGCTGATTTGGAGTGACGGAGAGTTGCTCTGCAGTATCGGTTTGAAGAGAAAGATAAAAGGTGCGACTTCGCTAACTTCAAGAAGCCCACCTTCTGTCACATCACCGAATAACCCCATCAGATAATGACGCAAACGCTCTTGCGCCTTGTTTTCATAGCGAAATTGCAGATGCCCAGGTTTATTGTTTAGGCGCCGAATCTCAGCAGTGAACGGCTCTTCCGAACCGATCATAATGATAACCGGTACTTTTCCACCTTTTCCGATGGCGCGCATCCTATCGGTTTGAGACTCAACGGGTACCGTCACGCCGTACTTGAAGGTGGATAGTCCCACCGGATGAAGAAATTTCACGAATTTAGATTTTTCTTTGGCCATTGAGTTCGCCCAGGTCATATGCGCTTATTATGATTGTAATTGCCACTCTATACTCATCGGTGCACTACCTTTATGATGGAGGTATGTTACTTCACCATAATAAGTGAACGGGGCCGCTTTATTACCGGAAAGTTTTCCATCACGGACAAACAGATGGACCTTGATGCCCATTTTCTGGTGGTCGATCAACTCTTTCCCTCGCTTACTTTCTGGCGTTGTACTGTTTTGACTCTGCCAGTGGAACGTTTGTTCGTCTATCCAATAATCATGATAGCGGTATTCTTCACTTTTCCCCTGCTTGTTTAAGGTTACTAGCAGTACATGAGCATTCTGTTTTTTGAGTACGACATGGCCAGAGTTCCAGTTGCCAGGATTAAATTCCTCACCAAAGAGCTCCGGGATCTCCTCACGCATGAACATCCTGCCAACAGCCAAATCTAGTGGATCAAGTATTTGCTTCAACCGAGCAAAGGTTCTCATTTCTTCGTCAGCTTCCAAATCCTCATAATCGGGATTGGCGGCTTTAAGGACATAGCGACCGGGACTGGGTTTTGTGACCAAGCGTAACAAATACTGGTTGTCTCCGGCATCCTGGCGTTCGATTGCCATGGTCAGGCCGGTAATCGAACCAGCGCTCTGGGAAGTAACTCGTTCCAACAATAGATAATCGCCATCATGAATTGGTTTCTTGCCACCATTCATAGAATTGCCAGAGGCTCTGGCAATGAAATGCCTTGCTGGATCGAGTTTCCCATGCCCAGTACCCAGACTCCGATATTCTTCGGCATCGGCATACCCTGTTTTGAAATGTCCACAAGCAATTTTAATATTTGGAAAAAATGGCAGATCGACCCTATCCACTGAATGCAGAAGTGGTACGACGTTGTCAGGCAATTCAGCTAAACTTCTTGCTTCGTAGGACGCAAATCGGTAATCAACCAACTCCTGAAGCAGGTTCGTCAAAATCTCTAAATCACCATCATCGAGCTTAAATCGCGGAGTAAACTTATTATCCGCAATCTGAAACCAAGTTTTTGAGCTACCAGTTTTGTTGCCTCCGATCCAGGCGTTAATTGGATTGCTCTCCCAGTATTTTTGCCAGGTTGCAGGATTAACCACATCAATATTCTGCAGTTCCGGTTTGATATCGGAAATCAAATTGCGTCGTCTCTGAAAAATAGTCAACGATTGTGCCGCTAACTCTTCTTTCGTTGGTGGATCAACCAATCCGCCATGCTCCAACAGAGCCTCAAGTAGAACCATTTTGAAAGACTTCGACATTGCGGTAGTCTCAACTTCGCGTAAAAACATTTTATAAAATTCTACACAAGCCTTTTCGTCGTTTTCAAGATCCCCCATATTGTCGACAAATGAAAACCAATCCCCATACTGCTGACGGATTTGTACAACAGATGCACCACTTCGGTAAAACTCTGCAATGGTTGGCCGACGTCCAAGAGTTTCGCGCAAAGCCTCATATTCCTTTTGCGCTCCACCTCTATCAAGTTCCTTAAGGAATTCAATCAGTTTCAAATCGTAATTAACAAAACAACCTCCTGGTAATTCCAACCGTCCCTGTTCTACCTGTCTGGCGAATTGTGCCAGCGCTTTATACGTCGCGCCAACATTAAACAAAGCCTGTGGCTTATGAAGAAAACTTTGATGATTGCCGATGAAATCGAGAATCACCAATCTTTCCTTACCTGGGGCGTTTCGCAGACCGCGGCCAATTTGTTGTAAAAAAAGGATTTTTGAATCTGTGGGACGTAACAGCATCACGGTATCGATTCCCGGTAAGTCCACCCCTTCGTTAAACAAATCGACCGAAAAGACTACCTGTAAATGGCCATCCGCTAACTGTTCAAGCGCCTCCCCGCGCGACGTTGTTGAACCAGCGTAAACGGCTAATGCCTTTACTCCCAGCTTTCGGAAACGCTCTGCCATGAAGTCGGCATGTCTAATGGATACACAGAACGCAAGAGTTCGCTGTTGCGAGTATTTCTCCCATTCCTTGTACGCGTGGCGTGCACGGGCCAAGGTAGCCAGTTTATTGGAAAGCTGTTCAGGATCAAATTTTCCGCTTCGCCAGGGAATTTCGCGATAGTCGACTTCCTCGTCAAAAATCCCGTAATAGCTGAATGGAACCAGCAAACCACTGGAAATTCCAGCGAAGAGATCCCTGGTGAAAACTAGATTATCGTCGCAAAGAGAAAGAATATCCGATTGGTCGGTTCGGTCCGGCGTTGCTGTTAGACCAAGCAAGAATTGGGGTTCAAAATGACCGAGTAAGCGACGATAAGTAACTGCCGCTGCATGATGAAATTCATCAACAATCACATAGTCAAAGTGCCTAGACGGGAATCGCTTTATGTGTTCGAGCTTGCCCAACGTCTGCACTGAAGCACACAAAATGTCTACTTCTTCGTCCTTGTTTTGTCCGGTATAAAAACCGACGCGAGCTTGAGGTCGGATACGTAGGAAGGTGTTTTCAGCTTGAAAAAGAATTTCTTCACGATGAGCCACAAACAGCACTCGCTTTGCACACATCTGCTGACAATCAAAGGCTGCCAACCAGGTTTTACCCAAGCCTGTAGCCATAACCACCAACCCGCGCTGATAACCTTCTTTGCGAGTTTGATTTAAAGCCATAAGAGCTTCTTTTTGAATTTCAGAAGGTGATGGTGGTGGTTCTAATTCGTTGCTTCCCGGCGCCACAGGCAACGTAGGCAACCTACGCCGCTGCTCATAAGACTCAATCCAATTATGGGTAAGTGGAATGCTTCTTGGATCGGCAAATAGCTCCTCAAAACGACTGCGAATCTCGCTAATCTCTGTACTTTTATCGATGCGATAATTCCACTCCAGGCCATCCTGCAATGCCTGTCGGCTAATATTGCTGGAACCAACAAATGCCATCCCATGCACACCAGACCTGTCATTCTGCCGCATGAAGATATAAGCTTTCATATGGAAGCTGGAAGCCGCTGCTTCATAAACGCGTATTTGCGCACCACGCTCCTGTAACAACATGAGACAGCGCAATGCTTCAGGATCGGTAACATCAAGATAATCACTGGTAATTATGCGTAAACGAGCCGGATGCCGATTACTTTCTGCTTCTGGCGTAATTGCATCCTTAAGATCGGCGAATAAAAGACGAAGGCCGGTAGCCTTAATAAAGGCAACTGCCATATCGATTTCAACTGCCTCACGAATACCTTCAAGGAGGCAGGGTAGAAAGGGGTTTTTCTCACCACCTGGTATCAAACGGTCAACATCATGATGTTTGCGGTGGATGATCGCATTTAACCAAAGGTCATTTCGGTTTGGCCTCACATCAACGGTCTGCCAATATTCAGCTTGAGCAACATCGACAAAATTGGCAAACAACTGCCTCAAGTTTGTTTCGTTGAGATCAGTAAAATGGCGGCCATCCTTCTTTCTTTCACCTTGGCCCTCTTTGAAACTCACATAGAAAATGCCGCCAGGTTTAAGTGCCTGCCAAAGCCGGCTTAAAGCCACAGTGATTTCTTCAATAGGAAGATGCAAAAGACTGGCGCAGGCCCAAATTCCATCATAAACAGCAACTTCACTCACTTCAGCAAAGGTGCGAACCTCTACCTCTTGTCCAATATATTCACTGGCAAGTTCTGCTAAAGCAGGCGACGCATCAAAGGCTGCAATTCTGAATCCTCGCTCTTTGAAAACCTTTGCGTCTCTTCCAGAACCACAACCAGCATCTAAGACGTATCCACCCGAAGGCACCTTAGAAAGAAATCGATCACGCAGCACAGACATATCAACGTTAATCGTTTCATCGAAAAATTTCTGAGCATTTGCGTTGTAATAGTTCAAGGTGCCTGACATTTGCCACCAAGGTCGATCGCTATTTGCACGGGAATAGTTAGGTATTTAGTGTGCTAGAGGGTTAATACTTGAAAAATGAGTTTTGCTTCTACTTTCTTCTAAATAACCCGTCCATGCATCCCGAATAACACTAGCTTTTGCTTTTAAGTTTCTGGTACGCAACAGGCTCCACATCGCGACAGCGTTGCTCCACCTGATGGGCAATTCTTTGAATCATTTCAGCTGAGAGTACCGATTCACCAGCATTCTTATAGACAGGACGAGGGCTTTTCCCATTGTAAATAAGCAGGCCAGGTTTCTTCCTTTCTATATACCACCCAGGAAAAACCAGGACCGGCTTCACTGCTACCTCCGCTCCGACCGCACTCGTCAACCACTTGGCAAACCAGTCAGCCTGTCGTTTTGCTTGCTCAAACGGTCCCCGTTCATAATGGGTGGGAAATTGCAATCCTTGGCCATCATAGATAATTTTTACTTCACCCTTGACCGGCTTCGCCCTCCCCTTTGTCTCAACCGCAAACACTCCATTCGCGCCAATAACTACATGGTCGATGTTAAAGTTTTCCGCAGGGAAATCGTGGTATACCCGATATCCGTCCAGCATAAGCTGATCAAGCTCCTGACCAACAGCTCGCTCGCAATCAAGCCCGAGACGCAAGCTGTTCCTTTTCTTCAAAAGAGTGGAAAATTTATAGCTGAAGTAAACCATAGCCGCAGCATATGGGATCAATGTACCCAGCCAACTGACTTTTTGGTTTCCGAGGTATTTGATGGAAAGATATGAAGAAAAACACAGCAGCGGTATGAGTGTAAAGAATGTGAAATAAGTGTCGAGCTCTTCAGATAGGTCTTCTATCTGCTTTGAAAGAGATTCGCCCGGTGATCGCAACAGTTGGATGGTAAGTGGTGTACGTCTCCCTCTTCGTTGATAGCGTATCCAAAGTATTACGCTTAGAGGAAAACACATTGAAGCAAAGAATATTACAAGGGGAACAAGCTGATATTTCAATCAAAACACTCCAAATTTAATATATTAGATCAGATACTTATTTCGGCATAAGCTCATCAGGTCAAATTTTAAATCTTTAGTACAGATTTCTATCTCCAAACTATCTTCTGCCCGCTCAAATCCACCTGATACCTGAATGCCTTCAGAAAACTCATACCGAGAAGACCATCATGATCCCCCCGCTTTCCGGTGTATGGAATAATGGCAACCGACGCCTGAGAAAGCATTTTAGGACCTACCTTTATGGAATCAAGGGTAACCTCGTACGACGGAACCCTGCGACCATCGGCAACAGTGGCCAAACCACGTCTCACATGCTCCCTTTGAAGCCCCAACTCCGTAGCCAACTCTTCAGAAATTACGGTATTCGTTGCGCCAGTATCAAGCAGGAGTGTCGCAGTGACCGACTTTCCTCGATGGTAAAAAGTCACCGGCACCAGAACCTGCCCCTGGGGTGTTACTCGTACCAGTGTTTCTATGGATGCAGATTTCGTTACCAGTACTTTAGCGCGATATTCCAGCGGGATCTTCTCAGGGTCATTGACCATGTGAATGACACCATCTCGATCGGTAAAGCGGTAGAAGTCACCAGACCGCAGTCCTGATGACTTTTCGGGTCGTGGAGTTTCCACCAGTGGCGTTTCGGTTTCCACAACTGGAGATGGCGGCACACTCTCCGGTGGATCGACCCGTTGTTTCAGGGGAGCAGACGCTTGGCTTACCTGGTAAAAAAAGTTCTTTGTTGCATTGGACGAGAACAACCCCACAGCGAGACATGCCATGAACAAACCGGCGCACACTGAAACAACAATCACCATCAGTGGCGCCGTTCTCCCGCCGGTTTTTCCCTTTCGTTCTGCAAATCGAGACAAACAAAATCTCCTCAACTACCGCATCCAAGGCTGGCAACGCTCATGACTCTTGCCTGCATTAACGCATTCGGGCACGGCGCGCCGTGCAAATTGCCGCGGCATTTTTCAGGTAGGGGCGAAGCAAGCGACTCACCTGCTTCGCCCTTGTTTCCGCCTTAACGAAATCCCCTTCTTTCATATTCACGAATACACTCTGAACCGGGCGAAGCTTCAAAACCGGGCGAAGCAGATACAGCTTGCTTCGCCCCTACCGTCGATTTCGTTATTTCGCCGGTGCCGGGTTGTTTTCGTCCAGGTCCCATTTCAAGGGGTTCTCCCGGATATACCGCCGGAGATGCTCAAGCTCCCGCTCGTCCGGATAACGTGTTCGTAATAATTACGCTGCCAGACCGGCAAGCCGGGATTGTCACGCAGCACATTGATTTTCCGTGTAGACACCGACTTGAAATTCTGCACGATGGCGCCCAACGAACCACGCTGCGTACCCTGCGGCCGTAGGGGCGAAGCACACGACTCACCTGCTTCGCCCTTATTTCCGCCTTTCACGAAATCCCCTCTTTCATATTCACTAATACACTCAAAACCGGGCGAAGCAGATACACCTTGCTTCGCCCCTACCGTCGAATCGGTGATCTTCAGGACGGCGTGAAAATGATTCGGCATGACCACGAAGGTATCCATTTCCACGTTAGAAAAATGGCCAGAGGTGTTTTGCCAGCAGGTCACCACGGCTGAGCCCACGGCATTTAACATCATTCCACCCTCTATGACTTCCCCAAACAGACTTTCACGCTCATGAGCACAAATGGTGATGAAATATGCGCCGGTTGCCGCGTAATCATAGCCTTTCAAGCGAACTGAGCGACGATGATGAATATCAGGGTTGTATCGACGTATCATTTAAGTCAATTTTCTTTCCAAATGCACCGTTACTTTTCAGCCCAAAAAAAAGCCGCCCGATCAGCTCAAAAGCTGACACGGACGGCTTTTATTCTCCCATATCAAAATATTCCGCCAGCGCTCCCATCTTCCAGATCTCCCAATAAAAACTAATCCAATCAATAAAATTAACTCATTTTTACACCCGCGACCGCACCAGTGTCAATATGAGCAAAAATTATATAATTTGAATTAAAGGAGCAGCTCGCACCCGCCTGATAGCCTCGCGAGGACTCCATGCCGAACTCGAATGCTTCGAAAAATGAAAAGCCCGCCATATGGTTCGGCGGGCTTCTGGTTTAAGTTATTCTGTGAATCCCTCTTCAAGGGTTATTCCGGTTCCTCAATCCCCCGGATCGATACTTCACTATGTGGTGCGTCCTCGCACGATGTGATTTCTACGATAGCATCGCCCTCCTTTCGGCAGCCGGTCACGTAGACTGCCTGAAACAAGTATAGCATCGTCACCAGCATATTCCAGACTGTCGAAAAATTAATTTCCCGGGCATACCTGAAAGACCACCTCTCCGATTATTCAACAAAGGGAGAGCCACTTACGGGGTATAGTCCGGCGGAACCGGGTAATAACCTTGCGGAGGCGGCGTGCTGCGATTGATACCACCTCTCTGTCCAGCCACGGGAATCTGGTTGCCTTTGGCATACATGCACTGCTGGTAGGCCATATCGTAACGCCGCTGCGCATCATAGCCGGTGGCTCGGGCGGATTCCGATCCGGCACTGGATCCGATCAGCAGACCGCTGGCCGCACCGATCCCGGCACCGAGTCCGGCATTTCCGCCGGCGGCACCCAGGGCAGCACCAAGACCCGCGCCGATCAGGGTACCGGCCACGGACCCGCCTACGACATTCTGTTCAGCGGTCTGTTGCGGCGACTGCCCGATCTGGTAGTTGGCCCATTGCCGGCACATCACATCATCGGCCTGGAACTGGTCGAAGGTCTTGCCGGAGCCGGGCAACACCATCACGCTAGGGCCGGACGGCACATAGACGCACCCGGACACTGCCAGCAATGCCACTCCTGAGACAATACTTTTAAAGGTCATAGACATAATTCACTCCCCCTCTTGGTCCGCAGGCGGAGGAGAAGACGCAGGTTCTTTCGTCCAGCCGTCCGGACAACGTTGTACCGTAGGATAATAGCCTTCGGGATTGCGGCAATAATACCAGTAATGCGTCTCCTCCGGTTGCTGATCCTTTTGGATATATTCGGTCGGAGGCTGTTCGATCACGACAGGAGGCGAGTAATAATACGGGGAGTAGTACGGATCGTAATAGGGATAGGAGTAGGGGTAGTAATAGGGCCAGCCCCACCCTGCATACCATCCCGGGCCCAGCCAGACGTCCCCGCTGAAGTAGACATTAGAACGATACCGGGGATAGCTTCCATAGTAGCGGTGGCCTCCGTAGTAGTGACCTCCGTAGTAGTGACCTCCGGAGTAGTGACCTCCAGAGCGGAAAACGCTACGCGGATAGGAACCACGGTAGCCGTCCCGATGTACACCCTCTCTCGCGCCCTGCCGGGTAAAGCTGCGCGGCGAAGAGAAGCTGCGCGGCTGAACTCCCCGTTGAAAGGAACCGGGTGAAGCAGAACGATGGGAATAGGAACCTTGGGGCTGAACCCCCTGGTGCCGGGACTCGCGGGCAGAACCTGGCAACGGTAGCAACAGCAGGCCTGCCAGTGCGGCAAGAGTAACAATCATCGTTTTATGCATTTTCGTCACCTCCTGCAGAAAACATGTACTAGGAGTCTGTCGGACTTAGGAAATCGAAGCGAAAATTAGGCTAGGCGAGGACAGATTTTGTCGATTTTGCAGGGTAATAGTTGTTCTCTTACCCAATAAAGCGGCGAAATATGGACCGTCCATTCGGATTTGCAGCAGATTTACCCTAAGCCCGACAGGCTCCTGAGATAAGTATACAGCAATTCTGCCTGATAATGTCCAGCCTGGTAGCGCCGACAACAAATCTTTACGCAGGGGCCCCTTTACGGTTCAGTTCCAGACAAACAGGCTTTTTTGCATTATACTTGGAGCAACAAAGTACCAGCTTCATCACTCCCTCTATTCTTCTATAATCGCATGAGGGGGAGTTGGGTTTACAAGAAAACGGGAAAGAAAAGCAGAATTTTGTTATCGCACTTTGACGGCACTTTCCCAACACTGACAGATTCCGAAATTTCAGAAAGCTCGTTTCCATACCATTCACGAGGGATACCATGAAGACCAGAAAATCCTGCATCCTTTTTGCCCTGCTCCTTACCGCCGGCGGATGTACCGCTGCACAGCCGCACATGCCACCACGCCTGCCGGGGGCCGTGTTGAGTTCCTGTTCGGGCAGCCCCAATTGCGTTTCCAGCCAGAGCGACGACCCGGACCGCAGCATCGCTCCTTTCAAATTCAGCGGATCGCCCGAAGCCGCCTTTACGCGTCTGCACACGATCCTCGCCGAAAGGTCCGATACGCGCTTCATCGTTGAGACACCGACCTACATCAAGGTCGAGTTCTCAACACTCCTCGGCTTCAAGGATGACGGGGAGTTTTACCTCGATGCGAAAAAGGGCGTGATCGAATGCCGCTCCGAATCCCGCAGCGGCTTCTGGGACCTGGGCAAAAACCGCCGCAGACTGGAAGATATCAGGAAACAATTCAACCCGCCGAAAGAAGAAGCGGAAACATGCCCGGAGCCTGCCAAATAAAGAAAACCCGACCATGCACCTCCTCATAGAGAATGCCTGCCGGTCGCTTATTCTGCTATGCTGATTTGTCGTCTCTGAAAGGCCGGATCAAACTGGTGGTGTCCACTTCTGCACAAGGATTTTTCCTTCATGACACGCGTGCCGTATGTGTCATTCATGGGGATTGGCGGAGTGTTGCTGCGGCAATGTTTCGTTTCCCTGGCCCGACACTCTACCGGCAAAAACACAGAGGTCTTGCCCGATTTTCCGGGAAGCCTGCGAAGTCAGCAGACCCATGGCACGGGCGAAATCTTCCGAGGTGCCTTCACCTTCGACCGGAGCACTTCTCAGGGTATATCTCTGAAAAAATGATGCGCCCTGCGACGATTGCCCTGGCGTTACACTTACCTCCAGATCAAGCACCGCCCGGGAAACGTTCTCCGAGCGTTCCCACGCGAAAGTCAGGATACGACCCGTCATGTCGAAGGAAACCGGAACCGGGTCATGGTCGGATACCACCGGGAGAAAAGGGCCATGTTCGCGTATGTCACGGAGCAGGCAGTCCGACAACAGAATGCCGGGTGGCGCAACCCACTGGAAATCGCGGGAAAAGGAAATTTTTCCACCGTCTTCCTTGACGATCATTTCACGACGGTCGTAGGGACTGGCGGCACCGAAGCTCCAGATGCGCAGGCCCTGTTCGAGATGTTTTCCGCACGGATTGGCCTCCGGCAGATAATCCAGGCCATAGTAGACAGGCGGCGACGAAGTGGGGAATACGAGCGAAGAGCAACCCGGCAACATCAGAACGGCAAAAAGGGCAAGGATGGCGGCTGATTTCATGATCATCTCCTGAACGGCTCGTTGTTTGCCGGCAATACCATGATACGACCGGGATCTTCCTTCAGGGAATCCACCAGCATACCCGTGTCTCCCAGCACCCGGTTCGTCTTGAACAGTGTCTGCTGCAACAGCATGACGGATTGATCCAGTTGTACTTTCAAGGAGGCAACCGCAGATTCACCCGTATCGGCCATATGTTGAATTCTTTGGGCAAAATGCGCCACGGCGCCGGGCGGAAGCGCGTCCACCTGTTTCTTCAGGTCTGCCCCCGCTTTTCGCGCATCTGCCGAGACTGCGGCAAAATCTCTGGCTCCCCGCTGCAGATCATCGATCGCGCCCGATTGGCGGAGTTCTGCAACGAGTGCTCGCAGGTCGGCGGAAGCCGATTTGACATTGCGCAACGTTTCCGGAAGGTCTTTCTCCAGGGCGATGCGATTTATACGGAGCGCGGTTTCCTTCCATGCAGCAGCAAGCCCTTCAATATCCACGGATTCCAGCTTTTGGTACAGGTTTTTCATGGCAGTTTCGACGCTGTCGATCTGTCCCGGGTATGACGGGATTACCGGATATTTCAGCGGAAAGTCGATGGCGGGTGTCACCTGGCGGATATTGGCCGGCGCTTTGCCGATGGCGATGTTTTTTTGTCCGGTTATACCGGCAAGTTCGGTATGCACGGCCATTGACGAATTCACGGTGAAATCAGGCTGGAATTCCAGGAACACAAGAACAAGTTTCCCATCAGGTGCCAGCTTGAGAGCGGATACCTTTCCCACCTGCAGGCCGAGATAGTTTATCGCGGCGCCCTGATTGAGTCCTGCCACGGATTCATTAAAAACGGTCACGTAGGTTTTCGTATGCCGGAAAAGCTGCGATGCTCCTATCCAGACGAGCCCTCCGAGCACTATCCCCACGCAGACGAGAAAAAACAAACCAAGCTTGAAATGGCTGATTTTCATCATAGGCGCCCCCTTGCACGACTTCTCCCTTCCTGCCGCTGGAAAAATTTTCGTACCACTGGATTTTCGCTTTCATGGAGAAGCTCTTCTGCCGGGCCAGTGGCGACAATGCCCTTTGCTTCCCGGTCCAGCATGACGCAACGTGTCGAAAGCCTCGTGAGAGTCTCCATATCGTGAGTTATGATTACCAGCGTTACTCCCAGGTACTCATTGAGTTCTCGCAGCAGATTTTCGATTTCCGCCGACGTGACTGGATCGAGACCGGATGAGGGCTCGTCGCAAATCAGGATTTCGGGGTCAAGGGAGATGGCCCGGGCGAGTGCCGCCCGCTTTTTCATGCCGCCGCTCAGTTCCGCCGGCATAGACTTCCCGTGAGAACCGAGTCCCACCAGTTCCAGCTTCATCTGCACCATTTCGTCGACTAGTTCCTGGGGAAGATCCGTGAACCGTAATGGAAGCAGCGCGACGTTTTCTGCTACGGTCAGCGAGTTGAACAGCGCCCCTGACTGGAACAGCACACCCATGTGCATGCGTGCCCTGGCCAGCGCCTCCTCCCCGTCGGCGCCGGTTATCTCCTCTCCCGCGATCCTGATCCGGCCGTGTTCCGGTTCAATCAGGCCGGTTATCGTTCGAATGAGAGTGCTTTTTCCGCATCCACTTTCGCCGATGAGAGTGAATATTTCACCTTTAGCAACGGAACAACTGACGTTTTCCAGTACCATTTCATCACCGTACCCCACCGTGAGGTCTTCAACAATGATGACGTCGTTGCTGTTTGAGTCAGTCTCTTTCGCGTCGTACCGTTCCATGGAAAGTTACCCTTGTCAGAAGTTGAACAAATGAAACAGGGCGGCAAAGAGACCGTCAGCCATGATAATGAGAATGAGGCTGGACACCACGGCTTTGGTCGTCTCCATGCCCACGCTTTCCGGCGTTATGCCGGTTCTAAGACCCCGGTAGCAGCCCATGCAGCCGATGACGGCGGAAAAGGCCACTCCCTTGATGAGTCCCGAGTAAATGTCGTTGGCGCCGAGGGTTTTCCGGATTTCATCCAGAAATTCGATAGGACTCACGTCGGTAACGCCAAGGCAGGTGATCAGCCCCCCGAGGATTCCTGCTGCGTTCGCGAGCATGATCAGGAGGGGGCACGCGAGGGCGATGGCGAGCAGTCGCGGCAGTACCAGATGCCGGGTAATGTCGAAATCCATGACAGACAGCGCGTCCAGCTCCTCGTTGATTTTCATGATGCCGATTTCCGCCGCGAAAGCCGCACCGGATCGGCCGGAGATGATAACGGCGGTGAGCAGGGGCGCCATCTCACGGGTAACGGAGATTGCCACCATGTCGGCGAGAAAAACGGGAGGCGTGGCAGGTCCCATGGAGGAAATTCCCTGGAAAATCATGATCATTCCCATGAGCGCACTCATCAGGATGACAAGCGGCATGGCATCGGCGCCAACCACCTGGATCTGTTCCACAAACAGGCGTACCGGCAAATGCTGTGGATTCCTGATGCACCAGCCAATGGCAGCCAAACAGTTCCCGACAAAGCGGATGAATTCACCTGCACCCTGCAGTTTTGCCTCGACCCACTTTCCGGTACGTGAGGCGATATTCCCTTTCGGAGGAATGCAAACCTTTTCATGAGAGGACGCATGTTCCCGTATATAACGAATAAAGGGTTCCAGCGAAGCGGGGAGGTTTCTACTGCTGAAGTCGATGCCCTGCTCGCCGCACAGCTTCTCCAATAGACGCATCAGCGCCACGCCGGAACTGTCGACGCCGCTAACGTCCCGAAGATCAAAAAATACGCTCTCCAAGTCCGAGCCCAGGATTTTTTCCCTGGCTTCGCACCAGAGGCGGCCCGTGGCCTGGCGATCGAGACGCCCGTGTACGAAGATCAGAAGGGAACCTTTGCCGTCCTCTTCAATTTCGTACCTCATCCGTTCCATGCTCTGGCTCCCCTGCATCTACCGGTTTCGTTAGAAGGCATTGTACTTCTGTAAGGAAAGTATACCAGACAGGACCGGAGATGCAGTTTCGAAGGTTCCGTGCCGGGCTGAAGGGACGATGATGCCTGCCCATCCAACGAAAAGAGACAGAGGAATCCATGGCGTTCGTGAGAAGGGTGCTGTTCCTCGGATGAGTAGACGCGGAACAAGCCGCGTGCCCCGTCGATCTCTTCTACTTGAGGAGCGGGTGCGAGGAAAGGGAGGAGGCGCCTGAGCCGGGAACATTCCGTTTCCGAGGCACGTTCCCTTCCCTCAACACGTGTACCTCCACCGGAAATGCGGTCAGACACGCGGGTTTTGGAGACGATGCGGAGCAGGGAATGTGCGAAAGGGGAACAAGCACCGTAACCTTACGGAATCAAGGCATTTTTCGTCTGACCAGAGGGCCATCAGGAAAGCATGTATTTGCAATCGGAAATGCTCGTGGGATATGCCCAGAGGACGCGCGCCTTCGATCCGATCGGACGATGCCTGCCACAATCCTTGTTTTTGTTAAAGTATAGAGTATCTGAAGGGTACCGCAACGGGAGGTTACAGCTCGGGAGCCTCCGGCGCTGTATGCATGGAGCCGTATACCCCCGGAGCTATCTGCAGGAAAATCGTACCGGATTCAGGTATGGTCACCTGGTCTCTTTCTGTTCGTCTGCCCCTGTCTGGCGGCGTACGGCAGGCGCAATCACTTCGATGAAAAGTATTCTGAAAGCAGCCGATAGCGGGATGGCGATAAGCATACCAAGCACTCCGCCGATACTTCCTCCGGCGAGAAGTGCCAACAAGACGAGCATCGGGGAAATTTCCGTTTGACGATACATGATATTGGGCAGCACGAGATGTCCTTCTGCCTGATGCAGGCATGCCGCAAAAAGCAAGGTGATCAGAAACTTGTCAAACGATTGCAACAGGGCCACGCAGAGCATCGGAACTGCCGCAACAATGGGGCCGAATACCGGTATCGCTTCGAAAAGTCCCGCAATAAGGCTCAGAACCAGGGGGTAGTTTATCCCCATGACGAGCAATCCGATGTAGGTGCATGCTCCGATAACGAGTCCGTCGATTACGGCACCGCGAACATATCCGCCCATTACCCGGCCCATTTTGCTCATGACGGCATCGATCCTTTCCCGCCGTTTTCCGGGAAACAGGGAAAGGAAGAAATTCCTCAGTGACGGTGCGTAGATCAGCCAGTAGATGGAAACGAAGAATGCTATCACCAGGTAGACGACCGTCGAAAAGATCGCCTTCGGTACGGTGAACAGGGAGGATCCCAGTGATGAAATATGGGAAATGATGGTATTGATGGTCGTATCGGTAAAGTGCAGATTGAATCCGGCCAGCCAGAGCTTGGTCTTTTCGATGAAATCGGGAACCCTGGCGCTGACCGCTGTCGCCTGCTTGACCAGTTCGGGCACGATAAACAGTCCCATCCCGGCGAGACATGCGAGCAGCACGAGGTAGACGACGACAACAGCGACGACCCGCGGCAGTCTCTTTTCCAGCCAGACCACGACGGGGGAAAGAGCTTCGCCAATCGTGATACCGACCAGCAGGACGGCGATGGGCAGGTAGAGCAACCATAGTGCACCGATGATGCCGAGCCCCAGGGATAGAGCGACAGCTGCGGCAAAGGTCGTCAGCCAGAGGGAAGGACGGACGTCAATGCCGTTTTGCGACTTCTTGCCGTTGTGCATATGTTCACCCGCTTTCCTTCCCAGGAAAACATTGTTCCCTGTGTACATGACTGACAAAGACCTCGAAAGCGAGCGGATTTATTTACTTGATGCCGACGCCCTCTTTGAGTACCGAAACCATGGTTACCTCTTGGCTCTCCCACCGAAGCCGGAATGCATTCCATTGTGAAAGGATATCATGGGACAAAGAGGGTTCAAGAAAGTACTACGCGGTAGTCGCGAAAATCCGCCTGGTATCTCCGGCAAATCGAACACCGCTGGAATTCGCCTGAAGTAATTGTTTGAATGGAGCGCATAGTGCGACGGTGCAGTTCCGAAAAACTGCCGCACCGGAAGTCATAGGTACGGTTGCATGGGTATGTATGAAATAGCGACAAATCTAATCGTGTTGACAGCACTGTTCGGGTTTGTCAATTACCGCTTCATCCACCCGCCGACCACCATCGGTGTTATGGTGATCGCACTGCTCGTCTCGCTCGGCTTTATCGCCATGGACCGCTCTCGGGATAGTGTACGTCGATAGTGGAACCAGTCCGCTGTATGCACTGCGCGAGTGTTTCTACGGAAAGAACCCTTTTCCAGCTACCTCAGAAAAAGTATTGGGGATATTGTCCCTGATTTTCTTGGCCTTGGTGGTTATCATCTCTTGCACGTATCAGGTTGGGGTTACTACAGAATTTGGATTATGAAGTACGCTAAGGAAAATATTACCTACATTCAGGGTGTTCACGGTTCATCAGTTGAAACCAAGATGGCCCGCAAAAGATGTGGCATACCGTATTGACCTCAGGTCATGTTGTCTACGCTAACGTACGATAAATCCGTTTTTATGAAGCGCCCTTTCGTTGCGTCCTCTGCGGTACGAATACCTCGATACCCTGGTGACATGATGACCTCTTTAGTGACAATCCGCCAGCATGGCACATATAATACGAAACACAAATGTTACATGGCACTAGCTTTTTCTCGTTCAATATTTTGAGGCAGGCAGTATACCAATCCTCTCATAAACCGGTCGTACCATTTTGCCTACTGCCGAAAACTTCAGCGCGAAAAAAACCGATCCCATGAAACACAAAGCACCACTGAGGAACAATGCGTCCGGTGCCCCTATAGTGTCCGCGAGAGCTCCCGCCAAAAGGCTTCCGAAGGGGATCGCCCCCATAAAGGCCATTGAATAGAGGCTCATGACCCTTCCTCTTTTGTCGTTGTCCACAATTGTCTGCAGTATCGTGTTACTGGAGGCTATCAGCGTCGTTGTCGCCATGCCGGCTATAAAGGAAAATACCAGTGAGACCCAAAGCGTTTTGCAAAAGGCAAATGCCATTATAGAGGCGCCGAATACCGCCACAGCAACACCCATGACCTTCCATAGCCCCAACACGCTCTTCCTCGTTGCGAGATACACCGCCCCGGCCAAAGCACCCGCACCGGACATAGTCATCAGCACGCCGTAAGTGTTCGCCCCGCCATGGAAAACTTTCTTGGCAAAAACCGGCATCAACACGGCATAAGGCATCGCGAACAAACTGACCAGCACCAATATTGCCAATATTACTCTCATGGGCACGAAGCCGTATGCGTATTCAATCCCTTCGCGCAATTCATGGAAAACCGGATTCCTGTTTGTGGCGGTTTTCTTGACATCAACTTTGATCATTGCAAGTGCCAGTAGGACAGCCAGAAAACTGACGCTATTCAAAAGGAAGCAAATCCCTTCTCCGACGACGGCAATAGTCGCTCCCGCAACAGCCGGACCGACGAGCCTTGCACCACTGAAGAGGGACGAATTCAATGCGATCGCGTTCGCCAGGTCGTCCCTGTTTTCTATCATATCTATGAAGAACGACTGGCGGACCGGAATTTCGAAAGCATTGACCGAACCGGCGAAAATACTCAATAAGATGATCTCCCAAACTTTCACGTTTCCCGACAAAACGAGCACTGCCAATAGTGCCGCCTGCACCATCATTAACGTCTGCGCACAAAGCAAGGCCGCCTGCTTCCTCCATCTGTCCGCAAAAACACCCGCGAAAGGCGACAAAACGAACGCAGGTATCTGACTGCAAAAGCCAATGGCTCCAAGCAGCCAAACTGACCCCGTCAAACGATACACAAGCCAGCTCATCGCCACCTGCTGCATCCAGGTTCCTACAAGGGAAACCCCTTGTCCCATGACGAACAATCGATAATTTCTGTACCTCAATGCTCTGAAAACAGAGTGATTCCGAAATCTTTCGGCAAATCCCGACGACATTCGTCTACCTCGAATGGAATTAAATAGTTTGGCAGTGAATCGCCATATCAGTTTTATAGACACTACCGTACTATGATAAATGAGTTCGGAAGGATCGCGCAAGTTTAAAGGAGGCAACGGTGATCAAGTGAAAGGTGGAGCGGTCTCCGTTGGGGTTGGGCTTATAGGGAGTCCCGCCCCTGATCAATCTTCGAACTGCGGAGGAGAAAACTGTTTCCGACAACCGCACCGATAAGCGAGCCGATGATTGCTCCTGCGGCGAATTCGGAGAACCAGTGGATTGTAGCCGAGACGCTGATGCCGACGTAGAAAGCGTATAACAGCGCCCCATACCGGACAAGCCTGTTTCCGGGATACAATCTGATGTACTTTGACTTTTTTTCTCTGGATATCATGCACTTACAGACAGGTAAAGAAAATTGGTGCACTAGTGATGCATTTCGTAAAATCTTCACATCTGTAACTAACCGTCAATCCAGGAAAATAATGTGGAATGGTTTTGTTGTGTGGTGCTACTATGAACCGTGGCTATTTGCGGGGAAGTGCACCATGAGTGCACCATTTAGATTTTTTCTGCCTCATAAACCAAAAAAAGAGGCTAGCCACATAAGCTAACCTCCTGAATTTACTGGCGGAGAGATAGGGATTCGAACACAGGCTGTAGAATTACCCTTACTCTGCAGAACGAAGCATATTCGTCATAATTTCAAAAGGTTATCCAAGTTTCCTTCTTGGCTTCAGTTCATTTAAGTTCATCCTGTATCACTGGAATTCAGCTTGTTTGGTGAAAGTTTGGTGAAAGTTTTTTTGCATGTAACTATTCATTTCCGACAACGAAAAAATCATCAGTTTATTTGATGCATTTCATGGTTAAAGAGTCAAAAGACGACTTGACCACTTTCTGGATCAGAGTTTTTCAACAGCCTGCTAGTACATAGTTTCAGATGCCTTCTTGGCATACCAAAAACGGGGGAGATTCACCACTCCGCTTCAAGCCCACATACAGTTCTCGAACACCGGACGAATCGTCATAGCTTTTGCTTGATTTGTATTTCGAGAAACCGAGCTTGAAGATGAGGCTTCGTTTGCAGGACTTGAGCGCTCTGTCGAGCCAGTCACGCTCTGCCCACAGGATAGCACCTTCATCCTGATACCTGCTTCCACGAGCACTGTCGTCGAGTTTCCACTCGCCCCAGACGTACGCTCTTCAATGCGAGCTTCCCTGTGTTGTCGTACCAGTGCCGCTCATCATCGTCGGAGACCAGCCCAAACAACTTGTTGATCGCTAGCCCCAGCTTTGGACGAGCTATCGCACCCCGTGCGGCCCACTCGTCACGTTCATCAATGCCAATCGGATACTTCTCCGGCTCCCATATCAAAGGATCAAATGGCCTTTTCTTAGAGTAGCGATCAACTCTCCCGTCAGATTCAAATATGGGTAGCCAAAGATCATGATCGGGTGTTTTCGCGAACTTTGTGCATTGTCCGACCGCGCCGCGCTCCATAATCAGGGCGGAGATTAGGTCTACGTGCACGCCATCCGGAGATGTCCAGTATCCATAAAGCGGTAAGAAGTGATCCTTGGAGCCCTCAAGGAACCCGATATTCCGAAACAGCAACTCCTTTTCGACAAGTGTTTCCTGGTTTCCTTTACGCTTGCCAAGAAGGTACTCTTGCGCCTGAGCTGGAACGGGGTCTTTGTGGTCCGACAACCAGGACCCATCCTCGAACGAAATATCTTCGCGTTGTATGAACTCCAGCCAAGGATTCAGGCCCTCCCAATCATAGCTTCGCCGCACCACGGGCATGGTCTTAACGAGCGTGGTTGCCGCGTGAAGGAGAGCATGCCGTTGAATGTGTTCGGCATAGGTCTCGAACCTTTCGTCGCCTCGGTAACGAACTCCGCCAGGAAAGTCAGACATGCTCTTTGCACTCGGCCAACGTCTTATCACTTCGTCGGCGACGCAATCGCTAGCTTCATTGTCCGATATCCAGAAAAACCGTGCTAGGCTTGAAATCTTGTCCTTTTTGAAATCGTAGTCAAAACCGAAATCGAATCTGCAATCCTTGTTGTCCGGCCAGCCATCACGCTCAACGATGCCATGCGGGGGCGTTTGAACTTCAGTCCACAACTGCGCGAGTTCAGGGCTCATGGATTCACCATCCTCAATATGCTTCAGGCATCGGGCGAGATGAAGTTTGTTGAGCACATGCAAATCGGTTCGCCTTGCTAGCGCTGCAATTCGTGACTTCAGGGGTTTGAGCTTTTCGCCGTGGTGTAGAGCAGCGCGCGCCAAACCCATCAACAACCATTGCTGTGCATTCATAAAGGCGAAATGATGCTCATCGGAGGCCAGTGATGGGTTCTCATCCGCATCAAAGTGGTCAAGCAAGCGCCCAACATCCTCGGTCAATCCGACATCGAGCATGCACTTCAGGCTTCGTGCGGCACTCCATCTGACAAAGGCATCACTATCACCGAGCAGATGCCAGATGATATCCGCGATAACATCTCCCTCGTCGTTCTTCCCCGTGAACGCGGCGCGATACATGCCTTCGCCAATCTCATCACCAACCTTTGCAGCTGAACTGGATAGTAAGTCCTCGAATGCATCCAACGCCGTCGAAGGATAAGTGTGGCACGACAGGCTGGTCGCTAGTTGGAGCCATTCGTCACCCCCGAGCTCAAGGCGTTCCTTCGCTATCGTTTCCATAACAATTTGCAGCACGAATTTTGGATCGCCGCACAGCTTGGACAGACGGTAGATTTGCTTGGAAATTCCCGAATAGCGGAGATCAAATAGCTCGGAGCCCTTGAACGCAAAAAGCTTCTTGATCAGATCAGGTACGCTTTTTCTCACATGCGCCGAACTATCGCCCCAAGCCTCCACGCATTCGATTATCAAATCGAGTGCGCGATCAAATTCGAGCTCGGCAGACTCACAAAGCGCCTCAAGGAACTTGACCCGTTTGTCATACGGGCAAGATTTCCGCAGCTCGTCGAGCAGATGTTTCCTGTTGTCGAACGGCAGTCCATCAATGGCCTGAATATCTTGCATTGCCTCATCCAGCGAGGATGCGGATGTAGGATCACACTTAGCAATAATGGCCGCGAATGCGTCGTTGCGAGCATGCTCTTCCTGTTTCTTGCTACGTGCCTGAAGGCTGTATTCAGCGCTGGTCCCACCGTGATTGTATTTAGCATTTTCGATATCGCGCCGACGCCGTGCGGCCTCGCGCTGCCCTTGAAGATGACCACGCAAACCCTCTTCGTTGATCTCTTCAAAGGCATCCACACAGCCCAGCAGGCTCTCCCATAGTCCTTCCCATCCGCCAAAACTATGTTCTTGATCCAGTTTCTCTGTCACAAGCGAGAAGATCGCTGTCCCTGTCTATCGGATCGGCAATGGAAAGCAGATCATGCATCCCCTTGCCGACCTGCCACTCATGCCAGCCATGATCTTCACAGATTGTGAGAAGCACCGCCGCACGACGCGCATCCAGGTGACCTGCTTTCGCGAGGTAACAGGCAAGCTGCGGAAGCCCGTAGGAGTAATCCACAACATCCTGGTCGTCCCAGCGTATCAGCTTGTAAATTGCCGGAAAGCCGATGGAGGAAGCGGCAGCACGTCCGAATAGAGTCCATCCGAACTTTGATGGCTCATGTTGAAAGATCGTCTGACAAAGGTTCATAAGCCGGTGCGAAAGCTCCGGCTTCATAAATCCTCCTGGCTGTTCTGCGGCGTAGTTCAAGGCAGAGTAAATCAGGTCGAAGTCATCGCCACCCATCTGGTCAAGTTGAGCCAATCCTTGAGCATAATACTCTTGCGCTTCACCAAGGCTCATCGGGATCAACGATCCAGCCAATTCTCGGTAGGACTCGCCGCGTTGTTCGATGTAGTCATCCTTTACTATGTCACTGGAAATCGAGTTTGCGTAGGCCCCTGCGACATCCGCCAGATTGGGGCGCCTTGCGATAAGAGCGAGAACGCTTAGCTTGTCACCGAGCGAAAACCGGTTCACGCCAATGATTTCTATGAGCTCTTCCGCCTCTTTCTTTTCGACCGTTTCGCTATGGCGAAGCAGCATTTTGGCAAGCCCAATGCCGACGTGTCGCGCAACATTGTCTCTTCCGGTTTCGGCCCTCCAATGGACATCGGGTCTTAACGAAGATTTCCAGACAGCCAAGAAGTCGGCCAAAACGTCATTTGAAAGCGCAACCTTCGACAGAAGGGCAGCCTCAATAGGTTTGCCTAGCTGCAGGACGCAGGCTGCGCCCTTTACAATGTCTTCCTGCTCATGCTGGGAAAACTGCTTGCGTTTCTCTGGCTTCCGACCCTTTCGCCCCCTGTTCTGGTCTCTCGCTACGATGAGGCTATCAAGGAATGTGCTTAGGTCAGCTTCGGTGGCTATTGATTTTGTCTTTCGCCCTGTTTTCACGCCCTCCGGTATAAGATGGTGAAAGGACAGTTCTTCGCCAGACGACCACGCTGTGATGCAAGCCGATTGAACAGGCATCCAAACCCTGTTTATGCCATGACGCTCGCCATAGTCGTAGCTTGATGGCCTACGATAGCGATATGACTTAAGCATCCGCTTCGCGGACTGCCTTGAATTCACGACGAGGGAGCTCATCGCCGCACCGGCAATGGCGCCCTGCAGCTCCATCTTGTAGTCGGAGTTATCCTCCGGAACCTTCTTCTCGCATCGCTGCGAGAGCGAGCTCGTCGCTCGCGACACAGCCTTGAGTTGGCTTTTTGAAAGGCCATACTCCTTAGACAGCAGGCCAATTTGCAAGGTGAGAGAAAGGCACCTTTTCGATGCTGCGAACTCGACCAGGGTCTGCAAAGCCTCACTTCCATTCGATGCTTCGTGGTGTGCGCAAAGAGTGATCAGCTCTTCAATGACCGAGAGCGCAAACTTTAAACGCCACAGCTGGATATTCTGATTGAACGACGAGAACTCATTCTTCAAAACGCTCAAGAACATCACCGCAGCGATATCGGATGCCTCCGGTCCCGAGCGCTCAAACCGTTTGGTCTCGTCATCGTTATGGAGATACCAATTTATCCAGCCAATCGCCCTGTTTTGATGAATGCGCGCTTCGTCCATTTCATCAGAAAAACAATAAGCGACGATGAGCCGCGCATCACGTGCGCCGCGCCAACCGGAGCGATCATTGAACAAGCGGCGGGAAGCATCCGAGTCTCCAAGGATCATCGCCAGCGCAGGAGATCGCCGGATAAACTGATCGCCCCTCGCATTGGCCGAGGCCACCTGCGAGAGTTGCATCGTTAGGCTTAGAACGCGGTCTAGGTCCTTGTCGCGTGTGGCAAGCGAGAATGCCGCATAGAGCCGCGCAAGTTTCAATCTGCGACGTCCATATTCGGACTCTAGCACGGTGGGAAATTCATCCGAACCTGCAAGCTGATAAGCCCTGTTGCTATCGCCAATGACCACGAGGAAATGGGGCAGCGCTTCTGCAGCGTAGATTGAGTCCTTCTGGCACGTTTGAAGCCTTTGCGCGATGGATTGCTGCGCAGAAACCTCGCTTGCATAGTGATCTTTTATGTAAGTCTCGGTAGGTTCGTCGCGGAAAATCGCACCGTGCTTGACCAGCTCAAGCATGGGCGCAAGATCGGATGCGGCGCTATTGACCTGCGAGTCCGACCAGCCCAACGCCTTGGCCAGTTCAGTAAGCGGAATGGGCGGTGGAAGAAGCGACAGAGCGGCGAAGAACTCGCGCACCTCAATCTCGCTCCAACCAGCGGTATGTAAGTCGCGGAATATTTTCTCGCATTTTTGTGCGATCAATTCTTCGACCGATATTTCGGTCTGCGGCGCATTGCCGGACACATTCGAGTCCCAACTTTCGACAAGGTATTCAAGGACCCGGGCATTGCCTCGCGAACGAGCAAGTGCCGTAGAGAATTCTAAATCCGTTATTTTTGCACGCCTTGTCTCAAGAAACCGTCGCGTTTCTTCCTCAGTGAACGGTTCAAGCTTAAGACGCTTCGTCTGGCTATTCCCGATAACGTCATCCATCCTGTGGGGGCGCGCAGTGAGCAAAAGCTTTACGCCGTCGATAGGTTCCGCGCTAAGCGATGCAAGCAGAAGTCTGGGAAAGGCAGCTTCATTCCTTACATCGGCTTCTAGTTGTGCATTGTCTGCAGCGTCCAAAACAACCAGTACACCTTGCATTGCGGACTGATTTTGGACGGTCTCGCTTGCCTGCTTGAGACGCTTGCGGGCAACTTCGACCAAACCATACTGATCACTGTCGGTTGGAAGAAGTGGATCGCAGAGCCCGCGCGTCGCAAGTTCATTTATAATTTGTAGCAAGCCAACTTTTGGCATGTGACGTGCCTGGGCCTCGGAGCGATATGCGCCGCCGCCGAAGCAATCGAAGACGACGACCTCGAAGGTATCTGTCAGATGCGCCGCCAGGCTCTGGATGAAGACGGTTTTGCCGACACCGCCGTCAGCATGGAGGAACACAGGGAGATTGCTGGCTTTGATCTCGTCTTTGACATCTTGCAGGGCACTGCGCTCAACGACATCACCAACATCCACGAATCTCGTATCTGCAGGAAATAATTGATCCTCATCACACTCAAGTGCATCGAGAACATCTTCACGCCTAATAGAATTCTTGCCCTGACCCTCGATTTGCGACTTCTCGCGGACAAGCTCCACCAGAGCGAACAGTCTTTTTGCCGCCTGTCCGGTCGAGTCAGCCGACCAATCACTGATTGTTCTTCGCAAGGATCGGTTCTGTGCTGGCAGATCATTTGTTGCAGCACGAAACTCGAGGAGCGGGAAAATGTCCTCCGCTTCGACCTTCTCTTCCTTGCACCAGGTTTTGAGGTACTCAAGTTGCTTCTTGGCGCTATTGGACTCCGGTGTGCGACCCGATTTCAAGCACGCGATGGCATCCCAAAGATCACCCGAGAATTCCGCATTCGTCACGAACCCGAATGACAGCTTCTTCGCGATGTCTTCATCCGAAACACTGGCCTTGAAGGCTCGCAGTGTTGCGGCGAATTTCTTGATCGTTTTCTTCAGATAGGATGATGTGACGGGCTCAGCAGCTTCCTTGTATTTGAACTGCAAAATCTGCTGGGCGGTGCAGGTCTCGAAAGTGTCGCCATTACCATAGAAGAGAGTAAGGTCGGCAATATCCTCTGCCTCTTGTCCCAACTTCAGGTGCTCGTTCGGAGAGAGACCCTCGACAACTATCGCGAAGAGATTGTCTTTTGGAAACACAAGCTGTAGCGCACGCCGTGCCGCCCACCGTTCGTGGAAGGTGTGCCCGGCGCGTGATACTCTGACTTTGCCTATGCTCCGTACTGCTTTATTCATAAAGACATTAACTCTTAGAGAAATTGGTTGGTTTTACAATATTTAGGCATAGAGACCGAAGCCAGAAAACAAGATTGTAAGAATTTGGGTACTGCAAACGTTCGCTTTCCCCTCGCCCCTCGCATGCACACTCCACAACTGCTAAGTCGGCTTTGGGTCGAAAGCGGATGCTAGCTGCTCCGTATAGCGCTAGGCTGACCGACTTTTCCGGTCCAGCCGTGAGTTGGGAATTATTTCCTTCTTGTTGAGGTCGCCGCGTTGACTCACCACAAATATCCAAACTCGTCAACATCCCCCTCTCCCCGATCTTCCTACAACTTGTCTAGTTACATGGAAGGCTGGACATCTATGCTAATGTCCGAAAAAATGGTCATAGCCTGTTTTATTCGGTCAATGCGTGATTGTGGGGCGGTGACTGTTAAACTCCTTGATTCAGGGTTGAAGTCCAATGCATAGTTTGCAGCTGTGTAGTATTCCGCTTGATTATCTATCCGCTCCCAGTCTTGTAGCTCATCTGTTAAGCGTAATAGAAAAGCTAGTGGACACAACGCAAGGTTGAATTTACTTGGCAATACCTCTGGTTTCAAGTTGTGGAGAAAGATACTTGTGGCTGAGTCTAAAATATCAATAGTGAAGTTGTCATAACTCCAAAATTTATCGTCTCTATCCATGTAAATTAATTTGCTGGGATTATTTTTATGATAAAGCGTGTCAATGCATTTCAACAGTATGAGGCCACTTACGACGCCATGATCCATGTCTTTACTTGCAAAACTATCAAAGACCTCTTTTGAACGTAATTTAAATCCAAATTTTGCAAGCTTACTGGTAATTAAAGTAAATGAGCTGACACTGTCAAAGAGGCGTTCAAGTCCTTCAATTTTTCTATTGAAGGATACCTTTTGAAATTCCTGAAGGTCTTCCCCAAAAGCGTTGATTTCTTTTTCTAATAATCCACAGTGACGTGGAAGTTTTTCTAATGGATATCCGATGTCATGTAATAAAGCTGCAAGCTTCCATTGAAAGTCATCAACTGTAACAGCCAACAGGTCAGCAAGGTATACACCCAAGAAATATGTCAAAACTGCATGTATTACATGGTCACGAGCGCTGTAATCATATGGGTTAAATTTTAGTTCTAGTTCCGAAAGTACAGCAAGATGATTAGTCATCATCTTTTTTTGGTGTGGTCCCAAAATCTCCCCTATCAGTTGCAGTGCAAGGCATTGTCGGTCCTCGTATCGCTTAAATCCTGCGTCAAAAGATATGAACTCCTCGACGAGGGAATCAGTCAGATTCTCCGGGTAATTTTTACGATGGGATCTGAAGTGGTCAAAGATTGTTGAATTTATTCCGATCATTTTTAGCCTCATCTATGTTTTTGTCGGCCCCTGCGACAAACGAGGTCGCAGTTGACCCGTCCAGGCAGCCTCATCGCTCAGTCAGTGTCCAACGGTATGGTTGGGAATCACTTTTCGAATCATTCCACTTTCAAGGGTTAACCCTCTGTTCGGTTGTGTTAGACTCCCCGCTGTTCGATAACTTCGCTCGTAACAAATCTCTTGGTTAGGTTCTTAAGAACGTCGTTCTTGGTCTCGAAATACTGTCGCTGCTCGATGAAGTCAGTGAAGACGGGTATCGCCTCTTTGTGCGTACCATCAGGACGTCGCTTGATAGCAGCAAGGCCGACAGTACCTTCTTTTGGATGGGCGGACTGGTAGCTGGCAATAGCTTTATGCAGCACGCCCTCCCATTGCGGAACCAAATCGTGTAGGTGCTGGCGAATCTCTGAGTGGACCTCGGACAATCCTTCAACATAGTCACGTACGAGTGCCTTGAGATCTATTTTTTTGCCCTTCGCCTCCATCTCCGCCAAGACGTCCTTCTTGAATTTGCCAGCATCACGCAGTCGCGCAGGCTCCAAGTAGGGACTTATCGCAAATTGCATTAGCCTCCGGTCTTCACGCTCAACCCATTGACGTTCAAACGTGAAATTGTGGACAGGAAATCCTCGATGTTGCACGTGATTACGTAGCGCCTCCATGCAGCGATAGCCGAAGCGGGTGTCGTATTGCTGAGAGAAGACAGCTTCAACGTCGAATTTCTCACTCGCTTCTCCAAGGAGGATTCGGTGCACATGTTGTTTTGTGTGGTCGATATAGGTTCGCCCAGCCAGAGGAGGTTGACGATTCTACGATCAATCAGATTTCGCTCCAGATGAATGGAGCGGTAGTCCTGCTGATGACGAACCATGTTTCGCGCTGCGATTTCGAACAGAGTAGTCTCTAGCTCAAAGTAATTCTCAATGAGTAGATCAAACTTTTCTTCCATGAAAAGACATTCCCGTAGCCCTTCACGTGCCAGTTTGATTTCCTGGAACTCGCTCTCTGTAAAGGAGACAAAAGCAAGCGTGTCTAGAACCCTTCTGGCCAGACCATACTCCATACTATCTCCTTCCGAAAACAACGGGCCAGCCGTTGACCTGCCTGGTTTTTTGGACAGGTTCAATGGTTTGGTTGGGAACTTACTCGATTGTTAAAAAAATCTGTCAACATTTTCTTGGGTGTAGCGCGTACTTTCAGTTAGTTACTTTGCTAGATTCGACAAAATGACTACGTCTCCGATCGGCTCCGAGGCCGCACTTTCTGCGGCATCCGAACCGCACCCATGTTTAGAGCCGTTTTTGCATTCTTTTTTGAATTAAGAATGGCGCTGCTGCGAAGAGCAACCCAACAACCATTCCGAATATTTTGGCAGACATTCCCCAATGACCTCCTAAACTAACCCCAAATATCATCCCTCCAACACTTAAGCAAATTATCGCGACGCCAACGATCCCTATTACTTCTGGCACATTGTAGAATTGAGCGGAAAAAAAACCGATCGTTGCAATCAAAGCCAAAAGAGCTGCAATTAAAATAGCTTTAGGAAAAGAATAATTTGATTCTGTTCCATATAAAAAGCCTGCTCTTGCTAAATAGCAGAATATGGCAACTGACCCACCCCAAACCAGAATAAAACCAATAACTCTTCCATATTTAAGAAGGCATGATAGAAAAAGATCATTGACTGATTTCATACTTTTGAATCCTTTAGTGCAACTCGTTATTCACCAGTTAGAAGAAGTTCCTTATATCGGTAACCGGCTCCCCATATAAGTAATTTGTTACCAATATAAGCAACCATGCAGGTTTCTTATATTGGTAACTTCGGCCATTATTTCTCTTATCCAGCATGTTCCCTATATCGCAAACTTGTACCTAATATAAGCAACCCCACAGTTGTCCCCAAAGGGGTCAGTTCTGGGGTCGGACCAAGCTATCTGTCCGAAATTACATGATAATTGCCCCAAACGAAGGCGTTTTCAACGCTTAGAACCTCATTTTTATGGTCAAAAACAGCATTGTAATGCACCCCGGAATATAATATCGATTTAACAGCGTCATTCTTAATCGCCCATTTTTACATGGAAAAACGCGGCTCTAAGGCCAAAAATAGGGCCATTTTTACCATTTTACGTTGTAATTACAAACAGTTGGCTTGGTCCGACCCCAGTATCACGAGACTAGGGTAACGGTTGTTAGGCAATTTACCTATTTTCAGGATGTATCTTTTCGTTAAGTATGGCTGTTAAATTTGAAAGCGTGAGACAGCCAGACATTAAATTACGGCGCATCGGCTCAAAGGCAGAAAGCATTCGCCTGTAAGTCTCAATGGAGGGCATGTGGGAGTTCATGCTGCGTCCCTTAAATTCTTCAAACCTCTCAAGGTCGTTAATCAAAAAACTAGCAACACTCATGTATTCTGACTCGTTGTTACCATCGAACCCTTGAAATTGCGGGTCTTTCCCGAATGGTTTCGCATCTACCTCCAATTGAGCTTTTTCATCATCTGAAAGATTCTGGTATCCATGTTCGATAAAGCTCCACATGTCGAGGATATCAACAACTTCTTTTACGATTTCTGGTGTTTCTTGCTCTTCAAATGGAATTCCTGAATACTTCCATGGAATGCCCCACAGTTGATCCCTAAATATTGCGGACCTAATAAACTCTGGTTCAATTTCCCCTTGAATTCCCATTTTTTCATAAAGTTCACTTAGCATGAGCAGTATTATTTTTTCACCATCTGAAATTTTCACAGTCGTTCCCTCCCTCAAGGTGCCAAAATAGGCTGACGTTCTTTTTTCTCATCCATGAGTGTCTTCACCAGCGGCATGAAATCGTCTATTTTGTAGTAAATGCTTTTCCCTGCATTTTTCTTAGATTCAAAATCTTTGGCTTCTGCCAGTGCTTCAATATCTGGCTTTAGATCTTCACATAGTTTCCGTGCTTGATTGTCAAGCATATCGGTAAAGTGCGTGCTTTGTTCGTTTAAAAGCCTTGTGTACTCTTCTACTTCTTTCGCTATTTCATGGCATTTTAATGTTTTTATGGACGTTGGGGTGCATGATGGGCCAATGTTTGAGACTACGCGAAGAACCCTTGTTGTCTCAGCATGTATTTTTGAAACCTCAATAACTTTTCTTCTTTCGACAAGTTCATCTCTTACTGCTTTTGCCTGCTCGGCGAAAGAGTGCGAACGTCGGGCTTGGATATATGCCCATATTGCACCTCCAATAGATACCAACGATCCTATAATTGATAGCCAACGTTCCATGCGTATTTTTTCTCCTCGTTCAATCGGGTAGGAGGCGGGATCTCGCCCGCCGTCCTCCCACACCACCGTGCGAACGGTTCCGTACACGGCGGTTCATGATACGCGCTGAAGTCGTCGGAACCGGTCAAGAAGATATCAACCCCAGGCTGTCGAAATAGGATTGGGGGAGTACACGGTGAATGACGTTTGTCCCAACACTCGCCCATGGGCCGCGTTGTCTCCGGACATAGCGCCATGCCGCGTCACCGGACAATCCCAGTTTTATCAGGTTCTTTGCTCGGGTGTAGGCTCGCTTCCACTGCCGCTACAGTATGCAGCGCAGTCTCCGCCGCAGCCAGCCGTCCAGTTCCTTGAAGAGACTTTCCCCTGCCGCATGGCGAAAGTAATTCACCCATCCACGTAGTTTCGGGTTCATCTCTTTTATGGTTCTGGATATGTTCCACCCTTGCCCCATGTGGCAGATTTTCCGAACGGCGTCTTTCAGACGCGACACCGCCTTTTCCCCTACTCTCAGAGAGAGCTTTGGAAACCAGCTCATGCTGTATCCTAGGAAGATCCTCGCCAGGGTCGGTCTACCGCGCTTTTAGCCGGTTGACCTTAGTTTGAGTCGTTTCGACAATACCGGGTCACGGACGCCATCACCCGCTCCCGCATTCCGGGTCGAACATAGATGTTACAGTCGTCGGCATAGCGGCAGAAGGCATGGCCGCGCTTCTCCAGTTCCTTGTCGAACTCGTCGAGCAGGATGTTCGACAACAAGGGCGAGATCGGGCCGCCTTGCGGCGTCCCCTCCACCCGGGGCGAGACAATCCCTCCTTCGAGAACTCCGGCCGTCAGGTAGTTGCGAATCAGTTGCAGCACCCGACGGTCTTTAACCTTGCGAGCCACCACGTGCCATGAGCACGTCGTGCCCCACCCGGTCGAAGAACTTCTCCAGGTCGATATCGACCACCCAGCGTCGCCCCTCGGCCACATGCCTGCGGGCGGCCTCGACTGCCTGATGGGCGCTCCTTCCGGGACGAAATCCGTAGGAGCTCGTCGGAGAAATCCGGGTCGAACTGCCGCTCAGTCCTGATGCAGCGCCTGCTGGATGAGCCGGTCCAGGACTGTGGGTATCCCCAGCATTCGCTTCCCGCCCCCGGGTTTCGGGATTTCCACCCTCCGTACCGGCTGCGGGGCTGTACTTTCCCGCCAGCAGTTCTTCCTTGATGCGCGGCCAGTTCTCATCAGGTGCCCTTCAGGGCAGTAACCGGCATGTTGTCCACGCCGGGAGCTCCCTTGTTGCGCATTACACGGTTGTAGGCCGCCATCATGTTGCCTCGGCTGATGATTTCTTCCATCAGTCCGTTCGTCTCCGGAGCAGAGTGCTCCCGAATTCCCGTGACGCTTGCCGCACCCTCACCGGCCACCTGCGGCTTCCGGCCGCTCACCTCCGGCATGGCGCCGGGCTTCCCAACCCGGACTTCTGCTGCTCCTGTCGTCATCGAAATTCAGGGTTCCTTTCCGTCGTTTCATGTTCCGCCCTTCATCGTCTGGTCAGGACGACTAATATGGCTTCTGCTGACTTCTGCCGAACATGAGGGAACTGCTTTTCAGTTCCCCTGCACCGGATTTAGCAATACGTCGTTGAGCGGTCACAAA
>CAVVIJ010000001.1:805000-875859 GCA_963748325.1 uncultured delta proteobacterium | reverse complement strand
AGCAGCAACCATATTAGTCGCACAGCGCCCATGTACGCCATGGGCAGTTAAAATGCGAAAAGCATTGGTTGCCAGGGAATCAGCCACCAAGCCCACCAAGAGGAAGTTATATTACCCAGCGTCCAGCAACAGCATATTCGGGACCAATCCACAAGGCCAGAAAGGTTTCACCGTAAAATAAAATTGCGAGTGGCATAGCAAGAGACACAATCTGTAGCGCCAATGTCGAATTGAGCCATGATCTCAATAGTTCCTTTTGGTCCCCCCTACCGATAGCAGCACCAAAATAAGGGGTCAAAGGGAAACCAATAGCGAGTGACAACTGCTTAGCATACGTAATCAAACGGTTCGGGATAACAAAGTACACAATGCTTCCGAGACCGATTACATTTCCGATGATAAGTGGCACACTCTGATTCTGCAGGCGAGAAGCGACGAGCATGGTGGCACTTTTGGTGCCAAAGGTGAAAAGTTCTTTCAATTTACTCCAAGTGACTCCCGAAATTGAAATATTCGGCAGATGTTTATCAAAATAGACAACACCAGCAAATAGCACAAACTGCGATACGGTGAAAATAGGTTCCAGTAAGGCGAGAATTATGAGACCTTTGCCGTGGTATAGATGCAGCAGATAAAAGGTCAGCAGGGCACGGACTATAGCCAGCACTCCACGAGTACAGTTAATAAAATAGTGGCGCTGTAATCCCATGAGTGTAGCAATGAATACTTGCAACGGGAACAGCAGCCCAGCATCAATCCCTAACAGCAAAAAAACGGTGCCTATATTGGCAATATCATTTATTTCTTTCCCTGCAATGAAGCTAGGCGAGTAAGCCAAGCACAGAAAAAAGCAATACGGCAACACCACCCACACAAAGAAAAAATGCAAATGCCGTACTAATGGTTTGATGAAGGTCATCAGGGTCCTGCTTGCCATCAGCAACGGAGACAAAACGAACCAATGCCGGACCAATGCCAAGATCCAGTAGCCCCATATAACCGATCACGCTCATGACCAGTTCCCATAGACCATAGTCACGGTTACCCAGTGCACGGATGATCACGGGACTCATAATAAATGCAACTATGATGTTGATAAGGTAGAGAGATGTGCCGGAAAAAGAGTTGAGCAGTAGTTTTTTTCTCAAAGGGACCCCAGAAAAGCTCAAAAAACTATTCGGACCAAAACGCATATGTTTATTAAATTCATACACAACTACTCTTTGTCCGACAACAACTACTCTGTTTTTACACTCATAAGTCGCATCAAACTACCAGCCCAGGCCGCTAACCAGAGCCACATTGGGCGGTAAAAATTATGGCCTGCCAATCCTAGAAGCAGAAGAAGAACGACACTAACAATAATTGCACCTGCTAACGAATAGGAAAACACCTCGACATTCCCCATTTGGAATAAAAGACTTCGGGCGTTTAAACAACATCGTACTATCAATACAACCAACCCGATAAATAGTAAGATACCACCAGCGCCAAACTCTCCTAGCACTTCGCCGAACAGATTGTGGGCCTGCTCGGGGATGCCGTCCAATAAGCCATTCGATAACCAATGAAGTTTTTGCCGCCAGCACCCACGCCTGTGAACGGTGCATGTTTAAACATTTTCCAGCCAGCTTCGAATCCGTAAATTCTACCCTCTGTGGACTATGAGCATTTGCTGGCCCGGCGTTTTCATCCCAAATTGAGCGAATACGCACCTTTTTCTCTGCCGGCATATTGAACCATACGACACTCAGTGAGAGAAACACCAAGGCCAAAATATACAATTTTTTCTTCCCCTTTTGCATCATGCTCCACAGTATAAGTAGAAACACTAAAGCAATAGAAGCTGACCGAGAGCCGGTGAGCACAACACAAAGCACCGCCAGCACAAAATATCCACAATAACTTTTACGTAACCAAGACCGCATTTCGTAACGAAAGAGGGTATATACAAATGGAAGAGAAAGAACAACACTGGCGCCAAATGAGTTAGGATCGCTGTATGTACTATCAACACCCATCATACGAGAAATTCCCATTCGCCACTACATCCGTCCATTGTGATATTCCCAAAGTGAATGCAGCAAATAAATCATCATTGAAAATACAAATGCCTTAACCATTATATTGAGAGATTCCTCATCATCCGCCACTGAGAGCATCAGCACATAAAGGACCACCATTTTTGCATATTCAATTCCTTGGTCAACGGCAGCCCCAGTATTGAACGCAAACGGGGCAAGAAAAAAATGCAGCAACAGCAACCCATAAATCCATTTATTAGTCGGTGAACTAATAATTTTGAACCTGTCACACATAAAAGCCACAATTATCATAATAATTGCGTAAATACGCTCAATCGGAAATCCTTCAAGATATCTGATTGATTCCCATGGGCGTTCGATAGTTAGAAACATATAGATGCAAACTATTACAAGCACAACAGACATATCTCTTGTTGACTTAAGTATTGCTTTGTTAATTTCTGTCGGTTTATTCATAATTTAAATTGTATCAAGTATAACCGTACTATGCGTGCTAGTATTTAAAATTTAGCACTATGACGTTACCACATTGATTGAACCAGTTCTGGTGTAGTGTTTTTGGGAGCATTTTACAACTAATGATCGAAAGTATGAAAACCGTACTCATACTATGCGTAAATTTTCAAAAATAAACCTTACGATACCTTGGCTAATAACAGTATAATTTCAGCGATTAATTAATTCTGAGTTTTCACAAGCAAAAGAAATAAGTTCGTCGCGTGCCCAAATCATTAAATGACTTGACGGTTGATACCGGTTTTCTTCAAATAATTTTCTTCTGCTTGGAGACCGTAATATTGCCATGCTCGTTGTTTTTTCGTCGCGCTTAAAAAATGCTCCAACACCACCATTCTCTTCAATCCGCTGTCGCAGATAGGCTAAACGAGGGCTTATATTACTAACTTGTGGATCATAATACCAACTAGCTCCAAACAATCCCTTAATTTGTGGTTGCCTGACTAGCATCTCTGCAACAAGAAAGAATGCATGATCTCGGCTTTCGGGAGACAACTGTTCGCGATACCGCACATCAAAGTGCGCTTGGTAAAATGGTTTGAAGCCTCTAGACTCTGCAAACAATTTCAACAATTTAATTAGAGGTCTTCCTTTCTATCGGCAACATAACACTACGTGGAATTCCTGATAAAGCTTCAATTTTAAGCACGCCAACAGGAAACATACGATGAGTGCAGATTGCTAAATCTTTACAAAACAGGTCATTATCATATCGGTAGAAACTCTCAGAATTAATTGATACTTCAGAAGCAATGCGCATATATTCAAGCTCAAAATACTCTTTAATTTTTTTAGGATAGAGTGAAATACTGTTTTTATTTATGGCAAGCAAAATCAATCGCAGTAAAAGGCATCGATGATATACATCTAAATAAAATGTGGAACTATCATTTTCTATACTTTTGCAGAGAGCAATAACTTCTTTATTCTGATAGCGATAGCTTTCATAATGTGGTCTAGCATCAAGTAATTTTACATATAAATCAAAAGGATACTTGTCAATAATGTTTTCTTGCAGGCATCTAAGGCCTGATAAAAGGGATGAATATGTAGATTCGAATACTGCAATATTTTGCATTTAGTATGTCCTTTTTTAAACTATTCCTGATATTTTCACGCCAAACAATTCTGGAACAAAGTGGCCTTGACCGTCAGTGGACATATCTACTGTGACGTCAAAACGTCTAAGTTTCAGCAAATCACAACCTGCCTTGTTCCTACCAGTCATAGTCGTACAGGCAGCTAGATAGCCAGCTTTTCGCACGAGAGAAATATTTTCTTCAGTAAAATCATTTTGTTGTCCATTGGGATATGCAAAAAATTTTACAGATGACCCGAGTCGTTCTTCGATAAGTCGTTTTCCATTTATAATTTCATGTCGTGCCTCATCAAAGCAAACTTTAGACAGGATTGGATGACTTACTGTATGAGCCCCAATAGTAAAGATTTTGGTGGCAGCCATCTCCCTCAATTCTTTCCAGCCCAACATTATCCGCTTATTATTGGCCTCATCACCATATCTCATCTCAACATGCTGTACGATATCAGCTTTTTCACAATTAGGACGGCGTTTGAGTTCTCTGTGCAGATCTCTCACCACACTTTCACGCTGACTTCTACCATCAAGAGATACAAAACCCAAACCAAAATCACTCAGATCTAACTCGTCAGCTTTTGTATAAAGTATTGCTTTATCAAACAACTCCCATCCAAATACACCTGATTCAATTGCATCATAAGTGACCGAAAACTGTAGCCGGCGCATGGTTTCTCATCATAATAGGATAAGCATACTCATAGTTATCTAAGTAACCGTCGTCAAATGTCAAAACACAGTAATTTCCATCAATTTTTTTTCGCCAAAGATATCAACAGCACAGGATATACTTATGATTTCAAAATGTTCTTTGACATATATCACCATTTGCTCAAACAGATCAGGTGGAATAGTGAGACCTAAACCGTCCAGCACAGGATTCACTCTATGGAACATTAAGATACACACTGACTTTTGTAACTTTTCGAATTGTTTAACTAGCCCAATATTGGTCATAGCGCGAGCTGCTAATAATTTTGCTGTTTTGTTCATGAACACTCCAATATCGGCAACCTATTTCCACTCAAATTAATTTTTTGCATCACAAAAGCACTTAACAACTTTTGCGGGATTACCCATTAGCAACTCATAGTCACCAGTCTTTTTAGACACAACACTACCGGCAGACACAACATTCTGCACTCCTAAATCCGACATAATAATAGCCCATTCCCGATCCAGCAGTTATCACCAATCGTAACCTGTGTAAACACACCGGGTTGATCTTGAATCGGCTTGCCAATTTCCGTGTATCCATGCTGTCGCTTGCCGCTAAGAATATAGACACCACTTGCAATAGTTGCGTGGTTACCAATTTTTGCTTTGCCAATAATGGAATAAGCACCAATGTAATAACCATTACCAAGCTCAACTTCCGGATGTGAAAAAAAACTTCCAAAACCAATATATCCTTGCACGGACACTTTTCGAATGCCATATGATAATATGCTACCCGCATATAACTGCCTATTTTACCTGGAATCAATGACAGCAGCTGGCCTTGACCGACAAAGAGGTCCTTTGAGCGAGTAAGACTCGTATAGAAGATAAAATGGTGAGGTAAGAATCAGGCAAACAACTATAATCAATTTCTGAAGAAAAGGTTTCATACCGCCACGACCTCTTCTAGAAACCTTTCGTAACGCAGCATTATTGCAAACAATGAAAACTGTCTTTCGGCTTTGTCCCTACTGCACTGCCCCAGTGAGTCCATGAATCCAGATGTTAAGATAGTTACTATTCGGTCAGCCATCGCCTCACGGTCTCCCGACTGGACGATGAACCCGTTTCTCCATCTTCTACGGCTTCCCTGGCCCCTCCAACATCAGTACAAATAACCGGCATGCTTGCAGCCATGTATTCGACAATCGAATTCGAGAAGCTTTCCGAGTTTGACGATAATACCCCAATATCCAAGCAGCCCAGTATTTCCTGAACATCAAGGCGTTTGCCCAGAAAACGTACCAGTGGGGCTATTCCCAGTTCAGCAGTAAGGAGTTCTAAACGCTCTCTTTCCGGCCCTTCACCAACAACAATGAAGCGGGTATTCGGACATCTATTTGCCACAATTTCTGCAGCCCGGATAAATACATCAATAGCCTTAACTGGCCGCAGATTTGCTACAATTCCAACATTGATTGTATCTGGGGGAAAATCCAAGGCTTTTCCAAATGCTAAACGTTGCTCTACTGAAGCCTTCTGGTAGCGCTCTATTTCAAGAGCATTATGGATAACACTAATTCGGTCCGGAGCAATATTTTCAACTTTTTCCGCCCACTGCCTCGTGCTTTCAGAATTTGCCAGAAAGCTGGTGGTCCATGAATTCAGCTGCTTAAGAAGCAACAATTCGAACCTGTTGTGCCAGTACCCCTGATTTCTGCGGGTCGAAATGATTGTATCGACACCCGCAAGCTTGGCAGCCAAAATACCTACTTTGTTTCCCTCAACAAAGTGTGTTTGAACAATGTTTACATGCTCTTTCCTCAACCAACGTGAAAACTTCAACATATTGAAATAGCTGGATGGTTTGCCGAATGATGCGAACCCTATATCATACAACTCACAGAGATCGAACTCATCCTGCAGCCATTGCGAAGAGCGCAGCACACAAAGATACGGCTTGAATTTCGTCCGATCCAAGTGTTTGAGCAGCAGGAGCAGCTGCTTCTCAGTCCCGGCGGTCGGGGATTCAATTGTGTCGATTACGAAGGCGATTTTGATCATAAAGCAGTCCGTATAAAGTCAGTTACAGAGTCACGAAGTCTCGTAGTCTCGGAGTTGAGGCAAAGTCAGTTTCGAAGTCTTTAAAGTCAGTCGCAAAGTCGCGTAGTCACGGAGTCTCGTAGCAGAACCCTTACATCAGTCACCTTTCGCTCTTCACTCCGCTACTTCGTGACTCCGTGACGTCCGAAACTGCCTTCCCTCCGCAACTCCGTGACTGCTTTCCTCCCACGAAAGTACACTTTTCAGTGCTTCCACAACGAATCCATACCCCAACCCGAAGTGAATGGTGAAAAATACCATCGGTAACGCAGAAAGACATTTCCATTCAACATTTTTTGCCAGGCGTAAAGATTCTGCCAGCACGAGTACGGCATAAAGACAGTACACAGTTGCAAGGGGTATAGTGACCAGAGACCAGGGGACAGGGAACAGGGAACTTGGAACAAGGACTAGCTCCCCGAGGCCAGCGACAAACAACAAAAATAAACTCAACACAAAGCCCACCGGCACTAGCTGATTCAGGGTAATGGCCTCCGGATGTTTGCAGATAAATCGGAAACGCCCCCTGCCATAGCGCATCATCTGTCGAAGCAACCCCTTCAGGTTCTCACGAGGATAGTAGCGCACTGTCAGCTTCGGACTTGTAAAGGCCATTAGCCCGGCCTTTTCCACCCGATAATTAAACTCCAAGTCTTCGCAGGCATCAAAGTTTTCGTCCACGTAGCCAATTTTTTCAATGACCTCGCGCCGATATGCCGCACCGTTACTTACCGGGCTGGCATACCCTTCAAACTCTCCGTAGATGAGCGAATCGCCGCCATGGCCCAGCTTCGAGCCTCTTGCCAAAGCCACTGCTTTTTGAAACAAAGTGAGTCCGGGCGGATCAAGGGGTTGCGGCCGCCCCAAACAATCTGCTGTGCTTTTCTCGAAATAATCCACGACATTCTGAAAAAGCCGGTTGTCTGGGATGAAACAGTGACCGTCCACCACCAGGAAGTAATCACCCTTGCCGTTTTTGAACCCAACATTCCGGCCAGCGCTGGAGAGTCGCTTCTGGTTATCCATGAGCTTGACCTGGGAATAATGCGTGCTGATTTCCTGGACGATGTCACGTGTCATATCGTCAGACATGCCGTCAGCTACGATGATCTCGTAACGATCTTCCGGGTAATCCTGCTGAAGGAGTTGCCCAAGGGTCTCCGCGATGAACCGTTCCTCGTTACGGACCGGCATGACGATGCTTATAAATGGGAGTTCCATGAAAGTTTATTTGCTCCAGCTCATGTTATATTCCAGCAGCATCAGGTGATCAGCGACAAGGTCAACTATCTTTTTGGATGCAGCGCCGTCCCCAAAAGGATTATATCCGGTGGCCATACTTTTATATTCCTCTTCTGATTGCAACAACAGATTCACTGCGGAAAGAATTCCATCCCGCTTAGTGCCAACTAGGCGGGTAACACCGGCATTGACACCTTCCTGGCGTTCTGTCTTTTCTCGCATAATGAGCACAGGTTTATAAAGAGACGGAGCCTCCTCCTGTACGCCACCGGAATCGGTCAATACTAGATAGGATTGTTTCATAAGATGCACGAAGGTTATGTAGTCAAGCGGATCGAGAAGCAACACTCTCGGGTTGTTGCTGAGGAATTCCCTGGCCGTTTTCCCGACATTCGGATTCGGATGTACCGGATAAATAATTCCGACACCAGGGTTGGCGGCAACAATATCGGCCATGGCTCGACACATGTCGCGGAAGGGCTCGCCGAAACTCTCTCTTCGATGGGCAGTAACAAGGATGAATCTATCGACCAATGAAAGAAATTCCGGAAGGAGCGGTATATTTTCCGTCATTCGACCCGCCTTGATGCAACATCAAGCAATGCATCAACAACAGTATTGCCGGTAACGAAAACCTGTCCCGGCGGCACACCCTCACGATAAAGGTTTTCCTGCGCCCACGAGGTAGGGGCGAAATGCATGTCAGCGAGCACACTAGCCATTCTGCGGTTGATCTCTTCCGGAAAGGGGGAAAATTTATCGGCGGTACGCAGTCCGGCCTCAACATGTCCAACTGGAATGCGCTGATAGAAGCAGGCAAGCGCTGCGGCAAAGACGGTAGTCGTGTCTCCCTGCACTATGGCCATGTCTGGGCGTTCTTTTTCAAGTATGGCTCCGACTCCCTTCAAGCACGTGGTGGTCACATCGCTTATGCCCTGGTTTTCGGTCGTAATATTCAGGTCGTAATGAGGCACAATGTCAAAGAACTGCAGTACCTGATCGAGCATATCCCGGTGTTGCGCGGTAATCAGCACAACAACTTCAAATCGATCATCATCGGAAAACCTTTTAATGACAGGCGCAAGCTTGATTGCCTCAGGCCGTGTTCCCAGGATGATGGCAATTTTTTTCCTTGGTATGGTCACAACTGTTCCCCCTTTCTCTTTTTAGCAATTACCTTATCCTAGAGGCAGCAATTTTCAAATAAAGCTCTTCGTATTCCTGCGTCTGTTTCTCAAATGTGAAATATTTCTGTACCCGCTCAAACCCCTTGGATCCCATATGCCCTCTGAACAATGGATCTTCGACTAATTGCAGAACATGTTGCGCCATAGCTGAAATTTCATGGGGATGCGTCAGGAATCCGGATACGCCATCCTCCACGATTTCGGGCGTCCCTCCCACCCGCGTTGCCACCACTGGTTTCAACACGGCAAAGGCCTCCAGAACAACATTGGGCAACCCTTCGCTGAAAGAGGGAAGCATAAAAATATCGATGTCGCGCAGTACGGCTTGTAGATCGGTTCTAAAACCAGGCAACACGAACCGGCCACCAAGTTCTGCCGAGGCTATCTGCCGCTCAAGTTCCTCTGGTAAAATCCTTCGCCAAAAACAACGAAAAATACCTTTGGATGTTTCCTGACGACCTCTCGTGCAACTTCGATCATAGCACCATAGTTCTTTTCCGGACTGAGTCGCCCAGCAGACGCAACGATCAAGGCGTCATCAGGGACGCCTAACTGTTGACGAAGAAGAGATCCTTGTGCCGAGTGTGTTTCCGCCAAGTTTATCGCATTGTGAATTACGCTAATGCGCTGTTGAGGGATACCCAGTTTGATGATTTTATCCTTTTGTCCTTGCGAGACGGCCACAACATGTTCGGCGAATCTAAGAAATAAACGATCGAACCACTCATAACAACGTACCTTGGTGGATTCGCCTGTCCACCCCCGGGAGATGGCTATCAGAGGTATTCCGGTAAGCCATGATGCTATCCTTCCAACTACATTGGCCTTATAACCGTGTACACAGAGCAGGTCGATTTTTTCCCTTCGAATGATTGCAGTAACATTTCTAATAATATATGGATCAAATGGCCCCTTCGAGCGGATCTCTTTGGAAGATATACCGACTCCACGTGCCTTATCCAAAAGCTGGTGAGATTTATTCTTCTCTTGGAATGAAATAATATGAGGAACAATCTGATCACCAGCAATGCGTCGGGCATGCTCAACAAGTTGCTTTTCCGGACCACCGAAGAAATTCGAGGCGAGAAGATGGGCGACGTTAAGTTTGCGTATCATTGCCGTGCCCTGCCATGTAATGTGACTTCAGCATCCGCTACAAATTGACTGAAACGTTCAGCAACTGCCCTCCACGAATTACTTCTTGCTTTTGCAATCCTCTGCTGACGCATATCAGGGGTGTTGTTGGTAAGCGAGTTCTCCAATGCTGCCAGAAACTCATCTGAGTTGTGCGCGATCGAAATAACATCTGAATATTTTATGATTTCCGGCATGTAGGTTGATACGACCGGAATGCCTAAAGACAGGTATTCAAGTAGTTTGAGTGGATTGACACTCCGTGTTAGGTCATTAAGCTGGAATGGAATGATCCCAACATCAAAAAAGGAGGCATAACGGGGCAACTGCTCGTAGGGGATCCTGCCGATCAGATGTATGTTTTTAAAGTTCGAGATGCTGGAAATATCAGTATCCGCAGGGCCGATAAATACAAAAGACCAGTCGGAACGAGCTGACGCCAAGTCAGCAATCAGATCAAAATCGAGCCAAGCACTTAGTGCACCGAAAAAACCGATGACAGGCTTTGAAATCTGGCTAAATTCCTCTGGTATGTAATCGGAATCCGCATATGCATTAAAGCGGTCAAAATCCACTCCATGAGATAATAATTTCGGCTTCTTTCCCCTTTGAGCTTTGGTTCCACAAAGTTCCTCAGCAGTTGCCAAAACAAGGTCACTGCGTTCCAGTAAAGTCAGTTCCATTTCTCGAATAAGACGATAGTTAACATCAGGCCAGTTTACAAAATCGTCCACACAATAGTATATGTGGAGGCACTCATCCAAAGAGCCAACATAGTCGCAAGTACAGGGAAAGGTAGTCAATACGATCACGTCAGTCATGCCTTCACTTTGCAATAGGTTAAGCAACTTTCTTTTAACTAACGATCTGTTAATTATTCTAACAAAAGGCACTTGGTTATAGGGGATGATTACCGGGCTAACAACAGTTAAGTTATCATCGAATTGTTCAACATAAACATTACGTTGCCGTGCGAACCACTTTACAAGGATTTGAGTGCTGCGTGTAAAATCATGCAACGACAGACATGGACTACGCATACCGATTGTGTTGACCCATACGACACGGTTGTCAGGTAATAGCTGCTTTATCAGATGCTGGCAGCTACTCGGATGCCTTCCCCAGTCATCGGAAAACACGACTATGTTTCTGTTAGTAAGCATGAATTGAAGTGTTCTCCGCACTATTACAGTTTTTGTTTAACGTCTCACTCATTGTGCCGAAAGATATTCCTTGCAACAGATACCTCAATTTCCCCACACTCTTGTCCAAATTAAGGTAATGACGGAAGCGAGACTTGAGCCCAACCCGGAGACGCGGCTGGTCCGGGTCTATCTCCCAGGGATGGAAATAGAGCACGGCAGGCTCTCTTTCAACAGTATTTATTCTGCGCATACCACGGGTCACAACCCAGGAAGGAAGCAGCCGCAGATACCCGCCTCCGGCAATGGGCAGGCGGTGCTCTTTCCAGCCAACCTGCACAGGAAGAGTGGAAAGGGGAAATTCCTTGATCACCCCCGACGGTCTGACTAGCTCGTGGGGAAAGCGGTGGGCACCCGGTATCCCATAGGTATCGTGCAGGACCGGAAAGATACTCGAATCGTAGCGAAAGCCCTCTTCGATAAGAATATCCAGTGCCCAGAGCGATTTCATCGTGATGGAGTAACTTGGCGCACGATAGCCGAACACCTGCTCTCCGCAGATATCCTCCAGCAATGCCTTCGACTTCCTCACATCATCCCGAAACCGCTCAGGACCGATGCGATAGACCAGCTCGTGACCATAACCGTGGCAGGCAATCTCATGCCCTCGCCGGGCGATATCGCGTACCATCTCCGGCACCCGCTCCGCCACCCAGCCAAGGACGAAAAAAGTGGCCCGAATGTCGAATTCGTCGAGCATATCTAAAATACGACGAGTATTTGCCTCAACCCGAAGTTCATAGCTGTCCCACTCATCCCTGCGAACATGACGTTCGAATGCAGTTACGTGAAAGTAGTCTTCGACGTCTATTGTCAGGGCGTTTAGCACAGTACCTCAGTTGAGTAGTTAAACAGTTGAAGAACAGTTTAACAGTTGAATAGTTGAAAAGTGGTTTTTCACTTGTTTCTTTTGCTGATGTTTACTCTTTCGCTTACTCTTTTGATGTAGGAAGTCAGCAAACGTAGAACCTCTGTTGTTAAGGCTTGGGCAGTTATAAAATCTTCCGACTTACAATAGCCAAGGTCTTTGCTTAGGGATAATTGTGTCTCAACTTCAGCTGCTGAACCCAAGGATATTTTCAAAAACTGTGCATATTCCTTGGCGCCGCGCATGAATCCCTCGGCAATGTTCGAGGGAACAGAAACAGCCGCCCTACGGATCTGGCTTGTGAGCCCATACATTTCTTCCTTGGGAAAAGCATCCGTCAGCCGATAGATAAGGATGGTTAACTCGTAACCTTTCTGGTACGCAATCAGTTCCTTATAATCACGGACAACTGCTTTCCGCATGCCTGCCAACGCCATCGACACCTCTTTTACTGACAAACTATTGCATTGTTTCACTGTCTAACTGTCCACTGATTAACTGTTCTCTGTTCAACTGTCCACTGTCCCGTCGTTTTACTGCAGTTAAAACTGCTTCTTAACTTCCAACCCCACCCTGTTCACCTGGTAGTTATCCACAGGCCTTGCGGCTGATTCGTTGTCTACAAAGGCATAGAAGAGACTGATTGATGTTTTCCAAGGAAGTGAGTAGCTCAAGCCGGGCGCGACATAGATACGGCGGGTATGCCCGGTGTCCCTGAAGTCGTACCTTTCCACATTGGCAGCAAGGCTGCCGGAAAGTTTTTCGCTGACATCGTATTTTCCCGTTATTCCAACTCCATATTTCTTTGTTCTATCGACAGCTTCTCCGTCATAATTTGCATAGTATACGGAAAGACCGACGTTGCCCCGCGCGAAGGTCTTGTTGAGCGCAAGGTTATAGTCCGTTTCACGGGTAAGTCCACTCAGGGGATCTTCCGGGTATTGAACTCCGGTGGTAAAGGAAACGGACAGAGTATTGAAGGTGTGAGTAATACCCGCATTCCAGAATGGCTTGTTGAAGTCTGGGGAATTCCGGTAATTAACCCAGGTATAGCCGCCCTGGGCAAAGAGGAAGCTCTTGTCAGCATATTCGTAGCGTGCCCCGGCGCTGGGTGAATGTCTGTTGTAGGGATTCACCGAGTTCTGATGTGTATATGTGTAATCCGCGTTAAAGGTCACCTTCGGAGAATATTCATAGCTGGCGTTGATAAATCCGCTATGCTCTCTTTTGTCAATTGCATTCGGGTCACGATACCAGACATTGGTGTAGCGATAACCGCTCTTGATCGTTGTCCGGGTACCCGGATGGAAAACGAAATAGGGTGATGCAGTTGCGATATTGGAGTCGGACTGGTTAGCGAACAAACTCTCCTGGGTATAGTCGCGGCGCACATCGAGGGAGACTCTTTTATATACATCCGATAGATCTAGGAATAAAAACTCGTCAATTATCTTGATGTGTCCTTTGGCAGCAAGGTCATGTGTAGATTCATCGTCGCGGCTGTTGCGGGCGTAGATACGATAATCGAAGGTGTAGGCAAGATCCCAATCCCATAATGGCGCGTTGTATTTCAGCGCAAGCCCGGGCATCAATCGGGTAATATAGTCACTTCTTCGGGACGCCTGCTGTTCATATATGTTGTCCGTGTATTCCTCACGCACAGCCAACGAAGGGTGAAAACTGAACTCTCCGGCTGAAACTACCTGGGAAGATACCAGCACGACCAACACCACCGCATACAGCAACCGGCAAATACGGAAAGAGATTCTTAAAAAAAACGTCATCCACTACCTCAAAATATAGATTCAGCTAGCATATAGCTCAGTAACAAACTGTTCCCTGTTCCCTGTCCACTGTTTCACTGTCCACTGTTCCCTGGCTTTTCAATTCTTCGATCTCAAGGCAGCCATCAGAACATGCTGCCCGCGCCGCAACATCGACTCTTGATCCGGTTCGGGAGAATTTCCGGACATCCTGGAGTCGGCAATTTTAGCCAACCTGCTGCGCAGATCGGAAATCAGCGCATCGGTCTCCCCGGCGTAAAGTCGGAAGGCATTTCCCAGGGTGGTGAACTTGGTTCCAAGATCTTTCAGGGATGACTCATGGAACAAGGTCGTTTCTTTCTCCAGAGTATCGAGTCGTGCCGATATTCCCTGGAGCATCTCCAGTATCTGTTGCTGCTGACCGTTTTCCAACGGTTGATCGCAGCTAAGCTGTGGGGTAGCCGACGTTGCAGACAGTCCGCTTTGCCAGAACTGGTTTTCAAAATCCAGGTCACCGATTACGTCGCGTGTAATAACTTCATCCAGCACCTGCACCTCCTCGGCAAATGCCGAGAGCATCAGGAAATCGCAGATGATATTTACCAAGCGGGGGATTCCCCTGCTGAAGCGATAGATAATATCCAGAGACTCCGGGAGGAAGCAAACTGCCTGGCGGTTTCCGGCCACTTCAAGGCGGTGAAGGATATATTCCTCCACTTCCTCACGTGTCAGGGGGCTGATATGACAGTTGATGCTGATTCTCTGTCGGAGTTGTAAAAGATCTGGCAGGGAGAGGGTGTTGCGCAATTCAGGTTGGCCAACCAGGATTATCTGCAGCAGCTTGGCGTCATCCGTCTCCAGGTTGGAGAGCATGCGGATGTCTTCCAGCAACCCGGCGGTAAGGTTCTGGGCTTCATCGATGATCAGGGTCGGTCTGTTTCCCAGAGCGTATTGCTGAATGAGAAAATCGTTCAAGTCTCTCAGCAGAGTAATACGGTCTTTCCCCGCCACTTCCAGGTGAAAATCATCGTTGACCATCGCCAGAAGCTGGTCAAAGTCGACATTGGTGTTGAATATCTTGGACAGAACCACTCCCGGACGCTGTTTCTTGATCAGATCCCGGATGAGAGTTGTCTTGCCCGATCCTATTTCACCGGTGAGCAATATAAATCCGGCCCGTTCATTGATGCCATAATCCAGATAGATTCTGGCACGGCGGTGCGCCTTGCTCAGAAACAGGAATTCCGGGTTCGGAACCAATTCGAACGGTTTGGATGTCAGGTTAAAAAATGATTCATACATAGCTATGTTTACTCCGTGCCAACCCTGCGGTGAAGCGCTTATGGGATCTATATTCGATGAGTCCGCAATCGGACATGCCTCCTCAGCGTTTAAAAAACCTGCCAAAAAAACCTTTTTTTCTCATGGAAATTGAGCCCTCGTTGCAATCCTCGCCAGTATGGCGACCATAATAGTAGCCGTAGCGGCTGTCGCTGACATCCTGGTTCACGTCGTTGTAAACCAACCCGAGGACCGGCGTTCCTTTGAGCACTGTCAGGGCATCGCTAATATTTTGCATAGACGTAAGACCCTCTCGCACAAGGAATATGACCCCATCCACCAGCGTACTCAGGAAAAATGTTTCGGCAAAAAGCAGTACAGGCGGCGTATCAATAATGATGTAACGGTCAGGGTAGCGGTGCTTCATCTCTTGAATCAGTTCAGCCATTTTCTGGGAAGAAATCAATTCCACCGGGTTCCGAACCGTTTTCCCGGCGGGAAAGAGCGTAAGCTTGCCGACACCGGTCTTGATCAGGGCATCTCCCGGATCAATGTCGTCCTGAAGACAGTCGGCAATTCCAAGCGTGGGCTCCAGGCCAAAATATTCGTGAAGCGACGGCTTGCGCAGGTCGGCATCAATCAGCAAAACGGTATGATCGAACTCCTGGGCCAGGCTGAGGGCCAGATTGAGGGCGGTGACACTCTTCCCCTCCCCGCTCACCGAACTGGTTACCATGATGGTGTTTCGAAATTCGTCCTGCCTGGTCAGGGAGACCAAAACTGACTTGAGCTTGCGGTATTCTTCCGCCGCAGGAGAATGGGGGGCGGTGGCAGTCACCAACAAGGGGTTGTCGAGACGCAGAGGCGTACCGCTCAGAGGGTAGCGAATAATCGGCGAAACCTTTCGCTGGGCCGGTACCGCCACCGGTTCTTCTTTTACTTCAAACTCCCTGGTGCTTCTAAACCGGGCTGCCTTTTCCAGAGCCTCTTCAATCCTGCTCATGTACTATCCTTTCTCTTCTGGTAAAAATTGTATAGGGACGAAATTTCGATGCTAGATGTTTAGCGCCACAAAACGGATGAACGTGCCATATGTCCGTTTACAGCAGGTACCGGTCAACCACTTCATAGGCCAAAAACATCAGAATCACACAGAAGTAGGCCCCGGCTGCGACAAATACTCGGATATCTTTCTTCCTCTTCAGATCATACTCCTTCGGGTTCCGGATGGAGGGAATCACGGCGAGCAGCGACAATCCAAGCCCCTTCAGGTCGTCAACCGACTTCACCGAACGATCCATTTTGTCGAGAAACAAGGCTATCCCCATCGCGGCAGCCAGTCCGGCAAATATTCCCATAAGTATTATCTTCACTCGATCAGGGCTGACGGGCCGAGTGGTTGCCACCGCCGGATCTATGATACGGAAAGTAGTTGCCTTATCCTGAACCTCCAGCTGTTTCGAGATCTCCGATTGACCTTGTCGGGTGACAAGCTCTTCGTAGAAAGCTTTCTGGGTATCCCTGTCCCTTTCAAGTCTCTCAAGTTCGGCCCGGACTGCCGGTATCTGCTGAAGGAGACCGCGGGAGGAGCCAAGTGTTCTTCGTTGGATGGCTTCACTTTCCCGTAGACCCTGGAGCTCGATGTTTATTTTCTGCAGTTCCTCGCTTTCGCCTTCGGCCAAGGCCGCCCCCTTGGTTTGGTTGTGAATCTGTTCTCGAAGAGTTGCTATATCAGATTTGAGTTTGATTACCTCGGGATAGCTGTCGGTAAATTCCGTTCGCAGTTCGCCGAGCCGCTTTTCCATCGATGAAAGGCGGATCTGCGAGGGATTGCTTGTCCTGAGCATGTTCATCTGAGCCTCAAGCTGCGCCCGTCGTGTCCTGATTTCGTCGAGGCGCTGCTGCGCGGCACTGATGTCCACCAGAACATTCCCTCCTTCTTGCGCCAGTTCCGCACCATTCTCTTTCCGGTAGGCATTGACGGCAGCATCAGCCTTCTCCATCTTCTCACGGAATGTCTTGATTTGTTCGGCCAGAAAGGTTGTTGCCCCGTAGGATTCCTGACGTTTGGATGAAATATTTTCCTCGATATAGCGACGCACCAGATTGTTTACGTAGTCACGAGCAAGCCTTGGATCCGTGTCCGTATATGAGATGATGAACAAGCCTTCTTTGTCTTTCACCTTGATGTTGACATTTTCCTGAAACTTTTTGACCATTTCCTCCAAGTGTGCGTCGTCCTGTCTCCGGACATTCAAATCAAGGTCATCTATGACCTTGAGAATCAGAGTCCTGCTGTTCAAGGCATACGTAAGGACCTTGACCTTGTCCTCAACGGTGGGAGAGACGGCTATCCCCTTCAGCATGTCACTGATAATGCTCTTCTCAATAAAGACGACACTCCGTGCCTCGTATTTTTTCGGCAGCACGTAGCAGAGGGCCACCGCACAGGTCATGACCAGGAGCGCGGCGCAAATGGCCGGGTATTTCCATTTTTTGAGTAGCGCAAGATACTGTTTGTAATTGAATTCAGAAGACATTAATAACTCCGTTGTTTAAATCAGTAGAACAGTTAAACAGTTGAACAGTTAAACAGTTGAACAGTTGGGCAGTTGAACAGTTGGGCAGTTGAACAGTCGGGCAGTTGGGCAGTACTCCTCTTGCTGTTATCTGTCTATATTCCCTGTTTCACTATTTAACTGTTTCACTATTTCACTGTTCTTAAAAAATTCCTTCTTTGACAATAACGTAGTCCCCCGGCTTGAGAGCTCGGTTCTGGGCCAGGTCGCCGTCTTTGATCAGGTCCTTTGCCATGACCGGCAGGGAAATTTCCTTACCGCCTTCTTTACGCATGACTTCTGTGCTGTTCTGACTGGCGAACTTTGAAAAACCGCCCGCCTCCAGAATCGCCTCCAAGACCGTCATGCCGTCACGGTAGGCAATAACACGCGGTGTGTTGACCGCCCCCACCACATAGACATTTTTATCGGGAAAGCGGGGAATAAAGATGGCATCTCCCGTCTCGATGGGGATGTCATCGCTTATGTCGCCTTTGATGAAAAGCTTGTAAAAGTTCTCCTTTATCTTCTTTCCACCCCGGAGAACATACGCCTGCCTGTAATCTGCGACACCAACATCCCCGGCAGTTTTCCCTTCACCTCCGCCACCGCTACCGCCGATCGAACAGAGGAGCTGCAACAGAGTAGTCCGACGATTCAGATCATAGACCCCTGAAGCGACACCGCCGCCAAAGATATAAACCTTGTTGTTGGTAAACTCCCGCACGGTAACCGTAACGATAGGATTCTTTACCAGTTCCTTCAGTTTCACCGACAGGGTTTCCTGCAACCCCCTGGGCGTATAGCCGGCAGCCTTGACGTCTCCCAGGCCAGGAACGGTAACCTTGCCGTCGGGTCGGACCTTTACGGTAAAATCAAGTTCCTTGACGCCCCACACGGATATCTGCAGTGAATCACCCTCTCCGACCACGTAATCACCGCCCCAGGCGGACCCGGCCGCAAGAACAACCAGCGATAGGATAAATATCAGTATTTTTTTCATAAAAGCTCTCCCTGCCTGCATTAAAATTTATGGAATACCCAGAGGCTCCCTGCTCCCCGCCCCCTGCTTCACTGTTACGCTGTTAACTGTTTAACTGTCTTTCGTCCCCTGTCCCTGTCCTCTGTTCATCTCCCACCACGACCCAGTACCACCTTGATAGTCTTGAAGATGACCACCAAGTCCAGCATAACTGAGATGTTCTTTGTGTAATACAGATCGTAGCGAAGCTTTTCCAACGCATCATCCACTGAAGCTCCATAGGGGTAGCAGACCTGAGCCCAGCCGGTAACGCCCGGCTTGACAAAGTGACGCTCGGAGTAATAGGGGACGATCTCCTTCAGTTTGGACACGAACTCGGGCCGCTCCGGCCGCGGGCCAACAAGACTCATCTCACCGAGCAAGACATTAACAAGCTGGGGGATTTCATCGATACGACTCTTGCGCAGAAATTTTCCCAGCCGGGTTATACGCGGGTCGTCTTTTTGCGCCCAGACGGCTCCAGTTGATTGTTCTGCATCCTGACGCATTGTCCTGAACTTATACACCGTAAAATTTCTCTCACTTTCACCAACCCGTTCCTGGGCAAAGAAGATTGGTCCTGGAGAGTCAAGACGGATCAGTAGCGCGATCAGCGGGAAAAAGGGAAGGAACAGCAACAATCCCACCAGGGAGAGCGAAATATCCAAAAACCTTTTCACAATACTGAGCAACAGGGTACTTCGGAATCCATGGGAAAAAATGAACCAGCCCGGGGTAATATTCTCCAGAAGCAGTTTGCCGGTAACCTTTTCGTAGAAGGTAGGTGCATCAACTACCCGTATCCCGCTCAACTTGCACTTGAGCATTTCCTGGAGGGGAATCACTCCGCGCCTTTCTGAAAGCGACACCACCAATTTGTCAGCTCTATTCCTCTTGACTGTCTCAAAGATCTCCTCTGAACTGCCTACGATAGAATGACCTGGAACAATGATAGTCTCGCTTGCACTACTCACATAGCCCGCCAGGACATACTCGCTGTTAGGCGCGGAAATGAGATTTCCGATCCTGTCGGCTAGAGGTCCCACCCCGAGAATGAGAACCCGTTTGGCAAACACGGGAAGGTTGGACCGGACACGGAAAATGATGTGCCAGATAAACTGAAGCACACCGACGCAGACAAGTGAGAGGATAAGAACCCAACGGCCGAACATAAGGGAAGGCACCAAGTAGTAGAGGGAAGAGAGGAGGAAAAACGAGACCACTACGCCATACAGGATCCGGATTGAGATATCCTTCCACCCTGTCCCGGTGCCGATCCGGTACAGTTCCACGAAGAAGGAAGAAAACAGCACTGCCAGGATGAATACGCTCCTGCCAAGCGGTTCGGTCAAAGCCAGGTCAAAAAGGCTTGGCATTTCTTCAAAACCGAAGAAAATAACCATTGAAATTCCTAAAAATGCGCAGGCGCTGTCACCAAGTATCAAAATCAGAAACAGTCTGGTCATTTCCTTCCACCTTTTCCTTTCCACGCCGCTAATTGAGAAATTGCCTTGTTCGAGTCCGGAAACGAGCCCATTTTCAAGGTGCTCTGCATTCGTGCGACCGCTTTATCATTATCACCAGCAGCATGCTCTGCAAGAGCAAGGTGGTAGACAATGGTTGGATTGGCAGGAAGAAGATCTACCGCCTTTTCCAGTAGCTTCCTTGCATCTTTGCCACGTCCATTTTTCAGCAGCGCATAGCCGAGTGTATCCATAATGCCCGGATTCCCCGGTTGCAACCGGAATGCTTTCAGTGCCAAAAACAGCGACTGCCGGGGATCCCCGTATCCGTCAGCGTACAGATAGGCCAGATTATTCAAAGACGGCACATGATTTTCGTCCTTCTCCAAAGCATCCCGGTATTTTTGCACTGCTTCTTTCTTTTTGCCGGTCATCTCAAGCAGTACCCCTTGAGAATAAAAGGCGGGGCCATAGGCAGGATTCCTTCGCAAGGCTTCCCGATAGGCGTCCATAGCCGAGCCGAAATCCCTCTTCCTCGCAAATGAATCTCCGAGGAGAACCGCGATCATTGGATCCTTTGCATTCATCGACATTCCACGCTTTAAAGCATCAATAGCTTTGGGCAGGTCATTGCGGCTCCCGTACACCGTAGAAAGCAGGATATAGCCAGAGGTAGAATTTGGTTGAAGGGTTATGGAGCGTCGGGCCTGTTCCTCCGCTTTGGCAAAATCCTTCATCAGCAGGTAGGTCTTTACCTTGAGGGCAATGCCGCGATCGGGATTGAGCGACTCCAGGTCGCTAAAGGCCTCAATCGCATCACGGTATTCCTTCTTCTCCAGCAGGATCTGCCCCTTCATCTCCAAGGCCGGAGCATTGCGCGGTATTGTTTGAATTGCATCGTCAAGGACTGTCAGTGCCTTGTCATATTCTTTTTTCTTTGAGTCGAAACCTGCCAGAGCAAGATAGGCGGCCGGATCTTTAGTGTCTCGGGCCTTCTCGTACATGGCAAGTGCTTCCCGATCTTTTCCTTTCACCTGCAGGAGCGCTGCAGAACCGAGCATGGCGCGGATATTTTCCGGATCCAGGCGCAAAACCGCTGAATATTCATCTAACGCCTTGTCATATTTGCCGGAAGTGGCCTGGTACAGTGCGAGATTGAAATAACTCGCGAAGAAAGAGGGATCTATTGCTTTTGCTTTTTCCAGTGATAGCACCGCTTCCGAAGGCTTCTTTTCGGCGAACTGAATCCTTGCCATATTGTTGTAGAGTGGAGCATCTCTCTTCCCGCCAGTCAGGCCTTCGCGCGTTACCGCAAGAGCCTTGGCGAAATTGCCGGATCGCATATGGTAGACGGATAATAACAAACGGGTATTGAGTATTTCTGGCGCCACCTTAACTGCGGTGACGAGTTCTGTTTCGGCTTCCTGCGCCTTTCCTCTGCTGAAGTAGAAAATCCCTTTCTTCAAATGAGCATCGATGATTTTCGGGTCCAGTTCCGTTGCCTTGGTAAGCTCTTTCATTCCCTCGTCATACATCCCCTTTGCCATGTAGGCACTCCCCAGCAGATTATGTGCAAGGGCATTACCAGGGTCCGTTTCGAGAACTCTGTTAATTTCCGTAACGGCATCATCGACCCGTCGCTGCTGAAGCAGAATAGTCGCAGAAAGGAGCCGTGCACGGCTGAAGTCAGGCTTAACATCCAGGATCTTCCGGAACTGGGATAAGGCGCTTTCCAGTTCTCCCCTGCCATAAAAGCTGAGGCCAAGAAAGTAGTACGCTTCCAGGGACGGCTGAATTTTGACGGAAGACTGTAGAGCGGTTATTGCCTCCGGCAGCTTTTTTTTCTGATACAGAACCAGTCCCAGCAACCTGGCTCCTTCCGCACGTTTGGGAAATTTATTCCTCAGGTCAGTTGCGGTTTGCTCCGCCTTGGAGGTATCTCCTTTTTTCAGGTAAACGAGACCGAGCTTATAGAGCGCCTGGATATCCGAGGGATGTGACGCGACAATGCGCTGATAAATGACAATAGCGGCAACATTATTTCCGGCGACATCCTCCAGAGTACCCAGGAGGTAGTTGGCCCGCAGGTTATTCGGATCTTTCTGCAGAATGCCGTCCAGCACCTTCCTTGCTTCGTCCCGCCGGTCGCCGTTCAGGTAGACGGCCGCAAGTTGCACCTGTGCAGAGGTCCTGCCCGGCTCCACTTTCAATGCTTGGAGCAGGTAGCTTTCCGCTTGCGTCATATCCCCCTTGAGCACATAGGCGGTGGCAAGTGTTTCAAGAGCCTCTGAGGAAGAAGGATTTTCCTTCAAAATCTCCCGTGTCTCTGCGATTGCAGCATCAGGTTTGTTGGCTGAAGTATGGAGTTTCGCCAGGCTCATTTTCAGGCCAGGATAAGACGGGCTTTGGCGGAGAACCTTCTGGAATTCACGCTCCGCGTGCTCGAATTTGCCAGTCGCAGTATAGGCAAGCGCCAGTTGGTAGCGGGCATCCAGAAAGTTCGGATCTTTTTCCAAGGCGCTTTTCATAAGAACGATCACGCCAGATGGATTGGCATTCCGGGATTGTTTAAGCCCCTCGGAATACAGCTCTTCCTTTGTTTTGCCACGACATCCTGAAAAAACTACTGCTACAATCATCAGTAAAATGAGAATACCCTTATACAATGCTATACCCTCCATAACGGAAAACAGTCTCATTTACCAGATTCTTCACCAGCAAGGTGAACCTGCGGTAGTCGATCGGCTTGATCATACAGTAGGAATTTTCGAGATCTTCGAGTAACTCGACAATATCCTTTCCCATATGGTCAACAAGGATAATGACGGGTACTGTCAGGTCACGTATCCTGTCCAGGAGCGCCTTTCCATAAGGGTAACTGGTTATGAGAAGAGAAACTCCTTCCCCAAGCGGTCGCGACTCGCTGTCCCCTTGAACCAGAGATTCGGCGGCGAAACCTTCATCGAGCAGGATGGAAAAGCATATACGGGAAAAACCTGACTCATCCACTATGATAATTTTTTCATTTTCTTCCATGGCGGGTGTCTAATAGCAATGAGCGAGCCAAAATGAGAATTATTTTAACATTATCACTCTATAGTGTGTATCAATTTTCGTTGCCTACGGTACGGAGAGCCTTGTTTTCTTTATACTAATGAAACGATTCGCCATCTTTTCAGCTACGAGGAAATCAACTGAATAATTTTCTCCAAGGGCGTAATCCTCTCTCGAATGACAACCCATACAAGGATGGCACAGCCCGAAGGGACAGTGGATATTTTGCAAGAGTGTTTCCAATGGACACACATTGTAAGCGGCTCACTACCTAGCGGCCTTTACAGCTGTTACCAATAGAAACACTTATTTATATTTCTAACAAAATTAGTCAGTTATACGCAGAAACCTGTTTCCAATGGAAACAGCTCGTGACCAGAAGTTGAACAGGTCACTTTTTGAACAGCAATGATTTTGATCGACGAAGGTGGGAAAAAAGTAAAGGCGTATGGAAGCGGGAAAATAAGAGAGACGCGTGTTTGCATGTGGCGAATACAGTGACTGGCAGGGCATAAGGTTTCGTGAGGCAAGTGCCCCACATTAATCAGAGGAGCTTTGGCACCCGCCAAGGTGAGACAATACAGACATGGCCGCCCTCTGGCGAGAAGCCACAGCACGGCCAAGGAAGGGAACAGGAATCACAAGAAAAACAAAACACACGGGGCTTAGTCATTCATTTCTTTTAGCCGCTTGTAGAGCGACTTGCGAGAAATACCCAGCACCTCGGCAACTCGGGACTTATTTCCCCGACACTCCAAAAGGGCAGAACGGATCGCAGTTTTTTCCAGTTCGCGTAACGGCTTGATTGCGCTCCCCACCACAGCCCGTCCCATGTCAAACTGCCGGACTTCATCGGAAAGCTCCCGCACCGTGATAACGCTACCCTTTGCGAGCACGGCTGCCCGCTCTATCACATTTTTCAACTGCCGGATATTTCCCGGCCAATGGTAAAGAGTGAAAAGTTCCATAACCTCGGGAGAAATCTCAAGAGATTTGTTCTCTCGAGCACAATATTCCTTAAGAAAGGCCGAGATGAGCAGCAGAATATCGTCTTTCCTCTCCCGGAGAGGCGGCAGATTGATACGCACGACATGGACCCGGTAGTAGAGATCCTCACGAAAATTCCCTGCCTTTATTTCCCGACTCAAGTCTCTGTTCGTAGAACAAATGAGCCGGAAATTGACACGTATCTTCCTATTGCTCCCCAAGCGCTCGACTTCCTTCTCCTGAAGCACCCGAAGAAGCTTGGCCTGAAGGGCCATCTCCAACTCGCCTATTTCATCAAGGAAAATAGTGCCGTCTGCAGCTTCTTCAAACCTGCCGATCCTGCGGGATGATGCCCCGGTAAAGGCACCCTTTTCGTAACCAAAAAGCTCAGACTCAAGTAGCCCCCCCGGCATAGCGGCACAATTTACTGCAATGAACGGCTTTTCTTTCCGCGTACTTTGATAATGAAGGGACCGGGCAATAGCCTCTTTACCAGTTCCCGTCTCACCGCAGATAAGGACGCTGCTTACAGAATCCTTCACGGCATTTACGGTTTCAAATACCCTGAGCATCGCTGGAGTTCTGCCGATAATTTGCTCGGACTTTTTTCCAAGTTCCAGCTTGCTTTTCAGTGATTCTATCTCTTTTTTCAGCCGACGTTGTTCAACCGCACGGCCCAAAATTCCTTTCAGTTTCTTATAATCAGGCGGCTTAATGAAGTAATAGAAGGCACCTTGCGTAATGGCATGTACGGCTGAATCCACGGAGCCATAAGCGGTAAGAAAAATTACCGGGACATCAGGGTATCGAACAGAGATATACTCAAACAGGTGCATGCCATCCTGTCCAGGCATTTTGAGATCGGTAATTACCGTATCGATATCGTTGAGATCGAGAACTTTTTGCGCACCGGTTACATCTTGTGCCTGAAGAACATGATATCCTTCTTCTTTTAAAATTGCCGAGAGAACTTTCAAGGCATTCTGTTCATCGTCCACAAGCAATATCTTGCCGGTCGAGTTTTCCTCCATGTGTACCTCAGAGCATCAAGTTAGCTGCACATAATTTTTTACAAATCAGCAGGGATATAAATAGAAACAGTTGTCCCAATATCTTTTCTGCTGACAATCTCCAAGTGACCACCATGGGACCGAACAATTTCACGAGCAAGAAAAAGGCCGAACCCCCTTCCATCTGGCGGGCGACTCCTCCCCTCCCAATCGGAAATCTTGCGCAATACGTTTCTGCTCATCCCACGCCCGGTATCGGAGACTTCAATGGAGACATAATCAAGATCATTGCGTCGAATCATTTTTGTTTTCAATTGAAGCAAGCCGCCCTCTCCCATAGCCTCCAGTGAGTTATTGACTACATTCATCACGGCATGTTCAAACTGAAAGGCATCAACCTTGAGCTTCGGTATTTCTCCGAATTCAGCATTGCAGGTAATCTTTTTCGCATACGCTTGAAAATTACTCATGGCCACAATTCGTTGCAGCAATTCATTGAGGTCAAGAGAAACAGACTCTGATTCCAGCAGAGAAGAACTGAGGAACCTGGTAATAAAACTGTCGAGTTTCGAAATTTCTTCTTCAATTATCTCGGCAAACTCGACAAGGGTCGACTCTTTACCGTAGGCATCCTTAAGATAGACTACCGCCCCCTTGATGGCATTGAGAGGATTTCGGACACCATGAGCTAACGCAGCAGAACTCTTGCCTATTTCAATAAGTTGCCGCTCTCTCGATACGGCAACCGGTTGCTCCCACCCGGAACGTATCTTCCGTATGACCACCGCACCACTTACTGAGCCGTCAGCTTCATGCAGAGGATTGATACTGATATCCGCCTTGATGTTTCCGCAGAAGCAGACCGTCTGATGTCCTCGAAGAAACAGGGGAAAACCACCCGCCACAACCGTTTGCACCGCATCATCGCCGCATTCAAGGAAGATCGGGAAAAATCGCTGGTATGGCTGCCCCACTACCCCCGTGGCAAACAACGCCCCGGAATCATTCCGCGGCGTGTCCACTGAACGAATGATGAGGTTCCGGCAAACAGTAAATTCCAAACAATCCATAGGGAAACACCCCAACAATGAAAAACCAGGTACCCAACGAAGAAAAATATGATCCTCTTTGGAGATTGGATAAAGTGTACAAAATCTACATTAACTTAATCTATTTGTCAAAATCTAAGATTAATCAGCGAGTTCGCCGCATACAGTCCCCTGATAAGCAATGACAAGAACAACAACCAGTTCTCCCCAAAACAGCAATTTCACCTTGCAGACGTGCCGAACGCGGAAACACCTTCATGACCAAACGGCAGCAACTTCCGTTCTATGACAACTGATAGCGCAACAAGACAGCTTGAGACTTCACAACAAGAAATTTACCTGCAGTGCACATTCTGCTGGAATCGACATTTTTCTTTTCGTACTTGGTAGCACTATGCTATAACCGACTAAATTCTTTAATCCTTTTTCGACATACCCTTGCAAAGAGAACACGAGTGACATATTCTCGTTACTTCCGCAAATCTCTTTATACGTTGCAGGACACAACTCGCGATTTATAGACCGGACATCGTACTGTCTCGAACAAAACCAGTAGCAGATTTATTGAAGGAGGTCACTACATGGAAGGAAGTGGAGATGCCGCAGTTCACTTTGCAGTAACGATTATCGGCAAGGACAGACCGGGGATTGTTGCGGGCGCAGCCGAAGTCCTGTTCCGGCTCGGCTGCAATATTGAGGATTCCAGCTGCACCATGTTGGGCGGCGAATTTGCCATGATCCTGATCGTCTCCCGCAAAAAACCTTTCAGCAAAACCCAACTTCTCGAAGACTTCAAGGCCTTCGGCGAGTCGATGCAACTTTCCGTTTTTGTCAGGACCCTTTCGAGAGACGAAATCCACTACGAAGTGCCTTCCGGTGAAATCTGTATGGTCTCCGTGTATGGCTCGGACCAACCGGGCATTGTCTACCAGGTAACGAAGGAACTGGCCGCACGGCAGATAAATATCAGTGATATGAACACCAAACTGATCGGAACTCCGGATGAGCCTATCTACGTTCTGATGCTTGAAGCGGTGCTTCCGGAGGGAATCGATGTCGAGAAGGTCAGTCGCCTGCTGGAAAATTTAAAAAAGGAGCTCAACGTGGAAATCGGGGTCAGGTCAGTCACCCCGGTATCCCTCTAAGCCTATGCCGGCACGTTCAATTCTCCTCTACCCCCATGCATCCCTGAAAAAGGTCTGTACCTCCGTTGCGACCATTGACGATGAAGTACGGACATTGATCCGGGACCTGATCGATACCATGCAGGCCGGACCCGGTTCGGTGGGAGTTGCCGCGCCCCAGATCGGGGAGGTCCGGCGAATCTGCGTCGTCGATGTATCGAAAAGCAAATTGGGAAAAGACAACAATCACGGTCTCCTCATCCTGATTAATCCGGAAATTCTCCGGCAGGAGGGAGCGGCTGTCATGCGTGAAGGCTGTATGAGTGTTCCCGATTACACGGGAGACGTGGAGCGTGCCGTGTCAATCACTCTCCGCTTTCAGGACGAAAACGGAGAGGTTCGCGAGTTGGAATCGTCCGGTTTTGAGGCGGTTGCAATCCAGCATGAACTCGACCACCTCGACGGACTATTATTTCTGGACCGGATCACGTCCCTGAAAACAGGACTGTTCCGGAGGAAAAAATACAAGTAGGCATCACCTCTCCTGCAGATACGCCAGCCCTGCGTCAGCAGACCTGACCGCAGAAGCTACGCAGTCATTCAAGCTGATTCCCCGATAGGAATTCCCGGTCAGGATCAGTCCGGGTAGCGACGAAAGATTTTCATCGAGCCCCTTCAGTCGGGCAGCATGCCCCACCGTATACTGGGGAATGGCCTTTTCGTGGCGGAAAACGCGCATAAACTCCGGTGAGTCCTTGATCCCCATGGTTGTCCTCAGATCGCTCTCGACCCGCCTCACGACCTCCTCGTCCGGCAATTCGACGTACTCCGGGAAGCAGGCGCCACCCAGCATGGTCCTGAGCAGAACATGTCCCTCCGGTGCTCGATTCTCGAAAATGCTCGAATCCCAGAGTGTCCCCAAGGTCGACATTCCCTCCGCTTTGGAAATCAGGTAACCAAAGCCGTCAAGATTATGGCCGATTCGCTCTTTTTCGTAGCCGAAACAGGCGATGGTCATCGATGCGTAGGGAATATCCTCTAACATATCGGCAATAGTATTCTTTACGGAACGCAACATTCTTGCCGCGGCAAAGGACGGAGCGGCAACGACAACCAGATCGGCGTCCAGCTCTCCCGTCGTGGTTTGAACCCGATAGGGGACGCTCTTCCCCTTGTTGACCGCAAGGACCTGCTGCCCCGTTGCAACCACATCACTCCCGAGGATTTCGGCCAGAGACCCGGTAACCTCCTCGATTCCCTCGCGGAACGAGGTCAGAATGCCACCCGGACCGGAGGCGCTCGACACTACCTTCCCTTCGGCCCGCTCGCGCCTTTTTTTTCTGGCCAACAGCACCATCGCCTTGACCAGCCCCCCGTACTCGCTCTCAAGTTCGGCAATGCGAGGAAAGCAGGATTTCAGCGACATGGTTTCCGGATCACCGGCAAAAATTCCTGATACCATGGGCGCAATCAGCTTTTGCAGCGCTTCGTTTCCCAGTCTTCTGCGACCAAAGGCAGCAAGTGTCTCGTCAACACCTTTCGGACTGCCCGGAGCAAAGGGCTCCATGGCGAGACGAATTTTCCCGGGCCAGGAGATCAACTTTGAAGCGAAAAATGACGACCCGCTCTCCGGCAGGCGATGCAACACTCCATCGGCAAAAATAAAGCGTTTGCGGGCGTTATCATTGCTTCTCAGCAGCTGCTTGCTGATTCCGAGGTCCGCACATAGTTCAAGGGTCTGCGGCTTACTGTCGAGAAAACCGTTCGGGCCCCATTCACAGAGATACCCTTGATCCTTGATACTCCGGATCTTTCCACCCGGTCTTTCTTCCTTTTCCAGTACTTTTACTTCCAGGTCAAAGCCTGCTGCCTGTGCCCTTCTCTGCAGATAAAATGCAGTTGCCAGACCAGAAATCCCTCCGCCAATGACAAGTGCCCTTTTCATGCTCTATGACTCCTTTCCGGTTGTACTTCCTGTGCCGGTTCCGCACCATAACTGTGTCCGAGAATTTCGACCAGGGTTTCCAGGGCATCCACGAGCCGCGCCTGATCACCGTCACTCAAGCGCTCCAGCAGCGAGCGATAATTCTCGACGATCCCCTTCTGAAGATCGGATATGAGTTTTTCTCCCTCCGTCGTGACCTGAATCGTGACCCGTCGGCGGCTCTCGGCATCCACCGAACGACAGACAAGGCCCAAATTTACCAATTTATCTACCATTTCGCTGGCAGAACTCATTGCTATCGACAACTCCGTGGCAAGTGTCGTAAGAGGGCAAATCCCCTTATCGTTGATTGCAAGCAGCATTTTAAACTGATTGTAGGTAAGGTCCATTCCCTCATGCAGGGTGCTTCGCAGCCTGCCCATGACTTTCATGATCTGAGGGTACATTTCTGCAATGCGTGCAATTCTTTCCATAGTGTTCTCCAGCCTGCGCAGAAGCGTGTGTGCAATTGCAACGTCATGCCGACAATTCGGAAATTCTCGTGCGGACCCGGGACGATCATCATCGACTCATTGCACCGACATTGTTCGGTTACCTAATTATTAGTCAGCTGAAATGATCTGTCAAGGGAATATTACTCTGGGAGAAATCGAACTCTCTTTCAGGAATTCTTTAGCGAGGGAGAAAACACGAAGTTGAAGCTCCCGGAGACGGGGAAAGTCATCCAGACGTGAAGAAATGCATTCGTTCACAGCAGTTTGAGTTGACAGGGGGCATAACAGATATTACATTCAAAAAGCTTTAGTGAAAAAATTGAAAAGGATACACTCCACCATGGCAAGCAAAGATTACTACCAACTTCTAGGGTTGTCGAAAAGCGCTTCAGCTGAAGAGATAAAAAAAGCCTATCGAAAAATGGCCATAAAGTATCACCCGGACAAAAACCCCGGTAACAAAGAAGCGGAAGAAACCTTCAAGCAGATAAGCGAAGCATATGCAGTTCTTTCTGATCCACAGAAAAAAGCACAGTACGACCAGTTCGGCTCCTCCGGTTTCCATCAGCGTTACTCTCAGGAAGATATCTTCCGCAATTTCGATTTTGGCGACATCTTCAAAGATATGGGCTACGGTTCCGACGATATATTTTCCAGAATCTTTGCAGGCGGGGCGCAGGGCGGCACACGATTCCGGACGAGAAAACAGCGCGGCGAAGACTTCTCCATGGATCTATCCGTGACTTTCCGTGAAGCGGCAACGGGAGGTGAAAAAAGAGTCTCTTTCATGCGGGAGGGCGTTCGCGAGGACCTTTCCGTAAAGATACCCGCAGGGATTGCCCATGATGCAAAGCTCCGCATCCAGGGCAAGGGGGGAGGCGGCATCAGCGGGGGACCGGCCGGTGACCTGTATCTGACCATCAAGGTGGCAAACGATCCGGTATTCAGCAGGGAAGATGATAGTATTGTTGTGGAACGCACGATCCTTTTCAGTGAGGCTGCACTGGGGACAACACTTGAGGTTCCGACACTGGATGGTACGAAGAGAATCAAGGTCCCGGCCGGAATCCAGCCGGGCACCAAGATAAGACTGAAGGGATTCGGCATTCCCCACCCGGGAAAAGCCACAAAGGGTGATCTGTTTGTGAAGATTTCCATCAAGGTGCCGGAGCACCTCAGCGCTTCACAGAAGAAACTGATTGAAGAACTTTCTGCAGATGGAATCTGATTCCCCGCAGGTAATTATTTCGTTTCGACCATTTCGATGGTGGCATCTTTGCGTAAGCCTTCGAGCCACTGGCTGAAGCGTTCCTCCGACTTCTGCTTATACAGGATGCCTTCCACTTCTTGTTTTACCGAGGCCAGGTCCTGCTTTTTGCCCTCACGATGCTCTAACAGCTTGAAAATATGAAGTCCCGCCGAAGTCTTGACCAGCCCGCTCACCTCACCCACCTTCATAGCGGCAAGGGTTTTTTCCAACGCAGGAAGCAGATCAGATTTTTTCAGAAAACCGAGATCGCCGCCCTCTTTACCGGAAGGATCATCGGAGTACTTTTTCGCCAACGCGGAGAAATCCGCGCCCGACTTTGCCTCACCAAGAACTTTCTCCGCTTTTTCCTGAATCTTTTTGCGCTGTTCTACCGAGGCATTGTCAGGTATCGCAAAAAAGATCTGACGGGCATGGAACGCTTCATCTACCTGAAACTCCCCGACATGAGCATCATAGTAGTCCTGAATTTCCTTTTCACTGACTTGGATCTTTGATCGAACCTCGAGACTGATCAAGCGCAATCGCTCCAATTGGTCCTTCAGCTGTGCCTTATACTCTTCGAAAGAAATTCCCCGGGCCGCCAGGGCCGCGCGTAGTTTTTCTTCCGTGATGTTATTGGTCTTTTTAACATCATCTATGGCTTGTTGCACCTCTTCATCGCTAACCCGGATCCCCAGTTCCTTGACCTTTTGCGCAATCAGCTTTTTGTTGATGAGCGCGTCAAGTGCGGCCTGATGCAGCTCTGCCCTGGCAGCCGGCGTGGCCAGCGAGGAGGTATCGGCCATGCCGCTCTTTATGGCATCTTCTTCTTTGGCAATATCGTAGGTCGTAATCGGTTCGTCATTCACGAGGACGGCAATACCGCTTACCTTTTCCGCTGCAGCGAGCTGAGGAAGGACAAGAAACAGGGCAACTACAAGTAAGATTATTTTTTTCATAATGATTTCACTTCGAAAGGCTACCAAGCCCGGATATGAGAGAAGGCAAAGCATCATGCTTTGCCTTCCCGATTGTCGTGGGGGATTACTGCTTCGGAGCCGCTTCCGTTCCCTGGCTTTCTCCGTCCGACAGGTCAATACTCTTCAGCACGTCCTCATTGATGGATACCTTGGCATTTTTCTTCAGGTCTTCTTTCATTTTCTGAAAAATTTCCTGCTGCTTGCTCGGAAGGAGAGTGCTCTTGATCTGTTCCTTCACCTCATCAAAAGACCGAATACCGGCAGGCCGTTCCCCGGTAACCTTGATGATATGGTAGCCAAACTTGGTTTTCACGATCCCTGACACCTGACCATTTTTCAGACTGAAAACCGCCTTGTCAAACTCGGGTACCATGGCGCCCTTGGAAAACCATCCGAGATCGCCGCCTTTTGCAGCAGTTGAATCAGTGGAGTACTTTTTCGCAAGATCTGCAAAATTAGCCCCATTCTTCAGCTGGGCAAGAATATCCTTGGCTTCTTTCTCGGTCTTGACCAGGATATGGCTGGCTCGGACCTGTTCTCCGGTTTTGAATTTATCCTTGTTCGCATCATAGAACTTCTTCAATTCGGCATCGGAAACCAGGGCTTCCTGCTCGACCTTCTTCTTCAGGTAGGTCTCGACAATCAGACGTTTGCGGAGATCTTTAAGCCGTTCGGCAACCTCCTTGCTCTTATCCACGCCGTCCTTCTTGGCCTGCTCGAGGATAATCTCGCGAACGACCATACTGTCCAGCAATTCCTTCTTTCCTTGAGGCGACTGTACCATCGGCTTCAGATACGGAGGCAATCTATCCACTTCGTTCTTGAAATCCTGCGTCGTAATCACATTGCCATTTACGTTTGCCAGCACTTTTCCATCAGACTTGCCCTGCTCGTTAGCTGCAGGTTTACAAGCAAAAAGACCAAAAGCCAGGAGCACTGTAACCAGTACCCGGGAAACATTTACATAGTTCACGGAATTTCTCCTTTACCGTATAGTTAGAGACAGATCAACAGGTTGCGAAGCTACCATATCAAACAAGCCTTTTCAAGAGATTTCTAGCCGCTTCTAGTACCCCTTCGAAGGAGGCATCTTTGACAAGGGCAGTAAGTACAAAGTCGGGACTGAACCGGTAAATATTCGGCGAGTTTCGAATCAAGCCGATAACTGTATCCGGTGAAACCGCTGTTTTTTCGTGAAAAGCGAAAACAAGCTGGGATCCGTTGAATTCCAGCCGTTTGACCAGAAGTTTCCGCAAATGGATACGAAGCTTCATCGTTTCGAGAAGATAGCTGACGGTCAAGGGGAGCTTGCCAAAGCGGTCCAACAGCTCGTCGCCGACACTGTCCACATCTTCCTCCTGGGAAGCCTGCACAAGAGTCTTGTAGATAATCAGTCGCTGGTTCGGATCCGGCACGTAATCCTCGGGTACAAAGGCCGGAACTTTCAGATTAATTTCCGGCTCGACCCTTTCGACGATTTCCTCGCCTTTCAGCTTGCTGACCGCCTCCTCGAGCAGTTCCGAATACAGCTCAAAACCTACTGCGGCGATATTCCCTGATTGCCGCGAGCCGAGAAAATCGCCAGCGCCGCGAATCTCCAGATCATGCGTTGCGATACGAAAACCCGCGCCAAGCTCGGTAAGTTCCTGAATAATCCGCAGCCGCTCCCGGGCGTCGGAAGTGATCGACCCCTCAGGAGGAATGAGGAAGTAGGCATAGGCGCGCTGATTGGAGCGACCCACTCGCCCGCGCAGCTGATAGAGCTGGGCGAGGCCGAACATGTCCGCCCGGTTGACGATCATGGTATTGGCGGAAGGAATATCGAGTCCCGACTCGATTATAGCCGTGCAAAGAAACAGGTTGAAGGTTCCATGCATGAAACCGAGCATAACCTCCTCGAGGTCTTTCTCCTGCATCTGGCCGTGACCTACAGCCAGCTTGGCTTCGGGAATCAGGGTGCGGAGATGATCAGCCATGGCACCAATCGATTGAACCCGGTTATGAACGAAAAAAACCTGACCGCCCCGTCGCAGCTCGCGCATTACCGCTTCGCGAATAAGCTCATCAGAATAGCGGGCGACAAAGGTCTTGATCGCCAGCCGGTCTCCCGGCGGGGTATCGATAATGGACAGGTCGCGGATGCCTGCCAGCGACATGTTGAGGGTTCGGGGAATCGGCGTGGCGGTCAAGGTCATGGTATCCACGACAGCCCGGTATTGTTTCAGCTTCTCCTTGTGGGAGACACCGAAACGATGTTCCTCATCAACAATGACCAGCCCGAGATCCTTGAAACTGACGTCCTTTTGCAACAGTCGATGCGTTCCGATGATGATATCGAGCTCCCCCTTCTTCAACTTTTCCAGGGCAGCCTTCTGTTCGCGTGGTGTACGGAAACGCGAGAGCATGTCAATGGACACCGGATATGCACCGAACCGTTTGCGGAAGGTTTCCAGGTGCTGTTGGGCAAGGACCGTGGTCGGAACGAGCACGGCAACCTGCTTGCCGTCCAGGACAGCCTTGAATGCCCCACGCATGGCAACTTCGGTCTTGCCGTAGCCGACATCACCGCAGACGAGGCGGTCCATCGGCTTCGGGCTCTGCATGTCACTGAGCACATCGTTAATGGCACTCATCTGATCCGGTGTTTCCTCAAAAGCAAAGGAAGCCTCGAATTCACGGCACAGCTCGTCGGGCGGAGAAAAGGCAAAACCCTCATGCACCTGGCGGGTCGCATAGATCTTGAGTAACTCCTCGGCCATCTCCTCAATGGCCTCACGCGCCTTGGCCTTCTTTTTCTCCCAGCCGACCCCGCCCAGTTTGTCCAGGGAGGGCTGGATATTTTCGGCACCGACATAGCGCTGGACCAGGTTGATTCGATCCACCGGCAGGTAGAGCTTGTCACCGCCGGCATACTCGAGCAGCAGAAAATCTTCGCCGATACGGTCGAATTCCAGATGCTGGAGCCCCCGGTAGATTCCGAGTCCGAAATCCAGGTGCACCATGAAATCACCCGGTTTGAGCTCTTCAAGGGAAACCAGGATCTGTTTTTTGCGGATGTCGGAAATGTCACGGCGCTTGACCCTTTTGCCGAAGATCTCTTCTTCGGCAATGACAACAAGACCGTCTTCGAATAGACGAAAGCCGCGGGAAATCTCTCCCATGAGCAGATGAATTCCCGGACCCTCAGCTGCCTTACCGGAGGAAAACGGCTCTTCGCTGAAACTGAGCGGCAGGTCATAGGGGCGGAGAAGTTCGTCGAGGCGCTGGACCTGGCTCCGCTGATGGCAGACGATGAAGATGCGGCAATTCTCTTCCAGCCACAGGGATAGACGCTCAACAAGCGGACGTAGAACCCCTTCGCTATCAGCGGACATGGTCAGTTTCAGGTCGTGATTTTCCAGTACGGAAAAGCGGACACAGAGACTCGCGTCCTCTTTCTCCTCAATCTCGAGGAAAGGCAGCGAAACCAGTTTCTTTTCCGACAGCAGAGAGGTCAACTCTTCGGGACGCAAACAGAGATCTTGTGCCTCGCAGACAATTGCGTTTTTTTCTTCCGCTCGTTTCCCCGCGGCAAAAAAATCCTCGGCACAACGGCTTGCCGCCTCCTGAACCGCCAAAGTATCAATCTCGACCACGACAGCCCCGGCAGCTGCATAGTCAAAAAGCGTTTCCAGTCCCGGGTGCACCAAGGGCTGCAGATACTCGACACCCGGTGGATAAATGCCCTGCTGTAACTGTTCCAGCAACTCCCTGCGTCGGGTTGCGGGTATACCGAGGTCATCGCAACGCCCTTTCAGACGAGAGGCAAAACTCTCCACTACCTCTTCGGTAAGGACAATCTCCCGTGAAGGAAGAACCACCAGTTCCTCCAGCGGATGAAGCGAACGCTGTGTGACCGGGTCAAAGGTACGGATGGATTCCACGAAATCGCCGAAAAATTCGATCCTCACCGGACTGGCCAGACTGGGCAGAAACATGTCCACGATTCCGCCACGCACCGAGGCACTGCCCCGGTCTTCCACCAGGGGAACCATTGAGTAACCGAGATTCACCAGCTTGCGCAAGAAAGTATCCCTGTCTATCTCTTCTCCCACCACAAGGTATTCGGAATGGTCTGCCAGAACGCTCCGGGGAAGCACTCTCTGCATCAGGGCGGGAACCGGCACCACGACCAGTGAAACCTTTCCCTCCTGAAGTGCAGCCAGAGTACTTAGACGTTCGCCGCTTATGTCGGGATGGGGTGAAGACTGCTCAAACGGGTTGGTTTCCCACGAGGGGAAATAGTGGATGGAGCGTGGTCGGTCCGAATAGAAACATACCTCGCGGTAAAATTCTTCCGCTGTCTCACTATCAGGCATAAGTGCAAAGAAAGGAGCTGGAAGTTTTTCCATCAGCCGGGCAACAATGAAAGCCGCTGATGACCCCCGCAGGCCGGTGAGCTTGACATGTGCGTTCTGCGGCTCAAGCGCCTCGGCTATCTGTTTCATTGTATCGGAAAAGCTTTTATTTGGAGTCATGAAGAAAAGTCCGGCATGGAGGGCATTCAAGCAACCGGTAGTTTCGCAGCACCAGGGCCGAATAAGGTTCGCTCGTTTCTGCTTTTTTATACGATAGCAGATTATGGAACGGGAATCCAGCAGTCATCAAGGCAAAACCAGCAACTAAAAAAAACTTTACAAATCAGGGCATGCAAGACAGAAGAAATTTTCGAAACTGGCAGCGAAGCGACTTCATCACTGTAGAATAGGGGAAGGACATGGGGAGAGACTACCGAGGAACCTCTCCCGCACGGAAGCGGGCGCAAGAACGTACCCTTACCGGCAGGCTTGAGAAAGACAGGATCGCTACTTACCTTTTTTCAGATCAATCAGAATAAGCTTTGCAACAGCCTTCAACGTTTCGAACACGCCCTCACCCGTTGTGGCACAGGCTTCGAAATCAGGAACATTCATCAGGTTGAGTTCCTGACGCATTTCCTCAACAGGAACGACATTGGGAAGATCTCGCTTATTGTATTGAATTACAAAGGGAAGTTTACCAAGCTCGTAACCCTGCTCCCGCAGGTTTATCTCAAGGTTATCGAGGGATTCGAAATTGGCATCCATCCGCTCTTCCTGCGAGTCGGCAACAAAGACGACACCATCCACACCCTTGAGAATGAGCTTTCGTGATGCATCATAGAATACTTGGCCCGGCACCGTGTAGAGGTGAAATCTGGTTTTAAAGCCCTTAATCTCACCCAGGGCAAGCGGCAAAAAGTCAAAAAAGAGGGTCCTCTCCGTTTCCGTGGCGAGACTGATCATCTTCCCTTTTGCATCAGGTGCCGTCTTTGAATAGACAAATTGGAGATTAGTCGTCTTACCGCACAGACCAGGCCCGTAGTAAACAATCTTGCAGTTGATCTCACGGGAGGCGTAGTTGATGAAAGACATCTGGCGTCACCTCTGATGATGAAATACTTTCGAAAAAAAGCGTACACTACATAATACGTCAACCGGCGAGAACAATCTGCCGGCCAGATTCGCTAACTGAACAGGTTATCGATATCGTCGTCGGTTATCTCGGCAAAAGGAAAGTCACCCTCACCACTCTTCTCTCTCTCTTCAACCCTTTTTGCCAGGCTGTCGAAAATCTGGGCAAGCTCTTCCGAAGCCTTTTTGACCCTGAGCCGGACAAGACCCAGGGAAGAGCGGCTGTCAAAGAGCACCACAAGGATAACGCGACTTCCAACAATGGAAATATGCAGATTATCCTTTTCCCCTTCGTGAAAAAGTATTGAAAACTCTTTTTCACCAATCAGCTTTGCCAACCCGCCCGTTGCAGCAATGTTGCCCGCTGTCAGCGAGGCCAGGGATGTTGTGTCAAAACGTTCAGTTTCACCCACTCCCGAGATCAACTGGCCGTTTTTGTCCACAAGAAAAATCACCTTGGCATTGGCTTCCTTCAGCAGTTTTTCCAAAATGTAATTTAACTGCTTGAAGTCGTCGTCATACATGACCATTTGCGCAGTCGACATTGCACACACCCCTCGTGCTGTACGAATTAATTGGGCAGCGGGTCATTTTATAACAAAACCGCCCAGACTTATCAAGGTTTTAAATTATCCTAACAATACCGTTACAGATTCGAATAGTACAGGATCTCATCCCGGTGCAGTTCTAAAACATGATAAAAAAATGCTCCGGAAAGCCGAAATCTTCCGGAGCAGGTAAAAAAACATTGGTTACACGTGTCTGGTTATTATTATTCCTCATCACCGGAATAGGAAAGTTTTGCCAGCTGCTCGTAGAGTGCAAAACGCCGGGCGGTCCATTCATTCGCCTGATTGAAAAGGGCTGCTGCACCTTTCGGATTGACCTTTTTCAAAATCCGGTAGCGATTCTCGCCGAGGGCGTAGTCCTCGAACGAACGGGTCGGCGCTTTACTGTCCAGTTGGAGAGGGTTCTTGCCTTGTTCAGCAAGGGCCGGGTTGTAGCGGAAAAGTGGCCAGTGTCCGCACTCAATCGCTTTTTTCTGCTCATCGATGCCATAGGTCATATTTATTCCGTGAGCAATGCAATGGGAATAGGCAATGATCAGTGAAGGCCCATCAAAGGCTTCTGCTTCGATAAAGGCTTTGACAGCCTGGGCCGGATTGGCCAACGAGATCGATGCAACGTAAGCAGTGCCATAGGTCATGGCTATCAGGCCAAGATCCTTTTTCGGCATGGCTTTGCCGCCTGCGGCAAACTGGGCGACCGCTCCCATCGGTGTCGCCTTGGATGCCTGGCCACCGGTATTGGAGTAGACCTCGGTATCTAAAACCAGGAGATTGATGTTTTTGCCTGAGGCAATAACATGGTCCAGACCGCCAAAACCGATATCATAGGCCCAACCGTCACCGCCAACACCCCAAACCGATTTCTTGACCAGATAATCGGCAACGGCAAGGAAGCGTTTTGCCAGAGGGCCGTTGCAGGAGGCTAGTTTTTCTTTCAGTATTGCAACACGTCCACGCTGCGCTTCAATTGCAGCCTGGCTGGATTGATCGGCACCCTTGATGGCAGCAAGGACCTCTTTGATCTCTTCAGCACCCGAGCAGTCGGAACCCATGACCTGCGCCAGCAATTCGTTAGCCATCTGGGAAAGCTTGTCAACGGTCAGCCGCATCCCGAGACCAAACTCGGCATTGTCCTCGAAAAGGGAATTAGACCAAGCCGGGCCACGGCCATCAGCACGTTTCGTCCATGGCGTAGTCGGGAGGTTACCGCCGTAAATGGAAGTACATCCGGTAGCATTGGCAATCAGGGCCCTGTCGCCGAACAACTGCGAGAGGAGCTTCACATACGGGGTTTCCCCGCAACCGGCGCATGCTCCGGAAAACTCGAACAACGGGGTAATCAGCTGGCTGCCTTTCAAGGAATCCCTCTTCACGAGAGTTGTATCGATATCAGGGATGCCGAGGAAGAAATCCCAGTTCTTGGCTTCCCGCTCGCGGATATCCGCCTTGAAGGTCATATTGATTGCCTTGTGCTCAGGGTTTTCCTTGCTTTTAGCCGGACAATTCTGAACACAGACTCCGCAGCCGGTACAGTCTTCCGGTGCCACCTGGACACTGCACTTCATCCCCTTGAATTCCGCACCACGGGCATCCGCGGAAAGGAAACTTTCCGGTGCACCCTTCAGGAGTTCGGGATCATACATCTTCATCCTGATTGATGCATGGGGGCATACGAAGGAACAGATGGCACATTGAATGCAAAGGTCCTTGTCCCACTGGGGAATTTCAAATGCAATGTTGCGCTTTTCGAAACAGGATGAGCCGGTCGGGAACGTCCCGTCCGCCGGCATCGCCGAAACGGGAAGCTGGTCACCGCGACTGGCGATGATCTCCGCAGTAACGTTCCGGAGGAATTCCGGAGCATCAGGGCTGATCGGCGACTTGATGGTGATTTTGCTGGTTGCCTTTTTCGGAACCTTGACTTCAAAGAGGTTTTCGATGGTTGCGTCAACCGCCTGGTAGTTCATTGCAACAACCCGCTCACCCGCCTTGCCATAGCTCTTCTTGATGGCATCCTTAATGGCCTTGATGGCGGTCTCAGCGGGAATGATATTGGAAATCTTGAAGAAGGCGGTCTGCATGATTACATTGATACGTGCACCGAGACCCAGGTCCTCTGCCAGCTTCACCGCATTAATGACGTAAAACTTGAGTTTCTTGTCAATGATCTGCTGCTGAACTTCGCGGGGAATCTTATCCCAGACCTCATCCTTGTCATAAAGAGAGCTGAGAAGGAATGGAATGCCATCCTTCGCCTTGGAGAGCATGTCATACTTCTCAAGGAAGGTGAAGTTATGACAGGCAATAAAATCGGGTCGATTAATAAGGTACGGCGCCCTGATAGGATTCTTGCCGAAACGTAGATGTGAAATGGTTACGGTACCGGACTTTTTGGAATCATAGACAAAATAGGCCTGGACATAGTTGTCGGTTTTTTCACCTATAATCTTGATGGAGTTCTTGTTGGCGCCCACCGTTCCGTCAGAGCCGAGCCCGAAGAACTCGGCAGAATAAATCCCGGAAGAGATATTGGTAAAGGAGGGATCATAATCGATGCTCGTACCGCAGACATCGTCGTTAATACCCACGACGAAATGATTCTTCGGCGTCTCCTTTGCAAGATTATCAAATATGCCTTTGACCATGGCCGGCGTAAATTCTTTGGAGCCAAGGGCGTAACGTCCGCCGACGATTGATGGATAGTGGCTGAAGTGAGTAGACTTCTCTTCCATCTTTTCCCCAATGACCGTACGGACATCAAGGTAGAGCGGCTCGCCAAGGGAGCCAGGCTCCTTGGTCCGATCCATGACGGCAATTTTCTTAACAGTCGGCGGAAGCGCTGCAATGAATGCATCAGCGGGGAAGGGGCGGAATAACCGAACCTTCACTACGCCTACTTTTTCGCCGCGGACGACCAAAGTTTCCACCGTCTTATGTACGGCATCGGCGCCGGAACCCATGATAACAATAACGCGATCAGCATCCGGTGCGCCAACGTAATCAACAAGCTTGTACTGGCGACCGACTTGTTTAGCAAACTTATCCATCTCATCCTGAACAATCTGCGGGGTTGCCAGGTAATATTTATTTACCGTTTCACGTCCCTGGAAATAGACGTCAGGATTCTGGGAAGAACCGCGCAGCACCGGATGGTCAGGAGAAAGTGCGCGCGCACGATGTGCAAAGATCAAATCTTCGTCAAGCATGGCCCGCATATCGTCGTAGGTCATCTCTTCCACTTTCTGAATTTCATGCGAGGTCCGGAAACCGTCGAAGAAATGGAGAAACGGAACGCGCGATCTGAGCGTTGCAGCCTGGGAAATCAAGGCAAAGTCCATGACCTCCTGGACATTGTTCGAGCAAAGCATTGCCCACCCCGTAGAGCGGCATGCCATCACGTCCGAATGGTCGCCAAAGATGGAGAGCGCCTGAGCTGCGATGGCACGTGCGGAGACATGAAATACGGTTGAGGTAAGCTCGCCCGCAATCTTGAACATATTGGGGATCATCAGGAGCAAGCCCTGACTGGCCGTAAAAGTTGTGGTCAAAGCCCCAGCCTGAAGTGCACCATGAACCGCTCCGGCTGCCCCTCCCTCCGACTGCATTTCGCTTACCTGAGGCACGGTGCCCCAGATATTCTTTTCACCCTTGGCACTCTTTTCATCGGAAATTTCACCCATAACAGAAGACGGTGTAATGGGATAGATAGCGATTACTTCGTTAGTTGCATGGGCTACATAGGCTGCGGCGGTGTTCCCATCGATCGTAACCATTTTGCGTTTCATGCAAAACTCCTCCTTGAGTTGCTGTTCTGACCATACTCAGGTCATTATTTGGGTCTCATGCGGCTTCTTGAGCCGTCAGAGCTCGTTGCGACCTTCCAGGGCTCTCTGCACCGTGGCGGCGTCCACATATTCGAGATCACCGCCAATCGGCATGCCGTGGGCAAGTCGTGTAACTTTTATGGAAAGTGGCTTGATGAGTCCGCTCAAGTAAAGCGCTGTCGCTTCACCTTCGACGGTAAAGTTGGTTGCCAGTACAACTTCACGAATCCCCGAGCTTTCGAGACGCTTCATAAGCTCGGCAATTTTCAGATCTCCCGGCATGACTCCATTCAGCGGGGAAAGTGCACCATGAAGGACGTGGTAACGCCCCCGAAAAGCACCACTCCGTTCAACAGCCAGCAAATCCTGAGGCTCTTCCACTACGCAAAGGACCGAATCATCCCTGGTCCCGCTACAAATACAACACGGATCATCTTCCGTAATACCGAAACACACCGAACAGAATCTGACGCTCTTGCTTACATCAAGGAGACTCTCGGCCAGTGATTGGGCCATCCGGGGCGATTTCAAGATATGAAATGCCAGCCGCAACGCCGTTCTCTCCCCGACTCCGGGTAACTTCTTCAACTCTCCAATAAGCCTGGTCAGGGATTGCGAAAAATGTATCATAACGGTACAAGAAATATAACCTATTTTTACGATAAATAAAATGGCCTCAGCCACATTTTATAATAACTAAAAACCTACTGTTTTAGTGATGAATTTTGAAATATAACAGTTTTCTACAAAGAGTAAAAGCATAAAATTGCAGAAGTGCCATGCCGATGATTTCGAACGTATCTCTTTTTCAACGAATAAAGAAAGGCCCGGGGAGGCAGGACAAAAAAGCCAACCTCCGCGAGCCATTCGGTGTAACAGGTAGGGCATCATATTTCTTTGGCACATTTTCTTAGAAAAGACCTGGGATATTCATGCCTCCGGTAATTTTTTCCATTTCGGCCGCCACTTCACCCTGTACCTTTTTGAGAGCCTCATTCACCGCAGATACAACCAGATCCTGGAGCATTTCCACATCGTCAGGATCAACCGCTTCTTTGCGAATGGACAATGACAGCACCTGATTTTTGCCATTCACCACTGCAGTTACTGCGCCACCGCCGACAGATGCTTCGGCAGTTCGCTGACTTGCCTCTTCCTGAAGGCGTGCCATTTTCTGCTGCATCTGCTGAGCCTGTTTCATTATTTGTGCTAAACCCTTGGACATCAGTCTCTCTCCTCCTTTAAACCAGCATCGCGCTCATGTGCGACTACTTCGGTAATTTCTGCCTCAAACATCTCGACAACAGCCGTGACAAGAGGATGTTTACGTGCGGTTTCTTCTAATTTTCGCTGTCGCCCGTCAGCTTCAAGGCTTTTTTTTTCCTGTACGGTTGGCGGAAGTCCTTTGTTCTCTCCATTGAGAGGAGTCAAGCGGACGGCGGGCTTTGCCTTGCAAAATCGTGCCGCCAGCTCAGTGAGAGCGGCCAGGGATTCGGCGTCCTGGAGGCAGGAAAGGTGAAAGGATCCGGCAGGGAACCCTATCTCCACGTCTTTCTCTGAGAACTGGAGTGGCCGGCCATGCTCGAGAATTTTACCAAGGCTTTTCTTCTCCCTGTTGACAAAGGCAACAAACCCGGGCCATCCGTCCTGCGCAGGATTTGAAAGGGGTGGCTCAACAGGAGGGGCCGCGGGCGATTCCGCAGCACGAACCGGAGCTGATGCCCTTGGTGACGAAGCTGCTGGTGCCGCAACAGAAGTCGCGACCCTTTTCCCTGAGCCTCCCTCGATCGCCTTCAGTCGGTCGATAATTTCATCCACCGGCACAACGGGAAGAAGCGTGCACATTTTCAGCAGAGCCATTTCCAGGACGAGGCGCGTAAACCCGGAAAGAGACATCTCCACCTCTGCCTTCAGCAGTATCGAGAGGTATCTCTGCATCTGGTCAAGAGTTACGGCAGAAGCCTGCTCCCGAATATCCGCCAATTCCCCCTCGGCAAGGTCAAGGAGTTCGGCCGGATTTGCCGAAACCTTTACCACGACGAAATTCCTGAAGTGGTCGATCAGTTCCTGGCAGAAACTGCGCATATTATATCCGAAAGAATCCACCCGCGCCACAATGTCGAGGGCGGCCCGGCAGTCCCTGGCAAATACAGTCCTGGAGGTCTCGAGAAGCAAACGCCTGTCCACAACACCAAGAAGCGCAATCACCTCATCATCGTCAACGCCATCACCGCAAAATGCCAGGACTTGATCGAGGGTCGACAGGGAATCCCGCATGCTGCCGTCACCCTTACGGGCAATGGCAGTAAGGGAAGCATCACTGACAGCAACCTTTTCCTCATCAACGATGGTCCGCAGCAGCTTTACGATCTTGGGCAACGGAATCCTTTTGAAGTCGAACCGTTGACAACGGGAGAGAATCGTAATGGGAACTTTATGGGGTTCGGTCGTGGCAAAGATGAATTTTACGTGGGGAGGAGGCTCTTCCAGGGTCTTGAGCAACGCATTGAAGGCACTCGTGGAAAGCATGTGAACTTCATCAATGATAAATATCTTGAAGCGACAGCGAGACGGGAGGTATTTAATATTTTCCCTGAGTTCGCGAATATCTTCGACACCGGTATTGGAAGCCCCATCGATCTCGAAAACATCTACGGAATTGCCCGCCGTTATTTCCAGGCACGCAGGACAGACATTGCAAGGCTCCAGTGCCGGCCCGTTTTCACATTGGAGGGCTTTGGCGAGAATGCGGGCAGCACTGGTCTTCCCGACACCGCGAGCACCCGTAAATAGAAAGGCATGGGCAACCCGGCCGGACTCGATTGCATTTTGCAGCGTCCGGCAGACATGCTCCTGACCAATAAGGTCCTGGAATGTCTGTGGCCGCCATTTTCTCGCTAAGACAAGGTACGACAAAGGTGGTATCGCCTCACTGCAGACGGGTTCAGAATACGCAGGAAAAACTCGAAGAGCAGGACTTGAAAAAAATGTCTGCCCCATAGCCTGCTTCAGACCCCCAAAATTTCCGCTGGCCCGTACTGCTTCAGAAAGTCAATGACGGTATCACGGCCACACCTGCGAGCTCGTGACGGGAATAAAACTGGATGGGAAGTGACCGGAAATTCTTACGGACACAGCTGATAGCTGGGCTGCCTCACGGCACACGGTGACGGTTACTGCCGCTGCTTCCTTCCGGACCTGACGGAGTTCATAACCTGCCGTTGCGTGAGACCCAGCTATCAGCTGTGTCCGTAAAACGCGAAACAGACACTATCCCGACCCCGTGCCGATACTCGGCTTGACGGCCCTACCATCCGGGATACTGTCTGTCTATCTGAAAAGTTAAGTAGCTCGTGCTCAAAATCTGGCGGAGAGAGAGGGATTTGAACCCTCGGTACGCTATTAACGCACACACGATTTCCAGTCGTGCTCCTTCAGCCGCTCGGACATCTCTCCGTGAACGGGAAATATATATGAATCACCGTTGCCTTGTAAAGAGTTATTTTCAACGTGCCGGCATTCAAGTCCAGCAGATACCCGCGTGGAACAGCCAGCACTTCTTTTATTTGCCTATTCAGCGCAAAAGAATTAACGTAAAGGGCAACTACTCCCCGGGTAGAGCAGCAGATATGCTCCCCAAGAAAGAGGTCTTAAAATGAGGAAATTCCTACTTCCACTGGCAACTGTCGCCCTTATCGCCCTTTCCACGCTGACGGCACTGGCAGCCGAACCAGAGGCAAACAGCTCCCAGAAACCCACCCTTTCGGGAAACAGCAACTCAGCAGAAATGACGCCGACACTGCTCAAAGCCGCAGATATGCCAGCTTTCCCCGTAACAAAAACGCAAAGCGTTACAATAGGCATTATCAACATGGCAAAGATCGCCCAGGATTCGTCCTCCGGCAAAGCAGCCGCTGCCGAGGTCAAAGCAAAAATGGAGATACTCCAGAAAAAGATCAAGTCCAAGGAAGCACAACTGAAAAAGCAGAAAGCCGCCATTGAAGCGCAAATGCCATCTCTTGCCCCGATCCAGCGTGAAGCCAAAGCCAAAGAGTTTAAAAAGAAGCTGGAGAGCTTCCAGAAATTTATTCAAAATGCCGAGAAGGAGGTTCACGCAAAGGAAACTGAGATGCTGAAGAAGCTCTACGAATCCGTGGCAAAGTCAGCCGCAGACTATGGGAAGGCAAACGGGTTTGCTGCCATTGTCATAAACAAGGAACTCCTCTATGTCGACAACACTGTTGACATGAAGGATATCACAGCGCAAATTATTAAAATGATTGATAAAAGCGGCAAGAAGTAACAGAGCGCTGACCTGCATCCGCATGCGGACAGCCATTTGCAGCCTCTCCCGCACCTGACCGGAAGAGGAGAATTACCCGGAACGGTAGGCGTCAGGCAATGAATCCAGATGAAAGTGAATTCTTTGCGGGCGCCTGCCTCGGCTGCTGCTAGCGCAAACCCAGTCGATGAAAAAGGCGCCCGAGATACTTGTTCAAGGGATTTGAGCGCGGCAGAAAGGGGAAGAGGGGCGACTTGCGCTTGCCGAACTTATTAAGTAATGCTATAAGTTCAGCGTTTTCACCCCGGGCGACCCCATCACGGAGTACTTGCAACGCCTCAGACCTGTTTCCGGAAAGAAGAAGAATTTTCCCCAGATTCAGGTAGTGCTCGGGGTTGTCCGGTTCCTGCTCGAGAGAAATCATGCAAAGGTCGCTCCCCCGGGAAACCTGCCCTCTCTCCTTTGCAACGCAATAACCCAGATAAGAATACCAGCCCTTTTGGTCATTCAGCGACAACGCCTTCTCCAAGCTAGCCAATCCTGCCACGGTATTCTCCATAGCGATAGCTCTTCGGGCTCGCTCGAATTCGAGCACTCCTTCCTCAATCGCCTCCGATCTCATTAACCCCTCCAGCTCCGCTACCATTTTCCTGGAACTCGCTAAAAATCGTCATACCCATGAAGTAGGACGGCACAACGACCCTTTTTCAGATGAAAACATACGGACATAAGATTTTTAAGTTTAGGGGAAGCCGCTGGAGAGGTCAAGAACAAACCCTCTCAGTACAAGCCTGACTTTTGTTCCCGGCAATACTTCCCGTTTCTATTGACAACTGCCCGGATCGAACTACGCTTTTAGCAGGAGGTTCCTGCATGGGCAAACATCTGGTTCTTGTCGGTGGCGGGCACGCCCATATGACATCATTGCTGAATATCGGCCAATTGACGGCACGGGGACACAAGGTGACCCTGGTCAGCCCATCACCCTATCACTATTATTCCGGCATGGGACCCGGTATGCTCGGTGGCTTTTATGATCCGACTCAGGCACGTTTTCATGTCGGTACGATGGCAGAGGAGCGTGGCGCAGAATTCATTCAGGACAAGGCCATCAGGGTTACCCCCCGGGACAGGACAATTCTCCTCAATTCAGGCCAAAGTATTTCATACGATGTTGCATCATTCAACACCGGCAGTGAAGTTCAGGTAGAGCCCCTTGTTAACGACGCTGACCATGTTTTCCCAGTGAAGCCGGTCCTGAATCTCTACAAAGCCCGAACATCTCTGCTTCGAGAAATCGAAAAACGGCAACTGGATCTGATCGTGATCGGAGGAGGGCCGGCCGGAGTTGAAATCTCGGCAAATCTCTGGCGACTCATGCGCAACAAACCTAATCGGTCAAGCATTACCCTCGTGGCGGGGAGAGAACTGCTTCGGCACACCCCCGAAAGGGTCCGCACCCTGGCACGAAAATCTTTGCTCAAGAAAAACATCCATATCAAAACCGGCGTACGGGCGAAGAACATTGAAAAAGGGTTCGTCACTCTCACAGACGGAAGCTGCCTCAAGTATGATTTCGCCTTTATTGCTACAGGAATCAAGCCTTCGGCACTTTTTCGTGACTCCGCCCTTCCCATCGGCTCCGACGATGGTTTGCTCGTCAACAGATTTCTCCAGAGCACCGAACATCCCGAACTTTTTGGTGGCGGAGACTGCATCTCCCTTGACGGCTGTCCCCTTGCAAAGGTTGGGGTTTATGCCGTCCGCCAAAATCCGGTGCTTTTTCACAACCTGGCGGCAAAACTGGAAGGGACACCCTTAGGTTCTTTCGATCCAGGACCACCCTATATGCTGATCCTCAACATGGGTGATTCACGGGGAATCCTTTGGAAAAGGTCATTTACCTTAAACGGCAAACTTTCCTTTCTCCTGAAAGACTATGTCGACCGGCGTTTCATGAAAAAATATCAGGTCTCGGGAGAACGGGAAGAGAGATCTCCATAAGTAGTCAGGGGACAAAAGGAGTCAGGTGTGGCAATCACGGACTATTTCCGAAAAATATCTTCTCGCTCTGCTGAGGACGTCAGAAAGATGATCGATTCAATGGACCCTGACGAATTCTCGCTTATCGATGTCAGACAGCCGAGCGAATTCAAGCAAGGACATTTGCCGGGAGCAAAACTTATCCCGCTTGACGATCTGCCGGATCGCCTTGAAGAACTGGACCCGGGCAAACCGACCCTCGTGTACTGCACTGCCGGAATAAGGAGCCGTGCAGGTGCTTCTATCCTGACGCGGGCCGGCTTTTCGGAAGCATACAGCATGGAAGGCGGCATCCGGTCATGGAACGGAATGGTCACAGAGGAGTTGCCCGAGGTTGGTGTAACCTGGTTCCTCTCAGCCCAAACCGCGGAAGAGCTCACTGGGCTTGCCTGGCTTCTTGAAGACGGGATGCGCTCTTTCTATCTGGAAATAGCCAAGGGGCTCGACAGGAGTGAAGAGGCCCAACTTTTCATGGAGCTGGCTGGTGCAGAACTCCACCATAAAAATGCACTAGTGAAATTGTATCGACAACAGAGTGGCAAGGAGGCAAGCGCAAATTTCCCGACAGATGTTCTGCACAATCCGCCTCAGGAAAAATATCTGGAGGGTGGAGTACCTTTGAGCGAGGCCTTTTCCTGGGCCGGCAAGAAAAATGCCAAAGAAATTCTCGAGTTTGCCATGTCTCTTGAGGTAGGGTCATACGATCGTTATCTCTCCCTCAGAGACCACTTCAGAGATGAAAGCTCCCGCGAAGTATTCGGGCTGCTGGCAGCGGAAGAGAAGGCCCACCTTAGAAGACTGACCCAGCTCTTTGAAGAAAAATCTGGCTGATAGATGCTGAAGGGATCCTGCCGTTCATCTTCACGAACAACACATATAAAGCATCATGAGTAATGCATACAGACAGGAACGCCGGGCCACCTGGCAGTGCTCTTTCTGGTCTTTACCTTCCAGGAGTTCAGAAAAACTGTGATTGATTCCAGCGGGTTGATCATTGCCGGAAGAGTCGTAAAAGTTACCAGAAAAAGTGTCGGTACCTGTTCCATCACTACCCTCCAATAACACAAAAAACCTGCGAAGCGACACGCTGTTGTGAGTCACTCCCCAGGTCTGGGCTTAACGGCACCCGTGCAGGTTACATTAACACGGCAGGTTCTTTTCACCTGCAACATTAGAGCATTTTATACCAGACATTCATACTTTCAAGCCTGCCGGATATATTGGTGTTGTTGGTAAGAGTCCCGCCGTAGTGATAACCGTCACGGGCAAAGGTCATATTCATGCCGAATGAGTAGGCTCTGGCAATGGTGAAGAGCGCCCGGATACCGAGAAGTTTGATGGCGCCCTCCATTTCTCGCAGCAAATGAAGAGCAAAACCGTTCCCGCGAAAGGCAGGGGGAGTAGCAAAATCGGTCATTTCTGCCGATGCGGAACCGGTATCCATTTCCGCAGAGGAAAGGGCCGCAATTTTGGTACCGTTCCAGACTCCAAAAAACAGGGTCGAATCCTTCATGGCGGAACGGAGAAAATCAGGGTCGTGAATAGGGAATGGGTAACTGGCAAAGACCTCGCAGTAGACCTTCGCCATTTCCTCCACATCTTCCTCCCCGGCAACCCGTGACGTAAAACCTGCCGGCAGGGGGGGGAGAACGGAAACCTTGGAGGCCGCTTCGGCCTTGGCAAGAACGTCCTTCACCAGTTGTGGCTCCTGCTCCTGAGCCCGTACCGTGGTGAAAAACTTCCCCATGAAAGAGAGGTCTTCCCCCTCGGGATAGAAACCGGGGATGCGAGCTTCCTCGGCATAACCGCCGGCAAGAAACCGGTCCTTCGCCCAAAAGGGAACTTTGGCAAAAATCTTGGAATAGCCGCGGGAAGAAGCCAAGGTATCCAGGCTTTCGATGATCTCTCCGCTATCCTCCTCGTGCAGTTTCATCAGATAGGCTCTGTTATTATATGTTCCATGGTGCATAAGAGACCGGCCGATGGTCTCCATTGAATCATGCATTGGACCTCCGCTTCATTCGGTCATTGTCCTCCGGAGTAAGAGAAATGGTGTCGTCATGGTCCGCCAGGAGACGCATGATACCGGTCCCCTCGTACTCCTCGGCACCTTCAAGGTTCAGGTGCAGTTTGCACTCAGCGCAGTTGCGATCGCAGAACACCGGTTCGTAACTGTCCGGCTCCTGATAGCTGGTGATCACCCCCTCGTAGTTCCTCAAAACAACCTTGTTCGTTGCCAGGGTAATGAGATAATTCGGCATCACCGGAATCTTTCCGCCACCTCCCGGTGCATCGATAACATAGGTGGGAACCGCAAAACCACTGGTATGTCCAATCAGGCTCTCCATGATTTCCATGCCCTTGCCAACTGTGGTCCGGAAATGCGCCAAGCCTTCGGAAAGATCACATTGGTAGAGATAGTAGGGACGCACCCTGTTTTCAACCAGCTTCTGTACAAGTGCTTTGATGATATGCGGACAGTCATTAATCCCGGCCAGCAGAACAGTCTGATTTCCAAGAGGAATTCCGGCATTTGCCAGCTTTGCCAGGGCCTGCTTGGCTGATGGTGTAATCTCACGGGGATGGTTGAAATGGGTGTTTATCCAAAGTGGATGATGTTTTTTGAAAACCTCAACCAGCTCATCGGTAATACGGTAGGGTAGAACAACCGGCATGCGCGTTCCAATTCTGATCACCTGAACATGGGGGATAGTGCGCAACTCGGTCAGGATCCAGTCAAGATACTCATCGGAAAGCATAAGCGGATCTCCGCCGGAAAGGAGCACATCACGAATAACCGGCGTCTCACGGATATATTCAAGGCCCTTGGTGATTTCTTCGCGGTCAGGTATGGAGTCCACATCACCCACCTTGCGTTTTCGGGTGCAGTGGCGGCAATACATCGAACAAACATTACTGACATGAAAAAGAACCCTGTCGGGGTAGCGGTGGGTTATCCCCGGCGCGGGACTGTCAGCCTCTTCATGAAGCGGATCAGCATGGTCGCATTGGCTAACCACAAGTTCTGACGGGGAAGGAAATGACTGCCTGAAAATTGGATCTGTGGCATAATCGTTTTTATCAATGAGAGACAAATAGTACGGTGTTATTGACAGAGGAAATTTTTGTAGTGTTTTCTCGACGTCATTAATTTCTTCATCAGTGAATGTAACTCCGAGCAGATGCTCAAATGTTTTTATATCTTTAATTGAATGCCTGATCTGCCACTTCCAGTCGCGCCAGTGTGACACCAGATTATTATCACCGATTTTATTTGCTATTGCCTTCTGATCATTGGTATAAATATTCATATAAACTCCTTTTACAAGACATAGTAATATCGCTAAAAATTTCGTTTGGTCTTTGATAGTAACCAATTTAAAGCTATATGTCAAATTTCAGAGACATTACACCCTGCAGAACATAGATATTTTGACAATAATATCAACACACTAAACAACACGCGAAGAACAGAAAACAGATTCCTCAAAATACAAATCATGGGGCTTTTCACGGATGTGTTTTCTGGATCTTGGAGTGACTGATTTTTCAAACTGAAATGGCAGGAAATTACAGGGAAGATCCGAACCGGTGACCGACAGCTTCAACCAGCAGAAGTCATAGTATAGAGAGAATCTACATCAGTAAAAAGGATCCGCCCTGTCGCGATGAAACCTGCGGCAATACATTGGCAAGCCGATCCATTAAGGAGAAACAAGAGACAATGTCCAAATTTTTAGGTGCATCAATACTGCTCTTTATGCTGTTAAACCCTTTTCTTTTGGTCGTTTACTTGATAGATGTTTTTGACAAACTCCCCACAGCAACCTTTCGCAAGGTGGTTCTCAGGGCGGGTCTCATCAGCATCAGCGTGTTTTCAGCCTTCGCCATTCTTGGAGATGTTCTGTTCAAGGACGTATTGCAGGCCGAGTTTGCTTCTTTTCAGGTATTTGGTGGGATTGTTTTTCTCCTCATCGGAATTCGCTTTGTCTTCCAAGGCAACTCGGCAATCGAAGGATTGCGAGGTGAATCACGGCACATGGCCGGGGCAATAGCCATGCCGATCATGATCGGCCCAGGAACCATTGGTGCCAGCATTCTGGTGGGCAAGCGCCTCAACCATCTCGAAGCAGTTCTTTCAATCTTGTTGGCTGTTTCGGCAAGCGTTGCGATCATGATCGCCCTGAAACATCTTCACGATTATGTCAAATCGCGCAACGAAGAGCTCATTCAGCGATATATTGATATTGCCGGGCGGGTAACAGCGCTCGTGGTGGGAACCTTCGCAATCGAAATGATAATGAGGGGAGTTGAAGCTTGGATTACAACAATCAAGTGATAACAGACAAAAGGGACATCCGCCTGAATGCCCTACTGAAGCAAACAGCGACACCCTGCAAAAGCAGACCATCGCTGTTTGTCATACCGTGAAAAGGGTATTCGCAGAGCAGAGGCTTTTAGACAAAAAAGATAGCAGGCAGACTGGAAACATCCTCTTCAATATCCCGATGAATACTGTAGAGAATCTTGCCTCCTTCAATGCTTACCGAAGCAAAAAACGGGTAAAAGCAGGCATAATTTTCAATTTTCTTTTCCACTTTGCACTGAATGATTTCCCGAATCGCTTGAGCCACCGATTCAACATCGGTAAGCTCTTCCAATGACAAAACATCGTTGAGAGAGGTTTCGTACTTCTGCTGGGGCCCCTTGGTGGCTATTGTTTCACGAACATTCCCGAAAAAGACCCTAAAACATGCCAGAGCAGAGGGAGAAAGCTCATTTTTGAATGAAGAAAAATCTGCCGAATTATTCATACTCATGGTAACCTCCGGAAATTTTGCGCAGTATACCATGACGATTGAGAAAGGCAAATGCTTCTTCCACACTTCGCCTCAATCGGCAAAGCAGGAATAGGAGCCGGGACAAGTTGCCGTAAAACACCAGAAAACTCCGTACCTTTACGCGTGGAAGCCAACTCCATTCACAGCGCTTCTGCCGAGAAGATTCAAAAAATTTCTTGTCAGCAGCGGATGCAGATAGGTGCCTGAGGCTTCCACCATCATTGCTGCAACCGTCTCATAGTCCAGTGCCCCACGATAGGATCGCTTAGTGCGAAGAGCATCAAAATAGTCAGAAACCGCGGTAAGCTGACTACAGAGATTCTGGCTCCAGCCATAGGTTACCTCAGGATATCCGGTACCATCATATTTCATATGATGCTCGAAAGAGCAGACAATCGCGAGCTTGGGCACACCAGGCATATCAAGCAGGTAGTGGGCACCCCGGACAGGGTGCTGTCGTATCAGTTCACGTTCCTCCAGGCATAATGCGCCCGGCTTGGAAAGGATCTCTTCCGGGACTGACAACTTGCCGATATCATGCAACAATGCTGCAACACCCACGTCATGGAGAAGCCGTCCTTCTATCCCGATGGACTTGGCTTGGGCCAAGTTGAGGATGCAGACATTCGTGGAATGGGTAAAGGTGTATTCGTCCAGAGTCAGAAGCTTTTCCAGAAGCTGAAAAGGGCCTGTCATTTTCTCAAATGTGCGCATACTCGCCGAAACGATCTCGTTGATCCCGGCCATGGCAAGAGCCTTTTTTTCCCTTACATTTTCGCATACTTCAGCAAAAATTTCCTTTTCGAAGCGCGAAATTTCCTCAAAAGTCATGACAGTCTTCTGATCATCCTTCACCTCGGTGCCTGCTTCAACCGGATCAGTGATGAAATTCAGCCTACCCAGATGGATGTGTGCAGATGAGCTGATTCCCGCTGCGTTATCAGTCTGCCGGGACAGACTTACGATCAATGCCAGCAGCTCATCAAACTCAACCTGCGGCAATAACTTCAGATGTTCGATGCCTTTTACATGAAAGATCTGGATAAACTTGCCCAGATACAGGCTGCCGTCAAGCGGGGTTTTATTGCAAACCAGCTCTTCTTCGATCAGGAGCAGGACAATCTCCTTTTCCGAGGCAAGTGCCGCCTGCAAATGGGTAAATGCCTCCCCTGCGAGGCGGTGAACCTGTCGATGTTCCGCAGAATACAACGAAGCGCTCGCTACGGCAGATACTACGTAGCGTACAAAATTCTGTATTTCCGTGAGGGTACTTCCTTCGGTCATTCGTTCCCCCCTGAACAGCCGGCCAATTGTGCGGCTAGACTCGCCAACTCTCTCTGGCCAGATACGGCAATTTTGTGCAACAACGGCAAGGTTTGAGAATCGCTATATTTTACCAGTGAACAGACAATATCTTTCTTCAGGCTTTTCCACTGGGACAATTGCAGAAAGTGACGCGCCATCAGCATCCGCTCCAACAGGGGCAAGACGCGGCAGTCACCGATTTCGGCAAGAGCCTGAATTGCTGCCTTCTTTTCCATGAAATCAGCCGACGACCTGCCTCTTCTCCCCAGGATAAATAGCAATGCGCCAAGCACTTCCGGCACCCGGCTCCTTCCGGCCTGCTGAATGGCGGAAAGGCGCGCTTCAGCATCTCGGCTCTGCAGACCCTGCATCAGCAGTTTGTCCCCCTCGGGGTCATTGAAAGTCAAAAGCGCATCAATTACCCGTTGCCTGACTTTCGGATGAGGAAATGCGGCCACCCTGCGCAAGTGCACTACCACTCCCTGGTCACCGCTACGCTCCAGGATATCCACCAGATTTCTAATGAAGTACCAGCGGCTGTCACCCAATCTTGCACACACAGCATCATTAATCCTGCCTGACATTTTCATGAGCTGATCAAGATAGTAGCGCCTGAGGGTAAGCCGTTCTTCTTCCGCCAACCTGTCCAGTAAATGCTCGACAAACGGGTCTCCTACCTCTTGTACAAGATTGCCTATTTCCTCAAACTTGTCCTTTCCCCAGCTCTCGACGCCACAGAGCACCTCATCGACAAACTCGGGGGAGTGAAAGGTTTCCAGGATTTCCGTTCTCAGCGCAGCCAAATCTTCACTTTCGATAGGCATCGCGCATACACGTACATACATATTTTCCAGAGAGCAAAAATCCCCTACCTCGAGAAAATATCGACAGAGATCTAGCAGATCGCCTTTGAGGGCAAGCAATTGCTCGGGGGCAGCCAAGGAGAGGCTTTCCAGAATAATCTTACTAACCGTTGATTCTATCCGGTTGTCAGCAAGAGTTGCTGTCAGCTCCAGGAAGTCTTCCCTGCTGGGCTCAGGGATATTCTGGGAAGCAACCAGTGCCTTCAAGGTCTGAAGGTAATCGGTAGGCACGAATTCATCAATGATTTCTTCACGAAAAACAACGTGGAGTTTTTCTTCCAGCCCAGATTGTTTCAACTTCTCGGCGTGAGAGCCCTGATCCGCTTCTTTCATAAGGGCGTCTGCCAGATTTTCCATGCTCTCCATGATATAGGATGGGAGAACAACTTTTTTTACCCGCAAACGGTTAAAAATATCCAATGCAGCTGACGTCGGCAGGTGTGGTAAAAATTCCATAAGGTTGGAGTCTTGCTGCTGACAGGATTGCACGACACTGTCGTAAAACATCTCCCGCAGCTCCGGCTTCAACCCGCCGACAAACTCACCGATACTTGCCAATGCCGTCTTTTCCTCAGACGAAAGCAGTTCCAGCCCTTTGGCCTCCCGAATCAGCTCTTCCAGCACGGACGCAAGCAGAGGAATGGATTCATGCGATCGGCTGTTCACTATCCCGGCCAAATTCTCCGGGCTAACCGAGCCCTTCAATTCCTCGCCGCTACTGAAAGTATCCTTAGCCTCCTGAACATACCTCGAGACAAATGTCTCCCACAAAGAACGGCGATACGGAATCTCGTGCCAAAGATCTTCCTGCTGGCCGCTCTCAGCTGCCTGAAAGGCTTCATACTGGATACACGAGACCTCGAGGTTTCGGATGCCGGCATCATGTACAACCTGTTCAATTCCTCCCTTGGCGAATATATGCGCTCTTTTTTCCGTTATAATCTGGTTAAATAGTTCAACTTCGCCAGCAGTAACCCCTTTGCGACAGGTTAAAGAAACGACACCGTGATGGGCAAGTGTCCTAACAAAATTTCTTGAGGCCGGCACAAGTGCCACAAGGGAGCCCCGATCCGTCACCAGGGTCTCTCGTGAAACCCCCAGACAAATCGTCTCGCGGTCAGAGCATAACCGTCCAAGCATTTCAGCCGCCCGCTCGCAGGACTGTGCAACAACAGGATGACCCTGGGGATAGGAGGAAACATTGCGTCGCGCACCGGCAAGTTCGCGGACAGCCGCACCAATGAGTGCAACGTCCAGGCCGACTGAAACGCTTTTCGTCCTTTCACTCTCCATGAATACTTTCACTCCGGGCTATCATACGTAGCAATCTAAATTGCAAGTTTTCACGACAAAACATAAATAACTTTCTACACGTTCTCTACCGTGAATATGCTCACATGTAAACATTCAAAACGATTTTTGGCAAATTTGTATACACCGCTAATCAGGAAAAACTTTGTACAGAAGTTCCCTCAACACTTATGACCGCACTACCATACCAGACACGCCATTAGGAACAACAACACCAGCAAAAGATCAGTTGAGGTTAAAATCTTTCTCACTCAACCCGGTATTTTTCTTCATATTAGAAAATGTTATGGTAGTTTTATCCCGATTGTTTTCCTCGATGACTAGTCGCTTGAGCTCCCCACCCTGCTGAAACACCAGCTGCAGCTCTTTCATTGCGCCTTTTTTACGCGGGGTTATCTGTAGAAACACTGTACCGTCACGCCGTTCCGCCCGAACATCGAACCCATCCGGCAAAGACTTGACCGGATGATCGAGGAATTTGAACCAACGCCCAAGCCCCTGTTCAGAAGGAAGAGTCATTTTTTGCCGAATCCCATCATTGGGGAGTTTGAGCGTCAAAGAGTTATCTTTCAGCAAGACGCGACTGGCATAGGGCGAATATAGTTCCATGTAAAACGTATCAGGTTTCCTGAAGCGGACCTCACCGTTGGCGACAATCTTCCTCCTCATAAGCGAGAGCTGTTTCTCCTGGGTGATCTCCGCGGTAAAATCATTTACCCCCACAAAAGCTTTGCGCAGCATTTCCAGACCTTCCACGGGGGAAAGGGAAGACGCACAGGCAATAGACGCGTTCAACAGGAGAATAACGAGAAGGAATAAGAAAAAGAGAAATCGTGCACGCATAACCAGAGCTCCCTGAGGCAAGGTTGAAAGTAGAGATACACATCAGTAGAGGAAGTACACCGCAAACAAAAAACCCCCAGCCAAGGGGGAAAGAGTCAAATGGTTCGACCAGAAAAGGTGTGTGAGTGTCGCGTCTTCATAGCGCATAAAACATCAGACTTTCCCGATACCAAGCGTGAGCTGAGCAGAAGCAACTTTTTCGCCGTCGACTGCGACCTCACCCTCCATCAGGAACAGGCGCCCAAATGACTTGATGATACGAACAGATACCATGAGGCGTTCACCGGTCCGCACCTCACGGCGAAACTCGGCATGGTCGATAGCTGCAAGAAAACCGCCTTCTCCTTTCTCGGTAGCTGCAGCAATACCCCCGAGCTGCGCCATGGCTTCCAGCAAAAAAATCTGCGGGAATCCGCCAGGCTCATATGTCACACACTTTAACCCAGTTGCTCCGGTACCGGGCTGGCGCGAGAGAACGCTATCAATAAAGAGGAAAGGATTCCGGTGGGGGAGATATTCACAGGGGTCTGAATGGACTACTTGTTCAAGCGCTGAAATCGATTCCATAATAGGGGCCCTCAGGAGATGCCGCATAATGAACCGCGGAATCACCGGGAGAAAGCGATGCACATAGAGATACCAGCGACAAGCCACCCATGGCAAGGGAGCGGCCGAGAAGCGGCCCTGTTTCAAGGCGCGGAAGGTCCGGTAATCTCTCGAGAAGCGGTTTCGTCTCTCCGGCGACCCCGGAAAGAGAGACCAGATCAAGCTGCATCTCCGGCGTAATAATCCGGTCGATTCCTTCGGCCTCACGTCCCGGCAAAAGGCGACCCACCGTCCTGACTTCTCCAGCCATAGCCCTGATCCTGACGTCACGATTGCGCGCAACAGCCCCCTTTTCAAGCACAAGAATTCCCGCCCCTTCGCTGAACCCGGCGGCATAGCGCCGTAACTGCCCGATATCCCGGAAAGCTTCTATCATAAAGGGATCCAGTTCATCCACTCCTCCTGTCAGCATAATGTCCGCCCGATCTTCTTCGAGAAAACGGCAGGCCATCTGAAATGCAGCTTCAGCGGAACAGAAGCGCTGGACGAAAGTTACGTTCGGTCCTTTCAGGCCATGCTCGATGGAAGCATTGCTGGCAGGCGCATTTGGAACGGTATTGGGGAAAAGCATCGGCGCCAGTCCGTCGCATCCTTTGGTAAGATAACCCCGAAGAAATCCTTCGGAATTTGCAATGCCGCCAAAACCACAGCCCAGGACGATGCCAACCCGCGCAGGACCGAACGCGGCCGGATCGAGACCGGCATCTTTCAGAGCCATACCTGCCGCAACAACGGCAAAGAGGCTGCAGCGATCAAATTTACGGGCCTTCAAGGGCGACATGAAGTCTGAAGCCTTAAAACTCTCAGCCCTGCCCCAGAGATGCCCCTCCTCCCCTGCCAGCTCAATAGGGACAGGGCGCAGAGCAGATACTCCCGAACGCACTGTTTCCAAGAGTGGCTCCAGCCCCACTCCCGCCGAGGAAATGGCAGCGATGCCGGTTATGGCGATTTCGGTCCGGACTGATCTCATCGTGACACCACCAGAGTTGTTATGTTGCCGCCAAAGGCGAAGGAATTGGACAGGGCAATGGAAACGGAATTCTCCCTTTTACCATCGTGACAGTAGCTAATATCGCACTCCGGATCAGCACCTCGGAAGTTGAGAGTCTGGGGAATGATTCCTTCGTTAAGCGCGACAACGGTTGCAACCGCCTCAATCGCCCCGGCCGAGCCAAGACAATGTCCTGTTAATCCCTTTGTGGAAACCAGCGGGATCTCTCTCACCTTATCGCCGAACACCTGTTTCATGGCCTTTGTCTCAACGACATCATTCAACGGAGTGCCAGTCCCATGGGCATTAACCCAGCCCACTTCATGCCTGCCGACGCCAGCATATTCCAAGGCAGCATTCATTACCCTGGCAGCCTCGGCTCCCGTCGGTTCGGGTGCCGTCATATGGTAGGCCTCCCCGCTCGCTGCATAGCCAAGTATGTAGCCATAAATCTTTGCGCCACGCTGCTGAGCCTCTTCAGCATCTTCAAGCACGAGAAAAGCTGCCCCCTCCCCGAGAGAGATACCCTTGCGAGCCAGACTGAAGGGGGCACAAGGCTCCGGATCAACCACCCGCAACGAATTGAACCCAGCGTAGGTCAAGAGGGATATGGCATCAGAGCCACCACAAACAACCGCCTTCAGCCGTCCTGAGGCGACAAGGTCGGCTCCCCAGCCGATTGCAGTGGACGAGGACGAACAGGCAGTGGTTATGGTGCCCTGGTAGCCACCCAGTCCATAACGGCTGGCAATGGCCGTTGAAGTGCGGTCCGGCAAAATTCCCCGCAAAAGAGAAGGCCTGGCCTTCTTACCAAGCAAAGACGTACCGAGCCATTCTTCAGCTTGGATCATGCCGGCAGCTCCGGCACCAAGGGAAACACCAATATCGTAAGGAGAGTAATATTCCGTCACGCCACTTTCGTTCAAGGCTTCACCTGCGGAAATGACACCGAACTGGTCAGCCCGGGAAAGACGTGCTGCAGATTTTCTGTCAAAACGGGACAAGGGGTCGTAGCCGCGCACCTGTGCTGCAATCTGAGCCGGAAATGGCGAGACGTCAAATAGATCCATGGCTCCAATGGCGCTCCGCCCTTCAAGGAGATTGCGCGAAAAGGTCGCAATGTCCTGGCCGGCTCCGCAAAATATACCACGACCTGTTATGGCAATTCTTTTTCTGTTCATGAATTTCCTGTGGAGCGAGAGGGTGTCATACTATGCCACCGTCTACAATCAGACACTGCCCGGTGATATAGGCAGCCCGGTCGGAAGCGAGAAAAGCTACTGCATCGGCAACTTCCTCCGGTTTCCCGATTCTTCGCAACGAAGAGCTTTTGACAATACTCTCCACCAATTCCGGCTTCAGTGAGGCAATCATTTCCGTGTCGATGAGACCTGGCGACACGGTGTTTACCCGGATCCCCATGGGTCCGATCTCTCGCGCCAGGGAGCGGGTAAAGCTTATTGCGGCACCTTTGCTTGCAGCGTAATTTGTCTGGCCGGGATTTCCGGTAAAAGCGGAAATGGAAGCAATGGTAACAATCGCTCCTTTCTTGCGGGCAATCATTTTCCTGACGCCCCATTTGCAGCAATGAAACAGCGGATAGAGATTTGCCTCAATCACATCGGCCCAATCACGTTCAGACATCATGACAAGGTAGGCGTCACGCAAAATACCAGCGTTGTTGACCAGCACATCGATATGACCAGATTCGGCAGCAGCCGCATCCATCAGCGCAACCGCTCCCTCGGCAGATCTCACATCGGCCTTGAGAACCTTAATTTCACCGGGAAGATCCGCAGCCTCCTTCAGAAGAGATTGAGCCGCCTCATCATTACTCAAATAGGCAGCAGTCACCTGTGCCCCTTCTTGGGCAAAACGCAGAGAAATGGCCCGGCCAATTCCTCGTGTTCCTCCTGTCACCACTACGATTTTCCCACTGAATTCCATCATCACTCCAAAGTCCTGCATAACTGACCGTGTGTTATTGCCTGCGAATGAAGTCTACTCTTTCCGAAAGCTTTTTGTCAAGAATGACGGCTTTGCTGGTAAAGGGGGAGACGCTTCGCTTCTCCCTTGTTTATTTTCAACAACTATACCGCTCGACAATCATTCAAGCATCGAATAGAATGAAGAAATTCGCATCCAACACCTTTTTGTTAGAAGAAGACAACGCCATTTGCAACCAAGGAGAAACTGCATGAATTCAACAGATTCCCGCCAAAGTGGCTCATGCTCTCGATCTCGGGCACTGCACAGCAAGGCTCGCAGGGAAAAACCGGCCGAATACCCGGACAGATATCCTGTTCCAGACGAAAAGGTGTCCTGGAGCTGCGAATATCCGAGTTATAGCCCACCCTACTACGTTTCGCCGGTAGTACTGGCAAACGATTGCACCAGGAATCCGAACGGCTGGGCTGACCCAGAAGACATCGCGCTGCTTCCCGCTATCCCCCGGGAGTCTTTTGAGGGAACCCTTATCCACGACAAGTCGGGACGCTCCCTCAACCCGCTGGGAAGGACCGGCATCAGCGGAAGGGGACTTTTGGGCAAGTGGGGACCAAATTATGCAGCCGATCCGATCATTACCAGAATAAACAGACCGTCAGGCACCATGGAAATGCTGGCAATCCAGAGAAAGGATAATGGTCAGTGGGCAATCCCGGGCGGCATGGTTGACAAGGGTGAAGAGGTTACGCGGACGCTTTCCCGGGAACTACAGGAAGAAACCGGCGTAACCCTCTCCATGGAAGATGGTCGGATAATTTATCGAGGATATATTGACGATCCCCGAAATACTGATCATGCCTGGATGGAGACAACTGCAAAACATCTGCACCTTTCCGCAGAAACAGCGGAGAAGATGAATCTTTTTGCAGGTGATGACGCACAAGCCGTCAGATGGCTGCCACTCCTGCCAAAAAACATAGAAGGACTCTATGCCAGCCATTGCGCACTCATCATTCAGACTCTGTCAGAAATGGTTTCCAGCAATTCTTTCGCTTTGCCGCCAGGCGAAATAGGTTACATAGCAAAACTGCTGCAGGCTCTCAATGAGAATAAAACCATGTAGGGTAATCAGAAAATGCATCTGCGGAAAGGTGTAGATTTTGCCGCCAAAAGCAGCCCGATATCTTCAGCGTCTGGGTGGTATAACGTTTTTGATCCGAGGTAAAGTGCAGGGGCCTCTTTGAGGCAGGCACACCTGACAAAGACGATTTTCAATAAATAAGAAATTATTTAACTTGTGACACAAACAGAGCCCCCCTCTACCGGGTGAAGAGTTTGCTTTTCTTCCTAATCTTCCCTGGCTCCCGGCTTGAGCCTGGGTTATCAAGAAACAAAAACCATACTGACCGGAGTGCACGTGACAACCAGAAAATTACGTATAGCGGGATTCCTTGCAATGACGAGTGCTGTTTTAAGCATTCCAGTTTTACTCCTGTCCTATCACTACTATGAGAACACTGAAACAGGTTACACGCTTTCTCTCGCACTCGTACAGATTGTCGGCCTAAGTTTATTTATCTACCTGAATTCATTTCTAAAAAAGTTTCTAAACCTCCGTTTCACCTTCCACGAAACAGATAACTATATTGATTTTCTGATTACCACCTATATTTTCCTCACCCTTGCCGGTATTGGCGCACTCCTGCTTCCGGCATTGGCAGAACCATTGGAACAGTTTTCTCTTCTGCTGATCGTCAGTTTTGGAGTTGGGCAACTGCTCTTTGGCGTGAAACTTTTTCGGGTCCCCGGCTCCCTGCAGGGGATGCTCAAACCCTTCTGTTTTTTCACCATTCTCACGGGGATACTCATTGCCACTGTCTTCCTTCTGCCACTTGCCAGTCTCACCGGTGCACTGGCAGATGTCATGCTCGGCACAATTTTCTTCAAGGCCTGTGAAAAGCCTGAGGAAAAAACTGTCGGCTGAGTCGCCGCCGTAGTGCGGACGTAAATGCAGTCCCCGCATGTTCCTTCATCTATCGCCCTGGCCATCTCAGCCTGCCGTGATAGCAACAAAAAGAGAACTAGAAGACTTTCGCCATGAATCTACCACAACCTCTTTACGAAGCAACTCTGATCCGCCGCTACAAACGATTTCTCGCTGACGTACAACTTCCCGACGGAAAGCTACGTACCGTACATTGTCCAAATTCCGGAAGCATGAAGGGCTGCGCCGAACCAGGCAGCCCGGTTCTCCTTTCACTAAGCGGTAACGAAAAAAGAAAACTGCCTTTTACCCTTGAATTAATCAGGATAAATGGTCATTGGGTCGGTATCAATACCATGCGACCAAACCACCTTGTCCGGGAAGCCATCTCTCGGGGAATGATTCCAGAACTGAACGGGTATCAGGATATTCGTTCCGAAGTGCGGTACGGAACCAATAGCCGGGTGGATCTTCTTCTCTCGGGACCGGTCGGCTCCTGTTACGTGGAGGTAAAAAATGTCACACTTCTCAGCGGGACACGTGCACTGTTCCCTGATGCCGTTACAACACGCGGACAAAAACACCTGCGAGAACTGATGCAGGTTGTTCAGGCAGGTGATCGCGGCGTCATTTTCTTCGTGGTACAAAGGGAAGACGCTCAAACATTCGGGGCAGCCGACACAATAGACCCCGATTATGGTAAACTGCTGAGGCTGGCAATCCAGAGCGGAGTGGAGGCGCTGGCCTATCAGGCACATGTCACCCCCCGGGAAATATACCTGACCAAACGAATGGACATCTCCCTTGACGACGCAACTGGACAGTAAAGCGAAAAGCTATTTGCTCGACATCATTGAAAATTCAGCGAAGAAGAAACTTCTTCTGCTCTTCGGGTGTCATGGTCTGCAGCCGCTCACGCATGCTCTTTCGCTCATCCGGAGTCATGCGATGCCATCTCTCACGGAGAACTTTCCTTTGCTCTTCCGGTAAAGACCTGAACCACCGATAGCGACTGCGGATCCGTTCCTGCTCTTCGGGGGGGAGTTTTCGGAATTCGGAAAATCTCTTGCGAATCATCTCTTTCTGCTCCGGGGACATCTTTTGCCAACGACTGAAACGATCCTTGGCTGCTTGACGTTCTTCAGGACTCATCCTGCCCCACTTTTCGGCATTGTTGCGAAGTCTTTCCTGTCTGTGAGGAGAAAACGAAGGCCATTGCTCCTTAAAAATCTGCAACGATTGTTGCTCGTCCTTTGTCAGCTGATCCCAAGGAATACCTTGCATGTCCCCCCAGGCAAGCGACGCAGCAAACAGCACTCCAACAAGAACTACCAAACGCAGAAATCTATTCATGGGCGCCATCCTTTACCGATAATTTCCCTGCCATTATTTCATGCATGTTTAATTGTCTCACCTGACCCACCCATGGATTAAGTTACCTCCACTAGGTATAAACTGCCACTCAGCCGGTATCCAGCCAAATCATCTAAAAAATTACGCGTTTAACTGCAACGCACACAGCCCCTTGAAAAAACTGGCCAAGGCATCGGTCTACCCCGTATGATCGGAGGTCTCGAGCCATCGATAGAAATCCAGATCCTTGTATAGCTCCAAGTGTTCCTTATTGGTGAGGAGTTCCAGATCCTCGACCTGTCCGGAAGGCAAAGTGTTGTGAGCCTTGGGCAACCAGAGGGAAAGAGTCAAAGCAAGCGCCATGGCGGTAACCAGGCCTCCCGCAGTAGCCCAACGGGGGATACGTGCAGACAACGGAATCGGTGACTCTAACGTTTCCAACGCCCGGATACGGGCTGAACGGAGTCGGATTCTGATGTGCGGATCTATCTGAGTCTCGGTTTCTTCCATTATTTTTTTCAGACTCTGTACAAACACTTTTTCGCTATTTTCACTCGTCATGGCCTATGCTCCTCAAGCAATGTACGCAGGCGATGAACCGCTCGCGAATAATGAGTTTTGACGCTTCCTGTAGAACAGCCCATTGCAAATGCAGTCTGCGCCACATCCATCCCCTCCCAGGCACGTAAAAGGAAAGCCTGCCGCTGCCGAAGGGGGAGGGAGAGAAGGGACGTCTTCAACGCTTCTGCAGCATGGGAGTTGAGCAGGGACCGGACCGGATCGGGAGAGTTGGTATCCGGCATCGTTTGGATCGGATCCTCCCGCTCGTCTGCATCATCTCCGAATCTGCCGAACCAGGTTCGAAAACGGTTACGGACCGCAGTACGTCGATACCAATCCGTAATCCTGTTCTGGAGAATTTTAAAGAACAATGCTCCCCACTCACCTTCGGGGCGAGCGGAGTAACGGCGAACAAAGCCTAGCATGGCATCCTGAACCAGATCGAGAGCTTCCTCACGGTCACCGACTGAAAACTCGGCCATGCGATATGCCCGCGTTTCCACCCCCGACAAAAATAGGTTAAGTGCTTCAGTAGTATCCAGAGCTATCCTCCACCTCATTCTTTTATTAACAAAACGCACCGAGGGAAAAATGGTTGACGTATTTATATAGCACTGTCAATGGTTATATAAAAAAAGGGCCGAAAACGACCCTTTTGTACAACACAAGCTAAACCTTCAAGGCTTCTGAATGCGGCACTGAAATATTATTTCCGTTATGGTCGCTGGCTTCACCAATCAAGTCGGAAACACTTCACGGATATTTACGACTCCCAGCTCACTGTAGACAGTTAAAAAGCCCCATGCACCAGAAACAATCCCCGCAAGGCACCGTATTCGTATAGCAGTCCTGCTCGAACTCTTCGGCATAGATATATTCGCAGGGAATCAAGTTGCAATTAGAGCAGACCGGATATTCGTGGCGCATGACCTCGTCCCGAAAGGACCGAAAAACCTCATCATTCCAAATATCATGAATTCCTTTTTTCGCCAGCTTTCCGATTTCCTTCGGCGCAACATACTTCTTGCGACCGGAGAAATGGCAGACGAAACGATGCCACAAAAAATAGCAAGGATGAACTGTACCATCCCAGGAAATGCACGCCCCACCACTTTCAATAAAGTCGCAACGACGATCGATACTCGGCGACACACCGGGAAGTTTCAGGTCAAGGCCGGTCTCATCGGCGATGGCCTGCGCTGTGGCAAAAATATCTTTCACCTTCTGAACCTGTGCCTCATCCATGGCAAGAAGATTTTTCACATGGAGGAAGATATCCTTCGAGCGAGCTTCGTCCATCATCTCAGAGACAAAATCGACCACCCGTTGTTCCTCAGGTGTTCTGATATATTTGCAGAAACCCAGGTAAAAATAATTACTGATGTCAAGGCCATCCTTCTCCGCCTTTCTTTTCCACTTCAGGAAAAGCTCAACAGCCTGGTCGGTATTCGAATCATACGCGGCCTGGGAGACATGCTCGGCTCCATAGGGCAGGAGGTGGCTGACCAATGCGAAAGTTGCACCACGAGACGCCGACCAGCGCAGGACATCCGGCAACTGGTGAATATTGTCTCGCATGACAACAAACTCTACCCCGACCTGAACTGTGGAATCCGGCACCCTTTTCCGCGCACGGTCCATAGCAACAAAGGCCCGATCAAGGTCCTCCACCTCTCCCCCCTCGCGCAGTTTCCGGAAGGTATCCGGACAGATCGCATCAAGGGAAAGACATATCTTGTCAAGGCCCGCCTCAAGGAGAGAAACAGCGCGATCCTCATCGAGAAGAAGACCGTTCGACTGGAACCCAACCCAGCTTCCCTCCGGCATAAGACTCTTGGCAATCCTGATAAAATCTTCAAGCTCGGGATGAAGCAATGATTCACCGATTCCATTGAGAATTACCGCCTCGGCATGGGAAAAAGCGTGAGAGAGGGCAACAAAAGTCTCCCGGGACATATCACCGTCGACAATTCCATTGCCCCATGACTGCTTCACACACATCTGGCACGAAAGATTACACCGTGTGGTTAGTTCGACAAAAAGTTTTGATGGATTTTCCCTAAATGCGGGGACAACCGCTGTCACAGGGCCATCACCCACGGTGACGATCTCGTTCGATTGTACGCTGCTTGATGAAGTCACGCTGTTCATAATCCCTTTTTTTGAAATTGAACTCTCAGTGCAATCGGAATTGGCTGAGCGAAAGTTTTTTCAGCATCGTGCTGTAATTGTTGGCCCATTGTAATACGGAACCGGCGCATTGCTCTACAAAAAAAATAGAGCGGTACGGAAACAGGAGTACTCAGAGTTTTTTTCTGAATTTCACCAGTGAGAAAAAGCAGCCGGCACCGATGATCGCCATGACGCTATCACGAACCCAGGGGATGGCACGTTCCAGTCCCCAGGCCCACAGGGGATCAAGAAAAGCAGCGATAAGAAAGCCAACAGCCCCCGTGGTAAGTAAAAACTTCAACATTGCGGCTCTACTTTCTCAAGCCGGACCTGTCGCCATTTGCGCACGGAATTGATCAGATAAATTTCTTCGGCCCGTTCCAGATCGGCAGGAGTAAGAACAGCTTCCGCAATTTTACCGGTTTCGAGCAGTTGAGCTCGCAGGGTGCCTGGGAGAAGGCCGCTAGTTACGGGCGGCGTCAGTAGTATACCGTTTTTCCGGATTATAATATTGTTGTTTGCGCCCTCGGTCACCTCGTTCCGTTCATTGATAAAAATGACATCCACACAGCCCGGTTTTTTCTCCAATTCAACGCGATACAATTCGCGCCTGCTGGTTTTGTGATAAAGAAGGGGGTTTGAGGAATCTACCGGTTGCGCGGCAAATGCTATCCAGGAAATGGTAAGGGAATCGGAGATGTCAAGTGGCTCGAAATCAACGGTAAAGGAGCCGTCTCTTTCCAGTAGCAGGCGAACCTTTGCTCTTCCCGCAATAGCTTCAGAGCATTTTTCAAGTCTGGCTTGTACCGAACAAAGGTCAATTGCATATCCAAAATAGCGGGCAGAATCTGCTAGCCTTTTCAGGTGACGATCAAGAAGGAAGAAGCCGGAAGATTTTTCAAAGAGTAGCGACTCAATAAGGGAAAAATCAACCTGGCAGGTTTGTGCAAAAAGTCCTTTAGCCAGACATTCCTCGTATTCGGCCTCCGGAGAAGAGTACCAGGTTATACCGCTTCCGACCCCTAATACCCCAGCCCCGGATTTTTTGTCGATGACAACAGTGCGAATGGCAACACTGAAAGCAGCTTGATTCATTTTTGGGCCGATGTGGCCAATACAGCCGGTGTAAAGTCCCCTGGGAGAATTTTCCAGTTCGGCAATAATTTCCATTGATCGCTTCTTCGGCGCCCCGGTAATCGAACCGCACGGAAAAAGGGCTCGAAAGATATCCACCAGATCGGCGTCCGGGCGTAAGCGGGAAGTAACCGTCGATGTCATCTGATGCACGGTCGACAAGGTCTCCACATCGAACAGAGATTTGACTGTTACCGATCCACTTTCGGAAATTCTTCCGAGATCGTTGCGCAGCAAATCGACAATCATCAGGTTTTCTGCTCGTTCTTTCTCGTTATGTTGCAGCCAAGCGGCATTTTGCACATCTTCGCCCGCACTTCTCCCTCTGCTTGCTGTTCCTTTCATAGGCCTGACCGTGACAACCCCCTCATCAAGTTGAAAAAAAAGTTCGGGAGACGTCGATAAGATACTATAACTGTCCAGATCGAAAAATGCGGAGTACGGAGTCGACTGTGCGCGACAAAGGTCTAGAAAAAATGATCTCGAATCTCCGTGGAACACCCCCTGCTGTTGAAACGTGTAGTTGACCTGATAACAATCACCGGCGGCAATATAGTTCTTTATTTTCGCCAGAGCATCCAGGTAGCCGTCAAACGAAACATCTGGGGACCAACCGGAGAATGTATAGGGCGTGGGCGGCGAAAATTCCTGCATATTTTTTTGGGAAAGAACACATCGTTCACGGTAAATACCAAACCAAAGGAGCGGGAAACCTTCCAAAGACTTCACGGTCAGGGACGGATCAAAAGCTGCAGCAGCCTCATACGAGAGAAATCCGACAGCATGGTATCCTGCGTATGTTGCCGCTTGGATTTTTCTCAAGGCAGGGATAATTTCTGCCTGTTCTGAAGCCTGTATTTCACAGATCAAACCTTCGAAGCAGTAAAATCCGGGCTCATGCGACGCAAAAGATCCGAAGAGAATCTCCTTAGACTGACTCATCAGTTACACTCTCCACAAAGCGCAGCAATAGGGCACGACTGACAAACCTCACGTTTCTGTCCGCGACACCCCTCGGATATACCGATATGGCAGAGGGAAAAGTCATATTTTACCGGATCTTCCGGATCAAACATTCTCAACGCAGCGGTAATTTCCTGCGCCATCCGCCAATCAGCCTGCTTACGGCGGGTTAGTCCGAGTAGTCGGGCAATTCTTTGAATATGTGCGTCCACTGGGATAATCAGTTTACTTGGTGGAACCTTCTTCCACACCCCCAGATCAATTCCGTCAGCAGGCCTCACCATCCAGCGCAAGAACATGCAAAGACGCTTACAGGCACTCCCGGAGGCTGGTGAAGGAAATAAAAACGTGTACTTGGAATCTGCCGGAAATCCCTCTGAACCAAAAATGGCAGAATAATCCATGCAACGAATAGCAGAGGTAAAACCCACAAGTGCCGAGGTGAGATCAACATCCTTGCTGTCATAGAAACGAAAGAAAAAATCACCGATAGAACCGGCCTGATCAATCATGGTTTTAATTGCCCAGAATAGAGTATGAAGATCCTGCTCTGTATTGAAACGATGCTTGAAACCGGCAACCAGTTCAGAAGAGGAATGAGGGTCATATGAGGTAATAAACTGGTGAGGTGTCGGCAGTAAAACTGCCAGTATTTTTTCCACACTATGCTTAATGGAAGAGACTTTGCCATAGGCAAAGGAAGAAGCTATCAAACCGACAATCTCCTGATCGAGCACATCAGTATATCGATGACAAAAAGACAAGGGATCATTGGCTAGATGCCGGGTGGACCGGCAAGAATAAAGAGTATCAAGCAACTCTTTCATTTGCTTTTGGTTTTCACCTGACTTCATAAGAAATCCGCAAGATAAAGATTCAGTTACTGTATCGGCTTTCAAATTGGGGTTGTAGCTGTTGTAGTTTCGAGTATAAAAGTAACGGGCCCATCGTTTATCAAACATACTTGCATATCCGCCTGAAAAACTCCCGTGGCAACAGAACATCCGAGCTTTTTCAATACCTCTACGGAATATTGATATAGAACATGCGCCTCGTCAGGTGGAGCGGCGGTATCAAAGGAAGGGCGACGGCCTTTGCTGCAATTAGCTGCCAAAGTAAACTGGGATACAGCCAGAACCGCTCCTTGATCATCCAGCACAGACAAATTCATTTTTCCTGGCTCATCCTCGAAAACACGCAGGTTAGCTATTTTAGTCATTAACCAGGAAGCATCTTCCTTAGTGTCACCCTTTTCGACACCAAGCAGCAGGAGAAGACCTTTATTTATTTCTGCAACCGTGGCACCGTTTATTACAACGGATGCTTTTTTCACTCGTTGAATGACTGCTTTCATGCTCTGCCAGTCTCCTGTATTGGTATTTCAAATCAGAACCCTTTCCAACTTCACTAGGAAAATGGGCAGCCAATCTGTTAAAACCATAGCAGAAACAAGTAGTGGGAAACAAGGTAAATAGAAGAGACTGGAATCTTACAACATATAGAAAAGAGGCTGCAGTTCAAACAATGGTCTGAACGCAAAAACGCCCCACCTCGATAAAGAAGTGGGGCGTTTTGCAAAAAGATCTCGGCGGCGACCTACTCTCCCACACAGCTACCCATGCAGTACCATCGGCCCAGAGGGGCTTAACTTCCGTGTTCGGGATGGGAACGGGTGTGACCCCCTCGGTATAACCACCGAGAAATCGTTTGTACATGCTGATTGTAAACCAACAGTACGATATCTATCGAGTCAATTGCACAGAGA
>CAVVIJ010000001.1:0-797500 GCA_963748325.1 uncultured delta proteobacterium | reverse complement strand
CCGGCGGCATTTTCACCATTTGCAATAACAATGTCGATCGTATAACGGTCAACCAGACGGTGGAGCTCCTGTGAAACCGCCTGTCGACCAGGTTTACCGACAATATCGGCAATAAATAATACGTTAACGGGCATATTCGACGGCTCTCGTTTCCCGTATCACGTTGACCTTGATCTGTCCGGGATAGGTCATCTCCGCCTCGACCTTCTTGGCAATGTCCTTGGCCAGAACCACGGCCCTCTCATCATTGACATCATCACTGGATACCATGACTCTGATTTCGCGACCGGCCTGAATGGCAAAGGAATTCGTAACGCCCCGGAATGATGTGGCAATTTTCTCGAGATCTTCCAGACGCTTAACATATGTCTCCATCATCTCACGACGAGCTCCGGGTCTGGCGCCGGAAAGAGCATCCGCAGCCTGAACCAGGACGGCCAGCACTGTTGCCGGCTTTTCGTCCTCATGATGCGCCATGAGAGCATGAACTATCTTCGGAGATTCGCCATATTTTCTGGCCAATTCGGCGCCAATTACTGCATGAGAGCCCTCAACCTCGTGATCCACTGCCTTGCCAAGATCATGAAGAAGGCCGGCCCGCTTGGCCTGCTTTACATTAACTCCAAGCTCTTCTGCCATGATTCCGCACAAAAATGCCACTTCAAGGGAGTGTTGGTAGACATTCTGGCTGTAGGAAGTACGGTACTTCAGTCGACCGATCAGTTTCAGGATATCAGGATGGATCCCGTATACGCCGAGGTCGAATGCTGCCTGCTCTCCAGCTTCCTTGATTGCCTGTTCGACTTCTTCGGTTGACTTTGCAACAACCTCTTCGATGCGGCCGGGATGGATCCGGCCATCCGCAATAAGCTTTTCAAGAGACAGCTTGGCGATTTCCCGACGGATCGGATTGAACCCGGAAAGGATCACGGCCTCGGGAGTATCATCGATAATAAGATCAATACCGGTTGCCGCTTCCAGAGCTCGTATATTTCTACCTTCGCGGCCGATGATACGTCCTTTCATTTCATCGGAAGGAAGAGCAACAACGGAAACCGTCTTTTCTGCCACATACTCTCCAGCGTATCTCTGTATGGCAAGTGAAAGAATCTCTTTGGATTTTTTGTCGGCAGTTTCGCGGGCCTCCTCCTCAATTGCCTTGATCCGCTTGGCGGCATCCTGCTTTGCCTCATTCTCAAGTGTATCCATAAGAACTTTTTTGGCCTCTTCCGAGGTCAGCCCGGAAATTCTCTCCAGGGTCTTTCGCTCCTCTTCGACCATTTGATTGAGCTTTTCTTCCTTTGAAGCAAGCTGCTGCTCACGGGCACTGAAATTCTGTTCCTTCTTGAAAAATTCTGCATCACGCTGATCGAAGAGAAGCACCTTCTTATCAAGATTTTCCTCTTTTTGTTGAATTCTTCTTTCAAGTGACTGCAAGTCACGGCGCTTGTCTTTTGATTCCCTCTCAAATTCCGCCTTTGCCTGATACACAGCATCTTTTGCCTGTAACGTGGCTTCCTTCATGATTGTTTCGGATTCGCGCTTGGCGTCCTCAAGTATCCGTTCCGCGGAACTTTCAGCCTTGGCAACCAAAGCCCCGGAAAGCTTTTTCCGCAGGAGAGTCCCGACAAAAAAACTGATACCTGCAACAAGTATTAATAGTATGGCATATTGGAGTTCCACTGGTTTTCCTCCCTTTCTATGTATAATCCCTACCCTCAGATCTCGCCGGGGCCTTCCGCAGGACCATTCCTGACGATTTCGAAGCCACGTCCGAAGGGTATGAATTCGTTATTATCCACCTAGAGGACAAACTACCCTCTTGTCGGTTATGATCAGATCCATTTTAACATCATGGGACTCGCCAAGAATCTCATCAACCAACTGAAAATCATAACAAAGTCCAACAAGCTTGCCGTGACCCTCAAGACGATGAATCGTCTTGTCGTAATATCCTTTCCCGTAGCCGATCCGATGGCCGTTCAGATCAAAAGCAACTCCCGGCACTACGAGTATATCAGCATCTTCGACATCAAAGGGTTGCCCAGTTGAACAAGGCTCCAAAATTCCGAACGACCCCTTTACCAAGTTGGAGACATCAGGCACTTCACGAAAAATCAGTTCGTGACCGACAACAAGGGGAAAAGCAACTTTCTTGCCGGAAGCCAGCGCTGAACTGACTATTAATTCCGTATCAACTTCATAGTGAATCGGGGAGTAGACAACTACACTCCGGGCACGTTTGAAGTTCTCGGTTTCCAGAAAAGCTCCCTGAATAAGTAGACTCGCCGAGCGAAACTCCTCGGGAGAAAGAGATTTGCGGTGCGCAAGCATACTGCGCCTGAGAGTTCTCTTCGGCACGAGATCTGCTCCTACGATACAACAATTAAGGGTGGTACTGGTTGCGACAACAAGACAGGGATAATTGAAGACGGGCTCTCAGGAGAAGAAAGAGAAGGGGGATGGAGAAAACGGGAAGCTAATAAAGTTACAGCCGCTCGACCGGCAGATTCTCTTGTAAGAAAGTTGAGAAATGTAGCGACGTAGAACCTTTCAACCGGAAATCGTGAGAGGGTAACTTATCAGCAAACGGAGCAGACCCCCGAATATCGGCAAGCCTCCTCCGAGTCAGTAGAAAATCTTCCAACCCGTAATCGGATCATTCAATCTTTTTCTATATAGTAAACAAATCTCCCTGAAGAGACCTTTCTTGCTAGTCATGCAACACAGCTTCATCTATATGTCTGGTCAAGCGAGAAATCTTCTCGCGCACGAAATGCTCCTGAAGTGAACACTCGCGGGATTGCAGAAGAAAGGATTCTGCGATATTTAAAAGAGCCAGAATGGCAAGAATCTGAAAATCACTGGTTTTCATCGAGGTTTGCACGTGAGCAATCGTATCGTTTACATACGACTCGACTTCTCTCACATCTTCAGCTGACGCTGAGCTTCGAACCTGCACTTCCCTTCCAAACACCTTGACACGGTGCAAAGAACTCACAGGACTAAACCCCTTCCATCTTTATCAGTATAGCGTCAACCCGAGATTTGAAAACCTCCCGCTCTGCCAGGAGTTTCTGATTTTCTTCTTTGAGCAGGGCATTCTCTTGCTTCATTGAGGTAAATTCCCTCAATAAATACTCAACCTTGCTCTCAAGAGCGTCAAAAAGTTCTGCGTCCATAAAACATCCTTAATGTGGCGCACATAGTAGTGTATAAGCGGCCAAAAGTCAAGGTTATTATTAGAAAAGAGCTTGCACAAACTGTTCCGGATCGAAGTCGCGCAGGTCATCAACTCCCTCACCAATACCGATATATCTGACCGGTATCTTGAACTCACTACTGATGGCAACAATGATCCCGCCTTTGGCGGTTCCATCAAGCTTCGTCAGGGCAATCCCCGTAACATCTGCCGCTTCTTTGAAGATTTTTGTCTGGGACAGGGCATTCTGTCCGGTAGCGGCATCAAGGACAAGCAATGTTTCATGGGGGCCTCCCGGAATCTCCCTGCCGACTACCCGGCGGATCTTCTTCAGTTCCTCCATGAGGTTTACTTTGGTATGCAGCCGTCCTGCCGTATCAACGATAAGGATGTCCGCACGGCGGGCAACAGCTGCCTTGCAGCCGTCAAAAACGACAGCTGCCGGATCGGCACCATGCTTATGGCGGATAACATCTATACCAACCCTCTGGCCCCAGATTTCCAATTGTTCGACAGCTGCAGCCCGGAAAGTGTCAGCAGCAACCAGCAGAACCTTTTTCCCTTCGGAGGTAAATTTGCTGGCAAGCTTCCCGATCGTGGTGGTTTTACCCACCCCATTGACTCCGATGACCATTATTACGAATGGAGAAAAGCTGTCCGTATCAAGAGTTGAGGAACTAGCCTGCAAGCGTGCAAGCATCTCTTCCTTCAGTGCACTCTTGAGCGCCTCTCCGTCCTGCAGCTCATTTCTTTTCAGACGCTGCTCCAGGGAACCGACAAGTTCTACGGTTGTTGTGAGGCCGATATCGGCCGTAACAAGAATCTCCTCCAGCTCTTCGAGAGTTTCTGCATCAACTTTTTTCTTGCCAAGCAGCAACGTATCAATTCGACCGACCAGGCTTTCGTGGGTCTTGCTCAGGCCTTTTTTGAGTCTTTCGAAAAACCCCGGTTTCGCCTGTCTTTCCTGCGAATCGGCAACAACGTCAACAGGAGGTGCGGAAACAGCTTCGGCTAGTTTCTCGAAAAAGCCCTGCTTTGCTGGTTTTTCCTGAGATTCGGCCACCTCTTCAGCTGGGGCTTGCGAATCAGTACCGGTAAACTTGTCAACAAAGCTTTTAAAAAAGCCCTTTTTCTCTTCCGACATCTAGTAAATCTCCTTTTCCAGAAGCTCTATCGCCTTCTGGACACTCACAAGGGCACGTCCGACAAGCGCACACCTCTCCAGTGTCGTCACCAGGGTGTAGTCATCACCGATGGCCCCGAGAATCAGATGCTGCTGGTCGGTGGTAATAACCGTATTGCTGACGGTCTGTGAAGGGACCCTCTGACGAATCTCCCGAATATGGTTAAAAATAATATTTTGATGGGCTCCAAGGATTTTGATGTCAAATTCATTGGCAGAGGGGGAATACAATTCCACGGCCTCGCCTTCCCAATCAATCAGGATCGCCGCAGTAGCACCGGCTGTTGATTCAACCAGGTTCTGAAGTATGGATTTAAACGGCACAAACTCTCCTTTACCTGCGTGTGAGAACGTCTCAAAGCAGAACCAATTCACCGGTCACTTCGACTGGGCAAGCGCAAAGCATTAATCAGCTGAGCTTGACTGACACCAGCTTTGAGACCCCCGGCTCCTCCATGGTTACCCCGTAGAGGCAATCAGCATTTGCCATCGACGATTTACTGTGGGTAATAATGATAAACTGGGAAAAAGAGCTCATTTCCCGAACCATTTCATTGAACCTGCCGATATTTGCCTCATCCAGGGGAGCATCGACCTCATCAAGAAGACAAAAAGGGGCGGGTTTGATCAGAAAAATGGCAAACATCAGTGCAACTGCCGTCAGAGCCTTTTCTCCACCGGACAGCAGGTTGACATTCTGCAGTTTCTTGCCGGGAGGCTGAATGATAATATCGATCCCGGTTTCAAGAAGATTCTCTTCGTCCGTCAATTTCAGTTCCGCACGACCACCACAAAAAAGGCGGGGAAAGACCTCCTGAAATTTTTCGTTTACCAGGGTAAAGGTATCGAGGAACCTTTTCCGCGTCGTCCGGTTAATCTTCTGTATTGCCTGCTGCAGACCGTGAAGCGACTCCTCGAGATCCGACTTTTGACCGGAAAGGAACTCAAACCGCTCCTCCAACTCCCGGAACTCCTCTATCGCGGTAAGATTCACCTCGCCAATACCTTCAATAAGACCGACCAGTTCCGCCTGGCGGGAACGCATCCCGGTTTCGTCAAATTCACGCTGAGCATAACGGGGAACAAGGTCGGCTATGGCACACCGGTATTTTTCCGCAACCGTCTCTTCAAGGTTCCGCAGCAGCATCATCGTTTCGGTCAACTTGAGATTCCTGGTGCCCAACTCTTGCGAGAGTTGATCACCGGCGCTGCGAAGTTGTTTGAGGGCGGCCTCTCCTTGTTGGGCAAGCGCTGCTTCCTGCTCGTAGCCTATCCGGATGGTCTTGCACAACTCATCAGCCTTCCACTGCTTTTCCAGTAGTACTTTCAGTTCCTCGTCACTTTTGCTGCGCGATTCGGCAAGCCCCTGCCGTTCCCGCATGGCGTTTTGGAGCTCGGTTTCGAGTCGTGCATGCCGGGCATGAAGATCCTGAATTGTATCCTCGACCCTCTTCATGGTTCGCTGACCGGAGTCCCGCTTCTCTCTCTGCGCTGCCAACCTGACTTTGCGCGCGGTGAGATCGTCCCGGACCCCCGCGATTTCCCGCTGCCTATTTTCCAGCGCCCCACGCAAAACCGTCAGCTCCTCTTCTGCGGCACCCTTCTTGGCTTCGCGAAGTTCTCGTTCTCGATGCGACACCCCTATTTCCGCCTCCAGGGATTCGAGCTCTTCTTTCAACTGGTTGTCTTCCAGTTCTTTCAGCGCAAGCCGTTCCTCTATTCTTTGGAGGTCTTCCCGAACACGCTGCAGGTCCTTTTCGCTATTGACCAACTGGATCTCCAGCCGATGCAGTTCCTGGCGCGCCTCCCTCATGGCACTATCAGTTGTACGGACCTCTTCGCGCAGGTGTTCCCTTTCTGAATCCAGCTCCGCCACCAGTCCGGTCAGGCGTTTAACAAGGGCGGATAGCTCCTTTATCTGGCGCTTTTTGTGGATCAGCCCCTGCTGAGCCGCCTCCATGGAACCACCATGAAGAACCCCTCCGCCATTAACCATATCGCCTTCCTTGGTGACAAAGGTCAAGTGAGGATTAGCGCTGGCCAGTTTCAGGGCGGAATCAATGGAGTCCGTTACAAAGCTATAGCCCAAAAGGGTCTCGGCCATGCCGCGATTTTTATCAGCAACCGTAATTCGATCGAGAAAGCGTTCGGCGCCTGCGGGAGTTTCCGGTAGTTTTGAAACATGCAGCGTCTGCTGAATCAAACTGCAACGGCCACCCGAGGATTCCTTGAGAAAAGACAGTGCTTCCCTGGCATCCCCTTCGCCGCAGCAGATTACATACTGCAGGCGGTCGGCCAGAGCAGCCTCCAACGCCACCTCGTACTCCTCCGAAACCTCCAGGATATCGGCAACAACTCCCTGCAATCGGCCCTTGAAAGGTTCGGCAAGGCAGAGTGATCGTACGCCGCGCCCATAGCCGGCGAACTGGGCTTCCAATTCCTGCAGCGAGTGGAGCCGTGAGGCATTTTTATTGAGACGGTCCTTCTCGGCATGAAAAGTCTGCTCAACCGATTCAAAGCGCTTTCTCAGATCCTCATCCCTGACACGGAGTTCGTCCAGGTGAACGACAAGTTCCTGTTTCTGTGTTGTCAAGGTTTTGGACTGAAGATCCAGCTCGGATGCGCGGTTCTGCGCTTCGTGCAGTTTTTCATGAAGCCCAAGCCCCTCACGACGGTTCCTTTCCAGTTGCTCGCGAAGTGACTCCAGCCTGCGGGCAGCTGTGGTTGCATGGTTATTGAACTGGGAAATTTCAGCAACGATGGCAAACAGGTCACGGCGGCGCTCTTCAAGGTTTGAAACGACAACCCGCTCCTCTTCAGCCAAGCGGGTTAATACTTCTTCTGCGGCAACCAGCTCCTCTTGTTCCCGGGAAAGGTCCTCAATAAGGGCGGTCTCCAGATCGGCAAGCTTGAGCAATTCATCATCTGCCTCGGCAGTTCGCGTGCCGATGGTCGCCAACTCCTGGGTAAAACGAGCGATTCGCTCTTCCAGGCCTGCCTGCTCCTTCCGCTCGAAACCGATACGGCTTTCGCAGCCGGTTATCTCTCCCTTGAGCCGATAGCTTTCCTCCTGGGCATCGGCAAGCCTTTTTTCTTCCTCCAAAAGCAGCAGTTTTCTTTCATCCAGTGAAAGGGATGACTGTTCAATCTCCAAACTCTTGGCTGTCAGGCGTTCCTGCAACAAAGAAATCTCCGCCTCGATCGCGGTTTTGTCCGCAATCCGTTGAGAGTACCCTGTCACGGCGAAAAGCAGTTCAATCTCCTTCAGCTCTTCGCGGTATTCCCTGAATTTTTCGGCTTTTTTTGCCTGACGCTGCAGGGCATTCATCTGCCGCCGGATTTCCGCGACAATATCTCCGATGCGCAGGAGATTCTGCCTGGTGACCTCGATTTTTTTCAAGGCAACCTGCTTGCGAGCCTTGAACTTGGTAACGCCCGCTGCCTCCTCGATGATAAATCTGCGCTCCTCCGGCTTGGAGCTGAGAATCATGCCGATTTTGCCCTGCTCGATTATCGAATAGGCCTTGGCGCCGGCCCCGGTGTCCATGAACAGTTCAGATATATCCAGCAACCGGCAGGGGGTCCCGTTCAGCAGGTATTCACTGTCCCCATCCCGGTAAAGACGCCGCGTCACCTGGATCTCGTTAAAATTAAGGTACTTGGCTGGAACACGGCCGTCCTGGGTGGAAAAGAACAGGGAAACTTCCGTCATGCCGAGCGGTTTGCGGAATTCAGTGCCGCCGAAAATGGTATCTTCCATGTTCTTGCCGCGCAGGGTCTTGGCGGACTGCTCCCCCATGACCCAGCGGATGGCATCAACAATGTTCGATTTCCCACAACCGTTTGGGCCAACAACGGCGGTCACCCCCTTTTGAAAACCAAGGGAGACCTTATCGGCAAACGATTTGAAACCGTGTATTTCCAGTCGACTTATAATCATAGGCGCGGCAATAGTACCAAAAGGCGGCTTTTCTTGTAAAGGCAAAGATGAAGGCGCCGCTATCCCGTCACCCCTCCAGTTTCTGCCGGAAAAACGGATAGTTTCCTCCACCCGGGCACAGAGCGGACAGCAGCGATTTCCACCAGGGGCTCCGCTCAAACAGATTGCGTCTGAAAAGCCCTCTCATATTCTCTGACGAGCCGCGACCGTTCCCCGTCATCGAGGGTATCCCATGGAAGAGTTTCCTCCAGCGGTATCGTGCGGGTGACAAAAGTTTCCGGAGCAAGACACAGCTCTTTGGCAGCCCTTTTCCAGCCTCCCTCCCGATGTGCCTTCACCAGAAAAGCAGACAACCGCCGATCGCCCCGGGACAGAAGCGCCTGGAGAAAAGCCTCCCGCAGACTTTCCATCTGGATCTTGACATTAGACAGGGTACCGACGGCCCGACGCAGGTACTGGTATTTTTTCTCCAGAGAGACAAGAGACTCCATTCCACACCACTGCAGCGGCGTGAAGGGCTTGGGCACAAACGGGTTGACGGAAAGCAGGACCGAGCCGAGGCGCCGGTTTTTCTTCGCAGCGGCAATAACCCGCTGGCGGATCTTTTCAATCAGCTCGACCATCTCTGCCAAATCCTGCTCCGTCTCGGTCGGAAGACCAATAATGAAATAGAGCTTCAGATTGAGAATGTCCCGGCCAATCAGGGTATCGCACGCTCCGAGGATCTGCTCCTCGCTCAGATCTTTCCGGATGAGGTCACGGAGCCTCTGGGAGCCCCCCTCCGGCGCCAGGGCAACGGTCTTGTGACCGCTGGCATGAAGAATCTCCAGCAGATTTTCATCGAGGGCATCAATACGCAGCGACGAAACCGAAACCTTCCCGCCCTTCTCAGCGATGAAACGACACAGTTCACCAAGACTTCGGTAATCCGAAACCGCGGCTCCGACCAGACCGATCCGCTCTTTCAGTTCCATGCCTCGCTCAGCTTCTTTCTTGAGCAGCTCCAGCGAGCGCTGTCGGAAAGGGTGATAGATGAAACCGGCTGCACAGAAACGGCAGCCACGGGGGCAACCGCGAGAGACCTCGATCAGGTGCATGTCGGAAAATTCTGTGCCAGGGGCATACAGGGTCGATGCAACCACGGTGGAATCAAGGTTGACATCCCAAGCCCTTTTCACGCGGGAAGGTGCATCACCAAGACTCTGGATGTGCCCGATTCCGCCATTGTTATAGGTTATCTCGTAGCGTGAGGGCACATAGATACCCGGCAGCTGAAGCGCCTTGTCCAGCAATTCCGTACGACAGGTATCACCTTGAGTGCGCAGGAAATCCAGCAGCGACGGCAGGATTGCCTCGCCCTCCCCGACACAGACCAGGTCAAGCAGCTCGGCAACCGGCTCCGGATTCAAAAAAAGGGCTGCGCCACCAGCTATGACCAGGGGATATGAGAAGTCCCGTTCCAAGGCAAAGGGGGGGATCCCGGCCAGATCGAAGATAGCGGGAATATTCAGGTAATCATTCTCAAAGGAAACCGAAAAAGCCAGAACATCAAAATCGCTCAGCGGACGCTGGGATTCCAGGGAAAGAAGGCGCGAACCTGTTTTTTGGTACTCCTTCAACTCAAGGGCAGAAGGAAGAAAGGCCCTTTCACAGACGATGTCAGGAAGAGAGTTACAGAATGTGTAGACCGCCTGAAAACCGAGATTACTCATGGCGGTTGCGTAGAGATTCGGATAGACAAGGCAGATTGTCAGCTTGCCACCCCAATTCTTGATGACAGTGCCGGCCTCAACAGCCAGCAGCTGTCTGTAATTCTCTTTAATTTTCCATGACATAAAAAAAAGGTACCATGGATAATACGTGTTTGAAAGGGAAAAAACATGCAGTGAATTACTTGTGGAGTCAGGAGGGGTAAAGGTTTGCCGGGCGCTGCCAAGTCTCCGAAGAGTGTGAGCGCATCAGTTTCAGCTGAAACTATTCTGCGATTACCCGTTCCAGAACTTTCCTCAGCTCCTCCAGTTTATAGGGTTTGGTAATAATGCCCTGAAAACCGAAGGATTCATAATCCGACAGGATCGGATCATTGGAATAGCCGCTGGAGACGATTCCTTTCACTTCCGGGTGCATCTCACGAAGAATCCTCATGGTCTCGCCTCCACCCATGCCACCGGGAATTGTCAGATCCATCAGCACCGCGGCAAATGGACGGTTCGACTTCAAAGCCTGTGTATAGAGAGACACAGCTTCCTTCCCGTCACGGGACAGGGTAACTTCATACCCGATAAAATCGAGCATCTCAGCCACAACATCCCGGATATTTTCTTCATCATCCATGACAAGAATCCTACCTTTTACACATCTAGCCTCGGATGGCTCGTTGACAGGTTCCTGCCCGGATGACAATTCTTCCGTACCAATGCTGGCAGGAAGATACACGGAAAAGGTTGTACCAATTCCCGGTTGAGAAGATACGCTGATATGACCATCATGATGCTGGACTATCGAATAAACGGTCGAGAGCCCTAAACCTTTGCCACATTCCTTGGTGGTGAAGTAGGGATCGAAGATCCGTGGCAGAGCTTCTTCGGGTATCCCCCCTCCCTGGTCAGTGATTGTCACAAGAATATAGCATCCCTCCCGAAGAGGAAGATTGTCGGACGCTTTCACCTGCACGTTCCGGCATGCAACTTCGATCACTCCGCCAGAAGGCATCGCCTGATCGGCATTGAGGATGATATTGTTAATAACCTGGCTGATCTGGCCCTCATCCACGTCAACCAGCCATAGGTCGGCAGGTATCGAATAGCCGCAGGTAACTTTTGACCCGCACAAGGAAAACGCTGCGGAATCCCTGATGATATCCGCAATGGACGATGTCTTTTTCACCGGAGCGCCACCTCGGGAAAAGGTCAGCAACTGCTGGGTAAGGTCCCGCGCCCGCAAAGACGCTTTTTCGGCCTCGGATAGTTTCTGGTAGATCTTGTCTCCCTCGCCGGCATACATCTTGGCGAGAGAAATATTCCCCAAAATCGCAGTGAGGAGGTTGTTGAAATCGTGGGCTATACCGCCAGCCAGAATACCGACTGACTCGAGCTTCTGAGCCTTGAGAAGCTCCTCCTCCATCTTCCGTTTCTCGGTGATATCCCGAAAGACGAGAACAGCCCCCACGATTCCGCTCTCCTTGTCCCGGATCGGGGCGGCACTATCGGCAATTATACGCTCTTTGCCATCCCGTGAGACCAGTACCGTGTGATGGTCCAGCTCGCAGATACAACCGGTCGCCAACACCAGTTGCACCGGATTTTCAGTTTTTTGCCTGTTTTTTTCACTGATAATGACAAACACCTCGTCAAGGTGTTTCCCGGCCGCCTCTGCCTGACTCCAGCCGGTCATCATCTCGGCAACCTTATTGAGCAGAACGATATTACCAGCGGTATCGGTAGTAACGACACCATCTCCAATGGAACGGAGGGTGACCGACAGACGCTCTTTTTCACCGGCCAACGCCTCTTGGGCAAGTTTTCGCACTGTTATGTCATGAATATGCTCAGCGACAAATATGACATTGCCGGCTTCGTCGTGGATGGGAAACGACCGTATTTCCACATATCCGATGCGCGGATTGAATTTTTCCATGACTACCGGCTGTCCGGTGCGGAAGACCTCGACCGTGTGGCATGGCTCACATATCTCGTTTGCGCCATAGTAAGCTTGATAACAGAAAGGATGGCTGTCACGGATCGATTCGGAAACATACTCATAGCCACCGTGCCAGTTAGAAAGGACAATCCGGTGATCCTGATCGATAATGGAAAAAAGGTCGGGAATAGCTTCAAAAATCGTCCGCAGGAGTTTTTCCGAATGACGCAGCTCTTCTTCCATTTGCAGACGCCGGGAAATATCGTTGAATACCAGAACAAGGCCGAAAACTGTCCCTTTTTCATCGCGGATTGGCGTTGCCTTTGCCTCAATGGGCAGCTCCTTCCCATTCCGGGTGATCAAAAAGGTTTGTTCAGGTAGGGAAATCGATGCCCCACCTTCAATGATGGTTGCTACGAGATTTTCACAGGTAAAGGGAGTCCCCTCTTCACGACAGTGGAATACCTCCTGCAGGTCTTTGCCGACAGCCTCCTCGTGGCCCCAGCCACTCAAAACCTCGGCAGCGGTATTCACAAAGGAAACGACACCATGCCTATCCGTGGAAATGACCCCGTCGCCGATGCACTTGAGAGTCGTGGAAAGTCTCTCTTCGCTGCGTCGGAGTCGGCTTTCCATGCGATGCTTGTAGAGTCCCATCTCAATGGCAGATTTGAGCGTTATATCCTGGAAAGGCTTGACGATATAACCGAATGGCCCGGAAATCTTTGCCCTGGACAAGGTATTGGAATCGGTATAGGCGGTAAGAAAGATAACCGGAATATCGGCCAGCGACCGTATTTTTTCGGCGGCCGTCACCCCGTCCATCGTACCCGGGAGATTAATGTCCATCAGTATCAGGTCAGGTCGGGTCTCCAAGGCCTTTTCTACGGCCTCTTCTCCTGATGCTACCAAATCGGTCACGACGTATCCCTGGGCCTTGAGACGCTTCTCAATGCCTTTTGCTATAATGAGTTCATCCTCTACAACGAGGATACTGATCTTCTCTTCGGTCGTCGCTTGTTTCATGCGGGGCGCCCTCCGGCCTGCAGGCAGGGTCTTGTTCATAACCAGTCCAGTGAGAGCCTCCTTCATTCCATGAGCTTCTCCCACAACGTCCAGACTGTTCCTGCCTATGTAAGGAGTATAGCAGACTCACTTCTCATTAAAACTACCAGCCAACTGATCAGACGGAAATTTTCAACGGAAAACGTACCGTAAACGAGGCGCCGTCATCGCTTCGAACCGCGATCGTCCCGCGCAACTGCTTGGTAAGCAGGAAAACGATTTGCATCCCCAACGTTTCGGTGTCATTCAAGTTCAGTTCTTCGGGAATCCCCACCCCGCTGTCGCGCACCGTGAGAACAATCATATCCTCTTTATCAGTACGGCAACTGACGGCAATTTTCCCCCTGCCCCCCCCCGGAAAGGCATGCTTCAGTGAATTCGAAACCAACTCATTGACGATCAGGCCACAGGGGATAGCATCTTCAATACCAAGGCAAAATTCGGCAATATCGAACTCCAGATCAATGCACTCCGGATCAACCACATAGGAAAAAACTAGCTGCGAAGTGAGCCTCTGCAGGTATTCACAGACATTGATGGAAGCAAGATCGGTTGAGGCATAGAGCTGCTCATGGACCAGAGCCATTGTCTTGATCCGATCCTGGCTCTCCCGAAAAAGTCTCAGTGAACGTTCATCATGAATAAACTCACACTGGAGTTCCAAAAGCGCTGAGATGATCTGCAGGTTATTTTTAACGCGATGATGGATCTCCTTAAGGAGAATCTCTTTCTCCTTAAGAGAGGTGAGAACCTTTTCCTCGGCACGCTTTCGCTCGATGACCTCCCCATGCAGGTTGGCATTGGTCTTGGCCAATTCGGAGGTACGCTCTTTCACCAGGACTTCCAGGCTTTCCTGGTATTTTTTCAACTCCGCCTCGGCCTGTTTGCGCTCCGTGATATCACGCCCGACCACCACAAGTCCCTTGCGACGCCCGTCCAGGTGAAACATGGGAACTTTTATAATATCAAAAACCATGGGAGGAGCATCCGGGCAGGGGAGAACCTCATCGGCTCGACTCGGTTTCCTTGCCTGCCAGGCGATTTCATCTGATTCCTCACAGGCAAGAAAGGCTTCACGATAAAAAAGGCTGAATTCTGCCAGTTCGGAATCCTTCTTGCCCCGATAATCAACCGACTCAAGCTGGAAGAGGCGTAGATCGAACTCATTGGCCTCCAGCCAGCGGCCTTCTCCATCCTTGAAGGCGACTATGTCGGGCATTGCGTTAATCAGGGTGCGCATCCTCTCCTCGCTCTCCTGCAACGCCACCCGAACCTTCCTGTGTTCGGCAATCTCGCACTCAAGGGCGGCATTAACACTTGCCAGTTCATCATTTGACCGATGCAACTCGGCATTCTGTGCTTCCAGCTTTTTCCGTATTGTATGGAGAGATAGGAGCGTCTCAACCCGTGCCAATACTTCTTCCGCCTGGAATGGTTTGGTAATATAGTCAGCGGCTCCCATTCGGAACGCCTTGATTTTGTCGGAAGTTTCAATCAGTGAGGTCATGAAGACGACAGGAACAGCACGGGTTTTTACATGACTCTTCAGGAATTGACACACCTTGAAGCCGTCGAGATTCGGCATCACAACATCCAGCATGATAAGATCAGGGAGCCGAGTTTGGACAAAGCGCAATGCAGCTGCACCATCCTGGGCAAGGTTGACTGTATAGCCATGTGCAGTGAGGATATCCGAGAGGAGACGCAAGTTGGTTGCGCTGTCATCCACGATGAGTATACATCCTTGCTGTTCGGGTACCGTTACCAGGGACATGGGGATTCCTTAGACTATGTAGATGTGGCGGGTACGACTCACCCACCGGTATACTTCTCTTATCGTCACTACCATCCATCACTTAATCGATTTCGATGCAAATCGGATACAAACCTCCACACCTTTGTCCCCCCGTATCTCGAGCGTACCGTGCAGCTGTTTCGTCAATAAAGTTACGATCTGCAGCCCCAAGGATTCAGATACGGCTATGTCGAAGCCAGTGGGAAAACCGATGCCATCGTCAGCTACCTTCAGACAGGCGGTGCCTTTCTCGTCCAGGAAACCACTAATCAAGATTTTTCCCCCTCGATCAGCGGGAAAGGCATGCTTCAGGGAATTGGATACCAACTCGTTGATAATGAGCCCGCAGGAAATCGCCTCGTCTATGCCAAGTTCGATATCACTGATCTTAACCTCAGTGGTTATTCTAGCCGCCCTTCCCACCGATGAGCGATAGAGAGACATAACCAGTTCGTCCACATAAGTGGCAAAATCAATCACAGAGAGGTCATCGGACTTATAAAGCTGTTCATGAACCAAGGCCATGGATCTGATCCGGTCCTGGCTTTCCCTGATAAATTTTCGGGAATCATCTCCCTCGATTTGATCGGATTGGAGTTCGAGAAGAGATGAAATAATCTGCAGATTGTTTTTTACCCGGTGATGGACCTCCTTCAGCAACACCACTTTTTCCGCCAAAGCCGCCTGCACCTTTTCCTCGGCCCGCTTGTTCTCGGTAATATCGATAAACGTTGCAATACCAGCCGGATTACCCCGATAGGTGATATAACCGGCCGAAACCATTACCCATCCTTCTTCACCACTCTTGTTCATGAATCTGTGTTCGTACTGGGAAGGAACCGCCTCGCCCCGTTGCCGCGCCATGCCGCGATCCTTTACCATTGCATGGCTTTCCGGATGAGCCCATTCCCAGAACTTCATCTTGAGCAGTTCAGCCTCATCATACCCGAACAAACTGACAGCCGCAGGATTGACATAGACGAAATTCTCATCCTGATAGACAACAATGGCAGCTGGGGCTGTCTCAGCCAGTACCCGGAACTTCTCTTCACTTTCGCGCAAGGCCTTTTCCGCTTCCACGCGATCGGTTATGTTTTCCAGAAAACTCTCGAATTCGCGATCGCTTCCGTCCTGATCAAGGATCCTGCGTGAATGGACCTTGCAGGTAATAACACTGCCATCCTTGCAGCGGTACCGGGAATCAAAAACCTGCCATGCAGTCCCCTCAAAAATCCGCTCCACCAGATGCACTCTCTCCGACGGTTTCACAAAAAGCACTTTCTGAATGCTGGACAGGTTTACAGCTTCCAGTAAATCTTCCGGTGAATCGTATTTGAGAATACCTGCCAATGCAGGGTTGGCACTGATCAATTTCCCTTCAATGTTTGAACAACTGATACCGAATGGAGCATGCTCGATGATCGTCCGGTATTGTCGCTCGGAGACCTTGAGCGCTTCCTCCGCACGCTTTCGCTCAACAATCTCCCAGGCAAAATCGGCCAGCAGCGAGACCATTTCCACTTCCTGGGGTGTGTAGTCCCGCTGTTTGTTCCCCACACCGAGAATGGCTACGATGTTCTCGCCGCTGAAAACCGGCACAACCAGCTCCCGAACAATCGGCGGATGGCCCGGCGGTAATCCCTTGCGATGAGGAAGGGTGGCATAGTCATTGTGTATGACCGGCCGCCGTTCGTGGATGCAGTCGACCCAAACCCCTGCCGCTGTTACGTCATAGTGGAGGCCTTTCCCTTGAGCAGTACAGAACTCTTTTTTTGTCCTGGTCGACCAGTTCTGAAGCCGCAAGGTTTCCTGGTCCGGTTCGAGGTAATGGTAAAAACCGATACAACTATCGGTCAAATCCTCTACCTCATTCAGGGTTGCCTCGAGTAGTTCGTCAAGAGTATGCGTTGCGGCAAACTGAAGCAGGCGGATACGGGCCGCAATGACTCTTTCGGTCCGTTTACGGTCGGTGATGTCTATTACGATACCCTGATAATGGGTGACTTTTCCTTCGTCGTCCCGTTCGACCACCGTGCGGTCGTCAACCCAGCAGACATCGCCTTCCTTGGTAACGATCCGGTATTCCTGCTGGAACCTGTCAACACCATTACGGGAATACTCCTGTACCTCGGCAGCAACTCGCTCAATATCCTCGGAAAACACTATTGAAGAAAAGGGGACAACACCTGACAGGAGTTCTTCCGGAGTATAGCCGTACCGGAGCACATTCCCTGACACCATCTCCACCGGCCATCCTTCGGTCGCCCGCCAGCGAAACAGGACCGCCGGGCTGTTTTCAACCACCAGTTTAGCCTGCCGCAGGGCCTCTTCGACCCGTCTTGATTCCGTGGTGTCGTGAGAGATACCGATGATTCGATAAATATCACCCAGAGCATTTCGCACGGGGATAAGGATTGTCTGGAAATACCGGACTCCCACCGGCAGATCGAGTTTCTCTTCATAATTTATTGTCGTCCCGGACAGCACGCAGCGACAATAGTTGGCAACAACCTGTCGGGCAAGTCCCTCGGGGAGCACCTCTTCCACGAACTTGCCGGACGTCTCGGCACTGAGAAAACCCACTGCTTTCTCTTCGGCCGGATTGAAGCCTGCGAATTTAAAACGGTCATGGGTGGTTACATCCAGCAGAAACATGCAATCCGAGGTGTTTTCAAAAACTTCCCGATACCGTTGTTCGCTCTCCAGCAAAGCCTCCTCGGCCTGCTTGCGCTTGCTGATATCGGTAGCAAAGGCAAGGCCATACTCCTGGCCATTGAAGTTGAAGTAATTAGTGCGGACCTCCACCGGATAAATCCGTCCATCCTTGGCCCGGTGACGGGTTTCGAAATACATGGTCCCCTTTTTTTTCAACTCTTGCCACTGAGCAGCCATTTTCTCTACAGAAGAAAAGTTGGGGTCGATGTCGACTATCGACATACCGAGCAGTTCTTCACGACTGTAGCCGAGAGCGGCGCAGGCCGCCTCGTTGACGTAGAAGAAACGACCGTCAGGCGTCCTCCAGAAAGCCTGACCCAACGATTTCTCGATGGCAAACTGGGTAAAATGTTGCATCTCTTCGGCCACCTTGCGTCCGGAAATATTCTCATGCATGGCCTCGACCATCTGACGGATTTCATCAGCGAGCACGTCAAGTTCATCGTTCTTGTCGGAGGTTTCAATACGAAAGGGGAAAATTCCCTCGCGGGCTTTCCTGACAGCCTCGGTCAATCTGCTAATCCGGTTGGCTTCTGTTTCTTCGGTCATATAGATATTCCCATCTTTGTGTAATGTAATCTCCCGGATTCGGTCGGGCCACGTTGGAGGGATTGTAAGAAACCCGTTTTTTGACACGAGTGACTTCTGATACCTCCGGATGGATGAAAGGAATCCCCGGCTTTGATGTATCCGGTATCTATCCACCATTATCAGCGGCAAAAACCCTGTTTCCCCTTCGTATCATGACGGATATCAGGCCGCTGCGCTTTGACTGTTGCCTATTGCGCTGAAAGCAATTTCCCAAAATGTCCCGTGGTCGACACATGACTCGATCCGGCCAGGGAACTGCTTTACCAGCATAGTCACGAGTTCGGCCAAAGCGTTTCGATTTTTTCTACATCCATGCCAGGCGGCAGTCCGATACCGTTATCGGAAACCCACGAGTAACATTTTGTGAGTATACCCTGTTTAGAAGCGAGACGGAAGGGCTCTTGCCAGGGGAAACCGATTTCAGAGGAACTTTCCGCCCTATCAAAAGGGTATACGCTTTGTCAAACTCATGCTTCCGGACAACCTCCTAGAATCTCTCAACGAACTGAATACGCAAGGATCCCGTTGCAGGTTCTTTCAGGAAACTGAGCTATTTTACGCTGAAAGATTTAGTGAAATTTCATCATAGGATTAGAATTTATTTGCGTGAACCAACTGAAAAGCATTTTGCTGCAGTTGAGGGAGGAACCTCTCTGGCAAAAAAATGGGACTCCCGAAAGGAAGTCCCGATAGATGGGGGATTGACTTGGAGGGTTGTAAGCGGTCTGCTAGGACTATCACGCAGAGTCACAATTTACGTCATACCTCTGATGGGACACCTTTTTGCCGGTCCCGATGTGCTGGAATTCTATGCTGCCGCGGGAATGGCATATTTACTCAGAAAAGCCTCAGCTTCCCAAGCAATTTTCGTCTCTTCGCAAACCTTGCGAATATGTCTCGACAACAAGTTTTTCTGGAAGGCATCCGACTGCTTCAAATAATAGGTACCCGAGTAGTTGTTGCCGTCTTCAAAAACCACCCGGAAGTCACAGGTTTCAAAACAGCCATTACCAGCGGCAGATTTCGCCCACAACTTGAGAATCGCATCTGTTTCCTCCCAGGTTCCCAATACTACGTCATACGGACCCCGTGCGGCACCATCTCTTCGGGTGATCAGGATTCCCCTAACACCGACCTTGTCCATTTTCCTGTAATCTGCCATGGCTGTTCCTCCCTTCCGCCGGTTTCACACTCGGCAAGTAAACATTTGGCAACTAAATACCAACCTTACTTGTAAACTTTTGCACATAGCGTGCCAAGTCCAGGTATAACAACACAATACTATCCAAAAGCCCCTTATTGCCCGACCAGAGGCGATCCATGCGCCAGCAATTATGATTCAAAACAATAAAAGCCCTGGAAAACGCGAGAAAATTAGGTAAAAGCGGCAATTTTTCGACGCTTTGATGGAAATTTTTGCAGAACAACTGTACAGAATCTGCATAAACAGCGGAACTGTAGGGAGTATTTCACAAGTTGGTGAACAGCCCTGAGCTTGGCCGCTCACTGCCGGGGAAAATACCGGCTCCCGTTTGGTTAATTCTGGATACACATTTAAGGCACAAAAAAAGCCGGGACACCCACACAAGGCGCCCCGGCTGAAGTAATTGCTTATTCTGATTGCTCTTTGGAACATTTACTCCGCTACCTGGAATACAACGGGAATTCCGAGATAGGATACCTGCTACTGCTGACTCTGGCCTATAATGCGGATTTCAACACGACGGTTCTGTTGACGACCGGCTTCAGTAGCGTTGCTTGCCACCGGCTTACTCTCGCCATAGCCAATAGTGGTTATGCGCGCAGGGCTAACACCTCTTCCGACCAGAGCATTTTTCACCGCTTCGGCTCGACGCTGGGAAAGTTGCATATTATATGCTTCCGATCCGGTACTGTCGGTATACCCGGCGATCTGGATGGTTGTCTGAGGGTACTTGTTGAGAACCGTTGCCACACGATCAATTTCATCATAACCACCGGGCTGCAAAATGGATGAATTCACCGCAAACAGGTAGTCGGACTTGAAGGTAACCGTGAGAACATCCAGATCACCCTGGGCACGACTGCTTTCCGCCTGGGCAAGGACCTGATGTTCTCGCTGGATGCTGGCAGCTTCCGAGTTCGCCAAAGCCTGGCGCATATCGGCTTCCTGCTTGTCCATATAACGGCCGATGGCCGTCCCGGCCAGACCGCCGGCAACCGCTCCCGCTGCAGCACCAATCAAGGTTGCAGAAGTACTATGCCCAATTGCCTGCCCGAGACCCGCTCCGACTGCAGCACCAAGACCGGTGCCCACCAAACCACCCGTCTGGGTCCTTGTTGCGCATCCCGACACCGTCAGGGCTAAAAGTGCTGCGCAGATAACTATTTTTTTCATGTCAGTTTCTCCTTTCGGATTCTAGAGGATGAAAATCTCTTTATGCACATGAATCATCATGTACCTTATACCACAGTCAAATATTCACGCAAGCCCCCATTAGCGTGCGCCGGAAGGATCAATTCACTTTATTGAAATGCAGCACATCATCCCTACATACTAAATGCGAATATTCACCAGCATTGATCTACTTGTCATCCTTGACTTTTTCAACCGCTTTTCGCTACTATATTTTGTTATGACAAAATTGACTCGACAAATACATATCGGCACGATTCCGATTGGCGGCGGAGCACCTTGTTCAGTACAATCCATGTGCAGCACCGACACGCGGGATGTCTCTGTCACCACGCAACAGATCTCGGCACTAACCGAAGCAGGGTGCGAACTGGTACGCTGCGCGGTGCTTGACGCTGATGCGGCCGAAGCACTCGGCGCGATCAAGGCGGGAATCACCATTCCCCTCATCGCCGATATCCATTTCGACTACAAACTGGCTTTGACAGCCCTGCAAAAAGGGGTTGACGGTCTGCGAATCAACCCCGGAAACATTGGAGAAAAATGGAAGGTGCAGGAGGTCGTGCAGGCCGCACGGGAACGTTCGGTACCAATCCGCATCGGCGTGAATGCCGGCTCCCTGGAGAAAGAACTCCTCGAAAAATTCGGCCACCCGACCGCTGAAGCCATGGTGGAATCCGCCCTCGGCCATGTGCGCATCCTTGAGGAGTTGGGTTACGACCAGATAAAAATCTCCATCAAGGCCTCGGACGTGATGAAAACCATCGAAGCCTATCGACTCCTCTCCTCGCGGGTCGATTATCCCCTGCACATCGGCATCACCGAGGCGGGTACCACCTTTTCCGGCACAATAAAGTCTTCCGTCGGACTCGGCATCCTACTGTCCGAAGGCATTGGTGACACTATGCGCGTATCTCTCACCGGCGACCCGGTTGATGAAATAAGAGTAGGCTACGGTATTCTTAAAGCTCTCGGCCTCCGCCAACGGGGAATCAATCTGGTGTCCTGTCCCACCTGCGGCCGTTGCCGGATCGACCTGGTTCCGGTTGCCGAAGAGGTCGAGCGACGCCTGCAAGGTGTGACGAAACCGCTTACTGTTGCAATCATGGGTTGCGTGGTAAACGGCCCCGGCGAGGCCCGCGAAGCAGATGTGGGAGTTGCCGGCGGCAAGGGAGAAGGCCTGTTGTTCCGGCATGGCGAAATAATCCGCAAGGTTCCGGAAAATGAACTTGCCGACGCGCTGGTGGCTGAGGTGGAAAAGATGGCCAACGAATCGTAGGGCCCAACGTTTTTTCACCTGAAATTTTCGTAGGGGCAAAGCAAGTTTTTTCTGCTTCGCCCCTACATTGAATACAGAGAATACAATTCTTAATCACTCTAGATAAAGGCGGGACTTATGCGCTACTCCAACTATTTCATCCCCACTGTCAAGGAGACCCCCGCGGATGCGGAAGTGGTGTCCCACCAGCTGATGCTCAGGGCCGGCATGATCCGCAAACTGGCAGCCGGCATCTACAATTACCTGCCACTTGGACTCCGTTCCATCCGTAAGGTGGAGAACATCGTTCGGGAAGAAATGAACCGGGCAGGTGCAATTGAGATCCTGATGCCTTCGGTAATTCCAGCCGAGCTCTGGCAGGAATCGGAACGCTGGGAACAGTACGGCAAAGAATTGCTCCGCTTCAACGACCGGAAAGACGCTCAGTTCTGCCTCGGACCTACCCATGAGGAGGTCGTTACCGATCTGGTGCGACGGGAGATCAAAAGCTACCGTCAGATGCCGATCAATCTTTACCAGATCCAGTCCAAATTCCGTGACGAGATCCGCCCTCGCTTTGGCCTGATGCGCGGCCGAGAATTCATCATGAAAGACGCTTACTCCTTTGACGTGAACGAAAAAGCCGCGGACCTGTCCTATGAAAAAATGTACCAGGCCTATCGCCGGATTTTCGAGCGTTGCGGGCTGAAGTTCCGCGCCGTCGAAGCAGATACCGGCTCCATCGGCGGTTCTTCCTCCCACGAATTTATGGTACTGGCCGACTCAGGCGAAGACGCAATTGTCTCCTGCTCTGCCTGCGAATATGCCGCCAACGTTGAAAAAGCCGAAGCACGGCCGATCGAGGCTGCAGAGCATGCCGACGCGCGTCCCCTGGAGCGGGTTGCCACCCCGGACAAGCGGACCATCGAAGAAGTGTCGGAATTCCTCGGTGTCCACGCCTCGGCGATGATTAAAACCCTGGTGCTCCTGGCAGACGGTGAGCCGGTCGTTGCCCTGGTCAGAGGCGACCACGAGCTGAATGAAATCAAGCTGAAAAACGCTCTCGGCTGCACTGAACTGGAAATGGCGGGAGATGAGGTGGTAACAAAGGTCACCGGTGCTCCGGTAGGCTTCGCCGGGCCGGTTGGATTGACAACGAAGATCGTGGCCGACTTGGCGGTTAAAGGGATGAAAAACTCTGCCACCGGCGGCAACGAAAAAGACCTCCACCTGAAAAACGTCAACATGGAGCGGGATTTCACCGTGAGCAGGTTTGCCGATATCAGAAACGTGGTTCACGGCGATGCCTGTCCCCGCTGCAAAGACGGGATATTGGAAATGTGGCGTGGCATCGAGGTGGGACACGTCTTCAAGCTGGGGACCAAGTACTCCAAGGCGCTCAAGGCAACCTTCCTCGACGCCGACGGCAAGGACCAGACCATTTTCATGGGCTGCTACGGCATCGGTATCGGCCGCACCGTGGCCGCCTGTGTCGAGCAGAACAATGACGCAAACGGCATCATCTTCCCTCTTCCGATTGCGCCCTTCCACTGCATCATCTCGGCCCTCAACATCAAGGAAGAGCCGGTTCGGGAAGCATCCGAGCTCATCTACAGCCAACTCGTCGAGGCGGGTGTGGAAGTCCTTCTGGATGACCGGGACGAACGACCTGGCTTCAAATTCAAGGACGCCGACCTGATCGGCATCCCGCTGCGCATCGTCGTGGGGAATAAAAATCTTGCTGAGGGCAAAGTGGAACTGAAAGACCGCAAGAGCGGCGAAGTGGCACTGCTGCCGATCGCTGAAGCAGTGGAAAAGGTTACCATAGCGGTAACTGAAGCCTTGGCGAAATTGTGAGGATAACAATGACACGAGACGAAGCACGCTCAAAAATCATCTTTGCCCTTGACGTGGACACCTTCAACACCGCCAAGCACTGGGTTTCCACCCTTTCCGGTCATGTCGGGATGTTCAAGGTGGGGAAACAGCTATTCACAGCTTACGGCCCCGATATCGTCAGGATGATCGAGAACTTCGATGCCGAGGTGTTCCTGGACCTGAAATACCACGATATCCCCAACACGGTAGCCATGGCCTCCCGCGAAGCGGCACGGCTCAAGGTTAAGCTCTTCAATCTCCATGCACTGGGTGGTTACGAAATGATGGCGCGCACCAGGGAGATGATGGACCGGGAGTTCCCCGGGGACAACCGCTCCCGCGTTTTGGCGGTGACCATTCTCACCTCCTCCACGGAAGAAACGCTGCGGGAAGTGGGGATCGAGTTGCCGGTAACGGAGATGGTTCCCCGACTTGCACTGCTGGCAAAACGGGCCGGTCTCGACGGTGTTGTAGCCTCCCCCCAGGAAGTAGCCCTGATCAGGGAAGCCTGCGGCAATGATTTTCTCATCGTTACACCAGGCGTACGTCCCTCTTTTGCCTCAAACGACGACCAGAAACGTATCATGACGCCTGCGGAAGCTGTCGCCGCCGGCGCCGACTACCTGGTAATCGGCCGACCCATCAGCGCTGCTCCCGACCCGTTACAGGCGGTGGAAGCAATCGTGGATGAGATGGCAACGGAATAATCGGCCGGTACCATCTGAATAAAAAAGCATCTCGAAATCTCATACCGGATGGGCACGATAAAAGACTTTAAAATAACCCTGAAAATGGGTTTAGGTTTTTAATCCTGCATATCCTCTTATTTTTTGCTTTCGCATACCAGTGAAGACAAAAGAGACCACTTCGGAACGTAGTACTGCAAAGGGTAATACACCTGCGCATTCGGCGCTTCCGGTGCAGTGGCAGGGATAAGAATTTATGAAGGAAGATATCATTTACGGGCTGAACCCGGCCATGGAAGCGCTCCGCGGCACGAGAAAAGTCTTCGAGCTTTTTGTCGCCGGGACAAGCGCTGATAAGCGGCTGGAGAAACTTTTGAAACTGGCCGCTGAAAAGGGCGTTCCGGTGAGATACCGGGAGAAGACCGACATCTCCCGACTCTGCGGCAGCGACCATCACCAGGGCGTTGCCCTGCGGATAGAAGGCTTTTCCTATGCGGAGATCGATGAGATCTTTGAGCGCTGCAGCACCTCGGACGGGAACGGACTCATCATTGTTCTTGACGGCATCCAGGACCCACACAACCTTGGAGCAATCATTCGAAGTGCCGCCTGCGCCGGAGCCCACGGCGTGATCATCCCCAAAGACCGGGCAGCAGGAGTCACTCCCACGGTTGAAAAGGCCTCGGCCGGCGCGGTTGAAACAATCCCGGTGGTTCAGGTGGTTAACATTGCCCAGACCCTCGAGGAATTGAAAAAGGCCGGATTCTGGATTTACGGGGCATCCGACAACGCCTCGGCACTGCTCTACGATCAAAACCTCACCGGTGCCACGGCTCTGGTAATCGGCAATGAAGGAGAGGGCATTCGGCCTCTGGTCAGAAAAAAGTGCGACGAGGTCTTCTCCATCCCCATGCTGGGCGGAGTCAGCTCGCTTAATGCCTCGGTTGCGGCAGGCGTGGCCCTGTTCGAAGTAGTGCGACAGCGTATGAGGAAAAAGTAGCTCCCCCTCTTTCAAGCCACCGCTTTTCTTCCTTCCTGCCACTTCAGGACCGCCTCGATATCGCGCTGATTACAGTGGCCATCCCCGGAGTCCGGTTCAAGGATTCCCGCATACGTCGCGGCACGGAAGAATTCCCGCGCCATTTCAAATCCCGGAACGTGCAGCCGCTGTATCATCTTAACGACCTCATCGACGGAGAATTCTCCTCCGGAAAGGAGGGAGAGCAAACGCACGAGGCCGTCAGGACCAAGGAATTCTCGGAGAGGACGACTATCGACATCCCCCTCGCTCCGGATATACCCTCGGCGAACGTCGAACACACACCCATTTCGTTTCAAGTTCAGCCTTTTCAGTGGGCTCGCTGCAAGTCCGTGAACCAGCCTGAGGTTGCCCCGTCGTAAAACGCCCTTCTCATCGGCAGCTGAATACCACTCGAGTAAACCATCTTCCGAGGAAAGGATCTTCTCGCCGCATGTGTCGCAAACCCAGTAGCTATTCATTATTTTATCCTCCCAAGCCATCTTCATTCGCCAGGCATTTGCAGAGTCGAGTTTTAAACAGTTTCTGGGCAGAACCTATGTAAATTATAAACGAAAAAGCCGGTCCCCGCATCGGGTTCCGGCTTATAAGTTCAGCATTATTAAGAGAGCCAGTGAATCGACCAGAGCAAATTTCGACCTATTTCACAACCTGCACCGTCTTGATCACTACCGGTTCACACGGAACGTCCCTCATGCCCATGCGCACACAGGTCTTAACTTCGGCGATCTTGTCAACCACGCCCATTCCTTCAATCACTTTGCCAAAGACCGCATAACCAAAACCATCCGGTTGCGGACGATTCAAGCCCGAGTTGTCCACCAGATTGATAAAAAACTGGGAGGTAGCACTGTCCGGAGCCGCAGTGCGGGCCATGGCGATCGTTCCCCGATCATTTTTGAGGCCGTTCGAAGCCTCATTTCTGATCGGCTTGCCGGTAACTTTCTGCCTCATTTCCGTATTGAATCCTCCGCCTTGGATCATGAACCCCGGAATCACACGGTGAAAGGTCGTGCCGTTATAGAACCCATCCTTTACGTAGCTGAGAAAGTTTTTGACAGATACGGGTGAATCTTTCTGAAACAGCTCTATCTTGACTTTTCCCAAAGACGTATCCATGAGCACCATTGGATTTTTTGCCGCAGCCCCGGCAGAAACAGCAAACAACCCGACAATCAGTGTGAACGTTACAACAATGAGATTTTTTCTACACATTGAGTTCCTCCTGTAAAGTGTCATGATGTTTATACATTTGATGTGTGGAGATTCATCCGAACAGCTTAGAGCCACCGTACCCTTTGTCATGGCTTTTCGCTAACTGTTCTCCGTTGTCCAGCGTTTACAAAGAAAAAGCCGGTCCCCGTACTGGGTTCCGGCTTTGATGTTTATGATGAAGAAGGGGCCATCTCGAACGCCTATTCAGTACGGTTGGTGATCTCAATCAGATGGTATCCGAACTGGGTCTTGACCGGACCGAGAACCTTTCCGACTTCACCGGTAAATACCACCTCGTCGAACTCTTTTACCATCTGACCCGGGCTGAATGTCCCGAGGGCGCCCCCGTCCCTTTTTGAGGGGCACAGGGAATGTTCTTTGGCAACAGCGGCAAAATCTTTACCGCCCTCTATCTCAGTCTTGAGGTTTTCACAAACTTCCTTGCTGGCCACAAGGATGTGGCGTGCGCTTGCTCTCTTCATTACGTTCTCCTTTTGATGGATGTTCCCTTGCCGTATTTTCGGTAAGACCAGGGCACGGCAAGAATCATGGAAGACAGGATACCACATTCCTGAAGACGAAGAGAGTTTTTTTGCAGCACCTGTCAGACACACGATCGTTCCAAAGCCTTTATTCTTTTCATACGTTTTCATGTGATACAGTCCCGAAGCGCGGAAAGGCCCCTGATATCAACTCTACCAAGCAGTTGAACATGAAAAAGGCCCACGGGACATACCGTAAGCCTTTGTTTTTCCTGGAGCCACCTGCCGGAGTCGAACCGGCGACCTATTGATTACGAATCAATTGCTCTACCAACTGAGCTAAGGTGGCGTTATCGGGACTTTCTTCATATACCAATTCGACTACCAAGTCAAGTAACTTGCTGTTTTTATCAGCTAAATCCAAGTCTTTTCTCCAGCCGCCAAACCTTCCCAAGGTCGATGCGTTTCTCGAAAAAACTATCTATTAGCCGCAAGAGAGCCGCAGATCTGCCATCAATCGAAACACGGCCAGCTCTTTGGCCTTGGCTTCCACGTCAATGGTAAGTCCCAAGTCCCGCCAGCAGTCGGGAAAATCCTCGGGATCAATATAGTCGGCATGAAGCCTGGGATTCCCTTCTCCCCAGCCATTTCGGGGAGATGAGAGATGAACACACGGTTCGCTACCATGACGCTGCCAGGTGACCAAAGCATGACCTGTCGCCTCCTCCACCGAAAACCCATCCGGGTTGCAGCGATGGTGGTGCACGTCATAGACGAGCGGAATTCCGAGCTGCCCGCAGAGAGGCAAAAGATCCCTTACCGCGTAACTGATATCGTCGTTCTCCAGGGCAAGCCTCGTTCTGACCCGTTCCGAAAGCAGGGAGCAGTTGTTCCGGAACCGCTCCAAGGCAGCCTCTTTCCCCCCTTGCCTGCCCCCGGCATGGATAGTGATGACATCCGCCCCGATCAATTCGGCAACAAGTCCCTGGTATTCAAGTTCGGCCAGGGATTTCTGCACCACCTCATCATGCAGGGAAGAGATCGAGACGAACTGGTCAGGATGAAAGCTGAGCCGGATGTTCAAGCGACTGCGCAGCCGGTCAACATCGACAAGCAGTGCCCGTATTTCTTCCCCGGCAGGAAGTTCCTCAAGCGTATAACCTACCACGGGATGAGTATAGCGAGGGAAAAACGTGCTCGTGACTCGGAAGGCTCCGATTCCCAGTCGAGCCACTGTCTCAACGGCACGATAGAGATTGTTCGCATTATCGAGACAGATCGCGGAAAGACGCTCCAGCTGCTCTGCACGCGCGAGGGAAGCGAGGACTCGAGCCGTGGTGGTACGGAAACGGATCGGTTCATTCCTGAAAATGCAGCAGAGGCCGAAGCGCATCTCCTCACGTTCCCTTCTCATCGCCGGCTTCCCGTTCCAGCAGTGCCCGCTTCCTCTCAAGGCCCCAACGGTAGCCGGCAAGATCTCCGTCACTCCGTACGACCCGGTGGCACGGCACGGCAACGGCAAGCGGGTTTGCCGCACAGGCCGTTGCCACGGCACGCACCGCCTTCGGATTGCCAATGCGGCCGGCAAGTTCGCGATAGCTCACCGTGGTACCAGCCGGGATCTTTTGTAATGCCTGCCAGACTCGCTGCTGAAAGGCACTGCCCTGAATATCCAGGGGCAGATCAAGCCCGATCCGGGGAGAGTCGATCAGCGCGACGACTTTGCCGACCATGTCCGCAAACGCAGCATCACCCTCCTGGAATTCTGCCTCAGGGAACCTTTTTCGTAACTCTTCCTGTAACGCCTCCGGATTCTCTCCCAGGGTAATGGAGCAGATGCCTCGCTTGGTCGCCGCCACAAGAACCCAGCCGAGATATGATGATCGTGCCGTTTTGAAATGAATGAGCATGGTGTCTCCTTTTGTAACTGGTATGCCTTGCTGTCATGAATTTCGGTCGGCTCTTTACCACTGTGGAGACAACCTGGTCTTTCGGTTGCTCCAAAATCCGAAAAGCCACAAGACAATCGTCTTACGGCTTGCGGAGTTTTTTGATCCAGTGAATTTTTTACATACTTCGAGGAAGGGGAACTATTCTTCACCCTTCTTTTCGCCTTCCTTCTCCATAGCGCTGTCCATAACCTTGTAGGCACAGAACTCGCCACACATGGTGCAGGCGCCGTGATCGGCAACACCCGACTCGGCGCGAAGGCGCCGGGCCTTTTCCGGGTCGAGCGCCAAGGCGAACTGTCCTTCCCAGTCCAGCTTTTTGCGGCACTTCGCCATGCGGGTGTCCATGTCCAGTGCGCCGGGGACCCCCTTGGCGATATCGGCGGCGTGGGCGGCGATGCGGGCAGCGATGACCCCTTCCTTCACGTCGTTCACATCCGGCAGTCGCAGGTGCTCACTCGGCGTTACGTAGCAGAGGAAATCCGCCCCGGCAGCTGCGGCGATCGCCCCGCCGATGGCACAGGTAATGTGATCGTAGCCGGGAGCAATATCGGTCACCAGGGGACCGAGCACGTAAAAGGGTGCACCATGGCAGAGCCGTTTTTGCAGCAGGATGTTTGCCTGTATCTGGTTTATCGGCATGTGTCCGGGACCTTCGATCATCACCTGGACCCCCGCCTCCTGGGCCCGCTGGGTAAGTTCGCCGAGGACAATCAGCTCGTGGATCTGAGCCCGGTCAGTGGCATCGGCAAGGCAGCCGGGTCGGAAGCCATCTCCCAGGGAAAGCACCATGTCGTAGCGGCGGGCGATCTCAAGGAGCCGGTCGAACCCTTCGTAGAGGGGATTTTCCCGGTTATTGTGGGCCATCCACTCGATGGTAAAGGCGCCGCCCCGCGAAACCACGTCCATGATCCGGCCTTCGTTGCGCATCCGTTCGACAGTGGAATGGATGACGCCACAATGGACGGTAATAAAGTCCACCCCGTCTTCGCCATGCTTGATTATCCCGGCAAAGATGTCATCCACCGTCATGTCGACGATGGCCTTCTTTTTGAGGCGCAGGGTGTCCAGGGCCGCCTGGTAAAGTGGCACACTGCCGATGCAGGCATCGGTCTCGGCAATCACGGCTCGACGGATCTCGTCAACCGGACCGCCGGTAGAGAGGTCCATCAAGGCATCGGCGCCGTTGGCCACCGCCACCCTGGCCTTCTCCAGCTCCTTCTGAATATCAGTGTCATCCGCGGACGACCCGATATTGGCATTCACCTTGGTGCGAAGTCCCTTGCCCACCGCCAGGGGGCGGCCATTGGTGTGTTTTCTGTTATGACAGATAACAATGGTGCCGGCGGCAATGCCCTCGCGGATATATTCGGGAGAAACCCCTTCTGCGTGGGCCGCAGCCATCATTTCATTGGTAATTTTGCCTCTGCGGGCCTGGTCAAGCTGGGTCATAGATAATCCTCAATCGTGTCAAGTCAGATAATAAGCTGCAGGTAAACGGTGGAAGGTGGAAGACTGAAGGAGAAAAACGAATCGCAATTATAACCCTCTGCATTCAGGCTTCAGCCTGTCCACCTGATTTTTTGCGGCCAGAAAATGGTTCACCGGCCCGTGGCCCCGACCAAGGGGTACCGCACGCCGGATGGCCTCGCTGACGAATTCCTTGGCCCGCGCCACAGCGAGCGGCAACGGCTCACCCTGGGCCAAAAATGCGGCAATGGCAGAGGCATAGGTACAGCCGGTGCCATGGGTATTCTTCGTATCAAATCGTGGCGAAACATAGCGGCGGACACTAGTACCGTCAAAGAGAAGATCGACCGCTTCCGCACCGGAAAGGTGTCCCCCCTTGAGAAGTACGTTTCTTGCACCCAGGTGGTGCAACTCGCGGGCGGCCAGCTCCATATCGTCTTCGTCCCGAATCTGAAGTCCGGCAAGAGCCTCGGCTTCCGGGATATTCGGTGTGATGAGATAGGCGCTCGGCAGAAGCTTCTCCAGCAGCCTCGCCACCGCGGCATCATCAATGAGACGGCTGCCCCCTTTGGCAACCATGACCGGATCGAGCACCAGCATTCTCTTGCCGTAACCGGCAAGCTTTTCCGCCAGGGTCTCGATGATCTCGGCCGAAAAAAGCATGCCGGTCTTTACCAGGTCAACCGGGATGTCGCTGAACACCGCGTCAAGCTGTTCGGCAATAAATGGGGCAGGAACCCTGTGAATCGCGCTGACACCGCAGGTATTCTGAGCAGTAAGGGCGGTAATGACCGAGGCGGCATAACTGCCGAGCAGAGTTATGGTCTTGAGGTCCGCCTGAATACCGGCGCCGCCGCCCGAATCGCTGCCTGCCACGCTGAGCACCACACCACGTGGTACGGATTGCTTCCGGTTGAACAACAGGGACAGTTCCCGTGCGGCAAGGTGCGGATCCGGGCTCGCAAGAACTGACGATATTACGGCAAGCGAATCGGCACCGGCATCGATCACCGCGGGAGCATTATCCCGAGTGATACCGCCGATGGCTACGATGGGGATCTGCACCCGCGACCGGATTTCGGCCAAGGCAGCAGGTCCAGGCAGGTAGCGGACGTCTTTGCTTTCAGTGGGATACATGGCCCCGAACCCGATGTAGTCTGCGCCCTCCGCTTCGGCCCGTAGCGCCTCTTCAAGGGTATGAGTGGAGATGCCGATCAGGGCCTCGGCTCCCAACAAGCGGCGTGCCTCGCTGACATTGCCGTCATCCTGGCCGAAATGGACGCCGTCAGCGTGAGTTTCAGCGGCCAACTGCAGATCATCATTGATAATAAAGGTGACTCCATGCCGAGAACAGAGGAGCTGCAACTCGCGAGCTTCGGCAAGCCGGGAGGAGTAGTTTTTCACCTTGTTCCGATATTGGAGGCAGGTCACGCCGCCGGAAAGTGCCCTTTCCACCCTCTCGAGCAGTTTATCATTGTGGTCGGTTATGAGATAGAGCCCTTTTATCATTTTCTGCTCCTGTTGCCTCCTGCACGGCAGCGGGAAAGCTTGTCGGTCACTCTCCGCCTTTTCTAAAGCAAAAAAAGCCGCGACACATGGCCACGGCTTCCCGGAATCGCATCCTTTGGCTCGTTGATGCCGCTTTCCTACGCCGGTACAAACCGGATCAGGTTCCAAGGGTCTCCGCGATGCGGATCTCAGTTCTCTCGAACTCCCCCAGCAGGCTTATCTTTTGAGCAGACTAGCGGAAATAAGCCGGAAAGTCAATGTCTTTAAAGGCTTTCACCTTTACACTCCCAGGGATCCATGCTACTTTTTCGAGCAAAGATATCATCCCGAACGGAGCCGGTCATGGACAGCCGTCCCACCCTTGCAGAAATCGATCTTGCCGCGTTGCGACACAACTATTTACAGCTGCGACAGAGCCTTCCCAAGACCACCGGAATCCTCGCTGTTGTCAAGGCTGATGCCTACGGTCACGGCTTCATGGACATTTCACGCGAACTGGAGCTGCTGAACATCACCGCTTTCGGCGTAGCCTTCCTTGCTGAGGGAATCCAGTTGCGCAAAGCCGGCATCGACCGGCCGATCCTGCTGCTTGGCGGAATCTATCCGGGCCAGGAGAAGAAGTGTGTCGGTTTCAACCTCTCCACCGTTGTCTTCAACCTGGAGCAGGCCCGCGCCCTCGACCATGCGGCCTCACGTCTTTTTCGCAAGGCCAGTATTCACCTGAAGGTTGATACCGGCATGGGGCGCCTCGGCATCCATCACCAGCATGCAGCCGAATTCCTCAAGGAACTGAAAAAGCTGCGCAACATTGAACTGGAAGGAATCATCTCCCATTTCGCCTCGGCAGACGAACTGGACGATGAGGGCCGCAACTTTACCGAGAAGCAGCAGGAGATCTTCGCTGAAGTCGTGACAACCGCCCACCGGGAAGGGTTCTCACCCCGCTTTATCCATCTGGCAAACAGTGCCGCAACCGTCAGCCTCAACCTCCCGTTCTGCAACCTGGTTCGTCCCGGCATCGCCCTCTACGGCGCCATTCCTTCAGTCGATTTCAAAGGAAAACTGAACCTGAAACCGGTGATGCGCCTTAAAAGCCGTGTCGCCATGCTGAAATGGGTCGATCCGGGCATGAGTCTCAGCTATTCGCGCACCTTTGTCTCCGGCCGCAGGACGCTGGTGGCAAGTGTTCCAGTTGGCTACGCGGACGGCTACTGCCGCTCACTCAGCAACCGGGGAGAGGTACTGGTGCGGGGACAGCGGGCTCCGGTGGCCGGCAGCGTCTGCATGGACTGGATAATGCTGGACGTGACGGATATCCCGGGCGTTGCCATGGCTGACGAAGTGATCTTGCTCGGCTGCAGCGATTCAGGCGAATGCATTCGCGCCGAAGAACTTGCCGAACGGGCCGGGACGATCCCCTACGAGGTCTTTTGCGGGATCAGCAAGAGGGTTCCGCGGGCCTATCTGAACGGTTCACGCTGACACCCCCAAGGAACTATACAGGAACTTCCGCACCTTTTTCTTTTCGCATACAAGAGAGTGATGACTACGAAAAAGCTCGCCATAGCCGTTGATATCGGCACAACCACCATCGCCGCCTCCCTGATCGACAGAAACAGCGGAGAACGGCGCGCCTTTCTCGGCGCAAGAAACCCCCAGGGAACCTTCGGCTCCGATGTGGTCGCACGTCTCCAGGCCGCCTGCGAATCCCGCGAGAATTTTACCGCGCTCAGAGAGTCCATCAACCGAACGCTGGAGGATCTGGCTGAACGCCTTATGCTAGAGGCCGGAGCCGCTCCGGAGGAGATAGCAGCACTCGCCCTGGCCGGGAACCCGGCCATGGAGCATTTCCTTCTCGGCCTGCCGGTCAACTCGCTTGCTTTTCTCCCTTTTCGACCACTCTTCAACGAAGGCAAGCGACTGCGAAGCAGCAGCCTCGGCTGGAAGCTCGACCTGGACGCCTACCTTTTCCCGCTACCCGGCGGCTTTGTCGGAGGTGACCTGGTGGCATTCCTCCATGGCTGCAGGTCAGGTAAAGCCCCACACGCCTCACTCCTCACGCCTCACACGCTCTTCCTCGACCTGGGCACCAATGGCGAGATGGCCCTTCTCTCGGGGGGCAGGATATTTGCTACCTCCGCGGCAGCCGGCCCGGCCTTCGAGGGCGGCAACCTGACCTGCGGGATGCCTGCCCTGCCGGGAGCCATCGAACGTGTCGAGATAACCGGTGATCGCCTGTCCATGACCACCATCGGCGGCCGGGCAGCCTGCGGCATCTGTGGTTCCGGAGTTATCGACACGGTGTCGGAATTGCTCCGGCTCGGACTGATCGACACAAGCGGACGGCTCCTGCCCGCGGAAGAAATTGCCTCCAACCTTGGAAACCGAATTGTTACCATCAAAGACGGTGCCGCCTTTGTCCTCTACCGCGATGCCGCCAGGACGGTGTATCTCTCCCAAGATGATATTCGCCAGGTACAGTTGGCCAAGGCGGCCATCAGGGCCGGCATGGAGATTCTCTTCCAACGTGCGGGAATACAAGCGGCGGACCTGACCAGGGTGGTATTAACCGGCTCCTTTGGTGCCGTCCTCTCGGCGGAAGGATTAAAAAACATTGGAATTTTCCCTGAAAACATGGTAAAAATTGCAAGTTTTATCCGTGAGGGAGCATTGGCCGGAATAGAGCGGGCACTCTGCGGAGCGGAGAGCTTTGCCGCGGTCGACGACCTCGCCCGACAGGTCCGGGTCGTGCCGCTTTCAGGCACTCCCGCATTTGAAAGACATTTTCTTGAACAAATGAACTTTCCGAAAACCTGATCCTGAAACAATCCGGTCCCAGCCCTTTTCAGGATCTTTTCCTTTTTTCACTAGCCAACAAACACATAACCCGTTACCAGCTTCGTACGCGCCTCGAGACTTCACGTGAGACTGGGCACCGGAGGCAACGGTTTCCAAGGAGAATAGTAATGACAAAAATAACGCGCGCGCTTATCAGCGTGTCAGACAAGACAGGTGTTCTTGAATTCGCCCGGGAACTTGCCCGCTTCAATGTCGAGATTCTTTCCACCGGCGGAACAGCAAAGATGCTCCGCGACGCAGGACTGACCGTCAAGGATGTTTCGGAGTTCACCGGCTTCCCGGAAATGCTCGACGGACGGGTAAAGACCCTGCACCCCAAGGTTCACGGCGGCCTGCTCGGCATGCGCAGCAATCCGGAGCACGTGGCCAAAATGAAGGAGCACGGCATCGAGAACATCGACATGGTCGTGGTCAATCTCTACCCCTTTGAAGCCACCGTGGCCAAGGAAGGCTGCACCCTGGAAGACGCCATCGAAAATATCGATATCGGCGGCCCGACCATGCTCCGCTCCGCCGCAAAGAATTGGCCCGATGTAACCGTCATCACCGACCCGATGGACTACGAAAAGGTGGTGGCCGAGATGAACGCGAGCAGCGGGGCGGTTTCCCGGGAAACCAATTTCGGCCTGGCGGTCAAGGTCTACCAGCGTACCGCGGCCTATGACGCTGCCATCTCCAACTGGCTTGGCCGCCGGACCGGCGACGATGTCGCCCTGTTCCCCGACACCTATACCGTCCAGTTCCGCAAGGCACAGGAAATGCGATACGGCGAGAATCCCCACCAGAACGCCGCATTCTACGTGGAATCGGGTACAACCGAGGCATCCACCGCAACCGCGACCCAGCTACAGGGAAAAGAGCTTTCCTACAACAACATTGCCGACACCGATGCGGCCCTCGAATGCATGAAACAGTTCAGCGCGGCACCCTCCTGCGTTATTGTCAAGCATGCCAACCCCTGCGGCGTCGCCCTTGGCGACTCGCTCCTCGAGGCCTACAATCGAGCCTACAGCACCGACCCGGAATCGGCTTTCGGCGGAATCATTGCTTGCAGCCGGGAACTGGATGCGGAAACTGCCACGGCAATCGTCGAAAGACAATTCGTTGAAGTAATCATTGCACCGTCCGTGTCGCCCGAGGCCTCTGCCATCGTGGCGGCGAAAAAGAACGTGCGCCTGCTGGCCTGCGGCCCCCTTCCTACCCAGACCATTCCGCGCCTCGACATGAAGAGGGTTACCGGCGGCCTGCTCCTCCAGGATGCGGACCTCGCCCTGTACAACGAACTGCGAGTCGTCTCGAAGCGTACTCCCACCGAACAGGAAATGGCTGACCTGCTCTTTGCCTGGCGGGTGGCGAAATTCGTCAAGTCCAATGCCATCGTCTATGCCAAGGACAAGATGACCATCGGGGTCGGCGCCGGCCAGATGAGCCGGGTCAACTCGGCTCGAATTGCCGCCATCAAGGCCGAACATGCCAACCTTCCGGTTGCCGGAGCGGTCATGGCCTCCGACGCTTTCTTCCCATTCCGCGACGGCATCGACAACGCCGCCTCGGTCGGTATCACTGCAGTCATCCAGCCGGGAGGCAGCATGCGCGACAACGAAGTAATTGCAGCGGCGGACGAACACGACATGGCTATGGTCTTCACCGGTATGCGGCATTTCCGGCACTAAAGGCAAGGAGTGCAAGACAGTTTCGAGGATTGCTTTTATCCTCCGACACTACGTAACCCCTCCCGTCTTTCCCTTACGCTAAGGTGAAAAACGCTTAGATAAAAATACAGCAACTACGTACAGCTTTCTCCTCAAATTGACCTCCCCTCTGACACGGAGAGGGGGCAGGAGGAAGGTATGAACTCGCAGGGAGAAATCAAATGAAAGTTCTGGTAATCGGCAGTGGCGGACGTGAACACGCCCTGGTCTGGAAAATAGCCCAATCCCCCCTGGTAACGAAGGTCTACTGCGCTCCCGGCAATCCCGGCATCGCCGAGTTGGCCGAAAATGTGCCGCTCAAGGTTGACGACCTGTCCGGACTACTGGCCTTTGCACAAAAGGAACAGATTGGTCTGACCGTGGTCGGTCCGGAATTACCCCTGTCCCTCGGCATTGTTGACCTGTTCGAGGATAATGGCCTTACGGTATTCGGCGCACGTCAGAACGCTGCCATCATCGAAGCAAGCAAGGCCTTTTCCAAGGACCTGATGAAGAAGTACAACGTCCCGACTGCGGCCTATGAGGTCTTCACCGAAATCGAGCCGGCCATCGCCTTCCTTGACACGCTGGGACTGCCGGTGGTGGTCAAAGCGGACGGTCTGGCCGCCGGCAAGGGGGTTATCATCGCCCAGACCAGGGAAGAAGCGATCGAAACCGTTACCGACATGCTCTCCGGCAACGCATTCGGCAATGCCGGTTCCCGGGTGGTTATCGAGGAGTTTCTCCGGGGCGAGGAAGCCTCATTCCTGGCCTTTACCGATGGAAAAAATATCATCCCCCTGGCCAGCGCCCAGGATCACAAACCGATCTTTGATGGCGACAAGGGACCGAACACCGGTGGGATGGGAGCCTACTCTCCGGCCCCGGTGGTTACTACCGCCATTCACGACAAAGTGATGCAGGAAGTGATGCGGCGTACCGTGGACGGCATGGCAGCCGAAGGACGCCCCTACAAAGGGGTCCTCTATGCCGGCCTGATGATTGACAACGGCGAAATCAAGACCCTGGAATTCAATGCCCGCTTCGGTGATCCGGAGTGCCAACCGCTCCTCATGCGTATGAAATCGGACATTGTTCCGATACTTTTGGCCACAGCCAGGGGAGACATCAGCTCCGTCAAGCTGGAATGGCACGACAAGGCGGCCGTCTGCGTGGTCATGGCCGCCGGAGGCTACCCGGGCGACTACCGCAAAGGTGATCAGATCAGCGGGCTTGATAAAGCCGCTGCCATTAAGGACCTGTTCGTCTTTCATGCCGGAACCGCAGGCAAGGACGGTGAGTATAGTACCAACGGCGGACGTGTCCTTGGCGTAACCGCCCTCGGCGACACGGTTAAGGATGCCATTACCCGTGCCTATGATGGCGTGGCCGCCATTAGCTGGCCCGGCGTTCAGTACCGGACCGATATCGGCAAGAAGGCTTTGGCACGCTGAGAGGCGGTTTTTGGTTTTGAGTTTTGAGTTTTGATTTTGAGTTGAAGAGCCTTGCAGAGGCGCTGCTTGGGGCGCCTTAGTGCTGGATACTACAAAGGAAGAAAAGCTACGGAGAGAATATGGATAGTGCAAAGGTACTGATAGTCATGGGAAGCGACTCGGATCTGCCGGTAATGGAAGAAGCCGCGAAGATCCTGCGGCAGTTCGGGATTCCTTTTGAAATGAGGATTTCCTCGGCGCACCGCTGTCCCGACACGACGGCACAGCTTTCCGCTGAAGCGGAAGGGCGCGGACTCAAGGTAATTATCGCCGGTGCCGGTATGGCCGCTCACCTTGCCGGTGTCATGGCCGCGGGAACGATTCTCCCGGTCATTGGTGTGCCCATCGGCGGAGGGGGTCTGAATGGCGTTGATGCCCTCCACTCGACCGTGCAGATGCCTGGCGGCATTCCGGTCGCCACCGTGGCCATCGGCAAGGCAGGCGCCAAGAATGCCGGTATCCTGGCGATTCAGATGCTGGCCCTTTCCGACCCCGCCCTTGTGCAGAAATTGAAGGAATTCAAGGAAAGCATGGCCCGGGAGGTTGCCTCGAAAGACCGGGAACTGCAGGAAAAACTGTCCGATCAGTGAGGGGCGAAAGCCCCTCATGTACACGTCTACCCACCTCATAATACTTTTTCATCTGCCCGTCAAAAAAGTTTACATCAATCTCTCCATGAAAGTCATTCACCAGCGATTTCAGCCCAAGTAACGGGGCTGAAGAAAACATTCAAAAGAATGAATACTTTTTTTCTTGACAAGCGCTGTTTATTTTCTTATATAACGTATAGCTCTTGTTTTTTCCTCCCATTCTATTTGTCGAAAAGAAGCCTGCCCCTTCTTTCCCAAAGAATTTCTGCCGGGAAACGCCTCCATTCAAATCAGTAACCAGCGTTTCCATCCTTGCGGGCGTTCAAAGCGCCCGCGTTTTTTTTGCCTGTATCCCCTCTGACACACTACCCCCGACAACCGCGTACAGGCCATTTCCAGACTGTCAACCGGACGTCGTATCTGGCGGGAGGAACAGAACTCTCGGCTATCGTCCACCCCTTCTCCGCAGCAACTCTTCCGCCACACAGGCCTTTTGTGCCATTGAAATACGACTCGAAGCGTAAATGTTCTTCACTTCTACGAGAGACAATCCCGGCAGGAATGCCGTAAACCAGACCAACGGAGTTTTGGAGTTTTTCAGGAGCGCCACTTTCAGATCATGACGGGATTTCCAGCGGGGATGACGCGCCACCATGGAAATTGTTTCCGCCGTGGCGCCCGGTCCATTCAAGAAACGGAAGATCGCAGCCTGCTTGAGACGCGGATTATCGAGACAGGCTGCCATCAGTTGCGGCTGCCCTTCGTGCAGGAGCGCTTCCACCACAGCGGATGGTGCCCGCCGGGCAAGGGTTATCTTGCTGCCAAGCGGTGTTTCAGGAATGCGTTTGATCAGTGCGCGTTCCGCGACAATCCTCCTGTCCGGGGTTATGCCGGGCAGAAAACAGAGAGTGACCAGTTCGAACAGATAGAGGTGGGGGATGAGGGTTAGAACCAGGTGGTCCGGCGTGGCATGATGATGGACAAGGGCGACCTTTACCCGGTGGCTGGTCTCCGTCAACGGCATCCGGTAGATTGCCGAAAGAAGATCATCACTCAGGTCAGGCCTTTTCAGGAGCAGGAGCAGGCACGATTCGTCAAGTGCGGGATTTTTCAGCAGGGCCTTGATTACATCCCGTGACGGGTCCTCCAGCAACGGCACCATTTCCTCACGACCTGCCGTGAGGGCACGATAGAGTAGTCGGGAAAATTCAGAATCTTGCTGTGTTGAGCTGTCCGATGGGATCATGGCCCGAGCGCTTCTCTCTTTCGAGATAGTTTTCCTGCTCCGGATTCTATTGGCAGAAAAAATTCATTCCGTCTCGACAGGTTTCCATTCATCTCCTATACTTCAGGCATGATTCCCATCAAGGATTACAACCCGACCAAGAGATTTCCCCTTGTCACAACATGTTTGATTGTTGCCAACATAGTGGCGTTCATCCAGGACAGACTCAGTGGCCACTACGAAACGGTACTGATGGAAACGGCACACGGCACCGTGCGCATCAATCAATTTATCGGCGGACTGACCGCCAAATATGCCATGATACCGTCCGCTCTCACCTCCGAACCATGGAATTCATGGTACCAGGTCTTCACCTCCATGTTTCTCCACGGCAACTGGCTGCACATCGGCTCAAACATGCTGTTTCTCTGGATCTTCGGCAACAATATCGAGGACACTCTCGGCAAATTCCGCTTCATCATCTTCTATTTTGCCTGCGGCGTTGCCGCTGCCGCGGGTCAGGTGCTCAGCTCCCCGCACTCGAGTATCCCGATGATCGGTGCCAGCGGTGCGATTGCAGGGGTAATGAGCGCGTACCTGATACTCTATCCCCATGCAAAGATCCTTACCCTGCTCCCGATCTTTTTCTTCTTCACCTTTATCAAGATTCCGGCATTTCTGATCATCGGTTACTGGATCCTGCTTCAATTCATCAGTGCCACCTGGATCCACTCCGGGGAACCGATCCGGGGGGGCATCGCCTACTTTGCCCACATCGGAGGCTTTCTGGCCGGAGTCGTCATGCTGCTCCTGCTCGGCGGCTGGCCGAAAGCGAAACACCGTAACAAGGCCTGATCCTCTCCTAATTTTCCTTCTTCAGTACCGCGTTCGTCATGCGTGACACGCAGACCAACTTCCCCTCCTCGTTGCAAATCTGCATTTCCCAGACCTGGGTCGTTTTGCCGAGATGCAGGGGACGGGCAGTACCGATGACATGGCCACTGGCTGCCGGACGGACATGGTTGGCGTTGATCTCCAGCCCCACGGCATAATATTCATCGCGATTGATGGCCAAGTTGGAGGCGGCACTACCGAGAGTTTCCGCCAGAACAACCGACGCCCCCCCATGGAGGATGCCCATGGGTTGTCGGGTGCGCTCATCCACCGGCATGCGTGCCCGCAGAAAATCGTCGCCAATCTCGATAAACTCGATTCCCACGTGGCTGATAAGGGTATCAGCCACAAGATGATTCAGCTCCTGCAGGGTATACTCACGAAACCAGATTGCCATTGTGTCTCCTTACGGGTTACCGGGATGAAATGCTGTGAGGGAACGGACAAGCTTTGCAGAGGATCGAGGTCATAAACTCTTGTCAGCGATGTTGCCTGTTGCTTCCCAACTGCTACTCACTACATACCTTCCCTACAAAAAAAGATCAACGATGAACTTTCTTGCTCGTCTCGAGAGAATCCACAAGAAAAAACTCTTCCATCACAAAAAGACCTACATTTCCTAGCCATTTATGATAATAAAAAGAAAGTTTTAACCTCTTGTGCGCATCCTGTCGCGTTCCCTTGCCGCTTGACCCACTCAAGGCAAGCCGGAAAGCTCCCTGACAGATAGAGAACTTCTCTCAGCAGAAAGGAAGATGAATGAAAACCATCCGCCTGATTTCACTCGCGACACTCCTCACCTTGTGCCTTTTGCCGGGATGCAGCCATTGCAGCCGAAAAACTGACACGCTCTACCAGGCTTCAACCATTGATGCCTTGCTCGTTGGTATCTACGATGGCAGCACCACCTTTGCTGACCTGAAAAGAAACGGCGATTTCGGCCTTGGTACCTTCGACGCACTGGACGGGGAAATGATTGCCCTTGACGGCTCTTTCTATCAGGCCAAAGCGGATGGAACGGTTCTCCCGGTTGCCGACACGGCCAGGACACCCTTTGCCGTGGTAAAATTCTTCTCCCCGGACAAAACGCTGCCCCTTGCGGAGTCAGCGAATCTTGCCAGCCTGATGCGGCAACTGGACACGATCCTCCCGACACCCAATTATTTTTACGCCATTAAAATCGAGGGAACCTTTCCCAGCATCAAAATTCGCAGTGTTCCCAGGCAAAAAAAACCCTACCCCGGACTGGCCGAGGCAGCCAGTCACCAGTCGGTATTCCGGTATCAGAACATTACCGGAACCATTGTCGGCTTCAGAACCCCTGGATTCGCCAAGGGAATCAATCTCCCCGGCTACCACTTTCATTTTATTTCAGCAGATCGGAAAATTGGCGGGCATCTGCTGGAATGCAGGATCAACAAGGCGCTCCTCTCCTATGACAAGGCCCTCGGGCTGCGCCTGGCGCTTCCCGAAAATGCCGAATTCGCCCGGGGAAACCTGGGAAAGGACCATGGCCGTGCGCTGGAAAGAGCGGAGCGCTGACACAACCTAATCCTGTAAGGAGAATCGGATCAGAATGAAGAAGTATTTTGCCTTCGAAAAGTACCGGACGTCCTATCGCCAAGAGACACTGGCCGGCGTCACCACCTTCGTAACCATGGCCTACATCATCATTGTCAATCCGGCTATTTTGGAAGTTGCCGGAATCCCTCGCGGACCCTCCACCACCGCCACCATCCTGGCAGCGGCTTTCGGCACCCTGATCATGGGACTCTATGCCAAACGTCCCTTTGCCATCGCCCCGTACATGGGAGAAAACGCCTTTGTCTCCTTCACCGTTGTCAAGGCGCTCGGCTTTACCTGGCAGGAATCCCTGGGTGCCGTCTTCATCGCCGGCGTCGCTTTCACCTTCCTTACCATCCTGAAAATCCGAAGCTGGCTGGCAGATGCAATCCCCACATCGCTGAAATACAGTTTTGCCGTGGGCATCGGCATGTTCATCACCTTTATCGGCCTGAACGAAACCGGAATCGTGGTACTCGGCGTCCCCGGAGCACCGGTCCGGCTCGGCAACCTGGCCCAACCGTCCGTTATTCTCGCCCTGTGCGGCCTGCTGCTGACGGTGGTCCTGATGCTCTGGAGAGTCCGGGGTGCCCTTATGATCGGCATCCTGGCAACAACCCTGGTCTCCATGATGTCAGGTGTTACGAAGCCCCCTGACACACTGCTCAGTCTTCCTCCCAACCCTGCGCCGATCTTTCTTCAGCTGGACCTTTCGGCTGCGCTGTCACCGAAATTCCTGCCGGTGGTACTCACCATCTTCATCATGGCCTTTGCCGATACCATCGGTACCCTGATCGGTCTTTCAGCCCGGGCCGAACTCCTGGACAAAGACGGCAACCTCCCGGAAATTGAAAAGCCGATGCTGGCGGACGCCCTGGCCACCACGGTTGCGCCGCTCCTGGGCACCACGACCACCGGCGCCTACGTGGAATCGGCCGCCGGAATCGAAGAAGGGGGCAGAACCGGTTTCACCTCCGTAGTAACTGCAGGACTTTTTCTCCTGGCGCTCTTCTTCGCGCCGCTGTTCACGGCTGTTCCCGCCCATGCCTACGGCATTGCCCTGATCATCATCGGCAGTTTCATGATCAGCCCGCTTACCCGGATTAAATTCGACGACCTCACCGAACTTCTCCCGGCCTTCCTCACCATCGTGCTCATCAGCTTCACCTACAATATCGGAGTGGGTATTACCGCCGGCCTCTTGACCTGGCCGCTCTTCAAGGCATTTTCCGGCCGGGCAAAGGAAGTGCCGGCCGGAGCCTGGATACTGGCGCTCATCTCCCTGTCGTTTTTTATTTTCTATCCAAAGATGTGAAAACCGTCTGGACCACCAGCAACGGAGTTCTTTTCAGCCAGCAAAAAAGCCGCTCCTCCAGCTATCTGCTGAAGGAACGGCTTTTTTGTGCATATCAATTTTGACTACATCAACATCACAAACAACGCTTCTTCACCCTCCAGCGTTACCTGACCTGGTAAACCCGGTTCTTCCCGCTTGTCTTAGCGGTATACATGGCATGATCGGCCCGCTTGATGAAAACGGCGTCATCTTCTCCGGGAATATACTGGGTAACACCAACACTGACCGTCATATGAACTTCCGTGCGGGGCAGCGGTGATAAAATGGTCTCTTCAAAACTTTTTCTGAGCCTTTCCGCAACGGGCAGGGCGTTTTCACCTTCCGTCTCGGGAAGGATTACGGTAAATTCCTCGCCGCCATAGCGGTAGGCAGAATCGGCAGTTCGCAGGTTAGCCCTGATCACATCAGCGAGGACCGCCAGAACCCTGTCACCCTCCAGGTGTCCGTAGGTATCGTTGTAACCCTTGAAATTATCGATATCAAGCAAGATAAGGGAGAGCGGCTCTTCATAGCGTTTTGCCCGCTCGATCTCCTGTCTCAGTTGACGGAAAAAATGCCGGGAATTGAAGAGTTTGGTAAGGGAATCGGTTATACTCAACTCCCGATAGCGTTTCTCACTCTCTCTGAGTTCGTCTTCAACAATTTTCCGTTCCGTTATATCCTGAAGAGTCTGAACTGCACCCAGCATGAGACCTTCGGCGTCCGGAATCGGGGTCGCAGTAAAGAAAAGCCATCGACCAGCATCGCCCAAACCGGGAAAAAAATCCTCCACCTCATAGGCACCCTCGGAAAGTGACGATTTTCGGTGTTTTCCATCATAATATCCGTCAATGGCATGCTCCCGCACATTATCAAGCACCAGGTCGGCAAGGAGCGGCTTCTGCACAGGGTAAAATGCTTTCCAATGGTCGCTCGTTCCTATCATCTCCACAGCCGGATACCCGCTCAAATTTTCCAGCGCTTTGTTCCAGTGGATTACGGTGTGGTCCTGATCAATGACAAAAGTCGGCACTGATATTTTCTGAAGGACCTGCGACAACAACTCCCCATCCATTTTCTTTTTCACGGCTTCACTCCACAAATATTCTGTACTGCAGGATTCACCTCCATCGGTTCCGCTGAAAAACTCTTCATTTCACCGGGCTGTCGCGCACAAGCACGGTCCTGGATGCTCACGGACACATATACATGGTGTCTTGTGCAAAGTAACCGGCGCTGACAGTAAAAATAGCCTGTCCAGTAAGGGAAGCGTATCCCATTATGTCAGGTAAATTTGCGAAAATATAGCAGAGGCATATATACAGTGTCAACATTCCGTCACGTCTTTGAGACTATTTCTTTATTTGCCAAATCAGCAGTCTTACCGGTATACTTTCACCCCATGCTCCCCAAGGAAATTATCAAGTACCTTTCAACACGTGCCACAAGCGGAAGCAGGAAAATCTCCGGCAGACATCAGGGAACTTTTGCCGGCGCCGTAGTTATCCCGGCACTGGCGGAAAGCGCAAATCTTTTCGCAACCCTTCGCACCCTGGCAAAAAACCCTCCTGAACTGCTTTCACGATTCCTGGTCCTGGTGGTGGTAAACAACCGGGAGGATGCTCAACAAGATGACAAAATCGATAATCGAAAAACATTGGAACTCCTGGCCGTAGACGACCCTGCCCTCGCAGCGCTTCGTCTCGGATGGGTGGACGCTGCCTCACCAGGTCGTGAACTTCCCGCAAATAAAGGCGGAGTCGGCCTGGCGCGGAAGATCGGTTTTGACCTGGCTCTTCCATTGTTGGATTTCGGCGGGCCACCTCCGATACTCGTGGCCCTCGATGCGGACACCCTGGTGCGACCTGATTACCTGTCAGCACTGACCAATCATTTCCGTGTCACCTCGGCAGGCGGTGCAGTCATCCCCTTTCGCCACCTGGAAGGAACCACTTCCCAGGAACGACGGGCGATCCGCTGCTACGAACTTTTTTTACGCACGTATGTGCTCGGACTCGACCGAGCCGGCTCGCCCTATGCGTTCCACACCATCGGCAGCGCCATGGCATGCACGGCAAAAGCTTACGTCAGCATGGGCGGCATGAACACCCGCCTGGCTGCAGAAGATTTTTATTTTCTCCAGCAGCTCAAGAAAACCTCCGACATCTCATTCGTGACCGGAACTTTCGTGGAACCGTCTGCCCGAGCCTCGCACCGTGTCCCGTTCGGCACCGGAAGAAGCATCTCGCGCCTCCTGGCCGGTGAAGAGGAAGCGGTTCTTTTCTATCAGCCAGAATGTTTTGCAATTCTCGGGAAGTGGCTCAATCTTGTTGCAGAGCATCTCGATAGCTGCGGGCAGGGTATTGTGCTCAAGGCCGAAGGAATTTCTTCCGAGCTGAAAAACTATCTGGATCAGGCTGGCTTCGTCGAAGCCTGGGAGAAACTCCGAAAAAACAGCCGCGGCAAGGAAGCCCTCCTGAACGCATTTCACTGCTGGTTCGACGGCCTTCGCACCCTGAAACTTATCCACCATCTTTCCGATACCGTTTTCGAGCGAAAAATCCCTGAAGCAGCTCTGTTACCGCTTATGGAGTGGGCAGGGCTTGAGCAGCTCGACGACCCGGACGCACAACTCTCACTGCTTCGTGCCTTGCAGTCAACCGGAAGCAGCTGATAGCGATATAGCTACTTATAGTTGGTTTTTTCCTGCTCATGGGTTATTATTTGCCATCAGACGTCTTCGTCTCCGCGTATCGTGGGACGTTCGGCGAACTTCACGGAAAGAAAGGAATTCACGCCATGAAAATACGGTCAAGTCTAGCTACTGCTGCATTCGCACTCTGTATTGCTCTCGCACTTCCTGCAGTTGCCGCGGTTCCGGCGGAGTCGATTCCCCAACCGATCGGCGGAGAAGGCGCAAAAGGGATCGAAACCGTCCCGGTCCAAGAACCGGTTGTGGTGGAGGATGTTCAGAAACCGGAGGTTGCTCCCCCGGCAGCACCGGTTGCCGATGAAACGGTCAAAGCCGAAACGCCTCCTCCCGCTCCCGCCCCGATCATGGAAACTCCGTTCAACTCCATGGCCATCGATGAGATTTCGAAAATAAATGCCTCAACAGAGGTTCTTCAGGAAATCACCGGCATCCCCGAAGGAATTTCGCCGGACCTGCTCTCCAATGCCTACGGTATCGTTATCATTCCCGGCACCATCAAAGTGGGTTTCTTTTTCGGAGGTCGTTATGGAACCGGTATCGCCATGATGCGCAATGAAAACGGCACCTGGAGCAACCCATCTTTTCTCTACCTGGGCGGAGGCAGCTTCGGCCTGCAAATCGGGGCTATATCCAGTGACATCATCCTGGTCTTCAAAACAAGAAAGAGCATCATGGGGCTCACCAGGGGCAATTTTACTCTCGGAGCTGATGCCGCGGTCGCAGCAGGTCCCGTTGGTCGCCGCGCCGAGGCATCCACCGACTGGCAACTCAAGGCAGAAATCTATTCCTATGCAAGGAGTCGCGGATTCTTTGCCGGGATCTCCCTTGACGGCACGGTGCTGGCCGTCGACACAACTGCCAACGAAAATTTCTATGGCAAAAACGATATCAGCGTAGACCAGATTTTCGGGTCGGCCCCTTCTTCTTCGCCGGCAGTGATCAAGCTGAAGAACTTCCTGTCCCAAAATACTTCCGCCCTACCGAAGGAGTAAAAATGCCTCCTGCAGACCCCATCGAAGAGTCCAGTAAAAAACCATCCAGGAAGGATCTAGATCACATTTCCGCACAGCTGGATGATCTCTTTCCTTCCCTCTTCGACGTCTACACCCACCTTCATGCCAACCCCGAGCTTTCCGGCCAGGAGGTTCACACTTCCCGCTTCATTGCCGATCAGCTGCGAACAGCCGGGCTCCAGGTTACCGAGGGAGTAGGGGGCCATGGCGTCGTCTCGGTAGTCAAGAACGGCGCAGGCCCCACAGTCCTCCTGCGAGCAGACCTGGACGCTCTCCCGATCGAGGAAAAGACCGGCCTCCCCTACGCGAGCACGGCACGGGGCAGCCTTCCCGGCAAGGGAGAGGCGGGGCTTATGCATGCCTGCGGCCATGACGTCCACATGACGGTACTGGTGGGAGCAGCCCTCATCTTGATGGAATGCAGCGAGCTCTGGCAGGGAACCCTTGTCCTGATTGGACAGCCATTGGAAGAAGTGGGCGCCGGTGCCCGAGCCATGATCGAAGATGGTCTTTTCACGAAATTTCCCCGACCGGACTGCGCCTTGGCTCTCCACGTAACCCCCTCCTTGGCCGCTGGGTCGGTCGGTCTTCGAGAAGGACTTTTCTGGGCCGGCTGCGCCTCGCTGGATATCGTCATCCGCGGCATCGGCGGCCATGGCTCCCGCCCGCACGAGACAAAAGATCCGATCGTTATGGCAGCAGAAACTATTCTGCTTCTGCAGACCATTGTCAGCAGAGAAATAAACCCCCTTGAACCGGCAGTGCTTTCCGTCGGTTCGATTCACGGCGGAACAAAAGGAAACATCATCCCCGAAGAGGTTGTACTCCAGGTCAATTACCGATACTTCAGCGAAGAAACTGCCAGACATCTCCGTTCAGCCATCGAACGGACGGCACGGGGTGTCGCCATTGCAGCAGGTCTGCCGGAAGAACTCATGCCGACCCTGAATGACCAATACTCAGGGCCGCCCATTAATAATGACCAGGAACTTGCCCGGCGGATGTTCTCTGCTTTTCGGAATGCCCTTGGCAATGAACAGGTAATTCGTACCGAACGCTACACCTTCAGCGATGATTTTTCTCAGTTCGGCACCTACGATTCAGGGATCCCCCTCTGCTACTTCCTGCTCGGCACGGCTGAAAATCTCGCCACTGGCGAACAGGAGACTGCCGACAGCGTCCCACCCGGGATTCATAACCCCGCCTTTGCCCCTCCCCCGGAGCCAAGCATCAAAACCGGAGTAAAAGCGATGGTTGCCGCAGTCCTTGATCTCCTGCCGCTCCAGTCATAATCCATACACGCAGAAAAATGGCGCAAACAACAGCAATTCTAAGAGCTGCACCCTCTATTCTGCAGCACTGTTTTTGAAACTTCCCTCAGAATCGGGAACCGGCCTTCCAACCGTATAGAGGGCTGATTTCCTCTCAGGAACGCTTCGAAAAAAGCTGGCTAAAAAACGGGATGAAGCTTAAAGCAGAACAGTTTCGAAATTTCCCGCGTATACAGTTTTTTGTTGACATATGTGCCAGCAACAATTAAAAGTATCGACTGGCAAAATTGTACTGTCATTTTTTCGACTTTTTACAGTTTCCATTGAGGACCACTGTCCAAACCGGCGGATAACTTATTTTCGGACACACTGCAGATCAGCGCCCTACAACCTGGTTAGGGTTGATTCAATGGAACCGAATATCGTACTTTCACTTCCGGGTAGCAGGATATTTTTTTGCGGCAGGAAAATCTTTATTGAATGGGAGGAACTAACTATGTCGAACGGTTCTGGAAAAGAGGGGGGTAATTTGAACGATTTTATTAGTGAAACGCGTGAACGCTTTGCCAAAGCGGGTGCTGTGGGAGTAAGTGACCTGGACGGGGAACATGCAGTTTTTGCCGAACTTGGTGAAAACGTCACCAAGAGTGAAGTTGCAATCTGTGATACCACCGGCAACCCCGCACCACTGGGGCTCTGTGCATTCGGTATGACAACCGTGCTTCTCAACCTGCATAACGCCGGATATTTTCCGCTGGGCTCCATGATTCTTGCGATGGGCATCTTTTACGGCGGTATCGCCCAGGTTATCGTTGGCTGCATGGAATGGAAAAAGAAGAATACCTTTGCTACGTTAGCCTTCACTTCTTACGGCCTCTTCTGGCTGACACTGGTCGCCCTCATCGTTATGCCGAAACTCGGCTTGGCCGACAAACCGGCAGAATCTGCCATGGTTGCCTACCTGATCATGTGGGGCATCTTTACCGCGGTACTTTTCATCGGTACTCTCCGCCTCAACAGAGCACTCCAGTTCGTGTTCGCTTCGTTGACCGTGCTCTTCTTCCTCCTGGCATACAAAGACGCAACCGGCGCAGACATTGGAACCTTTGTCGGCTATGAAGGTATCGTCTGCGGTTTGTCCGCTATCTACACCGGCATGGCCCAGGTTCTCAACGAACTATACGGCAAGACCGTTCTGCCTCTCGGTCCGGTAAAAAAATAAGAAGACCGGAAAAATTAGTCGGGAAAAGGGGCATGATTCGTCATGCCCCTTTTTTTATTTCCTCAGAAGGCCTCCTGCCCCCCTTATCGCTACCAGGTCTCTTCGAGCAACTTTTTTATTGCTAATGAGGCGGCTTATGATAAAGTCCGCATACATACTATCGTATTCAGATCGGAAATAGACCTTTTCAACACGAAGATATCTAACGAGCCCTCATGCTATTCAGGCAACCAGGTATCACCAATAAACATCGGTAAGGTACCGATCTACGTGAATCTGATGTAACGACGCTACCATCAGGTAGCGCACCATCAACAACCAAGGAAAGGAGATTCACCATGGCTGACAAGAAGGTAACCGTTCTGGCAAAGTTCAAGGCAAAAGATGGTTTGGAAGAAAAGGTAAAACAGGAAATCATGGACCGCGTGGCACCGACCCGCGCAGAAGCAGGCTGCATCAACTATGACCTCCACCAATCATCTGACGACAAACGCATTTTCATGCTGTATGAAAACTGGGTCAGCAAAAAGGTTCTGGACGAACATCTGCAGATGCCCTACCTGCAGTCACTCATTGCCGCTGCCGATGACCTCTTCTCCGAGCCGATCGAGATTTCGCTCTGGGAGATGACCAGTAAACCAGAATAAATCCAGGCTGTTACCAACAGGGAGCCTTTTCAAAACCAAAGATACGCCCCTGACAAGGCTCCCTCTCAAAATTTCCCGCAGCGCCATTTCCCTCATTCGGAACATCTCGCTCCCGGCCTCGCGCCCCGACCACTCAGTTTTTAATAAAATATCGACCTTTCCTCCTGCTTGAATTGGCACTTCGCAAGGATACCGCTTGCCTGCCCTCAAGCAGCTGCGGTATACTTTTTCTTGCTACTCTACTTTCCCTCCACATTCAGGACGGCCCCCCGTATGAAACTCACTACTAAACTGATAATGACCATGGTCACGCTACTTGTCATTGCCATGTGCGCCCTGTTTGTCCTCAACCAGTACAGTCAGAACGATCTTGTGGATGAGATCCAGGAAAGTTCCACCGAGGTCTCCAAAGCGATCCAGCTCAGCATCGCCGATATAACTTCCGACACAGAGTACTCCTCACGTCTCAAGGAATACCTGAAAAACGCCAAACACAAAGGGATCAAGGAAATCAGTATCATTAATAACGAAGGAGAAATTATCGACTCCTCCGACCCGGGAAAAGTAGGCAAACATCGTGATATAAAAAAGTTGGGCAAAGGTTTGAAAGCAACACGAACTCCTTCAGGAAGGAAGAGTGCGGCAGGCGACTCATCTCATCCATACGATCTGGTGGTTCCGGTTATAGTCGGTGATGAGCAACTCGGTTATGTGCATATCAACCTGCTGCTCGACAATATCCGAACCATACAGTACGATAATTTCCTACACCGACTGGCAGCGACCTTCTTGGTCTTCATGCTCGGCATTGCCTTCACCATCTTTCTCGCCCGCAGATATACCAAGCCGATCAAGCGGATTGTGGAGAGCGTCAACAAAGTGGCTGCCGGAGACCTGACAGAAAACCTTCCGGTCGAATCGGGAGATGAAATCGGGAGACTTTCCGCCAACTTTAACGAGATGGTACAGAAGCTGCGCGAGCGGGAACTGCTGGAAAAAAGGCTCTATGAGGCCGAACATCTTTCAAAGGTGGGCCAACTGGCAGCCGGAATTGCGCACGAAATTAGAAATCCGCTTAATTACATCAGCCTGGCCGTCGACCACCTGAAAGAGGATAGCCTACTTACCGGGCCCGAAGCACAGGCAGAACGGCAGGAACTTCTGAACAAGATCAAAGAAGAAGTGCGCCGGGCTAACTACATGGTACTCAACTTCATGAGCTACGGGCGACCGCTCAAACTCAGATTATCCTCGCTCTGCTTCGCCGAGCTCCTGGATCGGTCACTCCCGCTTCTTCAGGAGAGACTGACAGAACTGGGAATAGAACTTGTCCGAGACATCCCGGCGGATCTTCCCGCCATGGATGCAGATCCCGAGTTGCTACGAAACTGCCTGGTCAACCTTGTCACCAATGCCTCCCATGCCATGCCGGACGGCGGGAAAATTACCCTAGGAGCCGTATTCGACCAGGAAGAGTCGGTTTTTCATCTCACCTTTGCCGACCAGGGAGTCGGAATCAAACCCGAAGACTTACCCAAAATAACCCAACCTTACTTCACCACCAAGGAAGCGGGCATCGGACTCGGCCTGGCAATCACCGAAAGAATTGTAAAGGAACATGGCGGAACATTGTCGATAGAAAGTACTCTTGGTCAGGGCTCGGTTTTTACCATTACCCTCCCGGCCAGCCGGAAGGAGCAGGATCTATGAAGGGCGCTATTCTTGTCGTTGATGATGAAAAAGGCCAGCGCGAGATTCTTGACATCATCCTGAAAAAGGAAGGGTACCATGTCCTAGCGGTCCCCGGTGCCCGTGAAGCCCTGGAGCATCTTGAAACGGATGAATATGACATCATCCTCACCGATCTGAAGATGCAAGGCATCTCGGGCATGGAACTGCTGGAAAGGGTACTTGACGAAAACCCGCAGCAGTGCATCATTATTATGACGGCCCACGGCACAATCGATTCCGCCGTAGAAGCCATGAAAAAGGGCGCCTTCGATTACCTGGAAAAACCCCTGGAGAGGGAACCCTTACTCATGACGATCCGGAGGGCCTTCGAACATCTGGATCTCCTTCAGGAAAATCGCCGTTTGCAGAAACAGTTGGAAGGGAACCTGAGGGTTCCCACGATGATCGGCTCTCATCCGAAGATGAAAGAAGTCTACCGGATCGTCAACAAGATCGCGGCGACGTCATCCACCGTACTCATTTTCGGCGAATCGGGAACCGGCAAAGAGCTTGTTGCACAAGCCATCCACAACGGCAGTTCCCGCAAGGACAGGCCCTTTCTGGCTATCAACTGCGCTGCGATCCCGGAATCACTGATTGAGAGCGAACTGTTCGGACACGAAAAAGGCTCATTTACCGGGGCAAGCTCCCGTGAAATCGGACTCTTCGAAGCAGCGAACAGCGGAACGATTTTCCTCGACGAAATCGGCGAAATGAATGTCTCCATGCAGGCAAAACTGCTGAGAGCCATCCAGGAAAAGGAAATCCGCCGGGTCGGGGGCAAAATCAGTATTCCCATTGACGTACGGATCATTTCCGCTACCAACAAAGACCTGGAGCAGGAGATCAGGAAAGGCAATTTCCGCGAAGACCTCTATTACCGTTTGAATGTCATCCGAATCAACCTACCACCCCTGCGGGAACGGGGCAGCGACATCATCGCTCTGGCAGAGTTCTTTGCCAGGAAATCCGCCGACACAGACGACATACCGCTAAAGGGAATCTCAAAACCGGCCCTGAGACTTCTCTCGAATTATTCCTGGCCAGGAAACGTGCGACAGTTGGAATCGGTTATCGAGCGCGGCGTGCTTATGACTGAAAGCGACTATATCCAGGCAGAGGATCTTCCTTCAGAGGTTCAGCGCGAACGGATGCCGGACTGCGGCCTTTCCATCGACATCCCTCCGGAGGGAATTTGTCTCGACGACCTGGAGCGGGAATTGATCATCAAGGCCATGGAGAGAACCGGCTGGGTTATCGGCAAGGCAGCGCCCCTGCTGGGAATGACCTACAAGACGCTGCAGTACCGTCTGGAAAAATATGCCATCGCAAAACCGGAAAAAAAAGGTCATAACCTGTAGTTGAATCTCAACCATTGGCAGCAAACGTCTGTCAACCTGGTGTGGTATTTCGGGAGTATCGGTGATGGCGTCCGGACTCCTGATCAGCCTCCCAGTGCTTAACTTTTTAAAAGCGTAGCCAGTTTCCATCCGGCGCTTCCAGATGTACACTAGCTAATGAATTACTATGACCTTCACAATCAGCCCTGAAAATTTCCAGCGTCACGACCGTGCTGCGGCCGCTGAAAAAAGGAGACGATTTCATGGATCTTTCCAAAAAGCTTCACCGGTTTACCGTTGTCCCCTCATTGCCGCAAGATCTTTTTGGGCTGCACACCATAGCCTACAACCTCTGGTGGACCTGGGAACCTCAGGCAATTGAACTCTTCAGAAGAGTTGACCTGGAGCTCTGGAGGGAAACCCGTCACAATCCGGTAAAAATGTTGGGTGCCCTGCAACAGACACGCCTTGAGGAATTGTTGACGGATGACGGATTCATGGCCCAACTGCATCGTGTAGAGGAAATGCTCAGGGAATACATGGAAGGGAAAACCTGGTACCAGAAGGCCCGCAAGCCAGCATCCCCCCTCTGTGTTGCCTATTTTTCCATGGAATTCGGTCTCCATGAATCGATCCCCATCTATTCGGGTGGCTTGGGAGTCCTGTCCGGAGATCATCTGAAATCGGCAAGTGACCTGGGCATCCCTTTGATCGGGGTTGGACTTCTTTATCGCCACGGATATTTCCGTCAGTACCTGAACATTGAAGGGTGGCAACAGGAGATTTATCCGGAAAACGATTTCTACAACATGCCGCTACAACTTGAAAGGGATAGTGATGGAGTGCCCCGTACCATAAGCCTTGATATTGGAGATCACTCTGTTAAAGCACGTATTTGGAAGGTCCAGGTTGGCAGGGTTTCTCTTTTGCTCCTCGATACCAGCCTTGAAGAAAACAGCTGGGAGGATCGAAAAATCACTTCCCAGCTGTACGGCGGCAACCAGGAAATGCGCATCAAACAGGAGATACTTCTCGGGATCGGGGGACTCCGCACCCTGAAGATGCTCGGCATTGAGCCTGAAGTGTGCCACATGAACGAAGGCCACGCGGCATTTCTCGCGCTGGAGCGAATCAGGATGCTCATGAAGGAAGATAAGCTGAGCTTCTCTGCGGCACGGGAACTGACAATTGCCGGCACAGTATTTACTACCCACACCCCGGTCGAGGCGGGAATCGATCACTTTGAGCCGGAACTGGTGGATCGCCACATGGGAAAATACTACCCGGAACTCGGCCTGTCACGGGAAGAATTCCTTGCGTTGGGACGCCAAAATCAGGAGAGTACGCACGAGACATTCTGTATGGCGGTCCTGGCACTGCGCCTGGCAGGGCACTACAATGGCGTCAGCAAACTTCATGGACAGGTCTCGCGAAAAATGTGGAAGAACATCTGGCCGGAGCTACCCGAAGAGCATCTTCCCCTTACATCCATTACCAACGGTGTCCATACCAGGACCTGGCTCTCCATTGAGATGGCCAACTTGCTTATCCGCTATCTTGGCACGCGTTGGCTCGACGATCCCAGCGACTATGATATCTGGAAAAAAATTCATCTTGTTCCCGATGCCGAGCTCTGGCGGACCCATGAACGCTGCCGCGAAAAACTTGTTACCTTGGCACGCAAAAGAATCAAGGAGCACTTCCGTCACGTCGGAGCCACTGCCAAAGAGATCATGTCTGCTGACGAAGCCCTGGATCCCGAAATTCTGACCGTCGGTTTTGCCCGACGTTTCGCCACTTATAAACGCGGAACGCTCCTTCTCCGCGATCTCGAGCGGCTTGACCGGATTCTCAACCATCCGACACGTCCGGTACAGATCATTTTTGCCGGCAAGGCACATCCCGCGGATTTCGAGGGAAAGGAACTGATCCGACAGATTCAACAAGTCTCGCTTCAAGAGCGCTTCCGCCACCGCATCGCCTTTATCGAAGACTATGACCTCGCTGTAGCCAGGAAAATGGTCCAGGGCGTCGATGTCTGGCTCAATACACCCCGTCGCCCTCTGGAGGCAAGCGGAACCAGCGGTATGAAGGTAGCCTTTAACGGCGGCCTGAATATGAGCGTTTTGGACGGATGGTGGCCGGAAGGGTATCGCGGCGACAACGGCTGGGCAATCGGCAAAGGTGAGGTATATGACGATATCGAGTACCAAAACGAAATAGAAAGCAGGGCCATCTACGATCTCCTGGAAAAGGAAGTGGTACCGCTCTTCTACGAACGGGGCAGCGATGGCATACCGCGTGGCTGGCTGGCGTGCATGAAGGCCTCCATCGAAACACTCTGCCCGGTCTTCAGCACCGAGAGAATGGTACAGGAATACACGGACAGGTTCTATCTCCCCTCCAGCGAACAGTGGAAAAAATTCTCTAAAAACGACCAGTCGCTGGCTCGAAACGTTGCCACGTGGAAGGAAAAAATGCGCCGTCTCTGGCACAAGGTACGCGTGGAGGGAGTCGAGGCTTCAATCACGGGGGAAGTACCCGTACGGACACAGGTCCAGGTGCAGGCTCGCATCGCTCTTGGCGAGATTCCTCTTGAGGAGCTGTCCGTCCAGGTCTACTTCGGAATCCTGAATTCCCAGGACACCATTGTCGACGGAGAACTTGCGCCACTCCATCCGGTCGAACAGGTCGGCGCCGGTCTGCACCGATTCAGCGGCGAAATAGAATGCCGCTCCTGCGGGCGGCAAGCTTTTGTAATCCAGGTCGCGCCGAAGCATCCCGACATCGGACCGGTGTACGAGCAGGGGCTGATCCTCTGGGTTTAAAAATTGGGCAGGCGATAATTCCGAACCTTAAGGGCTTGAAAGTTTCCGTAAAAACGGGTACAGTCCGCAGGGTGAACAAAACAGGAACAAAGAGAATGCTAATGAAATACTTATCTTTTTTATTTTTGCTTTTAATGACCGCTACTTCCTGTACCACCATGGTACCGCGCAAATACGTACCACCCCCCATCACAAACGAAACCTTCAGCGATCCGGCCAAACTGGTAACCATCCCTTTACCGGTAATCGCCTCCAGCCCCAATGAGGGGATCACCCTCGGAGCGCTGACGGCCTTTCTTCTCCATAATGCCAAAGACGAGGTCAGCACCCTTTCTGCTGCACAGGTCAACTACAACAAAAATTTCGGGACCACGTTTACCCTCTACGGGGCATTTTTCCCTTCTCCCCAGACCAACTGGGAATTCAATGTCTCCAAATCGACAAATGTAAACCAGGATTACGAGTTCAAGCTTCGCGACAAGAGACTGATGGACGAAAAACTGGAACTATTTGTCTTTCCTTATATTTTCACCGACGGCTCGGCACGCTTCTTCGACTTCCAATCGGATAGCCGTTCGGAAAACGAAACAAATTACGCTGACGAAGAATTCGGCGTCACGGTCACCGTTGGCTACGACATCACCAAACACCTACAGATTCAGTTCGGGGAGCGCATCAGAAAAGTAAATGTCGGCCGGGGAGCAATCGACGCCTTGCCTTTCATACGCGATCGTTACAACGACATACAGGTCCCCGGGATCAACGGGTTTACCGCCCATGCCCAGAAATTGGCACTAATCTACAGCACCCTTGATTCCCGTGACATGCCTACACAGGGCATTTACGCCAGAGCGTCCATCGAAAGCAGCCTGAAAGCCCTTGGCAGCAGTTGCGACTACCGTCACTACGAAGCGGAAGTCAAAGGCTACCTGCCCCTGGTCGAAGCCCGCTACATAAGCGTCGGCCGCCTCATGTACAACCAGACACTCGGAAATCGGGTCCCCTTCCTTGAACGGAGTATCCTTGGCGGCGAGAACACCTTGCGTGGTTACGGTCGCAATCGATTCATTGACAGCAGTTTCTTTCTGCTCAATTTAGAGGAGCGGATCAGGCTATTCCGCTGGAGCGTTTTCAACGTTAATACTGATTGGGAACTTGCCCCCTTCATTGACCTTGGTGCGGTCATGGAATCCCTCGACACCTTGTCCAGTCGCAACTTTGAGTTCAATCCCGGCATTGGCTTCCGGGCGGTTGTCAGACCCAATATCGTCGGACGGGTTGATATCGGTTTCGGCAATGACGGCCCGGCAGTCTTTGTCGGCTTGGGCTATCCATTCTGAGCCAGTCGAGACACACGTTTGTGGAACAAAATTATCAGGGTGGGAAGTTTTATAAAAAGGTAGGTAATCAGGTGGGCTCTAGGGGGCCAGCAGCAAAGTTTCTCCCCTTGGCCTTGGCCCGATAGAGTGCATTATCGGCCTCACGAAGGAGGTCTTCCATTGTTTCCACCCCTACACCCGGGTACACGGCAAAACCCAGGCTGGCGGTTATCCTCAAATCTTCCAGCTTTCCGGGAAATCTAATCTCATCCAGCGCCTTTCGGATCCGTTCAGCAACCACCTGCGCATCAGCCAGAGAAGCCTCGGGAAGCACGGCGACAAATTCATCTCCGCCAAAACGGACTGGAGTGTCATAGCAACGAAGTTGATCACGGAACACAGTTGCCGCCCTTTCCAGAACCAAATCACCCTCATTGTGGCCATACTTGTCATTGATTTCCTTGAAATAGTCAAGATCAATGATCAGAAACGAAAGTGAACTTCCCGTCCGCGCTGTCCGCAAAAATTCCTTTGCCAGAATATCCATCATATAGCGGCGATTGTAAAGACCGGTCAAATGATCAGTATGGGAAATCTCCAGAAGGTTCTCATTTGCCCGCCGCAGTTCATCCTGAAGTCTTTTCATCTTCAGGTGAAGTTTGACTCGTGCGACGAGTTCACTGGCATCAAAGGGCTTGGTAATATAGTCACTTGCACCCTCTTCCAGCCCTCTGACCTTGGAACTGATATCACCCTTCCCGGTAAGGAGCAGAATCGGAATATCCCGCAGCCCTTCCCGGCTGCGAACCATGGCCAGAAACCGAAAGCCATCCAGCAGCGGCATTTCTACATCGCACAACACCAGATCAATTTTGCCGGCAAGAAGAATTTTCAACCCCTCGAGACCATCACCCGCCTCATGGTAATGACTGGCAAGGTCATGAGACTGAAGTGTCTGAATGATTTCCTTTCTCAACGTTATCGAGTCCTCGATAACGAGAATATTTGTCTCGCTCATGGCATTCTCACAGTATCTTTGGGACGACAATACTCACGTCTTGTACATGAAACAGGCAGAGGAAAGCTCAGAGTATCGGTTCTTGCGCCCCGCGCTTCAGCTCCGCAATGGTTGCTGCGTAATCACTACTGCCGAATACGGCACTACCCGCCACGAAGACATCGGCCCCGGCATGGGATATACGGTCGATATTGTCAGTTTTCACGCCACCATCAACCTCAAGTTCCGTTTCCAAACCGTGCCGATCTAGGATTCCACGCAAGCTCTGAATCTTCGGGACACAGGCATCAATGAAAGACTGCCCACCAAAACCGGGATTCACCGTCATCAGCAGTATCAGGTCGAGATCATTCAGGACATAGTCCAGAACGGAGAGGGATGTCGCCGGGTTCAGAGCCACTCCGGCCTTTTTACCGAAAGACTTGATGAGCTGCACCGCACGGTGCAGGTGAACGGTTGCTTCGGCATGGATTACGATAATATCGGCACCGGCCTTGGCAAATTCCGGAATATACAGCTCGGGATTCGAAATCATCAGGTGAACATCAAGAGGAAGGTTCGTAACCTTGCGGACCGCCTCCACCACCAGTGGACCGATCGTTATATTCGGAACGAAATGACCGTCCATAACATCCACATGGATATAATCAGCCCCGCCTGCCTCAACAGCCCGGACCTCTTCACCAAGCCGGGAAAAATCAGCGGAAAGGATTGATGGTGCTATCTTCTTCATAAAACCTCCCTCAAAAAAACAATTTTGAGTTTCTGGTTTTGAGTTTTGTGTTGAACCGACAACAAGCTCCTCACTAGCTTGGCAAAAACAAAACCTTGCTTACGGATTTATCGGCTTTCAAGCAAAAAACTGAAACAAAAACTCATCCCTGCCACAGAAAACTCAACTTTTTCTTACAAGCCGGGCGGCACAGAAACCATCCATCCCTCCCCGGTGGGGCCAGCCACGGAAAAATCCGCGTTCGCTACAGAGTGATGCGTACCGGGGAAAGACGTCCCTTAGGTTTTCTACCACAAAATCCTGCCGTTCAGAAACGAAAAGATCAATCACTCCTTCGTTTTCCTCAGGAGAGGTGGAACAGGTGGAGTAGAGCAAAACACCGCCGATTTCCAGATGATCCGCGGCATTACGAAGGATTAAACCCTGCAGTTTTGCCAAGCGAGACGCATCGGAAGCCGTCAGACGCCATTTTGCCTCGGGATTGCGTCGAATGACGCCGAGTCCCGTGCACGGTGCATCTACCAGGATCCGGTTGAATTTTCTGTTTTTCAAAGCTGAGAGCGGCCTGGAGGCATCGAGACTCATGGTTTCAATAAGGGAAACCCCGAGCCTAGCAGCGCTTTCCTCGATACGACGAAGCTTCCGGGAATCAAGGTCGCAGGCCAGCAGGGTTCCGCGATTCTCCATCAACTGGGCCAGATGCGTGGACTTGCCACCTGGGGCAGCACAAAGATCAAGTACGGCCTGTCCCGGCTCTGGGGCAAGAAAAAGGCTTGCCAATTGGGAAGATTCATCCTGAACCGTAAATAGGCCGTCCTGAAATCCGGGCACCTTAGTCGGGTGCATTGGGGAGAGGATATGGATACCGACCGGGGAAAAATCCGTCAGCCGTGCGGCAACCCCGTCTGTCATCAGACGTCCGGCATACTCGTCGCGGGAAATTTTCAGGGTATTTACCCGGATGGTCAAAGGCGGAGGCTCGACCATGGCAACTGCAAGCTCTTCAGCCTCGGCAAGACCAAGCTGCTTGATCCACTGCTCCGCTAGCCAGCGAGGCTCCGAATAGCGAGCTGCCAGAAAGGCTGCCGGGGCGGCTTCCCTGTCGGGCCAGGGTATCGTCTCTCTCTCGCGATCCGCCCTGCGAAGTACGGCATTAATAAAGCCGGAAGCACGTGGCACAAAGACCTTGGCAAGCTTGACCGTCTCATTCACAGCCGCGGAAACAGGGACCCGGTCAAGGTAAAAACTCTGGTACAGTCCAAGCCGCAGAAGTATCACCACAACCCGCTCAAGCTTTGCCGCTTTTTGGCTGGCAAAGGAATCAATTATATGGTCAAGGGTGCCGCGTCGACGCAGCACACCAAACACCAGCTCTGTCAGCAAGCCTCGATCGGGTCCCTGAATTGCGTCAGAAGAAAGCTCCCGGTCAACCAGGAGGTCTGCATAGGAATCTTCCTTTTCGATGCTCATCAGGATCTCGAAGGCCACTTGCCGGGGGTTTTTCTTACTCACAAAGGACTCCAAAACAACGGGAATTTATTACAGGAAAGATTACACGCAAGGTACTTTCCGGGAACCCCATAAAGAGGGTTCCCGGACGAATCAAGGCGGGCTCTCAAACAGTGCAGGATCAGTCAGAGACGGCGACCAGTGGCCATTTCCTCCAGCCTCTTGACCCGCTCTTCCATGGGAGGATGAGTAGAAAAGAGAGAGGCAATTCCGCCACCACTCAGGGGGTTCACGATGAACATGTGGGCCGAAGCCGGGGTCGCCTCCTGCATCGGCAACTGTCGATTGGCCGAATCCAGCTTCCGTAGCGCATTGGCCAGATAGAGAGGATTTCCGGTTAAAGCGGCCCCGCCCTTGTCTGCCTCGAATTCGCGTGAGCGGGAAATTGCCATCTGGATCAACATTGCCGCCAGCGGCGCGACAATGGCCATCACCAGCAAACCGACAATTCCACCCCCCTCATCATCCCGGTCCCGGCCACCGCCGAAAATGGCAGCCCATTGCGCCATGGTTGCCAGATAACTAATGGCACCGGCCACGGTCGCGGCAATGGTGGAAATCAGGATATCACGATGCTTCACATGGGACAGTTCATGGGCCATAACGCCCATCAGCTCCTCGCGACTGAGGATGCGCAGGATGCCGCTGGTGGCGGCCACCGCTGCATGCTCCGGATTTCTGCCGGTTGCAAAGGCATTTGGAGTCTCGGAAGGGATAATATACACCTTCGGCATGGGCAAGCCGCCCTTCATGGTCAACTGTCGGACAATGCCGTAAAACTCGGGATTTTCCGCCTCGGTTACCTCTTGTGCGCGATACATTTTCAGCACAATCTTGTCGGAAAACCAGTAGGAGACAAAATTCATCACCCCGGCAAAGACCAACGCAATCAGCATCCCGTTCTGTCCACCAATGGCACCACCGGCCATCACCAGCAGTACCGTCAGCAGGGCTAATAAAAAAGTCGTTTTCAGCGTATTCATGGAACTACCTCTCTACCTTGTGGTAAACGAATCGAAGCTTTTCTTGACCAGCTTCATCGTCATTATAAGCATTGCCGCAAAAAACCGCAAGGGAAGCCACCAAAGATACCCACAAGCTCAGGGCAGAGAGGGACAGAACAGCACAGCGAGACCACCGTAACCCCGGCACTGTTCACTGCGAAAAAACATTCAGACATGTTATGCGGTAAAACGTATCGAGAAGCCGCCGTCTTTTGCCGCACCAAGACGGACCAAAGACGGCACGGCACCCTCTACAGTCCGAGACAAAATCTCAGCCGCAAGCTGTGGAAGAATCGTGCCTCGCATGATGTGGTCGATAGTGCGAGCCCCTGTCTCAACCTCTTGACAACGATCTACGATACGTTTCACCACCTCAGCTGAATAGGCAAGCTCCATTTTATTGCTTTCACGAAGACGGCTTGCCAGCTTCTCCATTCGGAGGGTAACGATCTCCTTCATGAAAGAGGGGTCCAACTGAAAGAATGGGACGATGGTCATTCGAGCCAGCAATGCCGGCTTGAAATGTTTTGAAAGAACCGGACGGATGGCATCCACCAACATCTTCGGATCAGGCCTTTTTGCTCCGGAACAGTGCTGAGAGATGATGTCGGAAGCGAGGTTACTGGTGAGAAACAGGACAGTGTCTCTAAAACCAATCTCTCGACCTTCTCCGTCAGCGAGGGTTCCCTTATCAAAAACCTGGTAGAAGAGATTCACCACATCAAGATGGGCCTTTTCCACCTCATCCATGAGCACCACTGAATAGGGCTGACGACGTACCGCCTCGGTCAGGACTCCACCCTCACCAAAACCGACATAACCGGGCGGCGAACCGATCAGACGGCTGACCGAGTGCGCCTCCTGAAACTCACTCATATTCACCGTGGTGAGAAAGCGCTCCCCACCGAACATCAGGTCTGCCACGGCCAGGGCGGTTTCGGTCTTGCCAACTCCCGACGGCCCAACCAGCAAAAAGATCCCAATAGGTTGGCGGGGATCATTCAGCCCCGCCTTGGCGGCGCGAATTATCTGGCCGATTGTGGCAAGCGCTTCGTCCTGCCCCTTGATCCGTTGCTTCAGGTCGCCTTCCAGCTGCACGGCGTTGCGCGCCTGATCGCGAAGCACCCTGCCCAAAGGGATACCGGTCCAATCGGAAACCACCTTGGCTACAATGTCCGGATCCACCTCGATATGGACTAGAGGAGAGCCATCCTGCACCAATTCCAACTCAGTCGTAACGCAGGAGATCAACCCCTTTATCTTTTCTATCTTATCTTCACAGCCCCATCGACCCGCCAGTTCAGGCAATTCGCTGCGCAACCCTATCAGACGCTGCGCCAAGTCCTGTTCCTTCTTCCAGCGGTCTCCTATTTCCGAGAGTTCCTCCTGAAGAGCGACCAGACATTCATCAAGTTCCCGGTGCCGTTCTTGATCGGTTTCATGTCCATGCAGCCGATCTCGCTCCAAGGCCGATTTTTCCCGTTGATGGGCCTGGATGGCACGTTCCTTATCTTCCATCAATGAGGGCTTGGCGGTGAGAAGAATCTTCACCCTTGCTGCGCTCGTATCGAGAAGATCGACCGCCTTGTCCGGGAGTTGCCTCCCAGAGATATAGCGACCGGAAAGCTCAGCGGCCGCCATGATGGCATCGTCCCGTACCAATACACCGTGGGCCTGTTCGTACTTGCCTTTCAGACCGCGCAGAATAAGCACCGCTGCCTCCACCGAAGGTTCGTCCAGTTTTACCGGCTGGAATCTGCGTGCCAGGGCGGCATCTTTTTCAAAGTACTTTTTGTATTCGGACCAGGTAGTGGCGGCAATGGTGCGCAATTCACCTCGTGCCAGGGCCGGCTTCAGCAGGTTGGCAGCATCACCGCCGCCGGCCTGAGCCCCGGCCCCGATCATCGTATGTGCCTCATCGATAAAGAGAATAATCGGTCGAGGTGATGACTTGATCTCGGCAATCACCGACTTGAGCCGGTTTTCAAATTCACCTTTGACCCCAGCCCCAGCCTGCAGGAGGCCCATATCGAGACCGAGGATAGCCACGTCAGCAAGGATATCAGGGACGTCTCCCTCCACAATTCGCAGCGCAAGCCCTTCGACAACTGCCGTCTTACCGACCCCTGCCTCACCAACCACTATCGGGTTATTTTTTCGCCTTCTGGCCAGAATATCGATCATCTGCGAGATTTCCCGGTCCCGACCAAATACCGGATCAATCTCACCACTTCTGGCTTTGCCGGTGAAGTCTGTACAAAAGCGGCTGAGGGCCGTGCTTCCGGAGGGTACCGCTTCTTCCCGTACCGGCTGCTCTTCCGACAGTAACTTCTCCAGCGACCCCTGCACCAGACCACTGAATTGTTTCAGCAGGGTATCTCTGCCAATGGGCAGGAGAGTATCCAGATATTTTCCTTCAGCCAATTGGAGCGGTTTCGCCAGAAGAGCCGCCAGCAGGGCTCCGGACCGGATGAGTCTCTGGGAAAGGTCTATGGACGAAATCAGCCAGGCATCCTGACACCACTGGATGAGTAAAGGAGAGAAGACCGGTTTGCCGGTGTTGCCCGAGTGAAACGCTTCGAGAGTCCGCTCTAGAGAACGCTGGACAAGTAGCGGATCGACTTCGAAGTGGCGCAGGATCAACTGCAGATCACCCTGTGGCTCCTCCAGCAATTTGGCGAACAGGTGTTCCACCGTAACTTCGTAATGGTTCCGGGAGACACACAGGCCGGCCGCAGCTTCCAGAGCACGGGTACAAAGGGGGTTCAGGAGGGCAAGCAGGTTTTTGATGTCGACAGTCAGCATATAAGTCCTTTCAGGGGAAAGCCCCTCTTTCACGTTGGGCCAGGAAATGTCCGGAAAAGTTGGTCTATCTTGACAAAGTATAATTTTTAGCCCTGGGCCAGAAGTTCACTCATGACAGAAGAAGTTTTCACACCTGTCGTATGGGCCACTGATAGCGCTCCCCTTTCAATACTTCACCCATCACCAACTTGGTGTAGGAATTTATAGAGGCATACTCCGCCAGGAAACGGTCGATGACACAGCCGAAGAGGTACAGATCACCCGGACCGGCAAAATGGTCCTGCCGTACCTCCATGCGAAACTCACTCCCCCTCAGAATATCACCCGCCACCCGACACTCGGACGGCAGCACCTGAATTTCCTCTATTCCTGAGATTCTTTTCAGATTGGCAGATTCTGGCCCTCCGTGGGGGACGTACAACTGGAGCAGCGTCCTCAGGTGTTCAACGGACTCCAACGACACATGATTCAGGTAGAGGTGACAGGTGAGCCGCCACAAAAGATCAGGTCCCAGAAAAGGCGGATAACCAGGGTTTACCGGGGTAACGTTTCGGAATGTGACCGACTCGGGGATTGTGGCGGAAGGAACACAGATATCCCCGATGCGTAGACTTTCGGGAAGCGTCCCGTTGGTGCAGGTGAGGCTGATGGAAAGGGTTTCCTTGTCGGGAAAAGGGACTCCGGCGGGAAACGCAACACTAACATGGGTCTCGAAATCGTCACGTCCCCGGGATCTTTCCCTGTTCGTGTAGTACACCGGTGCTTCAATGTTGTCCGAACTGAATAGATCAAAGGGGACATAGGTCCGCTCGCGACAAGAATCGCGACAATAACCCCGTATCCCATCAACCGATACTACCCGGTAATGGACAGGGGCGGATCCGGAAGGGCGGATACGATACCGGCTTACGTGGTGATTAATCTGAATCGGGTCCGCGTCATGGGGAAATATGTTGACGGCCGGAACGGCGTGCAGAGCAAAACTTCCCTGGCCGATCCTCGGCAGAACGGATGGAACGTCGCCCAGTTCGAAGCTCACGGTGAAATGATTGCCTTTTCCGCGGTGTAGCCAGCGCTCCCAGCCGCTAAGCTCGAAAAAGAGGAACTTTTCCGGAAGATGAAAATATTCCTGGATAAGCCGATATCCTGAGAAGGCTTGAAGAGGGTACGGAAAAAGTACTTCGCAATCATCGAAACCTTCCGGCTTGAGGCATTCGGGCGGCAGAATCACTCCTGCACCGCCATCGGAAGGAGTGACAACGATCCTTTTTATGTGCAGGCGAAGGAGCTGATAGAGTTCGGTGGCGGACGCCCGATCACCGGCAAGGAACAGACGAAGACTTCGGGGCTGCCAGCTCAAAAGGGATTGAGCCGTTGATGTTAGAGATAAACGTATCTCGGCATTCCGGCCCGAAGCCTGAATGACTGCTGCGTCCCTCAGTACCAGCGGATGAATCTCCAGATCAACGGTAGTTGTAAAGCCGCATGGGGTTCCATTCACCGGCGCGGATGAGAGCTGTGAGCCGGCGGGAATGGTGACAGGCTGTTCCAGATTCGGTTTCGGGGTAAAGCCGATCACGGTGGTAGCCGGAACTGGCCGTAAATAGTGGGGGAGGATGATATCGGCCAATTGGTGAATGAGTTTGGGAAAATCGACTCTGAGCTTCCGCTCAAGCAGATCGTTATTAAACGCCACAGCATCCAACAGGCGCTCCACATCAGGATCGGTCATGGAACCGTTTAGAAGCGGTGCCAAAGCCGGATTGGCATCCGCAAAACCGGTTGCAAGTTCCCTGAGTCGATTCAACTCCAGGTGAAATGAATTGTTTGCCAAACGTCTTCCTCCATCCCGGAAAAACCGGACCACGAACAGTACGGTTACATCTCACAAAAAACCAGTCTTACCTTCGGACGCAAACCCTGCCCTCGGTGTCCACTACTGTTTCGAGTAGAACCTGTCGGTCTCCAGCCGTTGCCAGGTTGGCGTTAATCTGAAAGCGCAAGGTAAGGTCATCGTCTTCGCGAGGAATAAATGTTACGCTTGTTCCGGTAAGGCGAGGCTCGTATCTATTGATAGCGGTCCGGATGCTCGCTTCTATTTGATGCAGAGAATCCGGAAAAGACTGAAGAAAATTGAGGAAATCAGGGACCCCGTAATCCTCCGCAATCGGAACATTCCCCTGTCGAGTGTTGAGAATTCGCTGCAAATGGGCATGGATAGAATCGATGCAACGATTGCGGTTCTCGCCGCCGCGCCGCATGGGTTCCCGCTCCTGCGAGCGTATTCGTTCAGTTAATCGTTCTTCTTGCATTTCAAAACCTCGGATGTCGTTAAATCACCGTTTCAACTGTATCAACCCACTCACCAGAAGCCGGATGACTGGAAATACCCTGCCACATTTCTATACTTCATATACTCTTATATCCTTATAAAGCAGAAGATTAAGGGCGGATGCTTAGCGTCCGCCCTCTTTGTTTGCTTCTTACTTCGGCACCGCCCATGAGTCCTCAGATTCGATGCCATTCGGTTCCCATGTCCACTTGATCTTCTTGTAGGTGAAGGAAATATTTTCCATATGACGGTACGGTTCATTTGCCGCCACCAAGGTTACCGGCATGGACGGGCTCATGCTCACGACGATTGCATCTTCGAGTTTGTGGGTAAAATAATGTTCTTCTGTTCCCTGCTTGGTGATCCGGTACCACTTGATGGTCACGTCCTTCAGGTGTTCACCGGTACAGAGGGCCTGATAAAGCTTTGGCGAGCTATTATCGAACTCTTTGGTAATCGTTAGCGGACCATGTACCCTTTTGCCGGTGGCAAGTCCGTCGGTTGGGCTACGGGGGATGCTTATGTCATGATTCATCCCGTAAACAAGTATCGTCTTCTCCCGGCCTTGCATTTCGCAGGAACCATCAATTTTCCCCTGTTTTTCACCCGTGAGGGTAAGGTGTGCTGGCATTGCCATGGTGATCTTCTCCTTTTCTTGATAATTGGGAATTTATATTATCCCCCTTGGTAAAACAGAATACATTTACAAGTTAATTTTCATTAGAACAAGGTGCGACAAAAAGAGCACGGCACAACAGGCCGTGCTCTTTTCAATCTCAGGCGCTGGCTTCTTTGTCCAACTTACCCACCAGCGACAAGGTAAAATACGCACCCATGTATTTGAAGTGTGGCCTGACTTTCAGTGAGACGCGATACCAGCCCGGCTCGCCTGGCACTTCCTCGACACCTATTTCAGCCTGACGCAAAGGCCTGCGGCTCCGAACACCAGGCATCGGGTTATCCATGTCGGACACATACTGGCGGATCCAGTTATTGAGCTCTAGTTCCAGGTCGCCACGCTCCTTCCAGGTACCAATGTTTTCCCGCTGAATGACTTTCAGATAGTGGGCAAGACGGCTGACGATGAACATGTAGGGCAACTGAAGTCCCAGTTTATAGTTCAGTTCGGCCTCTTTCCCCTCACTGCCGATGCCGAAGTATTTGGGCTTCTGCACCGAGTTTGCTGAGAAAAATGCGGCATTATCGCTGCCCTTCCGCATGGTGAGGGCGATGAAACCTTCTTCGGCCAGCTCAAACTCGCGCCGTTCGGAAATAAGAACCTCGGTAGGTATCTTGGTCTGAATGGCCCCCATGGCCTCGTACTGATGCAACGGCAGGTCTTCCACGGCCCCGCCGCCTTGCGGGCCGATGATGTTGGCGCACCAGCGGTATTTAGCGAAGCTGTCGGTTATGCGGGTGGCAAAGGCGAAGGCCGCATTACCCCAGGAATAATGTTCATGGCTAGCAGAGACCATTTCCTGATAGTTGAAACTTTTCACCGGCTGGGTTTCCGGTCCAAAGGGGAGGCGCAACAGGAAACGGGGAAGAGTGAGGCCAACGTAACGAGCGTCTTCGGTTTCACGAAAAGATTGCCACTTGATGTATTGAGGCCCCTCAAGAATCGACTTGATATCTTTAAGATTCGGCAGGGAATTGTAGTCTTCCTGACCGAAAAAATCAGACTCAACGGCGGCTATGAATGGAGTATGCGACATGGCGGCAACCGCTGCCGTGTGCTGCAGGAGCCGCATGTCCTGAGGACCGGCATTGAATTCATAGTTCCCGATCAAACAGGCGTATGGCTTTCCACCAAACTGTCCATACTCACTGGTGTAGACCGTTTTGTACAACCCGGACCTGACCACCTCGGTGGCGTCCTCGAAATCCTCCAATAGCTCATCTTTTGTCACATGAAGAATTTCCACCTTGATGTTTTCCCGGAAATCCACCCTGTCAATGAGGAAGTCAAGGGAACGCCAGGCCGACTCCAGCTTCTGGAAATCGCCATGATGGAGTATTTCATCAAGCTGCAGGCTCATCTTGCAATCAATCTCGGCAATCATATCGTCCAAACTTGCCTTGGAGACCTTCACTACTTCGCGCCCCGGCTCAAGTAGCTGGGCAACCAGAGCCTCCACTCCCTTACGGGTGATGGAATATGCCTCATCAACCGGCTTCAGGCGCGTAGCCTGAACAATTTCTTCCAGCAAAGACTCCTGCGCGACTGCCGATTCCATACCAGCCAGGCTATTCTCCTGTTCCGTGCCCATATTTCCTCCTTACTTTTCCAAGCCGATTTCGGCCAGCAGCCTCTGCCGGGCATTGTCGTCTTTGATGAGCTCCTGAATCTTTTTACGGAATTCAGGGACGTTCGATAGCGGCCCCTTCAGTGATCGAAGCGCTTCCCGCAGTTCCAGCAAACGCTTCAATTCCGGCACCTGCGCTACGATCGCCTCGGGGCCGAAATCTTTCATCGTCTCCGCCCGGAGGCTGACATTCAACTCATCAGCTTTATCCACGGCCAGACGGTTGGGAACGCTAAAGTTCAAGGCGATTTTCTGCGCCTTGAGAACTTCGTTGAAATTGCCCTTATCGACATTTACCGGTTCACGCTTCTCAAGAGGACGTGCGTCATGATTTCCGGTAAAATCACCCATCACCAGCATTTTCAATGGGAGTTCGACTTCCTCTTTTGCATCACCCAGGGATGGGCGATAGACGATGTTTACTCTTTCCTTCGGCGCCAAGGATGATTCCTTTGCCATCATTTCACTCCTTTTTTATAGATTTTCCTTACGATGTAAAAACGAAGTAACTCACAATTTGCGGGACCACATAAGCCGCATCTACTCCTTTGCCAACCGCACCATTTCCGGCATGTCTACCCGCCCTATCCGGTGCAGCACATCCGACGCTCGATCCTTGAATTTCTGATCGGGCTGTGCGTCCAGAGTGAACCAGGCAAGCCTGAGACCACTCATGGCTAACATTGGCTCGTACTCTTCCAGCCCATGTTTGTCCATGTCCATCAGAATCTGGTCAATGTGGGGAATGGCAAGTTTTGACTTTCCGATATCCACCAGCATCGTGGAAAGCGCCAACCGCCAGTGCAGCATTTCCCGTCGGGAAGAGGATGCTCGAAGTTTTTCCTGGACATTTTCCATGGCCTCGATGAGCCTTCCCTTGCGAAGCAACAACTGTATTTCATCAATGCTTTCCTTGATAACCTCTTCCATCTCAACGAGAGGTGCATCGGGGAATGATTGCGATGCCTTGCCAACGGAAGCTCTCTGACAGGTGATGCTCTCCAGCCACTGCCTGGTTTCAGGGGTAGCAAAAGGGGTTCCGTCGGAAAAAGAGAGTTCTTCCAACCCTGGAAGGCGAAGCAACAGGAAGGACGTCTCCTGGCAAACAGTTTGATAGGCCCTTTCAAAGCGTGTCCCCAGTCTTGACAGGGCCTCCGCGGAGAGACGATTGAGGTCCAGCCAGAAGATATACTGGGTCAGCCTCGCCTCGGCGGCCTTGAGGAGTGCCTCGGCATCGCCTTTGTTTCTAAGACCGAAGAGGAGGTTTTTTTCCACTGTTGTTGGGGGAGGTATCCGGGTTCTTCCGTTTACAGCCGGAGGAAGATCCTCCACAGAGTACCAAGCTGCTTTTCTCGTCATCCGATAGGCAACAGCTACTGCCAAATCCTGTTTCCAAAGATAAAAGGAGGCTTCCCGGATCTTGTTCATCCCATCTTCCAAGGCTTGCCCGGCTTCGTGACTGCTTACAATATTCCGGCCGGAAGAACCCTCGCTCGATATATCTTCCTCTTTACCGGCCGGATTCGAAACGGCTTCCTCCTCTGTGTCCGACACGGTGGACAAGCGCGGTTCTGGTCGGGGAACCTTCTCAATTTCACTCGACAATCCGTTGATGGCCTCACGGATGCCAACCAGGGAAGGTGCGTTTTCAAGGCGCTCCGACAAAAGAATTTCCAGACGGCTCAGATTGTTTCTGATCAGATCAAGCTGAACTGAAGGAAAAGAGAGGCCCTTCTGTTGCTTCAGGGCAATTTCGGTCTTCACTGCCCACCATTCTATTGCCCGGACCCGGCCCCTCGCACGGTGTTTGGGCGGATAGAGGTCTTCCCAGAAATTCTCAAGCAGGTCCAAATACAGATTGAGACCCATGGCAAAGCCGTCGTTTTGACGCCGGTAAATCAGAGAAACAGCCAGATATCCGGCCGCCACCAGGTCCTTGGACCTGTTCATGAGGATCTCCGAAGCAAATCTGCAGACCTTCTCCCAGTTGACTGAACCTGCCGCAGCCGGAGAAGAAAGCTTATCCACTTCTGTCTGAAGTTCATCAAAAGAAGGGTCATAGCGGATATCAACCCCGGTAGGCTTATCTATGCTAATGGGGTGTCTGCCCAGTTCGGAAATATCCATGGAAAACTCCGTGCCAATCATGTTTTTTCCTGCCCCTGCAGAAGAAACCGACCAAAGCTGCGTGAAGTCCGTTGATTTCAGGGGCCGTCTGAATAGGGCAAGATAGGCCTTTTCCAACGTTCCTCCCATGAAAACGGCATTCGGAACACCGCTCACGGAGTCCTTGAACAGCAGGTGCCAGAGACTGACCCGCATGATCTTGTCGTTGCAATGCCCCCTGTCCAGACTTACGTATGTCTCACCTTTATCAGCGTTGGCAACGGCAAGTTTTTTCAATTCCCGTACATCGAGAAATGATGCGTACGGATCAGATGACGAACCTATTGAGTTCAGGACTTTCCTCTTCTCTTTCAGCTCTGCCCATCCCTGTAGCGGAGGTCTGATGGTGTGCATTCCCTCCTCCAACTTCTTCAGGTCTGGAAAGAGGTTCGAAGCAAGGTATTCAATCTGACTCCAGGTTTTTTCACAGGCAAAGGGGAGAAGGTCCCAGTTGTTCTGCCAGTTTCTGAGAGAACCGACCCCTGTTATCACCAAGGGATAAGGCCGGCCAAAACTGTCACTACTCACCCTGACGACTCCGCAGACCAAAGACTCCTTTCCAACTGCCTTGGCACAGAAACGCCAGGAGCAGAAATCTGGTGCGGCCGTCTCCTTCGTTGTAAGGAGTTGGTAGCCATCTTCAATCCAGGCAAAAAGACCCTCCAAAAAGGGGTTGCTTTCCCCAAGCTGAAAATAATCCTTGGCCGCCGGGTGCTTTCCGAAAGCAGCCCATTGCCAGTTTTGTCCGCTGTCTAATGTGTCCAACACTGTGCTATGCTCCTTGGCGCTTGCCCCGACACCGTCGCGGTCTGCTTCAGTACCGCCCCGCTGCCAGTGAACCGATAATTCACCGTGATGTATTTTACTCCCATCCTTGCCAATGCTTTCTTTTCTCCAGGGAATTCTTTGTCACGGAATGTCCGTTGCCCCCCATGCATGTCTTTGAGAAAGCTCGGAAATCCCTCCTGCCCCATGTAATGCCTTGTGAGAACCACATCTCCAACTTCGATCTGCAACACGACATCGCCACATGAATCAGGCGACCAGTAGAAGGTTTTGCTCACCGGATAATTATTGTTGACAAGGGTCTGACTGTTGCCTCCGCACTGAAGCTCCAGTCGTGCCGCATGAGGCTTGATGGAGGCTTCGACATTGGCGTCTGTAGGAAGCCCCTTGATACCGATACTGAACTGCTGAGGTCTACCCATTGCCATCACCGCTGCCTGAGCCTGAGCCCCTTTGCCGAGAAAGGCAAAGAGTGAACTTTGCAGGGGCACGGTTCCGCCCAGCGCTTCCTTTGCCCGGTAACCGTATCGGTACCCATTCAGGAAGGGTGCTGCAGGCCCTTTCATAAAGCGCCACGCCAGTCCGTCCGGGCCGACAAGTACCGGCATAGCCTGCTGGGGAGACATGCCCAAGGTCGGGGCAAGTACCTGCTCTTCCCACATTGCCTGAAGTTGGCAAGCACTTTCCCTGCGAACATAGGTCCAGAGGAAATCAAACGGACCTTGCAGCATCCTCCAGAAAAGTTCGTCCGAGTCGCCATCGACCATGCTGTTCTTCAATTTTGCAATGGCGGCAGATGCTGTATAAAAGGGAGATTTACCGTTAACCTGGTCCTCTCCAAATGTCTGCGCGGCCAACTGAAACGCCAGATTTCTCGATGCCATGGCCGGAGTGATTGCATCAAGGGAACTCCGATAATCCTGACAGGCCCTGCCTGCCGCCATTTTGTTGTCCAGCTCCTTCGCGCCTGCTTCCCTATTGATATTTCTTCGTATTGAGCTGATGATTTTGTTTCCACCACCCGGAACCTTGTCCAAGGAGCCCTTTTTCAGAAGCAAGCCCTGAGCCTTGGCAGCCTGGTAGCGATACACCTGTTGCAGCCATTTCGGCATGATTCCGCCCGTAGCCAACGGCTCAAGCTCAAGAGCAACCCTGTTAAGAAGACCGAAATACGGCCCGTTGTCGCTGGCCATTCTGGCGGCTACCGGTTGCCATTCTTTTGCTCCCTGCAACCGTTCGATCCCTTTGGAAAAATTGGAAACGAAACCCTGCCACGACTCAATGGCGGCAGTTCTATACCATCCGGCAAAAGCGGCCTTCTGAGCGGGGATAGTCCCTTGTTCCGGCTGAGCGGCTTGCAATTCCGCCATCAGCGCATCGACGGCAGTTTTGCCCTTTCGGGTAAAGGAAGGGCGAACAGACTTTTCTTCCGCGGCAGTCAGGCTTCCACCCCAAAACTCCTTCAGCGTAACAGCCGGGAGACCGCTATGAACATCGACCCAGGCTGTCAGCCACTGTAGATTCCCACCTTTTGCCGCGAGAAGCTGCTTCAACCACGACTGTAGTTCTGCCATCTCCCGAGCCGTGTCACCTGAATCGCTTCGCCAGATCAGATATGAAAGATAGAGAGAACCGAAGACCTTTTTCGCCTCCTGTGTCATGCCAGGGTCCTGCGTGTTCATGAACGTGACGTAGGAAGGTTGAGGTTTTGCTGCAAGTCCTTCCATGTCAGAATCGTCCAGACGTGCCTTGAGAATGTTGATCCTCCTCACCACATGCACAACATACTGCCCGTAATCGTCGTCAGGTGTGGCTGCTGACATGGTTGTCATTGCACCGGCCATCTGCTTGTCAAAAGGGCCGAGGAGAAACTCCCGGAACTGTCTGCAGTAGCGGTTCTTCAATTCCCGCTCCACCCTGATACTCTCATTGAGTCCAAAACGGGGAATCCACCAGTGACGGTTCTGGTCTTCAACTCTTACTATTTCAGCGCGAAAACGGTCTAGGGTAACAAGGTTGGAAAGTGTCTGGCCACCTAGGGCCGCCGGCCTGGAGAACTCCTGTGAGATATCCCGAATAGTCTTCATATTTTTTACAAAGGAAAAGCTTAACAGTCCGCAGACCGCAACTCCGACGATAATCCACGAAGTCAGACCCAAGTTGCCGGTAAGAACACGCCATTCGATTGCCCGGCGGGTAGGCGCCAAAAGGGAACGGTCCCTTGGCAGAACAGAGGCGAAAAAATCGTGAAGGAACAACCCCTTGCTGGTTCCTGGCAGGCATTCCCCTTTTCTCACTGCGCCCACGGTTTCCGAGAAGCCCGAGTGAGGGGTCCCCTCCTGCCGGCCACTGCTGAAGAATAATCCGCGCAATACTGGCGTTTCCTGATAAGGATTCTGCCGGAAGACGTTTGCCATAAATACGCCGAGTCCGTGTTTCAGCCTCTCGAACTCCTCGGGGAAGAGGAACAGGTCCGGATCGGCGACCCTGGCTTGTGGATCATGAAGCAGCTGCAGTCGCAGGTTTCTCAAGCGTTCGTCGATCGTCGTTACGGCACGCTCCATAAAAGCGTCAACATCAGCCGAAAGATCCTGGTTTATGATCCCCATGGGCTGGTTCAGGCTCTTTTCCGGAAGAATTTCGCAAAATCGATTTACGCCGCTAATCAGGTCACACTTTGTTACCAACGTATAGACCGGAAAGCGAACACCGAGCGCCCTCATCAGCTCGTCGATACGTCGACGTATCGTCAGGCCCTCTTTCTCCAACTCTTCCGGTTGGGCTTCCAGCAGACGGTCAGCAGCAACCGTCACGATCAACCCGTTAAGGGGTTCTCTCCGCCGGTATTTTAGCAGGAGAGAAAGGAATTTTTGCCACTCTTCCCTGTCGCGCTCCCCGTTGACCGGTATTGTGTAGCGACCAGCCGTATCAATAACTATCGCCTGTTCGAAGAACCACCAATCGCACTGTTTTGTTCCGGTGACACCCGGGACTCTGCCAAGATCCTCGAACGGAGAAGCAAGACGGGCGCTGCTCAATGAGGTTGTTTTCCCTGAGCCGCTTTCTCCGATTACCATGTACCAGGGAAGTACATAGAGGGGATTGCCCTGTTTTTTCAAATGCGAACCCCGCAATGTTTCAACGGCCTTTTTCCACTTGGCCCGCAACTCCCTGACCTCTCCGTTCTCCTTTGAAGAAAGATTTTTGAGACGCTCGGCATCTTCTTCGCTTATCTCACGCACAAAGTTTTTCTCACGACGCCTCAACCAGACCTTTCGGAGAAACACAGACCCGATAGCTAACCCAGCCAGCAGGAGCAGGAGAAAGAAGGCAACCCACCAGGGCCAGTCAAAATACAACACAACCCCTAAAACCAGGAGCACGAGAAGCATGCCGGCAACGATCCACAGACACACTTTTGAAATTTTTCGAAAAACCTCTCTCATCTCAGGTACCCACCGTTCTCAGGAAGTTTTCACCGACGCCGCCCAGCGTGAATCGGTAGATCATATACAACAGGCAAAAGAGCAGTACCGGTCCGGCCAGACAAATACCGGAAACGAACCGTGACCCGTATTTCAACCTTTTCTGTCCCACCTCGGAAGGGCCAGAGGGATGGGCCTCAGGGAAAAGATCGGTCCTTTCCAGAGACGGAAGTCCAACAGAACTTCCCAGAAGAAGTTTCAAGCTGGAGGTCTTGAGTTGCTCCAGCTGGTACTCATCTCCCGGATGACAGTATTTCCCGGTAAAACCCAAGGCCAGACACAAGTAATAAACCTCCCTGACCGCACGTTGATGCAGGCCGATGGAGCCAAAACGATTAAAAAACTCTTCTCCTGCGTCGGTGGTGTTGTAGTAGCTGCGCTGTAATTGGTCCTTGAGCCACAACGATCTGTGCTCCCACGGTGACTTTAGTAGCGCCTCATCCACCAAGGCACACACTGCAAAGCGGGCAAGATCGTAATCCTCACGGGAAAAATTACCTTGAGCAAACAGCGCTTCGCTTTCTCGAATGAGCCGCTGAAAATCACCTTTTACCTGAGCATAGTCCGGCTGCTGTGACTCTACCGACGTGAGAAAACAGGTTACATACGCAAGAATTTTTATAAAACAGTCGCTCAGATGCATGGTTTCTATCTCCCCACTACCATCAGTTCGATTTCTATATCATCAGGTGCACTGTTCCAGTAAAGCGCGATAGAGCGACTTTTAGACACCATCAACCAATGCTCGTCATGGTGATCTATCGTGAAATAGACGGTATTTGCCCGACGGGGCAACTCCTGCGGCGGAATCTGCAGATAACCCAAACCGATCCCGGGCAGCGCCTGAGTAACAAGCATATGCATCTGATCCCGGGAACTCAGTTTGGCAATATCTTCCAGAGACTTGAGTACGACCTTCGAATCCGCATCTGATTTAACGGCCAGATAGAAACGGTTGCGCCCCTCAAAAATGGCAGGCTTCAGATCAGCAGAGTAATAGGTGCCATCATGAGCAAGTCGAATCACGTATTCAGGGCCGGCGGTGATTTCATCCAGGAGATGTGAAATCAAATCCTGTGCAGCCAGGAAACAGCCCCACAAATTCCGGTGGTCATATTCAGGAACTATCGTTTTACCGCTTTTTTCCTCGCCAAGAACACTCACCCGTTCTGAAAAGGTAGTAAGCTCGCCGATCAGCTGCCGCAAAACACCAAACAGGTGCCATGGGTGAACATTTTCCGTTTTCGTATAATGGAAAAGAAGCGGGACATAGCGATTAATCGATCTGAGTGCCAGAAAGTACACCATGTCTCTCGAGCCGAATTCCGCAGTTTGCACCCCGCGCTTGCTCTTATGCTCTTCAAGCTGGTAGGCTCTGGCGGTAACCTGGTCCCTGACTTCCTCAGCCAGCTTCCGGATGGACATGGAAGCGGAAATGGAAACGCATGGTGGAATAAAATCGTGGGAAAGCCTGATTTCTGCTCCAAATTTTTCCAATTGCGCAATGGGAATCAGCTGATAATCTCCCAACGTGTCCAGCTCAGTTTCCCAGAATATTTTCAAGACAAAGTGAAGTCTTTTCACCTGGGCGTCTGCCCCCCCGGCGTGAAGGTCACCGATCGACTCCATGTCTGTGGTGCTGACAAAACGGGTCTGCACGGACTCTATATTTTCCAGAGTCGGCAGAACAGTGACGTTATCCCCGTCATCGACCCAGCTTTTGAGACCAAGAAAAACGGAAAATTGTTTACCGTCTTTTAGACAGGCTTCGTCAAAGGCACGCGCCGCTATCAGTCCATTCCCGGTGAGGGATACATGTGTTCCATCGGGAAAAAGGAAGTCACCCTTTTTGAGTGCGAACGTTCTCACCCCCAGCGCACCCTCAAGTATCTCCATAGATCCTATTCCCCAGAAGTCTGGTGCCAAGTACCGCTGGTAAGGAGCGAAGAGCCCTTGGCAGGCCCGGTCCAAAAGCTGGAAATGCTGGGGCTGCAGATAGATTCCCTGGTGCCAGAAAAGAGGTTTCTCAGCTTTCATCATTTTTCCTTGATCTCCTTGATACCTTTGGCTCCCAAAGCTAAATCGATTGACAGCTTCTTCGGGTTTTTGAAAAATGAAAGCGGTATCTCGAAGGAACGAACAGAGTTGGTTTTTTCTAGTTCATAATAACCTGCTACGATACCGACATATTTTGCCCCTTCGCTGCGATCCATGGTTTCTTTCGTCGTTTGATTCGGCTGAATAACGATACTTTTCGCGTAGGTAACCCCAGGATCAAAACGTCTGCATTCCAATAATTTCTGTAAGCCGTCTTTTTCGTCCATCAGCTGGCTGAATCCATTCAAATCCTTCAAGTGGTAGATGCAGAGCATGAGAGTGTGGGCCTTCTCCTGTAACAGATTCAAATGCGGATCACTCTGTATGCAGAGATCAATCGCATTTTTTTCGTACTCCCATTTCGGTTGACTGTTACCCCGCAACAGTGTGCAGGAAATGACAAACAGACTCAAAACAGACAGCATCAGAAGGTTTTTCATTACGTTCAGACCCTCCATTTCTGACAAAGATTGCTATACAAACGGGCAAAACATCAACCGCAAGATTAAGTGTATATTATTTAATAAGCTTACGTACTTAATTATTTTTTAATTTATTAGCATTTTCCAAAGATACCTGTCAATCAATATCTCAACGAAAGGCGCTTGATATGACTTTTTTGTTCTCTGACGAGGTGCAAGGAAGAAGAGACCGTTAAGGACTACGTAAAGGAAGGCACTACAGACAGGAAGACCATTTGCTCAAAGACCGTTCAGCCTAAGGCATTCGCCAAGCGGAAAAAAGGATGGTGGCTATTCAGTGCCCGCGCCAGTCGAGAGCAGAATATATCACCCTGGTTATTACTGCTTGATGCATCATACAATTATCTTTTCTTAATAGATCGCAAATTCAGCATCTCTGTACCAGCAGCGTAATTACATAATTTCAAATGTTTATTCGGTTCATTAACGACAAGACAACTCAGCCCTGGAACTGTAGAATTTCACATCACCTTGACAGCAAGCAAATCCAAATTACACTGATTACCAGAGTGTTAGCTAGATGTAATTTCGTCTACGCAAACAAAAAACTTTTGAAGTCTGGTTAACCCTCCCATTTGCATTCGGCGTTCATTTTTCAATGTTGGTGAATTATCAGGCAATAGCCTGTCATTTGATTATTCCTTTTAAAACCAAGCCAGTTATAAGATCTATAACTAAATATCACAGAGTGTTATTTCCGGAAGATAACGGTATTGGGTAGGAGTACAAAGATACTGGTTATTATTCGTGACTGTCTTTTTTTGAAGGACACGATCCGCTTTATCGGATCACCACGCAAATTGGAAAATGCGCTCTACTGGCCCCAGGCATTCTGGGACAACTTTAGACAAGGAGGAAGAAAAGATGAAAAAAGGTATTTACTTATTGGCCATTATTTTCGCAATGACGGTTCTGCTTGCCGGTTGCGGAAGCAGCAGTTCTACCCCAGCCCCCACAATAACCTCTCTAGCCCCATCTTCTGGCCCCCCAGGCACGACAGTAACCATCACGGGAACCAACTTCAGCACCACCCCGGCCAGCAACATTGTAATGTTTAACGGGACGGCGGCTGTCGTAACCAGTTCCACTGCAACCCAGATTGTCACAACTGTCCCTGCTGGGGCGACAACCGGATCGGTAACGGTGATGGTAGGAAGCAATACCGCCACGTCACCAGCCAGTTTCACCGTAACCCCGGGAGCTGCCATAACCGCTGTAGCACCTTTATTTGGGCTTCCAGGCACAACGGTAACCATCACGGGATCCGAGTTCAGCACCACCCCGACCGACAACATTGTAAAGTTTAACGGGACAGATGCTGTCGTAACCAGTTCCACTGCAACCCAGATTGTCACAACTGTCCCTGCGGGTGCGACATCCGGATCGATAACGGTGGAGGTGATGGGCAATACCGGAACTTCGCCAGCCAGTTTCACCGTAGCCGCGTTAGTGGGAGGGGCCGTCCAGGGTAATCCGCTTACCCTCACAGCCGCTGTAACAACGCCGGTGAGCACGGGTTTATCGTCTCCTTCCAGCATTACGACGGACGGAACGAACCTCTACGTGGCTGATTTTGGAAGCAACACGATCCTCAAAGTCGATAGTTCAGGCGTGGTGACAACGCTGGCGGGCTCGGGAACTGCCGCAGAGACCGATGACACCGGAACTGCCGCGGCTTTCAATGGTCCTGCCGGCATAACGACGGATGGAACGAACCTCTATGTGACGGATTACACTGGGCATACGATCCGCCAGGTCGTGATAGCCTCTGGCGTGGTGACAACGCTGGCGGGTTCGGGAACCGCCGGAGCAGCCGATGGTGACGGGACTGCAGCAACCTTCGACGGCCCTATCGGCATAACGACAGATGGGACGAACCTCTATGTGACGGATCGCACACAACACACGATCCGCCAGATTGGACTTGCCTCACCCAACACCGTATCAACGCTGGCGGGTACGGCCGGAACTTCCGGAGCTGCCGATGGCACCGGCACTGCCGCGACTTTCAACGAGCCTTCCGGTATTACGACAGACGGAACGAACCTCTATGTAGCGGATCGTCTGAACTACGAGATCCGCCAGATCGTGATATCCTCAGGCGTGGTGACAACGCTGGCAGGCACAGGGTCTACCGGATATTCCTTGATGGAGATGGGACTGCTCGCGGGTTTCAACCAGCCTAACGGCATAACGACGGACGGGACGAATCTCTATGTGACAGATCGCTTCAATTACACGATCCGTCAGATCGGAATTGCTTCACCCAACACCGTAACAACGCTGGCGGGCACAGCCGGGACCATCGGATCTGCCGACGGCACCGGAGCTGCCGCGTCCTTCAACGAACCGTATGGCATAACGACAGACGGAACGAGCCTCTATGTGACGGATTATATCAACAGCTTACTCCGCAAGATAGACTAACGGGAAGAGCTTCACACAACGGAAAGTCCGCACTTCCACACGGGGAGTGCGGACTTTCCGTTTCCTTCGAAATTGAGCAAGCCGGCGTCATGTAACAATGATTTCGGCCTTTTTTATGGTTACACGCCCTATCTGTACCAGTACCCATCCTCGCTGACACGGTCACGTTTCCTTTCCGCTTCAGTGTGAGGGCACCGGGTATTACCACCTACTTTCAATCAACCGCTCACCGGCACATGAGGTGATACCATGACAAATAAACCGGCAGACTTGGCAGGACCAGGCATAGGTGATTACGATGAACTGGAAAAGGAATTGCCCGATGGCTACGAGGCTCTACTTCCGCCCATGGAAAGAATGCGGGCCGTTTTCGCCGCGAAAAGTTACATTGAGGCAAATCTGTGCAAAGAACTGAACCTGCACATGGTGCAGGTGCCCCTTATTGTCGATAAAAACAGTGGCGTAAACGATTACCTGGATCGCGATGGTTCGCGGACCCCGGTCGAATTCCCCTGCGGGCTGGGGCTCGAAAAACCTCTCCAAGCGCAAGTGGTACAAGCCGCCACAAAATGGAAGCGTATGGCTCTCCAACAATTCGGCTGTGCGGCAGGTGAAGGCATCTGCACTGATATGAGAGCTGTACGCAAGGACTATTTCCTTGACCACGACCACAGTGCATACGTTGATCAGTGGGACTGGGAGCTGGTCATAACAAGGGAACAGCGGACGCTTGATTTTTTAGAGGACATCGTTACAAGGATATGGAAGGTAATCCGGGGTGCCGGAGTCATGGTTCAGGACATGTATCCTCAACTCCGGACCTCCAGATATCCTGATATTCCTGATAAAATAACTTTTCTGCACGCCGAGGATATTCTCGACTGGTATCCCGATCTGCCGCGGAAGCAACGGGAGACCCGGATTCTTTTGGAGAAAGCTCCGGCGATTTTTATCCTCGGTATCGGCTGGTCGTTGAAGGACGGGTATCCGCATGAGATGCGCGCCGCAGACTACGACGACTGGGTTACAGAGACCATTGTCAGGAACGGTGAGCAGTATCATGGCCTGAACGGTGATATTCTGGTATGGAACCCGGTCACGAAACGACGCCACGAACTGTCATCGATGGGTATACGGGTTACCAAAGAAACCCTCAAGATCCAGCTGAAGATGTCGGGCCAGGAGGATTTTCTCAAGCTTCCGTACCACCAGGCCATTCTCAACGACAGGATTCCGCTCAGCATAGGAGGGGGGATCGGACAATCCAGGACCTTCATGTACCTGTTGCGCACTGCGCACCTGGGGGAGGTAAGCGTCTCGGTATGGCCCAAGAAACTGAAGGACATCTGTCTGAAGAAGAATATTCGGCTACTCGAGTAATCGAGAAAAGATTTTTTTGAGAGGCCAGGAAATTGTACAGAAGAAGGCCTAAGGAAAGCACTTGCAATTACGTCAGTCCGGCTGCGTCGCAACACGCACAAGGGTAGGCTTGAGAACCCGCTCGGCATCCTTGGGCGAAATGCCGACGAGAAAACCGCGCTTGCCGCCGTTTATGTAGATCCGGTGAAGCGGCAGAATCGTTTGTTCCATGTAGACCGGCAGGTCGCGCTTGGTGCCGAGGGGCGAGGTTCCGCCCACCAGATAGCCGGTGAAGCGCAAGGCGGTATCGGGAGAACAGGGCTGGACGCTTTTCACCCCGAGCACGCGGGCCAACTCCTTGGTTGAAACCTGCTGGTCGCCATGCATGAGGATGATGAGAGGGTTTGCCTGGTCGTCTTCCATGACCAGAGTCTTGATTATGGCATGTTCCGGAAAACCGAGTTCCCGGGCGCAGACGGCAGTGCCGCCTTTGTCTTCGTAGGCATAGAGATGGGGGGTAAATTCAACGTTGGCCGCGCGCAGGACGCGCACCGCCGGGGTCACCGGAAACTTGTCTTTAGCCATGACAAATCCTCTTCATACAGCGCTGAAACGCAAAAAAAGCCCCCGAAAGTCAGGGGCTTTTTGTTTGTGATTTCTACAGAACCATCAACATTTTTCTACATTTGCCGCCTGGGGACCTTTAGTACCCTTGACGACATCGAAGATCACCGACTCACCTTCCACGAGACTCTTGAAACCATCTCCCTGGAAGAAAGTGTAGTGCACAAAGACGTCCTCGCCGTTTTCCTGCTCGATAAAACCGAAACCCTTGCTGTCGTTAAACCACTTCACCACACCCCTGACCATGCCCGCGCCTCCTGTTACATGCGTATGTTGTCCGAAACGTCACTTTCCAACATGCCGTTTCTATCAAGCAGCCCTTCCGGTTTCACGCTGTACGAGGGTCTCAATAGTGGATTCAGATCAAGCGGTACGATCTGTCTGCTCTGTTCCCTGCTCTTCCTGAAGTGCAGCATGAGCCGCTGCCAGACGGGCTATGGGCACCCGGAAGGGTGAGCAGGAGACATAATTGAGCCCTACCTGGTGACAAAAAATGACCGATGCGGGATCGCCGCCATGCTCGCCGCAGATTCCTATCTTCAGATCCTTGCGCGTTGCGCGGCCCTTCTCGCTGCCGATCTTCACCAACTGGCCGACACCGTTCTGGTCAATGGAGACAAAGGGATCTTCCTTGAGAATGCCTTTTTCCACATAGAAAGGCAGGAACTTGCCAGCATCATCACGGGACAACCCAAAGGTGGTCTGGGTAAGGTCATTGGTACCGAAGGAAAAGAATTCCGCTTCCTCGGCAATCTGGTCGGCGACCAATGCAGCGCGCGGGAGCTCGATCATAGTGCCGATAAGGTATTGCACCTTCACGCCATACTGCGCAATAACCTCGTCGCAGACCCGTACGGCATTGGCCCTGAGGCTGGCCAATTCTTCCTTTACGGCAACCAACGGAATCATGATTTCCGGAACAATGGTGAAACCTTCATTCTTGTTCAGTTCACAGGCAGCTTCCATGATCGCCTGGACCTGCATATCGTAGATTTCCGGGAAGGTGACGCCGAGGCGACAGCCACGGTGTCCGAGCATCGGATTGAATTCATGGAGATATTCAACCTTGTGCTTCAGCTTGTCAACGCTCACACCCATGGTCTGGGAAAGGGCCTCGATATCCTTTTCCTCCTGGGGGAGAAATTCGTGGAGAGGTGGGTCAAGCAGACGGATGGTGACCGGAAGTCCCTTCATTTCACGGAAAATACCGATAAAATCACCCTTCTGCATCGGCAGAATCTTTGCCAGGGCCTTTTTCCGACCTTCTACGTCGTCGGCCAGGATCATTTCACGAACAGCAGCGATACGATCCGCCTCGAAGAACATGTGTTCGGTACGAGTAAGGCCGATACCTTCGGCGCCGAATTCGCGCGCAGTGCGGGCATCCTTCGGCGTGTCGGCATTGGCGCGGACGCCGAGCTTACGGTATTTATCCACCCAATCCATAATGGTTTTAAAGTCGCCGGTAAGCTGCGGCGGGACGGTGGACACCTGACCGAGCATGACCTCGCCGGTGCTGCCGTCAAGGGTGATAGTATCTCCCTTGCTTACCGTCGTACCGTCAACGGAAAACTCGTTTGCAGCGTAATCGACCGAGATTGCGCCACATCCTGCAACGCAGCACTTACCCATGCCGCGAGCAACAACTGCCGCGTGGGAGGTCATACCGCCGCGGGCGGTAAGGATGCCCTGCGCGGCATTCATACCGTGAATATCTTCCGGGCTGGTCTCGACCCGGACCAGGATCACCTTGAGGCCAAGCTTGGCGGCCGCCTCTGCTTCGTCGGCGGTAAAGACGACACTGCCGCTGGCAGCACCGGGGGATGCGGGGAGACCCTTGGCAATCACTGTACGGGCTGCATTCGGATCGAGTGAAGGGTGGAGAAGCTTATCAAGTTGATCAGGAGAGACGCGCAGTACCGCGGTCTTCTCGTCAATCAGCCCTTCCTTCACCATGTCAACAGCGATCTTGATAGAAGCCAGCGAAGTCCGCTTTCCGTTACGGGTCTGCAACATGAAGAGCTTGCCTGTTTCAATGGTGAACTCGATGTCCTGCATGTCCTTGTAATGCTTTTCCAGGATATCCCGGATCTTCACCAGCTGCTGGTAGCATTCGGGAAGCACTTCCTCCATGGAGGGAAGATCGCCTTCCTTATGCTTGGCACGGTTGATCGGTTGCGGAGTCCGGATACCGGCCACAACATCCTCGCCCTGGGCATTTACCAGGTATTCACCATAAAAGTAATTCTCGCCGGTTGACGGGTCACGGGTAAAAGCAACGCCGGTTGCGCAGTCATTGCCCATGTTGCCGAAAACCATGGCCTGGATGTTGACCGCGGTACCCCATTCAGCGGGAATGTTATGCAGTCTGCGGTAGGTAATGGCCCGCTGGTTCATCCAGGAACCGAATACCGCACCGACAGCACCCCAGATCTGCTCCTGGGGGTCGTCAGGGAATTCGCGTCCCAAGACTTCCTTGATTTTCGCCTTGTATTTTGCCACAAGGTCTTTCCAGTCCTCAGCAGACAGATCAGTATCCAGGTGGACACCCTTCTCTTCCTTTTTCTGCTCCAGGAGTTCTTCGAGAACGGAGCCGCTCATGCCCATGACAACGTTGGAGTACATCTGAACAAAACGTCGGTAGGCATCGTATGCAAAGCGTTCGTCGCCGCTCTGCCTGATGATTCCCTGGACGGTGATGTCGTTCAGGCCGAGGTTCAGAACCGTATCCATCATACCGGGCATGGAGGCGCGGGCACCGGAACGGACCGAAAGGAGGAGAGGATTGTCAGGGCTGCCGAATTTCTTGCCGAGAAGTTCTTCCACCTTACGGATGTTGGCATCCACCTCATCCTTCAGAGTTGCAGGATAGGTATTGTTATTCTTGTAGAACTCCGTGCAGACCTCGGTCGTGATGGTAAATCCCGGCGGGACAGGAAGTCCGATACTCGTCATCTCAGCCAGGTTGGCCCCCTTGCCGCCAAGCAGGGATTTCATCTCAGTTGCGCCATCAGCCGAGCCGTTCCCGAAAAAGTAGACATATTTCGCCGCCATACCAATCCTCCTCTATACTTTTCTAATAAGTGTATTTGATGGTTTTTCTGCTTCTCGAACGAATAGAATTCGCCTCAGGCTGAGATACGCGCAAAATCGGCAATGGAGCCGAAAAGTCGGGCTACCCCGGTCAGCAGGGCCAGCCTGTTATTCTTGACCTTTTCATCTTCAGCCATGACCATGACCTGATCGAAGAAACCGTCGACCGCGCCGCGCAGTCCCGCGATTTCCGTCAATGCAGCCAGGTAGTTCTTCGCCGCGATCATTTCGCCGGCACCGGCCGCAACCAGATCAAAGGCTGCGGACAGTTTCCGCTCCGCGTCATCCTCGAAGAGAGCGACATCCACGGGGATATCGACACCCTGTTTGACAATGTTGCAGACCCGCTTGAAAGCCACTGCCAGCGGCTCGAAATCAGGCCGCTCCTTGAATTCTGCCAGGGCCGCAATCCGGGCCGCGGTATCGTTCAGATTATCAAAGGAGACCGCAACAGCCGCATCAACAACATCAGCGGGATAGCGGCCGACCATCAGGTTCACATAGCGTCCCCGGAAGAATTCCAACACATCGGCCCGGACCGTTTCGTGATCGCGAGTCAGCTTCTGCTGCAGCAGCTGCAGCGACTCGTCAATCAGTTCGCTCAGCAGCAACTCGTAGCCACGATCCAGAATGATGGCGATTATACCGAGGGCGGAGCGTCGCAAGGCGTAGGGATCGGCGGTACCGGTGGGAATCAGCCCAACGCCGAAACAGCCGCAAATCGTATCGATTTTGTCGGCAATGGAAACGAGCGCCCCGATATCGGAGGTCGGAAGAGAACCGCCCGCCTGGACAGGCAGGTAGTGTTCGTAAATTGCCCTGGCCACACCCTGATCTTCACCAGCCAGCAGGGCATATTCCCGGCCCATGACACCCTGAAGCTCGGGAAATTCCCCGACCATGCCGGTTACCAGGTCAGCCTTACAGAGATACGCGGCACGGGATACTTTATCGGTCAAGTCCGGAGCTTCTTGAGCAGAAAGTTTTTCCGCTATCGTCCGGAAACGTTCCATCTTTTCATAGGAGGTGCCGAGCTTTGCCTGGTAAACAACCTCTTTCAGGCTGGCAACCCTTTCCTCCAGAGGGGTCTTCTTGTCCTCTTCGAAAAAAAAGCGGGCATCGGAGAGACGGGCACGCAGCACCCTCTCATTGCCGCGGGTTACCACGGCCGGGTCCTCCGCAAGGGTATTATTCACGGTGATGAAGTGTGGAAGAAGCTGTCCCTGATCATCCACCAGGGAGAAGTAGCGCTGATGCTCCCGCATGGAGGTGATGAGCACTTCTTTCGGAACCTGGAGAAAATCTTTCTCAAAGGTGCCGCAGACCACACTCGGATATTCCACGAGAAAGGCAACCTGATCCAGCAGCTCCTCGTCGGGCAGCACCTGGCCACCCATGGCGCGAGCTGCCTGAGCAACCTCGCGGCGGATAATCTCCTTGCGCTTTTCCGGCTCGGGTATGACAAAGTGTCGCTCGCACTCCTCGAGATAATGGGCAAAGTCGCGCACCGGGAACACGCTGTTGGCCATAAAACGGTGCCCCCGTGAGGCACTGCCGCTCTTGATCGGACCAAAGGAAAAGGGCACCACCACCCCGTCGAACAGGGCAACAATCCAGTGCATCGGCCGGGCAAAACGCACATCGAGATCCGCCCAGCGCATTGACTTGCGGAAGGGGATCGCTCCGATCACCCGGGGCAGGACCTCCACCAGAATTTCCACGGTGGGGCAACCGACAATTTTTTTCGTGACCGAGACATATTCGCCTTTTTCGGTCGCGGTCACCACCAGCTCGGCAACATCGACCCCTTGTCCCCGGGCAAAACCTTCGGCAGCTTTGGTCGGTTTGCCTTCCGCGTCAAAGGCAACTTTACGGGCTGGACCAAGAGCGGTTACCTCGGCATCGGGCTGCCGTTCGGCAACACCGGTCACCAGGAGAGCCAGGCGCCGCGGGGTTGCCAGGGTCCGCACCTCAGCAAAGGAAAGGCGGGCCGAGTCGAACTCCTTGCGAATCAGAGCATCCAAATCGGCCATGGCCTTGGTCAAAAAGGCGGCGGGGATTTCTTCCGTGCCGATTTCGAGGAACAGTTCTTTCGCCATATCAGTTTCCCCCTTTCAGCAGCGGAAAGCCGAGTCGCTCACGCAGGGCCAGGTAGCCTTCGGCGCAGAGTCGGGCAACATTCCTCACCCGACCGATATAGGAGGCGCGTTCGGTAACGGAAATGGCACCCCGGGCATCCAGCAGATTAAAAGCATGAGAACACTTCATGACATAGTCATAGGCGGGGAGAACCAGACCGCCCTCAACCAGGCGAACACATTCCTTTTCATACATGGTAAACAGGCTCAGCAGCATGTCGACGTCAGCCTCTTCGAAGTTGTAACGGGAGAATTCCACCTCGGACTGGTGGTGGATATCGCCATACTTGACACCCTTTACCCACTCCAGGTCGTAGACGTTGTCCACTCCCTGCAAATACATGGCAATACGCTCGCACCCGTAGGTGATTTCAGAAGAAACCGGCTTCAGATCGATACCGCCAGCCTGCTGAAAGTAGGTAAACTGGGTGATTTCCATCCCGTCAAGCCACACCTCCCAGCCAAGCCCCCAGGCACCCAGAGTCGGAGACTCCCAATCATCTTCGACGAAACGGATATCATGCTGATTCGGGTTAATACCGAAAGCCTTGAGCGAATCGATGTAAAGATCCAGGATATTCAGAGGGGAAGGTTTCATGATGACCTGAAACTGGTAGTAATGCTGAAGCCGGTTCGGGTTTTCCCCATAGCGACCATCCGTGGGACGGCGCGACGGCTCAACATAGGCGACATTCCAGGGCTCCGGACCGAGAACGCGCAGAAAGGTAGCGGGATTGAATGTCCCAGCACCTTTTTCCACATCATAGGGCTGCTGAATAATGCACCCCTGCCCTGCCCAATAGTTCTGCAGGGAAAGAATCAGGTCTTGAAAGGTCAAAACGGTTCCTCCGGTGCGTCAAATGCGAAGTAATTTCACAAGGAATTTCTTAATTGCAGCAGACAAAGTTTCAGTATTACTAAAACTTACGAGACTCGCTAGATTACCCGTAACTCCCTTTCGTGTCAAGGATTATTGGCTTTTTTTACTACGACTGAATTCCAAGTACCTGTTGCAAAAACTGGAGAGAATGAAGGGGACGGGTCAGGTGTGAAGCGATGGAGGCATCGAGGACGGCTCCAGCTTCTTGCAGGGAGGCTTCGGGAAAACGTACCACGCCGAAACGTCCGGTTGCCAGGGCCTTTTTCAGGAGACTTCGGCAGGCAGAACTCAGCAGGTACCCGCCGCTGCCGCAATCAGCGCAATAAATCTCTCCGGCGGCAGTGTAATGGACAGTACCCGGTAGCGTGCCGATGTCGATTCCACACTGGCAACACAGCTCCAGGGAAAGGCGGTAGCCGAGAATATTGAGGAGATTGATCTCAAAGAAGCGACGATCATCCGCATTGGAAGGAGCACCGTCAAGCTGCTCGAGATACGACACCAGCAGGCGGAAAAGCCGAGGATTGCACATGGCCTCGGGAAGGAGCCGGTCGATGACCTCACAAGCATAGCCGGCATAGCTGATTTTCAGGAGATCGTTACGAATATGGGGAAAAACTGTAATAATGTCGCTATTTCTTAAACTGGAGAGCCCCTCTTTCAGAACCAATTGGAGGCGCAGGCGAGCATAAACTTCCAAGGCACCACTGAAACGTTTGACACTTTTTTTCCCATGACGGGCGATGGCGCGAACCTTCCCATGCTCACGGGTGAAAAGAGTAACAATCCGGTCTGTCTCGCCATAATCCATAGCGGCAAGCACAACGGCCTCGCATTCATGTGTCACCATGCCAAAACCTTATCTCTCCCTGATTACCCGGACCGGCGTGGCTTACCTGATACCCAGTCTGTTCAGGGCAATGCCGAGAAACTTGTTCAGGGGATGGCTCCTATCCAGGCTCTTGAAAACCGGATTTTTCCTTTCGCCGAGGAGGGTAAGCTCACGCAGCAAGGTAGCGTTACCCTCGCATTTCAAGCCCTGGCGAAGAATGGACAGTGCCCTGTTTCTCTGCCCCGCCATCACATAAATGCGTCCCAGATGGAGATAGTGCAGGACATTGTCGGGATCTTCCGCCAAAGCCTCTTTGCAGAGCGAAATCGCATCGGGATACTGGGACCGGACCTTTGCCAGACAGTAGGCAAGATAAGAACAACTTAGGGGCGTTCTTGCAAGGTAAGCCGACTGTTCAAAACACGAAAGCGCTAAATAAATGTGGTCATTCTCGAGGGCATACACCCCTTTGGCAAACAAGTCTTCCACGTGAGATTCTCCCATAGCCCATCTCCTCATGAAAATATTTCGACGACAAAATACTACCGTACTTTCATGCAAAAATCGAGCACGTTAGCGTATTTTTCTCAGGATATTTTTCGGCAAGCAAAACACTCCGCTTAAGCCGTTTCGTTAAATTATATTTGTCAAATTATCATTCACCAATACTACCCCCAGATGAGCACGGCAAATCCTTCATCTCAACCTGCCAAAGCTTCCAACCAGACGTCCTATCCGGCGGACAGCAGCTATCGCGTTCCATTCAGCACCACGGTAGACGGTCAATAGCCCCTCGCCCCCCCTGAGAATACAGCTATCTACTTGGCAGAAAAAATCTTCATATGTATAATGAGTTACCATGAAAGCCGAAAAAGTCGAAACATTTCCAACGTCTCCCGGTGTCTACATCATGCGCAACAGCGAAGAGCACGTGCTTTATGTGGGCAAAGCAAAAAACCTGCGAAACCGTATCCGCGCGTATTTCGGCCCGTCACGGGACCCGCGCTGGCAAATCAAGTTTCTTATGGCCCGGGTGGCTGATATCGATTACATCGTAACCGATACCGAAAAAGAAGCATTGATCCTGGAAAACACCCTCATCAAGAAACATCGCCCCCGTTACAACATCAACCTGCGCGATGACAAAACCTACTTTTCACTGCGCATGGACCCGACTGAAGAATTTCCGCGACTCACCATTATCCGCAAAGTAACAAGGGATGGCGCTCGTTATTTCGGACCCTATTCATCCGCTTCGGCGGCCCGCGATGTGCTCAAGCAGCTCTATCGACTCTTCCCGTTACGCCATCATCCGATAGATACCTGTCAGCGACGGGGACGCCCCTGCCTCTTCTATCAATTACGCCAATGTTCCGCACCCTGCCACGGCCTGATTTCCAAGGAGGAGTACACCGGCATTGTAGAAGGAGCCGCTCTTTTTCTGGAAGGGAAAAACCGCGATCTGCTAAAAGTTCTCACCAGCAAAATGCACGATGCCGCCTCGCAGGAAAAGTACGAACAGGCTGCCCGCTTTCGCGATCTTATCCGTTCCATCGAAATAACGGTGGAAAAACAGAAAATGGTCACGGACAAAGGCGATTTTGATGTACTAGGGCACTTTCGGTACAGCCAGCACCTGGCAATTGCCCTGCTTTTCATACGGGGAGGGAGTTTAATCGGAGGAAGAAACTTTACTTTCTCCTGGGAAATGGATGATGCCGAAGGCATTTCGTCATTTCTGAATGAATATTACAGCCGGGACGAATACATCCCCACCGGGATACTTTTACCGACTGCCATCAGTGAACCGCAGGCACTGGAAGAACTCCTATCGGAAAAGCGCGGTAAGAAGGTTTCAATCACGGTTCCCCGTCGCGGAACAAAAGCGGAACTCGTCCTGCTTGCCGTCAAAAATGCAGAATCGGCCGCAGATGAAAATTTACGAAAAAAAGCCGGAATTGAACACACCCTGCAAGAACTGCAACTGCAACTTCACCTGACAAAACTTCCCCAGCGCATTGAGTGCTATGACATCTCGACCTTTCAAGGAAAACATGCCGTCGGGAGCAAAGTAGTCTTCCAGGATGGGGTTGCCTGCAAGAAAGATTATCGCCGCTACCGGATAAAAAGCATTACCCAAGCCGATGATTACGGAATGATGTATGAGGTACTTTCCCGGCGCTTTGCCGACAGCAAAGCTGAAGATGCGCCGCCGGATCTCATTATCGTTGATGGCGGACCGGGACAATTGAATGTTCTGACACGAGTACTCGGAGACCTAGGTATCTCGAATCCCGATACAGTCTCCCTGGCAAAAAGCAGGGTTGACAGGGAATCCGGAAGCTCAGAGATTCGGCGAAGCAACGAACGCGTCTTCCTGCCGGGAAGGAAGAATCCCGTAGTCCTTCGACAAAACTCTGCGCCCTTGCTGCTGCTCGCCAAAATCAGGGATGAAGCCCACCGCTTCGCGGTCGAATATCACACCAAAGTGCGGTCACGGGAGGCCCTGCGCTCCCCTGCCGCCAAGATCCCAGGCATCGGGGCCAAGAGGTGGAAAAAGCTGCTGCTGCATTTCGGCAGCGTCAAAGAACTGCAAAAGGCCCGCATAGAGGACTTGACAAAAATGCCGGGCATCAGCGAGAAAATGGCCAGGACCATCAAAGAACACCTGCAGCGGACATAAAAAAACGGCGCAGATGCGCCGTTTTTCTACCTGGATTACACACAAGACCTCTCTTATTGAGCCAGCAAGGTCTTAATGGTTTTCTCCATTGAAGCTTCAATCTCGGGATTGAAGCCCACATATTTCTCCACCAGCACGCCCTTCTTGTCAATGATGAAAATTGCCGGTATCGGCTGAACCGCGTAGTTGATCAAGGTATCATCATCAACCAGTGCAACCGGATAATTGAGGTGTTCCTCCCGGATAAATTTCCTGATCTGCTCCAGATCATCCCCGCCCACGCCGGGATTCAGGCCAAGTATCTGCAACCCCTGTTTTCCGTAAGTCTCGTTCAGTTTGATCAAATGGGGAATGGACGAACGACAACCTTCGCACCAGGTGGCAAAGAACTCCATCACCAGAACATAGCCCCGGTAGTTTGCAAAGGTTACATGCTGTCCTGACGTGGTGACAACATTAATGGCCGGCGCCGGACTGCCTAACTGCGGGACGGCATACGATAGCGAGGGGAGCGCCAGAACCGTAACAAATAGCGCCAGTAACAAGATCTTTTTCATACGAAAAAAAACCATAGAACCTTTCCTGAGGGCTCGAAACACGCCCACATGTTCGATCCGACACCTTTTCATTCTTGTCCTGATAATGAAAAGTGCTTCACCAGCCCGTTAGAGTGCTTTGTTCAACAACGCCTCCAACTGTGATTTCGGCACCGCGCCAACAACCTGATCAATCATCTTGCCGTCCTTGAACAGGATCAGGGTTGGAATGCCCCGGATTCCGTATTTTGCGGGAGTTGCCGGGCTATCGTCGACATTTACCTTTCCAACCTTCACCTTACCATCATAATCATTCGCAAGAGCGTCGACAAGAGGTGCAATCGCTTTGCAGGGAGCACACCACGAAGCCCAGAAATCCACAAGAACGGGGACAGAGGATTGAAGTACTTCGGAGTCAAAGTTGCTGTCATCAAGGACAATTACCTTTTCGCTGGACATAAAAACTCTCCTTTATATTCTTTCTGGTCTGATTTCGTATCATATCAAACGTTTCATATTGACTATAAACAACGACAAAAAAAAATCAAGCTGTAATTGGTCGCTCTATCAGCCATTAAAAACGACTAGAACGCAGGAGACATTGCCTCGGCAACAACTACCCGCTCAAAGGAAAGGAAGCAATCTCTCGGTGAATCGCCCCCTGTTGGGTCAGAGTGCTGGAATAGAGGATAAACTCCGTAACGGGAAAGGAACCCGTGGCAAACTGGCTGTTTTTCTGCAGAAAAGGGGCAATCCTGGCTGCGGACACTTCCTTCAGACGAGCAATGGTAATGTGAGGGAAAAACGGACGTCTGTCCGGCACACTCCCATTCAGGACAAGAACTTTTTCGATATCAGCCTGTAAGGCAAACAATGCATCGCTACTGCCTATCCCAACCCAGAGGACCCTGGGCTCTCTCTTGGAAGGGAAGCAGCCGACCCCCTTCAACACCAGGAAAAACGGTGCTGCCGCGATGCCGGACAAACCAGTGACAATACTCTCGATAAGATCGTCGTCGACATCACCAATAAAGCGAAGCGTCAGATGAAGCTGATCCTCAGCTACCCATTTTGCCTCTGACTTCGGGTAGCGAAGAGAGCTGACAGCCGACTTTATTTCCTCTGGCAGGTCGATTGCAACAAACAGACGAAGCACAAAACACCTCCGCTGTCCCGTTTCCGGAACAAACTTTCAGTGCAGAACTCTCAAGGCAACTGTTTTGCGGGACTCACTCCTGACAAAATAATGCATACCTTCGTTGACAATATCCGTATGCCACTGACAGGAAAGCTCCTGCAAATGGGAAATGACCCGCTGAGCGCGCAAACCCTTCAACAGGGCAGGCTGATAATGCACCTCGGCATTTTTCACATTCAGAGGGAAAAGCTCGACCTCCCGAACCCCGTGGTCAAGGACGATCCTGGCCATCACACTGGTATCGGCATTCCTGCTCATGCTGCCAAAGGCATAATTGCCGAGACTATAAAGAATGAGTCGTCCCTTGTAGCGTTCGATTCCTTGTAGAACATGGGGATGATGACCAACAACCACGTCCGCACCGGCATCGATGGCCATGCGGGCGACAGAAACCTGATAGGATTTGGGGAAAGTCGCACCTTCAGCTCCCCAGTGAAAGGAAACCACCACATAATCGGCAAAAGCTTTTGCTTTTTTGATATCTTCCATAAAAAAGCGCGGGTACCCTGGAGCCGCGCCGGGGCTTTCGGGGCCAGCATAAAATGCTTTCGGATGGGTGAGAGAATAGGCCAGAAAAGCGATTTTCTGCCCATGTTTTTCCAGCACAACAGGTCTTCGCGCCCCGGCAAGATTCTTGCCGGCACCGGTAAAGAGAATATTTTCATTTTTCAGATTTTCACAGGTTTCTGCCAAGCCTTGGGCACCAAAGTCCATAATGTGGTTATTCGCCAGGGTCAGCACCGAGAAGCCGGCCTTGCGAATCGCCATGGCCGCTTTAGGGTCGGCCTTGAAGCGATACTTTTTCCCAGTGAATTCCAGTCCCGTTCGTGCAATGGGAGCTTCAAGGTTTCCGAGCGCTATGTCGGAAGCTTGAAGAATCGAGGCTGTTGCCGCAAAAGGGTACTCATAGCCTTCACGGGAGAACGTCGCACTGGCATTGCCGGCAAGCATTATATCGCCTACAACGGTAAGTACCAGCTTCCGCGCTTCCGCTGGAACGGATGAGACGAAAAGCAGGACAAAAGCGAATACAATGGTCAGACAAATACCCCTCACGAGTACTCCACGGCAACGTACAAGAAAATATCTGAAAAAGTGTTTGACTATTATCCATTCAAGTGCTAGAAAATATAGCTTTGTTTTAACAAATGTAAAGGCCTTTTCCATGCTCGACGTCAAATATCTCAGAGAAAACCTGGAAGTTGCAGAAGCCCGCCTCGCAACACGCGGTGAAGCCGTCAACCTTTCCGGTTTCAAGCAGTGCGACACGCGTCGACGCGAGATTCTTCAGGAAAGCGAAGGACTGAAAGCACTCAGGAACAAGGTTTCGGCGGAAATAAGCCGAATCAAAGATAAAAGCCAGGCTCAGGACCAGATGGCGGAAATGCGGGAAGTCTCACAGCGCATCAAGGCACTGGACGACACACTGAGAGAAATCGAGGAGGAGATGCAGGAAATCCTGCTGACTACTCCCAACCTGCCCCACGCAACCACGCCGATCGGCACATCCGAGGCAGACAACGTCGAAATCAGAAAATGGGGAAAAACACCCAGCTTCACCTTCGAGCCCAAGCCGCACTGGGAAATCGGCGAAAGCCTGGACATCCTCGATTTCGAGCGCGGAGCAAAGCTCACCGGCGCCCGCTTCACGTTGTGCAAAGGTGCGGGAGCCCGACTGGAACGCGCCCTGATCAATTTCATGCTTGATCTGCATACCGGCAAGCACAATTATGTTGAAATGCTTCCACCCTTTATGGTAAACAGGGAAAGCATGACTGGCACCGGTCAGTTGCCAAAATTCGAGGAAGACCTCTTCGGCCTGAACGGCCTTGATTATTTCCTGATTCCAACTGCTGAAGTACCGGTAACCAACATCCATCGCGGCGAAATCCTGAAAGCTTCCGACCTGCCGCTCTATTACACAGCATATACACCCTGCTTCCGGAAAGAAGCGGGCTCATATGGCAAAGACACACGGGGATACATTAGGCAGCACCAGTTCAACAAGGTCGAACTGGTTAAGTTCACCCGTCCCGAAGATTCTTATCGGGAACTGGACCTCCTGCTGGGAAATGCGGAAAAAGTGCTCCAACTGTTGAATCTTCCCTATCGGGTTGTCGAGCTCTGCACCGCTGACCTGGGATTTTCAGCTGCAAAAACTTTTGATATCGAAGTTTGGCTACCGTCCCAGAACACCTACAGGGAAATCTCTTCCTGTAGTAATTTTGAGGACTTTCAGGCTCGCAGGGCAGCCATTCGTTTCAGGGAAGGCGAAAAAGGCAAGCCGGAGTTTCTGCACACACTGAACGGTTCTGGCCTCGCGGTTGGCAGAACGGTCGTGGCCATCCTGGAAAATTACCAGCAGGCAGACGGGACGGTGCTGATTCCCGAAGCGCTCCGACCATATATGGGCGGAATGGAAAAGATCGGCTAGGATTTCGGAGGGATGGCCGAGTGGCTTAAGGCGGCGGTCTTGAAAACCGTTGAACGAAAGTTCCGTGGGTTCAAATCCTACTCCCTCCGCCATATTTACTGTTTCAAAGTATCAAGATTAAGGTTCCTGATTTCACTTCGACTGTAAACTTTACACCTCGGACAGCGAACCAGGATTTCAGGAGAGATGGCCGAGTAGGTCGAAGGCGCTCGCCTGCTAAGCGAGTATACTGGGAAACCGGTATCGAGGGTTCGAATCCCTCTCTCTCCGCCATAACAAACCGGTCCGGTAGCTACCGGCATTCCGTGGAGGATTGAATGAAGAACATTTTCAAGGTAGTCGCAATACTCGCCGTGGCAGCAATTGCTGTTGCCGGTTGCAAGAAAAAAGAAGAAAAACCTGTTGCTGAAGGTATGCCGCCCCATGCTATGATGGAGTCGAAGGAAAAGCCGGTTGTTGTTGTACCCGACTCGGAAAAAGGCAAATGGAAAGCTGTCAAGATTGCCGTTACCGACAAAGACTCGAAAAAAAGCACTGAATACGATGTGGAAATCGGCAAATCCTTTTCCGTCCCCAATTCGGACCTGGTAGTCACGGTTGAAAACTTCCTTCCCGATTTCACCATGAACGGAAATGTCAGAACCTCAAGGTCCGATGAGCCGAAAAATCCGGCCGCGCAGGTTGTGATTACGGAAAAGGGCAAGGAAATCTATAAAAACTGGCTCTTCATGGTTCTTCAGAGTCCCCATGCATTCAAGCATCCCAAATATGAAATCAAGCTTGTCGGCTTTGTTCCTGCCGGCAAGTAACAGCTCGCGCTTGTAGCTCAGCTGGATAGAGCAACGGACTACGAATCCGTAGGTCGGGAGTTCGAATCTCTCCAAGCGCGCCATAAAAAACAAGGGGTTACGGTTTATACCGTAGCCCCTTTGTTTTTCCAATTACCTCATAGGGTCAACATAGGGTCAGTGGTAGGGGACAAGAATGTCCGAGTGTTTTAGCGACTTCCTCATATTTGCCGATGAACGCGGTGATCATTGTATGGTATGGTATGGTATGGTATTGTATAGATTGATGCGGAGTTCCCAATTTTCGCATTAATTTTTTGTATAGTCCGTAAAGATGATTATGTGCAAAAAATCGTTCCTGCTATTCAACAATTAAAACTTGATTTCTGGGGACATGACCAAGTTATTTTGCACGAACATGATATACGTGAAGAAAAGGATCATTTCGCATTATTACGTACCAGTCGGGCTTTACGAGAATTGTTTATGGAGCGTTTAGACGAGATAATTAAACTGGCACCAATGCAAATTATAACTGCTGTTATTGTCGGACTCGTGCCCCTTTGTCCCCAGGATAATTACTCTTTTCTTTCTAACCAAGCATGAACTTGTGTACAATTTTTTGTAGCGTCACCACTTGCTGGTTCCCTACAACATTAGTTTCTACAATTATGCCTCATAGACAAGCATAACCATTTCCGCAGCCTGTTCCCGCAGAGGAATGAGAGCTTGATAATCTGGTGACGAGTGCCAGCCGTTCACTGCCTCGCGGTCAGGAAAGCGGATTACAACGATATCTGCGTGTGCATGGTCTCCAGCCAAAGTATCAACTCGTTTTCCTCTCAGTACAAGCTCTGCACACCACGGCTCCAGGGTAGCAGGAACCCGATTACGGTATTCAGACCATTTTTCAGTGTTTTTCACGGTAAGATGACCTACAACATATGCTGTGCTCATTCGGTTAATCTCCTGTGATGTGCAAATGATCCCCGTCGCTGGTATTCAAATGTACATCGTGTTTTTAGTTTTCGGGTTTAGAAGTTCTGCGGCTTTTCTTTATATGTGATGTGGTACTGATTCAATACCGTATTCGAATCTTAGATCGAAATTTTCTATTTCTTCGAGATACTGTCTCTCACATTGCTTATGACACGTACTGAGAAGTTACCTCAGTTTCTAGTTCAGATTTTGTGGAAGCTAACACTTGCAGCATTCTGTCGGTAACAGTCGGTCAGCGGCATACTCGGTGATATCGTTGAAGAAATGCACGTAGAGGTCACTTGAACCTGCCAGCGGAATCCAATACACATCCACGACCTGACCCAGGTGCTCTGCGTAAAAGACCGCACGCATTCCTGCCCCACCCCCCAGGGCCTTGTTCGCCAGGCAACCAGCGTGGTGCTCTTTTTCCCCTAGATCAATGCATCTCGTTCCAACAGGGAAGCCATAGTCTTGACCGGCTTTATTGGCTTCGATGATGGTCTTGTCCTTGTAAGCCAGTATGACCGGTGCCGGGTAATTGTCCCAGAAAAGATGAAAGTTTTTGCGGATTTCTTCACTGATTTCGATACTCATGTCCGATTCTCCTTGTATTTCTTATTGATTTCTTTGGCTAGTGTCCCGTGCGGTTAATTCAATCCTTGAAATTCCGGTTCTTTTGCCCTCTGGCTACGTTGTGGCTCCTCGACAGAGCCCCGCTATGCCTGTGTCGCCTCGCCTTGCCAGAGACCAAAATCCCACGGAATTACTGCTGCTAACTAACCGCACGGGACACTAGGGGAATAAAATTGTATTTATTCGGTGATGTTATTAAAGTAACAGCTTGTCAAAAGAGCAGAGCTTCGTCAAATGCTCCAAATTTTTTGTCTGGATGCCGGATGTGGATTTCAACCATCCAAACGTTTGCTGAGGGATTAAATACGATCGCATTCATAGGCTCCCCATAATATTCAGCACTGGAACAGTTCCCCAAGCGCTGCCAACTTTATATGAGAGGAGTAAAACGATCAGTCTTGCCAGTAGTTTAGCGGATTGAAATGGGGCAGACAATATGTCGCTTGTCAACGGCAGATATGGGTTGGTGAAAGGTAATTCTGAGGGCGGCAGGTTGTGGTGGTGCATTGACACCCCGCAATCCGCGAGACCCTGGCAGGCTCCTGAAATCACAGTGTAAAATGTATTTTGATCGCTAAACCCCATCAGAAACCGCAAAACGCTGACAGGCGTTTTTTTAACTCGGCCGACTCAAATTACTTTTTCAGTTTCTCTCGCTGTCCTGGTGTCTGGAAGAACCCATATTATTTTGCTGCTAAACAAAAATCTCCAAAATAATGCAGTTAGAGTCATCATTTTTAGGACCACATATTTTTAGGACACACGCCTTGTTTAGGGAGGCATATTCAACCTCTTGCAAGGAATCTCATAGACGACAATTTGATTTTCAAGCAGTGACGACCTCTAGTAAAAGCCTTGAGTGTCCCGCTTGACACTGATTTTTCCCGCATAGCGTCGCGAGATGAAAACGAAATAGATTATCGTAAGCGCGAAGCCCACCGGCCACCAGATGGAAGTGAGGAGTAAAGTGCTTGGACTGGAAGCGACTGCATAGGCATTCAGAGAATTCTCAGGTGCAAGCGTCGAATAAAGCATTACCGGGAAAATAGCCGCCCCTCCGGTGGCCAACAGGCCAACGATGATAAAACTCGACCCTGTGAAAGCCAGCATTTCCCGGCAAGTCGAAATGCCGGAAATCAGCGTGATGGTCGAGACGATGACCACAAGCAATCCGAGCCAGCAAAATGGATTGTATATAGCGTGTCCGGGCAGGTCTGGACGAACCATCCACGTCTCAATCGAAACAACAATAAAGAGCGGTGCAACTGCCGTCCAGAGATACTTCGCACAAGTTACGCTGCGGTCATGAACCGGACCTTCCGTCTTCAGCATGAGATACGTTGCGCCGTGAGCCGCCAGGATGACAGCCGCGAAGATCGCAATGGATACGCTGTACCAGTCGAGCAGCCCGACATTCCCGCGCACCCCGAAATCCGTGAAAAACGCCATGGAGAAATTACCGTAGGCATCGAGCGGAACGCCCCGCGCCAGGTTCCCTGCGGCCGCGCCGAAAAGGATTGCCAGAAGAAAATTTGCAAACACGAAAACGAAATCCCAGAACCCCTGCCAAAGGTAATCGTTGATATGGCCGCCAACTTCGAGGGAAATGCCGCGAAGAATCAGGCACCATAAAATCAGAAAGAGCGCAAGGTAATAACCGGCAAATGCAGAGGCCATGAGCCGTGGAAATACCGCAACCAGTGTCCCGCCAAAACTTATCAACCACACTTCATGCCATGACCAGAGCGGCCCTATCGCTGCCACGACCTGTCGCCGCTCTTCAGGCATTCTGGCGACAAACCAGTGCAGCATTCCGGCGCCGAAATTACACCCGTCCAGAACCACGTAGGTGATGAGCATGAAGCTTACGATCCCGTACCATATCGCAATCATAGAAACGTCTCCTCTCCGTGGCCGGCAACCATTTTATCTTCAGGTCCATGGCCTATCTCTCTACCGACTAGATAAAGAAAGAGCAGACCGAGCACAAAATAAAGGCCGGTGAAGCCGATCAACGTGAAAACAATGTCACCGTTACTGACTACTTTACTGTAGCCGTCCCGCGTGAGGAAAAGTCCGTAGATCAGCCATGGTTGGCGTCCCAGTTCGGCCGTCAACCAGCCAAATGTGTTGGCAATGTAGGGAAAGGGAAGCGCCAGCATCAACACCCAGAGCAGCCGAGTGTCGGATTCCAATCGGCCGCGCCAGTTCTGGAAACAGGCATAGGCCATCAGGAGAATGAATAACGTCCCCAGCGTGATCATCAGGTGAAACGCATAGTACAAGAGCTCGATGTTGTCGGGCCATACATTCTCGGGATATTCATTCAGACCGTGCACAAAACTTCCAAAATGGCCGTAAGCAAGAAAACTGAGTGCGCCGGGAATCTCGATCGGATTGTCAAGCCTCCGGGCCGCTATATTGGGTTGCCCGATAACAGCGACTCCCGCCATGGGTCCCCCCACGAATTTACCTTCCATCGCAGCGAGCGTGACCGGCTGATGCCTGCCGACCATCTTCGCTTGTTGGTCGCCCGTCGGAAAGGCGACCAGCAGGGAGGCGATCAGCGCTGTGAACACGCCCGCCCGAAGATAGAGTTTAGCCTGGGTCGGATGGAGTCCTCGCAGGGAATAAAATGCTCCCACGGCTGCAACCACGAACGAACCAGTCACGAGCGCCGCCATTTGATTGTGGGCAAACTGAACCCAGGCCCATGGATTCAGCAGATAGGCGCCGAGTCCGGTGATGCCGAGCAAGCCGTCAGCTTCGATTCGGTAGCCCACCGGATGCTGCATGAAAGCATTGGTGACCAGAATGAAATAGGCGGAAAACCAACTGCCAAGGGCAACCGCAACGGCAGCCATGAAGTGATACCGCTGGCCCAGGCGCTTTTCGCCCCAGATGAGCGCTCCGATGAACGCGCTCTCCAGAAAGAAAGCGAACATGCCCTCCATTGCCAGCGTCTGCCCGATCACGCTGCCCGAATACCGGGTAAAGGCCGCCCAGTTCGTGCCGAATTGGAACTCCATGGGAATGCCGGTGACGACACCTACAGCAAAATTAAGTCCGAAAATCCTGGCCCAAAACCGGACGGCCTGATTGTACTTTTCATCACCAGTCCGCAGGGCGCGCCATTTCCAATACACCAGGAACCACGCCAAGCCCATGGTGAGCTGAGGAAAGAGATAGTGATAGGTCACCGTAAAGCCGAACTGCAACCGGCTCCAAAATGCTGGATCTAAGAGATTTGAGTTCATATACGCTCCTCTTCGTTATGCGCAATACCTGAGTGCAACATAACACCTCGCATTAACCGGGCAAATTCCTGAGTTGTCAAAGTCCGTAGATTCATCGGCGTCCCAGGCCTTATTGCTTTGGAAGAGGCGGCTTCTGTAGGATGGTCCGGACCGCGGCCGGCAATTTGTCGACATTCGACACAAGCAGACTGACCTGCCACATCTGCTCGGTGCTCAGAAAACCATTGAACCCAGATACTCCGTTTAGGAGGATGACGTTAGTGACTTTCCAGTAAGTGTTTATCGTACTCGATGACCTCCTTCCCTCGCATCGCATGCACGATCGGCGCATTCAGCCTGCCGGCGAGTTCGATCAACTCCGCATGAGTTCGAGCGCAGCCCGCTACACCAAGGATCGTTACCTTTTTCGACGTATAGAGAATCTTCGCCAGCTTCGAATTTTCGTAATTGGATATCTCTATCCATTCAGAAATGGCCGTTTCCCGATTTCCCGCCAGTGAGGCGGCCATGACTGTGCCGGTCCCAGACGCTCGACTGCCAGTTGTCCACCCACGACTCTTCGGCTATCCAGGGTGGAACCGCTATCCCGAAAAATGCGGCCATGGCATTTACGTACGGCTCGTACAGCTCCCGCAGCTCCGTTAGCTTCCGGTCGAAGGCCTCCCCCTCGTGCAGGACGAGACCACTGCCAGCCAGGAGAGTGCGCAACTCCACCAGCTTCTCGGGGGTAAGCCGCGGGGTGGCAGGCTCCAGCGGAATAGTTTTGAAGACGAGGGACAAGTCGACGACCGCGTGACGGGTCATGGCGAAGGTCAGTTCTGCCTGGCGTGCGCAGGGCCCCTCCAGACCGGCCATGATCAGGGCGCAGGTGTCGAGGATCGAGGTCAGCGCCCCAAGCCACGACTGGTTGTTGTGCTGGGACCGGAAAAAGGCGAGCACCGGATAGGAAAGATGACCTTCCAGGAATCCCGCCGACCAGAGCTCCCATTCGTGCAGGAGTTGCCTCAGCGCCTCCATTCCCCGATCATGGCCGTGACGCCTCAGCATTTCCGATGCGGTTGGTGGCGAACCGGCGCGGGCGTCCAGGAGCGAGATACTCACTTCGCGTCGGGCGAACGACTGGTTGAGGGCGGGGAAATAGCCGATCACGAGGGCAAGAAAGGCGAACCCCATCCCAGATTCGGATACCACGAGAGCTCTCGCCAGGTTGGAACGGAGAGCAATGTCACCCGGGCCGAGGGTGAAGAAGGTCGTGCCGCTCAGGTAGAGGTCCGTCAGGAAGTCAGCAGTGCCGTCATGCGTCAGGACAGCGCTGCCGCACGCCCAGTGAATCAGGGCAAAGCCGGTGATAAGCCCTAGGGCCCAGACGCTCAGCAGCAACAGCAGCGACAGGGGTCCGAAAACACTCAACCAGGTTTCCCGCCGGTGTGCAGGGATCAAGGTATCGACCATCCGCACCCACAGCCGCCAGGTCCGTCGGAAAAAAAAGCGGGTAAACCGGAACCGCCGGGTCCCCCGGCGCGGCAGGACCACGGTCTCGAAGCCCTCCCATAGTACAAGAACAATAAGGACCAAACCGAAAATGGCAGCAGCAAAGTCCACGACACCTCCATCAACAGATTATTACTGTTGACACTGTTTCAATTATGGCAAAATGAGTATCTAATTCCAACCGTCACACCGGCGCTTCTCCATCACCGCAGCATGGAGAACGTCCCCTTCTCGTACTCTTCGAAGGCAACACGCAATTCCTCCTGGGTGTTCATGTTCATGACAGTGGGGCTATACCAGGCCACTCGACCGGATCAGGACGTGCACACGCTTGACGGTACGTGCCAGGAACACAGCCGCCTGGCCTGCCGAGTTACCGCCACCCACCACGATAATTTTATCTCCACGGCACAACTGACCCACCCGGCAGTTGGCTATGACTTCCTGAGCCTCGCCGGATACCCGGACAACATCTATCTATCCCGTTCGGACACGCTTGCAGTTCCTGTCAGTCTTGGATTTCCACAACGCAAGGGTTTTGTGAAAAATATGCCGGCGTTGTTAACGAGCGCGTCAATCGATCCGAATGTATTTATGGCGGTTGCGGCGATTTTCTCCGCTGTTGCCGCTTCGGCGATACTTCCGTCGACCAGCGCGAGGTTATCTGACCCTTCGAACGCGCCCGACGTGCTGATGTTCCGCGAATTCGCCACCACGTTGTAACCGCGATCCAGAAATGCCTTTACCAGACCTGCTCCGATACCTTACGAGCCGCCGGTTACGATTATTGTCTTCCGTGTGGTTGCCATTTTCAGCCTCCTTTGAGCTTTGCCCTCGTGTTGGTTCTGTTGCGCTTCTCGAAACAGCACTGAGCACGGCAGTCATTCCTGCAATGATCTGATCTTTTGTGGCGTCAACGTCGTGCCACACCCCGCGTGTTCTGCTTACGCCGGATTGCCGAGCACAGCGTCCTGATAACGTTCCAAAAGTTCTGGATCGTCTATTGAACCGTGATGATGCACCTGCCGCCATCGTCCTTCCATCTTCTGGAAAATTCTCGATGTACGAATAGCCAATTGCACTTCAGTGTCGCCAAGGCGGAAGTATCCCCGCTCCCTTCCAACGCTGTAGAACATCTCTGAAGCTTCGTGGATCGAATAATCAAAAAACTCCACGTAAACCTCGGCAGTGCCAGTAAAAATACGCTCGTATACCATCTGTATATCAGCCCAACCGCGCTTGATACCACCCAACGGGTTGTCCATTGCAATTACGTCCGACCGTGCCCAGTTTTTAGACATCAAATTCATGTCTCTTGAGTTGAAGGCACAGTAGAACTGAACCAGCGCTTGATAGGGAGTAAATACATCCCCTTGATTTTCGCTGCCGGTGATCGGTTCCTGAATGAGGTACATGGATCTCTCCTTCTGTCATTACCGCGAGGGCCACCCACCTCTGTCTATGCCGGTTGTGCCCTCGATCGGCTTTTACTTGACGTTCCTGCGGAGGAAGTTCCGCATCAACTCGTCTATCGTGCCGCCCTCCTCCTCAAGCGCGAAGTGCCCGGTGTCGAGGAGATGAAACTCCAGATTCTTCAGGTCTCTCTTGTACGGTTCAGCACCAGCTGCGGGAAAGATAGAATCGTTCTTTCCCCAGACGACAAGAGTCGGCGGCTGGTGTTCACGGAAAGATGCCTGCCATGTTGGGTAGAGCGGCGGATTGCTGCCATAGCTGTAAAACAGGGCAAGCTGGATGTCCTCGTTCCCCGGCCGGTCGAGCAGCGGCTGGTCGATGTTCCAGTTGTCGGGACTGATCGCTTCCTTGTCCCGGCGACCGACATTGCGAAACCGACGACGATATAACTTTTCCTTCGATCATGGGCAAAAGGAGATACTTGCTCAAGGCCAGATAAGCGAGTACCGAAACCAGCATACGCTGCACGGTAAACGCAGCGGAAAAATACAGACCGGCCTTCATTCCCTCATTTCCGCTTGCGCCGCCGATTGCGTAACTGAAAGTCATAGGTCAGGTATGCTCGTCAGGAAGAATCCCATGCAATAGCCAGAAAAGGAATGAATAGGTAATAGCCATAAGTGCCGTCATCAAAAACCTCAAAGCGTAGCGAAGCAGTGCTGCAGAAAATGGAAATTAGTTGCTGTTCGAAAGAGGATTGAAACCTTCCTTTCTCGATTCAGTGTAGAGAGACCGGTCCTTTCGCCTTTACCCTTTTCAGCAGCATGGCAGCCCCGACACAAAACAGGCTGACGGCCGCCAACAGACGGAAATTGTCGATAAAGGCCCAGAGTGTCGATTGCCTGATCAGCTCGTTGTAGATTGTCCCGTTTGCTTTTTGCAGCGCCTCGGAAGGGGGGAAATACTGGCTGAAGGCTTGCTGCAGCTGGTGAGAATGAGCCTGGAAGGATGGACTGCCAGGTGACAGATGGGAAACCATCTCCGACTGATGGACCTGTGCTCTGCGTTCCAGGAGAGTTGTCACCGCTGCGATCCCTATACTTCCGCCGATATTGCGCATCAGGTTGAAGATGCCGCTGGCATTCCCCATCTCTTCGCGAGGCAGCATCCCCATGGAGACCGCAGCCAGAGGGACAAAAATCATACTCAAACCGGCGCCCATCATCACGTTTGGCCAGACGATATTCCACATGGAGATCTGCAGGTTGATCTCTCCGAACTGCCAGAGGGAAATGGCGACCAGGACGAATCCGGTTCCGATCACTTTACGAAAATCAACCGCTCCCGTCAGATAACCGACTATCGGCATGGTCACCAGGGCGCCAACCCCCCGTGGGCTGAGGGTCAGTCCGCTCAGCATCGCCGTATATCCCATGAGGGTCTGCAGGTAGATGGGAATCAGGGTAATGGCACTGTAAAGACAGACACCAAGGAGGGTGATCAGCAAGGTTCCAACAGCAAAATTGCGGTCCTTCAGCACCCGGAGGTTGACTATCGGTTCCTTTGCCCTCAGTTCCCAGATAATGAAAATAATCATTGATACTGCGAAGATTCCCAGGAACCAGCTCACCCAGGAGGCAGAGAACCAATCGTCCTGCTGTCCCTTGTCGAGAACGATCTGAAGAGTGGCCAGAGAAACGGCCATCAGCCCGAAACCAATCGTATCAATCTTCCCCGGTTTGGCGTTCTTGATGTAGGGCGGATCTTCAACAAAGGCCCGGGTCATGAAGAAAGCCAAGGTTCCGATCGGGATATTCATAAAGAAGGCCCAGCGCCATGAATATTGGTCTGTCAGCCAGCCGCCGAGTGTCGGTCCGATGATAGGCGCGACCACGACCCCGATACCGAAGACCGCCATGGCCATGCCTCTTTTCTCAACAGGAAAACTTTCCAGAAGGATGGCCTGGGAGATCGGCTGAAGGGCGCCTCCACCGGCGCCCTGGATCACCCTGGCGATTATCAGCAAGCCGAGGCTCTCCGCCATGCCGCAGGCAAAGGAGGAAACGGTGAAGATGACAATACAGTACAAAAGGAAACGAGAACGCCCGAAATATCGCGCAAACCAGCCGGTAGCGGGCAGGATGATGGCATTGGCAACCAGGTAGCTGGTCAGGGTCCAGGTGGCCTCGTCGGTTGAAGCCGAGAGGCTGCCGGCTATATGGGGCAGAGCCACGGAGACAATAGTGGTATCGAGAATCTCCATGAAGGTGGGAAGCATAACGGCTGCCGCTATGATCCAGGGATTCACGGTCGGTCGCCATTCGACCCCGGGAACCACCTCGCCTGCTGCTACCCCACCGGCGGCCATCACTTCACCCTGACCACGGGTTCAACGGACATACCGGGACGGAGGAGATGCTCCCTGTCCTGGCCTTTCTCGAAAACAATCTTCACCGGGATGCGCTGCACCACCTTCACGTAGTTGCCCGTGGCGTTCTCCGGCGGGAAGAGGCTGAACCGCGCTCCGCTTGCTCCGCCAATACTGTCCACATGACCTTCATACTCTCTGCCGTAGGTATCAACGTTGATCTTTACCTTTTGACCGGGTCTCATTCTCCGCAGCTGTGTTTCCTTGAAGTTGGCCGTAACCCAGATATCGTCAAGCGGAACAATGGAAAGAAGCACTTGTCCCGGTTGAACATTCTGCCCCACTTCGACAGTCCTTTTCCCAACCACGCCGGCAATCGGAGCAATGACCCGGGTGTAGCGCAGATTCAATTCTGCCTGATCGAGGGCAGCCTTGTACCTTTTTACCGCAGCATTGGCGCTGTCGGACCGAGACCGTGTCACAGCGACCTGCTGCGGCCCGGTCCGAGCCGATGACAGCTCAGCCAGTGCCTGCTGCAACCGACCGCGAGCCTGTTCCACCTGTTGCACGGCAACGGTCACCTGTGCCCTCGCTGCTTCGACGGCTGCCGTGGACGCAGCGGCGGCCGCAACAGTCTGATCAAGTTGCTGCTGTGATATGATGTCTCGTTCGGCAAGTGGACGATATCTGGCCAAATCAGCCTGCGCTTTGACGTCATTCGCTTCGTTTTCACGCAACCGGGCTCGGACGGCTTCCAGTTGCTTCTCGGCGGCAGAGACCCCGGCTCGGGCGTTGGCCGCGTTAGCCGAGGACGAATCGATACCGCTTCTCGTATTCACCGAGGCAATGGGCACATTCAACCGCGCCGCTTCGGCAGCGGCAAGCGCATCCGTATATTCGGCTTTGGCGCGCTCGACAGCAACCCGGTAATCGGCAGGATCGATTTCCACCAGCAGAGTCCCGGCAGGGACATACTGGTAATCCCTGAAATTGAGGCGGGCAACGTGTCCCCCTACCCTGGCGCTTATCGGATTGATATGGCCGTCAATCTGTGCATCATCGGTACTTTCCCAGAAAGTCGATCGCCACCAGTACAATAGCGCGCCCGCTGCGAGGACGACAATCAGGATTGCCAGGAGGATTTTCTTCCGTTTCCAGATATTTTCCCGCGAAAATGATCGGTTGGGCGCAAGCCGCTCGTTTCCGGAGTCTTCCCCGCTCGGCATGGCGTTGCGCTGTTCAGATGTCACATTTTCGTTTTCTTCAGACATGGTTACATTCCCCCCAGGTAGTCCTTCACGCCTTTTTCTGCAACACCGAGAGCACGCGCCAGTTCAAGCTTGGCGAGATTGTGGGAATAAAGGCTGGAGATATAGGCCTCATGAGCGGACGCTACGGAACTCTGCGCCTGTACAACCTCCAGGTTGTCGCTGACCCCGGCAGTAAACCGCTCCCTTGCCTGGCTCAGAGTCAATTCCGCCAATTCGATTCTTGTGCCCGCAACGTCGACCTGTTCGGAAGCCGCTTTCAAATCAAGCAGTGCAGTGCGTATCTGATAGTCAATCTGCGCCCTGAGGTCGGCAAGTTCATCCCTGCTCCGCTGCAACGTGGCTTCGGCCTGCAGAACTTCTCCCCTGACACTTCCGCCCTGGAAGAGGGGAATGGTAAGGACACCGGATACCGTGTAGGTATCCTTGAGTTTTCCGGGATCGGTGCCGAGTTTGCCGTAATTCGCCTCCAGGGCAAGCGATGGATAGTATCTCGCGTTCGCAGCATCCAACCTTAGCTCCGCAGCCCGCACCAGAGCCTTGGCACTCAGGTAATCCTGGCGAAACTGATAGGCCTGCGCCAGAGCCTGTTTCTGCTCTATCGACGCCAGCGGTGAGTAGGGTGCCTTGTCCGTTAAATCCAGGCCCTGCCCTGTCGGTAGTCCGATTATCCTGGCAATTGTCAGCTTCTGCTTCTCAAAGTCATTTTCCGCAGCAATCAGCTGTTGATGCCGGGATTCAAGTTCAACCCTTGCGCGGAGCTCATCTATTCCAGGAGTCACGCCAGCCCGGTGCATCTCCACCGTGTTATCGAACAGCGTTTGCGCGGTAGCGAGCTGAGCTCGGGCCGTGATCACCCTCGCCTCTCCTGCCAAAGCCTGCAGGTAGACACTCCCCACCGCCGCAACGACGAGTTCCCTGGCGTCCCTGTACGAATGCTCCGCCGCTATCAGTGACTGGGAGGCAGCCCTGGTACGGTCGATTGCCGGAAGGTCGAATACCGGCTGGGTGAGAAATACCCGGGTGTCATAGTAACCGTAGGGACCAACCACAGGCGGCACTCCCGACATAGTCAACCCGCGCGCGGCAAGGTTGTCCCTCTCGATGTTGGCGCTTGTTTTCGTAACCAGGTTCGGCAACAGGCCACTCAGTTCTTTCCAGCGCCTGCCGCGCTCGAAATTGACGGCCTGTTCGCGCTGAAGGAGACCGAGGTTTTGCCTGAGTCCCCGTTCAAGGGCCTCTCCCAGTGAAAGATGGAGAACGGTCCCGGTCGACGTTCCCGTTGGCACGCTTCCCAGGAAAGGGCTCTCTCGTAACGAGTTGCCAGGCAGTGTCGTGAAGACGACAGATTTAGGCACATCAACAGTCTGCGCCATCGCAGAAGCGGTTCCGGCCAGACAGACTGCCGCAGCAAAAAAAACAGCCCGAGTTTTCATCATCAAGTGCTTCACATCCATCATCCTTTTCCCGAGAGGGAGAAATCAGAACACTGTCCCGGAGTGTCCGGCGGTCATAATCCGTATCAAAGTGCGTTGGGAGAACATCTAAAAATTATCATATAATTTGCTCTTGAATAGTCGTGTCGCCCAAAAATTTCTTCAACTGTAATCCTAGTAAGTCTGGACTCATAAAAGAAAGGGATAACAACGGTTTTATTATCCCTTTCCATACTGTTTCCGAAATTTTGTTTCAAGGATTCCGACTTTTTGTGGCAGGCCATGCAGGTTGTCGGTCCCTTACCGTTGCCCTCGGTCTTGTGGCAGCATATGCAAAGCTTGTGCGCCACATCTTTGCCGAAGCCTTCAATTTTACCCGGTTTCGTTGCATGCAAATTTTGCAGTTCTTGAGTAACTCCTGGTGCATTTTGTTGGGGAACGTGACAGTACCCATCTTGGCCAGGAACATCATAACATCCGCCGCCATAGCAAAAATAGCGGTAAAGAAAACATGGGCCAACGCTGAAATTATTTTTTTCAATTTGTTGACCTCCTTTATCTGAAAAATACAAATCCTATTTGTATCCTATTTTAATTCTGGCCAGAGCTCATTGCATATCAGGATAAAGAGATTTGCCTGAATTGATTCGAACTAAATTTTCGAAACTATTCCTAAATAAGAGTGTACAAGAATTAATAAATAAAATCATACCATTAAAGAAAGACGCAAGCTAATAACAGAGATGACGCGAAGCCTTTGTATCTCTATCTTTATAAGCCTTCAACCTGTTATTGGGAGTAGTAAAGTTCCGATTTTATACATCAGACAAACTGCTGTCCGAATAATTGACAGGGGTGCTGAAAGGGATAAAATTTTCAAGCGTAACCATTATTTCACGTAAAAGAGGCAATATGAAGAAAATGGAATTTCATTGTCCTGACAGCGGCGCTTATCATGTTGACTGTAATCGTGGCAGTGCAGATGCAGGGCGGTCCTGACCGAGGCCACATGATGGGGGGCCAGCATAATAAACAGCTTCAGGAAATGAGGAAGCGGCTGAACGAATTGAAAGAGCATGTGAAGTAGAAACAGGCGTTCAAAACTTTTATGGAGGTAGGTGATATGGCAGGCAAGAAAGAGTCGGGCAAGAATGTTTCGGCAAAAAAGCAGGTTACTGAAAAGGTCTTATTTGAATTTCGAGCACCGGAAGCTCAAGAGGTCTGTCTGGCGGGAGACTTCAATAATTGGGATGTCCGGGCAAATCCGATGAAAAGGAACAAAATAGGGTTATGGAAGGTAACCCTTCCCCTGGCACCCGGAAGGTACGAGTACAGATATATTTCCGACGGATGCTGGGAGAGTGACCCCTCCTGTTCCTGCTGCGCTCCCAATCAGTTCGGAAGCATGAACAGCGTCATAATCGTCGAGTGAAGACCGGACTTGAAAAATTCCAAAGGGCATATGCCATGAGAAGAACACAGTTCATCCAATGTATTCCGGTAATGACCGGGGGGGGGGGGGCGGCATCTCCCACAACGGGCCTGATATCGAAAGTCAGGGCTATGGCTAAACCAGCTCGAAATCGATTTTATTAACGGATGAGTTGCTAAATCGTTACATTCGATGGTCTCGCGGATAAGCTGTTCAACAAGCATGGGTTCCTCGTCAGGTAGCATGGTTGGCCTCACTACCATAACTGCGTGATGGTACTCATGCTTTTCATTTCTAAAATTCATAATTATTCACTGATCTACAGACCAACCTGTTTAATTTGAAGGTCGTTGAAAAACGGGGCGCCGGTATTCCTTGGTCTCAGCCCGGCACTTTTCACTCTCAGATGCGGAAATACGTCATACTCATCAATAAAAGAAAGACATATAAGAAACACAAATGTGCACCTCAACGTGGTCCGCTATATATGGCGGCTACGGTGGACCACCCCGCAGGAAGCAGCGGATTTCTCACATCGCCGCGAGCGGAAAGGAATTATACCCTGAGAGATTAAAAGTTGCGGATGACTTGACGGAGGGCAAATGAAAAGAAAGGTCCCAATCACGACGTTGTTTCTGGATATCGGCGGTGTCCTGCTCACCAACGGGTGGGATCATCACGCCCGCAAACGGGCTGCGACGAACTTCAAGTTGGAGTTGGCCGAGATGGAGGATCGACATCACCTGACCCTCGAAACCTTCGAGGAGGGAAAGCTTTCGCTGAAAGAGTATTTAGCCCGGGTGGTCTTTTACCAACAGCGCCCGTTCACCCAAGCTGAGTTTCGAAACTTCATGTTTGCGCAATCCAGCCCCTATCCCGAGATGATTGAATTGTTTACTCAGCTCAAGATCAAGTACAGGCTGAAAATAGCGGTTGTCAGCAACGAATCCCGGGAATTGAATATTCATCGGATTCAAAAATTCAAGCTGGACGGGTTCGTCGATTCTTTTATTTCTTCCTGCTTCGTACACGTTCGCAAGCCCGACGCGGACATCTTCCGTCTGGCACTGGACATCACCCAAGCGCCAGCAAGGCAAGTAGTCTATATCGAAAATACGCCTTTGTTCGTCCAGATCTCAGAAGATCTGGGCATTCGAAGCATTCTTCACACAGATTACAGGTCCACATGCGAGAAACTAGCTTCATTTGGGTTGTTTATTGACGATGGAGGCATCCATGAAACCAGCTAACTCACGCATCCTGACGATCAATGGCGGCTCGTCTAGTATCAAGTTCGCCCTGTTCGAAGTCAGCGACCCCCTCAGCCGGATACTGGAGGCACGGATCGAGCGGATTGGATTGCCGGAGGCCACCATATGGACACAAGCATGGGTTTCACCCCGACAGCCGGGGTGCCAATGAGCACCCGCCCAGGCGATCTCGATCCCGGACTGCTCTGGTATCCGGCACACATCGTGGGGCTCGATATTCAAGAATTCAACGAGATGGTCAATTTTCAGTCTGGATTGCTCGGCGTATCGGAGACCAGTTCCGACTTGCGCGACCTGCTCGAACGTGAACCGCAGGACGAGCGGGCGGCTGAAGCGGACTATATTGCTACCAGATCAAAAAATGGATCGGCGCATTCGCAGCGGCTCTGGACGGACTGGACACACTGGTGTTCGCCGGCGGCATCGGCGAAAGCGCGCCCACGGTCCTCAAACGAATCTGCGATGGTCTGGGATTCCCCGGTATCGAACTCGAAGACATTCAAAATGCGGCGAATAAAGGGGTTATCTCTAAGGCGACGAGCCGCGTCGTCCGGGTCATGCGCACGGACGAAGAACTCGTGATTGCCAAGGCAGTCTGTGGCGTTCTCAACCCTGGTGGAATAGAGGAGACATGAAAGATGACTTCAAAAGCCCTTACCCCGGAACTGCTCCAGAAAATGGACGCCTACTGGCGCGCCGCCAACTATCTGTCGGCCGCCCAGATTTACCTTTACGACAACCCGCTGCTGAAGCGGCCGCTGACGCTAGAGGACGTGAAGCACATGCTGCTGGGGCACTGGGGCACGACCCCCGGACAGAACTTCATCTATGTGCACCTGAACCGGGTGATCAAAAAGTACGACCTCAACATGATTTACGTCTCTGGTCCCGGGCACGGCGGCCAGGCACTCGTGGGCAACACGTACCTCGAGGGTACGTACAGCGAGATCTATCCCGATATCAGCCAGGATGAGGCAGGGTTGCGCAAGCTCTTCATGCAGTTTTCATTTCCCGGAGGTGTTCCGAGTCACGTTTCACCCGAGTGCCCAGGATCGATCCATGAGGGAGGTGAGCTGGGATATTCGCTCAGCCATTCTTTTGGCGCTGTATTTGATAACCCGGATCTCGTCGTTGCCTGCGTCGTCGGCGACGGCGAAGCGGAAACGGGACCCCTTGCCACGGCGTGGCATTCTAATAAGTTCCTCAATCCGGCCACCGACGGGGCGGTGCTGCCGATCCTGCATCTCAACGGCTACAAGATTGCCAACCCGACTGTTCTCGCCCGCATCTCCCGCGAGGAACTGGAACAGCTGCTCCACGGCTATGGTTGGGAACCTTCCTTTGTTGAAGGGCATGAGCCACGGCTGATGCACGAGGCGATGGCCGCCACCCTCGACCGGGCAGTGGAGAGGATCAAGGAAATCCAGGAAGACGCCCGCGTCCGGGGCAACGTCGCCCGACCCCGCTGGCCGATGATCGTCCTAAATTCACCCAAGGGCTGGACGGGGCCGAAGATGGTCGATGGGGTGCAGGTCGAAGGCACCTTCCATTCGCATCAGGTGCCGCTCTCCGATCCGGCCGTCCATCCCGAACATCTCAAACAGCTGGAAGATTGGTTAAGAAGCTACCGGCCGGAGGAGCTCTTTGACGAGGAGGGCCGCCTGAATCCAGAACTGGCCGATCTGGCGCCAAAGGGCACACGACGCATGGGTGCAAATCCTCACGCCAACGGCGGCATGCTGCTCCGCGACCTGCGGATACCTGATTTCCGTGACTATGCGGCCGATGTCCCTACGCCTGGAGTGTCCGGCATCGGCGACACACATCAGCTCGGGCCGTTCCTGCGCGATGTGATAATGCTGAACAGTGAGCAGCGGAATTTCCGTGTTTTCGGCCCTGACGAAACGCTCTCAAACGGACTGGAGGCTCTCTTTGGCGCTACCGAGCGCCAGTGGGACGCAGCGATCCTGCCGAACGACGAATTTCTAGCGCCCAGCGGACGCGTGATTGAAATGCTCAGCGAACACCAGTGCGAGGGGTGGCTCGAAGGCTACCTGCTCACCGGTCGGCATGGGCTCTTTAACTGCTACGAGGCGTTCATTCACATCGTCGATTCCATGTTCAACCAGCACGCCAAGTGGCTTAAGGTCACGGCGCAACTGCCGTGGCGAAGGAAGATCGCCTCGCTGAACTACCTCTTGGCCTCACACGTCTGGCGCCAGGACCACAATGGCTTCACGCACCAAGATCCCGGCTTTATCGACCACGTTGTGAATAAAAAGGCCGAGATCGTGCGGGTTTACTTGCCGCCGGATGCTAACTGCCTGCTTTCGGTGATGGACCACTGCCTTCGCAGCCGCCATTACGTCAATGTCGTGGTCGCTGGCAAACACCCAGCTCCCCAGTGGCTGCCGATGGACGCTGCCATCAAGCACTGTACCAAGGGGATCGGCATCTGGCCGTGGGCCAGCAACGACCAGGACGCCTCTCCCGACGTGGTCATGGCCTGCTGCGGCGACGTGCCTACGTTGGAGACGCTCGCCGCCGTCTCCATCATACGGAAGGATCTGCCCGACCTTAGGATCCGAGTGGTCAACGTCGTTGACCTCATGAAGCTGCAGCCGCAATCCGAGCATCCGCACGGGTTGAGCGACCTGGAATTCGACGAGCTCTTCACCACGGACAAACCTGTCATCTTCGCCTTTCATGGCTATCCATGGCTGATCCATCGATTGACCTACCGCCGTACCAACCACGGCAACATCCACGTCCGCGGTTACAAGGAAGAGGGTACCATCACCACCGCCTTCGATATGACGGTGCTCAATGACCTGGACCGTTTTCATCTGGTGATGGATACCATCGACCGCCTACCTCAAACTGGCGACGATGGTATCTATCTGAAACAGCAACTCAAGGACAAGCTGATCGAGCATAAGCTTTACATCGCCCAGCATGGTCGTGACATGTCGGAAATCCGTAACTGGAAGTGGAGTATACCCAAATGAAGTCTCCAATCCTGCATTCAAGGAGTTAGTAGCAGAACCCATGGCGGGAGTGAACCGCCATGGTCGGTTGGTGAAATAAATTGGTATCGTTCAGTGATTGAACCTGCATGCACATTTCAATGATCACCGATCCGGATCGGTATACACCTGAATTCGTGCGAGCTGGATCAGACGGAATAATTGTGCATGCTGAAGCTTGTGATCCTCCTTAGCAGACGCTCAGAAGCATCGGTAGGCATGGAGCCCGCAAAGGCTTTGCCCTTCATCCGGCGACTCCACTGACTATGCTGCAGGAGATCGTGACTGAAGTGGACCCTTTCCTGATAATGTCCGTCGAACCAGGTTTCGGTGGGCAGGAGTTTATCCATGCCAGCCTGGATAAAATAGCACTCCTGCGCAGAATGCTCGACAGCCGCCATCTCGACAGTGTCGAGATGGCGGTGGATGGAGGTATCAACCAGGGTACCGCAGACCTCGTCGTACGTGCAGGTGCTCATATCCTAGTGTCCCGTGCGGTTAGTTAGCAGCAGTAATTCCGTGGAATTTTGGTCTCTGGCAAGGCGAGGCGACGCAGGCATAGCGGGGCTCTGTCGAGGAGCCACAACGTAGCCAGAGGGCAAAATAACACGGAATTTCAAGGATTGAATTAACCGCACGGGACACTAGTACATGAAATTGTATTCCGACTTGAAGCCGATACGACATTACTATCTGGCTGAAGTGTCATTAAAAGCCCACTGCTAACTGTGTCGTTTACTTCCGTACATTCAGCGAAGGGCCTGTAGAATAACGTGGAAATCGTTAGGAGCTGGTTGGAGAGTGACTGCAAGGTTTTCACCACCTGCCCCAACATCGGAGACAATCATGTCTGTTGAGTTCAAAAACTACTATGACGTTCTCGGCGTGGCCCCAAACGCGAGCAGCGCAGAGATCAAGAAAGCCTTCCGGAAGCTGGGGCGTAAATTTCATCCCGATGTTGCCAAAGACAAGGCTAATGCAGAAAACAGGTTTAAGGAAATCAACGAGGCCAACGAAGTTCTCAGCGACCCGGATAAACGACGGAAATATGATGAACTGGTAGCAGACTGGAACCGTCCAGACCGGCAGTCAACTCAGCAGGCAGGCGGATTCCACGCAGGTGCGCAGAACGGTTCCGAATTCCATTTCGACGGCACGGGCTTCAGCGATTTCTTCGAGCAGTACTTCAGCAGCCGTGGTCACTCCGCAGGTGGTTTCAGCCGGACATGGGGCGAAGGCATGGGAGACGGGGCATTCGCTCAGCGGGGGCAGGACATCGAGAGCGATATCCTGGTGACGCTTGACGAGGTCCTGCACGGATCGACACGCACGCTTACACTGCAGCGGGTCGATCCGCATACCGGGCAATCGACACTTCAAACCTTGCGGGTGAAAATCCCACCCGGCGTACAGGAAGCACAACTCATCCGTCTCGCGGGCAAAGGTTATGAAGGCGTTGGCGGGGGCGATTCGGGGAATCTCTACCTGCGTGTGCAGTTTGCCAAGCACCCCGATTTTCGGGTGCAGGGGGCCAACCTGTATTACGATCTCGAACTATCCCCCTGGGAAGCGGTTCTGGGTGGATCCATCCATATTCCAACTATTGATGGAACGGTGTCCTTGAAAATCCCGCCCGGAACAGCGGCTAAGCGGGAATTCCGTTTGCGTGGGAAGGGATTGCCCACAGGCAAAGGAAAACGGGGCGATCTGCATGCCATTGTATCCATCCAGGTTCCGTCGGATATTTCGCCGGAACAGAAAATCCTGTGGGAAAAGTTGGCCACTACATCCACGTTCAACCCGAGGAGAACCTCATGAGTAAACGATTTGATCCGGACTGCCCCCCGCTTTTTGCCCTGGAGTTGTTTCAGCCGAGGCCAAACATCCTGTACAGCCTCGATGCGGCCGCTCATCTCGCAGGTGTCCCCCGCCGGTCTATTCTGATCTATTGTCGTGCCGGTCTTGTGCGAGCTGTCTTACAGCCGCCCTACGGGGTCATGGCATTTACGGAAGAAACGATCCGTACTGTTCGGAGAATCGAGCACGTGCGGACCGTGCACGGTCTTGATCTGACCTTGTTGAAAACAATGTTCGATCTGCTCGAGGAGGTGGAGCGTTTGCGCTCCGAACTGCGATTTCTGCGCCACCAGTAAGAATGAGCAGACCAAACGTACTCATTACATCAAGGAATCGTGCTCCACATGCTATTACGGTTTACCGGCAACCGATGGTACGATGCTCCCGGATACGCTGATTCATGTCAAACATCGATCTTTTTACACTTGCAGGGATAGAACCGTTGCGCCAGCCAATTGCCTTGGTCACTGGAATGCCAGGAACTTTCATCCCGTTTAAACTCCGTCAGCTGCAGCATGTAGATTGTTATTTACTGCCAGGTATTGCCTGAATTCAGTCCAGAACCCAGTTACGAATCCGTAGGTCGGGAGTTCGGACTCGGTTAATTTAGGGCAGATAGTGACTCTTGCCGTTTCATGGCTAGAAAGCACGCTTTCACTGTACTTTCCCAGCCACGACCTTCCAATAATACACATATTTCAATGTAAATTCGTCTTTACAATTCTTAATTGTTCCTTGACAAAGCGAATTTCCGTTAGACAATAAAATGCAGGTAATCATCGGGAAATCCCCGGAACCAAGCACCACTTCCTTTCGATCTGTTCCACCGCTACAAAGGAGTCATGTATGAGGTGTGAATTAGCTCAATCAAAAGACGATCAAACCCGAGTAAATATCGCAGATACACCCTTCCCCCCTTAGCAATCAGCCATTAAAGCATCAGGAACATAGTAAGATCGCCGAGAAGGCCCTGAACCAAAATACCAGCAATTATCACTGCCTGGCTGGAGGAGTACGACCATAGTCGGCCATTGAAAAGGAGGTTATTCTATGAAAAGGTTATCCCTTTTATCCATCGGCATTTTCATCGTGGTTGCTTTGGGGTGGATCAATGCTTCCCGAGCAACCCAGCAGGAGACCATCCGGATCACTTGCTGGGAAGGGTATGCAGATGCCACGATCGTGAAGGAATTTAAAGATCTGGTAAAGAAGAAATATAAGATAGACGTCGATGTTAAGACGTACTATCCGACCGACCAGGATGAATTTTACAAGGCGGCTAAGGATGGAACCGCTGACCTGATTTCTCCGCCGGCGGATCTGGCCAAGACACCAAGATTCAACTGCTTTAAAAAAGGGAGCTATTTGCTTGCAGAGGTGGATTTGAAAAATATCCCCAACGCGAAAAATATGATCCCTTTTTTTGCGGCAGACAAGTCTCTTATCCATCAAAGTAAGCGGTATGGAGTCCCCTACAACTGCGGACCTTACGGGTTGGATTACAACACTAAAATTGTGAAAGAGGCCCCGCAAAGCTGGAACATTTTGTGGGATCCAAAATACAAGGACAAATACACCATCAATAACAACTTTCCCAAGTGTAATATCTGGATTACGGCGCTCGCCCTTGGGTATCGATACGATCAGATATTCGATATCGACAAACTGGACCGCAAGAAGGTGCAGAAGAAGCTGAACGTTCTTGCCCAGAATGCATACAGCCTATGGGATGGCTCGGCAAACCCTGATGAATTCCCCCGGTTAGCCCTGGCTACGGATTGGGGCTTCGCTGCAGCTCAGGCAAACAAAAAGGGCGGGAAATGGAAGATTGCCGCTCCCAAGGAAGGGGGAACGGCCTGGATTGACTACTGGTGCATAACCAAGGCAGCTACAGGATTGAAGAAAAAGCTCTGTGAAGAATGGATCAATCTCCAGCTTGCACCTAAATCCCAGGCGGCGGTCGTCAAGAATCAGGGCGTTTCACCGGTTGTAAATAATGCAGGAGCCCTGTTGACTCCCGCGGAAAGGAGCCTCTTCCATGTGGGTGACAATGCCTACTTCAAGACCGTTGCGATCTGGCAGGTTATGAGCGAAAAAACGGAAAAGGCCTACGAAGAGATGTGGGAGACAGCAAAAAAATTGAGAAAAAAATGACGTGCAGCAGGGATGCCGCCGGGGAAACCATCACCACCATCGGGGAAATGGTCGGGAAGAGCGTGAACAGCTGTCGCCTTCTGGCGGCGAATGAAGAAGTTTCCAGCTAATCAGGGGGACTGAAGACACGGATCGAAAAAACTGACCTAAAATGACGAGGAGGACAAAATGAAAGCTTCTTTTAGAACAATATTTTTGAGTTTCCTTATTATCATTGGAATGGGACTGGGAACGTATGCCCATGCGGAGGAAGTGGCAGTAAATCCAGCGTGTCTGCCGGCCGAGGCGCCGAAACCCACCGGGAAAATGATACCGGAGGACCTTACTGCCGACCTCAATGTATCACTTTACTCGCAATACATCTGGCGTGGATATGAACTGAGCAGGGACAGCCTGGTCGTCTTTCCCACCATGACCATCGGCTACAAGGGGTTTGCGGTAAATCTCTGGGCCGATCTGGACACCAACTTTGGAACAGGGAACGAGGATAGGCATTTTAAACTGCAGGAAACAGACGTGACGGTTTCGTACAGCAACTCTTACGATCCGTGGAAACTGAATTATTCTCTGGGATGGATTCTTTACGACTACCAGCCAACCGCAGGCAACGCAGATCAGACAATTACGGACACCAAAAACCAGGAACTCTTTCTGAGCCTCGGGCTCGATACCTTTCTTAATCCAACTTTGAGTATCTATAACGAAATAGAGATTGGACAAGCCTGGTACTTCAGTCTCGGATTATCCCACAGCTTCGCCGTGTACAAGGACTGGTCCCTGGATGTCGGGGGATGGGTCAGTTATTTACACGACAAGTCAGACTCCGACTTCTCCAATTTTCATGACGGCAATGTCTCAGCCGGCCTGAATATCCCCCTGAACAACTACCTCTCGATCAAGCCGAATCTACAGTACTCGTTTGCTCTCAGTGGAGACGCGGCACAACGCATCAGGGACAACAGCGAAGGCCTTTTCCATCATCGCCAGGACAACTTCCTCTATGGGGGGATCATCCTGGACTTGGCAATCTAGCTGAAGGTGACTCTCATCACCATCTCAACTGATTAAGGAGGACCCAGAGTATGCAACGAATTACATTGTTCATCGCGATGCTTTTTTTCGGGGTGTTAGCTTTCAGTACGAACAGCGATGCCATCACCATTAAGAACGTGAAACCCGGAGAGGATGTTTTCTCATATATAAAACGAGTTAATGGCTCTTTTGATCAGAAACTCTATCAGCAGGTAATAGGTGCATCAAATGCCTTTAAGGAGGGTGACAAGACTATCGGTGTTGCAGCCGACACTGATGCCAGCAGGGAAAATGCCCGGAAGCTTCTTGCCAATACCAAAATCAAGGATATCACCGATCACCCCTTGCTTAATGACGACCTGTATAAATTTATCGCCAAATCAACGGATAGCGCCCAGTACAACAAAATAAAAAACTGGACCATGGGGCAGATGAAGACCTATCTCCTGACCAAAACCGAACCCGAAATCAAGGCTGTCATGTTCGGCATGAACAGCGAGGTGGTTGGCTGCCTTCCCAAGCTCATGAGCAATAAGGAATTGATTGCGGTCGACAGTAAAATCTTCAATCCGCTACCTGGTACCAAGATCGGTGCAAAAGGCTACCTGAGTGCTCGCATTCAACCAAATTCCCCGACTGATGACCCTGAAGAAATTATGTGGCAGGTGCTCGACGGCTTCTCCTACGCAGTAGGCGATTTAGTCATCGGGACCAACCCGGTGGACGGGACAGTAGAAAGCACTGCACGCATAGAGGCAGCCCTCAAGGATGTGGTCGATACGTTCAAATTAAAGGGGACTATCCCCTGGTGCGTCTTGGCCCATATTGACATTCAGGGAAAACTGTTTAAAGAGAATCCGCAACTGGTTGATTTTGAGTTCCAGAGTCTTGCAGGTACTGATGTGGCAAATAAAACATTTGATATCACCGTCGCCAAGATGGTCAACGCTGCAAAATCCCGCAAGGGGCAACAATACGGGCTGTATTACGAGACCGGCCAGGGCTCTGATTTTACCAATGGCGGTGCAGAGGGCGTTGACATGGTGGTGCTTGAATCCCGCAAGTACGGGTTTGCCCGCGGGTTGAAACAAATCCTTGCTGAAGTCCAGCCAAAGGGTGCATATACCCATTTTAATGATGTTGCCGGTTTCATCGGACCGGAAGTATTCAGGACCAGGGAGCAGTTAGTTCGCTGTTGCCTCGAAGATATCTTGATGGGCAAACTGCAGGGACTCACTTCCGGTCTTGATATCTGCTCCACCTTGCACATGTCGGTAAGTCTTGATGATCTCCAGTGGTGCCAGGATCAGATCATGCCGGCAAATCCCGCCTATCTCATGGCCCTTCCCACCAGGAACGATCCGATGCTCAGCTATCTGACCACCAGTTACCAGGACCATGTACGTCTTCGTAACAAATTCGGCTTCAAGGTAAACGATGCCATGTGGGCTTTCTTCAAGCGCATCCAGGTCATCGACAAGAACGGCAAACCGACGAAACATTTCGGCGATCCCGTCTGGGTATACTATCAATACCGCGTAGCCAAAGGCGACAAGCGGGCTCAACAAGTAATAATTGCTGAAGGCAAAAAGAAGTTTGATGCGATTTACACTACCTGGCTTAAGACCGGAGACAAAGTACCTCTGGCCTCCGGGTATGGTAAAAATATCTGGGATCTGAATCCGGTACTCGACAAGAGAATACGGGAACTCTACGCTGATGCGAAAAAAGCTATCTGGGCAGAGTTTACTCCTGCGTTTATCAAGAGTGTTCCTGATGCAGTTCAGCTCGCCACCTTGTCCAAGGATCGTGAAAACTACATCGTCCATCCTGAGTCCGGTGAACAACTGAATAAGCAGTCAGTGGCGACCCTGCAAAAGCTGCGAGATTCGTGGCATGGCAAAGCCCCGGATGTGCAGATTGTCATATCTGATGGTTTAAATGCCAATTCAATCATGGCTCACAAGCAGGCACTGACATATATCACGGCGTTGAGAAAAGATCTGCACGCTGCCGGCATGACCGTTGATAAGAGCAACCTTGTTATCACCAGCGGCCGCGTGCGTGCAGGCTACATGGTTGGAGACATACTGTTCGACAAGGCAGACCCGAATAAGCCCCGTGCCGTAGTCCACATAATCGGCGAACGTCCGGGTACCGGCCAGAACGCCTTCTCGGTGTATATCGCTGCGCCCAAGGCAAAACTTTGGGCAGAGAAGAAAGTCGACCACGATATCGTGAAAGTGGTGTGCGGTATCTCGAATCAGGCTACAAAGCCGGAAGATGCAGCTAAACAGACAGTCAAATTACTCAAACAAATGATGGCAATCTAAATGGTTTCAGCCCCAAAGAGGCAGCGTACCGCTGCCTCTTTGGGGCGTTCTTTCATTCTTGCCCGGCTGGCCGACTGAATATCACTATTTACACACAATGAATCGAGCTTCTGTGTATGGATAATCAGCAACCATCAACTCATTCTGACCACATCGCCCCTCCCCTATCCCAGAAAATAAAACTATATATTGCAGCACTGCTCTCCGTTCCCTTTTATCGTTATGGGGAGATCGGTAATATCTTCTATACTGTTGGGAAAAACATCCTTGATGGCGTCATCCTCTATACCATGTTTTCCATGGCAGAACAGGAATTCAAAGTTGCGGCTATTCTTGGTGTCGTTGTGAAATACGCCTATCCGGGCATAACCATGATTTCAAGCAACTATACTTCAGAATTTATCGACCGCCTGGAAGCAGTTCGTGATATAAAAATGCAGATTGTACGCCTGATCAGAGTACAGATAGGAATCGCTATGGGACAGTCCCTGGGCGCCGTTTGCCTTTTACTCTGCTTTCCGCCGCTTTTTCTGTACTTTTTTGCTGGCGTATCCTTTAAGGCGCATCTGCTGGTGGCGATGTATTTACTGCATCATGTGTGCGACGGATCAGCACAAATAATCGAAGGCAGGACCTGGTTTAAAATCATCGAAATTAAAATTCGCAGGGGCGACAACGCAAAACTTTCCCAAAATTTCTGGGTCATTTACACCCTGGCGCAAAACTTCCAACTTCTGCTGGGGCAGCTTTTTATCTGGTCAGCATTAGGAATAACCACTGAGTTTTCTCCTGATCTGACAGCACCACTAATAAACATAATCGTCTATAGTGGATTTTTATTCGTTGTTATCTCTAAATTTATTCTTCCCGTTACCTACAAATTCAAACTGTGCTCGTGAATTACGCCCTGCGTCTATGGCGTCCGGCTTCCGGTTTATCTATGCTCGATGTAAACAATATACATTTTTCCCTCGATGATAAAAAGATTCTTGATGGCATCTCCGTTCGTTTTGAGCCGGGCAAGATTCATGGCATCATCGGGCCGAACGGTTCCGGTAAGTCCACCCTGTTAAAAAATATCTGCAGGATCTGGGAGCCACAATCCGGGTCTATCATAATAAATGGAAGAGATTATACTGAAATACCTAGAAAAGAGCTGAGTACGCTGGTTACCCTGGTTCCGCAAAACACGGCAATCGGTTTTCCCATATCGGTATTTGACATTGTTGCCATGGGACGAAACCCGCACTTGGGAAGGTTTGAAGGTTTGCGGCAAAAAGACCAGGAAATAATCGAGCGGGCCCTACAGCAGACCAATATTAATGCTTTGAGAGACAGAAACATCAATGAATTGTCCGGTGGAGAGGGCCAGTTGGCAATAGTAGCAAGAGCCCTGGCGACAGAGGCGTCTTTGATACTACTTGATGAGCCAACATCTGGGCTTGATGTCAAACACACGCTGGAGATTGTTTCCATTTTATACGAACTCAAGGAGCAGGGCAAAACTACACTGGTGAGCATCCACGATCTGAATCTGGCAAGAAAGTTTTGTGATACAATATCTATACTTTATCGTGGGGAGCTGTTTTATTCGGGCACTGCGGAGGATGCATTTGCTGCGGAAAACATTAAAAAGGTTTTTGAGGTAAATGTGAGGGAATATACATTCAATGAGACCACCTTCCTCGATTTTTATAAATAAAACATATTTGGAACTGCGACCATGCGTAAATATCTCATAATTACCGTCATTTATCTAGCATACTGTCTCATTGCCGCCGCTGTATCTTTAGCGGCAGGAAACGACCAAAAAACCGTTCCACCTCTTGATTTGGAAAGATTGAAAAATGAGCTGAGCTTTGTCAGAGGCAAGACAAAAGCTGAGGGGCCATGGCCCAGGGAAGTACACTATACCTATAAAACATACGATTTTAAAACTGATACGTTCCACCAGGAAGCAAAAACCTTTGTAATAAAAAAGAAGCCGCTGCGGATAATCCCTCACGCAGTAGGCGTTACAGATATATTATGGGCAATCTGCCCGCGTGATAGACTGGTTGCGTTTAATGAATTTTCTGCCGATCCTGACTCAAGCTTCATAGCCGACGAGGTGCGTGAGAAAGGGCCGATTTTTAAATCGAAGCAGACAGAACTGGTTATCGGTTATCAGCCTGACCTGGTTTTCACCGTTTTTTATTCCAGTGCGGATTTCAAGGAAAAACTTAAACAGGCAAAGATCCAAAGCTTTGACCTTGGCTATTTTGGAACAATTGAATCCATTGAAAAGCAGATTCTACTCATGGGAGATGTTATCGGTGAGGAGAGTAATGCACAGGCATTGGTAACGCTTATTGAGACAAAGATCCGGGAGCTGAAGGGTAAACTCCCACGGAGAGACCATCCGGTCCGTGTTCTATACTATGATGAGGGCGGTTATGTTCCCGGTGCATCATCCAACTTCAATTCGATCTGCAAAATAATTGGCGCAGTCAATGTCGGAGCTGAGCAGGGTATAAAATCCTGGTCGCAGATTGACTACGAAACCCTGCTTAAGTGGAATCCGGACGTAATTATTGTTCCCGGCCGCAGTAAGCTTAAAGAGCTTCTTACGTCAAACCGGGTGCTGTCCTACGCCAAGGCCATTAAAAACGGTTCTATTTATTACGTTCCCAGTGTGTACCTAAGGGCTGAATCCCAGTACATTCTCTTGAGTGCGGATTTTCTCGCTGGCCTCATCTACCGGAAGTCCCCAAAACCATTATGAATAAAAAGGACTTGTTTATATTTTCAGTCTTGACTGCCCTGATTATTGCGGGAGGTTTTCTTGCTTTGTCATCAGGCTCGTGGCCGATTTCCAATTCCCATGTGCTCTTTATTATTTTATCGAAATTGGGGCTCTATTCCGGCACCATCAATGACGTTGAAGCTACCATTGTCTGGGATGGCCGGCTTCCGCGCCTTCTGGTTGCTCTTCTGGTAGGCTTTTCCCTTGGTGGCGCAGGTACGATCATGCAGGGTATATTCAAGAACCCCATGGCCAGCCCCGGTGTTATGGGCATTGATTCGGGAGCTGCGCTGGGCGCCGTGCTGGTCATTTACCTGGGTCTGGCATCAGGTTCGCTGTTAGCGCTCCCGTGTGCAGCTATCATTTTTTCCATACTCACCCTGATCATGGTTTTTGCAATTGCTACCTCGCGGGGGCGGACTTCAATATCAACGCTGCTGCTTGCAGGCATTGCCCTTAATCTGGTGCTTGGCGCTCTAACGTCCTTTATTATCACCCTGAGTACCCGGGAGTTCGACGTGGGTCGGGTAATCGTGAACTGGCTCATGGGTGACCTTAATAACCGCTCCTGGGAACATGTGTCCATAGTCTTTCCGACAACTGCCATAGCGCTGCTGGGCGCCCTGTTTTTTGCCAAGGATCTAAACATTCTCATGCTTGGAGAAGAAACCGCATCAAACCTTGGGGTCAACATAAAGCGTGCCCGCAACTGGCTCCTGCTGTTTTCTTCCATTGAAACTGGCGGTGCCATTGCCGTTTCGGGTGTTATCGGCTTTGTCGGGCTGGTTGCCCCACATATTATGCGCAGCCTTGTCGGACCGGATAACCGGAAGCTGATATTTTTTTCCGGAATGCTTGCTGCGGTTTTTATTATCTACGCAGACCTTTTTGTGCGGCTAGTCGTCACGGTTGACCTGAAGGTAGGAATTCTTACTTCTATGCTCGGCGGTCCATTTTTCATCTATCTGATTGTAAAGCACAGAAAACAGTTTGAATATATATAAAGGGAATCCATATGCAGGACACTATGGCAACCGGAGGCAGCACAACAGAGCTTTTTGACCGGTACGCTCACAAGATTCAGCAGATAAAAGCTGAAATTGCAAAAGTAGTAATTGGTCAGGAAGAGATGATCAGCCTGATGATTTATACGTTTCTCTCCAAGGGTCATATACTGCTTGAGGGAGTGCCCGGGCTGGCAAAAAGTCTTGCGGTTGAAACATTCGCTCACGTGATTGGCGGCAATTTCAAGCGCTTCCAGTTTACTCCCGACAAGATGCCCAGCGATATCACCGGCACTATGGTGTGGAACGAGAAGGACCGGAAGTTCGAATTTTATTTTGGCCCCATCTTTTGTAATATTTTCCTGGCTGACGAAATAAACCGTGCTTCGCCGAAAGTCCAATCTGCCCTGCTTCAGGCAATGCAGGAAAAGGAAGTGACGGTTGAGTGCATGCGTTACGATATCCCGAATCCGTTCATGGTGCTTGCTACGCAGAACCCCATTGAGCAGATTGGCACCTATCCGTTAGCGGAATCCCAGGTTGACCGTTTCATGGTTAAATATGATGTCGGCTATCCGCTGAAGGATGAGGAGTTTGAGCTGATACTGAGAAAAAACACCAACTTTGACCAGCTCAAAGCAGAGATACAAACGGTTCTTACCCTTGATGACATAATGGCTGTTCAGCAGCTCATCCATGACCAGGTGAAGGTGAGCCAGAAAGTCATGAGCTACATATTGAATATCTGTATTGCCACACGGCCCCGTGATACCTATGCCGCACAAAAGCTGAATATGGATATTCATCAGTACATCAGGCTCGGGGCGTCTCCCCGGGCGTCCGAATCACTTCTGGCTCTGGCAAAATCATTTGCGTTCAGCCAGCACCGGGACTTTGTCAATTTTGACGATGTAGCGATCTGCGCCGAACATGTGCTCAGGCACCGCATACTGCTCAATAGCACTGCGATGTCTCAACAGATCAACGCCGACATGCTCGTCCAGGAAATCCTGAAAATGATCGAGCCGTACTGATGCCCATGGCAAAATCAGAAAAAAGCCTGCTTTCCAAGAAAGAGCTGTTGGAAATATTCATCAATCACCGGGTGCAGTCACCGTTCCCCGGCGACTGGGAAAGTATTTTCAAGGGACTTGGATATGAGTTCTGGTCGCTCCGGGAACTTGAGTCCACCGACCCGTTCAAGAATATCGACTGGAAGGCAAAGGCAAAAACCGGAAAGTATTTTGTGCGGGAGTTTCTTGCCGAAAGCTATTTCAACGTCATGCTCCTGTACGATATCAGCAAATCGGTGCATTTTGGCAGGAAGGAATTGCTTCAGGCGCACATTGCCGTGGCACTGGCATACAGCGCTGTACTGAGTAATGACGGCTGTGGCCTGATCCTTTTTGCCGATGATATTGTCCAGTATATTCCGCCGCGCATGGGCAGATCACATTTTATGGAGATTCTGAATGCCATTGTGCATGCTGAGCCGGTTGCGTGCGGTTCGACGAATCTGAGCGTCGCCTTGACCAAGCTCATCACTGAAGTCCCGGAGAGCCTTACCTTCATACTCTCTGATTTCATGTATCCGCTTGATTTCAACTTCAGCTTTCACCACACGGTACATGGAACCAATAAGCATGAGGTAAAAGCTCTTCAGGTGCTTGAGGAATGCGAAATCGAGCTACCCCCCCAGTCATCTGGAATTTTGCCGCTCTATGATTATGAAAGCGGCAAAACGGTTGCGCTCGATCTCAGTAAATGGAAGGCGTACAACGATACTATGAGTCGGCTGCGCGAAGCTACCAGAAACCGGATGAACAGTGCGGGGATTGATCTTTTGACTATCAGCCCGGCAGATGATTTTGCGCAGAAAATCAATGCATTTATGAAAAGACCTTCTTCAAGCTATTAGCAGGTATGCACACCATGAATAAACGGCTCAAAAACTACTTTGCGATTTTAATGCTGTTCATGCTTTTTGCCCCACAATCAGTTGCTGCTGTTGAGACAATGAGCAATATCAGTTCCGCGAGCGTTGCGAAAAAGACCACCGCAGCGTTTTCTTTTGACTCTGTCTGGTTTTATCGAGACGGAATAAGGGTAATCCCCGAGATTAGCAGACGCTGGCTGACAGTTGTCTTTGAGCCGGGCGACAACTCCACTAGTGGAGGTTTTGGATCCACCAGCGACAGCCCTGGATTCACCAGCATCAGCTCTGGATCAACCGGTGACGGTCCTGGATCAACCAGTTACAGTATTGGATCCACGAGTGACAGTTTTATCCAGGAAAAGGCCAAGGCCATCTTACTCACCCATGACCGTCTCACTGAATACTTGTATGACCCCAACCTTGCTGAAAACGCCTGTTTTTTCAGGCTGCGCGACGGTCTGAAGCTTGAAGATATAAGCGAGCTTATCAACCAGTTGAATCAGGATAACGCTGTTAAATACGTCCAACCGGCTGTGGTCCTGAACAACAAAACGTACGCATTTTTCAATGTATTTACGATGGAATGGAAAACGGGAACTGACGCATCACAGCGGGAGGCACTGCTCAGTGCTGCTCATGTGGTATTTGATGAAAAAGAAAACCACTATACTGTTGACGTTACGGCAATGCCCTTTTTCAAGGCGCTCAACCTGCTGGCTGAAGATATACGAGTGCTCAAGGCAACACCCTATCTGGTTGAAATCAAACCATCGATCAGCACCAAGTTGTCTCTTCTTATGAGCGGGGGGAATATCGGCGACAGTATTCCTTTTACGCTCACCATTATCTTTTCCGACCGGGTGAGCATCGATCCGAGCTCTCTTGCCACGCTGAATCTGCGGCCGTCAAATCTTCAGAAGGATTTGTTTGACTGCACCTTTGACCCATATGATTATGCAAAAGCAGTCACGAAAAGCCCCATCGTCATCACCGGGCGGATAAAATTTTACGCGCCCGGTGAATTTACCATTCCGGCCGTTACCCTACGCTATACATGCCCATCCTGCGCTGACAGCACCGTGCGTTCCCTTGACACAAACCCGGTCTTGTTTAAAGTTTCTTCCATAATACCGGCAGATCAATCAGGAAACTGGCTGATCGTGCCGACAGATTCCTCGTATCCTGATTATCACCCAGCTGTGCTGCACCAGCAGTCTCTACGCTATCTATGGTTCACCATCATCGGTTTTTCCGGACTTATTCTGTGCGCTGTGTGGCTGCTGCTCCTGCGCCGTAAAGCCATCGCTGAACGAGACCGGCCCAAGGAGCGGAAAAAGGATGAATTGTTGGCCGAGCAGCTGCGCACCTTGTTGCATGCTGCTCCACCTGCTCCTCACTGGAGCTACCTGGGCGAAGTCGGCACTCTGTTGCGCGAGTTTATGGTAGTACATTACGGAATTGATTTGAAATATCAGGGAGGAAGTGGCAAGCAGTTTATGGAAACTATCGGAGCGCACGTTCCAGGGGAGTGCGTCAACTCGCTACATAGTATCTTTACTGCCATTGACAACAGCGTCGCCCTTGAGTCGGAGCATTATCAGAATATTGATCTGCTACAGTGTGAAATTTTAAAGGTTGTCGATCTGATTGCTCCCAATGGTGCAGCGCAAGGGTAACCTTCTATGAGCATCCAGTATCCGTGGGCACTGCTACTCCTGGCATTGATACCGCCAGTGTTCATCGCCAGAAGAAAATATGCTGTCAGAACCGGTTTCTCCAGGGTTTCAGCACTCGGCCAAGACCTGCAGCCCGGGCCGTTAAAAGCATATGGCGTCGAACTGCTTGCCGGTGCTGCCATGGTCCTGATCGTGCTTGCTGTTGCAAATGTTCAATATTCAAGCTACTGGCAAAAAACCTATCGTGAATCCAAGTGGATAATGCTGGTTCAGGATCTCTCCGGTTCCATGGGAAGACCCAGTGATGAAACCGGCAGCGAAACCCTCGGAGATGTTGCCCTTAAAGGGGCGTCCGCTTTTATTGATATGCGTAGCAAAGACGATCTTATCGGCATCATCGCTTTTTCAAACACCGCGCAGCTGATAGCCCCTCCCTCCTTTGACAAGGATATTCTCAGAAAAAAGCTTGAACTGCTGAGTAGAAAACGTGATACCGCTATTTTCAGAGAGCTGACAGTGGGCGGTGAAACCAATGCTTCATATGCCGCCTGGCTAGGGGTGTGTGTCTTCTTTATGTTGCTTCCTGAGGAAAGTCAGCCTACCTACGAGCAAATAAATGACTTGCGCTACTCGATGATGGGACGGAGCGTTACCGCAATAGATATTCCAGCTAAATTGAAAAATATACATTTCGGCCGGGGAATGGCTATGGTTCTGTTTACGGATGGCCGCATAGAAGCGAACAAAAGCACTGAAGATGTTGGAAAAGGGCTCCTTAACTTCGTCAATGTGATAGAGCTGGTAAAAAAGTTGGGTATAAAACTCTATCTTATCGTTGTGGGCGGTGATGTTGCCAGTGAAGTACGTCTGGCCCTTGAGGGGCCTGAGGGTGAATCTTCCGCAGGTCACATATTTTATATGCCCCGCACCTTAGACAGAAAGAAGATCACCGAAGCGTACAACAAAATAAATAATATGGAGAAAAACCGGCTGCTGGTAAAACTGGAGAAACGGAAAAAAGATACCAGAGGTCCACTGGCACTAACAGCAGCCGGAATTTTGGCCGCCTTTTGTTTTTTACACTTACTGCCATCCATACGAAAGATCTAGCCGATGAAGATAAAAAACAACAGAACCATGGCGATTATCATTTTCTTGGCCGTCTGCTTTCTTCTGCTAGGCACCTACAGTGCCTGCCAGTACCGTGCAGTAAAAGCGCGGGAAGCGCACAACAGGCTTCTGCAGCTAGAGCTGCAAAAAGCTGACGCTATGGAGAATGACAGTGCCGCCGCAACGGCTTATAAAAAGCTGTCCCCGGCGCTCCCCGAAATTCAGTTGCGCATTCTTCAACGACAATGGCGCATTGCCATGGAACTCCTGCACTACATGCAGCGAGCCCGGTACAATACCGAACTGCAAAACGATACGGGTATTTACAGCACCCGACTTACAAGTCTGCTTGATGAAATGCTTGACCGGTGCAGCAGTATGCTGACAGATGCAGCGTCGTTGCGCCCTGATATCGTGTGGCAGGTATATAATGTTGCCGGGTCAGCTAGAGTGATACGCGCATTTACGATGCTTGAAAATGGGCAAAATGTGGATAAAGTGCAGGGTGTTATGCGCGATGCGCTGACAGACTTCAAGTCCGCAATAGAAAATGTGGACAAAGCCGGCGTACCGCCATTTCAGAAAAATATACCCCGCTGGAACTTTGAACTGCTCAACGGAGAAGGGTTCGTCCAAAAATTCGAGAATGCTATGACTGACATGGATAAAAACCAGGCACTTAAAGAAAACCTTGAAACGCTCATGCCTGAAATGGGCGGGTATGCTCCCGGCGAGCCCATAGAAACAAAAGTAAAAAAATAAAAGGCTTCTTAGACATGAACCTGGAAAATAGCGGTTATTTATGGCTGCTTCTGATCATCCCGTGTTTCCTTATTTATTCACGTATTTCCTATAAGAAGGCGAGCAGTTGGCTGTACCGGTTTGCCCATAACAAAAAGCGGCCCATCCCCTATGTTGTATCGACCCTTTTCTTTAGTCTTGCGCTGGGTGCGGTCATCCTTTCTCTGACCGAACCCAAGGTGTCCTATAATAAGATTGTGTTCAATCGCAGTGGCATAGATGTTGCCATTGGTATTGATGTATCAAAGTCAATGCTGGCAGAAGATGAAATGCTTCCCGAAGAGGGCAAGAAGCTTTTTGCCATCCCTAACCGGTTAAACCGCGCACGCTATTGCGCTCTTGGTATCATCACGGCACTCAGGGGGGAACGTGCAGGAGTTTTCATGTTTGCCAGCAAAGGAGTTTCGATTATTCCGCTGACCACCGATTATGGATACTGCCAGTACATCCTGAAGCACTTTAATGACGCTACCATTGCCATTCCCGGCAGCGATTTAAAGCAGGCGATTGAGACCGGAGTTTCCCTGTTTGAAGACACTTCCCGTAAAACAGTCAAAACCATTATTTTACTTTCAGATGGCGAAGATATCAGCAATGATAAAACACCGATGTATGAGGCTGCACAGCATGCCGCAGCCCAGGGAATCGCCATCTATACGGTTGGCATCGGCATGGGACGAGGTGTTCTGATCCCTATCAGGGATGCCGCAGGGTCTACCATAGTGGACTATTACAAGGATGAAGATGGGTCCTACCTGAAAACACGGCTGGAACAGGATACATTAAAGAAAATTGCGTCCATTACCGGAGGGAGCTATTTTCGCGCGAACGATGAGCGAAGCGAGGACAGTCTCGTTGATGCCATAGTAAAGCGCGCCCGAACCAACGAATATACCAGAGTTACAGAGCCTGCCTGGTTCTCTCTATCCCCGCTATTGCTCTGTGCAGCCTTTATGATTTTTATACTAGGGCTAATCATCGGGCGCTGAGACTGCTGTTATATCGGGACATGAAAAGGGCACTCATTTTGTTTATTGTGTCTGAAAAACCATGAAACGGCAGATTTATGATCAATCTTCTTTCAATACGAACTTCACGGGGATCAATACCCGCGAAACAACAGGTTTCCCGTCTTTCTGCGCTGGTGATAAAATTGACTTTTTTATTGCCTGCACGGCCGCTTCAGTAAAGCCGAATCCTGCTTTTTTAATAACCTCAATATTTTTTTGCACTCCTCTTTCATCAAGAGTCAACCGCAAAACCACCTTTCCCTCCTTCCCAAGTTTTCGCGCAATGAAAGGATATATCGGCAACTCCCTATGGATAAAACGCGGTGCTCCCGCTTCTCCCAGTGTCATTTCTTCCATTGTTTCCCTGCCCTGCGGGAAGGACCCAGTTGATTGACCTCCTGCTCCTTTGCCCGGAATGCGAGATGTTGCCAAAGGTTCTGGAGCGGCCTTCATCACAGCTTCGGTTTCAACCGGCCCGGGCGCTGCCGGAACCTGTTCGGAAGCAGGTATTTCATTTTTCCGGAAACTATCCGGAGGCATGGTATGGACAGGTGAGGATACCGATACAGTATGCCTTTTTCCTGATGGAGAACGCTCTCGTTTCCGGGTCGCGACGCTCTGTTGTTATCTTGGCGGCATGATCCGTAGATTGCCGCGTGACTGGCAGCGAAACTGATGGGGGGGTAATGATGAATGTTTCCATTGCATTCATGCGGATCCGCGACACAGTCACAGCACGAGTGAGGAAGATAAGTAGTAGGGCATGCAAAACAAATGAGCCCATTACGCAATGCCAGATTTCATGCTTCAGCATGCATCACTCCAAAACGTTTTGTCCGCCCATCCCAGGAGTTGGCCGAAAATCAGCCAAGTGATGTTCCATGCGGCTTTGAATGCAGACGTTGTCAATAGGTCACCTTGATGCCACCATACGCTGCTATGCCAGGTGTGCCATATCCGGCGACCTCTTCGTAAGACTTGTCCAACAGGTTGTCAATTCTGACAAAAATGGCCAGGTTTTTATGCAGTGCATAGGAACCTTTCAGGTTCACAAGCGAATAGGAAGATATGTCTCGCATCAACGAACTGTCGTAGCGCTTTGAGACATACAGGTATTCACCGATAACCGTCAGTTTTGCTATGGTATAAACCAGGGATGAGGTAAATTTGTTTCGGGGGCGAAGAGGGAGAAATGCGCCGCTATCCTTATTGACAGCATCAAGCCAGGTATAGCCCGCTTTTACTTCCAGGTTTTCAAGCGGTCGTGCCTCCACGTTTAATTCCACCCCCTCGGTCTGGGCGTTTCCGATATTATCCGCGGTATACGTGGTAAAATTGGTCTGGATGAGGTTGCGGTAGCGTTGCGAAAACCAGGTAGCTCCGAGGACCAGTTTTTTGTCGAACAGGTCCTTTTCAAGGCCGACGTCGTAGCCGGTGCTTTTTTCGGCTTTCAGATCAAGGTTCCCGTAATACGGGTAGTAAAGCTCATTCAGAGAGGGTGCCCGGAACCCGCTGCCAAGATTCGCCTTGAACCTGAGTCCAAGCGGTTTAAGATGATAGAGCAATCCCGTCCGATACGTGACGGCACTGCCAAAGGTCGAATGGTCATCGTAGCGCACCCCGGCGTTAAGGATCAGTTCATCATCCAGCAGGGCGAGCTTGGCGTTCAGGTAGCCGGCCTTATTATCAATGGACTTATCGAACGATCCAACATTATTGACCGACTCGTAGCGATAGGCGAAACCTCCTGTCACTGTCAGCGGCTTCAACTCAAGGGTGTGCTGCCAGTCTAAAAGTTCAGCGGTCGTTTTGGTCCGGAAATTATTGTATGCGGTAACAGGATCCGTGGATTTGAGATTATCCCGAAGAAAGGAGAGCGTCAGACTCTGTTCGTAGTTTTTCCACGGGAAGATTTTTCCCGTGGCGGCCGCGAGATAATTTTCACGATTCTGAACATAGTTCAGGGTGTCCACCGGACCGATACCAAATTCGTAATTGTCCAACTGCGCCTTGTCCGTCCCGTACCGAAGGTTAAGTTCGACGGACGAGTTCTCGGTCGGGTTCGCGCCGAGCCGGGCTGATACCGACGTATTGGTATCGCCGTTTGGCAGTGAGCCGTTTTTGGCTATGGGGATGCCATCCGTGTCGAACCAGGATGCGGAAAGTCGGTAATTCGTTCTGTCTGTCCCTCCGGAAACTGACCCTGCTGTCTTGACGGTGGCAAAGGAACCTCCCTCTACGCTCAGGTCTGCCTTCAGTTTGCCTGCGCCCTTTTTTGTAATGATATTGACCACGCCGGCCATTGCGTCTGAGCCGTAGAGGGTGCTTTGCGGACCTTTGATGATCTCGATTCGCTCAATATCAGTGGTCAGCAGCCCGGACAGGTCTGCGGAACCGGTGGCGGGGCTGTTGAGTTTGATGCCGTCAACCATCACCAGCACCTGATTACTACCTCCGCCACGCATGAGCAAGGTTGCATTCGTGCCCGGCCCACCGTTTTGCACTACCTGAAGATCCGGCTGAAGTCTCAGGAGATCAGTTACGAATGGGACCCCTTTTTTTTCGATCTCGGAATGGGTAATGACCGTCATATCCTGCGGGACACTTTCCGCAGGCTCTTCCCAGCGGGACGCGGTGACAATGGTCTCCGGCAGGATTGTTTCGGGTGGTCCGGCAAAGGCCGGGGTTGACAGCAACAGGAGACACAAAATATGTACGACTCGTTTCGACATGACATTCCTTCCACGAAGTTATTGAATGAAGCGGAACTCCGCCTCAGACCCATTTTTTGCTTGCCTTTCCAGGATCCCTCCACGTGGCGTTATTGCCGTGCGGCAATCGGGCTATCATTCCCAATAGGGCTGCGGTTCCGTGGGGGATTTTGCCATAGTCCTCTTGTTGATTCGTTTAAAATCAATCTGTTTTCGACAGTTGGAGCTATCAGTCCGGTTTGAAAGGAGTCGGGTCGCAAACTGCGGTTAAGGCACAAAAAAAGTCCGCATGTGCCGAAGCAGCATGCGGACTTTCCGTATTCAAAGTCCTTTAACTTGCCTTCCACGCTCCCAATCACCGGGGAGCTTTATGTGGTTGGGATCATTGGCAGGTCTTCTGGCTCGCGAATCATCCTCCGGACGCCTTCCCAGTCAACCGACCAGTGGCATTTTGCCCTTCGTCATCGCTTACAGCGGCGGGTCCGCGGGGGATTTACACCCCTCTTCTCTATCAAGCCCTTTCGGGCACCTTTGATCCGCTATTCAGTTTTCTTAGAAAAGAAACAGTGTCTTCAGTTGTATAAATAGCACAAAAATATCAAGAGTCAATCATTCGTAGGGCGCTTTTCAAATCTCTCAACAAGGAGTTCGAATCTCTCCAAAATTACATCCTGGTAAAGCTCCGCGCCTTTTCAAGGATAGAAACTTCTACCTTCTCACAATGCTCACGAATCTGCGTCATGTAGACACCGAACTCAGGATCCGCCCGCCAGGCATCAATGGTCTCCTCATCATCCCAACGAAACAGGGTGATAAATCTCCCGGAACGGGTCTGATCCCGAAAAAGGTTTATTTCACTGACATCTGAATAATTCTCAATGGTCCATTCGGCAACAGCCTCCACAGCCGCGACAAAGCCCTTCTCCTGACCGTGCTTGACGATGAAACTCCCTGAAGTATACCGCGCATCGCCTATCATTGCTCTCTCCTTTTCAAAGTATTTCTGTCGACCCTTTATTTATCAAAAGCCTACCCTTCAGACAACCGAGAAACAGGACCACAAAAAAATCCATTCCTGATAGTTGCAACGCTACTCTGCAGCTCGGGCCTTCAAGTTCGCAGTTGACTTTCAACACATGCCTTGCGACCGAGGGAAAAACCTCTCGGGAATCGCCGGAGCCTCAATTTCGATCAGCTGTCCAGCAAAATGGTGGGATCTCTGCAGAATGAAACCACTCTCGCTGTCGAGGATGTGTTTACAGCAACCGGGATCCGTTTTCTTCACAACTCTCCCCGCAGTCGCCACCAGGCAAGACTCACCCACTCTGCCAGAGCAACTGAAGAGTTTTTGAGGTTCGCAGCACGGGGAATCAGGAGCGCAGCGCCCTTCTTGCGAGTCTGGGAGAGATAGTATGTGGGAGCAGGAATCACCGTGAACCCCTGTCGGCTGAACATGATCACAGCGCGCTTCATGTAATACGCGGATGTGGCAAGAATAATCCGCTTCCCCTTCACCAGCTTGCGTACAGCGTGAGAGTTCTCCAAAGTGTTTCGGGAATCAGTTTCCAGCAGAACCTGCCTGCGCGGCATGCCCATGGCATACGCCGTTTCGGCCATTACCTCGGCATCCTTGAGCTTCGTTGCAAACGGTTCACCGTTGCCACCCACCAGTACGAGAGGAATGCTCAATTTCTTTGCAATTTCAACCCCCAGAACCAAGCGGGAGAGGGTTTCTCCGTTCGGAAGCGGAGATGCGCCTGTCCAGGAACGGTCAACCGAGCCGCCACCGGGAACCACGACTGCATCAGCAGACTTCGGCAAATGAGTAAGCGGACGAGCGCTACGCTCTAATGGCATCAGAAGCAGGTTTGCCACCGGCCCCAGGCTGAGGAGATAGAGCACAACCGCGGAAACAAGGAGAAAGCTTCTTGCAAGCCCGGCCCGGTTCCGTGAGACCAGTACACCGAAGAACATGAAGATAATAAGACATGCGGGGGGCATGAGCAAAAACCAGATGATTTTCTGTAACGTAAAAGACATGCGCATATCCCTTTCAGCTGGGGCAACATGAATGGAAGGCGATTGATCTGGCACCGCAAATACTAACTATATGTTTTGATCGATCTTCTCGGCTGAGGAAAGCACCGGGAGGGCGCAAAAAGAATTTACTGCTCTCGAACAATTGCGCTGCCAGTGGGAAAAAGTTAGCCTCGCTTGCGAAGATACCGGAGGAATTCTTCCTGCGTCAGTTCCTTTTTGCGGACGAGATGCTCTATCTGCTGTCCCATGGCAAGTTTTTCACCCTCTTTCATCGCTTCCTTCATGAGAACGAAAAAGGGAATATTTTTTGTGTGCGGATAGAGTCGAAAACGATCCATCAGTTCAAAGGCGGACATATCGGGAAGCATGAGGGTCGAGAAGGCCATGTAACGCGGTTCCGTGGTAGCAAGGGCAACCCCTTCCTTGCCGGTATAGGCCTTCACCACTTCAAAGCCGAGGGATTCGACCGCCTTGGCAACAGGCTCCTCACCACTCCGTGAGACAAGAAGGGTCTGGAGATCCCATACCTCCGCCTCATCAGTGAGCCCTAGCACCACCAGCCTTTTTTTCAGGTATTCCTGATCAATCGGCATGGTGAAAAATCCTGCTGCCGGAAATACGCCGCCGATCTTGCCCTCTTCGCTGAGGAATAGTGGCAGAACAGCAATATCGCGGGTTTGCGGATTCTTTTTCAGCGACAGAAAAATACCCCAGCCATCAGAAGAGTACGGAGACAAATCCAGAAGAATGCCCAGCGGCCGGCGTTCAGCAAGTTCCTCGATCTTTGCCACCCGGGCTCGATAGCCTGATTCTTTCAGGTACCGGCAGACTACTTTCCCCCGTCCATCACAACCGTCCATTCCGAGAAGCCACAGTTCCTGCTCAAGCATTTTTGCGACCATGCATGGTCCCCATTTCTGTTTAGTACTGACCTGACTCAGGCCTGACACGGAAATTTAGAGGCCCGGAACACTCAAGAGCCCCTCGCAGATGCACTTGTGCGTCTTAGATACCATATTTTCCGGCCTCAGCAAAGGAATCTTTCATCTTCAATAACTAATCAAGTACCACTTGCCTGCAGTGGAGATACCACGGATGCAACATGGCACATCAGGGACCTGTTCGACAAACTGACAAAAGAAGAAAAACCTTGATTTATCAGAAATAAATAGGCATACTTCATCGGTTAGGCGGGCGACAGCCCGTCTTTTTTTATCCACAGACGTAAAATCGGTCAGCCGACCTAATTTTTACCTGACCACCTCAGTGCCAGACGAAAGACCAAACCACATAAATTAAACAACAGGAGTAGGATACATGCAGGAAAAGATTCGTAACATTGCCATTATCGCCCACGTTGACCACGGCAAGACAACGCTCGTGGATGCCTTATTGAAACAGTCGGGCGTTTTCCGAAATAATGAAGTTATTACCGAAAGGGTCATGGATTCCAATGACCTGGAAAAGGAACGAGGCATCACGATCCTCGCCAAAAACCTCTCCATCAGACATGGCGAATACAAAATCAATATCATCGACACACCGGGCCATGCAGACTTCGGCGGTGAAGTGGAGCGGGTACTGAAAATGGTCGATTCCGTTCTCCTGCTCGTGGATGCCCTTGACGGTCCGATGCCGCAGACACGCTTCGTCCTGAAAAAGTCCCTTGATCTCGGCTTGCGGCCAATCGTCGTTATCAATAAAATCGACCGACCGGGCGCCCGTCCCTCCGAGGTCGTGAACATGGTCTTTGACCTGTTCTGCGAACTCCAGGCCAATGATGAGCAACTGGATTTTGCCATCGCCTATACGAGTGCCAAAATCGGCTACGCAAAGCTTGACCTTGCCGACGAGTCCGATACCATGGAGCCGCTCTTCCAGATGATCATCAGCAATGTACGGCCGCCGGAAGGGGATCAAAGCGCCCCGCTCCAGCTTCTCGTGACGAATATCGATTACAACGATTATATCGGCCGTATTGCAACAGGCAAGATTTTCAATGGTAAAGTAAGCGCCGGCGAGACGGTGGCCCTGGTGAAACGCAACGGGGAAATCAAGCGCGGACGGATCTCGAAGCTGATCGGCTATGAGGGCTTGCAACAGGTGGAAATCTCCGAGGCGGTTACCGGCGACATCGTTACGATTGCGGGATTTGACGAAGTCGGAATCGGTGAAACGATCGCCGACGCCGATTCACCAGCGCCACTTCCTTACGTCTCCATTGACGAACCGACAATTTCCATGAACTTCATCGTCAACAACTCCCCGTTTGCCGGTCGCGAAGGCAAGCTGGTAACGTCGCGGAACATCAGGGAACGTCTCGACCGCGAACTGCGCACCAATGTATCGCTGCGCATCGAGGACACCGACAATCCCGACACCTTTCTGGTTTCCGGGCGTGGAGAGCTGCACCTGTCGATACTCATCGAGAACATGCGCCGCGAAGGCTTCGAAATGGCGGTTTCAAAGCCGGAAGTCATCCTGCGCCACATGGACGGACATAAACAGGAGCCGATCGAATACCTGGTCGTGGACGTTCCTGCCGAACACCAGGGTACCATCATCGAAAAGATGGGCCCTCGCAAGGGCGAAATGGCTGCCATGCATCAGCTTGGCGAGGTCATTCGTCTCGAGTTTCTGGTCCCGGCACGCGGTCTGATCGGCCTGCGCGGCGAAGTGCTCACCGAAACCCGCGGAACAGGCATACTGACCCACACTTTCCACGGTTATGCTCCCTACAAGGGAGACATTCCGGGACGCAAGAACGGTGTACTGATCGCCATGGAACAGGGAGAAACAACCGCTTATGCTCTGGATGCGCTGCAGCCGCGCGGCGTGCTCTTCATCGGCCCGGGCACAGAGGTGTACGGCGGGATGATCATCGGCCAGCACGCCAAGGACAATGATCTGGATGTAAACCCCTGCAAAGGAAAGAAACTGACAAACGTCAGAGCCTCGGGTTCCGATGATGCCATCAAACTTACGCCACCACGAGTTCTGACGCTGGAGCAGGCTCTCGAGTTCATTGATGACGATGAACTGGTCGAAATTACACCTACTTCCATCAGACTGCGAAAAAAGGAACTCGATCCGACCAAGAGAAAGCGGCCTTCCCGATAAAAATGGTGCCGAAGTGGCAATGTTCTCAGTTTCCGTTATACTTCAGTCGGTAACTTTGCATTGACAAACAGGCACTTTTTCTCTACTACAAAAGTTGGCTTGCTGTTATCGGCCGTATCCTGAAATGATAAGGAGCTTGTATGTTTCGAAGAATTGCGCTCGCTCTCACCACCCTGGTGCTGGCCACATCCTGCGCCAATAGCCAGCTCAAGCTTCCACCGGAAACCTTGTTCAAGCAGGGCGAGAATCTTTATGCAAAGGAAAAATACGAAGCCGCTGCGGAAAAATGGCGCAAAGCAAAAGACAGCACTACTTCACCGCTCCTCAGAACGGCCGTGGAGCTGAAGCTTGCCGATGCGCTCTACCACGATGAGAATTACATAGAAGCCGCAGCAGAATACGAAAACTTCCGCAAGCTTCACCCTAATAACCCGAAGGCTCCCTATGCACTGTACATGCAAGGTTTAAGCAATTTTTTTCAGGTCACCAAAATTGATGTCGACCAGACCCCGGTCAACAATGCCGTAACCCTGTTCGAAACATTCCTTAAGGAATATCCCGATTCCGACATGACAAAGAAGGTGCGCGAAAAGCTGGCGGAAGGCAAAGCCAGACAGGCCGACTACGAAATGTATATCGGCAGATTTTACTATCGCACCGACAAGTATGTAGCTGCCATTGGCCGCTTTGAAGATGCGCTGCAAAAGTATCCGGGAACCCCCCGCTCTGACGAAGCGCTCTTCTATCTCGGGAAATCTTATCTGAATGAGGGGAATGTGAACAAGGCAAAGGAGTCGCTGAACAGACTTGTCAAGGAATATCCAAAAAGCGAGTTTGTCGATAATGCAAAGTGTATTTTGGGCAGGAACTCCTGACAAGCAAAACATTCGCGTTTTTCTACTGCATGGAGGTGTTACTATGAGAAAAGCATTACCGCTCATCGTCTTGGTACTGACTGCACTCGTCGCCACTTTATTTACCGGCTGTAGCGCAAATTCGGGGCAAAAACTCTTTGCCATGCACTGCTCAGGCTGCCACCCCAATGGCTCAAACACCATTCACCCGTCGAAAACCCTGAAAGCTGCCGCTCTTCAGGCCAATATGATTACCTCTCCGGAAGATATCGTGGATAAGATGAGGAATCCCGGGCCGGGAATGCCACGGTTCACCGAGGTAATGATTCCCAATAATCAAGCAATGAAAATTGCCCGTTATGTAATGAATACGTTCCACTAGTTTTTCCGTGAGACGTATGCGGAAGCCATGAAAACTGCCCTGCTTCTTGTTTATCTCTGTATCCAGGCAAGTGAATTTGCCCTTGCCTGGATAAATCTGCAATTTCTCTCGCGCCATGGTGCTGAAGTCCCTCCGGAATTTGAAGGCATACTTACTCAGGAAATTCTCCAAAAATCAGCGGATTATACCATTGCGAACAATCGCCTGGCACTCGCTGAATCCCTGCTTGGAACCACCCTGGTCATCCTGTTTCTTTTCTGCGGACTGATCGAAGTCTACGACCGCTGGGTCAACTCTCTCTCACTCTCCTTTATCCTCCAGGGTATCCTGTTCTTCACGCTTCTGCACCTGGCCCAATCCTTACTTGAGATTCCCTTCAGCCTCTACCGGACTTTTTCCCTGGAAAACCGCTTCGGTTTCAATACGATGACCCCGGCTACCTGGTTGAGTGACTTCCTCAAATCCACCCTAGTGGGCCTGCTCCTCATCGCACTACTGGTGGCCGGTGCCTTCACACTGATTCTTCTGAGTCCCCACGGTTGGTGGCTCTGGGTCTGGCTATTCCTGACCGTTATCTCATTGGCCCTCATCTACCTGTCACCCTCTGTCATCGAACCCCTGTTTTCAAAATTCGAGCCACTCCGCTCCGAAGAACTCAAAACCGAGATACAGTCCCTCATGAGCAAAGCAGGTCTCGAGGTACGTAGCGTTCAGCAAATGGATGCATCCCGCCGCAGCAAACACTCGAATGCCTATTTCAGCGGAATCGGGAAGGTGAAGCGCATTGTACTGTTCGACACGCTCCTGGAGCGTCTTGAGGAGCGGGAGATACTTGCGGTTCTTGCCCATGAAGCAGGGCATTGGAAATTTCACCATATTCTGAAACGCCTCATTGCTGGCGAAGTACTGATCTTTATCTCTTGTTTTGCAGGCTATTATCTTCTGAACCAGGGCAGCCTTCCGGCAATCTTCGACCTTGAAGCGGCTTCTTTCCCTGCCCAACTGGTACTCCTCGGATTTCTATTCTCTCTGCCCCTGACAGTTTTTTCTCCCCTTGGCAACTGGCTTTCCAGAAGAGATGAACGGCAAGCCGACCACTTTGCCGCAAAGCTCTCCACCACACCCGAGGCACTCGCCTCAGCCCTGGTAAAAATGAGCCGCGACAATCTCTCCAACCTTCACCCCCATCCACTCTATGCAGCAATCTATTACTCACATCCACCGGTCGTGGAACGGGTGCGATCACTTTTGTCCCTCCAGGATTAAACACTCTTTACCTAACAGCTGAAAAAGTTCCAGTATGGCGCAGAAGAATATGCACGTGCAAAGTGACAGCAGGGGGGAAAGAAGTAGCGGAGGGAGCAGAAGGATGGAGTCTGTCCTGGAACTCCAGACAGTACCGTTCAGAGCTGGACAAGGAATCTTTCACGGAATCTCTCGACCAGCTTCACTGCACGCTCGCGTTTGAAAGTAATACGCTGCGTCAGGTACACTGTCAGACACACGCATGGGGTGTTGACCAATGACAAAGAAGCTTCGGGCGATTCCTCAAACCTCTGTCCCTGGCCTAACGAATGGAAGGTTTCATGAGCGTACCGCTTACCGGAATTTGGTAGGAGCCGGGGCTTTTCAGATATTTTGTCAGGAGCAGGAAGACCAGTTTCTGTTTTTCAAGGAAAGCTGGCTTGGGCATCAACTCGATTGTCAGGTTAAGGGGCGAGGCAGCAAGCGGTGCAGTGAGTATCAGGGTACCCTTCAGCCGGATATAAATTCCGTCACCCTGAAAAGTGAGGCTTTCAAGAGTCCCTCTGCCGCCCGAAGCGCGAAACATCCCGCGGATGGTCTCGTATGAGGCGTCGGGAAGCGGCATGCCACTGACCTTTATCCCGCTCAATTCCGCTTTTTTGATTTCCATCCGCACGGAACCGTGCAGGGCGGTTCCCCTGCCAGTGAAAGAACCATCGAGAAAAAGATCCCCTTGCATGGTTGCACCTGTGGCCACTTGAAGCAGAGGGAGGTCCTGGAGCCTGACATCTTCGCTATGAAAAGTAATTGTCGAGGTACGCGGTTGAAAGTTCGCCGACAGCTCCCCGTTACCAATTCGAGCATTGGCAGCAAAAACGATTTTTCCTAGACACAGGGGCAGAAGTTTCAGGCGGAAGGTCGCCGAGTCCAGCTTGAGAAGACTGCCGCGGTTGTCGCTAACCTGAGCATTGCGAAGAGTGATGCCAAGGGGGAAGGTCTTATGGAATTCTTCCGACTGCAAGACATAGCCTTCCTTTGCAAAACCTCGTTCAACGACACCTTTAATCTCACTTACAGGGACAAGAACGATGGAAACTACCAGAAGCAAAACAAGCGAAGCCACGCTCCCGGCAATCAGCAAAAGTAAAGAACGACCCTTCATCTCTGCCCCTTGGTGGACGGTTTCAAAAGCGCAATGGTGAGGGTAATGTCCAGGAGAGACGGATCATCAAAACGGGTTTTGAGATCAGCTTTTTTAACAAGAACGGGACGAGAGCCTTTTTCAAGACGGTACAACAGGTTGACTACTTCGTTCAGGGTCAGGCCATCCAATTGCACTTCTGCCGAATCTTCGGTAAAACCGCCTTGTTCTTCGCTTTTCAAAGGGGTAATCTTGCTTGATTTTCCCTTGATGCCGATTTCTTCGATAATCTTTGCCGGAGAATCATCGGCACGGACTCCCGCCAGTCGACCGGCGAATCGTTGAGAAGCAAGTTTTGCCGAGAGGAATTGCTGCTTGAGGGTCATCATCTCGACAAGGTCCTGCTCCCGTGATTTCCTTTTTTTCTCCAGCTCGGAAATACGATTATTCAGGGTCGAGAAAAGAATAAGTACCAAGAGAACCAAAGATATTCCGATCCCCCAATGAAGGCGGGTTCTCTGGTCGGTTGACTCATAATATTCTCTCAAAAGTTCGAGATATTTCGTCATTTCGCCCCCTCCTTCAAAGTCCCCCGGAGAGTAAAGGAAACGCTCCCGTCCGGGCGGGATTTGACTTCTTCCATCTTCGCTGTGGTAAACAGCGGGGCAAGTCGAGATTTGAAATCATTTGCGGCATTATACGAGCGGGCATCACCTTTGAGGATTATTTGACCGGAATCCACTTCTGCTTCATAAATGGCCGAGATATCATCGTTCTTAGCCTTGGCCACCCCATCCAGTGCCATGAGGATTTCCTGAGATGCCGTTACCCCACCAAGATTGCGGATCTCCGACTTCACCTCGGCCACCGCATCAACGATTTTCGTTCTTGTGGGAAAAACCTCGTGGTATATCTGCTGGATGGATTCGTTCAGAGAGGAGAGATCACTTCGAACAAAATAGTAGCGCAGCCCGGTTTCCGCCAGAAGCAGGACAACAAAGACCGCGGCAAGAATGGCAGTGAGAAGCAGTTTCTTCTTCAATCGAGTTCTGCCGGCAGTATAGGCAATCGTTCCATGCCGGAAGTTGACCGGTTCACCCTTAAGTGAAGCCGTCGCCATTGCCCATGCTCCGGCATTTTCAAGCGCCATGCCCTCGCTGGGAAATGCTTCGGCAAGAGCACCACCAACCGGTAACGGTTCAAAGGCAACATGGCCGGACTGACCCTGCTGCAAAGCAACTGCAGCGGAACCATGAAGGAGCACCCGCTCAACCTGAATACCCTTGCCTGCTTCGAGAAGGGCCAGTGTCCTGGTTATCTCATCCCGGGAATTGCCGTCCAGCAGAGAGCGAAAAAGCACCGGTTTGCCACCACAATACACCGCCAGGGAGAACCCGTCTGAAAGGGCGACAGCGGCGTCACCAATAGTCTCAGGAATAAGCTGCTGCCAGTGGAACAGGGAAGATCCCACGACCTGGGGCTCCAGTCCCGCTTCGCTCAGGGAGGCGATCTGTTCCTTGAGATCCGCCTCGACGGCCCAGATTGCCATGACCTTCCCGGGTTCAAGCGGAAGTGCATCGAAAATCAGCCTCTCCACGTCAATGGCGGTTTCCCCTTTCAGCTCCAGGGGAAGGACTTCCCGCTGTTTCCGTCGATCTGTTATCGGAAGCTGCAGTTCGCGAAAATAGATATTCTCCGCGTCCAGGGAAAGGAAAACGTTCTGCTCCCCGGTTTCACCCTCCGCATAATCCTGTAAGAGCGAAGGAAGAGAAGTGTCATCATCGAGATAGTTGCGCCTGGCTCCCTGGCAAAAGACGGCTCCTCCTTTTTTCAGGAAGCGCGTAAATCCGACAGAACGTCGTCCGACTTCTATTATCAGTAGCTCCATTATAATTCTCTCCAGTACAGCACCGTAGCATTCGCACCGTCAATGCGGACTATCGCTTCAATAATTCGTACCGTATCCTTTACCTGGGCACGGGACTGAATCCGGAATACCGTTCCCTTCACCGATATTTTTCCCTGTATGGCAATCCCGATCGTCTCCAATCCCGGAATCTGGGTGATCTCCGATGGTGTCTTGATGGGAGTCTGGTTCCGGTATTCGATAATGCGTCCGGCCAGATCATCCGTCATCTGCTCATCAAGGGAAGCAAGCAACTCCTCAGGGGCGGTATTCACATTCACCCTGGAAAATGGCGCCCCCCTTGACTCCGCATACACCGTCAAATAGGGCGACAATTTGCTGAGGATCGTATCGTTGAACCCCGAAACCATCCTGAGTTCCTCATAGGTTTCCAAGGGTGCGTTCTTTGTCGTATAGGGAGTGGGCAGTGCCTGATAAAAAGAACTTTCAGCCCCTCCTGGCCGGGTCGTATCATCGCTGTCAATCCAGTCGGCGGCAGAATCTGCCAGGTCCACGGGAAGCCCGAGCCGATCCAGAAGCCGCTCGGCAATCCCATAATAGTCTTCATTGAGCGTACCGTTCGGATAAACGATCGAGTTGATGTCCAGCTTGCCGCTTTCCTCTTTGATGTTGACGCTGAGGGATCCCCTCTCATCCTGGAAAGCCTGGGGAGCGGCCCAGCCATCAAGGAGGGAGGTATAATTCTGCGATGCTAGGGCCAGCGTGAGAACCTTGGTGGCGCCCTGGACACCTGACTCAGCCAGCAGACTCGCCTGCTGGGCATCCTCATAGCTATGGAGCAAGGATGTTTCCACAAAGACATCGTGGATGAACTCGGTTGTCACCGCAATCAGGAGGGCTGTAATGATGAGGGTTATCAGCAGGGCAAAACCCTTTTCGTTTTTCACGCCCCCCCCAGACGCGGAACCACGATTGCAGTGAAGCCGACCGGCTTGTCGCTCCCCTGAACGAGCAGCGTTATCCGAACGGCTTTCGGAAGTCCCCCATTCAACGTGGTATCCCAGCTTTTTACCCATTTATTTCCGTCATAACACTCAACGAGGAATCCCTCGATCTGTTCCGTCAAAGGATACGGCAGAGGTTTGGAATCCAGGTAGATATCCTTGGTCTGCCGGGAAAGAATCATTTTTTGCCCGTCTCTTTCCACAGGGCGGTAGCGTACGGCCATCACATCGGAAGAAGGCACGGAACCTGATTTTGGAACGGTGAAGGCCGTAAAGTCAAGGATAGAAGCCGGCTTACCAAAAATATCACGATCTTCAACGATAAAGTGCAGTCGCTCATTGCTGCTGTCATAATATGCCGCTGCCAGTTCACGCCGCAACAGATCGAGAGTAACGCGCACATCACGGAGCGGCTCAGTTCGCTCCCGTGCGGCTTCACTTCCGCGCATCACGGAAAAATAGGTTCCATAAAGCGCTCCGGTAAGCAAAACCAGCAGCACCAGCGCAACAAGCAACTCAAGAAGAGTGAAGCCCCTGTTACTGAGCCTGCAGTAAGTAATGTTCAAGAGACAGGGTTCTCCTCTGGGATTCCCACGTCACCGTGACGGTCAGTGTTTTGAATAGAGGAACGGGAGACGGGGTTATTTCAGCCTTCCAGGAGTAGTCAGGCCACTCCGGCGCGAAGGTGCCTTCTTTTCCCTGCGACAATTTCTGTTTATCGAAAAACTCCAGTTCTTCAAGTTTCGCCCGCGCCAGCAGTAAAGCAATGCTCTCCTCATTGTTACGCGTCGTGAGAGAGAGGTGATAATTTACCGAAGATATGACCGTTAGTATTACTCCGGCCATAATGGCAAGGGCGACCATCACCTCCAGGAGAGTAAAACCTTTCACGGGTTTTCCTCCTCATCTTCAGCCGGCAGAGTTCCTTTCTGGTCCCCCTCCAGTACGGTCACCCGGCCACTCCCGGGATATACCACCACGGTATAGTACTGTGAGTCGTCCTTTCGCTTGAGATGAATCACCGTAAGATCTTCGACTCCGAGCGGGCCAAAATCCACGACGGCTTCTCCTTGGCTTACCTTGCCAAGTCGTGGGGTCACTACGTCACCGAACACGATGCCGTCCAGCAGGGAAAGGTGATTGAGAGACGTATCTGTGACAGCAAGTTCATCGCCTTCGGGAATTACACGGGTTACACGTGTTTCATTGTTGAGTAGAGTGATATGAAGTCTGTAGTGCTGTTTTGTCGAAATAGCCAGGTCTCCCAGATAGCGCAAAGAAGCTGCCAGGGTCCTTGCCGATGTCTTGAGATCCTGTTCATGGGCAAAAGGAAGTCTGGGAAGAACCACTAAGGCAACCACAGAGAGGATGACGATCACGACGACCATCTCGAGCAGGGTAAAACCGGCCTGTCGCCCGTGGCGTATTTTTGATCGGCGGCTAACCGCCTTCTGGTGTTCACTCAACAAAGCCCACTCTCTGCTTCCGGCAGTTGCTTCTGGCACATCAAAAAGCAACCGGTAAAAACAGCCGATACTGCGAGGATCAGCACTCAGCGAAGGTTCCAACTTTCGATATCGGCGTCTTTGCCCTCACCGCCACGTGCTCCGTCGGCACCCAGGCAATAGAGGTCATAATCGCCATGCTCGCCGGGTGAAAGGTAGAGGTAATCATTACCCCAAGGGTCCTTGGGTACATCTTGATGCTCCAGGTAGCCCCCGTCCCGATAGTTATTCGGTATAACACCGGTTGTCGGCTTTTCCACCAGCGCCCGCAGTCCCTGCTCGGTTCCGGGATACACACCATTATCGAGTTTATAGAGTTTGAGGGCTGTCTCCATGTTCTTGATCTGAACCTTGGCATCGGCAATCTTTGCGTCATCGGTTCGACCGATAATTTTCGGTCCGACAAGAATCGCCAGCATGCTTAAAATGACAATGACCACCATTATTTCAATCAGGGTAAAACCTTTGGCTGATTTCAAATAAGACTGCATAGAACACCTCCGTTATTTCCTGCGCCACGGCTTTCCGGCAAAGCTCGGTACCACCCCGTCCGCCACCTCTCTGAGAGGCAGCTGCGCGCTGTGAATATATCTATTTGACTAATTGGTTCAATTGGAAGATCGGCAGAAGAACCGCGATAACCACCGTTCCGACAACGACCCCCATTGCCAGGACCATCAATGGCTCCAACAGGGCCATAAAACGAGAAACCGAAGCAACAAACTCTTTCTCAAAAGCTGATCCGGCCTTTGTCAGCATTTCCTCAAGGGTTCCGCCCTTCTCGCCCACCGACACCATGTGAATCAGCATCGGGGGAAAAAGCTCGGTATTCCGGAGCGAAGTCGAGAGGCTCCCCCCCTCGGCCAGTTCCTCCCGGACAGTCTTCAGGACTTCCCGATAGCGGCGGTTCACAACCACTTCGCCGGTTATCTCCATTGCCTTGATGACCGGAACCCCGCTGGCCAGCAGCAGACCGAGTATTTTGGCAAAACGGGAAAGGATCAGTTTTGACACCAGTGGACCGATAAGAGGCATCCGCAGCAACCAGACGTCCCGCTTGAGGCGAAGGTCTTCCCGCTTGATTAGACGGCGATAGGTATAGACAACACCGACGCCTGCCGCGGCCAGCAGCCACCAGCCTTTTCTCAGCAGCGTGCTGACCTTGATCAGGAGGATCGTGATAAGGGGAAGTGTTGCCTTATTCTGTTCGAAGATAACGATGATTTTGGGGATCACAAAGGCCAACAGAAAGAGCATGACCCCTGTTCCGACAACGACCATGAGTGCCGGATAGGCCAGCGAGGTCACGATACGACTCCTCACCGCCTCTTGTTCTTCCAGGAAATCAGCCAATTTGTCCAGAATGGAATCCAGGGCACCACTCGCCTCCCCGGCAGCCACCATGCTCACGTAGCTTTCGCTGAAAACCGCGGAGTCTTCGCCCAGGGCACGAGCCAGATTGGCACCCTCGGCAAGCCTTGTACGAACCCTGCCGAGAATCTCGCGCAGCTCTCCCGGGGTTTCCTGCTCGTAGAGAGTGGAAATGGCTTCGTAGACCGGCACAGAAGAGCCCAGCAAGGTTGCCAGGCGGCGAGTCATGAGAGAAAGCTCCGGCAGAGCAACTCCCTTGCTGAAAAAACTCTTAACCCTTCCTTCTGCGGTGCGGCGCAGCTCGGACAACTCTCGCGGATACAATCCCGCTTTCTTGAGTTCCTGACGTGCGACCTGGGCGTTGTCCGCCTCGACAACTCCCGAAACAGGAGAGCCGTCAGCCTTGAATGCGCTATAGCTGAAGGTCGGCATAATCCTCCTGCGTTACCCTCAACACTTCCTCGATGGTGGTAATTCCGGCGGCAACCTTGAGGAGTCCGTCTTCCCGGAGAGTTTTCATCCCACGTGATACCGCATACTCTTTTATTACGCCGGCCGGTGTTTGCTTGATAATCATCGAACAAATTTCCGGATCAACCAGAAGCAGTTCATAGATCCCGGTACGTCCCAAAGTTCCGAGGCCAAAGCAGGCGTCACATCCGACACCCCGGAAAAGTACCGGTGGCAGGGTGACACCGGGATATTCGCGATCCGCCTTGTATTCCTCGCGGCAATGGGGACAGATGACCCTGACCAGGCGCTGGGCAAGAATTGCGGAAAGGGAGGAGGCAACCAGAAAGGGCTCTATTCCCATGTCGATAAGACGCGTCACCGCGGTTGAAGAGTCATTGGTATGAAGGGTAGACAGAACCAGGTGGCCGGTAAGGCTTGCCTGGATGGCAATTTCAGCGGTTACCGCATCCCGGATCTCACCAACCATAATGATATCGGGGTCCTGGCGCAGGATGGAGCGGAGACCATTGGCAAAGGTCAGATCAATCTTTGGATTGACCTGTATTTGACCGACCCCCTTCAGTTGGTACTCGATGGGGTCTTCGATGGTAATGATGTTCTTATCAGGAGAATTGAGTCGATTGAGTGCCGCATAGAGGGTCGTGGACTTACCGCTGCCGGTCGGACCGGTAACCAGGATAATACCATTGTTGCGCCCGAGGAGCCGCTCCATCGCCTTGACACCTGATTCGGAAAGACCCATGTCCTCAAGGGTAATCAACCCCTTCTTCTTGTCCAGAAGGCGGAGAACCACTCTCTCACCGTAAAAGGTCGGAATGAGAGAAACACGGATATCCACTTCACGTCCCGCAACAACAACCCGGATTCTCCCATCCTGGGGAAGCCTTCTTTCGGCAATGTTCAGCCCGGCCATGATCTTTACCCGGGAAATGATCGCTTCCTGAACCACCTTGGGAGGGGAGAGTATCTTATAGAGAATGCCATCGATCCGGAAACGGACATCTAACTCCCTTTCATAGGGTTCGATGTGTATATCGCTGGCCCGTTCCTTGACCGCCTGGAAAAGGATGGAATTCAGGAGCCTGATTACCGGCGCTTCATCCGTCAGATCAAGCAGGTCGCGAGGCTCATTCAGTTCCGTGGCAATGGTGGAGAGATCTTCTCCTTCCAGCTCCTGCACCACCTCGTGGGCGGTGTCGGTCACCCGGGAATAAAGGTGGTTGATAGCTTCCAGGATGGTTTGGGCAGGAACCAGGACTACTTCCAAAGGGATGCCAAAGAGGCCCCGCAATTCATCGAGCACGGCAAGATTGGTCGGGTCCCCGGCTGCAACCAGCAGCTTGCCGTTACTTTCACCGAGAGGCAACACTTTGTTTGTCCGGGCAAATTGGAGCGACAGACGCTCAAGAAAGCCGATGTCCACCCGGGCATCGTCAATCTTTTCAGAGTAGGCAAGACCGAGCTTCTGGGCCAGTGTTTCCATGTCCAAAGAAGAGGTCATGGCACTCATTTCACCAGTTCCTTGTTCAGGTCAATCTTCTTGTCGCCGGAAACAGCACCTTCAAAGGAACACTTCTGTTTTTGCGTAACAGCGGCCATGTCAGCCGCATCCCTGACGATCATGGGAGTCAGCATAATCAGGAGATTGGTTTTGGTCCGGGATTTGGACTTGGTTTTGAACAGGTAGCCGATCAGCGGGATATCCCCCAGGATCGGAATCTTGTTGACGACATCTTCATCGCGCGTCTGTATCAGGCCGCCAATGACAACAGAGTCATCGTTCTTCACCACCACCGAAGTCTTGGCGGAGCGTTTTGTGGTAACCAGGTCGGCAGCCTCCCCTTTGCTGTTTTTGACAGCAGATATCTCCTGGTAAATATCGAGTTTGATGTACTCGCCTTCCGTAATTTGCGGGGTGATACGCAGGGTGATACCGGTATCCTTCCGCTCGATGGATTGCTGCGAAAGGCCCGTGGAGGAAAGATTGGTCGAAGAAACGAATGGTACGTTCTCACCAACGAATATTTCTGCTTCCTTGTTGTCCGAAGTCAGGATAGTAGGCGTGGACAGGACGTTTATCGCGTCATTCTGGTCAAGGAGCTTAAGCGCCCCGGAAAAATTCACGTTGTTCGCCAAGCCTTGGAGAATCTGAACAACCGCTTTCTGCTGGGCATTGCTGGCGCCGAGAAAATTGAACGGGTCAAAGACACCGGCAGCGGCTATGGTTCCATCAGAGCCAGCACCTCCAACTCCAAGCTGAGTCCCGATCTCCCGGAGCTTGTCCAGTGACACCTCGGCAATCAGGGCCTTGACAAAGACCTGGCGACGACGTCGGTCCAATTTTTTTATTACCTGGATAAGGTTCTGGTAATCGGTGGGAGATGCCATGATGACCAGGGAGTTCGTTGCCTTGTCCGGCGTAATGCTGATGTTGGTGCCCTCAAAAGCACTTTGCTGGGACGTGCCGGGTCTTGCCGCCGTGGTTGTGGTTGTCGTCTTGAACATTCCCTCCAGCACTTTGGAAACATCCGTGGCATCTGCGTTCTCGAGATAATAAACATTGATTTTGCTGCTGGAGGTAGGAGGTTCAACGTCCACAAGGGCTATCAGCTTCTTGATTTCTTCCTTGTCCTTGTCATTGCCGAAGATGATGACCGCATTGAGACGCGTATCGGGAACCAGCAAACCGCCGACACTTTCGCTCTGATTCTGCCGCTGGACCGACCTTCTTGTCTGATCCCTTCCATAAAGCCACTCCTGCACGATGCTGGCAATGTTATCGGCAGAGGCATGGTGGAGAAAGACCAGCTCAGCACCATCCCGGTTCATATCGCTGTCAATTGACTTGACAATGTCGAGTACCTTCTGGACATTGAGTGCCGAGTCCACCACCAGAAGCGAGTTTGATGGCCCGAAAGACGCCACATAGCCGTCCTTGGACACAATCGGCTTGAGAAAAGTCTCAGCTTCCTTGGAGGGCATGCGGTTCAGAGGAATTACCTGGGCTATATAGGCTTCATTAACGGGCGCCCGCTCATTTCCGGAAAGAATTCTCATTCCCGACTGTCTGGCGTCATTTGCAGGTAGAATTTTATAAAATTTCCCCGTTTTGACTACAGCGAACCCCTTCAGCTCCAGAACCGAGGTAAAGACGTTGAAGGCCTCATCAGTGGAGATCTTGGCGGGCGAGAAGACCGAGATTTTCCCCTTCACCCTATCGTCCATGATGAAGTTTTTTCCGGTCAGGTCGCTGATGAACTTCACCATTGTCGAAATGTCGACATCGCTGAAGTTCAGAACGATTCCCTTGGTATACCCGTAAGCGGGCATTAGAAATAGGACTGAAAAAATAATCGCTGTGACCAGAGTAAGAAATCTCTTCTTCAAGGAAAACCTCCAGCAAAAATCACGGGACCGAAAGAATGGAGGGGTCTCCACACGTAAGGGTACCCGATCATCTGATATCATAGGTAAAAGTCGTCGGACGCCCATCGCGAATCAAATCAAGCTTGATTCTATTCTGGCCCTTCAGAGAAATCAGCGTCTGCATTGCCTTTTCCGGTGAATCGAGAGCAAAGTCATTAATACTGAGGATTGTGTCGCCATTTTTGATACCGACCATGGCGAAGATCCCTCCCGGTTTTACTTCTGAAACATTGAAACCGTCAACCTTGCCGTCTTTTGTATTGGGAAGAAGACGGGCATCGGTCATTGCCTGGCCGATATTGTCGAGGGAGGCATCAAGAGCTCGCTGATCAATTACATAGCTACCAGGAGACACCCTGCTGGCAAGCGCGCTTTGCTGAACAGCAGCGGCAGAAGCAGCGGCAGAAGCAGCGGCAGGAGCACCGGGCGTCTCACCGGGAACTTCCGTCGGCGCCAGCAGCTTGATACGGGAGTCGCCACTCTGTATCTCCACCCCTTCCTTGCTGACGCTGACAAGCGGACCGATGTCGAACACATCCTCCCCCAGACGAAAAACCTTCTCTTCATGGGTGCTTTGCCGCAGTATAAAGGCGAACGTTTCGCGGAATGATCCGATCGCAGTTCCAAGAAGCAAAAGGTCACTGGGAGACGTCGCGGCAGGTCCCTCAGCCTGGACTATGGGAGTCAGTCTGCCTTGCGTGGCCTTACCGAAGAGTCCCTTTTCAAGGATGGCTGAAAAAGCGGAAAGGTCAGTCCTGTGCACCGAGGGCGTGGAGATTCTTTCTTTTTTCAAGGTGGAGGGAAAGGTTCTGGAGAGCTTGTAGGCAATCACATCAGAGGCTATCATGGCAATCACCACTAGGATCAGAATGGACACGATGATATTCAGAGTCACTATTTTCTTATCCATGAAAGTCCCGATTCCTGTCGTGAATTTGCAGCTACTATAATCAATAATATTGCCTGAAGCAAGGGAAATAAGGAAAAAACCTTCCCGTTGAGAGTCTACTTGATCTGTAATATTAGAGTGTTATTGCCTTCTCGTCTAAAGATATCAAGCTGCGGAGGATACAGGGAGTCGCCCTGGCACACAGCGAGGAACTGCCCCGTAACAAAGGTGATACTGAATGATCGTTCTTGAACAACGGTACTATCTTCAAAATGCCAGTTACACAGGAAAATGCCGCTATCTTTCGTGAGCCCCGCTTACAGAATTTACTACAGCAACAGGATTGAAATAATTTTTGAAGGCAGGGTCGGGAGAAGAGCACAGTGTACCTTCCAAAGTCATCACTTTCCCTTGATAGTCTCTCCGCAATGAATCTTTGAGTGGCCCCACAATAAGGTAATCCATATTTTTCGTTGACGCAGCAGGATGCATCTCCACGGTAAGCACCACTTTAGTAAAGGGCTCATTTCCAACAATTCTGATGGTACCCGTTAGAATTGTTTTTTCGGGGCTCTGTGTTGCCATTGCACATCCCTCTATTGCAAATAGAACCAAAATCAAAATAAGTAATTTAATCGTCATAATTCGTATCATTCTCGTCCTTTTACAGGCATCGCGGTAATGTCTGTACCGTCAGAATACGCGTGTAGCTATATGAATCTTCGCACAACTTATCTGAGACTTGAAAGCGCTAAAAGACTTCTATCCTCAGATCCGAAAAAAGCAGCATTTTTCAGAACGACGGCCGAGCACCTGAATTTCTTAATTCCCTTTCTCTTTCACGAAAGAATGAATCCATGTGTACACGGAATTTCTTACCTTTTTGAGCAACAAATCGCTTCACAATAGGGTTATTATTGGCTTCTGACAGTATCTGCCGGGAAGAAGTGGGAACTCTGGTTTCCATTGATGCAGATATTTCTGAATCAGCCAGTTTCGCCGGATTCTGCACGATCGAGCTATAGCTGACCGTTCCTCCGCCTGAGGTCCCATCAAGCTGTTGCTCGATCAAATAGCCGCGTGCCGTATAGTCATACGAGGTTCCCGAAGTCATGGTGAAGGTGATTTCAGGGAGAGCATTGTTCACAAAGGAAGCATAGTTATTCGCACCGGCCTGCGTCCAGGTAACATGGTGGACGGGATCTGCTGTGGGTGAATATTGGAAAAAGTCCATACTGTATGCTTCAAGCAACGGCAAACCGGTGACATTTTGCCTGCTGAGAGGAAACAAACCGGGAAGTTTATACCCGTCATGGACACCCGGCCATGTGTCGATTGAAGTATACGACCATTCCGCATGCCCCGGCCAGGTCTTTGTGTCCCCTGAAAAAACCGCAATCGACATATCCCGAAAAGTATCTGCAAAATTCTTACTATAACCCATAGCGGTCAGCGCAGCATTCACCGAAGTTATCCCCGTGGAATTTTGATCCAATATTTCTTTAAAAATATTACCATTGCCGCTATAGCGATCCTTGAAATACTGTGCCCACATGTAGGCAACCCCATAATCCTCCGCAGCAGACTTCCACCCCGTCAGGGAATTTGAGGGGTCTTGCTCGTAAATCCAGACATTGTACCAGCTTGGCCCATAGCCACAGTATGTGCCGGCAATGGTGGACATGGCTTCATCCAACCAAGTGTCGTCAGTCAGGTTTTTCAGGTGGGTTTTCTGCTCCCAGTGTACCATATGCTGAAATTCATGGGCGAGGGTATTGTAAAAATCCGTGTCACCGATTACGATACCAGGGGCAGGGTTTACATTCATGTAAAGCATTTCCTTTTTATTGGAAAATTGCGTAGCATATTCATTCGTTGGATCGAAATAACCGGCAACATAACTGGGACTGCTCGCAGAAAATCCATCCAAAACCTTTAGCATCAGGATATATACCTTGGGATCTCCGTCAACGCCCGGATTAGGCTCGCTGCCAAAGTTATTTGTAATACTCGGATAGATATTCGTGTCGAATTCGTCTTTGACCCGGTCAATTGCGCCCTGGTCGACGTTCTGGTCTTTCTGAAGATAAATATAGCAATGATCGCCTTCTGCCACCTTGGAGGCACTGATCGAATAAGATTTTCCTTGATCAAAGTCATAAGCATAGAAGGTGACATATTGCGAGGAGGAAGGATCAGTTGATCCTTGCCCGAGGCCTGCTGTAGAATCTGGAACTGAAGTGGATGAACCACCGCATCCGCATAATAGAGAAAATATAGTAAGACACAAAATGAGCTTATGAATTTTCATACCGATACTTCCCCTTTTTGCATTCAACTCTGACCTCATAGCAAGTAACAGGGACTTGCTTCCCAAAATCATCTTCCTTTATTTTTCGAGGGCAAAAGCTCGCCTGGCACAAATATGGATTGATATCCCGGGAAATAATGCTAGATTATTCTTCTTGTTTTCCACAAACATATCATTTATCACATATTGGAAAATAATATACAATACCTAGAAACAAAATGGTCACATGGAAACTATCGCTGTCACAGCGGCAACCCCGCTGGAAATTTCAAACCTCATCGAAGTATTTCAGGCAAAACGCCAGACTGCTCCACTTCCCTGGGACATCTTTGTCGCTGAGGTAGCTTCCACAAATATAATTTTTTCAATATCCGGGATCGGCACCTCGAATGCCGCCGCTGCCACGGCACTGATGGCACACCTCTATATGCCGGACCTGCTTATCACCACCGGCTGCGCCGGTGCCTACCCTGGATGTGGACTCGCTATCGGTGATATCGTACTGGCGACCAGTGAGGTATTTGCTGATGAAGGTGTCCTGATTCCTGAGGGCTGGCGATCACTCGAGCAAATCGGCATTCCCTTGCTCGACCGGAACGGTCGGCGCTTTTTCAACGAAATTCCCCTTACAGCACAGGTTACTTCTGCGGCAGAAGAGGTTGCGGAACAACTCGGCATCGCGGCACCCGCAACCGGTCGCTTTCTGACCGTTGCCACCTGCAGCGGCACGATGGCCCGTGGAACGGAGCTTCAGGAACGCTTCAACGGTATCTGCGAAAATATGGAAGGCGCCGCCGTTGCTCTCACAGCGGCACGCTACGGCATTGCCTGCATGGAACTACGCGGAATCAGCAACTACGTGGAAGACCGGGACAGAACACGCTGGGATATCAACCTGGCCGTTGCAAACTCCCAACGTTTTCTGGAACAGTTCATCAGGAATCGAGAATAATGCAAACACTGACCTTGGGCTATTCGCCCTGCCCGAACGATACCTTTCTCTTCTATCCACTGATTCACGGCAGCATTCCCGGCAACGGGTTTCAATTTGTCGAACGACTGGAAGATGTGGAAACCCTCAACCACCTGGCAATGGCAGAGGCGTTGGACATCTGCAAAGTTTCCTACCACGCCTTTGCCCATATCCGGGAAAACTATGTCCTGTTGCGTTCCGGAGGGGCAATGGGGCGGGGCTGTGGACCTCTCGTCGTATCGAAAAAAAAACTTGAACCGGGAGCACTGAAGGGGAAGAAAATCGCCGTCCCTGGTCAATTTACAACCGCCTGTCTTCTTCTTCAACTTTTTGAACCGAGCCTGACGGAGTTCGTCATTCTTCCTTTCGATAAAATCATGTCTGCCGTAAGCGAAGGGAAAGCCGACGCGGGCCTGATTATCCACGAATCACGCTTCACCTTCCCTTCATACGGTTTGCACAAGGTACTCGACCTGGGAGAGTGGTGGGAAGCGTCAACCGGACTGCCCCTGCCGCTCGGGGGTATTGCGGCCAAGCGTTCGCTTGGGTCAGCCACACTCGAACGTCTTTCATCACTACTCCGGAGCAGCGTCGAATATGCACGCAACCACCCATCAGAAACGCTCCCCTATGTACATTCCCATTCCCAGGAAATGAGTGAAGAAGTCTGTACTTCTCATATCGGCCTCTATGTCAACGAGTACTCTCTCGATCCGGGCCCTGACGGAGAAAAAGCAGCGGAGCTGCTTTTTTCCCGCGGCGAACAACTGGGATTGATTCCCCGCTCAGATGCCTCTCTTTTTGTACCAGCCAAACGGTAAAAACACCTCGCGGTCACTCACCAATAGCATATAAAGACAATATTTTCGGATACTTATGACCAACAAAAGCACTATTTGATTGACAAGCTACAGATTTCCGCGGTACAAAGTGGCACGCCCAAAAAGGAGGTGCCAATGGCATCTTTGAACCGAAGGGGCAAACTGGCGTTGCTAGTCATCAGCCAGGCCTTCCTCCTTCAGATCCAGACACTTCCCTTGCAAGCAGAATCTTTATTGCCGGACAAGAACCAAGAGACCGTTGAGCAAAGCCATTCGAAACCGGATTGCACCAACGGCAAAAAGGGAATTGCAACATATTACGCCAGGAAGTACCGCGGTAAGCGCACAGCTTCAGGGGCCAGATACTCTCCGCAGAAATTAACGGCAGCGCATCAAAGCCTCCCCCTGGGGACAAAGGTCAAGATTATCAATCTTGACAACCAGAATGAGGTGCACGTCATCATCAATGATCGTTGCCGGAAAAGATCTTTTCCTTTTATAGATCTTTCACGGGCAGCGGCAAAAAAACTGGGATTTTATGGAAAGGGAACCGCACAGGTTCTGATTGTTCCCTTGGAAGAAGAATCCTAGAAAATTTCTTGGGCGAATACAGAAAAAGGCCGGGTATGCCACCCGGCCTTTTTTGTTATCAAAAGAGATACAGCCTACAAAGCTTTCTCTGGTAACGCTCCAGTGTCAACGGGGAAGTCACAGACTCCCTCCGCTCGAAAATTACTTCTTCTTTTTCCCCTTGCTGGACTTTTTAACTTTTTTAGTCGCCCCGGTTGATTTCTTGCTTTTTCCTTTTAAGGATGATTTTTTTGCCACGGCACCCTTGGAGTACTTCTTAAACTTCTTAGACTTCTTGCTCTTCCTTGCCGTGGAACTCCGCCTCGATTTTTTCTTCTTTCCGGAGGAATAGGACGTTTTCCGATAGACTGGTGGCTCTGGAGAAATCTCGTCTCGAATGTTCCCCAGAAGAACCTTTGCCTCTTCGAGCTTAGGATCAGCCTTTTTTGCCTCCTCAAGAACGGTTTTTGCCTCGTCCATCCGGCCGGTCTTCATATAGACCCGCCCCAGGGCATTCAAGGCCTTGGCATTGTCACTCTTCAGTTCGATAGATTTTTTGTATGACTGTATCGCATCGTCATATTCCCGTCTAAATTCATGAATAAGGCCAAGTTTGTAGTGAGCAACGGAATCATTGGGGGCAAGTGCCACGTTCTCCTGCAAAAGGGTTACCACATCATCGAACTTTTTTCCCTTCACATAGAGAGCAAGAAGGGAATTTCTTGATTCCATGTCATCTTTCTTGAGGCGGATCGCTTCCTTGTAATGCTTTTCCGCCTCATCATCCATGGAACTTCTCCGGTAAAGATCGGCCAACTCCCGCTGGGCCTCCTGATTATCCGGGTCATCCCGCACTACCAGGGCATATTCATTACGTGCCTCTTTGAAATCTCTGTTATTGAAATAGGCTTTGGCAAGCATGAAATGAGTCTTGGGAGTATCTTTCTTCATCCGGATCAGATCCTGATAAAGCTCTATCGCCTGCGGATAGCTGCCACGCAGTGTATAGATGTCAGCCAAAAGACGAAGAGTGTCCGGGTTTTCCTGCTCGGCGGAAAGGGACTGCCGGTATTCAACGACCGCTTCGTCAAGAAGTCCTTTCCGTTCATAGAGAACGCCTAAATTGCGGTGCAGGTCAGCAGTCCCGCCTTTGAGGCGACTTGCCTCCCGATAGCTGGAAATAGCCTCGTCGTCTCTACCCGCGGCCATGTAGGCGTCTCCCAGTTTTCTCAACGTCTGAACGTCGCCCGGCTTTTCCTTGAGCGCCGTTTCCAATTCGGGAATCGCCTGAACATAATTCCCGGACTGCAGGTACTCATTCCCCTTGTGCAACTGCTCCATCAGCTCAACCGAGCGATTCCTTCCTGCCAAAAGATACTCATACTCCGCAACCTTCAGGTCACCTTTGCGTTCATAGACCTGACCAAGCAGCAGGTGAATTTTTTTATTTTGCGGATTTGCCGTCTGAAGAGCTTTCAAATCCGTAAAAGCCTCATCCGGATGATTAAGGTCGAGATTAAGTTCTGCCATCCCGAGGCGCGCATCCACATCACTGGCGTTAACCGCCAGAGCTTTGCGATATTCATCGCGAGACTCTTCATACTTGCCCTGTTGCCGATAGATGCCCGCAATCCCCACATAGAGGGAAACGTCGGAGGGCAGCACCTTCAGCGCCTCTTCAAAATGGTAAAGCGCAAGCGGGAACATCTTTTTTTCAGTAAATACTTCAGCCAGCCCTTTGTGATAGAGAGGGTCCTTTTTCGCGGCAAGTGCCTTGGTCAACTCAAGGGCTGCATCGTCGAACATTCCCTTGCGATAGTAGACAAAACCCAACCTTCCGTTGACCAGGGGAAAAGCAGGGTCATTTTTCAGGCATTCCTGATACTCGGCAATTGCCCCGTCCAGGTCAGATGAACGCTCACTTTGCAACCCCTTGACGTAGTACCCGGGGGCACCATCGCTACACAGTTCCAAAACTTTCTTTTCAGCCTGTTCCCTTTCGACGCTGTCCTTTTTATCTTCCAGTACAGAGACAATTTTTTTTGCCTGGTTACATTTACCGGTCAACCCAAAGGACCAGTCAAAACCACACGATAGGGAAGCAAGGAGGGCCAGCACCAGTACCAGAGACTTTTTCATCGGGATCCTCGCGTCATTTTCTTTTCTCTTGATTCTCCAGAAGAGCGGAGAGAATACAATCTCGAAATCGTGCCAGATTATACACATCCTCCTGAAATAATTCAAAGTAATATCGCTAACTAGTGAGACTTGTTCCTGAATACTGTCCGCTGAATGAGCGGTAACTGCACCGGCAAACGGCAGCTCGGACACCTGCACATACATCCGGCAACCTGGTTGGGTGTTTTGGGTTGACGACGAAAGCAGATATATCTTACAGTGCTTGCAGTTACTGAAACTGAATCTTGGGAATGTTCGAGAAGTAGTGTACACTTGACAGAACAGGCGGTAATACTTACCTGTTTATGATGCCAGAAACAAACAAAACGCTTCTGAACAGACTGGCTAAATAAAGGAGAAGGTCCATGGAAAACAATCAGGAAAAGGAAGAGCTCAAAATACCGGAAACACTCCCTTTGCTTCCTGTGCGTGATGTAGTTGTCTATCCCTATATGATCATTCCCCTTTTTGTGGGGCGAGAGATATCCATCAGCGCAGTAGACTGGGCATTGGCCCGTGACAGGCTCATCTTCCTGGCAACACAGAAAGATATTGCCGACGAAGAGCCATCATCGGATGACATCTACACGGTCGGTACGGTGGCAATGATCATGAGGATGCTCAAACTTCCCGACGGACGGGTAAAAATACTCGTTCAGGGCCTCGCAAAGGCGAAAATCAGCGAATTCGTCGAATCGAAGCCATTTTTCTCCGTACGAATCGATCGGATTGTCGAACCTGTCATTTCCGAAGCTTCGCTGGAAACAGAGGCGTTTCTCCGGACGATAAAAGAGCAGATCACCAAAATAACCTCATTGGGGAAAAATATCTCCTCCGAAGTAACGGTAATCCTCGAAAACATGCAGGATCCGGGAAGTCTTGCGGATCTGATTGCCAGCAACATCGGCCTGAAGGTGGATGAAGCGCAGAACCTCCTCGAAATAATCGATCCGATTGAACGCCTGAAAAAAGTAAGTGAGTATCTCAACAAAGAGATTGAACTTCTTTCCATGCAGGCCCGTATCCAGTCAGCCGCAAAAGAGGAGATGGGCAAGACCCAGCGGGAATATTTCCTGCGCGAACAGCTGCGGGCGATTCAGCAGGAACTGGGCGAAACCGATGCCCGTTCCGAGGAAATGATCGAGCTCCGGAAAGCCATAGAAGAAGCCAAGATGCCGTCTACTGCCGAAAAGGAGGCTCTCAAGCAACTCGGTCGCCTTGAGCAGATGCATCCCGACGCAGCCGAATCGAACATGCTGCGCACCTACCTGGACTGGTTGGTGGAACTTCCCTGGAGCAAATCGACCAAGGACGTTCTCGACATCAAGCGAGCACGGACAATCCTCGATGAGGACCATTACTACCTGGAGAAGATCAAGGACCGGATCCTTGAATTTCTTGCGGTTCGCAAACTCAAGAAAAAAATGAAAGGCCCGATTCTCTGCTTTGTCGGTCCACCGGGCGTAGGAAAGACCTCGCTCGGCAAATCCATTGCCCGGGCCATGGGACGCAAGTTTCTGCGCATCTCCCTCGGTGGCGTCAGGGATGAGGCGGAGATGCGTGGTCATCGACGCACCTATGTTGGTGCACTTCCAGGCCGGATCATCCAGGGACTGAAACAGGGCGGTTCAAACAATCCAGTGTTCATGCTTGACGAAATCGACAAGCTCGGTTCGGATTTCCGTGGCGATCCCTCTTCGGCACTGCTGGAAATTCTCGACCCGGAACAAAACCATGCGTTTTCGGATCATTACATCAATCTGCCCTTCAACCTCTCCAATGTAATGTTCATCGCCACGGCAAACCAGATCGATCCAGTACCGAGCGCACTGCGCGACAGGATGGAAGTAATCAGACTGTCCGGGTATACGGAAGAGGAAAAACTCGAGATCTCGAAACGGTACCTGATTCCTCGCCAGATCACGGAAAACGGCATAAGCGAGGATATCGTCTCCTTTTCCGATGAGGCGATCAAGACCATCATCTCCAAATATACCCGTGAAGCCGGTTTGAGAAACCTGGAAAGAGAAATCGGTTCGATCTGCCGCAAGGTCGCCCGCAAGGTTGCTGAAGGCAAGAAACAGCGGACCGTCATCACCGCCAACTCAATAGCAAAATACCTCGGCCCTCCGAAATTTCTCCGTGAAATGGAAATGGAAAGCAACGAGGTCGGGGTAGCGACCGGGCTTGCCTGGACGCCGGTTGGTGGTGAAGTCCTCTTTGTTGAAGCCACCGTCATGAAAGGCAAGGGCGGACTGACCCTGACCGGCCAGTTGGGCGACGTCATGAAAGAATCGGCACAGGCGGCACTCTCTTTCATCCGCTCGAAAACAGGCGAATTCCTTCTCCCTGACGACTTTTACACCAATCTGGAGATCCATGTACACGTACCTGCCGGAGCGATCCCGAAAGACGGACCTTCCGCTGGTGTTACCATGACCACGGCACTGGTTTCCGCCTTAACGAAAATCCCGGTCCGTCGCGATGTGGCAATGACCGGTGAAATTACTCTGCGTGGCAGAGTTCTCCCGATTGGCGGCCTGAAAGAAAAGATGCTGGCAGCCATCAGGGCTGGAATTACAACCATCATCATTCCGGAACAAAACATGAAGGATCTGGATGAGATACCAAAACATATTCTAAAAAAGATCAAGATAGCATCTGCGTCGAAAATTGACGATGTGCTGAAACTGGCTCTGGAAAAATTTCCACCGGTACCGCCCACCGTCAGAAGTGCTCCCAGCAAGCAGAAAGCACCTGCTCGCCGGTCACCTTCATCACCAAAGGTAGTTTCTTGACAGACGGGAAAGATCTGAGGACACTTGGAGAATTCGGCCTCATTGACCGAATTGCGCGGCAGTTGTCCGCCGGGACGGGTGTGGCCGTCGGCATCGGAGACGATGCCGCTGCCTTTTCACCCTCCCCCGGCAAACTCAGCCTGATTACCACCGACATGCTGGTGGAAGGGATCCATTTCGACCTCTCGTTCTGCGACCCGCGATCCCTGGGGAAAAAGGCCTTGTCGGTCAACCTCTCCGACATTGCCGCCATGGGAGGCAGGCCACGGCACTTTCTGCTCTCTTTGGCAATTCCCCCGGCAATGACCCTGGACTTTCTGGACGACTGCATAAACGGAATGCTGTCACAGGCCGACAAGTTCGGCGTTCATTTGATCGGCGGCGATACCTGTTCGTCTTCAGGCCCGCTGGTCTTGACCCTGACCGTTCTCGGCGAACAATCGCCTGATCTGCTTGTACGTCGTTCCGGGGCACATCCGGGAGACCGTATATGCGTTACCGGAACCATCGGTGACTCTGCTCTCGGGCTCCGTCTCCTGCAACAGGGTCAGCGGCAGGGAGATATCATTCAGCGCCACCTCGATCCGGTACCGAGAGTGCTTGAAGGACTTGCTTTAGCAGAGGCAGGCATCCCCTCGGCAATGATTGATCTGAGCGATGGTCCGTTAGCCGACCTGGGGCATATCCTTGAACTTTCCTCCGTGGGTGCGCAAATAGATTCGGAGGCGCTGCCCTTGTCGGATTCATTTCGGGAACACTTCCCCACGATAACGGAAGAAGCACTGACTCTGGCGCTGGCCGGTGGCGAAGACTACGAACTCCTCTTTACCGTCCCTCCCGAAAAACTGCCCAAGGTCTTTCCCATCCTGGACAAACTGGGCACTCCCGTCTCGGTGATCGGCACCATCTTGGCTGGGCAAGCGGTAACCGTGGTCGGCTCCGACGGCAGGGAGATATCACTTGCCAGAAAGGGCTTTGACCACTTTTCCGCCCAGGACAAAAAATGAACGGTACGGGAACACATACATACGACAGAATAGACTCCGAAAAATCATGCGCCAGGTAAAAAAACGCGACAAACCCGGCAGGGGAGAAAACGAAGATATCCCGGATCAGGTCTATGACCGGATTTGCCGCATTCTGAAAACGCGGGGCGGTTTCCAGATTCACGGCTATAAGGATGCCTGCATAAAACGGCGAATTTCCGCGCGAATCCGTTCCGCAGGGTATGCTTCAGCGATGGCATACGCCGATTTCCTCTTGCAGAGCAGATCGGAACCAGCGCAGTTGATTAAAATGCTCACCATACATGTGAGTAAATTTTATCGGAACCAGGACACCTTCAACAAACTTCGCGATGAAATCTTTCCCCGCCTCTTTTCCTCCTGCCTGCAGGAAGGGCGGCGGCACCTGGACATCCAGAGTATCGGCTGCTCAAGCGGAGAAGAACCGTATTCTCTCGCGCTGGTCCTCCGGGATTCCTTTGCTCACGAGATGTCGCAGGTACGGGTCTCCATACGTGCGCTGGACATTGATGCCGAAGTGCTGCGGGTCGCCGCCGAGGCGGTCTATGAGATGGACCGCATGGATGAAACTCCTGCCGCCATCAAAAATCGTTATTTCACCTTTCATGACGGTACATATCGGCTCGTTCCCGAGATTCGGGATATGGTCTCCTTTCATTGCCAGGATATGCTTCGCCCACTGCCGCTGGAAGGCTCAGATCTCATCCTCTGCCGAAATGTCCTTATTTATCTCGAGCGCAGCCACCAGGAAGCGCTCCTGAAGAGATTTGCCGAATCACTTCGGCCAGAGGGGATTTTGGTCCTGGGAAAAACCGAAAACCTCATGGGTGACGTGCGGGAACTTTACCAGACCCTTTGTCCGGTCGAACGCATCTACCGGAAAAAATAACAGCTGCGACACGTGCAGAATAAACAGCGTGCAATCTTGGCAAGATAATTTCCTATTCCTTTTAAAAGGAGAATTTCATGCGCATACCGATCGGATACAAATTCATCCTCGGATTTGTCGTGGTCGTGGCAGCGGTGGCCTTCGCTCCCAGCGGAGTTCAGCTACTCGGCTATTCACCGGAAAGCACAAAGGTCCTGACCTTTGCCGTGGCCCTCACCATCGGACTGATCCTCGGCTGGATTTTTTCCAAGACCTTTACCAGAAACATCTCAAGGCTGAACGATTCCGCCGAAGCCATCAGCAGGGGAGACCTTACAAAAGACGTTGTTCTCGCCAAGACACGCTTTCCCGATGAAACCATTGATATGGGCATCTCCATCCATCGGATGATGGAACATCTCCGGGAGCTGGTCAGGAGCATCAGGGAAATATCTGAAAAGGTCTCCGAATCGGCCAAAACGCTTTCTTCCACTGCCCTGGAAATCAATGCCTCCACCGAAGAGGTCGCCTTTGCAGTGGAACATATTTCCCGCGGTGCGGAAAACCAGGCTGAAATGGTCAGCAAAAGCTCCAAGGTTATTCACGAGATGGCAATTTCCATCGAGTTGATCGCAAAAAGAGCCCGGGAGGCTTCAGGAGCCGCCAGGGAGACCAGCCAGACTGCCCGCCGTGGCGGTGATCAATCAAAGGAACTCCTGGAAAAAATGCACGGTTTCTTCGACCGGGTCGAACAGAGCGGGCGACAGTTCATCGAGTTCAACGCGAAGCTGCAACGGGTCGGAAAAATTGCCGACTTTATCGGCGACATTGCCCGACAGACAAACATGCTGGCCCTGAACGCCTCGATTGAAGCAGCCCGCGCCGGTGAATACGGCAAAGGTTTTGCCGTTGTCGCGGAAGAAGTGCGAAAACTTTCCGAAGGCGCAGGGAGTTCGGCCGAGGATATCCTGGAACTGATCACCGGAATCCGCGAAGAAAGCCATCGGGTACAGGATACGATCATGGAGATCTCGAAGAATATAGGTGAAGGCAAAAAAAATATCGACATTACGGTGGATTCCTTCCGGGAAATCATGGATACGGTGGTGGAAACCGAGCGCAAAACCAACAGCATTGCCGACATGTCGGCCATGCAGACAGATGGTGCAAGCCAGATGGTCACGAACGTGGATGAAATTGCCAAGGTGGCGGAAGACAACGCCGCCTCGACAGAACAGGTTTCCGCCGCAACCCAGGAGCAGGCCGTTGCCATGCAGGAAATGGCTTTGGCTGCCCGCGAACTTGCGGCCCTATCCGACAGCCTTCTCCAGAGCGTTGAACGCTTTACTCTGCCGCCGAAGGAGGAACATGCCCAATGAGTGGTCAGGGCAGGCGCTTTCTCATTTTTTCGCTGCGAGGCGATCGCTATGCCATGAACGTCAGTGATCTTTCGGAAGTCATGGAAACTCCCGACACGTTCCCAATACCAAAGGCTCCGAAAACCTTCCTCGGGGTCATGAACTTCCACGGCACCCCGACTCCGGTACTCGATCTGGCATCCTACCTCCACGGTGATCCGCCGAAAAGTTCCGGCAGGATTCTGGTTCTCGATCACAAGATCGGCTCACTGGCACTGCGGATCGACACGGTCGAGCGTATCATCTCCGACATTCGCGGTCTGCAGATCCAACAGAAAGAAGGTTCCAACGTAAGCCAGTCGATCACCTTCAATGGCGAAATGATACCGCTTTTTGCTATCGATCTCCTGATGACGGAACTGGAAAACGAAGTGCGGACAATGCACAAAAAATATGAAAGTTCCCCTGAGACAAAGGTAGAAAAGGAATGATACACGTACGGAGAACTGCATAAATGGACATGTCCCAGTACAAGGATCTGTTCGTTTCCGAAGTCAGGGAACACCTCCAGGGCATGAACGAGGCGATCGTCGCACTGGAAGGGAAACCTGCCGAACGGGAGCAGATCGATTTCCTTTTCAGGATGGCCCACTCCATCAAGGGGATGGCCGCTTCCATGGGATATGGCGACATGGCGGAACTTGCCCATAAAATGGAAGATCTCATGGACCGGGTCAGAAAGGGAACCATCGAATTCGTTTCCGCAGTTGCCGACTTGCTCCTGGAGGGATGCGACCTTCTCTCCATCATGTTGAATGACGTGGATGCCGGGGGAAGCGGACAGCATGACATTCTTGACCTGGCACAGCGTCTGGCTGGCTACGTGCCGTCTCATGCCCCTGAAACTCCTGTGGGGGACAACGGGGAGGCTACAGAAACGGAGAATGCGGCAACCAAAGACAAATCGCGAGAAAAATCGACATCTCAAAGTCTGGGACAGGAGATTGTGCAAAAAAAGCCCGAGTCTCCGCAGAATGTTCGGGTAAAAACCGAAGTACTCGACAACCTGGTAAACATTACCGGTGAATTGATCACCCACAAGAACCGGATGATCAGCCTTTCACGTGACGTGAAAGTCGCGGCCTTGACCGAAGCCATTTCGGACCTCTCCCACCTGGTCAGGGAACTGCATGACGAAGTGCTGAAGGTACGGCTCATGCCGTTTGCCACCGCGGTTGACCGTCTTCCCCGAATCGTCCGCGACCTGACGAAAAAATGCGGCAAAGAAGTCCACCTGGAAATTTCCGGCAAAGAAATCGAGCTGGACCGAGGTATCGTCGAAGAACTTTCCGACCCCCTGCTCCACCTTTTGCGGAACGCGGTTGATCATGGTCTGGAATTTCCGGCAGAGCGGACAGCGGCAGGCAAAGAGCCTGTGGGAACCATTACCGTAAATGTACACCGGGAAAAGGATCGGGTACTCGTCACCATTAGTGATGATGGCAAAGGGATGGATCCGAAACGACTCGTGACGACCGCAATCGAAAAGGGCCTGCTTCGACCGGAAGAAGCGGCACTGCTCTCCCCGCAACAGGCCTTGATGCTGGTCTGCCTTCCCGGCTTTTCCACCGCAGCGGAGGTATCCGACGTTTCCGGACGAGGGGTCGGCATGGATGCCGTTCGCGCATCCGTCCAGGCCATTGGCGGAAACCTTGCCATCGAATCGACGCCGGGGAAAGGGAGTTGCTTCACACTTTCGCTGCCGTTGACCATCTCCATAATCCAGATCCTGCTGGTGGCCTGCTCTTCTCTGATTGTCGGACTCCCCGTAACCAAGGTACTCCGTACCGTCGATATCAGGAAAGATGAAATCCTGAGTCGCGGCAGAAAAAAAAGCTTTCTGCTGGCTGGCGAGGAAATTCCCCTGGTAAGTCTTCATCGTCTGCTCGGCCTGCCTCTTTCCCCAATTAAGGAAGAGATCATTCCGGCAGTGATCGTAGAAATGAACGAGCGCACCGTGGCACTCGTTGTGGACCGCTTCGTGGGCCAACAGGATGTTTTCGTAAAGCCTTTCGGCAGCCCGTTGAACCGGATGAAAGGTTTTCTCGGCGGGGCAATTCTCGGAAACGGCCAGGTGATCTTTATTATCGATCCTTCCAGCCTGCTCTGAGGACCGACAGATTCACCGGCAGCTCTGCTCGCATCAACATGGCAGGCACCAAACTCTGAAAACCGCGAAAGAAGTTGCACCAAATATAGAGTTATGTCACTATCAGCCGCTATTTTTCGAAAGGAATTCCATGAAACAACTTATTTTCTTCATTTTTCTGTGCTCCACAGTTGCCCTGAATCTTCTTCCCGCCCAACCGGCCTATGCAGAAGCGCAACTCAAAGAGGTAATTGCCACGGTGGAACAGAGCTACAATTCCCTGAGCGATCTGCAGGCAAGCTTTTCACAGAGAACCTATATCGCGTCGATGAAGAGAGAGCAAAAGGGCAAAGGCACTCTCTCCATCAAGAAGAACAGCAAGGGTCCAGCCATGTTCCGCTTCGACTATACGAAACCGAAGCAACTGATCGTTTCGGATGGCACCACAGTCTGGTACTACCTTCCGGAAAGCGGCCAGGTGATGGTCAGCGCGCTGAAAAAACTATTCGCCGGGGGACAAGGAGTAACGCTCAATTACCTGACCGGCATCGGCAGGATATCACGCGACTTTACCATTACCCCGTTGAAGGACGGACGTGATGCGCAGGGAAACTACCTTCTCGAACTCGTTCCTAAAACCCCGAGCCAGAATCTTGCGAAACTCGAGATGACCGTATCGGCGAAAGATGTTGCCCTGTTTCTCAAAAATGGAAAGATTCGAAACACCTTTCCGATCCTGACCTCCGTCGTATACGATCAACTGGGCACCAAAACAACCATTGACTTCAGTAATGTCAGAGTAAACCGTGGCTTGCCGGCTTCACTCTTTCATTTCAAGATTCCGGCCGGCATGGAAGTAGTTCGTCATTGATCGGCTCGATTCGGACCGGAATCAGCGCAACATAACGGAGGGTGAGCAGAAAGGTTCCAGGTTGCTACGCTGCTTGCAGTCCCCAGAAAATACAGAAAGGAGGCACACTATGCCGTCATTTGATATTGTTTCCAAGGTCGAGATGCAGGAAGTCGACAATGCGGTCAACCAGACCATCAAGGAAATTGCCCAACGCTATGACTTCAAAAAATCGAAAAGCGAGGTCTCGCTGGAAAAAGAGACCGTCAAGGTTCTGGCTGATGACGATTTCCGTCTCAAGTCGATCATCGATATCCTCCAGTCAAAATTCCTGAAACGCGGTATTTCGGTCAAAGCCCTGCAGTATGGAACGGCCGAAACTGCCTCCGGTGGTATGATCCGTCAGCTGATCACCATTCAGCAGGGAATTTCGAAGGAAAAGGGCAAAGAGATCATTGCTGCAATCAAGGAAACAAAACTGAAAGTTCAGGCACAGATCCAGGATGACCAGGTGCGCGTGACCGGAAAAAACATCGATGATCTCCAGGAAATCATCCGGATACTGAAAGGCAAAGACCTGGAGATCGAGATGCAGTTCATAAATTTCAGACAATAGAAGTCCGTGAGAGGTAAGGAGTGAGGTGGAAAACCTGCCCAGGTTTCTAACTCTTCACGCCTCACAGACTTCAGAGGTGCATTTGAACGACATGGTAAAAGAAAAAATCAGTATGGTAAGCCTCGGCTGCCCCAAGAATCTGGTGGATGCGGAAATTATGCTCGGATTTCTCGATCGGGAAGGCTATGAGATCACAACCGATGAAAAGGATGCGGATATCATTATCGTCAACACCTGCTCCTTCATCAAGGAGGCCAAGCAGGAGAGCGTGGACGCAATCCTCGACCTGGCCGACCGGAAACACGACGGTCACTGCCGGCTGCTCATCGTGACGGGGTGTCTGCCGCAGCGCTACCAGGAAGAGTTATGCCGGGAACTCCCGGAGGTGGATATCTTCATCGGCACCGGCGATTATCCCCGCATTGCCGAGATCATTGCCGAGAAAAAAGGTACATCCGAACAGCTTCGCTATATCGGCGACCCCAACTTTGTTTTTGATGAGGATTCTCCGCGGCTCAAGTCAACACCGGTGTATTCCGCCTACCTGAAAATCGCGGAAGGCTGCTCCAATTGCTGTTCCTATTGCGTCATTCCGAGTCTGCGCGGCTCCTACCGCTCACGCCCGGTCGACGCCCTGGTGAAGGAAGCTCGGAGACTGGTGGAAGGCGGTGCACGGGAGCTGAATCTCATTGCCCAGGATGTAACCAACTACGGGGCAGACCTGGAAGGGCAACCCAGCCTGGAGGAATTGATCCGCAAACTGGTCGAAATCGAGGATCTTCGCTGGATACGGCTGCTTTACGCCTATCCTAATGGTATCACCGACGGCCTTATCCAACTGATCAAGACAGAAGAAAAAGTCTGCAAATACCTGGACATTCCGCTCCAGCATATCAGCGACCCGATTCTCAAAAGTATGAACCGGCGCAGTACTTCCGAGGAAATCCGCACCCTGCTGGCGAAAATCCGCTCAGAAATCCCCGACATTGCCCTGCGAACCTCGCTAATTGTCGGATTCCCGGGTGAAACCGAGGATGACTTCAAAAAACTGCTTCAGTTTGTTGATGAAACCCGCTTCGACCGGTTGGGTGTCTTCTGCTACTCACGGGAAGAAGGCACTCCGGCCAATGATATGGCAGACCAGGTATCGGAAAGGGTCAAACGGGAACGCTACAAGAAGGTTATGAAGGCCCAGTCCAGGCTTTCCTTCAAGCGCAACCGCCAACTGGTGGGAATGATCGAAGAGGTAATCGTGGAAGGCTACAGTGAGGAAACGGAACTTCTTTTGAAAGGCCGCTCCTCCCGCCAGGCTCCCGACATCGACGGGCAGGTGTATATCACCGCCGGCAACGCCGACGTAGGTGACATCGTACGGCTGAAAATAACCGATTCCTCCGATTACGATCTGATCGGAGAAATCTGCAGCGCTGAAATGGAATAGCGCCCTGCTTTCAACGCCTCATGATACAAGGCTTTTTTCTTGACATCATGATAAAGTAGGTTATTATGTCCAATCTTAATTGGCAGCAAGAGAATTTTTTTTGAGAGGTCTAGATGGTAAAGAGAACTGATGAAATGAAAGCGCTTCTCCTGAAACTGAAGGATGAAACACTGAAAGAAATAAGCAAATCGATAAAATCCTCGTCCGAACTCCCCAGCGGCGATCCGAGTGGTGATATTTACGACCAGGCATCAAGTGAAAGAGACCGTGAGCTTGGTCTCATACTGAGTGATCGTGAGCGTGAGAAGCTGCGGAATATCGACGATGCGCTGCTTCGTATCCAGGAAGGCGAGTATGGGATCTGCGAAGAGTGCGGCTGCGATATCCCGCTCGGCAGACTCAAGGTCGTGCCTTTCGCCCATTACTGCGTGAAGTGCAAGGAAGATATCGAAAAAATGCAGGCGCAGACCAAGCGTTTTGAAGAAGAGAGAACCTATAGCGAAATTCCTGTCTCAGAAGACGACGACCAGTAAGACGGAGCTTTTCAGAAGATAAAAAAAGGGCACTGCCGACAGGCAGTGCCCTTTTTTTACATATCCACTCGGGTTACGACCCCGTGCAGACGACTTGCGGGAAGCTTGTTGAATTGCACAAAGTTCGGTGTCAGCTTCTTGATGAGACTGAAGATCTTCCAAACCGGGTTTCTGGTATTAATGTCTTCTATACCGTAGAAAATAACCTTCTCCTTGATGCCATTCATATGCAGAAGTTTTTCGATGTCCAGTACGACCATGTAACCAGCACGAATTTCAAAGGCGTCAAGACCGGATGCTAGATCCTGTTTCAAAACGGTTTTCACGCCAAACGGGTTATCTGTCCGAACAATGGATATGAAGATATTCCTTTCGTAGACGATATTGCTGCGAATAATGCAATGAATGACATAGGGGGGGACAATATTCCACTCCCGGGCGAAAAACAGCGCAGTTCCAGGCAGAATTCTCTTCGTCTCGTAGATTTGCTCATAGCTCACGATAAAAGTATCGATATCAAGAGGCCTCAGGGCTCGATAGAGATTCCGTTGACCATTTGTCCAAATAAGGATGGTGAGCAACGGAAACGATGCCAGAATAATCGACCAGTAGGCACCATGTGGCAGTTTGGTGAAGGTGGAGCAGAGATAGATGAGATCAACACAGCAGACCGCCACGGCAATCGGAACCTTCCACTTCTTGTTGGTCTGGGAAAAAATCATGATCATCATCAGGCTGGTAATGGTCATTGAACCGGTCACCGCCATGCCGTAGGCAGCCGCCAGATTGGCTGATTTCTGAAAGATGAGCATGATGAAAATAACCGCGCACATGAGGGTCCAATTGATAAATCCGATGTAGATTTGGGACTTCATGACATGGGAGGTATAGTCGATTTTCATCAGCGGAAACAACCGCGTGGTGAGTCCCTGGTAGACGATGGAAAATACTCCGCTGATAACCGCCTGGGAAGCGATGATGGTGGCCATAATCGTCAGGATGAGAAAAGGGATATACATCGACGGAGCCTGGGACTGAACCATGCCGAACAGCAGGTTCTTCATCTCCGGATGGCGCAGAACAAATGAGCCCTGTCCCAGATAATTGAGCATCAGCGCCGCAAAGACAAAATACCAGGCCCGAATAATCGGTGTCTTCCCCAGATGCCCCATATCGGCATAAAGCGCCTCCCCGCCTGTGGCGCAGAGGATGACTTCAGAAAGAACAAAGAACGCGGATATCCCGTTCTCAAGAAAAAAACGGATGGCGTAATGGGGGCTAATGGAAAAGACTATATCCGGCATTTTTATCAGTGATGCCACCCCGGTCAGTGTCAGGGTAGCAAACCAGATCACCATGATCGGCCCGAAGACGCTGGCAACCTTGTCGGTCCCCTTGTATTGCATGACGAACAGGGCAATGGCAATGCAGATGGCGATCACGATCAAAATGCCCTGAGGGAGATTCTCGAAACCGGGTATCAGCAGCAGTCCCTCCACGGCAGACATGATACTGATGGCAGGCGTAATGACACCGTCGCCAAGGAGCAGAGAGACGCCAATAAAGGACAGCAGCCCGGCAAAGGCCAGCATACGCCCCTTTTTCAGGAGCCTGATCAGGATTTCCCGCAGAACGATTTCACCACCCTGGCCCTTGCGACCAAGACTCATGGCCAGCCAGGAATACTCGACCGTCACCAGAATAGTCATGGTCCAGAATACCAGCGAAAGAATGCCAAAAACATTTTCCTGGGTTGGTTTGGTTAAGGCGAAAATTACGGTAAGTGTATAAATAGGGCTGGTTCCGATATCCCCGAATACCAGACCCATGGATTTGACGATCCCTCCCCAGAAGGAAGATCCATGTTGAGTTCTCACTACGTTAAAGCTCCTTTGCTCTCATTTTCATTTATAAGGGAATAGTCGTAAGTTGTGGTCTTTTCCTGTCAGCAGGTCGGTAAATTCCAAGGGGAAATGCTGGAAGGGTTTTTGAGGGAAGCTTACCGGAATATCAACCTTACTACTCCCATGGGCAGGTTATGTCTCTCGATATGCTGAGAACTCATGGACCAAGGTCGTTAGAAAACACCTACCATGTCCCGCAACTCTTTGATAGGCATGGCGGCATTGCTGGTTTTTTCCGCATATCGCCATCCGATTGCTGCGCAGCATTTTCCTGTTGTCAGCTATTCGAAAAAACCGCTTCGCCGGTTTACTAGTAAGCATTTTCCCGTAAAAATGCAATCACTATTTGCTACACAAAACATGTCAATCTCCGGAATCCCGCTATAAATCCTGGTTTAAGCAAGAAATCCTGACAGGAATGGACATGACTATCGTGGTGCACCAATAACCGTGTATTTGCAGTTCCATGGTACCTTCTGCGAACAGGTGAGCAGACTTATTCAATTGGATGAAAAGGACGGGATTTGCCTAGAAAATATCGGCTGCACCTTCCCTGAATATGAAGGCGGACAAGAGAGAGTTCCGGAGGTTTTTCACTGATCAGCGTCATTTCAGCTAATCCTCCATTATTTATGCAGAAACACATTCCCAAATTCTGAAGAAGAGTCATGAACACCGGCAGCACTTTGCAGGGGGACGCACGTTCAGGCTGAAAACTCCCAAAAGACTGGCCAAATCAGCCTGTATAGCTCCCGACAAATGATTGAAGCATGTCATCGGTCGGCACAATATCCAAAAACTCTACGCCAACACCACTCGGGAAAAGGGGTTTCAAGCGTTTTCTATTATTGTTCACCCAGGCGATACGCCCCTTTGCCTGAATTTTCACCGACTGACTGTTCGGGAGAGTAAAGGTAAGCTCAATGGGACTTCCTTCCTCGATGTCATCGTCAATTGCCACATACATCCCCCGCAAGCTTATGTCGGTGCTGGTTCCCGATACGGTTCTGCCATTGACACGAAAGGAGACCGATGTGCGGCAGGGTACTCTCCTGTGACGCTGCTCGCGCACCAGCTTCTGCACTGCGAGTTCCTCAACAATGGTGGTATTCACTTCCAGATAGCGAATAAATGCCTTAACCACTTTTTTCTCAAAATGAGCGCCGCTGCGCTCCTCCAGCAACCTGATGGCAAGGGCAAGAGGCATGGGCCCCCGGTAGTGGCGCTTTGCCGTGATCGCCTCAAAGAAATCGGCAACCGCGATGATCTTGGCCCCAAAAGGTATTTCACTGCCCCTGAGTCCACGCGGATACCCAGTTCCGTCGATTTTTTCATGGTGACTGCCGGCAACCTCGGGAACCTGCCGGTAAATCCCCTCAAAATTGATCTGCTCAAGAATTTCCCTGGTTTTCTCCGCATGGGATTTGACTTGCGTGTACTCCTCAACAGTAAGTCTGCCCTCTTTTTTCAGGATGGCGTCAGGAATACCTATTTTCCCATAGTCATGCAGCAGAGAAGCAACCCGGATCATTTCCGTGTAATCCTTGGAAAGCCCCAGCTCCTGGCAGATGCCCAGGGCATATTTGGTAACCTTTTCCGCATGACCTGCCGTCAGGTTGTCTCGGGCATCAATACTCGCCGCCAGAACCTGCAGTGTTGAGCTGAATTGATGTTCACGGGCATCATTGAGCATAGCATTACGGATGCTGATTCCGATAACCGTAGCAGTTCCCATAAGAAGACTCATATTGCTCTGAATCAGCGGCTTTTTCGTGACAACATTGTCAACGGCAAGTATTCCAACCGATTCTCCGTCACAGACAATCGGGCAGACAATGAAAGACTGGGCACCAAGCATTTTGGCAAAGGTCAGACTGTGGGAAGACAGGTTGGTTTTAATATCGTCAAAATCATTTACCAGGAATGGTTTTTGCTCCCGGAACGAAATGACAAAAACACCCTTTGACTCGGGACGGTCAAGGCGAAAAGAAGTCTTTTGCAGCAGGTTCTGCTGTTCTGCGGAATAACCGAATCCGGCACTGAAGACAAGGCGCATCTTTTCCTTGTCCGCAAGAAGGATCATTCCACGGTCGTAGTCGAGTCTTTTCTGCAGCACCTGAAAGACATTGCGCAGGATTGCATCCACATCAACCTGCTTGCTGATGGCCTGTCCGATTTCGTTTGTCAGCAGTGCGTTCGTATAGTTCAGATTAATTTGTTCAAGGAGTTTGTCAGTGGATTCTCTCAGATTTTCAATCCCGGCCCTGAGTTCCTTTTTTTCCACACTCGCCGCAACAAGGCACGCAAGCAGGACAAAAGACACAAACGTTGGAACAACGGACAGCAGGGCAATCCAGCCGTTCAGGAAAAATGACGCGCCGGACAGAGCCAACAGCATAACGGCCCCATAGTTTCTGACTTTTCTCCAGTATACTGAGGGTGTTTTTTCCCAGGAGATGATGTAGCGACAGGCAGTTCCATCGCGGAAGATACATTCAGGATGTTCGATATGAAGGAGTTTATTGTTGAAAACAGTGGCAATTGCCTCAAAAAAACCGATCCGGTTCTCACATTGGAAAGGTTTCTCACAGACCCCTTTTTCTGGAGTAACGATAATTTCAACTTTGTTGGAAGCGATCCGTCGGGCCTCATAATGGGAAGAACGGGTAAAGTTCTGGGTTGTCTTACCGATTAACTCATAGGCCTTTGCCGGGCTGCCAAGTCCAAGAATATACTGACGCATAACGCCAATCGAATCTGGCGCTGCGGCAAAACGCCCTGCCTCCCGGGCAATGTGCTCATTTCCGGTTACCTTGACAAGCCTTTCATAGAAGAGATTGACCTGCTCCTGATTAAACCAGTGCCCTTGATCAGCTACTTCATAGGGCTCCATTTTGGCTGATCTCAGGAGGTCGCCGATATTGATATAGCTGTACTTCTTCCTGATGAGCCTGAGATAGGTTGCGATAATTCTGCTATTGTACAAAGCTGGTTTGAAGGGGTCACTTCGCATGAATCACCGTGTAGTTAATAATAAAGTTAGAGACACTTACCAAAAGTCCGATTTACTTGCAGTGATGAACTATTCTGTCAACATAGCGAAAGTAACTATCGGTATACTGCATATTGAGTATCCACAAATTGTAGATCTTATCGTACTCAATCTGATGATTATCTGCATAGGCAACAGGATAGAGGAGTATCGGCACATATTCACTGTCATAGTACTTTGACAAGAGGGAATAGATCATGAAGAGAGTCCCTCTCGGAAAATCTTCAGCATCAACAACTATCGTATGAATACAGTTCGTCAAATCAGACATATTCAAAGCGATATCAGAGACGCTGACAATGAAAACAGCCTTTAAATTCCCATCTTTTTTCAGGGAAAAAAGATGCCGTTCCTTCTTGAAACCTACTTTTTCGAATTCTTGATCGATTTCTCCACTCTCAAGCATCTCCGGCTCAAGATCCAGAGCATTTATAAGAAGCCCCCCGGACACGTGACTGTAGAAATTATTCAGCTCGGCAAGGTCATCCGGCAGGGTTTTAGTCAACGACCACGGGCCGGAAAGATCCCAGCTTTCCAGGGAACTCTTGCGGTAGTGAAGGTACGCGAATGAATCGATGCTGCAGCCTTTTCTGTCATTGATCTGCTCGGCAATACGACCGAAAACCCTTTTGGGAAATCTGTTTTCCGTCCGGTAATAGCAGGCAACGAAATTCATCCGGGTGGAGGTGAGATTATTGGAGTCATTGATGGATCTGCCGACCTGCTCAAGAACGGATAATCCCGCCTTTTTATGCACGGCATTGTTTGCGGCATGATGGTGAACCAGCCAGGTATTTTCATAAAAGCGGACCATGGCCACATGACCGTAAACCATGCCATCTTTCTGATAGACGAAATGACGGGCAATATGGAGGTTTCCGGTATAGAGGCTTTCGTAGGTCTTCTTGAATTGCTCCTTGTTAGCCTGGATGAAAGAATACTTCTCCGGATAGAGAAAACCGGTCTGAAAAAACAACTCCCAGAGCGAATCCATATCTACCTTGTTACAGAAATAGGAATCCCGGTCTGACACCTGGTTCAGTAGAGCCTGGAGTCTGACATGCTCCTGAATGTCCATGTCGAGAATAGCCAGGCCACATCTGACCGTCCGCCGTCGCTCCTCATTCTCCTGTTCGACAGTCCGGTACACAACCTGGGCCTTACAGCGAATCGATATGAGAGTTGCCAGATCAATGTTTACTTCAGGCAGGACACGTCCCGGCAGAAGAACGGAATTTTCCTCTTTCTCTTCCACGGAAAAACCCGAACCGGACAGATCAACGACTTTCAGATTCACCATTCTTCCGGTAAGCGGATCACGAAACACCATGTTCGGTGAAGGTATGAGGGTATGACGCGTGCTTCTGAATTCCTTCGGCTTGAACCTGCTAATCTGTGAGTTGAGAGGCCGCAGGACAAGTGAGCGGATTTTCTGGCCGCAATCCTGTTTCATGATCTCGCAATCACCGGAAAAGAGCATTTCCTGACCCTTGTTGAAAACGATATGAACGGGTGATTTTTCATTGAGCCATTGGAATGGCTGGTCGGAAATGCTGGTCAAGGCAACCCGAAAAGAGAGGGGGCTGAAATCCACCAGAGCGCCTTGAAAGAAAACTCCATTCTGAAGGAGTTGGATAGTGATATCGCGACAGGGGTGTCGCGTTACCTGGCGGGAGTCTATTTCCAGGCAGGTTTCCGGGAGTCGCAGGATGATCTTCTCTTCGGTGAGGCTTACCGAAATCGCTTCCACAAGGAAAGATTGGTGTGGATCAGGGAGAATAAAATTTACATAGCGATAGTTCTTCAGTACCTGCTCAAGCCCCGGAGCCTTTACCCAGGTGCATTCGAGTGTCTCCCCCAGGCAGGGAAGAGGCTTTGCCCGAAGGGAAATCGGCGAGCCGTACTTCGTGTGGGCGAGGTTTACCAGGATCTCACTGTCGGTAAAGTTATGATGATTCAGTCGATTAATGAGAGTTTTTTTAGCTATTTCGCGTCGTTTTTCCATAGGCTTGAAAGAACCGCTTTGACTCGGGCTCTGCAGGCTCGGTGTGTCACGTTCATTTCCATTGCCGTTGGAATGTGTCACGAAAAGCACTCCCGTAATTTTCTGCACTCTGGGTTGCAGAAAAACAGGCTGGTCCAATAATTCCTTTGATTTTAGCAATCAACGGACACATAAAGCGGAACAGCAAAAGCTTCTATCAATTCTTTTCATTAGTTTTCAGAACTTAACTGTATGTACCACAAAACACCTCCATGTTCAAGCGACTAAAATTAATGAATTCCCGGTGTTAAGCATCTTTCTGGAAACTTTAACGAAACGGTGCGGAAACATACTCGTTTCCGTGCAAGGCGAAACAGCGTTTTTCCATAAAAAAAAGAGCGGCGAACCGCTCTCTTTTTCATGTGGCATTTCTTGTCGGACAGCTACTTCCGGGCGGCCTTCGCGGCAACCTGCACCCTGACAAGAGCACGTTGCAAGGCCGATTCGTAGAGAATCAGATCCTTGTCTTCCCGTGTGAGTTTCTTCATGGCTTCCTCGGCACGTCCAAGTGCTTCCCGTGCCCTTTCCAGATCTATTTCGTCAGCTCGTTCGGCAGTTTCTACAAGAATCGTAACCGTATCATCCACAACCTCGAAGTACCCCCAATTCAGAGCAAGATGAAATACTTCACCACCCTTGGAATAGCTCAGTTCCCCGATCTTCAACGAAGTAAGAAAAGACGCATGCCCCGGCAAAATGGCAAATTCACCTAAAGAGCCAAAAGCAGTAATCATATCCACCTGCTCGGAGAGCACTTTCTGATACGGGGTGATAAGTTCAAGCTGTAGTTTTTCTGCCATCGAAAAAATCCTTTTCGGCTGAGAGTTCGAGCAGTGGGCGACCCAGCCTGCCCCGGCTCCGGTTTGCGTCTAGTGTCCCCTGCAATGAAACATGCACATGGGACACTGTGTTACACGGCCAGTTTTTTCGCCTTCTCCAGAACCTCTTCAATGGTGCCGACCATATAGAAGGCCTGCTCAGGCACGGAATCGTGCTTGCCGGCGACAATTTCCTGGAAACCTTTGATGGTGTCCTTCAGCTCCACATACTTTCCGGGAGTTCCGGTAAAAGTCTCGGCCACATGGAAAGGCTGTGAAAGGAATCGCTGAATTTTACGTGCGCGGGATACCACAAGTTTATCTTCCTCGGAGAGCTCATCCATACCAAGAATCGCAATAATATCCTGCAGGTCCTTATAGCGCTGGAGAACATACTGAACCTCGCGGGCAATGGCATAGTGCTCTTCACCGATGACCTGGGGATCCAGAATACGGGAAGTTGAATCGAGAGGGTCAACGGCCGGATAGATACCGAGTTCGGCAATCTGTCGCGAAAGAACGGTTGTGGCATCCAGGTGAGCAAAGGCCGTCGCGGGAGCAGGGTCCGTCAAGTCGTCGGCAGGTACGTAGATCGCCTGAACAGAGGTAATGGAACCCTTATCGGTGGAGGTAATGCGTTCCTGGAGCTCACCCATCTCCGTGGCCAGGGTCGGCTGGTAGCCAACAGCGGAAGGAATACGTCCGAGAAGCGCGGAAACCTCTGAACCGGCCTGGGTGAAGCGAAAAATGTTATCGACGAAGAGGAGAACGTTCTGCTCTTCCTCATCGCGGAAGTATTCAGCTACCGACAGTGCGGAAAGGGCAACTCTGGCACGGGCACCCGGCGGCTCATTCATCTGGCCATAGACCAGGGTTGCTTTATCGAGAACGCCTGACTCTTTCATTTCATTCCAGAGGTCATTCCCTTCCCGGGTACGCTCGCCAACGCCGGCGAATACCGAAAAACCGCCATGCTGCTTGGCGATATTATTGATCAGTTCCATAATGATAACGGTTTTACCGACGCCGGCACCACCAAACAGACCGATCTTTCCGCCACGGGCATAGGGGGCAAGGAGGTCTACGACCTTGATACCGGTTGTAAAAGCCTCAACCTTGGTGGATTGCTGGAGAAAGCTGGGAGCCGCCCGGTGGATCTCATACTCTTTTTCAGCGCCGATCGGTCCCATTTCATCAACCGGTTCCCCGATAATATTGAGGATACGGCCCAAGGTCTTGCGACCGACCGGGACCGATATCTGCTTACCGGTATCCGTGACCTGCTGGCCGCGAACCAGACCGTCCGTCGAATCCATGGAAATGGTGCGGACGGTGTTCTCACCTAAATGTTGCGCAACTTCCAGCACCAGATTATTTTCCCGATCATCAATGGTCGGATTTGTTACCCGGAGCGCATTATAAATTGCCGGAATCCTGCCCGGCTCAAACTCCACATCCACTACCGCACCGATGACCTGCGAAATTTTTCCGAAATTCTGATCCATCTGGTTTCATCCTCCTACGGCCCATCAGCGGACCGATCTCTATAATAAAGCGTAACTGGTTGATCTTTAGCCGTTGATCGATTCTGCCCCGGAAATGATCTCCATCAACTCCGTGGTAATCACCGCCTGTCTCGCCCGGTTATACTGCAGGGTCAGCTTCCCGATCATCTCCGAAGCGTTTTTCGAGGCACTGTCCATGGCCGTCATCCGGGCACCATGTTCGGAAGCGATTGATTCGAGCATGGCATGGAAAAGCTGCACTTCGATATTCTTGGGAAACAATTCCGCAAGGAGCTCTTCTTTTGAGGGTTCATAAATCGCTTCCGGAAGGAACTCCTCTTCCGGTCCCTGGGGAGGCTCGATCGGCAGCAGCTGTTTCAGGGTAATATCCTGCGACATGACACTTTTGAAGGCATTATAGAGCAGATATACATCATCGTACTCTTTTGCCAGGTAGCCATCGATCAACTCCTGACCGATGATGGACGCTTCCTGGTAGCTCATCGTGGACAAAATATTCGAATAGTTTTTTCGAACAGATGCCCGTTTTCTCAAGAACTCATAGCCCTTCCTGCCAATGGTCATTAGGCTGATTTCCTGATAACGGGTGGAATTATCACGAATGAAGGCATCTGCGGCCTTGCAGATATTGGCGTTGAAGCCACCACACAGCCCTCGATCGGAGCTGACCACAATGAGGAGAGCCTTTTCCGATTTATCCTTGCGGGCCAGGGGATGGTCAACCACACCACCACTGCTGCTGAGTCGTACCAGGACCTCTTCAAGCTTTTTGGCATAGGGTCGGGCAGCAAGTACTTTCTCTTGAGCACGGCGCAGTTTTGCGGCAGCGACCATTTTCATCGCCTTGGTTATCTGCCGTGTGCTTTTGACCGAATTGATCCTTTTTCGAATACTTTTCAGGCTTGCCATGGGGGAAATACCGTCCTTGTCTAGACTGTGAATTCTTTCTTGAATTCATCGAGGGCGGAAATTATCTTGCTCCTCAACACATCATCAATGGCCTGCTTCTCGCGAATTTCGCTGAGGATGTCCGCCTTGCGAATATCGAAAAAAGTATAAAGTTCGGTCTCATATCGAGAAAGAACGGAAACCGGATAATCATCCACAAAACCGTTGTTGGCGGAAAAGATGATGAGTACCTGCTTCTCCGATGGAATAGGCCGATACTGAGGCTGCTTCAGCATCTCCACCAGACGCTCGCCACGTGCAAGCTGCATCTGGGTTGCCTTGTCCAGGTCGGAACCGAACTGGGCGAATGCGGCCATCTCACGATACTGGGCCAAGCTGAGTCGCAGCGTACCGGCAACCTGCTTCATGGCCTTGATCTGGGCGGCACCGCCAACACGCGATACGGAAAGTCCGACGTTGATGGCGGGACGAACACCGGAATAGAAAAGGTCACTTTCCAGATAAATCTGACCATCGGTAATCGAAATGACGTTGGTGGGTATATAGGCTGATACGTCACCCGCCTGGGTTTCGATGATCGGAAGTGCCGTCAAAGAGCCAGCCCCGTATTCGTCGGACAACTTTGCGGCCCGCTCGAGGAGACGGCTGTGGAGATAGAAGACGTCGCCGGGATATGCTTCACGACCGGGAGGACGGCGCAGGAGCAGAGACAGCTGACGATAGGCAACGGCCTGCTTGGAAAGGTCATCATAAATAATTAGTGCATGCCGACCATTGTCGCGGAAAAACTCTCCCATGGTCACGCCGGCGTACGGGGATATGAACTGCAAAGGTGCCGGCTCGGAAGCGGAAGCGGATACAACGATGGAATACTCCATCGCACCGTTCTCACGAAGTCTGTTCACGACCTGGGCAACCGTTGAGCGTTTCTGCCCGATCGCAACATAAATGCAGATAACATCTCCACCCTTCTGGTTGATGATGGTATCGATGGCAATTGCAGTTTTACCGGTCTGACGGTCGCCAATAATGAGCTCACGCTGGCCGCGGCCGATGGGTACCATGGCGTCTACGGCCTTGAGGCCGGTTTGCAACGGCTGATGGACCGATTTCCGTTTGACGATGCCGGGAGCTTTCACCTCGACCTTACGGAAATCACTTGTCTCGATCGGTCCGTTGCCGTCAATGGGCTGTCCGAGGGCATTCACAACCCGGCCGATCAAGGCATCACCAACCGGAACCTCTACGATCCTGCCGGTTCGCTTGACCACGGCGCCTTCCTTGATGTTCAGATTATCTTCACCAAGGATTGCGGCACCAACATTCCCTTCTTCAAGATTGAGAACCATGCCGTATACGCCGCCGGGAAACTCCAGCAATTCTCCGGCCATCGCATTGGCTAGGCCGTGAATTCGGGCGATTCCGTCCCCAACGGAAATGATGGTTCCGGTTTCGGCAACTTCTATATCCGTGCCGTAACCTTCAATCTGCTTCCTGATAATCTCGCTGATCTCTTCCGCTCTCAATTCCATAGGCACGTTTCACCCCTTCTGTAATATATCCTGAATCTTTGTCAACTGGGTTCTGATACTGCCATCCAAAACCTTATCGCCAATCCGGGTCACAACACCTCCAATAAGCGAAGGATCCGTCGCAACATCCAGAATAATCTTTTTCCCGGTCGTTTTTTCCAGAGCACTGCGCATCTCGCTCACCTGGCCCTCCGTTAAAGGGAGCGCGGAGGTAATAGTCGAACGAAGAATTCCGGCCACATCATCACCAAAGGCTCTGTAGCTGGTCGTGATCGAGGCAAGGAAAAAGAGTCTCTTTTTATCAAGGAGCAGCAAAATAAAGTCGCCGATCGTTTTGGATATTCCCAGTTGCTCGTTGAGTGTCTTTACCAGCTCCCGTTTCACTTCAATCCGTACACCCGGTTCCGACAGCAGAGCCATCGCCTCGGGACTGGCCTCAAGGGCTCGTAAAAACTCTTGCAATTCCATGTAGTATTGCTCAACCGCCTGCTGACCCACTGCAATCTGAATGAGGGCTTTAGCATATCTTCGTGCAATAGCGTTCGTACTCACTATCCCTCCACAACCTTTTTAAGATATTCATCAACAAACCTGTCCTGATCATTCGGGGTTACCGACTGCTTCAGTGAAGTTTTGGCAAGCTGTACCGCAAGTCGGGCCGTTTCCGCCTGCAAGCGGGCGGTTGCCTGTTTGATTTCCTGGTTGGCAGCAATCTGAGCTTGGCTGCGAATTCTCTCGGCTGCCTCTTTTGCCTCCTGGATAATCCGGCTTTTTTCCACTTCGCCCTCATGCTTGATGGCAGCATGGATTTCGTCAATTTCGCGGCTGGCTTTTTCCAGCTTCTCGTTATACTCAGTGAGTTTTCTTTCCGCCTCTTCTCTGATTTCTTCCGCATCGCGAAGTGTCTTTGCAACCTCGGTCCTGCGGGCAGCCAGGAGTTCCTTTACTTTGAAATACTTCAGCGCCCAGGCCAGAATACCGGCAAGCAGGGCAAAGTTGAAAAGCCGAAAGAGAAAGTCTTTTAACTGGGCACCGGATTCGGCATGCGGGACAGCCTCGGCAGCAAAACCGGCTGTTGCGAGCAGAATGATGCTGCTGCACAGTATCGCTATTTGCAGGAAATTCCCTTGCAACATGATTATTCTGTGTAGAGGGTTCATGAAAGACTCCTTCCGAGGACTTTTTCAACTATTTGCCGGGAAAGGGCTTCAGCCTGATCTTTGAGATAGCTTTCCGCTTCGGCTACATCTTTTGCGATGGATGCCCTGATCGTGGCAAGACCATCGGCCGCTTCACCGCGGGCGGCTTCGATAAGCCCTGATTCTTCCTCACGAGCTGCACGAAGCATCTTCTGCCTCTCTTCGCTGGCAGCGGCTTTGACGGCCTGAAGCTTCTGCTCATACTGGGCCATCTTCTCGCTCACCTCGCGGTCAACAGAGAGAGTTTTTATCTTTGACGCGGAAACTTCTTCTGCACGATCCTTCAAAATTTTCCGGATCGGTTTATAGAGAAGAATATTCAATAAAAAAAGGAGCACCAGGAAATTAACCGCCTGGATCAATAGCACTATGTCGAGAGTAATCATGCCGGTACCTCTCCTTGCCTTTTTAGCAAAAATGTTCTTTCACGACAGCAGGTAAAGCTACAAAGAAGTTGATAGCTACCACACAGCCAATTTCGTGTCAACAATGTTTTGTATATCTAAATATTTAGATAAGTATGATTTTGTACGTGCCTGAAACCTGTGATAGATTCAAATATTCCAGTAGATCCTCATGAAGGCAACCCCGATACGTATACGGGGAAATCGTTACCCGCCAACATTGGAAACGTGGCGCGCAAACAATAACATCATAAAAGTCAGACAGCAGGAACGCCGAGTCAGGGACCAAGGATATCGATAATCCTGGTCAACTCATCCATTGAGGAATAGGATATCTCAACCTTTCCCCCTTTGCCACTCTGACGTATGGCAACTTTGGTCATGAAACGGCGCTTGAGACCGTCAACAACAGCTAATATCTCGGGAGCAGGTAGAGCCTTCGGCTTCAATATCCGCTTCGATTTCAGCCGCTTAACCAGATTTTCCGTCTCCCTCACGGAGAGATGCTTGGACAGAATCTCCTGTCGTGCCTGCTCCATGAGTTCGTTGGCCTCAAGGGAAAGAATGGCCCGGGCATGGCCCATGCTCAGACGTTCCTCGAGAATATCGTTCTTAATTTCAGAAGGCAGTTTCAACAGTCGCAAGGAATTGGCAACCGTTGAGCGATCTTTTCCGACCCTACGCGCCATCTCCTCCTGGGAAAGGTGAAACTTTTCGATTAATGAATGAAAGGCCTCGGCCTGTTCTATAACATTCAAGTCTTCGCGCTGAATATTTTCGATGAGGGCGATCTCCAGAGCCGCGTCATCCGAAATATCCTGGATAACCACGGGAACTTCGCGGAGGCCCGCCTTCTGAGCAGCCCGCCAACGCCTCTCGCCGGCCACTAGTTCGTAGTAATCCTGCATCTTCCGCACAACCAGAGGTTGAATAATACCCTTCTCGCGAATGGATGCCGCCAATTCCTCCAGCTTCTCGATGGAGAATCGCTTGCGCGGCTGTTCGCTGTTGGGTTTGATTTCCTCTATTGGGCAGGAAAAGTATCCTTTACTTTTGTCTTCCTCCTCGACAACTTCCAGAAGGGCTGCCATGCCCCTGCCAAGGCCGGTTTTCTTAACCATGAACGCTCTCCCTTTCAATGATCTCTTTTGCCAACTCAAGGTAGCTTGAGGCACCCCGTGAAGAGATATCGTAGAGAATTATCGGTTTTCCATGACTTGGTGCCTCGGAAAGCCTGACATTACGAGGGATTATCGTCCTGAACGCAGTTTCACCAAAATGCTGGCGAATCTCCTCGCTTACCTGGCGCGAGAGATTGTTCCTTCCATCATACATGGTCAACAGGATGCCTTCAATCGCCAGGGCTGGATTCAGCCCTTTTTTCACCAGGCGGATAGTCTTTAAAATCTTCGAGAGACCTTCCATAGCATAAAATTCGCATTGCAAAGGCACCAGCACCGACTTGGCGGCAACCATGGCATTCAGGGTCAAAAGCCCCAGTGAAGGGGGGCAGTCGATGAGTATGTATTCGTACGAAGCCTCGAGAGCTGTCAGTATCCGGGCAAGCCTCTGCTCTCTGTCGGGGAGTGAAACGAGCTCCAGTTCGGCCCCGGCAAGGTCGTCAGAGGAAGGGAGGATATCCAGGCCCGGAAGAGGGGTCTTCATAATCGCTGACAGCGGGTCGGCATCGTTGATAAGGGCATGGTAGATATTTTCCCTCAGCGCGTCTTTTTCAACGCCTACGCCGCTGCCGGCATTGCCCTGGGGATCCATGTCCACGAGAAGGGTCTTTTTCTCGGCAACCGCAAGGGATGCGCCGAGATTCACCGCTGTCGTGGTTTTGCCGACACCGCCTTTTTGATTCGCTATGCAAATTATCTTGGCCATAGTTTACTTTGGAACAATATAGAGTTGGTGTGGTTTGAGACCGTTGACCCGCTGTTTGACATCTCTAAAGGAAATTAAACTGGTAGGAAGGTAGCACAAAAGGTGCTATTTTTGAAGCGCTTTCTGCACAATAATGAACAAATGTTTCATGGATGTTTCACGAAAACGCACGAAAAAAGGATCACACTGAAGCATCCCTTTGCCGAGGTCCCCGGGATCACGCCGGAATCCAACTACTCGTCTTCAATTTTCACGGCATCACCCGGCGCTTGCAGCGCTGGGAAGTTTCGGATGTTTTCTGCAAGCTCCTCGAGGTATATCGGCAACAGCTACAACTTTCCACCGCCTTTTTGCAGAAGCCGGGCCACGTCCTTGGCATGGTAGGTCAAAATCAGATCGGCGCCGGCCCGTTTGAAGGCGGTCATGGTTTCCATCACCACACGATCCTCGTCTATCCAGCCATTTCGGGCAGCAGCTTTTACCATGCTATACTCTCCGGAGACATTGTAGACCGCCATCGGCAGGTTGAATTCGTTCCGTACCTCCCGCAGAATATCCAGGTAGGGAAGTCCCGGCTTTACCATCAAGATGTCCGCACCTTCCTCAACGTCCATGGCCGCCTCACGGATCGCTTCGAGTCGATTGCCCGGATCCATCTGGTAGGAACGGCGATCACCGAACTGCGGAGCTGATTCGGCAGCCTCGCGGAACGGCCCGTAGTAGCCGGAAGCATATTTCACTGCATAGCTCATGATCGGCATCTGGCTGTAACCATTCTGGTCGAGGGCTTCCCTGATTGCCCTGACCCGACCGTCCATCATATCAGATGGTGCGACCATGTCGGCACCCGCTTCGGCATGGGAAAGAGCTTCCTGGCAGAGAAGCTCAAGCGTGGCATCGTTGTCCACGTCGCCATCCTTGATCACGCCACAATGGCCGTGGTCGGTATATTCGCACATACAGACGTCGGTAATCACGGCCAGACCGGGAACATCCCTCTTCAACGCCCTGATCGCCTCCTGCACCACGCCCTGCTCCAGGCAGGCGCTGCTGCCGACTGAGTCCTTGAATTCCGGGATTCCAAAGAGAATAACCGCCGGTATGCCCAGCTCGTGGACCTCCCGGGCCTCGTCCACGATATTTTCCACCGACTGCTGGTAGATACCGGGCATGGAGGAGATCTCCTTGCGTATTCCGGAACCAAAGGCGGCAAACATCGGATAGATCAGGTCGTTAACCGAAAGGCTGGTCTCGCTTACCATCTTGCGAAAAACCTCTTTGCCACGGATACGGCGAGCTCGATAGGTTGGATAGAACATGCATTACCTCCTTGAATCTTCTTACGGTACAGGAAGCCGCACCTTGGCTTTTCAGCAGATCGGACACCCGGTACGTCTTTAGCGAAAAAAATTATCGTAACCTGCCGAGATTCTCGACAGCTTTCATTCCCGCTGCTCTCAACTTTTCCTTGTCATTGGCCATTCCCAGGGAGATGGTGATATAGTACCCGTTTTTCAGGATATGCAGCCCCGGAGGCGCCAGGAAATTATCATCACCGATGCCGGGAAGGCTTTCTGCTCCGGCAAAAGCCTCTTTCGTTGTTGTATAGATGGATTCCGGCGTGGTACCGGATGCCAGGGTCTTCTTGTCCATGAAGGCGGACTGCGAGAGTCCCACCTGCAAAAATGAATTTCCCTTATCATAGACACACAGCTTCTGTCCCACCACCGATCGTTCCGTGGCCGTACACTCGCCGAAATCGACACCGGTCAGCGCTTTGGCATCTTCCTTCGAAATCAGCTGTGCCGGCTCGATGATCTTTGCAGCAGCAACCTCAGCCTTCCCTTTGTTACTTTCGCAAGAAACCAGAAACAGAGCAACAATCAGCAGGACCAGCACACCCGACCATGACTTTTTCATACAAAACCTCCTGAACAGGATAGTTTCCAACGTGAAATTTCATCGTGAGGAATAGTGCGCTACGATTTCTTCCGTAAGTGCTTCAATTGTTGATTTTTCCGGTTCAATATCAACCCGGAGTCCCAATTCTCGACAGGTGGCAGAGGTAACAGGACCGATAGAGGCAACAACAACCCCCTGAAGGAGGTGAATGAGCCGGTTTTCGCCCAGCAGCGCGGCAAGATTGGTGACCGTTGACGAGGAGGTAAATGTTACACAATCAATCCGTCGCTCTTCAAGGGCCTCCAAAGCCTCAGCTGAGATGGAGTCAGGCATGGCGGTTCGATAGGCGACAGGTGCCACTACCTCCATGCCCTGTTCAGCAAGACCACGGGGAATTACATCGCGAGCCCGATCGGCTTTCGGGTAAAGAGCCTTCCGACCCGACACGTCCAGCCCGGCAAATTTTTCCACAAGACCTTCCGCATGAAAGCCGGAAGGGAGCAGATCCGGCCTGATGCCGTGAGCTGCAAGTGCTTCGCTGGTCTTTGAACCGATCGCAGCGACCCGGCTCGATCCCAGTGCCCGGCTATCAAGGCTCAGTTCGGCAAGACGCGCAAAAAAGTACTGCACGCCATTTACCGAGGTAAAGATCAGCCAATCGTAGGACGCGAGAGCGTTAAGTTCTTCATCCAGGGCCGAGAAGCTTTCCGGTGGAGTGACAACAATGGTCGGACATTCCAAAACCTGGGCACCATACCCCTCAAGGGAGCGGGAAAAAACCCCGGCCTGATCAGTTGCCCGGGTAACAAGTATTCTTTTGCCAAACAGGGATCGGGCATCGAACCAGCGCAGCTTGTCCCGCAGGCGCACCACGTCACCCACGATGATGACGGCGGGTGCCTTGAATCCTTGCTTTTTAGCCTTCTCAGCAATATCGGCAAGGGTTCCGGTCAGGACATTTTGCTCAGGACGCGTACCCCAGCGGACCAGCGCCACCGGTGTCTGAGAAGGCCTGCCGTGGACAATGAGATTCGCCGTAATCTGGGCGATATTCTTCATTCCCATATAGAAAACCAGGGTCCCGTTGCCCAGAGACAGCTGCGGCCAGTCGATTCCCGACACTTCCTTGCCACTGCTTTCGTGTCCGGTGATAAAGGAAACGGAAGTGGTGAAATCGCGGTGCGTCAGGGGTATGCCCGCATAGGCTGCCGCCCCCACCGCAGCGGTTACGCCCGGCACGATTTCAAAAGGGATACCTGCCGACACCAGAGCCTCGCACTCTTCTCCGCCGCGACCGAAGATAAAAGGATCCCCCCCTTTGAGACGGGCCACCACTTTGCCCTGCCGTGCCTTCTCCACCAGCATCTCATTGATCTGCCACTGCTCACGATTGTGGGCTCCGCCAACCTTGCCGGCATAGATCAACTCGGCATCGCAGCGCGCAAATGACAGCAGTTCCTTGTGTGCCAGATAATCGTAGAGGATGACATCAGCCCGGGCAATACATTCTTTACCTTTCAGGGTAATAAGCCCAGGATCACCGGGACCGGCGCCGATCAAATAGACATGTCCGCTTTTATCAGTATTCATCGTCATCCATCACAAACTAATCACGAGCGTTACAGTACAGGAAAAAAGAGGTAAGAAGTGAGACGAAAGACGTGAATAAAAAGACTTTTCCCTGTCTAACATCTTACGTCTCCCGTCTCACGTCTTACTTCTAACATCTTCCTGTCAACCTACACCGGCATTTCCTGGTCAACGGCCAACTCCCGCTGGTACACTTCGCTCAGAATCTCCCGCCCACCCTCTGCCAGCAAGCGATCAGCAAGCCCTGTTCCGAGCGACATAAAGGAATCTGCCGGACCGCTAATGCTTCCCCGCACCGGGCGGGTTCCATCCACCGAGGAAATGAATCCGGTGAGCCGCAGCTGGTCACCTTCCACTTCAGCAAAAGCGGCAATGGGCACCTGACAGCCTCCCTCGCAACGCAACAGGAAGGCCCGCTCCGCCCCGACAGCGTGGTGAGTTTCCGGGTCGTTGAGGAAAGAAATCAGTTCCACCAGTTCCTTGTCATCCAGGCGGCATTCAATACCGAGCGCCCCTTGCCCAATGGCCGGCAATGACAACTCAACCGGCAGATATTCCGTCACCCGGTCGGCAAAACCGAGTCGCTTCAATCCTGCAGCGGCAAGGATTACCGCGTCCAGCCCTTCATCTTCCAGTTTAGCGAGGCGGGTCTGCACATTGCCGCGAATCACCACCATTTCCAGGTCGGGACGCAATGCCAGAAGCTGGGCCTGCCGACGAAGAGCACTGGTTCCGATCCGCGCACCGTGCGGCAGTTCCGCAAAGGTAAGACCCCGGGAAATGAGAGCATCCCGTGGGTCCTCTCTCTTGGTAATACAGGCGAGACCAAGTCCCGGCGGGAATTCGGTGGGCACATCCTTCATGCTATGAACGGCGATATCCACATCGCCCCTGAGCATCGCCTCCTCGATCTCCTTGACAAAGAGGCCTTTGCCTCCCACCTGTGCCAAGGGCACATCCAGAATTTTGTCACCAATGGTCTTGATTTTCACCAGGGCAACCTCAATATCAGGATAACGTTCTCGTATCCGGGCACTCACCCATTCGGCCTGCCAGAGGGCCAGCGGGCTGCTTCGGGTTCCAATTTTCAGTAATTTCGGCATCATCGATATGTTCTCCATAGATAGAATTGATAGGGATTATGCTTCACATTGATTGTATCAGGAAGAGGCGATGAAAGCGTAACGGTAATTATTGGAAGCATAATCAAGACTGTCATTCCCGATTAAAACATTCGGGGACGACAGGCGTTACCGCCAACGGCACAGAGTAGATAACGTAGGAACGCCCCGTTGGGAACCACCTTCCAGAGCCCCCAACCGTCCTGCTCAGTCATTCAGCCGGCTAACCTTCATCCTCGTCCTGCGGAGGTTCATCCTGCCCGCCGGAGATTTCGGTGGAAAGCGCAAAAAGGTTTCGCAAGGCGTCGAGATAGAGATCGGTCCGATTTCCCTGACCGGTCTGCTTCAGGACATTTGTCGGAACATGGAGCAGCTTGTTGATAATGGCGGATGTAAGTGCCTCCAACCGCTTTTCCTGTTCCGGAGAGAGATCCTTCCAGCCGGAAAGGGTTTTTGCCAATTCAGCCCGGCGAATTCCATCAAAATGGCTGCGCAGGGCAACAATAGTCGGCACCACTTCCAGGGAAGAAAGCCAGGCCAGGAACTGACCGATTTCACCGGCAACTATCTGCTCGGCCTTTTCGGCCTCCCGACGACGCTGTTCCAGGTTGTTCTCCACAACCCCCTGCAGGTCATCGGTGTTGTAAAGGTAGACATTTTCCAGACTGTTCACATCAGGGTCGATATCCCTCGGCACGGCGATGTCGATAAAAAACATCGGACGCAGCTTGCGACGACGGAGAACCTCTCCAACCTTTTTAGGCTCAAGAATATAATGGGAAGCTCCGGTTGAAGTAAGAACGATATCGGCTTTGTGCAGGTGATCGAAAAGATCATCGAAACGCACCGCCCTACCGCCGAACTCCTCGGCAAGTCGCTCTCCCCGCTCAAAGGTCCGATTGGCCACAAGAACGTCGCGAACGCCGCCCGAGACGAAATGTTTCGCAGCAAGTTCACCCATCTCCCCGGCCCCGATGAGGAGTACCGTCTTATCGGAGAGAGTACCGAAGATTTTTTTCGCCAGCTCGACCGCGGCAAAGGCGACGGAAACCGCTGAGGAGGCAATTCCGGTCTCGGTCCGTATCCGCTTGGCCACGGAAAAAGCCTTATGAAGAAAGCGATTGAGAATCAAGCCGGACGATTTGTATTCCGCAGCGTAGCCATAGGCAGTCTTGATCTGTCCGAGGATCTGCGATTCACCAACGACCAGCGAATCAAGGCTGGAAGCAACACGGAAGACATGACGGATGGCATGCTCACCATGGTAGCCGTAGAGATGGGGCTCGACCACATCAAAGGAAAGGTCATGATAATCGGCCAGGAAACGTTTGACCTGGGCAATCCCGGCGGCGATATCACGAGTGACGGCGTACACCTCGACCCTGTTGCAGGTAGACACGATAAGCCCTTCGGCAATATCGGGAAGAGAAACCAGCGCGCGGAGCGGCTCGTTAATACTGTTGGCATCGAATGCCAGCTTTTCCCGGAGTTCTATGGGAGCTGAATGGTGGGAAAGACCCACAACGATAATGTTCATTGATTCAGTATTACCTGTAGCTATGAAGTCCCGGCAACAGCAGAGTTACGCCGAGGAAAGTAAAAAGAAGTACACAAAAACCGACAATTGCCAATATGGCGGCCCTGCTCCCCCGCCAACCGGTCGTCAGCCGGCCATGCAGAAGCGCGGCATAGACGAACCAGGTGATCAATGACCAGGTCTCTTTTGGATCCCAGCTCCAGTAAGCGCCCCAGGCGGATTCTGCCCAGATTGCCCCGGAAATGATGGCAATGGTCAGCAGCGGAAAACCGATCGTAAGACAGCGGTAGTTGATGTCGTCAAGGACTTCCAGGGAAGGAAGACGATGATACAAGGCACCCAGTTTCTTTTTTTTCAGAAAATGCTCCTGGAGCAGGTACATGATCCCGGCACAGAAAGCAATGGCAAAGGCGGCATAAGCGGCAAAGGCGGCAACAGTATGAAAGCCGAGCCAGCTGCTTTTCAGCGCGGGATTCAGCGGGACGATTGCCGAAGGAAAGATCGTCGAAGTCACCATAATCAACAGCGCCAGTGGGGTCACAAAGGAGCCGAGAATGGCGGCGCGGTAGCGATGCTGAAAACCGAGAAACACCCCGACAATGGTCAGGCTGAAAAACGAGAGCGACTCATGGAGGTTGGTTATGGGCGTATGCCCCGCTTCCACATAACGGAACAGGGTGAAGGCGCAATGGCAGAAAAATCCGGCAGCCAGTACCCAGCGGGAAATGCGGCCAAGACTCTCGCGAGGCCGGACGAGATAGAGCAGGTACAGGAGAGTCGCCGCTCCGTACAGCACCAGAACCGTCATATGCAAATAAACACTCATTCGGACTTCCTCTTCTCCAGCCCCAGTTCACTGAGGCTGAATCCCGGACCGGCAATCTCCCGGAGCAGCCGATCAACGGAATCCGGAGAGTCACCACGCAAAATGCCGGGCAGGTTGTGGGATATAAGGGAGTGCAGGATTTCTTTCACCGCATGGCAACCCTTTTTTGAGGCTAACAGTTTCTCACGGACCGCCCCCAGTATCCGCAGAACCTCATCGTATTCCTCGCCATAACGGGCACTGAGTTCTTCCCGAACCTTTCTGGCCAGGACGGGGCATTTGCCTCCGGTGGAAACGGTCAGCAGCAGGTCACCCCGGGCAATGACTGCCGGGGTGGTAAAATCGCTCCGATCCGGCATATCGGCAATGTTTGCCAAGACCCGCCACTCTGAGGCCTCTTCAGCCACGGCAGTACTGATGGCACGATCCCCGGTAGCGGCAAATACCAGAAAGGCCCCGGCCAGATCGCCGCGACGATAGTCACGCGCACAATGGACGATGGTTCCTTTCTCCAGAAGACAAAGAAGCCCCCGGGAAAGACGAGGAGCAATAATCGTTACCGCGGCTCCCGCCTCAAGGAGCATCCGGCACTTGCGCTCGGCAACCGCACCGCCGCCAACAATAATGGCAGCTTTGCCGCGAATGTCGATATTGATGGGGTAGTACTTCATAGGCCGCTTCCCGTATCAGGAGTGGAGAATGCTAAATGGTACGATATGCAGGAAAATTCAGCAACCATAAAAAATCGAGTAATTCTAGCACAGCAACAGAAAGTGATGGAAATATTTTTTCCCATATATGATGAACATCCGCTGAATCCTCCTCATCGAGACTCCACCGGGCCGTAACGCTTGTGCTCCAGCCATTCAGGAAATCCGCTGACAGCCCGGGCCACGGAGACTGCTGCGGCCACCACTGCCGACCTCGACCAGGATCTGGGTACCAATGCGTTCTTTCAGGGCGGGGACATGGGAGATAATGCCGATCAGCTTGCCTTCCTGCTGCAGGCCCGACAGGGTTTCAAGGGCTGTTTCCAGGGCGTCTTCGTCCAGGGTGCCGAAGCCTTCGTCGAGAAACAGCGAATCGACACGCACGTTGCGGCTGGCCATGCCGGAAAGCCCCAGGGACAGCGCAAGGCTGGCAATGAAACTCTCGCCTCCGGAAAGATTCCTGGTTGAACGGATCTCTCCGGCCTGATAGTTATCGATAACATTCAGCTCGAGAGGTTCTTCGTCATCCCGCACCAGGATATATCGGTCACTCATCTTCTGCAGTTGACGATTCGCATTGCCGACCATCAATTCAAAGGTAAGACCTTGGGCGAAATTGCGGAATTTCTTGCCATCGCTGGAACCAACCAGAGCATGGAGCTGCTCCCAACGGACACATTCTTTTTTCTGTAGCTCCAAGGCCTCCAAGCGATCCCGCTGACACTGCTGCTGCTCTGCATGCTGCTGGAGTCTTTGTTCGATGGCCCCTAAAGCCTTTTGCAGCCCATGCAGTTGAGCGGTATTGGTCGAATTTTCCACTCTGATTTGTTCGGGAGTTTTGTCTGAAAGCTTTTTGGCAAGCTCTTCCTCTAAGGCGCTCGAGCGGTCACGGCGGCGGGTTTGAATCTCCAGCTCTCTCCGCCGCAGGGATTCGGCAAGACAGGAAAGCTCTTCAATGCGGGGCTGCGGCAATCGTGCCTGCCAAAAGTCAGACTCGTTGCTAAAGCCCACTTCCTGCAAACTTTGCTGCAGAGCGGTCTCAAGAGTGCCGAGGCGCTCCGCCCTGGCAGTAATGGAGCCGGTCAGTTTCTGCATCAGCTGTTCCTGCGTGCTACCCTCATGCCGCAGCGCATCACGCTTGCGCAGCAGCTCTTCGCGGCGAGCCGCGGCACGGGAAACAGTGTCTGCCAGACGCCTTTCCTCACTGTCTGGATTGCGCTCGCCGAACAATTCTCGACGTTGTCCGGCAAGATTGTCCCGTTGTTCCCGGCTATTGGCAGAACGCTGCTCCAAACTGGAGAGATGTGATTCAGCTGCGGCAAGAAGTGCCTGCACCTGGCCCTTTTTACCATCCAGCTCCGCAAGCGACTTTTCCAGACGATCTTTTTCCTGAAGGTGGTGCAGGTAGTCATAGTGGCGTGCCGTCAAGGCCTCAATAATTCCGTCAACAGCACCCGCCGCGACATCTCCGTAGCCAAAAACTCCCAGGACGCACCCGGCTTCGGTACGTACATGATCAAGGTCGTCTTGCCTGGTCTTATAATCAAGAGAAAGACGCTCCAGCGCATCCACCGCAGCCTGTCTGCCAAGTTCTGCTGACTGCCGTGCCTTATCGTACCGATTCAGTTCGTCCTTGGCAGTTTCAAGAGATGACATCGCCTTCGACAACTCCTTCTCCAGTCCTTCGGCCTCTCGGACGACAGCACGGCAGCTCTGAAGCTCCTTCTGACAACTGTTCTGTGCCACCTGGATGACCGCATCCCGTTGCGGAACATCGGCGACAAGAGCAAGTTCGGCAAATCCGGTCACACACATCGCCTCATCGAGTTCCTGACTCTGACAGCATTCCTGCTGCTGATGATGTGCCTGTTCAAGCTCCTTGGCAACACCGGCCAGGTCCGCCCTGACACCGGAAAGTTTTTCGCTGGCATCTTTATATGCCGCAGCAGCCAGCTCCAGCTCCTGCCGTGCAGCATCCGCCCGTGGGACGTTGTCGGCTGCATAGGGATGGTCCAAGGCTCCGCACAGCGGGCAGGGAACGCCATCTTCGAGAAGTGCCCGTTCCTCTTCCAGATCACGCACCCGATTGAGCAAAACAAGTTTTTCCTGAAGCTGACGGCTCAGTCGCTCACACAACTCGCATTCCCTTGCAAAATCAGCCTCGCGAGTCACAAGGGACAGCCGTTTTTTTTCTAGGTCTGCTAGCTTCTCCCGCACGGCAGCCAGTCTTTGTTTGGTTTCTGCACTTCGTATCAGCACCTCGCCAAGACCGGTCAGGCGTGTTTGCCGGATTGAAAGCATTTCGGCAGCTTCACGCCAAGAGGAAAGTTCCCGTCCCTGTAAAAGGGCCTCACGCACTGTCCGGATCTCCGCCACGCTTTGTTCGGCTGTTGAGGCCGCCCTGAAGGCTCCCTGCCATTTGCTTTCCGCCTGCTGCAACGCCTGCTCCAGACAGGTGGACTGTGCGACCTGTTGCTCCTGTTTTGCCCGACTCTCCGTGACGTGTCGCTCAAGCTGCTTCAGCGACTTGAGCCGCTGCTCAATCCCGGTCAGTGACCCGGCAAGCACGGCATCCGCGCAATGCTCATCCAGAAAGGCGGCAACAACGCAGAGCACCTCCCTTTGCACCTCCATTTCTTTGTCACAGTGTGCACCTGCGACACGGTATGCATCGCACTGCTGCTTGGCTGCATCACGGTCCGCCTGGTGCCCTTTCAGTTGCGAAATCACTTCGGCAATCGTCGTGTCGAGGGCACGGGCTGTACGGATACACTCCGCCTCCCGCTCTTGCTCGTCCCGAGCTGTTTCCAGATCGAGCTCCGCCTGCCCCAAGACAGCAACAGCCGCCTGCTGTCTCTCGCGCAGCTGGGGCAACAATTCCGCAGCATTGGTCAGTTCCGCCTGTTCGTCCTTTTGTTGTCTTCTGACAGCAACGATCTGGGCGTATTCACCTTCAAGGGACATGGCGCGCGTAGCGTTCTCGAGAGGGAGAAGCTCCGCTGCGGCCGCACGCTTTTGCTCCTTAAATTCAAGCCAATCATCATCCAGGCGGGAGATCTCAGCGCGCAAAAGTGCGATCCGTTCATGCCAGGCCTGGACGTCGCGGATTTCACAAAGAGACGCCAGAAGCTCCGTTTCTTGTTGCTGTTTTTCCACCAGCTCCCGGTGAAGAGCCTCTTCTTGATCAGGGGCAAGAAGCTGCATTCCGTCAAGCTCCGTCCGCAACGCCTCCATCTTTTTGCGCTGCTCGGTCGTGCATTCGTGGACTTTGATGGAAATCTGACTATAGATCGCGGTGCCGGTAATCTGTTCCAGGATCGGAGCACGCTTATCGGGAGACGCCTGAAGAAAGGCGGCAAAGCCCCCTTGGGCCAGTAACATCGAGCGGGTGAACCGGTCAAAGTCCATGCCGGTGACCTCTTCCACCATTTTTGCTACGGCTGTCAGCTTCGATTCGATGATCTGCCCGCTTCCGGCCTCAACTATTTCATGCTTCGGCTGCTGCAGGAGCCCGTTCGCACGCTTGCGCGAACGATGCTGGCTCCAGTGGCAGCGATAGCTACCCCTGGCCGTTTCAAAGGCAACCTCGGCATAACATTCGCCCGTTTGCCGCGAGATGATTTCGTTGTCAGTCTGGGTTATTTTGTTGAGGCGGGGGGTCTGGCCATAGAGGGCCAGGCACAGTGCGTCAAGAATTGTGCTTTTTCCGGCACCGGTCGGGCCGGTGATGGCAAAAATTCCGCAGGTGAGATACTCGGGACGGGTAAAATCGATCTGCCATTCCCCGGCCAGAGAATTCAGGTTTTTGAAGGACAATTGCAGAATTCTCACGTTTCGCCTCGCAGATCGTCCTCATGCAAAGCAAGGACCGCTTCGCGAAAAACAGCGACCAGCTCCCCCTGCTGTTCCGCAGGCACCGCGTGGGCCGACAGGCAACGCGCAAACACCTCATCGACCGTGAGATCATCCAGTGTCTCTTCCGCTGCCATTCGCTGCAAGGCTCGATCCACCAGGCGCATGTTCTTCGTCCGCAGGATCTCCAGAGATGTACCTTCAATCAATTCCCGCAACCGCTCCTGCAGATCGGCAATGACCTCTGCGCCCTCATAGACAACCTCCAGCCAAACCGAAGCGACCTGTCCCTTCAGCTCCGCAATACGCGCAGTGATATGCTCCCAGTCGCCCCGCACCGTTGCCAGCTGCTGAAAACAGGGCACGGCAAGCTCCTGCACCGTAACCCCATGGTCATCCACATTCAGCAACAGAACAACCTTCTCCTGGCCGGCCTCGCCAAAGCTCATCGGCAGAGGCGCTCCCGAATAGCGGCGGACAGTCGAACCACCGACCTTTTGTGCAACATGCAGGTGGCCAAGGGCCAGATAGTCGAAACACTCGGGGAAAATCTCGGCATGGACCTGGCCAAGGGTTCCCACGTACAACTCCCGAACCCCGTCACCGTCAACTGTCCGGCCACCACAGGTGAACAGGTGCCCCATGGCAACTATGGGCAGCTTGCCAGCCAGACCGGAGCGCCGGGCAACAGCCGCTTCACCTACCAGCCGGTAATGGTCGCAAATTCCCTCGACCAGCTTGTTCCCCTTGTCTTCCATGGTTTCGCCAGCCTCGGCACGACGGATGTCACGGTCGCGCAGGTAGGGAACAGCACAGACAATAACCGCCGGCTGGCCGTTGCCATCGCACACCATCACCAGCTCATCTTCCGCTGTCTCGGCCATGCAGCCGACCACATGAACGTTGAGGTAGCGCAGGATCTCACGCGGAGCGTTGAGAAGCGAGGGAGAATCATGATTCCCCGCCGTAACCACTACCTGTCGGCAACCGGCAGCTGCGCAGCGGCACAAAAAACGATAGTAGAGTTCCAGCGCCCGGTTGCTTGGTGTGCCGTTGTCGAAGACATCGCCGGCCACCAACAGGGCCTCAACCCCTTCACTTTCAATGCAACGGATCAGCCAGTCGAGAAAGAGCTCGAATTCCTGGTAGCGCTTACGGCCAAACAGCGCCCGTCCGAGATGCCAATCCGACGTATGCAGAACTTTCATGTACTGTCCGTCCTCTGTTTCACAACATTGTGATTACTACGCAACCACCACGGAACTACCCAGGTTAAAATCTATCCGGCAATCACCCGGCCGAGCCTGAGGTAAGCAGCTCCGGAAGGCTATCAGCGGGGACGGACACATTTTTATAACAAGCGACCCTGGCAAGCGCAAGGAGAAAGTGGGGATAACCTCGCGGGACAAAAAAGGTTTATCAAGCCTGCATTACTCATGAATTCAGATAGTGAAGTCCATATGGTACCACTATCTTGTCTTCATAGATTGAATTCATACCGACAATCACTACCAGCGCCTTCCTCCCAGGACAAACAACGACCGCTTGACCTCTTTTCCGATGATGGAGCATGAAATCCACAACAGACAAGGCCCCGCCTTATGACAGTGCGTCAACAAAGCAATAACAAAAGAAAACTATACATGGGTCTTGACGCATTTTTCATGAATGGTAAAGTGAACCGTGGTCTTCAGACACCCTGAATTCTAATGTTAAGGTCATTTCCCTGGAGGTTAGATATGAAAAAACTGTTTCCCATTTTAGTGGTTCTGGCGTTCGTGACGGGTCTGTCACAAGCCGCTTGGGCAGAAAAGGTAAACCCGAAAAACAAAGAAATACTCTCTGCCTTCGATGTCGTCACTTTAATGAAAAAAGGCTCCAGCGATGCAGATATCGTGAAGGTATTAACCGAACAGCGGGGTATCGCCAGAGATTCCGCTCCGATAAAGGGAAAAAGTGATGAGCAGGCACTCTATTATCTGTTAACCTATGCAAAACCGAAAGGCAAGGTTCCCGACCGGGGCAAGACTCTCATCCATAAAGACCTTGGTGACAAAGCCCTGAGGAGTGGACTCTTCGAAAAGGCGGCCACCGAGTATAGCCTTGCCATCGACTTTTCGGAAAACGACTACGCTCCTTATAAATCACGGGCAGACAGCTACTCAGGGTACCTGAAGGCGAAGACGGACATCGCAAAAAATGCCGGCAGCGAGGTAAAAGAACCGCCTCTCTCAGGAGAAACCAGAAGTTTGCTATGCAACAACATTTATAACGATTACCATTTAGCCTCCCTGTTGAACAATAAAGAGGTTCAGGCCGGTATTCTGGAAATGGACCGTTTGAGAGACAGGATGCAGGAACTGCGGGACAATCCCGATCCCAGTGTTGATTACAAGCGGAAATCCTATGAAAATATCATGAACATGCGCCTCCTGCAGCAAATTTACTATAGCCAGAGAAATGCATATCAGGCGGGAGTAAACATCAGAAAAGCACAAGAGCAGTACAATACCCTCTGTGCCGATGAGGAAGCGGCTCGCAGAGACATGGTCAGGCTCACCCGGAATACAATGAGAGACAAGAAGTGGCAGAAATTCGGTGAAAAAGAAGACGAATCCTACTTCTACGACACGTCCAATATCTCGAAATCAAAAGGAATTTCAACCGTCATGTTCCTCAAGGAAAATATTTATGACGACAAATCCTATCAACTGACCAAGCTTACCCTGGACTGCAAGAAAAAGACTTTCGCCACGCAGGACTACTCCGGGTATGATGAATACGGCAACCAGGTGTTTCACAAAACCTTTAAGAACAGCGCCATGAAAAGCGCCGCTGCCGGCACAGCAGAGGCCCTGCTCCTCGATGCGATCTGCAAGTAAGGCAAATTTGGTTGATCCCGAGTCCGGCCGAAAAATCATGCAGGGACAGAAATTGACAAAAAACAGATCGCAGCACCTGTGCCCGTAAGAAAGGATTCCCACCACTTCATGAAAAAGTATCTCTACGCTGTTTTATTTGTGCTGCTCCTGGTCGTAACCTTTGCTTCCGGTTACTGGTTCAGCCAAAGGACTCCCGGAGCCGGGGGAACTTCGGGAGAACGCAAGGTCCTCTACTATACCGATCCGATGAATCCCGGACAGCGCTATGACAAGCCGGGAGTTGCCCCCTGCGGTATGGCATTGGAGCCCGTGTATGCCGACAGCAATAACGAGAAGTCCGGAATGGCAGCGATGCCGAACGGCACGGTCCGCATCAACACGGAGAAACAACAGCTCATCGGTGTGCGTGTAGAGCCGGTGGAAAAAGCATCCGCAGCGCTTACGATACGGGTCCTGGGTACCGTTGCAGCGGATGAGACACGAGTCTACCAGATCAATGCCTATACCGATGGCTGGATCACGAAGATTGCGCCGGTCTCCACCGGAAGCCTGGTAAAAAAGAATGAACTGCTGGCAGAGTTCTATACGCCTGAATTTTATACAGCACAACAGGCCTACCTTTCCATTCTGGGCACTGCGGTAAACCCCCAAACAACGGTGACGCCCTATCAGCAGTATCAGATTGCTCCCATTGGAACCAACATTGATAAGTATCGGGATAATCTGCTCAACCTGGGAGTGTCGGAGTCTCAGCTCGATGAAATTGCCCAGTCACGTAAAGAGGCCAAAAACATTGTAATCCGGTCTCCCGCTCAAGGATTTATCCTGGTGCGCAACGTCTCTCTGGACCAGAGGTTCCTCAAGGGCTCGGAATTGTTCAGAATTGCCGATCTGCGCAAAGTCTGGATCCTGCTGGACACCTACGAAAACGAGGCGCGCTATTTCCGGCCGGGCCAATCCGTTCAGGTCAGCTATCAGGGAAAAATGTTCAAGGCCAGGGTCAGCAAGGTACTGCCGGTCTTCGATCCTTCCACCCGGACGCTCAAGGTCCGACTGGAGGCGGACAACCCCGGCTTTACGCTTCGGCCGGATATGTTCGTGGATGTTGAGCATACGGTCAGCTTGCCGCCGGCAATCACCGTACCGGTTGACGCCGTACTGGATTCCGGTCTGAAAAAGACCGTTTTCGTTGAACCGTCCCCAGGATACTTTGAGCCGCGCGAGGTGGAAACCGGCCGCTACTTCGACGGCCGGGTGGAAATTGTCAAGGGACTCAAACCGGGCGAACAGATCGTGGTTACAGGCAATTTCCTGATTGACTCCGAAAGCAGGATGAAGACCGCAACCGAGGGAATGTCCGGAACCGGCTCTCTCGACCCCTCCTGTGGAATGATGGTGGATGAAGGTAAGTCCAAGGCCGAGGGATTGACCAGCGTGCGACAGGGTAAAACCTACTACTTCTGCTCTCCACAGTGCAAACAGAAGTTCGACAAGGCACCGGATAAACACCTGAAAAAACCGATGCACATGGATTCAATGCCTGACGCTTCACAGCAGAAATCCATGAAAAAGAGCACGATGAAGACCGCAACCGATGGGATGCCAGGAACCAGCAGCATCGATCCCGCCTGCGGCATGATGGTGGATGAGGCTAAGTCCAAGGCCGAGGGATTGACCAGCGTGCACCAGGGAAAGTCCTACTACTTTGACTCTCCGCAGTGCAAGCAGAACTTCGACATGGCACCGGATAAATACCTGAAAAAACCGATGCACATGGATTCAATGCCTGACGCTTCACAGCAGAAATCCATGAAAAAGAGCACGATGAAGACCGCAACCGATGGGATGCCAGGAACCAGCAGCATCGATCCCGCCTGCGGCATGATGGTGGATGAGGCTAAGTCCAAGGCCGAGGGATTGACCAGCGTGCACCAGGGAAAGACCTACTACTTTGACTCTCCGCAGTGCAAGCAGAAGTTCGACATGGCACCGGATAAATACCTGAAAAAACCGATGCACATGGATTCAATGCCTGACGCTTCACAGCAAAAATCCATGAAAAAGAGCACGATGAAGACCGCAACCGTTGATCCCGCCTGCGGCATGATTGTGGATAAGGGTAAGTCCAAGGACGAGGGGCTGACCAGCGGACATCGGGGCAAGATCTACTACTTCTGCTCCCCGCAGTGCAAGCAGAACTTTGACATGGCACCGGATAAATACCTGAAAAAACCGATGCACATGGAACCAATGCACGACGCTTCACAACAGAACACCATGAAGAGCGGCGGGCACCAGCATGATTAACCGGATCATCGAATTCTCTGCTGCAAACCGGCTGATCATTATTCTGCTCGTGGCCATGGCCGCAGTCGCGGGCTGGTGGTCCATGAAGCACATGACCCTCGATGCCATTCCCGACCTTTCCGACACCCAGGTAATTATCTACTCCCGCTGGGACCGGAGCCCGGATATCATCGAGGACCAGGTTACCTACCCCATCGTAACAGCCATGCTCGGCTCACCAAAGGTGAAGACCGTCCGCGCCTTTACCGATTTTGGCTATTCCTTTGTCTACGTCATTTATGAAGAGGGCACCGACATTTACTGGGCCCGTTCACGAACCCAGGAATATCTGTCCGGCGTTCTGCAACGCCTTCCGGAAGGGGTTCGAACTGAACTGGGACCGGACGCCACCGGTGTCGGCTGGATCTTTCAATACGCCTTGGAGGATACCAGCGGAAAGCACAGCCTGGCGGAGCTCCGTACCTACCAGAAATGGTATCTCGACTACTACCTGAAGTCGGTACCCGGGGTTGCGGAAGTTGCCCCACTCGGAGGGTTCGATCAGCAATACCAGGTCAACCTCGATCCGAACCGGCTTCAAGCCTACGGCATTTCAATCAACCGTGTGGTGGAGGCGGTGCGCGGCGGAAACAGTGAATCGGCCGGCCGCCTGATCGAGTTCGGCGGAACCGAATACATGGTGCGCGGACGCGGCTACGCCCGCTCCATAGCAGACTTCGAGAACATCGCCGTTGCCGCCAGCAAAGACGGCACTCCGATCCGGATCAAGGATCTGGGCAAGGTCGTTCTCGGTCCAGACCTGCGCCGGGGCGTTTCGGATTTGGACGGCCAGGGCGAGGCGGTTTCCGGCATCGTGGTGATGCGCCAGGGGCAGAACACCCTGGACGTAATCCGGAGGGTGAAGGCAAAACTGAAGGAAATCGAACCGGGACTCCCGGCCGGTGTCAAGGTCGTACCCATCTATGACCGTTCCCAGCTGATCGAGAAATCCATCGACAACCTCACTTCGACCATCCTTGAGGTCATCCTGACGGTTTCGCTGGTCATTCTGCTCTTCCTCTGGCATCTCCCGAGCTCCATCATACCGATCATCACCATCCCCCTGGCCGTGCTGATCTCGTTTATTCCCCTCAAGCTGCTGGGTATCAACGCCAATATCATGTCGCTGGGCGGGATCGCCATCGCCATCGGCGCCATGGTCGACGCAGCCATCGTTATCGTTGAACAGACCCACAAGAAACTGGAGGTTTGGGAGCAGGAAGGTCGCAAAGTTGAATACCGGACCGTGGTGATCGGAGCGCTCAAGGAAGTGGCCGGACCAAGCTTCTTCGCACTCCTGGTGATCGCCGTCTCTTTTCTTCCGGTCCTCACCCTCGAGGCCCAGGAAGGGCGTTTGTTCAAACCGCTCGCCTATACCAAAACCCTCTCAATGCTGGTAGCCGCCTTTCTCACCATCACCCTCGATCCGGCGTTGCGGATGCTCTTCACCCATGTGCAGAATTTCAGCTTCCGGCCACGCTGGTTGTGCCGGACCGCCAACGCGGTGCTGGTGGGCAAGATCAGGCCGGAAAAAGACCATCCGATCAGCCGCTTCCTGATACGCATCTATGAACCGGTGGCAACCTGGGCCCTGCGACGGCGGATCGCCGTATTGGGGGCAGCGCTCATTCTCGTGCTGGTAACCATCCCGGTATTCATGAAACTCGGCTCGGAGTTCATGCCGCCACTGGACGAAGGCTCTCTCATGTACATGCCGACCACCATGCCGGGGATCTCCATCACCGAAGCCCAGCGGCTGTTGCAGGTGACCGACAGGATCATCAAGAGCTTCCCTGAAGTGGACCGCGTTCTCGGCAAGGCCGGTCGGGCCGAGACATCCACCGACCCGGCTCCCCTTTCCATGCTGGAAACGGTAATAACCCTGAAACCGAAATCCGAATGGCGAAAACGGCAAACCTGGTACTCGTCCTGGGCGCCGGATTGGCTCAAGGTCCCGCTGCGTGTCATTACCCCTGACACCATCTCCCGTGATGAGCTGGTTGCCAAATTGAACGGCGCCCTGAAGATTCCGGGGGTTTCCAATGCCTGGACCATGCCGATCAAAGGCAGAATCGATATGCTCACTACCGGCATCCGTACTCCGGTCGGCCTGAAGATTTCCGGGGGAAACCTGGTCACCATCGAAGATATCGGAAAGCGAGTCGAATCGCTCCTGAAATCGGTCAAGGGCGCCCGCAACGTCTTTGCCGAACGAACCGGCGGTGGTTACTTCCTCGATATCGACTGGAACCGCGAGGAACTGGCCAGATACAATCTCAGTGTAGACGAAGCGCAGCGGGTGGTACAAAGCGCCATCGGTGGAGAAAACGTGACCACCGTCATCCAGGGCCGCGAGCGCTACCCGGTAAACGTCCGCTACCAGCGTGATTTCCGCAGCGACCTGGGCGCCCTGCGTCGGATCCTGGTCCCGGTGGATAACGGCAAAAAACAGATCCCCCTCGAGCAGCTGGCCGAGATAAACGTCCGCGGAGGATCCGCCATGATCCGCGATGAGGATGGGTTGCTAACCGGCTACGTCTACCTGGACATCGCCGGGCAGGATCCGCAAAGTTTCATTGACAAGGCCGGAAAACTGCTCCGGGAGAAAATTGAACTCCCCCCCGGCTACAACATCTCCTGGAGCGGCCAGTACGAGGCCATGGCGCGTGTCAAAGAGCGGTTGAGCGTGATTATCCCTCTGACGCTGTTCTTCATCCTGATTCTGCTCTACCTCAACACCCGTTCCATGGTAAAGACCCTGATCGTGCTGCTGGCTGTACCGTTTTCCGCCATCGGCGCCGTCTGGTTTCTCTATCTGCTGGGATACAACATGAGTGTCGGGGTCTGGGTCGGCTTGATAGCCCTCCTTGGTGTCGATGCCGAAACCGGGGTCTTTATGCTCCTCTACCTCGATCTCGCCTATGCGGCGGCAAGAAAAAAGGGGCGCCTCCGCAACCGCGATGAGCTGCGCCAGGCGGTACTGGAAGGGGCAGTGAAGAGACTCCGGCCCAAGGTAATGACCGTGGCGACCATGTTCCTCGGCCTGCTCCCGATCATGTGGGCGACCGGGACCGGTTCCGACGTCATGAAACATATCGCGGCACCGATGGTCGGAGGTATTTTCACCTCTTTCCTCATGGAGCTGATGGTCTATCCGGTAATCTTCGAGATGTGGAAATGGAATTTCGCCGTCAAGAAAGGATTGCCTCCAGTTCCCGAACAGACATCATAGACCAGCCAGCTTTTCAAAACCCGGCTGGTCTTAAAAAAACCTTTCAGGAGGCTGTACTACTATGAATTTGATCCGTTCAATGCTGCACCTCTCAAAACCAGCTGCCGTCTTGCTTGCCCTTTTGCTCTTTGGGAACGCCGCCGCTGTTTATGCCGCCGGAGGGAAACCTTTGCGGATTGGTGACTCTCCTCCCCGCATCCAACTCGCCAATCTGAAGGGCTCCACTGTCAGGATCCCGAATGATTTCAGGGGCAAAGTGCTGCTTCTCCATTTCTGGGCCGGTGGTTGCAGCTCCTGCGCTGAAGAAATGCCGGCCATGGAAAAACTCTATGAAAAGTACCGCAGGAAAGGACTTGTCATCCTTGCCGTGAATGTGGGACAGAAAAAGGATGTTGTGAAAAGACTGGTACAAGACCTGGGAATCAGCTATCCGGTCCTCCTCGATCCGGATCAGGACATGGCCAGAAACTACGACGTGATCGGCGTGCCGCGAACCTACCTGGTCGATCGAAAAGGGGTCATTCGCTACAAGATCCTCGGCAGTGCCTCCGAAATGACCTTGAAGAAGCAGATCCTCAGTTTGCTGTAACTGCACAACAAAGTAAGCACTGCCAAACCAATGCACCGCAGCCAAAACATCTGTCATCCCCCTTGAAGTCACTCGGGGATGACAGTTTTTTTGTGCTTGAATGTTGCGTAAAAACTCAGATTCTCATCGTGAAACTGGAAAACAGGATCGGCCAGCTGGCAATGACGGTAAAGAGGAGGTAGGAGAGGATCGAAACAAGGGCAAGCTTCTTGCGCAACGCCGGCAGGGTCTCGGACAAGCTGGCGATCTTCCTGAACGGCCCGAGCATGCCGCAACCGAGTCCGGTAACCGCGCCCAGCAGGAGAGAGATGTAGAGCGGATACCCCACGTAGCCGTATTCCTTCTGGAGGATGCAGAAAGGACAGTGGTGGGTCGGCAGTTCGTAGAAATAGAGAGAAATAAAAGAGATTATCGATAGGACGGAAACGACGAAGGCAATGCCGCTCAAAATCGGGAACAGCCGACCTCCTTTTCCGGTCCGGTAAAACAGGACGCCGGAAACCAGGGTCAGAGCCATCACGACATAGAATACAGCCATCATCGGAAAAGCCGGCAATGAGGCGATTTCGGCTGCAACTCCACTACTTTCCGAGGAAAAGAGACTGCCGCAGCAGGATGTTATCACGTCAGGCCGGAGACCGAGAAAGTAGAGCCACTGCATGACCGCTTCAGCAACGACCAGCGGAGCAAGGATCAGCAGGAAGATATATTTTGTCCGCACCAGCGGATAATCGTACCCTTGACTGTCGGCATAATTCAGTATCAGCCAGAGACCGGCAAGGATAAAGGTTGCCATTTTGCAAAGAAGCACCGGATAACCGAACGAGTTAACGGTCAGGCTGCCGACCGCGCACATGGCTCCGGTAAAGAGCGGGCAGATGTCATCCGCCGTATAGATAAAGAGAAACAGGGAAATCAGCTGAAAAAACAGTAAGTAGCCAAGGATCGTCGAGACAAGGTAGGTTTTCCTCTCCAACATCAGCTGTCGTTCGCTGCCGCTGGAAATGTCCCAACCACGCAGTATGTCAATCCCGCAAAAAGATGCATAGAGCACCATCCCTCCGACCAGAAGCGATGACACCAGCAGCGAAAGGATTCCCGGGTGCAGGATCATCGGGCATCTCCGCCGCTCACCAGCTTTCCGTCTCTCATCTCGACTACCGTGTCCACCAGATCCGATTCAAAGACTAGCGGGTCGTGGCTGGAAATCAGGATGGTTTTTCCCTTCTTTTTCAGCTCCCGCATACAGTCCATGAACTCCAGTGAAAGCCTGGTATCGAGATGGGCGGTCGGCTCGTCCGCTATGATAATTTCCGGATTATTAACTAGTGCCCTGGCAATGGCTACCCGCTGGGCCTCGCCTCCGGAGAGCCAATCTACCTTGGCTGTTGCCCGGTGGGAAAGGTTGAAGGACTCGAGAAGCTCCAGCGCCCTTTTCCGCAGCGAGGAAAACTTCTCCCCGGTTGGATAGACCGGAATCATGACATTTTCCAGTGCAGTAATCCCCTTGACGAGATTGAGCTGCTGAAAGATGAAGCCAAAGGTGCTTCGGCGGATCTCGGTAAGGAAACGTTCAGGGAGACTGGTTATCTCTCTTTCATGCAGAAAGATTCTGCCCGCTGTGGGCCGCGACATGCAGCCGAGGATGGTCAGCAATGTCGTCTTCCCGGACCCGCTCGGCCCCTTCAGGGCTGTCACCTTCCCCATCTCCACGCACAGATTGACCCCGTCCACCGCCGTATATTGGTTCGGACGCCCCTGGTTGAAAACCTTTGTAACGTTCTTGATTGTAAGCATCGGCGGATCTGCTCCTATCTCATGACCGAGTCGGGATCGATGGTCGCGGCTCTCCAGGCCGGGATAATGGTGGTTACCGTGTAGGGAACAACCGATAGAAAGAAAAGTGTTATCAGGTGGTTGACGTTGATATACGGTACCAGCCTGAAATCGGGATAGAGTACCGACCAGCCTTTCAGTACCGGCAGAAAGAGTGCCGATGAAGTGAAAAAAACATGGATATATGCCAGAACAACCCCGGCCAGGAATGCGGTCAGGGAAACCACTGTCGCCTCCCAGAATTTCATGATCAGAACGTCGGAGGTCTCCCAACCGACCGCCTTGAGTATACCGATTTCCCTTCTCTCCTCGGCACTGAGTCCGGCCGCCCTGTCCCAGGCAAAAATTACGAAAGAAAGCAGCGCGGTACAGAGTAGTACCAGCATGATGCCGCTCCGCCAGTTGAAGACCGCATCGTAGGTGCGCAGGACCTCGTCACGGATAATGGGGCGGGTATCGGGCAGCAACTTCCTGACTTTTTCTGCAATGGTGGCAATTTCCCTCTTGTTGCGCACCGTGAGGAGCAGGTCGGTGGCCTGGTCCCGAGGGATGCCGGCAAAATCCCGGTAATCGTCCGCCGATATCTGGATCAGGTCCGCGGAGACAAGCTGGGAGTCAGCGGGAAGAACCTCGGAAATGGTATAGTTTCGCGGAACCCCGTCGTAACCGGTAAAGCTCAGGGTGTCCCCCTGATAGGCATGACGGGTTCTGGAAATGCCCGAGCCGATGATAATCGTGCCCGGCTCCCCGGTAAATTTCTCCGGGACGACAAAGGTATAATTAGCCTTGACCTCGGGATCATAATAATATCCCCACAAACGCTCCCGTACCGCAATAACGCCGCGGATATTTCTGATTTTTTCCGCGTAGGTTGCCGGGATCGGAACATAGCGCCCAGTCAGGGACTTTTGCACGATAATCTCGGGGGAATCCTTCAGGATAAGCTTGGCCTCACGCTTTAGTGCATTGGTGAAAAACATCACCGAGGCAAGGAGAAAGATAACTACGGTGTAGAGAAGAAGAAGGGCGAGATTTTTGCCCTTTCTGCGCAGGAGTGAGGAAAGGGTGAATTCGATGATATGTCTTTGACGCTCAACTGTGTTTGCCATGGGTCCTTTCTGCTATCGGGGAGGCAGGATAAGAGATCCGGTTGGGAAGTGCTCCATCGACATGGGGAACTCCTGAAACGGCGTCCGCAAGTCGGTCTGGCTTACATTCCGGGTATAACTCGCCTCGGTAAAAAGGCAGAGGTCGGTGAGACCAAGGCTACGCACCATTCCACTCATGGTATCCAGAGATTGAGATTCCGCTGCCTGCCGATATCGCTCATGGGGGAAAAGTGCGACAAAAGACAGGGTAAGAATCAGCAGGAAGATGAAATATCCGTTTGATTTTCGCATATCATTCACTCAAGGGTCTTCATAACTGACTCGTTAATTTCCTCGAATGAATGGATGGCTTTCCCCTTGTGGTCTTTCCGAAACTCCTGCGCATCCGGCAGTTTTTCGAACGGAACCAGTTCTTTTCCCATCGGCCCATACACATCACTCCCGGAAACGTAATAAGCCTTCCGTCCGTCGATGGAGTCGAGAGAATAGTAATCCGTCACATAAATAGCCACGACATCCTGCAGCTTCTTACCCGGGGCATACCGGGAAAGGTTTCGGTAATATTTAAGCATATCCTTGGTACCGTCAAAAAATACAACGCTACCATCGCGAAAATGAATCTGGGAGCCGAAATCGGGATATTTGGCAACGAACATGCCGCAAACCGGGCATTTATCTTTTGTCGCAGGTTTGATTGGCTTTGGTAGGGCAGCGAAAGAAGCAGTTGCGAAGGATACCAAAAAGAACAGTGTACTGACTAGCAAGGCCAACCTTCCACGGAAATTCTGCTGACAGAACATGTAGGTACTCCCGGAAAATATATTTGAGATTTCAAAGTATACAGAAATCACCAAGCATGTCAAACAGAGGAACACTACTGCGATAATACCCGAAATTGTTACATAAATTCCCCGCTTGAAAAAGGCATAATTCACTATATTATTATTAATAATTTAACAAACTTTTTGAAATTGTAATTATTTGAAAAGGATTGAAAAGAGTATGCAGGGCAAAACACTGTAACCATTGAAAGGAATTTTACAATCGTGACCGCTGCCCAAGAAAAATTATTTTGCTGAATCGGTAATAATAACGGATACTTTCATAATTAAGGTGATAACGAAAAGATTTTCAGCATATCCTTGACATATATAGATATATTTGTAAAATTGTATGCTCTGAATGTAAAGTATTGTATTATTCTTGTTGCCGGGACGTAGTGGACGCGGGGTATAATCGAGTTAATTCAAGCTAGTGAACTCTCGTTGCCCTGCCAGATGCTGACAGTCTGCCCAGTTGTACTTGGCAAAAACCATGTTGTGCCTGTTTACGAGGAAAAGAACCTTGAAATTACGCCTGACAGCACATCTGACGGTAATACTATTCCTCGGAGTTATGGTTGCGCCCATAATCACGTCCTACCATAACCCATACGCCAGACATATTGACCGCAACCAGGTGCAGCATCTGGAATCGCATACCAGAAAAATAAAGAAACATTTCCAATATCTGGGGCTGATCTCAGCACCTCCGAAGGTTGCACTTCCGACCTTTTATTACAACAATCCCCGGAGCGAGCCACTGCCATCTGTCGATCTCTCAGCGGTTATCGTATCTTGCCGTGCACCGCCGGAAGATACAATGTTCTCCGCCTAAGATCTCATCAACCTCAATCAAAGGAGGTATCTAACCATGCAATCAACCATAGTCATATTCAGCGTGTGCCTGTTATTGGCACTCGCAGTCCCGTCCTGGGGAGACTGCACTAAAAGCTCTCCAGCAAAATCACCCCAGCAGGTAACGGCACCATCAGCCCCCATTGTATTGCCTGGCGGCTATGTGCGAAATCCTGCCGAAATCAAAGCAAGGCAGCAGTACTTTAAAAATTTACGGTTAAAGGCTAAAGAAGCGGCGGCCAATCGTGCCGCGGCCAAGGCGAAACAGGCGGGGCAGCAAACGACGACTCCCCCTCAGCAAACTCAAGGAGGATCACAATGAAAGGACGCAACTTTTTGACCCGCCTGGGTCTGTCATTGGCGGCGACCGTTCTCGTCTGCAGCTTTGGTGCCGGAAGTGCCATTGCCAGACCAGTGACGACTCCCGGATCAGTTCCCGACTATTGGGAAACCCCCAACTGGGCCTTCAGTCCGGCCCTGCATAAATTTGTAGACACTCTGCCACAGTTATGCACAACTTCCAGCCTCACCGACCCGGGCAAGAATAATCTCGGGCAGTGTATTCCGGTTGCCGAAGCCGACACCACTACGTATCCCGGTTCAGACTACTATGAAATCGAGGTGGTCCAATATCGTTCACAGATGAACTCGGATCTGCCCCCTGTGACCGGCAGCGATAACATGTACCCGAATGCCTCCGGCGGAACCGTTCTCAGAGGCTACCGGCAGATTAACACCACGAACCCCAACTTACTGACGCCCCACTTTCTCGGCCCCCTGATCATCTCTCAAAAAGACCGACCGGTGCGCGTCAAACTCATCAACAAACTCCCAATCGGGGCAGATGGAAATTTGTTCCTTCCCGTAGACGGCACTATCATGGGCTCTGGCGAATTTGACATCGACTATGATCCGGCCACAAAGGAACCCACAGCTCTCAACTCGGGAACCTTTACCCAAAACAGGGCGCTCCTGCATCTCCACGGCGGGCGCAACCCCTGGATCAGTGATGGTACCCCACACCAGTGGATCACCCCTGCCGGAGAATCCACCACCTATCCCAAGGGTGTCAGTGTTTCCTATGTTCCTGACATGTGGTTTGATGCCAGCGGAAATACCGTTACCGCCTGCGCCGGTCAGACCACCTGCGCCACAGCGGGGGCAAGCAACAACCCCGGCTCCGGCGCGCAAACATATTTTTGGACCAACGAACAGAGCGCCAGGCTTATGTTCTACCACGACCATGCCTGGGGAATCACCCGCCTCAATGTCTATGCCGGCATGGCAGCCGGTTATCTGATCCGAGACACGGTCGAGCAAAACCTCATTACTGCAGGGACGATACCTGGAGCAATTGCCGGTAGAGAGATTCCTCTGGTCATCGAGGACAAGACCTTTGTTGATGCCTCAACAATTGTCAATACCGACCCGACCTGGGCCTGGGGATCACAACCCTGGAACGGGACACAGGGAGCAGCCATGACACCGCAGACCGGTGACCTCTGGTGGCCTCACGTCTACATGCCGGCGGAGAACCCCTACGACACCACCGGTGCCGGACCCTTGGGGCGCTGGGTATACGGGCCCTGGTTTTTCCCGCCCACCCCGGTATGCGGCTCGACACCTGACGCGGTGCAACCTTTCTGCGTCGATCAGGGCGCTGTTCCGAATCCCTATTATGGAGCCGCCAATCCGAACCAGCCCCCCGAGATTCCGGGCACACCCAACGTATCATGGGGTGCCGAGGCATTCCTTGATACCATGACCGTCAACGGCACCGCCTATCCATCTCTTTCTGTTAGTGCGCAATCTTACCGCTTCCGGATTCTGAACGCTGCCCATGACCGTTCCCTCAATCTGCAGATGTATGTTGCCGATCCGAGCTATACGGCTTTTGACCCCGCTACCGGGTTGCCAAACCCCGGTTTTCAGAAAGAAGTCAAGATGGTCCCGGCAGCATTTAACGCAGCATACCCGGCCGGATGGCCTCAGGACGGCAGAGAAGGCGGGGTGCCGGATCCTTCCTTGAGAGGTCCCGCATTTATCCAGATCGGAACCGATAGTGGTTTCCTGCCGAACCCGGTTGTGCTTCCGAATCGCCCGATTAAATGGAATACCGATGTAACCCTGTTCAACGCAGGTAACGTGCTGCAGCAGAATGAAGGAGGCGGCACGCTCTTCCTGGGTCCGGCAGAGAGAGCGGACGTCATTGTCGATTTCAGCCAGTTTGCCGGCAAGACACTGATTCTTTATAACGACGCCCCGGCGCCGTGGCCGGCACTCGACCCGCATTACGACTTCTATACCAACGATCCGGACCGCCAGGACATCGGCGGGGCACCATCCACTCCACCGGGTTTTGGTCCGAACGTCAGGACCATCATGCAGATCAAAGTTTCAGGTAGCGGCGGCATAGCTACACCGGATTACTACAATCCGACCACCCTGGCAAACCTGCAGACGGCATTTGCTTCAACTGCAACAACCCCCGGGGCCTTTGCAACCGGACAGGATCCGATCATCGTTGGCCAGGCCGCATACAATGGTACCTACCCCAACACAACGTTCCCCTCAACTTACCCAAACTGGGGAATCTCGAGAATAACCGACGACGCCATTAGCTTCAAAACAGTCGACGGTACAACAGTAAGCAATTATCCCATGAAGCGTAAGGCTATCCATGACGAGATGGGTGGAACCTTCGACGTCTATGGCCGTCTGGCCGCCAAACTGGGGCTCGAAATACCTTTCGCCAATGCGGCGCTCCAGACCTTCGTCCTCCAGAACTTTGTAGATCCGCCTACTGAAACGGTGCACAACAATGAAATACAACTCTGGAGAATAACCCACAACGGTGTGGACACCCACCCCGTTCACTTCCACCTTTTCGATGTCCAGGTAATCAACCGCGTTGGCTGGGATGGTTTCATTCGACTGCCTGATCCCAACGAACTCGGCTGGAAGGATACCGTCAGGGTAAGCCCGCTGGAAGACACTATTGTCGCCTTAAAGCCGAAGAATATCATCGTTCCGTTCGCTCTGCCCAACAGTATACGTCCGCTGAACCCTTCACAACCGATAGGCTCACAGGTCGGGTTCTCCCAGATAGACACTGCGACCGGTGGCCCTCTGGCAACACCGCAAACCAATGAGCTCCACAATTTCGGACACGAATACGTCTGGCACTGCCATATCCTGAGTCATGAAGAGAATGATATGATGAGGACGATGGTGCTTAATACAAATGCCCAAACTGAAATCCTCTGGAGAAACCCTACAACCGGCGAAAACTGGGCATGGAATATGGATGGGACAACACTTGCTAGTTCCGTACAACTCCAAACATTCGCTGGCCCAAATTGGAACATCGTTGGAACAGGAGACTTTAATGGTGATGGTAATCGTGACATCGTCTGGCGAGACTCCACAAGCGGCGACAACTGGATATGGCTTATGAACGGAACTACTCGTACTAGTTCTGTACAACTTCAGACAGTTCCTGGCACAGACTGGTACATCGGTGGAACAGGGGATTTTAATGGTGACGGCAAGCCCGACATCATCTGGAGAAACTCCAGCAACGGCGACAACTGGATATGGCTTATGAACGGAACTACTCGTACTAGTTCTGTACAACTCCAGACATTTCCTGGCGCAAACTGGAAAATTGTCGGTGGGGGTGATTTTAACGATGATGGTAAGCCGGATATATATTGGAGAGACTCCACCAGCGGCGACAACTGGGTATGGCTTATGAACGGAACTACTCGTACTAGTTCTGTGCAACTACCATCACTTGCTTCTCCATGGGAAATTGTTGGTATTGGTGACTTCAATGATGATGTTTATCGCGACATACTATGGAGAAATCCCAGTACCGGCGAAAACATGGTCTGGTTCATGAAACACACCACGCAGCTCGGATCTAGTCCGGTGCTTACAATACCAGCACCTTGGAACATTGTAGGGCATTAAAATGTAATTATCAGTTCAACTTTCAGCACACATACGATTCATTGCGGCGGGGGATATCTCCCGCCGTTTTTTTGCTTGAGGCACTTAAAGCAAAGCATTCCGAAAATGGAGAGTTAATTTCCCTGCATCCGAAAATCAACGATATTGATATTTAGTATCAAACCTTTTGGTCAAATCTTTCTTCATCACTTTTTCCATTAATGCAGGATCCCTTCTCTTTTGAAGACTTTAATAACAGTGCGAAATATAATTTGCAAGTCAAGCGTAAAGGTGTAATTCTTAAGATACTGTTCGTCAAAATCAACCTTAATCAAAAGCGGAAGTTCATCGCGACCATTAATCTGAGCCCACCCGGTCAAACCTGGAATAAGATGTTGCACCCCTTTCAATGTTCGCAGCTCAATAAGATCAACCTGATTAAAAAGTGCCGGTCTCGGACCCACAAAACTCATCTCTCCCTTCAAAATACATAGCAATTGCGGAAGTTCGTCCAAGCTGAATTTCCGGAGAAAGCAGCCAATCCGAGTTAAATAGCGATCTGGGTCCCCCAGAAGGTTGGTTGCTACTTCAGGGGTATTAATGCTCATAGTACGAAATTTAGGCATCCTGAAAAGAATGTTATTGCGCCCTACCCTGTCGGACCAGTAGAGAACAGGTCCTTTTGTGGTTAGCTTTACGAACAAAGCTATGATGATCATTGGAATAGCCATCAGGATCAAAGTGGAAACCGAAAGGGAAATATCAAAGAGCCTTTTCATTTCATCTACCCAAGATAATCTCTATAAAACCAATCTGCTGTTTCCCTTAACCCCTGCTCCATATTGTATGGCGGATGCCAGTCCAGTTCCTGTCTGATTTTACGAGTGTCAACTGTGAGTGCCCCAACCAGCCGATTTACAGTATCACCCTTGCCGACCATAGAGCCTATAAAGCGAATGAGGCGTGGCGGAAATGCAAAAAGACGCACAGGCCGTTCGAAAGCAAACGCCACCTTGCGTATGAGTTCCGGAGTAGAGATATCATCACCGTCACTGACAAGGTAGATACTACCGACCGCCGCAAGATGCGTCAAACAGACTGCAATTGCATCAACAAGATTATCCAGATAAATGAAGCTACGCTTATTTCGTATACTTCCAAACGGCAATGGAATTCCGCCATGAACCGCCTTCAAAAGGCTTAGGAAATTTGCCTTAACACCTGGCCCATACACAAGTGGCGAACGGAGGATGACAACTTCCATCCCAGTTTCAGCTGACACCTTCCAAAGCACCTCTTCAGCCTCCAGTTTGCTCACTCCGTAATGGTCTTCGGGAGCAGGGAGATCGTCTTCCGTATACGGATCCAGTCTCCCCTCCCCGTTGACCTTTACCGAACTAAGGAAAACTAGCCTCTTTATCCCGGCAGCTGCGGCCTGACGGGCAAGGTGCTCCGTACCGACAACATTGACCTTCCGATACTCCGCAAGCGGATTAGAAGCGGTTTCCCTCATAACATGGGTCCGGCTGGCGAGATGGACAAGAATCTCGACACCCTCCATTGAAGACACCCATTCGGTAACTGGCCCTATCATACCGACAGGAACTGCTTCTACTCGTGGAGGAAGATTATTGTGGTCGGACACAGAACGCACCGCACCACGCACTTGCCATCCTTCACGGCGTGCGCGCAGGCAAAACGCTGTGCCTATGAAACCAGTTGCGCCGGTAACGAGAACTTTTCTTCTCAATAAATTTTCCATCCCCATTTATTGAAATACTTAATCATATTTATAATGAAAACGCAGGTCATCCGCAGTTTCTTGTGCGCAGCACGCTCCCATAAGTGAATAACCGAAGCATCAGGATAATAAACTGTTCTATATCCAAACTTCTGAAACTTCCTAGTCAAGTCAAAATCTTCAAAATACATAAAATAACGTGGGTCAAACCCCCCAATTTTCTTCAGCACGTCAGTTCTGCAAAACATGAATGCACCGCTCATTGACTCGATATCGCACACGGAATCATAGCCTTTATCTCGCATCTCGTAACGATGCAACCTTTTTCTGAATAGAGTCGCAATAAAACCAGGAATGAATCTTCTGATAAACAGATCAAGTAACGTCGGGTATCGCTTGTTCAAATGCTGTAGGGTCCCGTCGGGATTGACGACCTTAGGACAAACCATGCCGATATCGGGATTGTCATTCATAAAAGAAGCCAAAGCATTTATAGTAGTCGGTGCAAGTATGATATCCGGATTTAAAACTAAATGGTATTTGCTAGCGGAACATTGACTAAAAGCGACATTATGCCCACGTCCATACCCAAGATTGCAACCACTGAAATGGTAAGTAATTGGCAAATTAACAAGTGATGTATGTATTTCCGAGGTTTGGGAGTTATCTATAACGTGAAGCTCAACATCCAATGAACATTGTAAAATGCTATTGATTGCACGTTTAAGCATACTAGGTTGATTGTTGTAAACAACAATTGATGCAGAGCAGTCTAATAATTTCATAAAGTTCTTTTGGCTTACCACTGATTACTCAATGAAGCTTTGGTACGAATCGAAATAGCTTGCCGTCGCCGGGGCCAATCGTAACTGAAACGCCATGTTTGGAAATTGGCGATTTAGATGTTATCCAAGCATTTGATGTCCTGTCAAACTCTTCAATGCCCTTCACATCTGTTCGGAAAACCATTTGTGCCATTACCTGATTTTTATAATCTCGATTTACCACCATGAAAGCTGTGATTTTATGGTTATTTCCAAAGAGTCCCAGGACAAAACTGCCTGATCCTACAAATTGAACGGGCGATGACATGGGTACCGGCTTGGTGCCAATCGGTAGCGGCGTCGTGTGATATGTTCCGACGTTCGCCAAGTCCATCAACAGAGGACCGAGATAAAATAGCTCCTTATTCAAAATAGTGACCGTATCAACCAACGGGGTTCTTACGCCACTTTGATATAAACCACCGTAGTCCAGTGGCCCCCAGTATAGAAAGTAACACAGGCCACGACCACCATACGCCAATGTAGTATAAACCAACCAGCGAAGTTCTCTAGGGTTCACTAAACGCCACGATTTATCGATGGTACTTGCCTGTATAATATTCAGAAATGGCAGTCCGTGCACCAGCGCCGCTTGTCTAATAATTTCCAAATTGTGAAAGTATTGATCACCATCACCGTTCTTAAGGAAGTGGTAGTGGTCAAAACTTATCAATGAAGGATTGACTTCATCGATATACCGCCAAAGGTACTCATGATAAGCTTTATCTCGTGGTCCATTTGTGCCAAGTTGTTTGTTGGTAGCATAAATTGGGTAGAGATTGATATATGCAAAATGATTTGGGTCACGTTCACGCAAGTAAGCAACCAATCGACCCAAGGCGGGAAAATCGGACGTGCTCGGTTCATCCGCAAGAAAATAGGCCTCAAGAGAAGGATCAATTTTTACTCGGTCGATAAGAGCGTCCAATTTTGCTCGCTGCACAGGGTCATCAAGTGTACTCGTTGTCAAGAGGTTGTCTTGGAGTATTGCCTTCAATCCTTGATCACGAATAACGCTAAGTCCGTCTTCATAGGTCCAAGTCAGATTAAATCCTTGCTTTGCCACTAAGGAAAGCCTTTGCTTGGTGGTAGGTGGTGGGCACCAAAATGTAATAATGAACTCATCTTGTTTCCATTCGCTTGCATAAACAAGTGATAAATTATAAGCAAATAACATGGAAATGACCATGATAATCTTAAGATGTTGCATTGATATTCCGTCCTTGGTAGTAATCAAATTTAGACAGGAGCCAATAGTGTGCACGTTGACAAGTAATCATGTCAATATATCTAGAGTATTATAGAATGTACCAAACAAAATCAACAAGAGATAAGTAACGGATAGATATTTGTGATACACATTTTCTATTGACCGAATATATGCCCCAACCATAATAGATAATGGGATTGCAAATAGCTCGAAAAGTCTCAGTGATATAATCGGAACATTATATGACAAAGTAAGAACTAGAATAGCTATGGATGACAGACACGTAGACCCATAAATTAATTTTGTGCTGCAATATTGGTCTTTAACAACCTCCTTAAGCAATACTATAATCGTAACAATCAAAAAGAATCCTACCCGTGCATTTTTTATCAAAGCAACGACATTATCCATATCATAATTATAAAGATATGTTGATATTCTTATATCATAACCCACTAAATTAGAGAGCACGCCTATTAACGCACCCTGAAGTCCGGGGATAAGTATCGACAAGAGGAATACAATCTGGCAAACAACGACCGTAACTATGAATCGTAACTTTGTCTTTATTAGTATCGGCAAAAACAATAGTATTGGTATCAATAACAAACTAGACAAATGAGAAGCAACTGCTATAAAACAAAGAATACCGAACTTTGTATAGTTTTTATTGACTATCTGTATAAAAGCATACCCGAGAGCAGCAGACGCCAGTGCTGCTCGGATTTGCGTCATCTCTTGTGTGACAAAAAAAAACGCTACATACGTAAGCGAAGACCAGAAAAAAATTCTAATTTCGCTACGTAGTGCAACATACTTGAGAAACAGCGAAGCAAAAATCCACAGTGGCGCAACCAAAGTCATTGGTGCAATTGAAATATAATTTGCAGCTACACAAGTAACTCCAAAAAGCGGGTCTCTTTCAACGGCGATTTGTAGAGATTCACCAATTCGCAAACACCAATTATTATAGTTCTCAAAATCACGCGACATTGGAAAAAACCATGACGCAGTAATCCCTAAACACAATAAAATAAATAATATGAAATACTTTGATCCAATGAATTTGCCAAATGTAACGTTAGTGATTTCAGTATTTTCCATAACGATTAATTAGACCATGCACGAATCCACGAAACGTATATCGGAAGTGGGTTAAATGTGGGCGCGAAAACAGAGGTGCTCCGAAAAGAAACCTAAGAGCCCGCATAAATACATGAACACGCTTTTTCAAGGGAATATAAGACCTGTATACAGCTAATATTATAGCGTTACGAACAATATAGTAGTGACGTACAGGAGACCTCAAGGAATATGCACGACCAGCGAGAATCTTTACGTCATCCCCTAAAGTATGACTGATGACAACATCAGCGCAGCCATATATCTTCCATCCCTTCGATCTTGCCCGCCAGCACCACTCAGTGTCGACCCAGTCAATAAATAGCTGTTCGTCCATAAAACCAACATCAGAAAAAACTGCGGCCGGCATAAGTTGGCCTGATGCAATAACCTGAGTTGCGTCAACAAGGCCAGAAGTCACAAAGATACGTTTGTTAAAAATCCCTTTACACCTTAAAAAGTAAGGCTTGATTTTAGGTGTGAGCGAATTAATGAAAGCAGGGGCTAATGCAGCCACCCTTATTCCACTATCTTGAAGTGCCGTGAAACCACCAATCAGAGTTTCAACACAATCGGAAGGGTACTTGGTGTCTTGGTCACTAAGCATAATAAAGTCACATTTATCTCTAATGGCAAGCTTAATACCATCATTTTGAGCGCGGGCAAGCCCTAAATTTTCTCTATAAACTAAGGTAGTAACAAGTTCAGAACAATATAGTTCAGACAAAACAGACTCTATTACATCACAAGCACCACCTTGGGTATTATCAACCAGATAAACATTTGATACTTGGTTGATAAGGCTCTGTATGGTAGTAAGTAATACAGTAAAATTTGGTTGATATGTCACTACTACAGCACCAATACATTTCCCATCACTTAAAACAATATGCCTGCTTGAGTTTAGTGATACATCCAAAGTAAGTTAGTCTCCACATATGAATATAATGGTATTGGTTTATCAGTTGAAATATATTGTTACAATTTTCAGAGCAACTAAAACATATCAAATCTTTCTTGATAGAACCTTTCAATATTTTTTTGATATTGTAAATATGAATAGTCAGAAGCAATTAATTCATACTGTTTTTTATGAAACGAGTTAAATGTAGTTGCACTGTCAATAGATTGAATATCTATAGGCATGTTAACCAGCAAGTCATCCCAGGAAGTATATATAAATGGCAACGATCTGTAGTTTTCTGTAAAAAATCGCTCGTTGAACACAGCACAACCAATTCCACCTGAGAATATTGTTTCAGCAAAGTAGCCATCGAGCCCCTCTCCGAATGTCAAAGCATATTTGGCAGTTGCTATTAGCGATTTATATCTCTCGTAAGTTAGATTTTTTACTATTATAAATTCATAATCAGCTAATTTCTTTCGAAGAAAAAGGAGTATTTCATCTTTCCTTGGATGATGATCAGGCGAGACAACAATTATGCTTTTCTTATCACAATATGATCGATATTCATATTGTTCCGGACTAACCCATACTGACAAATGCCATAATTTACATCCATACATATTTTCAATTTGAGAGTTTGAATAGGCTTTGTGTGCTGTAGTAATCGAAACCCTCCCTAGGGACGCCAACTGTTTTACGACATCTTTAGAAGGCATGTCATCAACGTTCTGTAACAAAATATTAAACTCAGCATTAACAGAACTTAGAGTCGAGGAATATTCCTTAACATGGCCCATAAAAGAAGATACATAAATTTCTGGAAGGTGAATAAAAACATGCGAACCGCGCTTAATATGCGAAAGCAACAGTTTGAAATCTACAAGATTACGCGTATTTGCAAAACGTGTAAAGCGCATTAAAGGGGGCTCACCAGGAGCGGGGCAAACAAAAACACTTGATTTATGAATATGATGCAGTTGTTCTGTCTCTTCTGCAAGTGAAATAATCGACATTATTCCACCACTTACGAAATCATATCCCGGCACAAAAAATATAATCACTCGATCATATAATTGAGTTAAAGCCTCTAGATGTTTACGCTGCCTAGCCAATATAAACCATTTTTTTAATGGATTAATTGACCCATACTTAATCATCCTAACAAATCGCAACATATATGAATCAATCTGCTGTGAAGGCATGTTCTTCCTATTCAAATAAATCCTGAAAGTGGTTTCAACCTTTTCCGTAATTCACTAGAAAACAATAAAGCGCATGTCAGAGTGCAAAGCCCTATAAATAATAAATATAATGCAGAATACAACCTATTGTGAAAATCGGGTGAAATCAAGGACAACACATACAAGAATATACTCACTGGCGCTACGATTGTAACAATATCCTTAATCAACCATGTATAAGTGATTGAAGGTGCAAAGCGTTTATGTACAATCGGCGCCCAAATCACTAAATACAACAAATTCCCCGCAAACCAAGTGACACCTGCACCTAACCCTCCATACTTTGCAGAACTTAACACAACTGCAGGTATCCAGAACAGCCCGAACAAAATGTTCCCAATCACATGCAGCCGAAGTTTGCCCCAGGCATATTGCATCAAATATGTAATTGAAACTATCCCTAAAATACCGTTTCCTAATGCGTACCAGAACAAGATTGGAGCAGCATCTAAAGCAAGTTCCCGGTTGCCGGTCCAAGCAAAGATTAATGACTCCGAAAAAACTGCTAATGTACCAGCAAGCGAAACCATTATAACCGTTATGAATTGAGTCGCCGAACGATAAAGCAAAATAAATTCAGCGTCACGTCCTTGTGACACCAGAACAGTTAATCGTGGTTGCAACGCTTGATAAAGTGGAGCACTGAGCAAAGTTACGCCATATGCGACTGATACTGCAAGCGTAAAGTATGCGTATTCCTTTAGCGACAACCAGTGAGACAAGATTAGTTTATCCATCTGCATAATAACAACCCACAGGCCTGCAGTAAAAGCGATTGGGACCGCAAACCCTAAGATTGACAGCAAAGCTGACCAGTCAGGAACTAGCGGCTTTTTAATTCTCAAGAATGAATAATATAGAAACTGTTGATAGATTAGACATTCCAGTATTGCAACACCTGCTTGATAGAGAAAAAAACTCACTGGTGAAGAAGACCAATAAATGAGTACAAATATAACGCAAGCCGAGCGAAGCGTACTAATCGAAACATTTACACAGCTTACAATCATCTGCTTATCGAGTCCGATCAAACCACTACGATAAATCCCAGTCAACCACCTAAGACCGCCAATTCCACCCATAACGGCTATACATAAAGCTACATCATTAATATTTAAAAACTGCACACGCAACCAGTTAGAGGCAATCCACTCACTACCCAGAATCGAGCAAACAATACAAACTACCGCTAAAACTCCAAAGAACCATTCCAAACATCGTACCAAGTTCCATGCTTCATATGCGCTCAACGTAGATGCACAATATCTTGACAATTCCCTCGACAATGTAGGGGTCAACCCCATGTCCATCAATTGCAACCAAGCCTGAAGCATTGCAAAAAAGCCCACCAAACCATAGGCTTCGGTTCCCATATACTTTAGGTACAGAGGAACCATCACGATACTGATCAGCGTGACATATACCTGACTTGCATAGTTAGCAAGAATGTTAACCTTGAAAGACATTATGTCGGCATCTCTCGGTTCCTGCGTAATTCAAACAGTACCATGCTCACGTCACCCTGCAAATTGAAAACAGACTGCCTGCCATGTCTGGATACTCCAGCCCCATCTTATACAAACCCTCCAATTGTGGTTCGCCCAGAACACTGCTGTCGATAAGTTTGTCCATCTGAAAATCCGCAAGAAGTTTAAGAAGAAGCCCTCCTTGTCCAACCTGCAGCAAACCTGCCGACTCAATATCCCGGTTAAGTAAAATACGGTCGTAGACACGACGGTGACCATGATTGATGTCGTTCGGAGTCAGCGCGAACAGATCGTCAAGCAACCCCATGTGCCGGGCAAGTTGTCTTGATAGTGCACGGGCATTTGGTACAACAACAAAGAGCAAACCTTCCTCAGCAAGAAAACTGCCAGCCAATTTCAGAAAACCAATGGCATCATTAACATGCTCAAGCACATAGGTCGCGAAGATATAGTCGAACTTGTGATCGGGTGCAAAATCCTCGAAAAGAGAATGAATAAACTCAACATTTCCAAGCACCCGCTTCTTTGCCATTTCGATGAACGTCAGTGAGCCATCAATAACCGTCAGGTGGTCAACTTGCTCGGAGATCAAATTAGTCATGAATCCATCACAACATCCAAACTCAAGTGCACGTTTCCCATAGCGCATATAAGGCGTAAATGTTCGCACTGCCAATGTCTTGATCAATCGATCCTGGTGACTCTCACTGGTTGTGTACGTGCCAGTCACGCTTTCCAGAAACTCCATTTCCTTCTTAGAATCAGTCATCGTCATTTCCATTCATAAACTCCGCTTGTTCGGTGAGCATTTCAATCATGCTACAGTCAAAAGTTGGAATATTGCACTTTTCAGAAACATCTATGCGTTCTGCAAAACTGTCATCAACAAAAATGGCGTCTGCGCATCTGATAAAAGAAGACTTCTTATCAGTCTCGCCAAGATGTATAACTTCATCAAACAAACCGGTCAAATGGTATCTTTCCAGGGTCTGATTAAGGTCCTCGCGATGCCGGGTGAGCAGCACAATCTTTTTCCCGTTGTTGATGCATTGGAAAAGAAGCGAAACCACCTGGATATTAACTCGACCATTTAAAAGCAAGGTGTCATCTAAATCGACGTACAATACTGAGTAGCTAATTGAATGTCGATAGCGGTTCCCCAGTGCTCGATCGAGTTCAACTACCCCCGGGTTTGGTTTTACAGAAATAGGGAGGCGCTCTTCCTCAAAAATACTTAGCAAGGGGAAATTGACGCCGTTGACTCTGTGAGCCGCCATCGAACCCGCAATGCGTGGAGCAATCTCCAGCAACGCCAACTGACCGTCACAAGCTCGCTTTAATTGAAAAAACCAAGCCCCTCTCAACTCAAGTTCCTTACCTATGAGATCAGCGAACTCTTTGGCTTCTGGCAGTTTTTCGATAACAGTATTCATAGAGATGCCATTGCGGGTGCGATTACGTCTGCGCGCACTGGCAAATAGCAGACCACGTTCACGATCTGAAAAGCAGTCGACTGTATATTCATCGCCAGGGAGGTATTCGCAGATAATAGGGCTTCTGACTGCGGAGATTGCGGCCTTAAGTGCCTCATGGCTCTCCACCTTACATATCCCTTGCGCCCCCTGCCCCCGGTCAGGCTTGACGAGAACTGGATATGCTTTAACGGCTTTGCTTGATGAATACACGAAGGGGACACGAATTTTACTGGAGAGAAGGTGATAAGTATCTGATTTTGAGCGGGTAATTTCACAAGTTCGGGCCGGCGAAGATATGATTTTGGCCCGAACACGATGAGCCTCGCGGCTCAAGGCAACAATTACGTCATCATAAGCTGGAAAGATGTAATCAATCTCAAGCATCATGCAAAGCATATTGAGCTGCGTCAACCAATCAGGTTCATAAATGCTGGGAAGTATATAATATTTTGCACAAACGAACCGAGCGTGGGTAGAGACATCTTGACCGGCGCCAAACAGTTTAATTTCTTTACAGTGATTGAGCGCCTGATAAATCTCGAGTCCGATTTCGGTGCCGGCAGGAAATACTAAGACATTTCTTTGTTTCATAAATTTAGTGGGCGCTCATAGATGAATGAGGCAATAAAATCAATCTCCTCATCACCTAATGCTGGATAGATTGGAAGGCATAGAATTCGCTCCGAGATTTCTTTGGCAATCGGCAAGTTTGATTTATCAGCAGAGGGAAGGCCTCGATACATCGGCATGTCGCTAATGAGCGGATAAAAATAGCGGCGTGAATAGATGCCGTTATCCCGCATCAACTGATAGAGAGCATCGCGGGTTAGGCGAAATTCGCCATCGACTAAAATTGGAAAATACGAGTGGGTTTGCACTGTGTCATAAGGTTCAGCCGGAATTTCGATTCCAGGGATATCAGCAAGAATCCGACGATAACGTGCAGCTATGGCTTTGCGTCGACTGAGGGCAGTATCCATGTGCTTAAGCAGTAGCAATCCAAAGGCTGCCTGAAACTCACTCATTTTGCCGTTAATACCTGGTGCCATAATAGTAACTTCGTCGGCAAAGCCGAAGTTTTTTAAATAGTCTATACGTTGTTTTGTCTTAGCATCGGGACATACGATTGCGCCACCTTCAAATGTAGTAAACACTTTTGTAGCATGAAAACTAAGAATAGAGAGGTCTCCATGTTTAAGGATGCTTTGTCCTTTATATTGGACTCCAAAGGCATGCGCAGCATCATAAATGACTTTCAAACCATAAGTGTCTGCGATCTTTTGAATGCGTTCAACTTCAGCCGGATTGCCATAGCAATGTACAGGCATGATAGCAGTCGTTTTAGGCGTGATGGCTTGCTCGATTTTATCGGCATCAAGATTGAATGTATTCGGGTTTATATCAACAAATACAGGCCTAATATCATTCCATAAAAGGGAATGTGCAGTCGCAACAAAAGAATATGGTGTAGTAATGACTTCTCCGGTTATTCTTAGTGCTTGAAGTGCCGTAACCAACGCAATGGTACCATTAGTAAAAAGGGCAAGGTGTTCCACCCCCAGGTACTCAGCCAAAACCGATTCCAACTCATTATGAAATGGGCCTGCATTGGTAAGCCATTTATTTTCCCATATTTTTTCAAGATAAGGGATGAATTCTGCCAAAGGTGGAAGGAATGGTTGAGTTACGAAAATTGGAGGCTTTTTTGAATCAGACATCGCTTTTTACCCTTTGGAATTTATCTTTCAGAGGACCATTGGCTGAGTTATTTATACTGCATTCTTAATTCTGCATTCACTTCTCAAAACTTGTTCAATACTAATTTCGAAAGTTAAACATACTTTTCAAGAGCATTTTTTTCTTATTGTCCATACGAATAAAATTTTCACAGAGAATCGCTAGTGATAGTGAAAAAATTACTGAAACGAAAATTGTAATAAGAACAATTTTTCCCCTTGCAGGACTACTTCTCCTCTCAGGAATCTTTGCTTTCTGAATAACCTGAAAAGGAGGGACATCTTTCGCTTCGGATAGTTTTGCCATCTCGTATTGTTTAGTCAGCAACTCCACGAGAGACTCCTGAATCTTGAACTCGCGCATAAGTCTTAAATATTCCTGGCCAATGCTTGGGACAGAACCAACAGAAGGCATAGCGCTATCCCCACTCACACCCTCCAGTTTTGCTATCTGCGCCCTGATATTATTTACTGTTGCGGCCAAATTTTTCACTTCCTGACTGGAATCTGTAAACTGGCGTCTAATAGTTGCAAGCTGTACCTCCTGGACCGCGAGCTGGGCCCTAAGCTCGGCAACACCTTTGATTGTGGCCTCAGCTTGGGCAGATACATCTATTGCCTTGTTCTTTGACTGGAATGCTTTCAAGTTTTCTTCAGCTTTTGAAAGATCAGCCTTGGCCTTTACAAGTCGCTCCTCAAGAAAGGTTCGATTCTGACCTGCGCCTGCTACATTCAGTCGAACAGCCAATTTCCCGAGCTCTTCAACATAGGCATTCGCCATCATTGCAGCACGCTTGGGATTCCTGCCACTGACAGCCAAAGTAATTATGCCATCTTTCTTACCAAGCGAAACCAAGGTGCTCATGTCGAGTACTTTATAGGCATCAGTCCGGTACTTTTTGTCGTAAACCTCCAGAAGCCTAAATCGGTCAATGATAGGATCCTTGACAGCCTCACTTTTCAGCATACTCACATAGAGATCTGCCGTAGTCGAACCGCCAAGTGGGATTCCCACACCTCCTGCCAGAGTTGCCAAACCACCCAATTGACTCATCATGGCAGACATCATTCCGCGATCATCCTGTGCAGGCAGAATCAGCGTCTTGGCAGTATATATATTTGGCATGAAAAGAGTGTAGATAACTGTGATAATTGTTGAGGCTAGCGTAATGCGGAATATCATCCGTCGGTGCTTGAAAATAACGGCAAGGTAATCGAGCAAGCCTGGAGAGGCAGGACCAAGGACCGCAGCTCGAGGTTCGGGGTTAGTATTTTCCGTATGTTGCATTGCTACTCCAATATTTCATGGTTGAGTGTCAAGATTTAAAACATGTTCGAGGAGCAATGCGGTAAATCACTCCTTGCGCACCTGGCCACACATCTTCTATTAAAGCCCCGCCGCGACTATTACCCCGGCAGTAAGCGCAATATTGCCAAGGATAGAAGTAATATCCTTTATCTCCCGCATCCAGGCGATCCGCTCAAGTTTTTGCGGCACCACGAGTGTATCTCCCGGCTGCATCTGAGTAGAAAGGAACGAACCGAAGTACCAGGACTTGGTATCATCATTCCAATTAAATCCGAGTGACGACTGCTGTCTGCTGACAACCGTACCGTCAGCCTTGACAATGTACATGTCATCCTCTTCCGCGTCTCGTGTCGCCCCTCCCGACCGGTTCAAATAGTAGGAGACACTTTTCCCCTGCATGTAGATGAGGGAGGTGGGGTTATAGACCTGCCCAAGTACCGTGACTTCACTAGGTATCTTCGGAACCTGCAGCGTATCGCCACCCATCAGCTCAATATTATATTCACTCTTCTCGAAACCCGGTAACTGAGCAAGCTGAATTACCATTCGACCTTCCGCTTTTGCCGATTTCAGCTTATCCAGACCTTTCTGCAGCCCCTCCAGGGATGCTTTGGTTGCATCCAACTCTTCTTTGGACGATGCCAACGCAGACAACTCACCCTGTTTTTTAAGCACTTCCTGTTCAGTTCGAGCAATAACCTCGTCCATACGCTTCTGCTGAGTTTCACGCACGGATTCCCGGGTAAATTTCGCTCCCTGCAGGTAGGCATTTGCGGTAAATCCTCCCGCTCTTTCTATCACGGAACTCAGTTTTTCCCCTTTATAGATTGGGTAGATGCCGGGGAATTTCACTTCTCCACTGAGGACGACATGACGATCAATTTCTTCAACCCAGTTCGGAATCTTCCTGACACTCAACTCGTCAAAAGGACGGAGGACAAGATTTTGCGTCTTGTCACCTTTCAAGGCCTCTTCAAGATTTATGGTAATGGGGTATGACGAAACCGATTCGCCTGTCTGCTTTATACGACTCAACTCGGCGAGCTTCTGGTAGGCGGTTATCTTCAGGTTACCCGCTGCCATGAGGAGATCGCGCACCGTCATATTTTCAAAGAGCCGATATTCTCCGGGGTTTTGCACCTCACCATTTACCCACACCGTGGGCATTTCTTCCATTTCCCAGCGAGAAAAGACCCTAACCTCGTCGAACTCCTTCAATTCCAGATTAAACTCCGGATCACCGCTGAGTGCCTTGGCCAGATTGACGAACAGTTTTTCCGGGTGATAATCAGGAGGATAGAGCCGGGTTATCTCGGCGGCATCGCGATAATACTCCGGGAGAAGATTATCCTGGGGGAGAAGATCTCGGACCCTCATTCCGGGCTTCAGGGCGTAATCTCCCGGTCGGAGCACATACCCGGAAAGCCTCACATGGTCACGCAAGGTTTTATCAATGGGGAAAATTTTAACCAGATCCATATCCTGGATCTTTATGCCCTTCATCATCTCCTCAAGGGATGTCTCTTTACCCTTTGGATCCAGGTTGAAATCGGCAACCACCTTTTTTTCATGGGCATCAATCCGGGAAAGCTGGACTCTCTGGAGATACCCGGTTGGGAGAAATCCTTCTGCAAGATTAACCAGGTCAAAAAGATTTGTCTCGTCTTTCAGCTCATAGATGGCAGGGCGTTTCACATTTCCGGAAATGCCCGCAACACGTCCAATCACCGGAACAAATATCGTGTCCCCGGGCTGCAGGCGAATATCTCTGCTTTTGTCGCCGCTGAGGAAAAAGTCGTAGAGATCGACCGTATCCACCACCCTACCTGCGCGCTTGACCTGAACGGAGCGAAGTGATCCGGTTTTTAGAGGTCCGCCAGCCGCAGTCAAGGCATTTATCACTGTCGAGAGAGAACTCAGGTTATAATCGCCAGGGGCCTTAACCTCCCCCACCACGAACACCTTCATGATCCGGAGCTTACCCATCGTCACATTTAAGCCGAAGTCCTTATAAATTTTCGACAAATTGCTTTTCAGAAGATTCTGCAGCTCGCCGAAGGTGACTCCCCAGACCTTTATGTTTCCAACACGGGGAAGAAATATTTCGCCACTGCGATTGACTTCCAGCTCGTAGGTTCCCTCAACGCTTCCCCAGAGATTCAGGACAATCTTGTCTCCGGGACCAACAACATAATCAGATCCGACGGGAACATCGGTGAGTGGGGCAAAACCTTGCGCAGAAGGCTTGAAGAAATTGTAGCCGAACTGGCTCAGATGCTGTACACGGTACGGCATGGGATGGGCATCGTCTTTCGTGGTCTCTTCAGTCAGGAGAGATTGTTCAATCGGTGACAATTCTTCCTTTTCCTTCAGAATTTTACTGTCCTCGGCAACCGCCACTTTCTCTTTGTCGTCAGTCCGCCTTCTTCGTTCTTTGACAGTGGGTACCTTTCCATCATCTGCAGTTCGCATCTTCTCCGTCAACGGTTGACCGGGCCTTTTCATCGAAGAAGACTCCAAGGAGTCCCGGGAGTAGAGCCTCGCTGAAGACAACGATTGAAAAGGAGTTGGTTTGTGCGGGTATGAATAGGTAGATGCTGTGGCAGGTACCGGGGGAGCACCAATCGGAGCCTCGGCAAAGACAAGTCCGGCAGGTGACGCAGCAAGGAAAATACAGCAGAAAATGAAGGAATAAATCACTGATCCCAATTTCAAAGGCAGATCTCCTGTCTTCCGGTTTTTGAATAATTTCTTAACAACCACATATGGTTTCTGATAGTTTTGATAAATTATGTTGTGAATTTGAAAAAATATTATAAGCTAAAAACATGACACTGTCGAGAAAAGGGAATTTATACCGGAATTTTGAGGTGAAACTTGGCTTGGCAGCAATATAATTTAGTGTTTTATAAATTGTTTTCATTATACCAAACATCTGCAAGCGCCATGTAATTTTGAAAATGGCGTGAGCAGCCAGATCTTTTTTATAAATCCAGTACCATTGGAACATATTTGCGTAGCGCCTGATCACCCATCCCGTTTCCCAAAGGACATCTTTCAGACTTACTGGACAACGAAAATTTTCCCCTGCATTTATAATGCTCTCTTGATTGCCCCCTTGCTCAAGAATCTTTAGGAGAAGACTGTGTCTCATCGCAATAAACTTCTACTCATGCTTATCGACGCAGTCCTAATAGTATTGGCATACACCCTCTCCTTTCTTATCCGTTTCGATTTTCAGATTCCACCCGCCTATAGTGAACTCTTCTGGAAGGGCCTATGGATTGTCGTAGCGGTTAAACCACTGGTATTTTTAACCACGGGATTTTATAAGAAGCTCTGGCGCTACGCTTCAGTTCGGGACGCCCTTACTATTTTCAAGGTAGTAAGTGTCTCCTCCCTCTGCTCCTCATTTTTGCTTACTTTTTTCACTTATTACGACCATTTTCCTCGCTCGATTATAATCCTTGATTGGCTTACCCTCCTGTTTCTGATTGCATCAAGCCGCTTGACATGGAGGTTGTATCGGGACCACAGCGTAAGCTCCAACAGAGACGTTGGGCGCAGAACCTTGATACTGGGAGCGGGAGATGCAGGTCGCCTGCTCCTGACGGAAATAGAACGACAAAAGACAGCAGATTACAACATCGTCGGTTTTATCGATGATGACGACAAGAAAAAAGGAATGTATCTCTGCAATATCCCGGTCTTGGGCAAACAGGAACAGATGCGGGAACTTGTCCTCCATCATAGAATAGAGGAATTGATAATTGCCGTACCATCGATACGGGGCAAGCTCCTGCGTAAAATAATCGAGAATTGCAACAAGACCGGCGCACACGTCAGGATTCTTCCCGCGATCAGCGACATCATAAACAACCAGGTACTGGTAAACCAGCTTCGGGACGTGGAACTGGAAGACCTTCTCGGACGAGAACCTGTTATTTTGGATAAATCCGGAATCCGCAGTTATCTGCAAGGGAAAATTGTCCTGGTATCAGGTGCTGCCGGCAGCATAGGCAGTGAAATCTGTCGGCAGATCGCCGAGTTCGGCCCCGAAAAACTGATCCTGCTTGACAATGCCGAGACCCCACTCTTTTATATCGACAAGGAACTGTCGGCAAAGCATCAACATCTTGAAATCATTCCAGTTCTAGGTGACGTGAGGAACAGTGAAAAGATTGATACGGTGTTTTCTCAGTACGGCCCGGAAGTGGTCTTTCACGCAGCAGCCTATAAGCACGTTTCTTTACTTGAACACAACCCAAGCCAGGCGGTTTTGAATAATAGCAAGGGAACCAAGGTACTTGCCGACGCAGCCCACAGGTCCGGAGTCTCCAGTTTTGTCATGGTATCATCGGACAAGGCGGTTAATCCGACTAATGTCATGGGGGCATCGAAACGTGTTGCGGAAATTTATATCCAGACACTGGCAAAAAAAAGCTCGACAAAATTTTCCACGGTACGCTTCGGCAATGTTCTCGGCAGCAGCGGAAGTGTTATCCCCATCTTCTTGGAACAGATAAAAAAGGGGGGGCCAGTAACGGTTACCGATCCCGAGGTAATCAGGTATTTCATGACTATTCCCGAGGCCACTCAGTTGGTTCTGCAGGCTGGCGGCCTTGGCAAGGGAGGAGAGATATTTCTTCTCGACATGGGAGAACCGGTCCGTATTCTGGATCTGGCAGAGGAATTGATCAGGCTTTCAGGGTTGATTCCCTACAAGGATATTGATATTGTGTTTACCGGTTTACGTTCCGGTGAAAAACTGTACGAAGAACTCCTGACAAAAGAAGAAGGGGTCAAGGAAACCCCACACAAGAAAATCAAAATTGCAGCATCGGCCACAGCAGACTCAGACAGTTTTCTATCAGAACTGGCCCAATTGTTCCGGCTGGCTGAAATAGATGATATTCAGGGAATGGTCATTGCCCTTCGCTGCCTGGTCATGGAATTTACACCCTCACGGCAGTACCAGTATCCGATGGAATGGCAACATCAGACCCTGGCCTCCGGCCAGCAAAAAAGAAAGAAGGATCGCTCGCAATCTGCACAAGTCCTTCCGTTACGACAGCCGGTTTCCCAGCAGGATCTCGCCATTGACGGCAACTAGCAAAGACCGCCGGCATCCTTCTTCCAGGGTGAATAATGTTTTTTCGATCGGCAGTTGTCTTTATTGAAATCATCTTGCTTTTTGTTTTCATTGCGTTTCCCGTCGACCGCGCCTTTGCGCTGGCATCGAACAATATCCCTCTTGACAGCCCTCTGTACCTTTACCTGGAAAAGTTGACCGGTTTTGGAATCATTACTTCCAACATCCAGGGACTTCGGCCTTTTACAAAATCAGAAGCAGCCAGACTGGCCCTTGAAGCGGAAAGTAACTTGGCCAGCATTGATAATGAGTCTGCACGAACCTTCGCCTCGAGCCTTCTCAACAGAGTACGCGAGCTACTTCCCCGTGAAATATCCCTCCGCAATGAGCCGGAAAAAGCTCCGACCTTTGATTACAATCCTTTTTCTTCCGCAAGATTACGCTATGTCTACCTTAATGGCACCCCCCGGAGTTACGAACGACCGGTCCACGACCCGGGTGGAGATGGAGTATTCGGCATCGGCTCAGGATTGCGCCCGAAAAATCCCTATCCATCTCCCGTCATGCAGCACGGAACAGAAGGAACTCCTCTACTTGAAAATAACGAGGGGATCCGCTACCGAAAGGGCTACAATGCCGAATACCGTTTCAGCGGCGAGGCGTATCTGGGCTCGTACGCTTCGGCTCTCGTCGAGCCCCTGCTCCTCTATTCATTCCAAGACCGGGTCGCGCAAGGCAGATTGAACAAAGGATACATAAAGATTGGCAGTGGCGGCCTTGAACTGGAACTGGGAAGGGATTCCAACTGGCTCGGCCCCGGCTACCGGACCGCCATAACACTTTCAGACAATGCGAGAAATTTTGACCTGATTAAACTCTCGAGTCCGGAGCCCCTTGACATCGGTTGGGTGAAACGCTACCTGGGCCTGGTGAAATACTCTCTCATCGTCTCCCGCTTCGATTCCACCGTGACGGATGGCAAAAAAAGGCAACCATTTTTTATCGCTGCAAAGCTTGCAATAAAGCCGCTGGATACTCTCGAAGTAGGCCTCAATCTGGGTCGCCAGCAAGGTGGGCCGGGGGTAAACAACTCTCTTGGAGACTGGTTCCGCGGTCTGGTAGGCGGCACCAGCAGTGACAACTCGAACAGCGTAGCCGGACTGGACCTACGGATACGGTTCCCTTTTCTGCGCAATACGGAAATGTACGGGGAATTTTCAGGTGAAGACACTGCCGCCTTCTGGCCGATTGCCGAAAGTTATGTTGCCGGCATGTTCATCCCCTGTCTTACGGCCGACGGCAAAAACGACCTTCGACTGGAATACTATTTCGGGAATGCCCTACTTGCCACCAACGGGACTTTTCCCGAGGGATATCTTTACAAGGGCATGAATATCGGTCCCTCCCAGGGAGGGGCGGCAGAAGAGTTGTATGCCCGCTTCAGTCATTGGTTTTCAGTCAGGAACAACCTTGCCCTGGAATACATACACACGGAGAGAGGAAACCTGGGAAGGGTCACCGTCAACTCGGAAGGCATTTTTGATCCGAATGGAAAACTTCAGGCGGTCGAACGCAAAAACGCTCTGCGCGTTCTCTGGCAACTTCCGCTTCATGGCGATGTCGACGTACAGCTGATGTATGGCTGGGAGAGAATCCACAATGTAAACCTGGCAGGAGGAATCAACCGCACGAATCAAATCGGCAAAGTTGATCTGAGTTATCGATATTGATGGACTATTCCCTCCACAGCAATTGCTGGTACACTTAGCGGTACCGGACAATTCATGCCGTCCACTGTCGAAAGGTCACTCTGGAAGCAATTTTTCTGGCAGGAGAAAATGGGGGAAAAACCATGTTCGTACCACAATTGAAGCCAAATAAGATAAGATCTGTTCCGCTGATAGTGCTGGCGGTGCTGGTGATGAGTATCGCCTTGACCGGTTTGGCATGCGGACAATTGACGGGAAGCAGGGATGGGCGGACCGTTCCTGTTACGATCATCAGTATCATTCCCGCCCAGGCCGAGCCGGGAATGCGTGTAACACTCTTCGGGTCAGGCTTCAGCGATGGAACACGGGTCTTGCTCGGGCCGCTGGAAGCTCAGACCTTTGTGCAAGGTCCGAAAGAACTCAGTTTTGAGATTCCCGATCTGTCGCCGGGCCTGTATGGCCTTTTCGTTCGCCGCGAAGACGGCACGGTCAGTAAAGGCTACCGATTTTCCGTTACACCACGGACACCAATCGTCACGTCCCTGACCCCGGACAAAATCTTCGCCTGCACTCCTGATAATGAACGGGTGGTACAAATCAGCGGCGGAAATTTTCTCCAAAGTTCGCAAGTGCTTTTTGACGGCGCGGTAATCAAAAGCCGCTTCGGATCAAGCGACTCACTTTCCATTCTCATCCCCCGGATCGCCAGCGGACTTCACACCGTACAGGTAAAAAATCCGGGTGGAACCCTCTCCTCATCTCTCGCGCTTTTTATTGATTCAAAACCCGAAATTACCGGGGTGACTCAAGGTGAAAATTATGTAAATTACTATGACCTGATTATCGAAGGGAGGAATTTGCTGAGCAATTCCACTGTTGTTGTGGGAGGAAAATCCATGACACCCGCCGAGGTCAATCCGGTTGAACGGGAAAAAGTTATTTACGTGAACTGTAACAGAATCATTTACCAGCGCTACCCCTACGATTCAGCTGAGAAAAGTTTCACCGTGCAGGTGATCAACCCCAATGGCGAGAGCAGTTCGGTGGTGCAGGTATCGGCGCCTTGATATTCAATGGACAGGGGAAGAGAAAATTCACGGAGATTTAGCCGGGGGGGGTTCTCCACCGACATTCGGCTGCACCTGTGTCGGATCGAGAGCCGGCGCTTTGGCCGGAACACCTTGCGTGGCTGCCGCTGGGGTATAGACGAAGCGCCATTCGCTATAGCGGCCCTTGCCGGTAAAATCCTGAAGATCCTCTGGAAAACCGGCCGTTTTTAATGGTCTCTCCTGGCTGGTACTGGCAACGCCTTGGATACCTTTTGAGGGATCAACGATCAGCTCCCAATCTTTGTTTGTCATGGGATCTTTATACAGGCGTCGGAGATAGCGTACCGTTTTGGGTGTGCGAGGGTCAGCCAGCAAATCTTTCAGATCCCGGAGCGGCATGGCCGCCTGATCAACCGACTTGAGTGCATACCAGCGGGCAATGGCATCCCGGATCTGGGTACCGCGGAAAAGCAGCTCCTGTTCCCGCTCCCTTTTCATGACGATTCGCCAGGATAATCCGGCCGCGCCCAGGGAAATCCCCATGATGATAACCATGGTCAATACCGCCAGAAGCGCGAACCCTTTGTTATTCTGCATTATTTTCATAGCACTCGGTTTCGACGTAACGACAACCCCTCAAGTAACCAACCTGGCGGCATGTCGCTGTTTGTAAGATTTTACATCGGCACGAAACCACGTTACACTAGAGTATCAAATGGAGCCTTTTATTTCAATCGGGCTTGGTTATTTCGATGAGACGCCGGAACAGAGCACGAGCAGCCTTTTCACTGCTCACGCAGTCAAGGCACATCCGTTATGCGGAATAATTCGTTTCTTGTACAGGACGTTCCAGGTAAGATATACTCTACTGTAAATATGTGGACACGTCACAAACAGGTTGAGATGCACGTGAGACTTCTCTCTTTCATTACCAAACAGGAACTATCCATGTCTACCAACTTGCTGTCTTCCCTGTGGCTTCCCGCTACTCGACCGGAGCGGACACAAGGTCGCCCGTCACCCGACACGTCACTCAAATGGTTAAATCCCGGAAACGGCATCAAGCTTTCCCAATCCTTGGGACGACTGCTCCTCATACCCCTCGCAGCACTCATCTTCGTGGCACTGCCGATAGGTAATGCTGTGGCACAGATCCCCCTGCCGGGCTCTCAATTTCCCAGCGCAAGAACTCCAACATTTGATCGGAAGGAAAGTGTACTGGACCGATTCCGGGCTTTTTCCGGGAAGAAAACTCCAACCGCACTGGAAGGCCTGTTCACTCGCTGGGACCCTGTCTTCAGTCAGAATCCTGCCATAGTCCTGTCGGATGGCACAACCGTGGCCCACATCACCCTGCGACTGCAAGGCCGCAGTGGAGAACCTCCGAATTTTTCCATCAGTGGAGGACATTGCGTCTCGGCAAAGATGACAGAACCCGGCAACTGGATTCTGGATATTCTGCCAAAACGAGGAAGCATTTCAACCTCGCTGACCGTGGAATTCTCAGGCCAGATGACCGAATATCCTCTAACCGTCGCCCCCCCACTGGATCTCTTTGATTCGAAAACCGCCGATGCAGCCGTACGTGACTACGTCACGACCGCCAACCACCTTGCGGCCCCGTCGATGGTTCCGGACAGAAAATAAACGGCAAGGTCCCACAGGGAGTTCCTTCTTAAAGATAGTGAGACAACAATGGATTACCAGAATAAAGACATCGGAACGATTCTTATTGAGAGAGGCTCTCTGGCTGCGGAATATCTGCCCCTCATCCTTGAAAAACTCAGCATGGAGGATCAGCGTTTCGGTAAAATCTGCATCCTCGAAGGCCTGATCAGTGAGGAAGACCTTGCGCGAGCGTTGGCAGAGCAATTCGAACTCGAATTTGTCGATTTGAACCACTATAAAATCAACGAAGAACTCCTTGCATCGCTACCGGCCGACTTCATCCATCGTTTCCATATTGTGCCACTGGAAATGAATTCCGACACCTTGATTGTCGCCGTTTCCGACCCCACCGATGTGCTCAAGCTGGACGAACTGGAACTCCTGGTTGATCGCCAGATACAGATTTGTGTGGCAACCGAGTCGGCAATAACGGATTTCTTCAAAGCAGGTACGGCAACCAGCCGGGTTTTACGGGAAGTATCGGAAGACTTCATGCTGCAGTTGGTCAAGGAAAACGACCACGGAGAAGAAATATTGTCGATGGAGGGCATTTCCGCGGACACCAGCCCGATCATCAAGCTCCTCAACACAACGATTCTGGACGCAATGAACCGTCGTGCCAGCGATATCCATATTGAAACCAGCCTGGAAGGCGTGTTCATCAAATACCGTATCGATGGCGTGCTCTATAAGGCCAGCGATCCGATGGGGATCCAGTTTCAAGCCCCGATCATCTCGCGTCTCAAGGTCATGAGCGAGCTGGATATTTCCGAGCGACGCATCCCCCAGGACGGCCGTTTCAAGGTTCGCCTGGGAGAGAAGTCCATCGATTTCAGGCTTTCCATCATGCCCAGCGTTTTGGGAGAAGATGCGGTGATCAGGATTCTTGATAAAGAAGCAATCGCCAGCAACCTGAAAGGATTGACCCTGGAAAGCCTCGGCATCAGCAGCCGGGAGATTTTGCGCTTCCGCAAAAAGATTCACGAACCGTACGGCATGATTCTCGTTACCGGACCGACCGGAAGCGGGAAATCAACAACCCTTTATGCCGCTCTGACCGAGATCCATACTGGAGAAGAAAAAATCATAACCATTGAGGATCCGGTCGAATACATGCTGCGCGGTATTCTCCAGATTCCGGTCAACGAAAAGAAAGGGCTGACATTTGCGAGGGGACTGCGTTCAATCCTGCGCCACGATCCGGACAAAATCATGGTCGGGGAAATTCGTGACTCCGAAACAGCTCAAATTGCCGTACAATCGGCACTGACCGGGCACCTGGTCTTTACCACCGTACACGCCAACAATGTTTTTGACGTAATTGGCCGCTTCTTTCACATGAACATTGACCCCTACAATTTCGTCTCCAGCCTGAACTGTGTCATGGCGCAAAGGCTGGTACGGCGACTCTGTCCGAAGTGCCGGATTGCCACCAGTTACCCCGATGCGGTTCTCCGGGATTCCGGCATTGATCCCTCGCGCGCGCGGCAGAGCATTCTTTATGAAGCGCACGGCTGTGAAGCCTGTAACGGCACAGGGTACCACGGCAGGACCGCTATCGTGGAGCTTCTCGACATGACAGATGAAATTCGCGACCTGATGATCAAAAAATCATCGACAACCGAGCTTAAACAAAAAGCCCGCGAATCGGGAGTGATATTTCTGCGGGAATCGGCAATAGAAAAACTTCTGGATGGAGAAACGACCCTCAAGGAAATAAACCGGGTAACCTTCGTGGAGTAAAAGGTGGTGGCACCCCGGACCATCCGGCCCAATTACGCGAGATACCGTCACATCACCGGCATTCCCTTACCACTCGTTGTAGGGAACGCCATTGGATCCAACCAGGTTGGAACCGCTGTGGACGTCATAGACATTGCCAGGCTCCTTGAGCGGTGAGGATCCGGAATCTAGAGGGGTGCTGCTATCTTCGGGAGGTGCAACAGTTATCCAGGTATCGGATTTTTTGGTAAAGGGATCGACCGGAAGCCCCCGCAGGTATCCTTTCGCAACAAGGTCGCCCAATGAATCAGGATATTTACCCTGATCGGCATAATACTCGTCGATAGTCTTGCGGAAATTATTGAGGGTGTCGCTCAGCGTTGCTTCTTTCGCCCGTATGATCCACCGTTGATAATTTGGCACGGCAATGGAAGCGAGAATACCGATAATTGATAGCACAATCATCAGTTCTATCAAGGTAAAACCCCGACGCCCCCGTGTCATCAGACCTCGCCGGGAGCCATCACCAATCCCTGTATTTTGTTCCGTCAATTGCTGTTCCTTTGCTGAGTGAATATACATCATAGACATCTTCCCCGCCCCACGAGTCTGAATCAGGCTGATCAGTGTAGGAACGTAATCCCCATTCGGGCTCTTCACCTGGCTCCGGCGGATTCATCGGGTCAACCGGTATCTTGCGCAGAAACTTCTTCTTATAAGCATAGAGGCCGCCAAAATCATAGCCATCCACCAGCTGACGCAATGTTTCGGGATAGCCGGACTTGTTCTCCGTCACCGGTATTTTTTTATCGTCCACGGCCTTGTCGTAGCTTTTCTTGAAATCATCGATGGCAGTCCGGATAATCCGCAGGTTGCTCCTTAGCTCGATTTCGCGTGTTCTTTTGGCGGTCATGCGAGTCAAAGGTACAATACCCGCAACTAAAATGGTCAGGATACTGATGGCAACAATCAGCTCAAGGAGAGTAACCCCTTTTTTTTTCCACAGAAAGTTCATCATGTTTACTGGATAAGTAGCGAGGTTGCAACCGGTACTACCGTCATGGAAGCACCACTTGCCGACTTGAACGCAACATCCCGGAAACCGAAGGCCGCGGTCCCTTGCTTTTTGGCACGGAATACGGCGGTTGCCAGAACTCCGCTCCCGCCATTAACAGCGGCCCCTTCCGGAAGAGATAGATTTATGTTGATAACGCCAGCCGGGTCTATGGAACTGGAAAAGTTGGTCTGCACACCCTGCTTTTGCAGAAAAGTCCCCGCTGAAACGGATTCAGGCTCTACAAAATCCGGATCAAACGTTATGGAAAAAGGTGCCGACATGACCGGACCGACATTTTTGGCGCGAATTTCCACCTTAAAAGTGTCACCCGCCTTGCTCACTATCGGTGTCGAGAGGATAACCCAACCTGTCCCCTGTATCGGAGTTGCCCCCGGACTGGCCGGCACCACTGTGGGAGGAACTGTCTGAGATCCCGTGACCGGGGCTGTCTCCGGCGCTCCGGCAACCGGAGCAGGAGTGCCCTGTGGAACCATAGCGGGCTGGGCTGTATTCGGCTGCGGTCCGGCCGGTGGTGAGAACGGGCTTGGCAGAGCAACGGATTGTCCCGGCTTTTGAGGTACAGGTCCCGGCTCATCTTCAGAAGACGGCGGGAAGGTGGCAAGTGACGGATCATCCTCTTTTCCGGACATGAAAGAGGAGACATTTGCCGGAGGAACTGTCACTCCCCTCACCAAATGAGGAGTAATGGCAAGCACAATTTCCGTTTTGTCCTTGCTATTGCTATTACCTGAAATAAACGGCCCAATCAAGGGAATGTCTCCCAGCAGGAATATCTTGCTCTTGCTGTCGGTATTGGTTCGAGAAATCAGTCCGCCAATGACACTTGTTTCGCCATCCTTAAGGCTCAGGACGGTTTCCAGGTTACGGGTACCGATGGTGACTACCGTGGATACCTTGTCGGCCAGAGTCTCCTTCTGCACAATGGAGCTGACCTCCAGGCTCAGCTTGATATCAATGGTATTATTAAGCTGAATCAACGGTTCGGCATTAAGCTTTACGCCTACATCCACATACTGGACATTGACACTGTAGCCTCCGACCGTACCATTCGTCGTGGTAGTGGTGATCGGGACGCGTGTCCCCACGTTGAATTTGGCTTTTTCCTTGTTTTTTACCCGGATTTTAGGATTTGAGAGGACCTCCCCCTTCGCAATCGTCTTGCCGAAATTATAGGTAGCGTTCGGCACCGTGACAAAACCGCCGAATCCGTTCCAGTTGAAAGCGTTGACCAGATTGGAAATGCCGGCATCGGTGGTGGTACCCGCTGATTGAGCGCTGCTCAACTTATCGGCCAGCAGAAGCCCACTGTTCAGATCAAAAGCACCCATGTCAACCCCATAACGGCTCAGCAGCAACCCCACATCCTTTGTGTTCTTATTGTTCAACTCGATAACTTCAACATCCAGCAGCACTTCGGCATCCGGGACATCATTGGCATCCAGCAGTTTTCCAATGACATCGATGGTATCGGCGCTATCGCGCACAACAATGGAATTGGTTTCTTCATTCACGTAAATCTTGCGCGCCGGCAACATGCTGCGAATTAAATTTATAGCTTTTTTTGCATCCATGTAGTTGAGATGAAAGGTGCGCAATTCCATGTTTTCGTACTGCTTGAGCTTAAGGGCCGTCTTCGGGTAGATCAATACCGTTTTTTCATTAAGCACCGTACTCCCAAGCTCATACATGGTACTCAAAAGATCCAGCACCTGGCGAAAATTCGTTCGTTCCAGGCTGATGGTCACCGGCAAGTCCTTGACCGTTTCGTCAAAAATGAAGTTGATACCGGAAAGCTGGGTCAGAATTCGAAAAACCCCCTTGAGTCCGGCACCGTTAAATTTGAAGGCAAAAGGTTTCAGCGACGTGAGTTTCAACTCGTAGCCTGACACCCTGGTATTGAGCTGTTTAAGGACCCTTTCCCGTGCCTGCTTGTAGTCTGAATTGTGCGGGTCCAGGTTAATGGCTTTCTCGAAAGCCAGTTTAGCAAATTTCTGCTTGTTATCTTTTTCAAACTCCAACCCTTCTTTGTAGGCTTCCTGAGCATCCCTTTTTCTCATGGTCAAGTCGACCTTCTGCTTGTAAATATCTTTGGACGGATCCAGCACATACGCGACCTGGAAATCCGTCAAAGCGGCAGGATAATCGCCACTCCTGAATTCCTTTTGTCCCTTCGCATAACGTATGTCTGCGGCCTTGTCGCGTGCCATGAGGAATCGTGCCCGGTATTGGACGCCCTCCGGATCGGCACGGAAGGCATCCGCATAACTCAGCATGGCCTCCTCGTACTTTCCCTGTTTTTCCAGATTCTGGCCGGTGTTGTACGCCCGTCCCGCAGCGCAGCCGAACAAGGTGACGGCGAAACAACCTGATATGATCAGATAGATCAGAGAACGCATTCTTGTGACTCCTCGGGTGCCGGATCCGCTACCGGGACCGGGTTTGATCTGTCACCGCATTGCTCGCAGCGGTTCATTTTCTACCAAAGGGATGATTATCTCTTCATCGCTACCGATTACCTTCAGGATGAGAACCTGGTCGGTAATGGAAGTCGCGACATAACGTCCGGCAAAGGTCGATCCCTCTTTCACCGGGGTAAGTTCCTGACCTTTTGCCAGGAAGACGATCTTTTTCCCATCTTTTTTCAGAAAACCGTGAAGCTTGAAGGCTGCCAGTTCATTCTGGATCCCTGTCGGCACCGGGGGAGGCTTGACAGGCTTCTGCGGGGTCATCCTCTTTGCCAGACGTGCCGCCTCAGCCGCCGCTGCTGCCGCGGCCGCGGCGGCCTGTCGTGCCAACATCGTCTCCTTGTCAACAAACAGGGGGCTGAATATGTCCCTTTGGTATTCGGCAAACTTCGGTCGTTTCTCCAGAAGATCGATCCTCAAAACGCGTCTTTCGTTTTGGCCCGCCTGCTGCCCATCCGTTTTCAGGCGATGCCGGACGGAAACAGCCCGCGATCCCGGAGAATAGATAAGCTTGGCAATGTGTTTTTGCCTCGGAAAAGAAAAAACTCCCCAGATCGACGATGCGATCAGCAGCAGTACCAGGATCAAGAGTAGCAGACGCTGCCTCTTCATGCGCCGTCCCTCAGATACGTTGTCAACTGTAGAGTCATGGAAACCTTTTCCTCGTACGGGTCCCCGCTCTTCAGTGAAATGGTATCGATAACCACTAGTTCTTTCATGGTCTGCATCTTGTAAAGATAGCAGCGCAGTGCCGAATACCGTCCACTCACCGACAGTGACACATGGTACAGGAGCAAATTGCGCTGTTTGAGATATTCAGGTTTATAGGTAAGAGAGTCCGTCGAGACGTGGCATTCCGTGGCGGTGTCCATGATTTCCCCGAGGAGTGGAGCAAACTGGCTCTTGGGAGGAATAAATGCCTGCAATTTTTCCAGGTCTCTCTTGCCATTGCGATACGTAGAGTTTGCATCGCCGCGTACCTGAGCATCAAGCTCTTTTTGTTGTTCCGCCGCCAGCTCCATTTTCCGCTCAATCCCCGGCTTCTGAAAAAGAAAAATGCCCATAGCCGCGATGGCGTTCAGGAACAGCAGCGCCCCTATCGTGATAAACCAGGGCTTTTTCCGATGATAGAGTGCCAATAGCGTCTGCCTCATTTCTCTCTCACCTGAAACGAAAGGGAAAACCTGACCCCTTTGGCCTGCTCCCACAATGCATCATTTTTATGGGACAACAGCAGAACATTATGGAACGATTCTGAATCCTCAAGCATTTTCAGATACGCTTCTATCGCCTTGAAATCACGTGCCCATCCTTCAAGTTTCACGCTGCCTTTCTCCCTGTTCGGAGAGAGAAGGGTCAGCGAAATACCATCCGGGGTGGCAGCTTCCAGCTTTTCAAGAAATGCAAGCCAGTCATAGGACTTGCGTTTGATAATCTCGTTGTAAAATGACACGTTTGCCAAGATTCCGGCTTGATCTTTTGCGGAAACCTGCGGCAGTGGGCGGATCAATCGCTTTTTTGCCGCACTGGTCTCGGCATCGAGACGCCGCGATTCCCCCAGATTCCAGGAAAAAAGCAATATATTCCCCACCAGTAAAGCCGCCAGCACAACAACAGCGACCATACAGGCACGATCTACCCGTCGTTGATCAAAAAAAGTCCTGGTTGCAAGGTTTATGGTAAATCGCATCACAATGCCCGCATAGCCGTTCCAATGGCCGCAGTAAAGGGAAACAGCGGCTCGGGTACGGAAAAATCTTTTCCCCGAACCTCGAGCATCGATTTTGTATCTAGGAGAACAGCTTCACCGCCAATTGCATCACGCGCGATCCCGCAAACAGCTTTGACCACCTGCGGTGGAGCAAAACAGAAAACATCCTTGATCTCGCACTCCGGAAATTTTGCCTTGAACGACAGGAACGAGCGCCTGACTTCCCTATGAACAGAGTCAAACTCATCATTTCCGGCCAATTCCCTGATACGGATAAATTCCGGCCTTCCTCCACAAACAAACATCATCCCCAGCTGAGAATCGAAATGTGCCAGGAACGCATGATTTTCAGACGTTGCCAGGCGCCGTTCGAAAACCCGGTTCAGGTTGAAACAGTTGAGATCTATCCGGGTCGGAACCAGACCCGCAGCAGCAAAAAGTTCCTCATACTGGCTGATGACGGGCCGAAACGCCAGCACTACCAATACTACGATATCGCCATTTTCACGCGTAGCAAGCTGCTGGAAATCAAGATGGGCATCGGACACATCAAAAGGAAGTTTTTTTTTGAGTTTCCAGCGCAGGATATCGAGCCCTTCCGAACGGTTTCTGAAGCGCTCCTCTATATCCAACATCATAACACGTCCAACGGAATCAGGTAATGACACTGAAACATATTTCCCCCGGCAAGAAAGGGCGTTACGGGCCTCCTGCAGGGCAATGACAAAGCCTTGAGGATTAAGGACATTCAGCTCCCGAAGCGAAGGTTGCAGCGTAGCGGGCGACAGTGGTCGACTGGAAACAGCCTCCAGGATCGGTGCGGAAGCTGGACCGGTTACCCTCGCAAAAGCCACGGTCGTAGATGAAACAGAAACTCCGAGTGATTTCCTTGAAAACATGAGCATCTCATCCTTTGCGGCAGCATAAATGTCCCGTGCAGCTGTTTCAATCCTTATACTTCAGGCTCTTCCGGTCCCTGGCTGCGTTGTGGCTCCTCGACAGAGCCCCGCTATGCCTGCGTCGCCTCACCTTGCCAGAGACCAAAATTCCACGGAATTACTGCTGCTAACTAACCGCACGGGACACTAGCCAACAGTACCGGCAATTTTGAAAATCGGCAGATACATGGCGATAATAATTACCCCAATTACCAAACCCATCACGATCATGATAATCGGTTCGAAAGCCGAGGTAAGAAGACGGAGCCGCTCCTCCAATGTCTCTTCAAGATACTCGGAAATTCCAACCAGCATTTCTTCCAGAGCTCCGGTGGACTCCCCAACCAGCAACATGCGAATGGCAAGGGGCGGCATGATGTCAATTCTTTCAAAGGCAGCCGAAATTCTCCCACCTTCTTCAATATATTTGACGGATTCACTAAGACGCTTTTCCATGTAGGTATTATTCAATGTCCCGGTTGACATGTGCAAGGCCTCAACGATCGGAATGCCGCCACCGAGCAGGTTGGCAAAAGTCCGAATAAAATTTGTCAGGGAGTAATCCGTCATCACTGCGCCAAGAAACGGGATTTTTAACTTGAAGCGGTCAACCAGGTTGCGTCCCTCCGCGCCGGAAGCCCAGAAACGAAAGGCAACAAAGAGCGGAATCGCCGCAAGAAGAACCGCCAGGGACCAGTGCCTGACAAATGATGCAAAAGATATCAATATCCGGGTCAGCAGCGGCAGTTGCGAACCGGACTCCGTGAACACGTTGCTGAGGATCGGTATCACATAGAACAGGAGCAGACTGATGGCCAGGATCGAGACAACAACGAGAATTGATGGATACATCAGCGATGAGATAATTTTCTTTCGAACACTCTCCATTTTCCGGAGATAGCTGATATAGCGCTGAATGGTAAGAGGAAGATCTCCAGTTCTTTCTCCCGCACGAATGGAAGCGGTATAAAGGGTCGGAAAAACCTGGCGATGCCTTTCCAGAGCCGTGGAGAAAGCCGCCCCACCTTTTACGTCTTCCCGCACCTGCTTCAAGGCACTGTTGAGCGGACCGCTGTCGTAGCGCTCAAGGACCGTGTCGATCACCTGGAGAATTGGCAAACCGGCCCTGATAAGCACCAGCATCTCCTGATTGAAAAGCAGCAGATCGCTCTTTTTTACCCTGCTGCGACCGAAACTTTTTTGCAGCAGGCCCGAGGCAGCTCTCTTTCTAAGATCGAAGATGTGATAACCCTGCTCCTCAAGTTCCCTTCGCAAATCGGCCGATTCTGCCGCTTCATACTCCTTGGTGAGAATCTTCCCTTCAGGGGTACCCAGTTTGCAAATGTACATTGGCATAGAAGACTCTTTTGCGGTAAGGAAGAATACGGCCTGACACCGTAGTCCTTGCTGGATTGAATCAGGCCCTGTCAGGGGCGGTCACTACACTTCAGAATAAACTTTCATAGAAAAAAATGCCAGAAGGCATTTTACTAAAGCAATAAAATAGTACTTCCAAACCGGTTATCGAACAGGGAGAACGACAGTGACAAGAAATTTCTTTCCCGTTTTCAAACGGGATTTCCCTCCAAAATCACCGCTACAACACAGGGGCGTATCGGAGGGACCCGAAACAGCGACACAACTCCTTCTACCAGAACAAGCGCGTAATTCGTTACTTTTTCTCCATTTTCATCCGCATCATTTTTCTTTTTTCACGAAGCATCTTGGTGTCCTGGTACATGTCGTCATAAGCAGCTTTCATGGCCTGGTCGAAAGTCGCGAGCGTTCCACCGTTTTCCTGGATAAATTTTTTCGCATCACCTTCTTTGCCAAAGGCCCACTTGGGTTGTCTCGTCATGACGCCCTGCCTAGCCCCACCAATTACCCAGAAGGCTTTTTCGGCATCGATTAGTTTCCGGGTGTCATAATCACCAACCTTGATGAATTTCGGAGTACGGTCAAGATTGTTCGCCAGATCCACCGCGGCGCAGTGAATGCTGCACAAACCAACGACGGTCCCGTCGTCGTATTCGATAAGAACCCTGCTGAAAGAGAATTTTTCCCGACTCATACCGCAGTATTTGCAATCCGCTATGGTCTTGACATCGCTGCCGGCAGCAGCGACAGCCGGCTGGACTTTCGCCATTCCGCAACCACAGCTTTGGGCGCCAAAGGCAGAAATAGCAAAACAGAACAATACGGCCGATACCGAAAACCCTACCATAATTTTTTTCATAAAAAAAATCTCCTTGATTGGAATTTCAATTCCCCCTTGTGCAGAGTGCATTGTAAGGGTAAACGGGGCCAGGGAAATTGTCAACTTGAGCCCCGCTGCCCTGCTGGTTGCACGTTCGCTTGCGTTTGATCAGTCGGACTTTTCATGTGTACGAATAATCTGCAGAGTACCTCCGCATGCTGATTATTTTCCATTGTGCAGCAAGCCATTCGTATCGTCTCTTTTGATGCGTTTAAAAAGCGCCAAGGCTACCAGGATTACACCCAAACCAAAGCAACGGAAACAGACAGCGCAGTCTCCCGCTGCACAGGGACCGGCCGCAGACGTTACGGATACCGCTCCGCCGCAGGCACCGACAGCCCCATAGACAAGGGACTTACTTCGCTTTTCCATATCGAATTGCTCCTTCCGGACATAGCTTCTCGCACTTGTGGCACGGAAAACATGACAATTGATCGATCGTAGCCTTCGTTTCCACACTGATTGCCCAGGTCGGACAGGCATCGCGACAACTGCCGCAAGCCGTGCATCGCTCGGGGGACACCCTCATCCTTTTACCAACCCTCTGCCCGAACCTCGCAGAGAGGGCGTCCAAGGCACCAACCGGGCAGAGGAAATTGCAGTAGGCCCGGCCACCGCGCGCAAGAACGGCCAGCAGGAGAAACAACCCCAAATTAATGATCCCATAAAATCTGAGGAAATAGTCAAGATCGGCCGAGACAAAAGCCGCTCCAAAGAGCCTGGGAACCGCGGCAAAATTGCAGTAGCTGCAGCAAAGACTGCCGAGCCCCAGCAGGGGGGCAAGAAGGTAGACCAGCAGATAGCCGTAGCGCACCGGTGCAGCGGGAATGGATGAATAGTCCAGCTTCAGTTTTCCCGGAGTCAACTTGCTTCCCAGCTCTCCCGCAGCGCCGACCGGGCAGAGATGGCTACACCAGTAGCGTCCGAAGAGAAAGGTGCTGGCGAGGATACCGACAACCAGGGCCACCCCCAGGTAGCTGCGCATGATGCCACCGATGATTTCACCCATGCCGGCTCCCTTGCGAACGGCAAAAAACATCCGCGGACACCAGGAGCCACAGAAATCAATGTCAGCGGAGGATGCCTGAAACATCACCGCCAGAGGCGGCAGGAACAGCAGCAACGACAGGACCATGATCAGGGTTCTCCGCCCGGAAGTGAACGTATTGTTCTTTTCATCAACGCTCATGCCTACCACCTCCTGCTCCGACGAATTTGATCGGTATTCTCAGCAGCTGACCATTGGTCTCGGTATCGTAAAAGACCAGTGCAGGCCCGCCACTTTTTGCTTTCACGGTCACCACACCCTTTTCAGCAACACAGCGCGGACATCCATTCGCTGCATCCAACGCTGATGACACGGGCCCGCCGCCCTGACGGGACTTTGCCCAGGGCGGACCGTTCCGCTTGATTCTGACCCAGAGGGCAATGCGGTCTCGTGGACGCAGGTCGTAATAGGTGTCGCCGCGAAATCCGGGCCGATGATGGAAAGCAAAATTCAGCGCCGGCTCGGCATTATGAAAGGTCGCCTCCAGCCCCTGCCCACCCTCCAGGACTACCCGAGCATTGCCGTGGAACGGAGGTATCACCCCTGCGGTGGCTATCAGGACATACGAATCGCGTTCCTTGTCCAGCATGGCAGGGTGGCGCGCCAAACCTCCACCGACCTTCAGCATGCCCATGGAATGGGCGGAATCCTGAAAACGATGATGCGCAGCCAGGGTACTGATCGCTGCAGATAGGATAAAGATGCCAATAGTTGAGTATTTCATGGTCGTCACCTCAGAAACTGTAGGTTACCTTGCCAAAGTAGCTGATGGGCGCACCGGGGCGATAGCGGGTGGTCGAGGTGTCTTTCGTTACCTCCATGGCGTACTTCTGGTCGAAGATGTTGTTGATAGTGAAGGTAATGTCCCAGTTGCCCTGCTCATAACCGACCATCAGGTTGGTCAGGAAATCATAGCCGTGATAAATCTCTGAATTGGCGTTGTCCACATAGTACTTGCCCCAGCTGTAGGTCTCGAGCTTGGCCTTGAATCCGCATGGATGTTTATAAAAACCGTAGACGCTGTACTGGTGCCGGGGAATATAGGGGAGATAATTACCGTCCCGATTATAAAGCGTACCGTTGACCGGCTCCTGGAAGCTATCGAAGTGGAAATCGCTGAAGGTATAGGCACCACCCAGGTAGAGCCCGGCTAGAACCTGTGCCTTGGCGGAGAGCTCCAGCCCCTTTTTCGTGGTGGAACCGGCATTGCTGTAGGATGATTGCCCACCGGGCAGATAGGTCTGAACGACCTCATCGGAAACGTCCATATAGAACAGGGACAGGTCAATGCTGTGTCCGCCTTCAAAGCGGGCCCGCGCCCCGGTTTCATAATTGATCGTCGTGGAGGGATCAAGACCCTGGTTGGTGCTCAATTCCGAAGACTGGGGGGTCTGAAAACCGGTGGAAATGGTTCCGTAGACGCTGTAGGTATCGGTAATTTTGTACACCGCACCGACACGCGGACTGACGTAATTGAAAGTCTTATCGACGAAAATTGATTCCCGGTCATTGACATAGGTACCGCTGGAATAGTTGTAGCTCTGATAGACCTGAGAGGCCAGATCGAACAGCACCTGGTCGAAGCGGACACCCACATCGATGATCCATGAATTGTTGGGACGCAGTGATTCCTGGGCATAGATCCCCCACTTGGCCACGGTATCGTCGTCGGTCTGCGCCAGAAAACCTTTGGCATCCGACAAAGTGGAAACGATCCGACCGGAGGGAATCGTCCGGACATCACGATAGGTAAACTTACTGCCCGAGGGGGTGTCCACCTGCGCGGAAACGCCTGCGGTCAGAATGCCATCCGCACCGAACAGCCGATGTTTCCAGTCCGCCTGGATATCGGTGCCGTATATGTCGGCACCCCCATCGTTGATAAGGCCGGTGACCGGATGGAAGTGGCTCCAATGCTGAAAATAGACCAGCGGCTTGAGTTTGAGGTCGCCCAGCTGCTTTTCCAGCTTCAGGCTGGTGTTGTAGATCGTGCTGTAACGCCCGGAATTGCGCCATGGTTCCGAGGTAAGCTGAGTAATGTCCGTATCAAACTGCTCCCTGGTCAGCGAACCGGGAAGTTGAATGTCTGCGTCGGTAAAGCCGAAGCTGAAATCGAGACTGGTCTTTTCATCCAATAGATGACCGATCTTGAGACTGGCCTGATTGCTTTCGAACTTGTTCCACTGACGCCAGCTGTCCGTTGATTTACGCGTTCCTGCCAGCGTCACGGAAGTGGGACCGAAACTGGTACCATAGATAAGGTTATAGATCTGGGTATTGTCGCTGCCATAGCCGACCTTGACACTCTTGATCTCCTCGTAGGGACTCCGAGTGATGATGTTCACCACCCCCCCGGCCGCATTGGCTCCGTAGAGGGTTGAATTCGGTCCCTTGACTACATCGATCCGCTCCACCAGTTGGGTGTCCACGAAATCGAAGCGCGACATGCCGTCCGGGTCGGTAATCGGAACCCCGTCAAGCAACACCATGATTTCCCGCACGCCATAGCGAGCCTTCAAACCGGCGCCGCGGATAATCAGTCGGGCGTCATACCCGCCGTTTTTCGTCTCGGACTGCACTCCGGCAAGACCGGAAAGAGCCTCTTTGATACCGAACATGCGGGTATTTTTGATATCTTCTTCACCGACAACGCTGACACCGGCTGGGATTTCATCGGTTTTCCGCTCCGTTCTCGTTGCGGTAATCACAACATCTTCCAGCGTATGACATTCCTCAACAGCCTCTCCGGCAGACACCGGAGAGACAGTAGCGCCCAACAATAACAGCACTATTCCAGCTATTCGCAGCATGCACTTCCTCCCATGCGACAACGACTGCACCAGGCTCTTTCCCTGTCCGGGAAACCGTAGAAACGAAAGGTGCAGCGTGGATATACCACTACCGGCACCCCGCCCCTCACGGCAGTTGCAGGAATCCCATACAGAGCCTTCAGCCGGCAGCGTCCGTCTGTCGCGGATAGACCGTTGTCCGGGGATCAAAACCCTGCAGCAACGGAAATTCGGCGTCTCTTCCCTCTCGAATACAGCTAAACGTGGCTCGCCATGCATGGAAAACCGACACGCGAAGTCGGCAGGTGCACTTCGACCTGAAGGAATACCGGCAGGAAGGCTCCTGAGAACTGCTCAAGATACAACACACCGGTCGTCCTGAGCTGCGTGGCTACGTCAAGGGAAATCCGATACTATGGAATGAGTTATGACGGGAAGGAAAGTCTCGGGGGTGGATCAGGCGGTTCCTGATAACGGGACATAAGGAGTCCAGGATGGAGGTTCACAAGCTTTGCTCCGGATGGAGCAGAAAGGTTTTCGCTGAAGAGATAGGGAAGATGCTGGTACGATTCCGTACCCGGGAAAAGAGCGGCAGTGCCGGTGCCGCAAGGGCTGCATCGATACACAATTACCGGCACCTTCCCATGCTCCCGGTCCGGCTGTTTCTCGCAGCAAGGTACGGCCGCTTTCTCCTGAGCCCTGCCGGAGCAGCAGTCAGGCTCACGCTCAAGGGTGCAGCAATGCAGAGAGCCTTTTGCACGCGCCTCCTGCTCCCGCTTTTTTTTCATCCAGCAGCAACAGGTGTGTGCGGCCCTTCGCTCGGGAGAACAGCCACAGATATCGCAGTCGCCCGAACACTGGCCGGTAATAGCATGGGCAAGCGTTGGCGATTTGAGCGCCAAAGGCGCAAGAGGGCTCAGTGCGATGAGCGTATAGGCCGCAAAGAGTATCAGAGCTATGGATGGGTACCGGCATCTCTTCATAAAGGGTTCACAGGTTCAGGCAGGCAAGGATTCCTCGGCAGGGATATTGAGCAGTATCGCCGGCGGTTCGATCTTTACCGTCTGGCGTTTGCTGGTAACAGCAGCTGCTCAAGAGTTACCCTTTTATGAGAGAAATAGTCTAGAAGACTATGTGTGATTGTCAACTGTTACTGCAATGAATTTCACAGTAACAAGTGAAGAATAGACGGAAAGCCTGAAGAAAGAAAGGGTCTTACGCCTGATCACATAAAGGCCTCTTGAAAATGGCGCGCCTGGATAGAATCGAACTCCCGACAAAAGTTTCTGGTTCAATCTTGACACGAATTTTCACTGTATGAAAACGATTGTCCCGTTAGGTGTGAGTTAATCTAGCGTTGTTTCCTTTTGTCAAGCAACATAAAGAAAGCACATGACCCATAAAATACCGGTATCAATATATTATTTCAGATTCTGAACATTTGGACAAGTACAGTAAAAAGTGATACAACTTCTTGAGATGAAACAGAACCAAGTCGAAACTTTCCGACCTTTAGCTCTGCCGGAAATCAACCAAACAAGGTCACTTCCCTGTCTGATTATCATCGCTTTGCAGGGAGAATCCGCTCTTATTTCCCACAAAATCATGCCGAAACACGCATCACTGTGAATAACTGTCGCCAAAAGACGCCACCCGAGCAAACACATCTCTGATGCCTTCAGTAGAGCCAAACCCGGCAATTGGAAATGGTGGGAAAACAGAATAAGGAAAGGCACGGCCGTCAATATGGATGGTGGAAATCAATGGATCAGCCATGCGAACCTGTAGTCTGAACTGAACCACCTGACCCCCATGGAACCTGAGGGTAAAAAGCACTTCCAGGACCAGGAAATGGCCCGAAAAATCTCTTTACAGCCCGGTGATTCTAGAAAATACGGCTATAAATGGTATGATATGTCCTAGGAGCCTGTCGGACGTAGGGTAAATCTGCTGCAAATCCGAATGGACGGTCCATATTTCGCCGCTTTATTGGGTAATAGAACAACTATTACCCTGCAAAATCGACAAAATCTGTCCTCGCCCAGCCTAATTTTCGCTTCGATTTCCTAAGTCCGACAGACTCCTAGTTGTTTTCCATGACCGAAACAGGGGTTGATTTTGTATCGACATGGTTAAGAACGCCGATGAACAACGACCTTTGCGAGGAAACCAATGAGCTCTTACTTTAAAGATCCCGATCCCGTAGAAACCAGGGACTGGCTGGAATCCCTCGAAGCCCTGATCGCCTTCGAAGGAAAGGAAAAAGCCGATTATCTGTTGAGCCGATTGACGGACAAGGCCCGCTCCTTGGGTGTGGTCACCTCGCCAGGCATCATCAGTCAGTACGCCAACACCATTCCGCCGGCGGAAGAGGACAAGATGCCGGCAGAGGATTCGCTGACCGCCCGCAACGTTGCCGCCTACGTGCGTTGGAATGCCATGGCCATGGTGGTCCGGGCCAACAAGGACGGCAAGGCGCTCGGCGGCCATATCGCTACCTACAGTTCGATCTCGGCCATGTATGAAGTCGGCTTCGACTGGTTTTTTCGCGGACCCGAGGCGGAGCATGGTGCCGACATGGTTTACTTTCAGGGTCACAGCTCTCCCGGCATCTATGCCCGCGCTTTTGTCGAAGGGCGTTTGAGCGAGGAACACCTGGTCAATTTTCGCCAGGAGGTCCGCGGCCTTGGCTTGTCCTCCTATCCCCATCCCTGGCTGATGCCCGATTTCTGGCAATTCCCCACCGTATCCATGGGCCTGGGACCGATCCAGGCCATCTACCAGGCGCGTTTCATGAAATACATGGCAAGCCGCGGCCTCAAGGAGGCCGGGGATCGCAAGATCTGGGTATTCATGGGCGACGGCGAGACAGACGAGCCCGAATCCCTCGCCGGCATTTCCCTGGCCGCCCGGGAAATGCTCGACAATCTGGTTGTCGTGGTCAACTGTAATCTACAGCGGCTCGATGGTCCGGTGCGTGGCAACAGCAAGATTATTCAAGAGCTGGAAGGCCGGTTCCGGGGCGCGGGTTGGAATGTAATAAAGCTGATCTGGGGCAGTGAGTGGGATCCGATCCTGGAGAGGGACAAAGAGGGGCTGCTGCTGAAGAAGCTCGGTTCCATGGTCGACGGTGACTTCCAGACCATCCACGCCCGCGGCCCCGACTACCTGAAGGAAAAGATATTCGGGGACGATCCCTACCTGACATCCCTGATCGATGGTATGAGCAATCGGGATCTCTGGCAGTTGAGCCGGGGCGGTCATGACCCGAGAAAGGTTTACGCTGCCTTTTCCGCGGCCCGTCGGCACAAAGGTCAGCCGACCGTGATCCTGGTGAAAACGGTCAAGGGATTCGGCATGGGACAGGCTGGCGAGTCGGACATGATAGCCCACAATGTGAAAAAAATGGATCTGGATTCCCTGAAGGTCTTCCGGGACCGATTCCATGTGCCACTTGAAGACGAAGAATTGGCCGATCTTCCCTTTATCCGGCCGCCGGAAGACAGTCCGGAAGAGCAGTTCATCAAGAAGCAGCGCACGGCGCTGGGGGGGACGTGCCATGTCGCAGACCGGGACATGCTCCCCTCACCGTACCGCCACTGTCCGATTTCGAAAACATACTCGGTTCCTCCAGGGAGCGGGAGTTTTCGACCACCATGGCCTATGTCCGTCTGCTCAGCGCCTTGGTCAAGGATGAAAAGATCGGCCGGCACATCGTACCGATCATCCCCGACGAGGCAAGAACCTTCGGCATGGAGGGCCTGTTCCGGCAACTGGGCATCTATGCGCCGGGCGGCCAGCTCTATGAACCCCAGGATGCGGATGCGCTTGCCTGGTACCGGGAAGATCCCGAAGGACAGATCCTTGAAGAAGGCATCACCGAGGCCGGAGCGGTTTCTTCCTGGATCGCCGCCGGCACCGCCCACGCCACCTACGGCTTGCCCATGATCCCCTTCTACGCATTTTATTCCATGTTCGGTTTTCAGCGGATCGGCGACCTGTTGTGGTCTGCCGGGGACAGCCGGGCCAAAGGTTTCCTGCTTGGGGCCACTTCGGGCCGGACTACCCTTAACGGTGAGGGCCTGCAGCACCAGGACGGCCAGGGGTTGTTTTTTGCCTCGGCTTTTCCCACCTGCCAGGCCTACGATCCGACCTTCGCCTACGAACTGGTCGTGCTGGTTCAGAAGGGTATCGAACGCATGTACGCGGAAGGGGAGGACATCTTCTATTACATCACGCTGCTCAACGAAAATTATCCCCACCCGGAAATGCCGGAGGGCATCGAGGAAGACATTCACCGGGGCCTGTATTTATTCAGGAAAGGCGGGGAAGGAGAGCCCAGGGTGCAGCTAATGGGAAGTGGGGCCATACTTCGCGAGGTGATCGCCGCAGGTGATTTGCTGCGGGACGATTTCGGCGTACAGGCCGATGTCTGGTCGGTGCTCGGGGTCAACCAGCTGCATCGGGACGGGATACAGACAGAGGAATGGAACCGACTCCATCCCGAACGGGAACCCCGCAAATCTTTCCTCGAAGAGAAACTGGCGGGACACGAGGGCCCGGTGATCATCAGCACCGATTATGTTCGGTCCTATCCCGAACAAATCCGCCGTCTGATCAAAAGACCACTGACCGTGCTCGGCACCGACGGTTTCGGACGCAGCGATCTTCGGAAAGTGCTGCGCGACTTTTTCAAGGTGGATCGACGACATGTTACTGTTGCTGCCCTCAAGGCCCTGGCCGACCAGGGAGAACTTCCGAACACCGTTGTCACGGAAGCGATTGAAAAGTACCATATCGATCCCGAGGCGGGGTGTTCGCTTGGGCGCTAGATGGAAAGTACTGTTTTATCGAACGGAGCCAACGTATCGGACTCATCGAACCTGCCTGACGTGTCCGATTTTTTTGCAAAGGAGCTTGCCATATGGCCATTAAACAGGTCACAATCCCCGATTTCGGCACTGTCAATGAGATTTTTGTGGTCGATGTCTATGTATCTTCCGGCGACAAAGTGGAAAAGGAGGCTCCCCTGATTGCTCTGGAGGGAGAAAAAGCGGTGATGGATATTCCTTCTCCCTACGCCGGTGTTATCGGTAAGGTAAGCGTTGAAAAAAATGACCAGGTGCAGAGCGGGGACCTGATTCTCGAGATGGAAGTTGCGGAGGAGGAAGAGCCGGAAAAGCTGGAAGAAAAGGTTGAGGCTGAGCCGGAAGAGGAAAAAAAGAAAAAAGAAAAAGAGCCTGCGACCCGGGAGCCGACAGCAGAAAAAACCAAACGAACAGAAGAGGGGGAATCGGCAGAAGCGGAAGTCGAAGAGGTGGATTCTCCCGTAAACCGCCAGAAACCGGGAGATGTCTATCATGCAACTCCTTCCGTGCGTTCCTATGCCCGGGAACTCAGCGTGGAATTGTCGCAGGTCAAAGGAACCGGCCCCAAAAACCGTATCCTCAAGGAGGACGTTCAGGCCCTGGTGAAAAAAACCATGCAACGAGGCGAGCTGACCGGAGGGGCGCCCCTGCCCGAGATCCCTCTCGAAGATTTCGCCAAATATGGAAATATCGAGGAGCAACCCCTGAGCCGCATCAAGAAGATCGCCGGCCCCCGACTGCAGAAAAGCTGGCTTTCCGTACCTCATGTAACACATTTCGATGAAGCGGTTGTAACCGATCTGGAGGATTTCCGCAGGCACCTGAACGAGGAGGCCACGAAAGACGGAGTGCATTTCAGCCCCCTTGTTCTGGTCATCAAAGCGCTGGTGGCCACCCTCAGGGAATTTCCCTTGTTCAACTGCTCTTTGGCGCCCGAGGGCGAAAAGGTCATTCTTAAGCATTACTACAACATCGGCATAGCCGTGGATACCCCGCAGGGTCTGGTGGTTCCGGTCATCAAACAGGCCGACACCAAGGGGGTTACGGAAATCGCGCGGGAATTGAAGGATCTCAGCGGCAAGGCGCGAGAGGGTAAGCTTGATCTCACCGACATGCAGGGCGGTTCCTTCACCATTTCAAGCCTGGGCGGCATCGGCGGCACCGGATTCTGCCCAATCGTTTATGCGCCGCAGGTCGCCATTCTCGGCCTTTCCAGGTATTATCAAAAACCGGTGTGGGTCGGGGAAAAATTCGTCCCCCGGCTCACGCTGCCCTTTTCCCTGTCCTATGACCACCGCGTTATCGACGGCGCCGAAGCCGCCCGGTTCTGCAGGGCCCTGGCGCGAGACATCGAGGATCTGCGGCGTACGATGCTTTGACGACTGTCGATCAGGCCGACCGGCCGGATGACAATCACTTTTACGGAGCACTTCATGGCTCAAAAAAAGTAATTTGAACTCGTCGTATTGGGAGATGGTCCCGGTGAATATACTGCGGCTTTTCGGGCGGCGGACCTTGGGCTTTCCCTTTGCCTGGTGGAGCGGCATCGGAGCTTGGGAGGAGTGTTCCTGCAGGTGGGGTGCATCCCCGCGAAGTAAATAGGAGTAAATTATCAAGCACCTGGCGAGCGGTCTTGATCAGATGTGCAAAGCCCGGAAGATCCGACGCCTTACCGGCGAGACATCCTCACAAAATCTCATCGAAAACCAACGTGACAATTAACATGACACTGTCAAAAATAAAATGGCCTACGGAGACCGTAAGCCATTTTTTTATTGGCGCGCCCGGAGAGATTCGAACTCCCGACCGACGGATTCGAAGTCCGTTGCTCTATCCAGCTGAGCTACGAGCGCATAGAACTGTTTGTAGGCTGAGTTGAGAAACTCAACTCCCATGTTTGAGACACTGTAGCCCAAGAGCGGAATGGAAAGCAAGATCATTTTGCCGCGCTTGTGGGCACAGGACATTCTGCTATGCTTTCCCCATGCTTTTAGAGATGCACGCCCATACCAAGGAGCATTCCTACTGCAGCTCGATTCCGGCAGCAGAACTGGTCCGACAGGCTTTCGCCAAAGGACTCCAGGGAATCGTCTTTACCGACCACCACTATCTCTGGCGCAATGAGGAGCTTCTCCGGGTTCGCCGTTCGGCAGCGGTTCCGGATCACTTCATGATCTTTTCCGGACAGGAAGTCGCCACTCCGGAACTGGGTGATGTAATCGTCTATGGAGCCGGCAGGCACTTCCCGCGCCGGACCTCTCTCGTAGAGATCCGCGAAAGTTTTCCCGAAGCTGCTTTGGTTTGGGCTCACCCGTACCGCAAGGGGAAAAGACCCGACGATGCCTTGCTACTGCACCCCATTCTGGACGCTGTGGAGATCTTCAGTTCGAACCACTCGGTACGCGAAAACAGCCGTGGGCTCAGGGACTGGCACCGCCTGCGTTTCACCGCCATTGGCGGAACCGATACCCACGGCAACGGCTATGCCGGACTCTATCCGACCATTTTCGACCATCCGCTGGAAAGCATACGCGGGCTTGCCGCCGAGATTCGCAAAGGCCGTTGTCGACCTTTTCTGAAGGAAATCCCCCGCGCGGGAGCCGGTAGCCTGGTAACCGAAGTAACCATCGGTGCCAAGGGGTCAGACGAGGTACGGGAACGCATTATCATCAGGAACATCTCCAGCCACCACAAATGGGATACGGCCGACCGTGCCTTTCACATTGCAGAACAGCTTGCCCGGCAGGGTTTTGCCGCCGGACCCTATCGGGTTCCCCTGCCAATCGACGAGGATCACGACTCCATGACCCTCATCGAGCAAGGCATTCGGGGAAAAACTCTCTTCGATAAAATTCTTTCCGCCTCACGGGAAGACAGCCCGAGCTATGTCCGGATGGCGGCCCACTGGTTGGCAAAGCTCCATGCCTGCCGTCTCACCCTCACCCCTGCAGGTGAGTTTCTTGACCGGGAACCGGATCGTCTGAGAAGATACCTGGAACGATTTACCACCATCAATCACCCGCACACGCGAAGAGCGGAAGAAATAATCGACGCCATCCACCAGGAAGAAGTACGCCGCTATGCAGACAATCCTGAGAATCTTACCCAGGGGCACGGCGACTTTCACCCGAAAAACATCCTGATCGGACAGGACATTCAGGAAAACCGGGATACTCTGTTTGTTGCAGCGATCGATTTTGAAAGCTCATTGCGACTCCCTCCCGCCTTTGATGTGGGATGCTTTCTAGCCCAGTTCCGGAACCAGTTTTTTCAGCGAGAGGATATTATCCGGGATTTTCCGGACATGCTCTTTCTCTCTGCGTACCAGGAGGCTGCCGAGAGCAGTGAGGATGATTTTCACTCCCAGGTGGAACTGTTCCGTGCCCGGGCAAACATGAGCATCGCGGCATATCTCATCAAACTCGGACTTGGCAACAGCGCCGACCTCTGGAGAGTTCTTCTGGAAGCGGAAAAGGCTTTGACCGGACGTTGAAAGTTGAATATATCCAGTTTCTGTAGTGGCATAGCCTCATTTTCCGGATATACTACAATATAGGTATCCATCATAAGGAGGTCATCATTCATGATAAGCAAGAAAATGGTTCAGACTCTGAACAAACAGGTGAATAACGAGATCTATTCTGCATACTTGTACCTCTCCATGTCATCCTACACCAACTACATAGGACTGAAAGGTGCGGCAAACTGGTTCATGGTGCAGTACCAGGAAGAAATGGTCCACGCCATGAAAATCTACGACTACGTCAACAGCCAGGGAAACCATGCCCAGCTTACCGCTATCGCCGCCCCCCCGACAGAGTTCGGAACCCTTCTTTCCATGTTCGAGCAGACCCTGAAGCATGAACAGTTCATAACCAACTGCATCAACGAACTCATGGATCTGGCGATCAAGGAAAAAGACCATGCCACCCAGATCTTCCTCCAGTGGTTCGTGACCGAGCAGATTGAAGAAGAAGGAAATGACAACGACATCATCGCCAAACTGAAGCTGATTGGCGACAGCCCGCAGGGCCTCATGATGGTCGACAAGGATCTGGCGGCACGCGTTTTCACCCCCCCTGCGGCTACCACTGTGTAGGAAAGAGGCCTTGCAGGAAAGGAAATTCACATGAAAGTAAGACTCTGCGATAAAAACAAGGGTAAAGCCAAGGTCGCCAAACGACTTGAAGAAGAGATCCCGGATCTGGATGTCAAGGTAAAGAAGTGCATCGACTTGTGCAGTGATTGCGGCAAGGACAAAATTGCCCGGGTTGACGGAAAGAAGGTTGTGGCTGGCGATGCCGACGAACTGGTGAAGAAGATAACGAAAACGGTGAAGAAGGCATAAATTCAAAGTCGGCCTAGCCGTTTTTCGTTGAAAGCACAGGTAGTGAGGCGGCCACTGATGCTTTCCTATAAGCAAGACCTGCCAGGTTTCCAGAAACCTGGCAGGTCTGACCTGAAACAGTCGGGGCATAAAAAACGATCAGCAGAAGAATGAACTCCGGCAGGTGGAGCAGCGTGAGACTCCCCTGCTTTTTTTATTGCCCGACATCTCGCAATTTCAGTACTACCAGTGCACAATCCCCTCACGGAAAATCCTCTCCTGTCATTCCCTTTCGCCAGCCTGAATAATTGACAATTTTTATCGGGTATGCTATTCGGTAAAAATACAAATTCATACCATGTTTGTGGTCAACAAAAGGGGCTTGCATGTTCAAAAGGATGCGAGAAGACATACACGTAGTTTTCGAAAGGGATCCAGCGGCACGAAACGTCCTCGAAGTACTCTGCTGCTATCCCGGCCTGCATGCCGTTTGGCTGCACAGAATTTCCCACTGGTTGTGGTTGCATAAGGCGCATTTCCTCGGGCGACTCGTTTCCCACCTGGCCCGCTTTCTGACCGGAATCGAAATCCATCCGGGAGCCACCATCGGCAGAGGAGTTTTTATCGACCACGGCATGGGTGTCGTGATCGGTGAAACAGCAGAAATCGGCGATAACGTAACTCTCTACCATGGCGTAACCCTGGGAGGTGTAAGCCTTGAGCGTGTCAAGCGCCACCCCACGATTGCCGAAAACGTCGTCATCGGTTCGGGGGCAAAGGTCCTTGGTCCGTTCACCGTTGGCAAAGGAAGCAGGATTGGCTCCAATTCGGTGGTCATCAAAGAGGTTCCCCCCAATTCAACGGTTGTAGGTGTACCGGGCAGGATGGTTATGGCCGCAGAAACACGCGCGGAAAAGACCGATCTTGAACATGGCAAAATGCCAGACCCGGAAGCAAAGGCAATCGCCTGCCTCTTCGATCAGATCAGGGAACTTGAACGAAAATATAATGAGTTGGCGCAGGACCATGAGGCCCTGAAAAAGCGCCTGAATGGATAGTTCTGAGATGGAGAAAAATACAAACAACCCGAAGCGCATAGCCGTCGCCATGAGCGGAGGGGTTGATTCTTCGGTTACTGCGGCGCTTTTGAAGGAGCAGGGGCACGATGTGATCGGCATTACCATGCGGGTCTGGGACCCTTCGACCTGCGGCGTATCCGAAGAAGATGCTGAAGCCAGCTGCTGCTCGCCCGACGATGTACGCGATGCTGGCCGCATCGCCGATCAGCTCGGAATTCCCTTTTATGTGGTGAATTTCGAAGACGAGTTCCGTCGACTTGTTATCAGCGACTTTATCAGTGAATATTACCAAGGCCGGACGCCAAACCCCTGCGTCCGCTGCAATGAGCTGGTCAAGTTCGGCCTGTTGCTGGAAAAAGCCCGGGAATTGGGCGCCGAGTTGCTGGCAACCGGCCACTATGCCCAGGTAAAAAAGGGGGATGATGGCTTCTTCCACCTTCTGAAGGGCCTCGACCCGAAAAAAGATCAGTCCTATTTCCTGTTTGCCCTCTCCCAGGAGCAGTTGGCAAGAAGCCTGTTTCCCCTTGGCGGAATCACCAAACAGGAGGTTCGCGCCCTGGCAACACGCTTCGAGCTCCGCGTGGCCGAAAAGGGCGAAAGTCAGGAGATCTGTTTCATCCCCGATGACAACTATGTCCGCTTTCTTGAGGCGGAAAAGGATGCAGAAAATCTTTCCGGTGCCATCGTGGATCAGCAGGGAAACGTGCTCGGCCGGCATCACGGCACCTACCGCTATACCGTGGGACAGCGAAGAGGCCTCGGCATAGCCTGGAAAGAGCCCCTGTATGTTCTGGGTGTCGATGCGAAACGCCGTGAAGTTATTGTCGGCCCCCACGAGGCACTCTACAAAAACGGCTTGACAGCCGGCAACGTCAACTGGATGATGCCAACGCCGACCGAAGAGTTTTCCACCACCTGCCGGATCCGCTATCGCCACCAGGCGGTAGCCTGTCGCGTTATCCCCCGGGCGGACCACCGGGTCGAAGTCTTTTTCGCAGAACCGGAGAAATCGGTGACCCCGGGGCAGGCGGTTGTTTTCTATGATGAAAACCGGGTTCTCGGCGGCGGGTGGATCGAAGAAGGACTATGAAGAAGATCTCCTTTGTAACCCTCGGCTGCAAAACTAATCAGTTCGAATCCGCCGCCATGACGGAAGCTGTCCGCAAAGAAGGCTACCAGGTCGTTTCCGCGGGAGAAGCAGCCGATATCTGCGTCATCAACACCTGCACGGTAACGGCCAAAACGGACGCCGAGTCACGCCGACTGATCCGGAAGGCACTCCGGGAAAACCCTGCCGCGCAAATCGTCGTTACCGGTTGTTATGCCCAGATCGCCGCCGAGGAAATCAGCAGTATGCCGGGCGTAGCACTGATCATCGGTAACACGGAAAAGCGGGAACTGCTGCAGCTGCTGCAGACCCTTGGCACCGAGCAGCAGATCAAAGTCACCGACATCTCCAAGGTCCGGGAAACCGGCCCACTGATTCTCGAGACCTTTGCCGAGCACACCAGGGCATTTCTCCAGGTGCAGAACGGCTGCGACTCCCGTTGCTCCTACTGCATCGTACCCCACGTCCGTGGCCCCAGCAGAAGCGTACCCCTTGACGATGCCCTGGAAGGCATCCGGACCTTTGCCCGGCAAGGTTTCCGGGAAGTAGTGCTGACCGGCATACACCTCGGCGCCTTCGGCCTCGACCTCTCCCCGCCATCCAGCCTGCAGGAGCTTCTATCCATTGCCGAACGGGAAAGGATCGTTCCCCGCCTGCGACTCGGCTCCATCGAGCCGACGGAAATTTCCGCTGAGCTGATCGAACTCATGGCAACCGGGCGGACACTCTGCCCGCATCTCCACATCCCGCTCCAAAGCGGCGACAACGGCGTGCTTGCGGTAATGAACCGTCCCTACACCAGCGATTATTTCAGGGAATTGATCGAAAAGCTTGCCGCTGCCGTCCCCGGTCTCTGCATCGGCACCGACATCATAGCCGGTTTCCCCGGCGAAACAGATGAAGCCTTCGAACGCGGTTACCGTTTCCTGGAAGAACTTCCCCTCGCCTACTTCCACGTCTTTCCCTTTTCCCCGCGGCAAGGGACACCGGCGGCAACCATGCCGGGCCAGGTTCCGTCAGCGGTAGCCAAGAAACGGGCCGAAGCGCTCAGAGTTCTTTCTTACCGGAAAAAAAGGGCCTATTTCGAGAGTTTTCTCGGCAAAGAGGTACTGGTACTTATCCAGGAAAAACGTAAGGGAGGAAATTTGCAGGGACTTTCCAGAAATTATCTTTCCGTAGAGATCCCGGGACATAGCGCACCGGTCAATTCCGAGGTGGCAGTACGTATTATCGGGATAGAAAAAGACCGGGTAATCGGTGTGGCACTTACCTAATCCCCCCCAACAGGAGATTCTTCCCTTTTGAGATTCCGGTCAAGCAAGTAGCGGGGCTGGACATTTGACAAAGCCCGCAGCATGCTCCGCTTCACATGGGGATTTTCCTTTTCCAAGGAACTGAGAAGTTCTTTCATCTTCTTGCGCTGCAGATCGGCAACCCCGCAGACAGGGCAGCGACAGCAGACGACCGGATAGTCGTTTCCCTTGGCAAAGGGGATGATATCTTTTTCCGGCACATAGACCAACGGGCGGATGACGGTTGTTTCACCATTATCAGCCAGCATCTTCGCCGCCATTGCCTTCAGCGATCCGACGAAAAACTGGTTCAACAGCAAAGTCTCGATGAAATCGTCCATGTGGTGCCCGAGGGCAAGCTTGTTGCAGTTGAATTGCTTGGCAAGAACATAGAGAGCACCCCGTTTGAACCGGGCACAGATGGAGCAGTAGGAAGAGCCGGGCCGCCTCTTTTCCTGGATAAGTTGGTAGTGATCGGTTTTTTCCATGTGGTACGCAAAGCCATGCTGGGCCAGATGCTCTTCAATGATGTCAGCCCGATACCCGGGATATCCTGAATCAATATTGATGGCCAGGAGCTCGTAACGAATTGGTGCCCTCTTTCGCAGGGACTCCAGGACGTGCAGCAGGGCGTAAGAATCCTTCCCCCCGGAAACCGCCACGGCGATCCGGTCACCTTCCTCAATCAAATCGAAATCAGCAATAGCCCTGCCCATCGCGTTCTTTATTTTCATGTACAGCTTTTCTTCCCGCACTGCGTGTACCTCTTTTCCGAGTTGTTTTGTCACTACATCCATGTCTCTGGACAGAGGCATTGCTACACGGTACCGGAAACCGAGAAAAAAAGTCAAGTTCAGCGATCGGGAATTATTCCTGCGATGAGTCATGATCGTCACTTGCCCGGAATTCGCAGCTCTGCTATTGTGATCGAAAGAAAAATACACCAGCCATTACACTACCCCGAAGACAAAGGCCACCCAGGAAATGCCCCACAGCCGGTATCATACCATCGAGGTCGCGGTTCCCCTCCCCGTCGACCGGACATTCCACTACAGCGTTCCGGAGTCTCTCAGGAGTTCAGTTCGAGCCGGGGTTCGGGTTCTGGTCCCCTTCGGCCGCAGGAAACTGACCGGCTATGTGCTTGGTTCCACCGCAGCACCTGCCGGGGAGCTGAAGGATGTCCTGGAGGTCCTCGATGTCGAGCCGCTCTTCACCAGCCGTGAGATTGGTTTTTTTCACTGGATTGCTTCCTATTACCTGTTCCCGCTGGGGGAGGTAATAAAGACCGCCCTCCCCTCGGGCATAAATATCGAAAGCCGCCGAAAAACGGTGACAGCCGCTGACGGCTCCCTCAGCACCGAAGAACATCTCACAACAGGCAAGGGCATTCGCCGCGAACGATTTTACCATGCAGCCCCCGACGCCACTGATTGCTCCGGAATCCGGGGAACAGGCGCTCGCATCCTCCTATATTTACTGGAGCACGGTGCTTCCTCCCGCGCACAGATCAACGAGCTGTTTCCCAACCCCTCGGCACCCCTGAAACGCCTTACAGAACTTGGTCTGGTAACCGTTGAAGCACGTGAAGTCTATCGGGACCCGTTCCGTGACGAAGAAGTCAGCGCCGAGACAGCCCTGAGTCTCAACGATCACCAGGAAGCTGCCTTTTCCCGTGTTGCCGAAACGGTTTCCGCAGGCGAGTTTTCGCCTTTTCTTCTCCATGGCGTCACCGGAAGCGGCAAAACAGAGGTTTACCTCCACGCCATCGCCCATGCCCTGAATCTGGGCAAGCGAGCCTTGGTGCTCACACCGGAAATTGCCTTGACTCCTCAACTGGTGCGAAGGTTTCGCGGGCGTTTCAGCGAAGGTATTGCCGTTCTCCACAGCGGCCTTTCCCCGGGCGAGCGCTATGACGAATGGCGCCGCATCAGTCGTGGCGAGGTAGCCATCGTCATCGGGGCACGCTCGGCAATATTCGCCCCCCTGGACAATCTCGGCATCATCGTGGTGGACGAGGAACATGAGGCATCCTACAAACAGTCCGAAGGGGTAACCTACAACGCCCGGGACCTGGCCCTGGTACGCGGTAAACTGGAAAAGGCAACGGTGGTGCTCGGTTCAGCCACCCCCCTTATCACCACCTACCATGCGGCACAGGAGGGACGGATCCACTATCTCCCGCTCCCGGAACGGGTCCAGGGACGCTTACTGCCGGAAACCAGGATTATCGATACCCGGCACTTGAAAGGCGCCACCTTTTCGCCGGAAATGATTGCGGCCATTACCGATAATCTCACCACGGGTGGGCAGACCCTGCTCTTTCTTAATCGGCGCGGCTTCGCAACTTTTTTGCAGTGCAAGGACTGTGGCCATGTCTACCGTTGCCCCAACTGTTCGGTCAGCCTTATCCATCACCGGTCAAAACAGCGGCATTTTTGCCACTACTGCGACTATTCCCTGCCGGCCCCCTCGGTCTGCCCCGAATGCCATGGAACTGATATCGGTCTTTTCGGACGCGGTACCGAACGCCTTGAAGACGAAGTGAAAGAGCTGTTTCCCGATGCGCGGGTGGCCCGCATGGACAGCGATACCACCAGCGGCCGCGGCGGGCATGCCCGCATCCTGAAGCAACTGGAAGAGGGCAGTATCGACATCCTCATCGGCACCCAGATGATCGCAAAGGGGCACGATTATCCCGGCGTGACCCTGGTGGGCATCGTTTCGGCTGACGCAACCCTGAACATTCCCGATTTCAGGAGCGCCGAACGCACCTTTCAACTGGTCAGCCAGGTTATGGGGCGGGCGGGCAGGGGGGACATGCCCGGAAAGGTGATCATCCAGGGGCTGTCACACGACCATTATGCCCTGCTCAGGGCGGCAGCTCACGACTATCGGGGGTTTTACGAAGAGGAAGTCGTCTTTCGCGAAGAGGCAGGGTACCCACCTTTCTCCTTCCTGGCAATGGTCGCCATCTCCGGTACGGCGGAAAAGTCGGTCGAAAAAGGTGCGCAGGATGCGGCGCGCAGTCTGCGGGAAGAACGACAACAACTGAAGATTCGAACGGAAATCCTTGGACCGGCACCGGCCCCCCTGGCAAAGGTGCGAGGCAGGTTCCGCTGGCAGATTTTGCTGAAAGCACACAATCGTTCCGAGCTCAAACGACTGCTCACTGCCTTTCAGAGAAAGTGGAGTCCGCCAAGGATTTTACGGACCAACATAGATATTGACCCGGTGGATACCCTCTGAGCAGCTTAATCAATAATGACCGTGCACCAACAGCCCTCATAAAAAAAAATTCACTCTTTCCTTGACGAAACGAAAATTAACGGGAGAATTTATCTGGATGCACTTACGCGGCGCACTGATATGAGTTTTCCGCTGCCATGTTTCGATTACAAGGGGATGCAGATGGAAAAGGACGAAAAAAAGAATGCTCAAACTCCCTCACTACCAAACACTCCACGCTGGGTACGTTCGACCAAGGAAATGACGGAAGAGGAAGTTGAAAAGTTCAAGAGCATGAACTGGGAATGGTACTACAACTGTTATCTGTATCTGGATGAACCGCTTGAAATCATGTGCAAAATCTGCGGTGGCCTAAACAGCTTTCGACCAAGAGAAATGACGATAAAATGCATTCATTGCGGCATTGAATGCCACCGATGCGAAAAGAAGGAAAAAATCGATACCAAGTCTTTTCACCCGGAAAATTGAAGGCAAAGAAAACTGTTCTCCGTCCAGCGACGATAGCGACAGTTGTAACACGACCTTACTTCATCGGCCACACACTCCTCCTCCACATCTTCACGAAAAGAAACGCACTGGAGAGCCACATCAGCCGCTCCTGACCAGTCGCTCTGCCCTTTCAGATACTCTCGCCAACCACTTCCACTCAGTAACCACATTATCTGCTGCCTCCTTCGATGCATTTGAAACCCTATATTCAATGACAGGACTGTCATGCAGTGTACAACACGACCGGGAAATGAAGATCGACTAACATTCCCTTGCCCACTACTATATATTCTGTTATATAGCGTGAAGCACCTTGAGTGCAAGAACTTCTTGCATCATGGAAACCTACCTATCGATCCATAACAACTAAAACGCCATGGAGACCCAATATGAAAGCTGGTAGTTGCCTGATTTTTTCAACAGTTCTGCTGTTTTTCTGCTGCTGGCCGGGCCAGGTTTCTGCTGCCTACCACCACATGGGCGAGTCGGACACACCGAATTTTCTCCAGGCCTATCCTGACAAGGCCGCTACGAAACTCGACAATTGCGTACTCTGTCACACAGGCGGCTCATATCGACAGGCAAACGGAAAAATAGTTGACCTGGGGAGTTGCCAATGGTGCCACCACACTTTCGGTTATGACGGAAAGGGGGACATCAATGCCACCCTCAATCCATTCGGAAAGGATTACCGGGCAACCGGTCGAAACGTGGCAGCATTCCGGGCCATCGAAAAGCATGATTCGGATAACGACAGCTTTGCCAATATCGATGAAATTCGTGCGGTCCGTTTTCCGGGTGACCCGAAAGATGACCCGGCAAAGGTAGTCGCCCCTTACCGTATTTTCACCAGAAAACAACTCCTGGCAATGCCGCAACATACACAACTTCTCTTGATGAACACTGCCAAAGCGGTCGATTCCTATGCCGAATTCAGCGGTGTACCGGTGGAGGACCTCCTTGGCAGGGCGGGCATGGCGTCCTCGGCAACCAGGATTACCGTCTATTCTCCGGATGGCTACGCCCAGGGACATCCACTGGAGGCCGATGGATCCAGCGACCCTTTTGTAAAAGGGGTGTATCCTGCGGCAACCTACTTCTACAACAGCGCTGCCGACAAGGATAAGAATCCCGGAGGATGGTGCGAATACCGCTCTCCCGCCCTAAAAGGCCTCAGTCCTGGAGCGGCAATTCCCGTTCGTGATAGGCTGCGGCTTTTGCTGGCCCTGCGATCCGAAGGAAAGGACCTCCAACCGGGCAGGCTCGGACCGGGCAATGCCCTGGGTCGGGACAGCCGGGGGCCGTTTTACCTTGTGGCTCCACAGAAATCTCCCGGACCTCCCGACCAGCCATCAAACAGATCGAAAAAAGATGTCATCTGGCCGTACGATTCAACCCTTGACCATAATGGCGGCTCGTCGACAAAGTGCGCCACCATCATCAAGATTGAACCACTACCGGTCGGAACCACCGATATTGATGTAAGAGAAGCTGGTTGGGCTTACATTGAACAGGAAAAGATTGTTCTCTATGGGGCACTTCAGGGCCCGAAACTCCTTGCTCCCGAAAACGGAGATGGCGGAGTCCCGTGGAACCCGGCACGGTTCTCCTGGGAAAAGAGTCCCGGCATTGATGCGGATGAGATCACTGGCTACCGGCTGGAATACACGAAGGATGATCCCTCTCAAAACAGCTGGGAATCACTGTCCATGGCACGGATGCAAACCACTCTGGTTCTGCAACCGAACACAACCTACCACTGGAGGGTACGGGATCTGGATAAAAACGGGGGCACCACCGTGAGCACGGTCTACCACTTCACGACCGGAAAGTGACCTCAAACTGTTATTGCAACAGGGGAGAGGACCTTATTTTGTCACCAGCGGCCCGCTGATCGAAACGCTGAAGTGACGACCGCCCGATGAAAAGCGGACTCGCGTGGGCAGAATTTCCTCGACCGTTGCCCCGCCCACCTGTGCTCCCTCCTGCACCAGGTCGCCGTTTATCACGGCCCTGCGGGCCGCGGGAGCATCCTGCCAGGCAATTCCCGAAACCGTAATTTTCAACCCTCCCGATCCGAAGGCCTCCCGGGCAGGCTCTTTGGAGCGAAACTCGTAATCGGTATTCACCGTCGACTGTGCCGCGGACCGTTCCCCTTGCACACGCCTGTTTGTCTCCCTGGGCAGAGGCGCAGTTGTCGCAGCCATCACCGGCTTGGCCGGAGGAGCAGTCGGCCTGGCGACCGCCTGCCTATCTTGCGAGGCGGCATCCTCCGCAGGAGAAGGCACACGTTCATACTTCACAGATGCGATTGTTGCTTTTGTATCGATGCCATGCTTGTGCCACAGGTACGCTCCGGAAGCTCCTGCCAGTATCAGCAGCCCGAAAACGATCAACACCGCACTTACCGGCACGGTACGCTTCGTCTTCCGCCGCAGCGGGCGAGTATCCCTGATGATCTCATTCGAGATATTGATCTCTCCGCCTTTTCGGGCAGCTTTTTCCTGTTCCAGTTTTTTCAGGGCATCCAGTATAAAACTCATAAGGTTATGACTCCCTTTTCACTTCGAGTGTTGGCACCTTCACCACACCTCCGGCACGGTACAGGAGAAGGAGGGTCCTACCGCCGACGACACCATCCGGCTCGATGCCTTGAGCAGCCTGAAAGCGCTTGACCGAGGCAAGCATCTCATCATCAAACAGCAGAGTGAGCTCCCCTTGGTAAAAACCGGCCTTCTGAAGGAGAATCTTGAGACTCCTGACGGACTCCCCGCTGTCGCCCAATCTGCTCACCAGCGGCAAATTCTGCACATTCTTCCAGGGCAGATAACTGCGACCCGACCAGTACTTTTCAAGCTCGCTGCTACTGATGGTGGTGTGTGGAGCAATAACCAGGAAAACACCCTCCCTGCCGACCAGGGTTACATACCGCAGGCCCTTTCCCCCAGGCAGGGACAACTCGAGGATGGCAGGATAATCCAGGCGGAGCAGAGCACCCAGGTTTCCCTTGGTGCGGGAAAACCGCAACCCGCCCCTCTCGGCATACCCCTCCAGATTGGCAGGCGCAAGTGATGCCTGTTGGACGGATACCGGGGCAACACCCCAAATTCGGGCAATGGCATTGTACGCTGTTGCGGCGCTCTCCCCTTCGGTTTTTCCGACCAGTTGGGCCTGCAGAGCCGAAGTGGCACTCTTTCCCTGCTGAGAAACGACACTCTCATTTGCCAAGACCCCTGCGGAAGAAGTGGCAATCTCCGTGGTTGCGAGATGCCCGCCAAACATACCGTACAGGCCGTATAGCGCAAGGAGAAGAACGACTCCCACCGCCAGATAACGCAGGTATTGCAAAGGAAGGGCTCGCGACTCCTGCTTCTTCACATCAGAGATCGCCGCGGTAACCATGCGGGCGGTAACCTCGCGACTTCCCTTGGTATAGGCGATCAGAAGGGCACGATCGCAGGCAACATTGATCAGCCGGGGAAGTCCTCCGGAGAAGCGAAAGATTCGTTTCAGCGCCCCGGGAGAAAATACTTCGATACATTGTCCTGCAGCAACTTCCAGGCGATGCTCTATGTAGTCCACGGTATCTTCAAAATCCATCGGGCAAAGATGATACCTGACCGTAATCCGTTGGCTCAACTGGCGCAGTTCCGATTTCTTCAGTTTTTCGCGCAACTCGGGCTGGCCCACCAGGACTATCTGGATAAGCTTGTCTTTTTCCGTTTCCAGATTGGAAATGAGGCGGATCTGCTCCAGAACTGGAGGATCGAGATTCTGTGCTTCATCGATCACCAGCACAATGGTACGTTCCTCGGAATTCTGCTGCAGGAGAAACTGATTCAGGGAGTGCAGCAGGGCAGAATTTTTCTGTTCTTCGCAGGGAATTCCGTATTCATGGTTGATATTCTGAAGGAGCTCGATTGCGGAAAGGGATGGATTAAAAATAAGGGCGGTGCGATAGCTGTCACTGTCAAGCTGGCTCAGGAGAGATCGAAGTACCGTGGTTTTGCCAGTGCCAACCTCACCGGTAAGTTCGATAAATCCTGCATGACTGTCTATTCCGTATAGAAGATGGGCAAAAGCCTCTTTGTGGTTCTTACTGAGGAAAATGAAGCGGGGATTTGGGGTAATGGTAAAAGGCTTTTCTTTGAACCCGAAGAAACTGCTGTACATACTTTGCTCCCGACGTAAGACTCGTAACGAACCCAGTCCGCAATCCCGATCGGATGATTTTCTCCGGACCAGTCCCGGAAAAACCGGGAAAACATTCGGTATTCTTTACAGTTATGCCGCTAAATCTTGAACATTATATACCTGAACCGGAAGCGACGGAAGCTTTTTTTCCTTCACGGCGAGCTGCCTAGCCTTTGCAGGTCTCTTTCCGCACGGCTATAGCTGCACGTGGACCCTGATGCTTGTGGCACATTGTCCGGGTTTTTTATTGACCGCTCCAAGCGGACATAGTATATATAAAAAGTTTAATCCTCGCACCTCATCGGTGAGAGGATTTTCTCAGTGTTCCCGGCAACTTCGGTTATATCATTTCACCAGCAAGGAGGAGAGAATGCAGTTTATCGACAAAATCAAGGCAAAGGCGAAATCAAACCAGCAAATCGTGGTACTCCCGGAGAGTTACGACGAAAGAATGCTGTTTGCTGCGGAAAAGATTGTTGAGCAAGGGATCGCCAAGCTCGTGCTCTTGGGTAACCCGGCCAAGGTAAACGAGTCGGCAGCAGCCAAAGGGGTGAATCTCAACGGTGTCGAGATCCTCGACCCTTGCACTGCTCCGAAACTCGATTCCTACGTTGAGGCCCTCGTCGAGTTACGCAAAAAGAAGGGGCTAACCCCGGAAGATGCCCGCAAGCTTCTGACTGCCGAAGACAATCTCTATTTTGCAGGCATGATGGTTCGCCTGGGTGATGCCGGCGGCTGCGTAGCAGGGGCAACCAGCACAACCGGTGGCGTGATCCGTTCTGCCATTCAAACCATTGGAACCACCCCCGGCCTCAAAACCGTGTCTTCCTTCTTCGTCATGATCACCAAAGATGCGAAATTCGGTGAAGATGGCATCCTCTTTTTTGCCGACTGTGCCGTAAATCCGAATCCTGATTCACAGGCCCTTGCGGAAATCGCTCTTGAGACCGCCCGCAACTGCAAGGCATTCCTCGATGTGGACCCCCGTGTGGCCATGCTCTCCTTTTCCACCAAAGGCAGCGCCTCCCACCCGGACGTGGAGAAGGTCACCAAGGCTCTTGAAATTGCAAAAGAAATCGCCCCGGATCTGCTGATCGACGGTGAGCTTCAGCTGGATGCAGCCCTAATCCCCAGTATCGGCGATAAGAAGGCCCCCGGCAGCCCGGTGGCTGGCAAGGCCAATGTTATTGTTTTTCCCGACCTGGACGCAGCCAACATCGGCTACAAACTCACGGAAAGAATCGGCGGCGCCGAAGCAATCGGACCGATACTCCAGGGTCTGGCCAAACCGGTCAACGACCTTTCCCGCGGCTGTTCGGTTGAGGATATCGTGAACGTCACCGCAATTACCGCTGTTCAGGCTCAGTAAGTAGTATCTTACAAAGAAGGGTGAAGACTTCCTCACTGGTAGAGGCAGCTTCACCCTTCGCATTATCAACAAAAAAAGGCCGGCAATATTTGCCGGCCTTTTCTGTTTTCAGAAGTATCTGCTGATGCTTACTTGCCGTAATCTTCCCTGGAGAAAGAGTACTCGAAATTCATGTGATCGGTATAGGTACCGTCGAGAATTGCGGCAACGTCCTCGGTGAAAACCAGCTCTTCATCCGTCGGGATCACAAACACTTTGATCGGAGAATCGTCGGTGGTGATGAGGCATTCCTCACCCTTGACCGCAGCGCGATTTCTTTCCGGGTCGAGGTGGATACCCATATGCTCGAGGCCTTCACAGGCCATTTCACGGATCTGCCAGCCACGCTCGCCAACGCCGGCAGTGAAAACGACCGCATCAAGTCTGCCGAGAACGGCCATGTAGCTGCCGATATACTTGCGCAGACGATATGCTTCGATGTCCATGGCAAGTTTACAGGTCTTGTCACCCTCCTCGGCATGAGTAGTCACGTCCCGGCGGTCGGTATATTTACCGGTAATGCCGAGGATACCGCTCTTCTTGTTGAGAATGCTATCTATTTCAGCAGCGGAAAGACCCTCGATCTGCATCATGAAGCCGGGAATCGCCGGATCGATGTCGCCGCAGCGGGTACCCATTACGGCACCTTCGAGAGGAGTCAGGCCCATACTGGTGTCAACCGAAAGGCCGTTCTTAATGGCGGCGTGGGAAACGCCGTTACCGATGTGCATGGTAATGATGTTGCAGTCTTTCGGCTTTTTGCCCAACAAAACCGCTGCCCTCTTGGATACATAGAGATGCGAGGTGCCATGGAAACCATAGCGACGCACGCCATAGCGCACATACCAATCGTAAGGCAGTGGGTAAATGTAAGCATACTCCGGCATGGTCTGATGAAAGGCCGTGTCGAAGATGGCCACGTTTGGAACATCTGGAAGAACCGCCATCATCGCCTCGATGCCGGCGATATTGGGCGGATTGTGCAGAGGTGCGAGGTGCTGCACCGCCTTTACGGCGTCCAGCACTTTCTCGTCGATCATAACTGACTGGGTAAACTGCTCGCCACCATGGACAACACGGTGACCGACAGCAGAGATCTCTTTGATATCATTGATAACGCCGTGCTCCGGATCGGTCAGGGTCTTGATGATCAGGTCCATTGCAACGGTGTGATTCGGACACTCATGCTCGACCTTGTACTTCTGACGGCCCGGAACCTCCTGCTGAATGAAGGAGCCTCCGACAACAACCCTTTCAACAACACCTTTTGCAATAAGTTCCTTGCGGCTCCAGCTGTAAAGCTGGTACTTGACAGACGAACTGCCACAGTTAATGGCGAGAATATCCATTTGCTTCCTCCCGTATGATAATTTCTGAGTATGGATTTGAGGTGGTCGAGGTGATCAGATATGCCTGGAACGACAACACTGGCGTTTACTGAGGCAAAGTAATTAACCGCTATTATATACAATAGTGTTTCAGCTAATTCAACAGTTTTGTTGATTTCCACCCATGTCGATTCGTGACATAAAAGCTGCTAACTAACTGTATTATTTGAGTAATAGTGAAATACAGAAAAAAGTCGAATGGTTACTTTGCAAGAGAAATATTCACCTTTTGTACATATTTTATTACAACCAGAACCAAATCACGGGATGTACGTTTGCCCCTGATACCAACGTGAGAGAGCGAAGATCATCATAGATTGAACAGGATTGTCAGAGCAGGGAGATTTTTTGCAGAAAGGACAGCAGCTTTTTAAAGGCGGTGGCCAGGTTCTTTCCGGAATAGACGCTCAAGCCCTCTCCATAGCCGAAATCAATCCCGGGAACGGTAACTTGCCAGGCAGGAAGAGAAGAGCCGCGCAGAAGTTCCGTATAGCAAAGGAGGTCTGCAGCTGAAAAAAAGTGTCCAAGCGAGGGTGAGCCTGACCCAGCTTTCAACGGATTGATCGAAACGAGCACCTTCCCTTCGCAATCGCCGATAGAGGCATCCAGGAACAGGACTGCCGTCACATCAGACGTGGCCAGATTTTCAGCAAGCTCGGGAACAAGCTGATGAGGAGTGATCACTTTCAGATCAGCCGGCCCACTCCATGCCTCGATCATTCGGGCAAGGGCCGGACCGGCGCCATCATCCCGGCGCAGATGATTTCCGTAACCAATCAGCATTATCATATGTCTACCTGTACATCAATTACGGATTCAAACATCAGTCACGAGAGACTTCTTTCAACACCAGGCCGTCAGCGGAGATGATCCGTATCACCAGCGGCATCCTGCCGACGGCATGGGTAGAGCAACTGAGGCACGGGTCATAGGCCCTGATACCGTGTTCCACCCGATTGAGCATCCCTTCGGTCACGGAATCACTCTGCAGATACTTCCTGGCAATGTTGGTGATCGTCCGGTTCATGGCCAGATTGTTATGACCGGTTGAGACGATGAGGTTCACATCGGTGATAATACCGTTGCGATCAACCGTATAGTCATGGATCAGAGTGCCACGCGGAGCCTCGACCATGCCAATCCCTTTCAGCCGGTTCACACCCGCCTCGGCCTGCACCCAATCGTCGAGAATATCTTCGTCATCCAGGGTTTGCCCGATCTTTTCCAAAGAGAAAAGGATCTCGATCAGGCGGGCATAGTGATAGTGAAAACTGCTGGTCACGACCCGACCATTGCCGAGACGCCGAAAGGCGGCCAACTCTTCATCAGCCCTCGGTGTGCCGGCAAAATCGCAGACATTGAGACGCGCCAGCGGACCGACACGATACATGCCCGCAGACGCGCTCCGATTATACGGACCATGTGGCTTGAAGTAAGGAAACTTCAGATAGCTCCAATCCTCCGTCGCCTCCTCGATATAATCCCGATAGCGCTCGTTGGCGATGCCGGACTCAATCGCCGTCCCGTCACTGTCGGAAAAGCGCAGCAGACCATCGTAGTGTTCAAGGCCACCCTTGGAGGTTACCAGGCCGGCAAAGAGAGAGGGGAAATCATAGGTCTCAATTTCACCGGCAAACGGGGCAAAGCTCTTTTTGAGAAGCTCAAGGGCGAGCCCGACCGTTTCCAGGGCTTCGGGAAGCATGGCCTTGATGGCAGCCCTTTTCTCCGCATTCAACGGCTGGCGCACTCCGCCCGGAACGGCCCAGGCCTGATGGATGCTCTTATCGGCAAGAATCCGGATGATCTCCTGGCCCATGCCACGCAGACGAATTCCTTTCCGGGCCAGGTCGGGAAAGTGCCGGATCAGCCCCATGACATTGCGGGTTGCGGGATCATGATCGAAGCCGAGCAACAGGTCCGGAGCACTCAGGTGAAAGAAACTCAGGGCATGACTCTGGATGTACTGGGCCCAGTTAAAGATCCGGCGCAGCTTTTCCGCCACCGCCGGGATCGCGACCCCCATGATGGCATCACCGGCCTTTACCGAAGCAAGGGCATGGCTGGTGGGACAGATGCCGCAGATCCGGTTGGTGATCCCGGGCATCTCGTAAAAGGGGCGTCCGACACAAAACTTCTCGAAGGCACGAAACTCTACCACGTGCAACCGCGCCTCGCTGACCTCACCGTTGTCGTCCAGATAAATGGAAACCTTTGCATGCCCTTCGATCCTGGTAACCGGTTCGATACGTAGCATAGTAGCCATAGCCAGTCACTCCTTGAAGCCCGTCTTAACCAAATGTTATGGATTCGGCCGGTAACTCCGGCTTCTCGCCAGCCAGCAGGGCAGTAACCGTCCTGAGAATACGATCCGGGTCAGGTGGGCAGCCCGGCAGGTAAAAATCCACCGGAACAGCGGCATGAAGCGGATAAACCTTGGGCAGAAGTACCGGCAGAACCTCCAGAGCCTCCGGACCCTTGGGGATACTGCCCGGTCCAGCCTGGTAAACCTGGGTCAGCACATCATCAATTTTCAGCCGGTTGCGCAATTGCGAAGTATTGCCGGTAACGGCACAATCGCCAAAGCTGACCAGAACCCGCGAACGCTCCCTCACCTTCAGCAGCAGCTCGAGATTTTCAGTGTTGCAGAGGGCGCCCTCCACCAGGACCACGTCAACATCCTCGGGAAATTCCTTCACATCGGCCAGGGGGCTGTAGGCCAGTTCAATCCGGTCCGCCAGATCAATAAGCTTTTCGTCTATATCGAGAAAACTCATATGGCAGCCGGAACAGCCACCCAACCAGACAGTCGCGACTCTCGCTTTGCTTGTCATAAATAACTCCAGGTTTTTTTCTCTCTACCACCCTTGATCCAATGGAGGAATCCCACCTCTTTCTCCATCTCGGCAACAGTCGAACCCTTCCAGAACAGGGTTCCGGTCGGACAGACATTTACGCATTTGCCGCACTTCGTACAGGTTCTGCTGCTGCCCCAGCTCTGATGCATATCGATAATGATCCGGTTTTCGATGCCGCGCCCCTCCATGTCGAGGGTGTGTGCCCCTTCAATCTGGTCGCAGGCCCGGATGCAGCGCGTACAGCTGATGCAGCGGTTGTGGTCGAGTCCGTTCCGTTCGTGGCTGGTGTCGATAGGCGGGAGCTCGGGGCAACGGTACTCGAACCGGGAATGATCGACCCCGAGCTGCGCGCAGAGGGCCCGCAGTTCGCAGGCACCATTGGCAACACACACGGCACAGATGTGGTTCCGCTCCGAAAGGAGAAGTTCGAGAGTCATCTTGCGGTACGTGACCAGTTTTTCGGTGTGGGTCTGAACAACCATCCCTTCCTGAGCCTCGGTGACACAGGCAGGCAACAGGCGCCTCGCCCCGTCCACCTGAACCAGGCAGAGCCGACAGGCACCGACCGGGGTCAGCCCCTCGAGATGACAGAGAGTGGGCAGTTCGACACCATTCTGACGGCAGGCCTCCAACAGCGTTGCCCCTGAAGAAGCGCTCCCCTCGACCCCGTTGATCGTTACGGTAATAACCGACATGGGATGTCCCCCCCTTTCCCGGCACTTACGTTTTCGAACCGTCCCGGATACGTCGCGGCAACTCGGCGGCAAGCTCCCGCAACGGCACCTCACCCATCACGCAGACCCCGACCGGACATTTTCGCTCCCGGATGTGGGCCTCATATTCCTCACGGAAATAGCGGAGGGTACTGAGCGTCGGATTGGGCGAAGTAAAGCCGAGTCCGCAGAGGCTCGTTGCCTGCACCATCTCAGCCAGTTCCCGCAGCTTCTCCAGATCCTCCATGACAGCGCTCCCGTTGCAGATTTTCTCCAGGTAGCCGAGCATCTGTGAAGTTCCCACCCTGCAGGGGATACATTTCCCACAGCTTTCGTCCCGGCAGAAGTCCATAAAAAAGCGCGCCACGTCAACCATGCAGCTCCGCTCATTCATGATCACGAGACCGCCGGAACCCATGATGGAACCGAGGGCTGCCAGGTTATCGTAATCGATCGGCGTATCCAGGTAATCGGCCGGGATACAGCCGCCGCTCGGGCCACCGGTCTGGGCGGCCTTGAAGGCGGCATTGCCCGGGATTCCGCCACCGATTTCGAACACGATCTCGCGAAGGGTAATCCCCATCGGCACTTCGATGAGGCCGGTATTACTGATCTCTCCGGCCAAAGCAAAGATCTTGGTACCCTTGCTCTTTTCCGTACCGATGCCCGCATACCACTCGCCCCCCCGGTTGATGATCGGGGCGATATTGCCAAAGGTTTCCACATTGTTGATCAGGGTCGGCGATCCCCAGAGTCCGCTGTTGGCCGGAAACGGCGGACGTGGATAGGGCTGTCCCCGGCGCCCCATGATCGAAGTCAGCAGCCCGGTCTCCTCGCCGCAGACAAAGGCCCCGGCTCCCAGGCGGATGTCAACCCGGAAGTTGAATCTGCTGCCGAAGATACGGTTGCCGAGAATCTCCGCTTTCTCGGCCTTCTTGATGGCCTTGGCTAATCGTTCTGCGGCCAACGGATATTCGGCCCGCACATAGAAATAGCCCTGATCGGCTCCCACGGCGTAGGCGGCAATGGCCATTCCCTCCAGTACCAGGAAGGGGTCCGACTCCATGGTGGTACGATCCATATAGGCCCCGGGATCCCCTTCATCACCGTTGGCAACGATAAACTTTTTCTCCCCCTTGGCTTTTCTGACCAGGTCCCACTTCAACCCGGTTGGAAATCCGCCACCGCCGCGGCCGCGCAGTCCGCTCTTCTTGATCTCCTCCACCACCTGCTCCGGGGTCATTTCCTCCAGTACCGTGGAAAGGGCGGTAAAACCGCCCATACTCACATAGGATTCGAGGCTTTCCGGATCGATGGAGGCGCTGTTGGCCAGCACTACCTTGAGCTGCTTGGTAAAAAATGGCAGGTCACCGGGAAGAACGTTTTCCGTCAACGGCTGGTTTTCAACCACATGCCTTTCCAGGATTTGCACCGCAAATTCCGGGGTAACATTCTGGTAGATCACATCCTCACATCCCTGGCAACGTACGGTTACCAGCGGTCCGCGACTGCAGGGTCCGGCACAACCGGTGCGGGTCACATCCACCTCGGCATCGAGATTCCGTTTTTTGGTCGCCTCCAGCAAGGCCTTATAGACCCCTTCGGCACCGGACGAAAGACAGGGTGAGCTGTAACAGACCAGCAGACGGCAGCGAAAGGCCGCCCGCTTTTCCTGCTCCTTCATGGCCATGGTTCGCAGTTCTTCTCGTGTCATCGGGTTGCTCCTCCCTTCAACACCTTCCGGCACTCCTCAAGCATGGATTCGGCGGTCTGCCGGGCATGCACCTTACCGTCCATGATAACCATCGGCGCCAGGCCGCAGTTGCCGAGACAGCGGACGATATTGAGGCTGAGTTTGCCGTCAGCCGTTGTTTCGCCGGCCTGTACCCGGAATTCCCGTTCCAGTGTCTCGACGATCTCTCCGGCCCTTTTCACGAAGCAGGCGGTTCCCATGCAAATATTACAGCTGTGTTCTCCCTGAGGCTTGAGGTTGAAGTGATGATAGAAACTGGCCACACCGTACACCCAACTCAGGGGCAGCTTCAATTCATGGGCGATATAGGTCAGGGTGTCTTCACCGAGAAAGCCGAAGGTTTCCTGGGCCGCGTGCAAAATCTCAATCAGGGCATCCTGGCTGTACTGGCAGCGCTTCAAGGCCCGATCGACCTGGAGATAGGGAGAATCCGGCCCGCCTGGCGATGCTACAGTTCCGGAAGCCGCATCCCGAGAGCTACCCATCGCACGAATCTCGGCTTCGCGCTTCAATGCAGCGCCTGTTCCTGCTGCAGGGATCCCGCTTCCTTCCCTGTTGGTGCCCGCATGACTCTTGCTCGAATTTTTTTCAACGCCCATGATAGTCCTCCTCTGCAACGACGGAAAACCGGCTCTCCACAGCAATGAAAGGCTGCGCTTCCAAGGAGTTGCACGTGACGGCACCTTGCCCGGAGTTCAATACATTCAGCACGTTCAAAGGGGAAACTCACCCACTGAGTGATCAGTTGGTAAGAATTCGAAAACATCAGAATTGAGCACTAGAAGAAGAAAAAGGCAGGAAAAACGGTATACTGATCACATAGTGTTCAGGATACTTCCTATTACCGCTTTGTCAAACATGGCGGACAAGGCCGGCACTACAAAAAAATGCTTGCCATTTGAAAGATTGAAGAATGTCGTGGTTTAAACAGACAACGACAGAGGCCGTGTCAAAATCGATCTCTATTTCAAAATATAAAAACCTGTTGTACGCTGCTATTCTCATGAAAAAGTGTCCCGCAAAAACTGCAGACCGGACAATTTAATTTGTGTCGTGGGAGCTGCTTTCAAGGGACGTGTTGAACGCTGCAGAAGGGGGATTGTATGATTGAATCATGGACGGAACTGCTGCACCAGATGCACGCGATGGGATGCAAAACGGGGAAATGCTTGGGATTGCTGCAAAAAGCCTTTATCTATTCCAGTCGTGAATCGCTGAATGACGCTCTGCAACAACTGGCTGCGATCACGGCGCTGGAACCGGAACTGACGAAAAAAGTTGCGGTAATGGCCCGACAGGAAAACGAGCGGAAAGTGTATGCGGAGATCCCGAAACATTTTCTCGAGATAGGTGGTCACCTGGAAGTTCTTGCTGAAATGCTGAAGAAAAAGATCGACGAAAACATACTTTTCAGCGACCGGGCGGTCACCGAATTAAGCTTTCTCTCCCAGAGCCTGATCGAAATCCTGAATGCCGCGACCGACCTGGTCTTGGTGAAAAATCCCATCCTGGTTCGCTATGTGGAGGAATCAGAAGCCATGGTGGAAAAGTCAACCATTCAATACGCAACGCACCACGAAGAGCGGTTGATCGAGGGCTTATGCCTGCCGATCTCTTCGTCGGTTTTTCTGAAAATTCTGGAAACTCTGAAGGGAATTGCCCGAGAGGCGAAGAGTATCTCGGAAAACATGACAGAGTAATTGTTCAGATGCCAGGCTGCCCGAAACAGCGGGTGAGAGTCCCGAAAAGAGAACCACCTCAGCCACGGCGCCTGCCATGGAGCCAAAGTTTCTCAAGGGGGATCGGTCGGTAATGGACGGCCTCGCGGGTTGGGACACCTTCGAGTCCGGTGCTGAGATTGTAGCCACGAATGACTTTTCGCAGATCGCCCTCGTTTCCGCCAAGAAAAAGGTACTTTTCCACCACTTTCAGGAATTCTCCGCCACGGTCCAGAGATTGGTTCCAGAGATTCTGGAAGCCTCCGGCAAGTTTTTCCCCTGTTACCGGGTGGCGAAAAGACTTGAAGGTAATAATTTCTCCTGGCACGTCCGAATTGCCCCAAGGATAGAAGAGCGCAAGAAACGACTGCAGACGTCCGGACAGGAGTCGGTCAACCAGGCTAAGCACCTTGCCCAGCGTTGCCTTGCGAAACGCTGCATTAAGAATCATCTGGACCCGATAACCCCGCAAAAGTAACCGCCAGGATTCAGGATCAATCTGAAATGATTTTTCACAAGCATCAAACAAGAAACGCAGCAGCTCCCTGTTCAGTGCTGCGTTTCCCCTGATATTCGAGAGGTACTTGCTGCGAGACAGGCGCTGCGAAGACTGCTGGAGCAGATACAGATCAAGCCAGGATTCAATAAGACGGTGCCTGGCTTGTGATTCCCGGCGCTCAACCGGAGAGTCGGCGTAATAATTGCCGCTCACATGGTACACATACGGATGCAGTATTGTATCAAGGGCAATATGGGTCAGAAAACCGCAGATAAAGGCAGCCTTTTCTCCGTACAGAGGGTCGTTAGGCGAGTCCCGCAAGGCCTTCAGCATCTCATGAACCGGACCACTGGTATCATTACCGTCCGCTCCATGAATCATGTCACCCCAACAGGAAGCATTGACAGACTCGAAAGGAAGCCGGACCGCATAGAAGAAAGTATCCACCGCAATGGAACCGAAATGATATGCCGTGGAATAATCTCTCAGCAGCGACAGAAACCCTCCGCCAACGGAGCCGGTGAGTCTTTCCGCCGTCTGCTCGGCACAGAGTATGTGAGACAGTTCTTTGCCCATGGTTTCCTTCCATGTTCCTCTAAAAATAGCCTGTAATACAGCAAAGGCGCGATCTGTTGCAATCGCGCCCTGCAGTATGCTCGCCCGAGTTCCGGAAAGCTACCAGATAGACGATTCGATCTTGCCTGCCCGCTTGATCAGAACATCCACGATCGCCAGATCAAAAATATTCGTGGCAGCAAGATCAGGGGTTATTCGGGAAAAGAAATGTTGCCGACCTTCCTGAAGTTCATTTTCGAGGATCTCAAAGATACTGTCGTTTTTGATTCCTTCGGCAACCTTCTCGCGGTTATAGATAGCCACATCAGAAATAATGGCCCGCGCCAGACGTCGTGCATGATCCGGATTGTCAATCAGACTCATTTGCTGCCCCCTAGCGTGTATTCAAAACAAAATAGATACTCGCGTTGCCCCTTTTCACAAGCAACACTGCCGAACCTTTTGCTTCACTTTCTGCAACAGCTTTGGTATATGCGGCCAAATTTCCGATTTCCTTCCGATTGATGGAAAGGATGATATCTCCCTGCTGCAATCCCGCTTCCGCGGCGCTTCCCGCGGGATCGATCGCACTGATCATGACACCCGAGTAACCCCTCATGCGCATTTCGCGCGGAAGATCCTGTACCGACATACCGAGCCACGTTGCCGGCTGCTGATCTTCGGGCGTTGCCTGCTCTTTCGCCGAGGAACTGTCTGCGTTGCCGATAACCAGCGGAAGCTTGAGATCTTTACCATCACGGAACACCTTCATCTCGACACGTTTGCCAACGGACAGGTCTCCCACAAGGCGCTGGAGTTGGGATACATCCTTTATTTCATTGCCGTCGACGGCAAGAATGATGTCGCCCTGCTTGATTCCAGCCTTGGCTGCGGGACTCCCTGCAACGACCTCGTTGACGAGTGCACCGACCTCCTTCTTCAAGCCGAAGGACGCAGCGATATCTTCGGTCACCGGTTGGATGGAAACACCCAGCCAGCCCCGGCTGACTTTTCCCTTGCTGATAAGCTGCTCCACCACGTGTTTGGCCATGTTGATGGGAATGGCAAAGCCGATGCCCTGGCCCGAAGCGACAATGGCCGAGTTGATGCCGATAACTTCTCCATAAATATTGAGGAGGGGGCCACCGGAGTTCCCCGGATTGATGGAGGCATCCGTCTGGATGAAATCTTCGTAGGTCTCGATCCCCATGTTTGATCGACCGGTAGCCGAGACGACACCAACGGTAACCGTCCGGTCGAGGCCGAAGGGGTTTCCGATAGCAATGGCCCACTGTCCCACCTGCAGCTTGGACGAATCACCCAGAACCGCCACCGGCAGAGGCTCTTTGCTGTCGATCTTGATAACGGCAATATCGGTTTTCGGGTCGCCGCCGACTATTTTCCCGGTGTAGACAGTGTCGTTGGAAAGTTTGACTTTGATGGTTTCGGCATCACGGACCACATGATCGTTGGTCAGGATATAGCCGTCACGATTAATGATAAAACCTGATCCGAGGCTGGCATCTCTGCGATAGCGGGGCTGGTCGCCATCGAAAAAATCATGAAAAAACGGGGAAAACTGAAATAGCGGTTGAACAAGCTTCTTTTTGCTGATGGTGGAGATATTGACAACAGAGGGAGTAACCTGCTTCACCAAAGTGGTGAAGGCCTGTTGGGTTGCCAGGATATTCTTCGGCACAACCTTAACCGGAGCCTCGGCCGAGCCCTTACGACTTGATTCGTAAAACATGACCCCATCCTTCTTCTCGCACCCGGAAGAAAGAGCCAGGGTCAACAGAACAACCAGGCAGGTTATGGAACGAAACCTTTTCATACGGAAAACCTCGCCTAACGCTTGGAATTTTGGGGATATTTGCAGACAGGGTAGCCAAAAAGTACCGGGATGTCAATGCAATTTCCCGCTGCCGCCGTCACGAAAAGGCAGCGGGGAAGCCTGGCTCCACTGCGGAAATTTCAGCTTTTCTTCCTCCGCTTTTTCTGCTACAGCAGACATCTGGCATCCGCGACCTGACGAGACAAGAACTTTGTTCTGACCGGGGCAAAGGCGCCAGACCTGCCGAATTCAGGTATACTTCCCTGCAGACAAACCTATCTGCAGCAGGTTGTTGAATAACGTCGCGAGGAGGCTGGAATGCACGGCGCAAGCGAGCAAGGAAGCGAGGTGTAGCCGCGCTACGTTGAGCTTCCGTGCAATCGGCAACACCGCAGGCCAGCCCCGCAGTAGTTTTTCAACAACCTGTCAGGAGCCCCATGGACAAAGTACTTCTCATAACCGGCATATTCTGCCTGGCGTTGATTCTGCGCCGCGTCGGAGTGGTCCGGGAAAAACACCTGACCCACCTGGTACGCTATGTCATTTCCTTTTCGCTGCCCTGTCTGACCCTGGCGACCATCAGCAGCCTCGATTTGCGTAAAGCCCATTTCGACATTGCCGTTATTGCCTGGCTGGTAATGTTCACGGGGGCGGCACTAGCCTATGGCATCGGAAAACTCATCAAGCTCGAAGGCGCACGGTTGCGGGTATTCATGCTTGTCTCGACCTTCCCCAACACGGCCTTGCTCGGTTACCCGCTCTCCTATGCGCTTTTCGGAGCAACCGGTCTTTCCTATGCGGTCATTTACGACCAGATGGGCATGTTCCCGGTTTTTCTCACCCTTGGCTTTTTCATCGCCGGAGGGAAGGAAAGTATTTTCCACTGCCTGAAATTCCCGCCGTTCCTGGCACTTCTGGCGGCTCTTGTCCTCAATGGTGCCGGAATCCGTTTTCCCGGCTCAGTTGCCACGGTTCTGGGCTGGTTCGGCTGGACGACCCTGCCTCTGACCATATTCCTCATCGGTGCCAGGGTCCAATTACACTCTCTGCGGGAAAGCAAACCCGTTGCTGTCTGCCTCGCGGTACGGATGTTTCTTATGCCCCTGCTGCTGCTGTTGGCCTTCCATTTTCTGGGAAAACATGGGCTACCCTATCGAGTGACACTCCTGGAGACGGCAATGCCTCCGGCCCTGACCACCAGCATCATTGCCCTGCAATTCCAGCTTGACGAGGAATTTGCCATCGCCTGCATCAGCGCAGGATCCCTGCTCTGCATTCTTTTATTTACCTTCGGCATGATAGTGTTCTGATTGATCAGCAGGAAACCAGATCACTCTTGCGAAAGAACACTTTTCCGCCTAAAATTATCGATATCGGTTACACCATAAGGAAGTTTGGCACTTTGGAAAAGAGGAGGTTTCCGTGAAAAAGAAAATCGGCGTGGTACTTTCCGGATGCGGGGTACGGGACGGCAGCGAGATTCACGAAGCGGTGCTAACCCTGCTGGCAATCGACAGGAACGGGGCGGAAGCGGTTTGCATGGCTCCGGATATGGAATTTTCCGAGGTAAACCACCTGACCATGAAAGAGACCGGCGCCAGGAGGAACGTACTGGTGGAAGCGGCGAGAATTGCCCGCGGCAACATCAGGGACATCAAAGACGTGCGCGCTGCCGATCTGGATGCGGTCATTTTTCCCGGCGGTTTCGGCGCGGCCAAGAACCTCTGCGACTTTGCCGACAAGGGCGCGGATGCAGCCATTCAGCCTGACGTTGCCCGGCTCCTGCGGGATATGGCCCAGGGAAAAAAACCGATCGGGGCCATCTGCATTGCCCCGGCACTGATAGCGGCAACACTCGGCAAGGAATATGCACCCTCCGTTACCATCGGCAACGACGCCGACACGGCGGCAGCCATTGACCAGACCGGCAGCAAACATCTGGCCTGTCCGGTCAGAGAATTCGTGGTGGACAAGGAAAACAAGATCGTATCCACCCCCGCGTACATGTTGGCCACCAGGATATCGGAAGCGGCCGAGGGTATCGAGAAGACCGTAAAGGCAGTGCTGGACCTGATCTAGTTTTCTCAGGAAAGTCCGAAGCAGTCTTTCCGTGTCCAACTCCGTCTGAGAAAAAATCTCGGGCAGGGGGATCCCTTGTGCCCGAGAAATGGTACCCTCTGCACAAAAACCAGGCAGAAACATGCTCCGTTCCAAGTCGCTCGCCTCGTAACGAACGAACATCTGCACCTCCATGACAAAGGCCCGAAAATCCCTCCCTGCGCGGGGAAAGAGCTCTCGGGCCTTGTTCTTTCAGGCAAATTCGCGAGGCGATGATAATCTGATTTCATAGCTGAGGGCAGAATTTTTCTTCTGGCACAATTTATGTAACAACAATAACCGTGAAAAGAAAGACGCCTGTCAGCTAAGCCGACAAGAGCATCTCTTTTTTTCCCTCCTTGGGGCGACCGTGCGGTCGCCCCCTTTTTATCCCGTTTCCAGCATATAGCCCACATTGGCAGGATGGAACTCGCCGGGGAACTCCCGTTGCAGCCTCGCAGAAGCGGAAAAACCGGTACAGTGACTTGCACTGATTTTGGCTATCCCTATGGTGCGCAGGGCCTTCACGGTCGCTTCCGTCTGCTCATGGGAACAAAAGTTGAGATGAGTGCCGCCGATCACGGCGTAGACCCGCTCCTCTCCGGTCTGTTCCCGGGCATACTCGATGGTGTTCACCAGCCCGGCATGGCAACAACCCAGCAACAGAACCAGTCCCTTCGCAGTCCTGATGACCAGGGACTGATCATCTTCCAGCGGATCAACCAGAACCCCATCAGGGTCACGGAACATGCCCCGATCGCCCTTCTCAAATTTTGTTTTCCGCGGCACCTCTCCGGTAAGGAAAATTTCCGGGGCAATCTCCCGGAAACGATCGTCCAGATTGAACCGAGCCTTCAGCCCCCGCAAATATTCCTCGTCATAGGGGATGCCGATCGGAATGCTTTCACCGGAATCCTTGACCCGATAGCGCCGGGAAAATACCGCGGGGTGAGCAAAGACCTCCTTGCCCCCACAATTTCTCAGCAGGGGAAGCAGGCCACCGGTATGATCGCAATGACCATGGGAAAGGGCCACCTGCCCGACCCGGTGCAGATCGCGATTCATCCGCATGGCGTTCCGCAACAGGGTTTCCCCCATGCCGGTATCAAAGAGAATGTTCAGCCCATCCCCTTCCAGCAAGGCGGCAAAGCCGTGTTCGCCCAGGGTGCCGGAAACCGGACCGACACTGTTCTCACAGAGGATGGTAATCCGAAGCCTATTCTGCATGACGGCTTTTCGGGAAGCGCGGCACGCCGAGCTTTTCCAGAATGGTGATCATCGGACACCAGTTGCTGAAACCCGACTGAAACAGGTTCAGGCCGACAAAAGCGGTGAACCAAAGCCAGTTGATGTTGACTTTCACGGCCAGCAACAGCGACAGCAGGATGAATGCACCGGCGATAATTCTCAGCAATCGATCAATGTACATGGTTTTACCTCCTCGAAACCAGGTGCCTGTTCTCTCCTATACCTCTTTCCTCTCACGTCTCACGGCTCGACGTTCCTTCCATGACTGGTACAGGTAATACAGCACCGGTATGGTAAGCATGGACAGGCTGGTGGATGCAATTTCGCCGCACATGAGGGCGATCGCGAGCCCCTGGAAGATCGGGTCGAAGACGATGACGAAGCTGCCCACCACGACCGCGGCCGCCGTCAGCAGGATGGGGCGGAAGCGGACCGCGCCGGCGTCGATAACCGCCTCGTCCAGCGGCACCCCCTCCCCGCGGCGCAATTCGACGAAGTCTATGAGAATAATGGAGTTGCGCACTATAATACCGGCCAGGGCGATGAAGCCGATCATGCTGGTTGCGGTGAAGAACGCGCCGAACAGGGCATGCCCCGGCAGGATGCCGACCAGGGTAAGGGGAATGGGGACCATGATCACCAGAGGGGTGATTAAGTCCCTGAACCAAGCCACTACCAGCACATAGATGAGAATCATCACCGCGCCGAAGGCTATTCCCAGGTCACGGAAGACCTCATAGGTGATATGCCACTCACCGTCCCACTTGAGGGCCGGCTTTTCCTCACTCCAGGGCTGCCTGGTAAAGGACTGCTCGATCGTATATCCGCCGGGAAGCTTTATTTTATCTATTTCCTTGCCCATCTGCAGAATTGCATAGACCGGCGACTCGATTTTCCCCGCCACATCACCCGTGACATAGACCACGTTCTTCAGGTTCTTGCGGTAGATGCTCTTGTTTTCGATACCCTTGACCACGCGCACCAGCTGGGAGAGCGGAACATTTCCGCCTGCCGACGGGACATAAATGGAAGAAAGCGCTTCGATTGAACTTCTCATGGTAAAGGGAAGCCGCACGTTGATAAGCACCGGCTCCTTTTCCCTCGGCAGGTGCAGGAGGCCGGCATCCATTCCGCCCAGTGCGGTTTGCAGGGTTTTCGCTACGTCGTCAGTGGAAATGCCGGAAAGGGCTGCCTTTTCCTTGTCCACGGCAAAGGTATAAAGGGTTTGATCGTCCTCCAGGTACCAGTCAACATCCACAACACCGGGAGTTTTGCTGAAGATGTCCTTGATCTTCCTGGCAGTATCGATGCGGGTTTTCTGGTCGGGACCGTACACCTCCGCCACCAAAGTGGAGAGCACCGGCGGGCCTGGGGGAATCTCGGCCACCTTGATGCGTGCTCCGTAACGGTCGGCAATGGTCTTCAGCATTGGCCTGATGCGCAGCGCGATATCGTGGGACTGGTCCGAACGCTCCGATTTGGGGGTGAAGTTGACCTGGATGTCGGCCAGGTTCGCCCCTTTGCGCAGGTAGTAATGGCGCACCAGTCCGTTGAAATTAAATGGCGCGCTGATGCCGATGTAGCTCTGAAAGTCGGTCACCTCGGGAACCTTGCGCAGGGCGTCCTCCAGTTCGGATACAAGGTGGGCTGTCCCTTCCAGCGCCGTCCCGTTCGGTGTGTCTACTATCACCTGCAGCTCGCTTTTGTTGTCGAAGGGGAGCATCTTGACCGTTACCAGGTGGAAATACAGGAGTGAGCAGGAGGCGAGAAGCAGCACCACCACCATGGCAAGAAACCCGTACCGCAGCTTCCGGTTGTGAATGAGAGGCCCCATGACCTTCCGGTAAAACCTCATCAAGCGCGCCTCTTCGGCGGTGCCGGCATGGGTCCCCCTGAGCAGGCGATAGGAAAAGTAGGGGGTAACGGTCAAGGCGACCATCAGGGAGAAGAGCATCGCTATGCTCGATCCTATCGGGATCGGCCGCATATAGGGCCCCATCAAGCCAGAGACGAAGGCCATCGGCAGGACCGAGGCAATAACCGTTACCGTGGCCAGCATGGTCGGGTTGCCTATCTCGTCTACCGCCAGCACCGCTGCATCAAGGGGCTTGAGGGATGTGGTCGTCAAATAGCGATGAATATTCTCGATGACCACGATGGCGTCGTCTACCAGGATGCCGATGGAAAAGATCAGGGCGAACAGGGTAATGCGGTTGAGGGTATATCCAGTCATGGAGAAGACGAACAGGGTCAGGGCGAGGGTGACGGGAATGGCCACCGCCGCCACGATCCCCGCCCGCCATCCCATGAAAAGGGCGATCAGGATGGTTACCGAAATGGCAGCCAGGAACATGTGGAAGAGGAGCTCATTGTTCTTCTCCCTGGCTGTTTCACCGTAGTTGCGGGTAACCGTCACCTGTATGTCGGAGGGAATGACTTTGCCTTGCAGTAATTCCACCCGCCGCAGCAGATCCTCCGCCACCCAGGTGGCGTTTGCCCCTTTGCGCTTTGCCACAGAGATGGTTACGGCCGGGTAATTTTCAAGGTGGTTCCCTTGTATCCCTTTCTTTTCGGCCGCAGGTCCCAGGCCGAAGAACACATACTGATTCACATCTTCCGGGCCGTCCCGGATATCGGCCAGATCAGAGAGATAGACCGGGCGTCCGTTATGGACTGTTACCACCAGGCGTTTCACCGCATCCACATCACCGAGAAAATCGCCTCCTTTCACCAGGTATTCCCGGTTGTCTCCCGGAAAGTTTCCCGCCCGGACCGAGACGTTGCCCTTCTGCAGGGCACCAATCACCTGCAGCGGCGACAAGCCGTACGCTGCCAGTCTCCCTTGATCGAGCCGCACCTTCAGCTGCCGGCGGAGCCCGCCCTTGATCTCGGTCTCGGCCACGTCCGTGCTCTTTTTCAGGTTGTCGCACACTTCCCGCGCGACCCGGCGCAGCGTATAGCTATCGTATTTGTCCGACCAGAGAGTCAGAGTCACGATTGGCACGTCGTCGATTGACTTGGGCACCACCAACGGTTCGCCAGCACCGGGGGGAAGGATTTCACGGTTGCTCATCACCTTGTTGTACAGCTTGACCAGGGATTTCTCCATGTCCTCGCCAACCAGGAAACGAACGGTAACAATCCCCATGCCCGGCCTGCTCATGGAATAGACATACTCGACCCCTTTGATCTCCCACATCTTGCCCTCGAAGGGCTTGACCACTCGTTCCTCCACTTCTTTCGGGGTCGAACCAGGGAGCGGCAGGTAGATATCCACCATCGGCACCACGATCTGTGGGTCCTCCTCCCGCGGAGTCACCAGAATCGCATACACTCCGAGGAACAGAGACGCAATAACGATGAGAGGGGTCAGCTTCGAATCGATAAATGCGCGGGCAATTTTGCCGGCCAGGCCGAGCTTGTCCATGTCAGACTCCAAAAGTAGTAAAGAAACAATCAAATTAACAGGATGAGCAGGATATTCAGGATACAACCCCGATCAACCTACACACCCCCTACCCCATAATCCTTGATCCTGGTGTTATTCCTCGCTCCTCAATCCTTGATCCTCGTTCCTTCCTCAACCCGCGCCCCATCTGTCACCTTTTCCATGCCGCCCACCACGATCCGCTCCCCGGCGGAAAGCCCGGCAAGAATTTCGACACGGTCAACAAAGGCGGTACCCGGTTTCACCAGCCTCAGGTGGGCAATATTCCCGTCATCGACAACCCAGACATACGTTAGTTCCCCCCGTTCCAAAACAGCCTTTTTCGGAATCAGCAAACCCTGTTTTTCGCCAACCGGCAGCAGTGCCCGGCCAAACTGCCCGGAATGCAGCCCCTTGGCGGATATTTCAAGCTTTACCGTAAAGGTTCTACTGACAGGATCCACCCTGGGCACGATTTCCACCACCGTACCGGTTGAGCGGCCACTACTTTCGTCCAGGAAAACGGGAACTGACGTTCCCAGGGCAACCTTGCCCTGGAGAGATGCGGGAACCGCCAGCTCGAGCCGGTAGCGACCTTCTTCCTCAATCGTCATGATCGGCATGCCCGGGAAAACAGTGCTGCCCGGATCAACCATCCTGGCGGTGACAACCCCGCTCATGGGAGCCGTGATCCTGGTATAGCCGGCAACTGCCGTTGCGGCCCTTGCAGCCTCCCGGGCCCGGGCCAGCGACTGGTCGGCCATGTCCCGTTCGGCCCGGCGTGTGTCAAGTTCCTGCCCGGTGACGGCCTGCTCTTCGTAGAGCCTGGCAAACCTGGCATAGGTCACGTCAGCCAGCTTCTTGCGAGCTATTGCCTCTTCCACGGTATGGGCAGCACCGATCGCTCCAGCGGTACTTTCAAGGGCCACAAGTGTCACCAGCAGGCTGCCGCGCTGGACGCGGTCACCCTCCCGTGCGTGAATTTCTGAAACAGTACCGCTGATGCGGGCGGCAAGCTGGGCAGTGTTTTTCGCCTTCACCGTACCCGATGCCTCGAACTGTTCCGGAATGGCAACGAGACCCGTTTTTTCCACGGTCAGACCGGTAACAATTGCATGGGTCTCCTTCACCTCTTTCCTCTTGTCCGAGCATCCGGTTACTGAAGCTGCCAGCAGGGCCGCAAGGAGAACGACACTGACCGATGACAGTATTTTCATTTCATGACCTCCTGGAGAAAAATCCCCGCACTGTACCAGACCCGGGCGGTTGCCAGGGCATATCCGGCGTCATTCTCCACCACCGAAGCCCGCGCCCTGTTCAGGGCTGACTGGGCATCCAAAACATCAACCAGGGTAGCAAGGGAATTGGTAAAACGCTTCGTGACGAGACGCACGCTTTCTTCCGCATCATTCAGGGAGGCCTGGGCAACCACCTGCCTCTTTTCCGCTTCGTCCAGTCGCAAGAGGCTCTCCCGAACCTGGAAAGCCACCTCGCGCTGCTGGTATGCCAGGGATTCACGGGCGGAACTTTCCAGGGACCGGGCACGGGCGCGCTCGTCAAAACGGCGCAGGCCGTCGAAAAGTTCCCAGCGGAGATTCACCCCGGCAATCCAGGAGTCATTATCCCGGCCAAAGGGAAGATCGCGGTCATTCATCTGATAGCTGGCATTGCCATAGAGGGTCGGCAGGAAAGCGCTCCCGGCCAGGCTGACGCCAACCTGAGCCTTTTCCGCTGTTTTTTCCATCTCCTTCAGATCCTTGCGGTTAGCAAGGGCGATCGCTACGAAGTCTTCTTTCTCGCGTCCCAGGGGCATTCCGGACAGATACTCGCTGGTTCCGAGGCTGTCTCCCTCCGGTTCTCCGGTTACCAAGGCAAGTCTCATGCCTGCCAGCACCACGTTGTTTTTGGCCGTAATGCACTGCTGCTCCATCTCCGCCAGAAAAGTCCCGGCACGCAGCTCATCAGACTTCAGGCCAGTTCCGGACTCGTATCTCACTCGCGCCAGTCTCCGGTGCTCCTCCGCATCGCTCACCGCCTTTTCCGCTGCGACAAGCATTGCCCGAGCCTTCTGCACTTCGAGATAGGAGCCGAATACCGAAAAAGCGACCTCTTCCCTGCGCTGTTGCAGTGCGAGGCTTTGCTCCTCCGCTCCTTTTACCGCCAAATCCGCTCCAAAAACGATGCTCAGATCAAATATCGGCTGTTCCAGGCTGAAAGCGGTCCGAAAGTCGCCCGTTGAAGCAGGATGATTCAGCGCGTCAATCTGAAAGTCATTGCTGGTAAAGCGGCCCTGGTCGAGCTTCATCATAAAGACTTGGGTCGGGGCATTGGAAGCGGTGTAGTTTTCGTCGAGGAAGATGCGGGGCAAAAAGCGGCTGCGGCTGGCAGCAACACCGTGCTGCGCGGCTATTTCCCGCTGTTCGGCTGCCTTCAGCAGATGATTCCGGGAAAGGGTCAGGCGGATCGCCTCCTTGAGGGAAACGGTCCTGTCTCCAGCAAAACCGTGAGACGGGAAGAACAGCAAACACACGGCTATTACAGCATATACCTTCACGGGTTACCTCCTGAAGGAAACATGAAAGGGTTGCAGCAGGAGTGCGCAGGTGTCCCTGATGGGACGAAAGTCCAAAGGATCAAAGGAACAGTAATTTACCAATACCTTGCATTCTATCAGGAGACTCTTTTCATGTATAGCCAATAGGAAAAGTTGTCAACCCGAATTCATGCCGGCAGGACAGCTGCCAACCGGGGTAACAGCTCACGACTTCTGTTGATACATTTCTTTCCAGGCCGCCATGTACCTGCCAATAAGGGAGATCGTTTCATGGGTTTCGTTGTCGCGAGAACGGCAAGAGGGGGAAATTCGATTGACAAAAAAGGCGGGGGAGCTTTAAACTTGCAAAGTTTATGGGAGGGTTTTTTTGGTCGATACAGTGAAGTGGAAAAAAAGGATCCGGTCGCTCCTGACCCTGGATAGCCATCCGGGGCACATATCGGCGGGATTCGCTGTCGGGGTTTTCATCAGCTTCACCCCCTTCTTCGGCTTGCATAGCATCCTGGCGATCACCGCCGCCTTTATTCTGAGGATAAACAAGGTAACCTGCCTGACCGGTTCATGGGTCAATACCCCTTTCACGGTATTTCCGGTTCTCATGGCCGGCTATCGGCTGGGCGAGCACATCCTCGGCCATCAACCCGAGAAAATCATCCTGAAAGACCTCTCGCTTTCCTATGCCATGGAACTTCTCCAAACCCATGGTGCGCCGCTGCTCATTGGCACCTCTCTATTCGGCTTCGCGGCCGCCCTCGTTTCCTATGCGGTTCTCTACTATATTATCGTCCGTTTCCGTCGAAAGGACGATACCCTTGACTTCCTTACCAAAGAAATGGAAAAAATCGGCGAAGAACTGGATTAGTGCACCATGTCGAACTAATCGCACAGAACACGCGCCAGGCCCTCTATAAACCGAATACAAAAAAGGGCAGGCCTCTTCGGCCTGCCTTTATATTTTCCGGGACGCCCTGATTTATTTCCCCAGAAGCGGGCTCAGGGATTGATAGGCCACATAGGAAACCGCGGCTGATGCAGGGATGGTGAGAACCCAGGCCCAGACAATGCGGTAGGCAATCTGCCAGTTAATGGCCGAGAGGCGCTTCGTAAGACCAACTCCAAGGATGGAAGAAGTGATGACATGCGTGGTGCTGGTGGGCATGCCGATGAAGGAAGCACCGAGGATGACGCCCGCAGAGGCGGTTTCAACGCAGAAACCGTGAACAGGCTGCAGTTTTACAAAATCATGGCCAACCGTCTTGATGATGCGCCAGCCGCCTATGGCGGTTCCGAGTGCCATAGCCACGGCGCAGGCAACCTTGACCCAGGTGGGAACGGCAAAAGAATCGAGCTGGTAGTAGCTCACCAGGGCCAGGGTAATGACACCCATTGATTTCTGGGCGTCGGCAGTACCATGGGCAAAGGCCATGGTAGCGGCGGATAAAATTTGTAGTTTTCTGAAGCCCTTGTTCAGGCCGTAGGGAGATTTATTCCGGAAGGCCCGCATCATGATCACCATGAAGATAAAACCGAGGGCAATACCGACGATCGGGGACAATATCAGCGCAAGGATAATCGTCTTCAGCCCGGCAGCGTGGAGGGCCGAGATGCCGGCATGTGCGATGACCGCGCCCATAATCCCGCCGATGATTGCATGGGAGGAGGATGAAGGAAGCCCATAGTACCAGGTGATCAGATTCCAGATAATGGCTCCGATAATTCCGGCCAGGACCACCATCTGCGTAACATGCGAAGCGTCCACGATCCCTTTGCCGATGGTTGCCGCGACCTTGGTGGAAATCATGGCACCGGCAAAGTTGAGAACAGCGGCCATGATAATTGCCGACCTGATGGAAAGAGCCCGGGTGGAAATGCAGGTGGCAATGGCATTGGCGGTGTCGTGGAAGCCATTAATGAAATCGAAGATCAGGGCGGCCATGATAACAAGAAGCAGCATTACCAGGGTGGCATCAAGCATTTTTCAGAACCACGCTTTCAAGAATATTGACCGCATCTTCACACTTGTCACAGGCCCTCTCCAGAGTCTCGTAGATCTCCTTCCACTTGATCAGCTGAATCGGATCCTTCTCTTCGTCGAACAGGCGGCTTATGGCCTCGCGACAGACCCGATCAGCCTCGTTCTCCAGGGAATTCACCTCCACGCAGTAGCGGTTGATCTGCTCCAGATCGCTGCCGAGAAGGGCGATGGCCCCTTCTAGAGACTGGCAGGCCTTGAGGATCAGAAAAGCCATCTCCTTGGCCGTAGCGGTGGGCTGTTCCACATTATACATGACAAAGCGCTGGGAGCAGGCATCGATCAGATCGAGGATGTCATCCAGCGCCCCGGATAGTGCATAGATATCTTCCCGGTCAAAGGGAGTGACAAAGCTCTTGTTCAGCTTCTTGACGATATCGTGAGTCAGGATGTCGCCGTTGTGCTCGATCTGTTTGATCTTTTTCTGGCTGGCAACCGGATCGCTGAAGTCGTCGAGCATCTCTTTAAATAGCTGCGCTCCTTCGACAATATTGCGCGCCAGTTCCTTGAACAGGACGAAAAACTTTTCTTCCTTGGGGATCAATCCAAACATACGGCTCCTCCACTACCCGGACACTGAAAACCCGGCGAATTATAAACCGATTATTGATAGCATATTTTTACAGCACATCCTATAAGAATGTTACACCTGAATTACATTTCAACCGGATTACCCTGTTTCTACGGCAGCTTACGACAAAATTTCAGCTGTCCAACGGGTCCGGAGAAAGTTAAAATACATCAACATGGCAACGTTCCTCGGATTTCCCCTTGCATTTCCCTTGACGATTTTAGTATTGTCGCACAGCAGTGATTTCGCTCCCTTCGGGACAGGTATGGAGAGAATACGTGACAGGTTTTGAAGCAGGCATTTTGGGCATTGTTGAAGGTCTGACGGAATTTTTACCGGTTTCCTCCACAGGACACCTGATCCTCGCTTCGAAGCTGCTCCACCTTCCCCAGACAGACGCGCACAAAGTTTTCGAAGTGGTAATCCAGCTCGGGGCAATCCTGGCGGTTGCCTGCCTCTACTGGCGCAAACTCGTTGCCCGCTCGGACCTGCTGCTGAAACTGGCGGTCGGATTTCTGCCCACCGGCATTATCGGTCTTACCCTCTACAAGCTGGTAAAAGATCTTTTCGATCCCTCAGTGGTCAGCATTTCACTGATTGTCGGCGGCCTGGTCTTCTTTGTCGTGGAGTACTATCTGAAGGACCACAAACCGGCGGTCCATGATGCCGGTGACGTGAGCTATCGCACCGCATTCACGATCGGGCTCGTCCAGTGCCTCGCCATGGTCCCGGGCGTATCACGTTCCGGAGCCACCATTATCGGCGGCCTGTTCTGCGGCATGGACCGCTCGGCCGCTGCCGAATTCTCTTTTCTGCTGGCCCTGCCCACCATGCTTGCCGCAACCTGTTACGATGTCTACAAAAACGTCTCGGCATTTCACGGCGGTGACTGGAACAACCTGCTGATCGGTTTCATCGTCTCTTTCATCTTCGCCATCATCGGCATCAAAATGCTGATACGCCTGGTTGCCAACCACACCTTCATTCCCTTTGGCGTCTACCGGATTATTGCGGGGGCGCTTTTCCTGATGCTCGTACTATAAGAGGAAAGCGGGGTAAGGATTACGAAGCATGCCTACCCCTTAATCCTTTAATCCGTCTCTCCTACCCCGACTTTTGCCTCGTTAATCCTTTAATCCGCCTCTCCTACTCCGCTTTTTCGCCTTTCCCCACTCAAAACTAAACATTCAAAACTCAAAACTTTCTTCCCTCTCACTCAGTTTCATGCTAAACAAAACATATTAACTAATTATAATTTTACTAGGGCATGATCGTGGAAAGGAAGACCTATGGCGGGCGGGATCAAAGCATGGCCGGAGGATGAGCGACCGCGGGAAAAGATGCAGAAACAGGGGGAACAAGCCTTGAGCGATGCGGAACTCCTGGCCCTGGTTATCCGCAGCGGCGATCCTGCGACCAGGCAGAGTGCCGTGGACATCGGCCGCCAGCTCCTCCAGGAATTCGGCAGCCTGCGAGCGCTTGCCGGAGCCACGATCGCGGAGCTCTGCCGCATCAAGGGCGCTGGACCGGCAAAGGTCACTGCCGTCAAAGCCGCCCTTGAGATCGGCGCCCGCCTCAACACCGATCGGCTTACCCGGTCGGAACGCTTCACCTCTCCCGAGCAGATCTTCCAGCACTTTCACTACTCCTTCCGGGACCGTTGCAAAGAGTACTTCGTAGTCCTGCTGCTGGACGGCAAAAACCGGATCATCAGAGAAGTGCAGATCTCTGAAGGCTCACTGAATCAAAGCATCGTCCATCCTCGCGAGGTCTTCAACCCGGCGGTACGCGATTCGGCGGCTGCCGTGATCCTCATTCACAATCACCCCTCGGGTGACCCGACTCCAAGCAGGGAAGACCGGGAGATAACCCGCCGCCTCAAGGAAGCGGGCGAACTGATGGGAGTGACGGTGCTCGACCACATCATCATCGGCGATGGTCGCTATTTGAGCTTCACCTCCCAGGGAATTATGTAGACATACCAATTCCAGATCAAGGCCCTCTCTGCGTTTGCTCGTCTTCGGCAACTCAACGTACTCTACAGTACGCCTCACAGCCTCAATCCTCGCCGCCCTGAGATCATCCTTGATCTGTAATCGGTATTCGTTGCTATCTTCAAAAACTTGATACAGATCAAGGCAGATCCTCCCGAACAGGGTATAGTTTTTCCCATACGGCGGCAAAAACCGCCTCCACGAGTCATAACGGCACAGGGAAGATAACTATACAAGGAGGAACAAAATGTTTTGTCATCAATGTGAACAAGCAGCAAAGGGAATCGGTTGTGATGTGCAGGGTGTCTGCGGAAAGAAGCCTGAGGTCTCGGATCTTCAGGACAATTTGCTCTACGGGCTCAAAGGACTAGCTATCTATGCGGACAGGGCACGGAAACTCGGCGCAAAAGATCAGGACATCGATGTCTTCATGCTGGAAGGACTTTTTGCCACCGTCACCAACGTCGATTTTGACCCGGCCCGCCTCGAAGCGACCATCAAAAAATGCTACGAGATGAAGGAAAAAGCCCGGAATCTTTTCGAAGATGCCTTCCGTAAAAAACACAGTCTCGCCGTTGCCAGGGTCTTCAAAGAAGGTCCCGCAGTCTGGGCGCCGGCCGCCGACCTGGTAAAGCAGGGCGAGCAGTACGGCATCCTCAGCCAGCATGAGGACGAGGACATCCGCTCGGCCATCGAGATTCTCATCTACGGCCTGAAAGGTATGGCCGCCTATGCCGACCACTGCCAGATCCTCGGCAAGCATAATGACGAAATCTACGCCTTCTTCCACCAGGCCCTGGCCGCCACCACCGATCCGACCCTCGGTCTCATGGACTACGTTGGCCTCTCCATGGAGTGCGGCAAGCACAACCTCACCGTCATGGGCCTTTTGAATGAAGGTCACGTGGAACGTTACGGTCACCCGGTACCGACTCCGGTTCAGCTCGGCACCAAGGCCGGCAAGGCGATCCTGGTTTCCGGTCACGACCTGCTGATGCTGGAAGAACTGCTCAAGCAGACCGAAGGCAAGGGCATCAACATCTATACCCACGGTGAGATGCTGCCGGCCCACGGCTATCCCGGCCTCAAGAAGTACCCCCACCTGGTGGGCAACTTCGGCGGTGCCTGGCAGGACCAGCACAAGGAATTCCCGGAATTCCCCGGCGCCATCATCTTCAACACCAACTGCATCCAGAAACCGGCCGACTCCTACACCGGACGACTCTACACCTGGGGTCTGGTGGCCTGGCCCGGCATCCAGCATATTGAAGGGTGGGATTTCTCTCCGGTAATCGAAAAGGCCCTGTCTCTCCCCGGTTTTGCCGATGCTCCGGGCAAGGAAATCCTGGTCGGTTTCGGCCACAACGCGGTTCTCGGCGTGGCCGACAAGGTCATCGAAGCGGTCAAGGGCGGTGCGGTCAAGCACTTCTTCCTGATCGGCGGCTGCGACGGCGCCAAACCGGGCCGCAACTACTACACCGAGTTTGCCGAGAAGGTCCCCAAGGACTGCGTGATCCTGACCCTGGCCTGCGGCAAGTACCGCTTCAACAAGCTGGACTTCGGCGACATCGGCGGCATTCCGCGGCTCCTTGACGTGGGTCAGTGCAACGACGCCTACTCGGCAATCCAGATCGCGGTGGCTCTGGCCGGCGCCTTCGAGTGCGGTGTGAACGATCTGCCGCTGTCCCTGATCCTTTCCTGGTACGAGCAGAAGGCGGTTGTCATTCTCCTGACGCTCCTCCACCTGGGAATCAAGAACATCAAGATCGGTCCGTCACTGCCGGCCTTCGTTACCCCGAATATTCTCAACTTCCTGGTGGAGAACTTCAACCTGGCCCCGATCACCACCCCTGACCAGGACCTCAAGCAGATACTCGGCTAATGACACTCCTTCTTTTGGCATCCGGGGTTGAACCCCGCCCCGGATGCATTTTTTAGCGAGGAATACCTTTACGCAAGAAAGGCTTACACCATGCAGACAACAGAATTGAAAAGTGCGGAAAAAGTCCCCATCGCCATCGACGCCCGTAAAATGCTGGTCAGGAACGACTGCGAACTGATCCACCTGACCCTGAAACCGGGCGAGATCCTTGAAAAACACAGCAATCCATTCGACGTGGCCTTTTACGTCCTATCCGGCATCGGTGAACTGGAAGTAGGCGATGAAAGCGCAATCATCACCCCTGACACGGTTATTGAAGTGGCAGCAGGCGAATTGCGTGGCTGGAAAAATATCGGCAAGGAAGATCTGCGGGTACTGGTGGTAAAACTGTTGTAGAGTTTCTCCCTGACACTGGCAGAGAAGAAAACCGGGCGTTCCGTGACGCGCTCAGCTCACGGAACATCAACCCCGAGCTCCTCGGTAACCGCTTGAAAATATTCATTAAGATCCCTGTTGATGAAGTAGCGCCCGCGACCGGGCGGCAACATGACCTCGCCCTGGTTCACCACGACCACGGTACCTGTTGCCATCTTCGGCAGCACAGCCGCCGGATAGACCGACAGCGACGACCCCAGCACCAGCAACAAATCGCAGCGGGACACCATGGCCGCCGCCTCTTCAAAATCCTTGACCGCCTCGCCGAAAAAGACCACATCCGGCTTGATCACTCCCCCACAGAAGGGACAACAGACAATCGGCGGCCGGGAACTGGTTCGCATCGCCTTATCCCACCAGTCACCGTTTACCCCACTGACATCACCTCGTGGGCAGCTGCTGCAGCTGGCGGACCAGTACGAACCATGCAACTCGATCACCCGGCGTGAGCCGGCTTGATAATGAAGGGCATCGATATTCTGGGTAATGATCCCATCAACAAGTCCGCAGTCTTCAAAGGATGCAAGCGCCCGATGAGTAAACGTGGGTCGAATATCCTTGGCCACCCCCATGAAGTCCTGGGTGAATTGATAGAATAGTAACGGATCGCGACGAAAGTGGTCGATGCTGAAGACCAGATCGGGATTATATCGGCGGGTAGCATACAGACCTTTTGGCCCCCTAAAATCGGGGATACCGGCAGCGGTCGAAAGACCGGCTCCGGTCAGTACCACGAGAGACCCGGTACTGCGGATCAACTCGGCACATTCGCCAGGACCGAGACTTCGCTCCAATCGATTCATTCGCACCTCCTTCCGGCAGCCTTGTCTGCTACTCCGAACCTCCCGGAGCACCTTCGGCTCGATGACCCTTGCCGTCCTGTTGTCCTTCGATTCCCGTCACTGTCTTCCTTTGCTCCTCCAGAAAACTTTCAAATTTCTCACATACTCCCGAAACCGCTCGTCGAACAGCTGCATACTCATCGTTATCCAGAGGGGGCCGAGAGTATCCGCCGAAATATTCTCTGCCAAACCATCTCTCCGCCTTGCGGCTATAAACCTTCGGGACATTGATTTTGAAATTTTCAAAGCTAAGAGTAATCTTCCCCTGAGCGGTTTTCACTCTCACCTGAAATGAAATGGTATACTGAATCCTCCTGACAGCTTCCAGTCCCGTGGCGGGATAGTCCACCACGCCATTGGCAACAAGGGTTCCCGCTGCCGGATTTTCGGAAACGAAAATATCCTTATCCGAGTAGAGGTGCCGTCCCAGCCAGAGGCGGGACACCTGGTAGAGTTTCGTCCCCGAAACTTCGCCAATCGATATTTCCCTGACAATTGTCCCCTCTGCGCGCGGAACAGGTCCGACAGAAGTACATGCCGCACAGCTGAGAATCATCAGAAGCGCAATCGCAGCAATTCTCATGGGCCACCCGTTCGCCCCACACTTCTGACCGGTAGCGGGGTAAAATCGGCGACGGTCAAAGCATGTTCATACCATGTAGTATATCGCGAAATTTCAGGTCATGCGAAATTCCGGCAAAACTCCTGAAATGAAATCCGGTGTTTTCCCCGGATCGGGGAAATCCTCTGCGAAAATGTACCTTTGTGCTGAGGCACATGATTTTTTCCTGTAAAAAAGATAGTATTTATCCGAAATAAATTTTGACAACTAGTTCCATCTGGTATATTGTACCAAAAAATTACACACCGCCCTGAGCGGAGGAAAGGATGTGCCATGGCTGATCTTAAGGGTACGAAAACAGAGAAAAATCTTCTGGAGGCTTTTGCGGGAGAGTCTCAGGCACGAAACAAATATTCCTATTACGCCTCGGTAGCCAAAAAAGAAGGCTACGAGCAATTGGCCGAGATTTTCCAGGAAACAGCGGATAACGAGAAGGAACACGCCAAGCTCCACCTGAAGGCCTTGATGGGTATCGAAAGCACGGTTAAGAATCTCCAGGCAGCCGCTTCCGGTGAAAACGCCGAATGGACGAACATGTACCCACGCATGGCCAAGGAGGCCCGCGAAGAAGGATTTGAGGATCTGGCCTATATGTTCGAAGCGATTGCCGCGATCGAGAAGGCTCACCAGGAGCGCTATCAGCACATCCTCAAAGCCATTGAAGAAGGAACCGTATTCAAGAGATCAGCCCCGGTCACCTGGAAATGCCGAAACTGCGGACATCTCCATGAAGGCACCGAAGCGCCGCAACTCTGTCCGGTGTGCAAACATCCCCAGGCATACTTCGAGGTCAAAGCTTTCAATTATTGATTCACTCTGCCGACAAAAGACAAACGAGAAAGGCCCATGGATTCCACCATGGGCCTTTCTCGTTTACTCTCGACGCTTACCTTCCTTCTACATACTTTCCCGAGTTTACAAATGTGTCGAACCGATATACCATGCGCCGTGAGCTTCCAGCCTGCACAAGGTCCGAAGCCAGAACACAATCATCCGCGGAGACTTCCCCATGGAAATATTGACTGACCCTCAGGCGATCATCGCGCTGATAACCCTTACCGCGCTGGAAATCGTTCTCGGTATCGACAACATCATCTTCATCTCGATCCTGGCGGGCAAGCTCCCCCATCACCAGCAGAACAGGGCACGCATCCTTGGTCTCGGGCTTGCAATGTTCACCCGCATCGGCCTGCTCTTCTCACTCACCTGGCTGATGAAACTGACCTCTCCCCTTTTCACGGTACTCGAACATCATATTTCCGGCCGCGACCTGATACTCATCCTGGGCGGTCTGTTCCTGCTCGGCAAGAGCACCCTGGAAATCCACGAAAAGCTGGAAGGGGAAGAAGGGGAAGCCTCGGCACGGGCAGTGGTATCCTTTGCCGGAGTCCTCATCCAGATAATGTTTCTGGACATCATATTCTCCCTCGACTCCATCATCACCGCCATCGGCATGGCCAGCCAGCTGGCCATCATGGTCGCGGCGGTCGTCATCGCCGTCGGTTTCATGATGCTGTTCTCGGGAGCCGTCAGTGCCTTTATCGAGCGGAACCCCACCATCAAGGTCCTGGCCCTGAGCTTCCTTATCCTTATCGGGGTCGCCCTGATCGGCGACGGCATGGGCATGCACATTCCAAAGGGTTACGTCTACTTTGCCATGGCCTTTTCGGTCGGAGTGGAAATGCTGAACATCCGCATCAGGGGCCGGGGAAAGCATCCGGTCAAACTTCACCAGCCCTACGTAAACGAAAAAGAGTCTTCTTAATCGCCACATCTCCGGGAATCACAATTCCGGATCGAAATGATCGGTATTTCTTTGCTTCTGCCGTCAACCCAAAACCAAAAACCAAAAAACTCAAAACCGAAAAGTATCTCTCCAGGGATCCAAGGTTGCCACAACCATTCTCCTTTCCTGGAACAGGACTATGCCGAGCTGTCGAGAATCCGCCTGACCGCTTTGAGAAAAGCCTGCGGCGAAACCGGTTTCGAGATGAAGTTGATGCCGTCATCCAGCACCCCCTTTTTATGGATGATATCAGAGGCGTAGCCGCTGCAGAAAAGAACCTTCACCTCAGGACGGATTTTTCTGACTTCATCGTAGACCGCCTTGCCGTTCATGCCCGGCATGATCACATCGAGAATCACCAGACTTACGGCATCGCGATGCTCTTCAAAAAGCCTGACGGCGTCAGTGCCGTTCGCCGCTTCCCGTACCGTATAGCCCGCTTCGCCGAGGACGGTTTTCATCAGACTCCTGACTGAATCATCATCCTCAGCCAGCAGAACCGTCTCGTCACCTCCCGATGAAACGGTTGTGCGTTGCAACGCAGGCGTGATGAGCGACTCTCCCTCAAGGGGCAGATAGATGCGGAAGGTAGTCCCGTTGCCCGGTTCGCTGTAAACATTGATATAGCCGTTATGCTGCTGGACGATGCCATAGGCCATGGACAGGCCGAGTCCGGTGCCCTTTCCGGGCTCTTTGGTGGTAAAAAAAGGTTCGAAGATCCTTTGCCGGAGCGATTCTGGCATGCCGCAGCCGGAATCGGAAAGCGAGATCACCGCATAGCTGCCGGGACTGCCGAACCCATGGTAGAGGCAATACTCTTCATCCATTTCCTGCCTTTTCGTCTTAATGGTCAAAAAGCCACCATCCGGCATGGCATCCCGGGCATTGGTAGCCAGGTTGATCAGGACATGGTCCAGCTGATTGCTGTCTGCCTGGACAATGAGAGTTTCTGGCCAGAGCGAGGCCCTCAGTTCGATATCCTCGCCGAGAATCTGTTTCAGCAGCTTCTCCAGGGTGTAGATGATTGAATTGACGTCCACCGGCCGGGGCTGGATGACCTGCTTTCTGCTGAATGCCAGGAGTCTCGTGGTGAGCCCCGAAGCCCGGTCGGCAGCCGTGAGGATCGGAAGCACGTTCTGCAGCAGATGCGGCTCGTCCTGCACCTTTCTCTCCAGCAATTGCCCGTAGCCGATGATCGCCGTGAGTATATTGTTGAAGTCGTGGGCAATGCCCCCTGCCAGGGTGCCGATGGATTCCATCTTCTGTGCCTGACGCAACTGGTTTTCCAGGTTCCTGCGCTCGGTGATATCCTCGCCAATCAGCGCAACCCCTTCCACACGGCCGGAGGAATCACGCAAGAAGGTATTATTCCAGGACACCAGGCGGCTGTCGCCCACTTTGGTCCTGATTTCATGCTCCTGGTGGAGGTCCAGGTTACCGTCGGACAGGGCAGCGAGGTACAAGCCCTTACCCGCTTCGTCCAGAGGGAAAAAGGTCTCGAACCAGTTGCCGCCGAGCACCTCCTCCCGTTGCCAGCCGCAGGCGGCCAGGAGCGAGTCGTTGCAGAAAACGATGCTGCCGTTACGGTCCAGGAGCACCGCCATCAGGGTCATGTTTTCCAGCGTCTCGCGAAAGCGGCGCTCCGATTCGCGAGCCTGGTACAGGGCCCGGGACAGCTTGCTGTAGCTGCTGATTTCGTTGTTCAGGATCAGTGCGGCGTAGCGGAAAAAAGTTTCCAGATCACCCCGGATGTTCAGGGTATTGAGGAGCATCCCTTCCATCCGGACCGCGGCAATCACCCGGTTGTCTGCTATTAGTGGGAAGATCCAGAGATACTCGCAATTTTCCGGCAACAGCTTCCGCAGCTCCGGGTCGGAAGAACCATCAACCTCGACGTAGTGCCACTTTTCGATCACCTCCCGTACCAGGGGATCGGTAATTTCCGTGCTCACTTCTTTGCGGTTGTAAATGTCGTTGGAATACCAGCTGCCGTCACGGTGATGATAGAGCACCAGGTTCAGGCCGCCGACCGACTCCAGCAGCACGGCAAGGATGGTGTCGATCACCTCGTCAATACCTGAGGCACGACTGATCCGGTCATACATGACGTTGATGAGCTCGACCCGCGACTTCTGCCGGGAAAGCTCGCGGAGTCTTTCCCGCAGGCGATCGAGTTCGTCCGCGCCTATGGTAACCAGCTCCGTCATATCAGAGACTCCCTCTGCGGCGCAGGGTTTCTGCGAGAACGTTTTCGAGGTTCTCCAGGGAGACATCCAGCCAGTGCAGCGGCAGGGAGGTGGCTTCGCTCACGCGGGTCGCTTCTTTCTCGAAGCAGGATGAGCAAGGGGTGCGAATGGCCAGCAGATAGCTGTGTTCCTCGCTGAAGATGCGCCTGACCAAATCCGGGTTTCTGCCGAAAATCGGGACGGTAACCTCGTCCCAGGTATGGGCCCACTCCTCGAGCAGAAAAAAAGCGCCTTTGGTCAACTCTTCGGTAAAGAGCTTCTCTCCCAGGAGGATGCTGACGCAATTCTGACAGGGAGTACGCAATGCCCCCCGCTTTTCCAGGATGGAATCCATCAGGGGGTGGCAGGTACCGAACATGACACTGACCGTGTCGGGCGGAAAGCGATCAAGAGCCGATTCGAGACAGTGCTGCAGCTTCTCGAAACTGGTATGCAGGGATGAGGGAAGAAATACCGTTGCCAGCGGCCAGTCATTCCTGGCCACCAGGAACGAAACCTCCTTCTTGAGGATACTGCAACTGACCAGGGTATTTTGCTCAGTCTGCCGAGAGGGTCGTGTTGCTCTGGTAGTGTCCATAACGAAAAGCCGCCTCCAGCATAATTTTGATTTTTTCCTCGGGGATACAGAGCGGCATGACCAGGGTACCGAAAAGGAATCCTCCTCCCGGAGCTCCCGCTGCCATGATCCGGGCAACCTCATTCTCGATCTCGTCACGATCCCAGGATATCAAGCGGATATCATTGATCACCCCGGCAACCAAAGCCTTCCCGTCGACGAATTTCTTGGCCTCGACGATATCGTCGAGAGGATTGAGATAAAATGCATCAACCCCGGTCTCTTGCCGAATCAGCTCGATCTGGGAATTGATCACCCCGCCGCCGTTGAAATAAACCATACCCTCGGTGCCGACCGCTTCGAAGTCCCGCCGCAACCAAGGCAGGGCCAGCTCGCGGAACTGGGGCATTGTGAGAAAAGTTGCCGAGGCCACCGGGTTCGAATAGGCAATCATGTCAATGCCCGCCTCCCGCAATGCCCGAACATGCCTGATACAGAAATCGGAGCACTTTTCCAGCAGCTCCCGGCAGAGGCTCTTCGGCCCAGTCAGGAGAAGCTGCAGCCACTTGTCCATGCCCATCAGCATCGGCGGCAACGAAAAAGAAGAAACAACCGAACCGAGGACCGGACAACGGCCGCCCTGCTCCGCCTTGAGAATTCGGATGCATTTCCCCAGTTCCTGGAAGGCTTCCGTTGTGCTCACATCAGCAGGTACCGTCAAGGCCTCGATATCGGCGGGACCGCGGATAATCAACTCGCCGACATTCGGCGGTCCGTCCTTGGCATAGATGATTTTCCGGCAGCCGAGCATTTCGGCGTCCCGGGCCACATAGAAAAAACCCCAGAGGTTGTCGTAGCCATATTTGCGCTGCATTCTGAGCTGGGCTTCGGCCACCTGTTCGCCGCTGGCATAGTATTCTTCGATGCCCAGGCCAAGTTCCGAGGCCCCCTGTTCCAGCAGATTGCAGACTACCGGAACCCGGTCCGGGAGCTTTCCATCCACCAGTTGCCTGATTCTCTCCATGGCGTTCATGCCGGCTGGACCTCCTGCACCAGTTCGGCAATGACCCTGGTCGCCTCGATGCCGTTTTCCGCCCAGGCATCGGCTGAGACAGAGCGGTAGAGGTTTTCGTCGAAGCGGAAGGGCGCCCCGCCGACAATGATCTTGATCTGCGACTCCAGGCCACGCTCGCGCAGAATCTGTCGCACCTTGAGCGCACCCTCCGCACCCAGGGCCGTGTGCACCATCATCGCCGAGATGGCAATCACCGAAGCGTCCAGTGCCAGTGCCTGATCCACGAAGCGCTCGGCCGGAACATTAACCCCCAGGTCGGTCACGGTAAACATCTTGGTTCGCAGACAACCCCGAACGATCTTTTTCCCCAGGCCGTGAAAATCACCGGCTGAAGTGCCGATGACGATGCTGCCCTTGATATCCGGAGCAGTACTGAACAGCGGCAGCAGCATTTCAATGGCTTCTTCCGATATCTGCGCCGCAATGAAATGTTGGGAGAGGGTGGTTGCCAGATCCTTGGTCAGATCCCGGGACATCCTTTCGATGGCCGGAGTCACCACATCAAAGACAATCTCCTCCGGAGCCGTGCCGTCGTCAAGAGCCCGGGAAAGCAGACCAATTGCCTGATCCCGGTCCGTATCGAGCAGGGCCTCATAATAGCGGGTAAAGAATGATTGCATCATGGCGACTCCATTAGCAGGCGAGATGAATGATACCTGTCAAAGCATACCAGGAGTTAAGATAGTTTTCTTACCTGGTTCTTGTCAGTTCTTCATCCATATTCTCGTATTTTTACCTTTTTGCAAACATGCTCTTTCAATGTATCGGTAAACATTGAAATTCCTTTAATTCAAAGTGTACGGGAAAGAAGCAAAATACATACATAACCACTCCTGTCCTTTCTTACCGTAAGGGGAGGGCTTTCCTTGAAATGGCGGGGGTGCTTTCTGCTCTCTTTTCTTAACAACGCCCCCTCTTAGGCCAGGAGGGGGCCTGGGGTAGTTACACAATGGGTTCCCCTCATCAAGACTTCCCGCGCAGTCCCCTAGTGGTCTTTGCGGTCGGAACGGCATTCCAGGGATCCTCCGGCCAGGGATGCTTCGGATAGCGCCCCTTCAACTCCTTTTTCACCTCCCGGTACCCGCTTTCCCAGAAACCTTTCAGATCACGCGTCACCTGCACCGGCCGCCGGGCAGGAGACAGGAGATGCAGGAGAAGCTTCACCCGCCCGCCGGCAATAGTCGGGGTGTCGGCACAGCCGAACATCTCCTGGAGCTTCACCGCCAGAAACGGCTCCTCACCAGTGGCATAATCGATCTCGATGCGACTGCCGCTCGGCACACTGACGTGGGTCGGTGCCCGTTCATCCAGAAGGCGCAGCTCTTTCCTGCCGAGAAGCGACCGAAGTGCGGTGCACAGATCGAGTCCGAGGATCTCGCGCCGACTCCGGACACCATAAAGGAACGGCCCTAGCCAGTCGGAAAGGGTGGCCTGCAGCTGATTGTCCCCAAGGTCCGGCCACTCTTCCTCGGGGAAGGCCTCCCGCACCAGACGCAGCCGACCCCGCAGCCGGCAGACCTCCCGGTTCCAGTTCAAGAGTGACAGGCCGGAGTCCCTGATGACCTCGAGCAGCAGCGGAACGGCCTCATCATCGGATGGCACCACCTGGCGTCGGGAAAGACAGATAGCTCCGATACGCTCTTCTTCCCAGGCCATCAACCGCTCCTGGCCGCTATCCCAGACCACTCTTCGTTCGCTGGCTATCTGCGCCCGGCACTCGGAGCGAACCAGCTCCAGGGGCAGGGCACAAGCCTGATGAATGAGTCCCTCGCCCTTTTCTCCGGCATCCACCTGCAGCGCCAGGATACAGGACTGATTCCTGACACCGCTTTTCCGGGAGAGGCGGGCTCCGCGGCCATTGGCCAGCAGGTACCGGTCACTCCCCTCCTCCCGTTGCAGGCCGACCCGGTCCGGATAGGCGGCCAAGAGCAGCCGGGCAGCTTCTTCCGCAGCCGGAGTTGAAGAGTGAATCACTCCGAGACCTGCCTTCAGGTGGCGCAGCAGCTGGGCGGCACTTCTCTCCACCGCCCGGACGGCAGCACTCTGCACACGAACATCCGTCCGCTGTTTCCGCTCCACAAACGCCTCGTAGCGCTCCAGCAGATCGGACTCGCAGAGAGGCGCAACCTCACCCGGGCCGTAACGAAAAATGTCCCGTTCCGCAAGAAGCGCCCCCAGGAGAGCAGCCGGTCCCACAGCCGCAAGATCCTTCCCCCGAAGGAGCATCCGGGCAATACGGGGATGAACCGGCAACTCCGCCATCTTTCTCCCGGTATCCGTGGCTCGTCCTTCCCGGTCCAGTGCATCCAGACCGCGGAGCAGATCACGGGCGGCGGTCAGCGCCGCCTCGGGCGGCGGATCAAGCCACGCAAGAGTTGCCGGATCCCGCACCCCCCAGACAGCCAGTTCCACGGCCAACGCGGAAAGATCGGACACCAGGATCTCTGCGGGCGAAAAATCACTCATGGCATGATAGGTATGCCGCCCGAACAAACGATAGCAGACTCCGGAAGCAAGCCTTCCAGCCCGACCGGCCCGCTGTTCCGCCGAGGCGCGGGACTCGCGTACCGTAAGCAGCCGGTTCATGCCGGTGGCCGGGTCGTGGCGCAGCACCCGGGACAGACCGCTGTCAACCACCGTCCGGACCCCTTCAATGGTGAGGCTGGTCTCGGCAATGTTCGTGGCCAGGACCACCTTGCGCCGCGGACCGGGCAGGATGGCTTTCTGCTGCTCATCAAAGGGAAGGTCGCCATAGAGCATATGGATTTCCGGAGAGGAACCACTGCCGGCCACCCGGAGCTGCTCACAGCAGGCGCGAATCTCTGCGGCACCGGGAAGGAAAGCGAGGATATCGCCTTCCGTTTCCCGTAACGCCTGCCGCACTGCAGTTGCCATGCGCACCGGCAACGGCTGGTGGTCCGCGTCCTCCAGGAAACGGATCTCGACCGGAAACGATCGCCCCTCCGAAACCACGACCGGCGCATTCCCCAGCAGTTCGGCAACCGGCCCGCAGTCGAGGGTTGCCGACATCACCAGGATCTTCAGGTCGGGGCGCACCTCCCGCTGTACCTCCAGACAAAGGGCCAGGGCAAAATCCGCGTGGAGGCTCCTTTCGTGAAACTCGTCGAAGATCACCAGCGACACGCCTTCCAGGCAGGGATCCCGCTGCAGACGGCGAGTCAGAATTCCCTCGGTGACCACCTCGATCCGGGTCATCGCAGAGACACGGCGCTCAAAGCGCATCGTATATCCGATCGTCTGCCCGGTCTCTTCGCCAAGGGTAAAAGCCATGCGATTGGCCGCATTGGCCGCGGCCAGCCGGCGTGGCTCCAGCATCACGATGCGTCCGCCGACGATCCCGGGAAGATCGAGCAGCGCCAGCGGGACGCGAGTTGTCTTGCCGGCCCCCGGTGGCGCCTGCAGCACCGTGTTCGGCGAAGCGGCAACCGTCCGTACCAGTTCCGGCAGGATCGGGTCTATGGGCAGGGCTGTGGATTCCATATAAAGTGCACCTTATGACTACTATCGCTGAGAAAGTATCGAGATGATTGGTGGTATTGCCTGTGCCGTGAACGCAAAAACCGAAACGGAGATTCGTGCCACTACAAACTTGACCTGCAGGAAAGGCATGTTACGCCAAGTAGTTGCGAGATAGACTGAAGGTAGCCCCCTTCTCCGTACCCTGTCAATTGGAAAACAGCCACTCTTCGCGGGCCGGATATTTCAACTGGGTCCCGTTGTTTTGTTGCCCACTTCTGTTACAGTTTTTTACGTAGAGTTGATTTCTCGGACACTACAAGAAATCAGCATAAGGAGACACACCATGATCGAAATAGTTACCGGACTGCCCGATGATGTGCTCGGTTTCAGGGCCAGCGGTACAGTGACCGGTAGGGACTATGAAACAATCCTGGTCCCGGCGGTCGAGGAAAAGCTCGAAAAACATGAGAAAATCGGCCTCCTCTACCACATGGGAGCAGATTTTACCGGCTTCGAGGCAGAGGCCATGTGGGATGACATGAAGGTCGGACTGCATCACATCACCGCCTGGAAAAAGATCGCCGTTATCAGCGACGTGGGCTGGATTCGCTCGGCCACCAAGGCCATGGGCTTCGTCATGCCCGCCCGGGTAAAAGTCTTTGCCAATGCAGAGATCGATGAAGCCATGAAATGGATCGGAGAGTGAGCAAAGAATCGGATGGCTGCCATTTCCTGGCGATTTTAGCGTTGACGTCACCCTCCAGACCATGAGATATCTGTTTTCCATAAGTTGCACACAGGATATCTTCATGCCAAACTGGAAAAAACGATGTACACGCGGAATGAAATCCCTTTCAACATAGCAACGCTCTCCTTTTCAGACGCAGAACTGGAAACCGCCTTTCGAGTCGATTACTTCGAGAAGAACATCCGCGCCATGAGACTCTATCTGCTGCTGGGATTTCTTCTCTATGCACTGTTCGGGTTCCATGACTACTGGATAATCCCCGACATACTACCCCAGGCATGGGGCATCCGCTACCTCTTGGTCTGCCCATTGCTACTGGGAATCTACCTGCTCTCCTTCTCGAAAAGCTACTCCCGTGCAATGCAGCCCTCCCTTTTTCTCGCCGGTTTCGCCGCCGGAGCGGGAATCATCGTGATGAGCATCAAGGCGGCCCCGCCGGGCAATCAATTGTATTACACCGGCCTGCTGCTCTGTCTGCTTTTCTACTTCCGCCTGCGTTTTGTTGGTGCCAGCCTCCTTTCCTGGAGCCTCTTTTTCCTTTACGAAGCCGCAGCACTCCTGACGCTGAAAACCCCGACCCTGGTCCTGATCAGCAATACCTTCATCTTTCTCTCGTTCATCGTCACCGGCATGGTTGCCAGCCATATAATGGAGCGCTACTACCGTTCCGACTTCCTGCTGCGGCGAACCATTCAACAACGGGAAAATGAAATACGTGAATCAAACCGGGCACTGGAACAAGAGATCCTCGAACACCGGCAGGCGGTAACGGAAAAGCGCCGCCTCGAAGCACAACTCTCCCAGGCCCAGAAAATGGAAGCGGTTGGACAGCTTGCCGGCGGCATCGCTCACGAATTCACCAACATCCTTACCGCGGTTGTCGGCTATGCAAACTACCTCCAGATGAAGATGGAAAAGAGTGATCCTCTGTATGACTATGCCGGAAATATCATCACCTCGGCCAACCGGGCCGCCCGCCTGACAAATGACCTGCTCGCTTTCAGCAGGAAAAAGCAGTCCGATCCGAGGGTTACCAATCTCAATGAAATCCTTCTGAAAGCGGAAGGTTTCCTGCCCCTGATGGCCGGCCGCAAAATCAGGGTAGCAATCGTGACCTGCGACAAGCCCCTTCTCGCCCTTGCCGATGAAGTCCTGCTGGAACAGGTCCTGGTACACCTGGTTGCCAATGCCCGGGACGCCATGCCGAGCGGCGGTGTACTGACCATCAGCACCGACCTGCTGGAAATGAACCGGGAATTTTCCCTCGCAACCGGAACAGCGCAGCCGGGCAGATACGGTCGGATCTCGGTCACCGACATGGGCGTCGGCATGAATGAACATACCCGGGCGCGGATCCTCGAGCCATATTTCACTACGAAAGAACCGGATAAAGGAACGGGACTTGGCCTTTCCATGGTCTACGACGTCATCAGCAAGCACTACGGCTTCGTTGATTTCAGCTCCCAAGTCGGAACCGGAACGACCTTCCGATTGCTGATACCTCTCATCAGCGAAGAATCACCATAAAAAACCAATCGCCACAGAGATCGTTCGCCATGTAGCGTGAGCGGAGAGGACGCAGAGAACTGTCAAGAACATGAGGCAGCACCCGTCACCCTCCGTATCGGCATGGTTGAGAACCCAGATGTTTTGTGGTATTTTTTTGCTTTCTCAGTGCTCTCTGTGTCCTCTCCGCCTTTGCTCAAGCTACTGCGCACAGGTGTGGAAAGTGACTTTTCTCCCTCTCCCCAGTCTCCCTCCCATCAAGGGAGGGGAAGTAATTTGGGGTTTCCGGATGGAAACTATCTAAAAGGATTCATCCCATGACCCACCGATCAGGCTGCCTTCTTTGCGGTGCCGAGCTTGAATATCTTGCCGAACACCAGCCTCTTTCCTGTCATTTCTGCGGAACGACAGCCAGTGGCAACGCCCGTTGCGTTAACGGTCACTACATCTGCGACAACTGCCACCGCGATTCCGCCGCCGACGTTATCGAATCCGCCTGCATCAGCAGCACCACCCAAGACCCTGCCGCCCTGGCACTGACCCTCATGGCGCATCCGTCCATGAACATGCACGGCCCGGAACACCATTTTCTGGTGCCTGCGGCCCTGCTTGCATCCTATGCTGAAGTAAAAGAGCTGCCAAAAGTGGAAAAAGAGAACCTGATCAGTAAGGCGCGTCAACGGTCAGAGGATGTCAAGGGAGGGTTCTGCGGACTTCATGGAGCATGTGGTGCGGGAATAGGAACAGGGATTTTCGTCAGTCTGATAAGCGGAGCAACGCCGCTGTCACGCAGCGAACGGGGTCTAAGCAACCGGATAACGGCGGAAAGCCTCCTGAAAATTGCCGTCACCGGAGGGGCACGCTGCTGCAAGCGCGATTCGCTGCTGGCAATCTTCACGGCCGTACAGTTTCTGGATAACGAATTTGGTATTCTCCTGCCGGTACGTAAGGAAATCAGCTGTGGATTCAGCCACCTGAACCGGGAATGTCTGGAGCAGGACTGCCCGTTCCATCGGGAAAAATGATTAAAGAAGCAAGAATCGGACGAAGGAAGGCGGATTAAAGAAGCAAAACCAGGATTAGGGATTAGGAAAGGCGGAGTAAGGGGTATATTTTAACCAAGACCTTTAATCCTTACCCCGCTTTTATCTCTTATCCCAGCCTTTCCAACCACTTCCGCAGCTCGGAGCAAATGGACTGCTGCTCCTCCAGTCTTTTCATCAGTTCCTCGGGAAACAGCTCCTGACCAAGGACCTCCTCAATCCCTCCCGCCATGGAGATAAACTCGTCCAGGGTAATGGTCGTCTTTAGGTTGTCCTGACCTTCGATCTTCTCGGCCGGGCAGGCTTCCGCTTCGAGAAAAGCTTCGACTAATTCCCTTTCACCCACATAAAAACGTCGGACATGCCTGTCCAGCAACAGCCAGTGACGGGCAGGAAAGTCAGCCGAGCCGAAATCAAAGGAATACAGATGCAGTCTGACGAACGGGTGCTGCACAAAGAGCCGCCAGCTGACAGCATCAAGGGTCCCGTTATTCAAATGGTCATCATGAAAACACAACTCATCGAAGTGCTCCCAGAAAAAGGCCACGAAACGTCCCTCGCCACTATAGCCCAGGCATTTCTCAAACATCGGGGGTACCGGAAGAAAAAGAAGGGTCATTCCGGCCTTGATAGCTTGTACATCCATGGGAGCTCCGGATGGAAACCACGTGAAGTGAAAGGGACGCGCGTTCAGATCGCCGCAGCGCAGCGCCCTCTGTTGCTTCAGCTTATATCGGCAGTTTCTCCGAAGAATTGAGAAATATTTCTCGAATGCCGGCAGACGACGGCAAAATGAGGCAGGTTTTTTCCGGACAGAGGCTATTTGGGGCGAGCCTTGATCTTCGGCTTTCCATCTTCCACCAGGACCCGAAATTCCAGGTCGTTGTAGCGATACTTTTCCCTGATAGCGGCCCGGTGCTTTTCCAGGGTAGCGGAGATCGCCTCTTTGCTGATGTTGGCTGTAGTGATATTGCAGAGCCGGCAGGCCTCGGTAAATTCGCGGTAGACCTGATCCACCTGGGAATCGGCCGAGGCGGCCGATACTTTTTGCGGTCCGGCTGCCTGGCCCCTCTGCATCTTGAATCGATCCCGGGAGTATTTCCCCTCTTCGATCAACCGGTTGGTCCGGTTCCAGTATTGCCGATAGCTGACCAGGCGTGATTTGAGGGAATTGTAGCGAAACAGGAGCATGGTATTGCTAACCGCGGACGCGGTATAGCGCCTCGACAGGCGTTCCACCTCTTCCAGGAGTTTCAGCGGTTCACGTTTTTCCAAGCCGAGGAAATACTGCTCATACTTGATGATCAACTCTTTCAGGCTCCGTTCGAAGAGCTCGACATCCTCAATGATCCCCATGAAACTCCCTTCTCGCAGGAGAAAGTGACGGCTTCGCCTGCAGGATTTCCGAAAGTACCCGGATAATGAAATCCTAATGGCCAGAATCCGTTCTGTAAAGCAAAATATTCCTTCTGGTAGTATAGTATAATTGGAAGCCGGAACATAGTTCCCGCCTCCCCCGGGCGCTCCATTCGGCGTAATAATCCCGCTCCAGCAGAAGAACTTGACTTGACCGTTCCGGTTGTTTACAGTTAAATGTTTTTTAAACTAGACGGTTGGAAGGATGTCACCCATGAAATCCATAGCAGCAATCATCCTGGCAGCCGGCAAGGGAACGAGGATGAAGTCGAAGCTCGTCAAGGTCATGCACCCCCTCGCCGGAGCCCCTCTGATAGAATATCCGCTCAGCGCGGCCCGGGAAGCGAACGCCTCGCAGACCGTGGTGGTGATCGGCCACCAGGCGGAAGCGGTGCGGGACTACTGTTCCGGCAGGAAGGATATCGCCTTTGCCCTCCAGGAGGAACAGCACGGCACCGGTCACGCCGTTGCCTGTGCCGCTCCGCAGCTTAAAGGCTTTCGCGGCAGCGTCCTGATCCTCTGCGGCGATGTGCCGCTCACCAGAGCAGCGACCCTGCGGGACCTGCTGCAGCGCCACGAAGAACGACGGGCAACCGTCACGGTTCTTACCGCCTCCCTGGAAAACCCGTTCGGCTACGGCAGAATCATCAAAAACAGTAGCGGCGAAGTAACGGCAATTGTCGAAGAAAAGGACGCCAGCCCTGAACAGCGTACCATCCGGGAGATCAACTCCGGCATCTACTGCGTGGCAGCCGAGTTCCTTTTCGATGCAGTATCGCGGCTCGGCAGCGACAATGCCCAGGGCGAATATTACCTCACCGACATCATTCGCATGGCCGTGGCAGAAGGCCTCACCTGTGCAGCCCACCCCATTTCCGACCCGCTCGAGGTCATGGGAATCAATGACCGGGTCCAGCTTGCCGAAGCCGAAGCGGTGATGCGCAAACGACACAATGAAGGCCAGATGCTGAACGGCGTCACCCTCAGAGATCCCGCCACCACCTACCTCGACCGCGGAACGCTGATCGGCCGTGACACGGTGATCGAGCCGGGCGTCCAGATCTCCGGCAACAGTGAAATCGGCGAAGAATGCCTGATCGAGGCGGGGGCGATCATCCGCGCCTGCCGGATCGGCAACCGGGTGGTGGTCAAGGCCGGCTCGGTCCTGGAAAACTCCATCGTCCACGACGCCGTTTCCATCGGGCCCATGGCCCACCTCCGCCCCGGCACCGAACTGCTGGACGAGGTAAAGATCGGCAACTTCGTAGAAACGAAAAAGGTCACCATGGGCAAGGGCTCCAAGGCCTCCCACCTCACCTACCTGGGCGACGCCAGCGTCGGCAGCGACGTGAACATCGGCTGCGGCACCATCACCTGCAACTACGACGGCGTCTCGAAACACCGCACCGTAATCGAAGACGGCGTCTTCGTCGGCAGCGACGTCCAGTTCGTCGCCCCGGTTACGGTCGGACGCAACTCGGTGATTGCCGCGGGCAGCACGGTGACAAAGAACGTCCCGCCCGACTCCCTGGCCATCGCCCGCTCGCACCAGGTGAACAAGGAAGGGTGGAGGAAGAAATAAAATTTGTCCCAAATTTTATTTCTGGTTTTGGGTTTTTGGTTTTTGGTTTTGAGTTAACGGCAAAAGCAATGTAGAAAACCTCAAAATCCATTTCTCCGTTTCATCAGTGGCAAAGAAAAGCTTTCAGATTCATTTTTCAACCAAAAACTAAAAACCAAAAACTAAAAACTGTTTCTCAAAACTGTTTTCGGAGAAAAACCAATGTGCGGAATAGTCGGCTACATCGGGGCGCAGGAAGCGACCCCCATCATCCTTGAAGGGCTGAAAAAACTGGAATACCGGGGCTATGATTCCGCCGGAATCTGTACCCTGCTGGAAGGCAGCTCCTCCATCCAACGGAGTGAAGGCAAGCTGGTGAACCTGGAGAAGCGACTGCAGGAGGAGCCACTCCGTGGCACCATCGGCATCGGCCATACCCGCTGGGCCACCCATGGCAGACCTTCGGAAACCAATGCCCATCCCCACAAGGGCGGCCCGTTCATCGTGGTGCACAACGGCATCATCGAAAACTACCTGGCCCTGAAGGAGATGCTGACCGCCAAGGGGCACACCTTCAAGAGCGAGACCGACACCGAGGTCATCTCCCACCTGCTGGAGGAAAGCTACAGCGCCGAAAAAGATTTCGAACTGGCGGTGCGTCACGCCTTGGCTCAGCTGCGGGGTGCCTACGCCGTCTGCATTCTCTGCGAGCAGGAACCGGAGCTGCTCATTGCCGCCAAGCTCGGTTCGCCGATGGTGGTCGGTCTCGGGGACAGCGAATATTTCGTCGCCTCCGATATTCCGGCGATCCTGGCCCACACCCGCGAAATGGTTTTCATGGAAGACGGCGAGATGGTGGTCTTCCGCGATGGCACGGCGTATTTCAGCACTGTTGCCGGTGCAGCGCTGGAAAAGAAAGCACGTCACATCGACTGGTCCCCGCTCATGGCCGAAAAGGGTGGCTACAAGCACTTCATGCTCAAGGAAATCTTCGAGCAGCCTCGCGCCATTCGCGACACCATCACCGGCCGGCTGCTGGAGGAAGAGGGCGATGTCTACCTGGAAACCCTCGCGCTTTCCGATGCGGATCTGCGCGGCGTGGAACGGATCACCATCATCGCCTGCGGCACCTCCTGGCACGCCGCCCTGGTGGGAAAATTCCTGATCGAGGAGCACTGCCGCATCCCGGTCGAGGTGGATATCGCCTCTGAGTTCCGCTACCGCAATCCGATCGTCAACGACAGGACCCTCATGGTGCTGATCTCCCAATCGGGAGAGACGGCCGATACCCTGGCGGCGCTGCGAGAAGGAAAATCCCGCGGAGCGAAAAACATCGCCATCTGCAACGTGGTGGATTCGTCCATCGCCCGGGAATCGGACGGCGTCATCTACACCCATGCCGGACCCGAGATCGGCGTCGCCTCCACCAAGGCCTTCATCACCCAGCTGGTCGCACTGTACCTCTTTACCGTCCGGCTCGGACGCGCCATCGGCACCCTTGACCGGGACAAGGGGCTGGCCATGAACCAGGCACTGCTTCATCTGCCCACCCTGATCGACGAAACCCTCCTGCTCAACCCCGAGGTGGAACAGCTGGCCCGCACCTATATGAATGCCAGCGACTTCCTCTACCTGGGACGCGGCATCAACTACCCGATCGCCCTGGAAGGAGCACTGAAACTGAAAGAGATCTCCTATATCCATGCCGAGGGCTACCCGGCCGGCGAAATGAAGCATGGCCCGATCGCCCTGATCGACGAAAAGATGCCGGTGGTGGTCCTGGTGCCCCGTAACGACACGTACGAAAAGGTCGCCTCCAACATGGAAGAGGTCATCGCCCGTGGCGGCCGGGTCATTGCCGTCTGCACGGCCGGTGACGCGGAACTGGCCAAAAAGGCCGAAGCGACGGTCGAGATCCCGCCCTGCGCCGACGATCTGCTGCCGGTCATCCTGGCCATCCCCCTGCAGCTGCTCGCCTATCACGTGGCGGTCATGAAAGGTACCGACGTGGACCAGCCCCGCAACCTGGCAAAAAGCGTCACCGTCGAATAAGGAGTCGATATGCCTCACGAAGCCTTGCTAAACCATCTGGAAGAGACCCTTCACTCCCGGATCCCCATCACCCGGACCATGGGAATCCGCGTCCTTCGCTACGACGGCACCAGCCTGGTGCTCGGCGCCCCGCTGGAAGCGAACGTGAATGACAAGGGCACCGCCTTCGGCGGGAGCCTCTATTCCCTGCTGGTCCTGGCAGGCTGGGGACTGATCCATCTCAAGCTCAGGGAAGAAGGCATCTGCGGCGACATCATGATCCACGAGAGTTCGGTCAGCTTTTCCCAACCGATCACGGACGACTGGGAAGTGCAGTGCACCCTCCCCGGACCAGCCACCTACGGACGCTTCATCGAACGCCTCCTCAACAGGGGTCGGGCCCGCCTGTACCTGGAGCCGCAGATCACAATCGGCGGCCACGTCGCGGTCAGCTTTCGCGGCAGTTATGCGGTTGTGGAAAGGCAGGAATAAGGCAGTTTTGAGTTTTTGGTTTTTGGTTTTTGGTTTTTAGTTGAAAGCTGAAAAGTGTGACGTAAGAGGTGAGTAGGTATCGCTTTACAGTTCTTGGCACATAGTTGATGGCAGTTCAAAGTTGCCTGTTGAGACTGAGCAGCGGGGAAAATACCTGTCACCCCCGAATGACCCTATTGGGGATCCATGGTTGTTATGTCTGGATTCCCGACTACACCCTCGGGAATGGCAATTCAGAATCGTGGTGTGTGGCTACTAGTCGATTTTGCCGTTAACTCAAAACTAAAAACCAAAAACTTAAAACCATTTTTCAAAACAAAAAGGGCGACTAAAAAAGCCGCCCTCTTTAAAACACTTCCTCGCTAACGAGAAATCAAAGATCCCGTTTCCAGTAGACCCTTACGTAATTTACTCCATGGCTCCACTGATGGTTCAGCTCCCCGCTGTGGGCCTTGTAGATTTCCTTGCCCAGCTTCTCGGCCAGCTTGTCCAGCGTGGTAAGAATGGTCAGGACATCTCCTTCCTGGGTGATCTCCATGATCCGCCCGAGGGGATTCTTGTTCCGGGCTTTTTCCTCGGTATTCTTGATCAGCTCCAGAATCTCCGTCTCATGCTTGATCAGATAGCTGCCTGACAGGGTCAGGAAACCTCCCGGAACCTTGTCCTGCATCTTCTGGCAGGCTGGGCAGACGATCTTGCCGACCGAAGGATCCTCTTTCAACTGAGCAAGTTCAAGCGGGTCCATGATCCAGCGTTTCTGCCGGTTGATTACCCCGCACTTGGTGCAGTAGGAAACCTCCATCCCATCCTTGGACATATACACATCGGTACTCCGTGCAGTCCGCTGACCTTTCTCCTCGACACCTCTTTTACGGGAAGGCTGTGTCATGATAATTCTCCTTTCAGCAGGGGAGTTGCTCTGCTCCTGTTTTAAGTATAGCAGCACTAAGGAGAAAAGCAGTTTTGAGTTTTTGGTTTTTAGTTTTTGGTTGGGAACCAAATAAGAAAATCGGAGCAGGAAATGCGGATTACGAAATTCGGGGGAAGGATTGAGGGGTGAAGCTGGTTTTGAGAGGTTATTATCAGTGCAGTTCTTGGTTCCTGGCTGATAGATAACAGCGGTTCAGAATTTTAGGTTGAGGCTGAAAAAGCGGAAATGACAAGTCAGAATCGTAGTAATTAGTCACTATTTGATTTTGTCGTTAACTAAAAACCAAAAACCAAAAACTCAAAACCGCCACAAAACAGCCCGAACCGGAGCACCGGCTCCCCCGGCGATCCGCAGCGGCAGGCAGAGCAGCTCATAAACGCCGGCAGGAACCTGCGACAGGTCCAGCCCCTCCAGGATCACGACACCGTTCTCCAGCAGGGTCCGGTGCACCGAGCCGTCGCCGTTGAAGCTCTCGATGGAGAGATAATCGATTCCCACCAGCCGGATGCCTTTGCTCAGCAGATACTCGGCACCTTCGGGAGTCACTGCAACGAAGTCAGGAGAAAACTCCGAATGGGTCCAGAGCGCCGAATTGTCGGTATGGAGCAGCAGACGCTCCTCACCCGCCAGCGGCAATCTGGCCAGCTCCGCAAACCCGATCTCTTTACAGCCGCGCAGGTCAGCCACCAGGGCCCGACCCAGCAACCTGGCCAGGGGAAGATCGTCCAGGGTTGTCCCGTTCGCCAGGATATGCGCCGGCGTATCCAGGTGGGTACCGCAATGGTCGCCAAGGCTGATGCGGGAAACTCGCGCCCCATCGCCATTTTCCAGCGACAATACCGTTTCGATCTGCAGACGCGGGTCACCCGGCCAGGTCGGCAACCCCACGGCCAACGGCACGGAAATGTCGAAAATTTGCATAAAAACTCCTTTGACAAGCGGTGTTGAGAGAAGCAGTGTTGAATTTTGAGTTTTTGGTTTTGAGTTGATGAACTACAAGCATATGTACCACAGATACTCACCGATTTTCTCGTATAACAGCTTGATCGGCTCATGCTTTTACAACATCTGGCAGATTGTACGCTTTGTTTTTATTCGTGCCCCTTCGTGCCTGCGCGCTGTAGCGCTTCGGCGCGCAAGCGTGTCATTCGTGGCCCATAGCTCTCGGTTCTTGGATAGAAGAGGAAATACCCCATAAATACGCGTTGGTTCTCACAGAGCACACAGAGAGCGCAGAGGGAATTTAAATCCTTCAAAATTGCGTTATGCTCTGTGTCCTCTACTCCTTTGCTAAAGCTACGGCGCACAAGTGTGTCCTCTAGTGAGCAGAGCGAACGGGTGAGATACAAAGAAGTATTTCAAAGACATCGAAATTATTGACAATCGTCCCAATTTTACGGATAGTTAGTGCTGACGATCAATTTTTATGAGAAAAGAAGCGTGCCCGGACCCACGGACCTGATGACAGAGGGAAAAGACGACAACTACTGGATGGGCCTGGCGATCCGCGAGGCGAAAAAGGCCGGGGCCCGTGGCGAGGTCCCCATCGGCGCCGTGGTGGTTCGCGATGGCCTGGTGCTCGGCCGAGGCTTCAACCTGCGGGAAAAAAGTCTCGACCCCACCTCCCACGCGGAAATGACCGCCATCCGCAAGGCCGCAAAAAAAACGGCGAACTGGCGACTGCTCGGCGCCACCCTCTATGTCACCCTGGAGCCCTGCCCCATGTGCATGGGCGCCATCATCCTGGCCCGCCTGGAAAGGGTGGTCTTCGGCTGTCACGACCCGAAAGCCGGAGCGGCCGGTTCTCTCTTCGACCTGTCAAACGATGCGCGCCTCAACCACCGCGTCGCCCTCACCAGCGGAGTCCGCGGCGAGGAATGCTCGGAGCTGCTTAGTTCGTTTTTTGCTGAGCTCCGGCGCAGTAAAAAACAGTTGTGAGTTTTTGGTTTTAAGTTTTTAGTTGCAAGACCCACTACAGGATCCTGAACAGAGCACTTCTATCCCATCGCTAAGGACGGGAGAGAATATGCCACGTGGAATGTACATGAGGTTTAAGAACCAAAAACCAAAAACAGAAAACCAAAAACCGCCTCTAAACCTTTTTCCCACGTTGACGATAAGGTACCACTGAACACGTTTTATGCAAGGAGATGAAAAATCCATGGAAGACAGGTTCCAGCAGTTGGTTAAAGACGGCATTGCAGCACTTTCCTCGGGGAACAGTTCCCTGGCCCTCAAACATTTCGAGGAAGCGGCAGAACGGGATAGAACTCCGGAACTTCTCTCCCACCTGGCATTCTGCCTGGCCAAAGAGAAGCAGGACTTCACCGGCGCCACGGCCATCGCCAAGAGCGCTCTCAGGGATGAATCCTGGAACTCCGTCCACTATCTAAATCTCGGCAAGATCTATCTCCTCTCCGGTCAACGAGCAGACGCCATCCGCACCTTCCGTGACGGTCTGCTCCACGAAAACAACCCCCGCATCAAAGAAGCACTGGACAAACTCGGCACCCGCAGATACCCGGTAATCGCCTCCCTGCCCCGGGAACACACCCTTAATAAGTTCTTTGGCAAAATGTTTACCAAGCTCAAAGTTAGATGAAGCAGTGTTGAGTTTTGGGTTTTTGGTTCCAACTAAAAACTCAAAACCTCTTTTATCTCTCACCCGCTCGCTTCACTCACTAGAGGACACAGAGAAAAACAAAAGACGAACATCGCTTAGGTGTTCTGGATTCTCTCTGAGATCTTCGCAGACTCTGCGAGAGGACCCGGTTTATCATTTGACGCTAACTAAAAACTAAAAACCCAAAACTCAAAACTGAGAAGCATCAACAAACTTGTCGGAGCAAATCTGCCGAAACTCCTCATCCAATTCGGCAGTAACGGAAATTCTCCCCCCATCCTTGCCTTTGAAAGCCATGGAACGACAATGGAGCATCATGCGTGGGGCGTGTTCGCCGCCGTAGGTGGAATCTCCGACAATGGGCAATCCGCAATGGGCCAGGTGCACCCGGATCTGGTGGGTGCGCCCGGTCAGGGGTCGTGCCTCCACCAGGGCCGTTCCCTCCCCCTCGGCCACGACCCGGAACATGGTCTGCGCCTCCTTGCCCGGTCGGGCCACCCCGTAGCGGGCCGAACCGACCTTCGCTATGGGCTGATCCACCAGCCATTCCCGGTCCGGGACAGCTCCGGTCACCAGGGCCAGGTAGCGCTTCTCCACCCTTCCTTCCTTCAACAAGTGCGAAAGCCGGGCCGCGGCTGCGCGATTCTTCGGAAAAATCATCACCCCGGACGTACCGCGATCCAGGCGGTGGATAATCCGCACCGGTTCGCCGCTGGCAGCACATTTCAGATAAACGCCGACCGCATACTCCACAGTGCCCTTCAGCTGATACGGTGTTCGCTGGGAATTGAAACCGGCCGGCTTACAGAGCCCGAGCATCTCATCGTCCTCATAAAGAATCGACTCGCTGCAATAGACCAGCTCCTTGTAACGTCCCGGCTCCATCACCCCCAGAACAATCTCGTCCCCCTGCCGCAAGGTCCGGGAAGCAACCCGCACCATGGTACCATTCACCGTGCAGCCCCCCAGGTCGATTATCCGCCGCAGCCGGGTCTTCGACAACCCGTCAAACAATAGCGCCGCACCATCATCCAGCCGCATCCCGGCCTGCGCCGCCGCCACCGTTTCCTTCAGAATCATACCATTTCCCTTCTCACCGTTCATTACCAGCGGACATGGTAATTGCTTGGCGCGATAAGTTCAAGCTTCCAGTATGAAAATCAAAATCGGATTACGAAATTCGGATTAAGGATCAATCAAGAAAAAAACGGAGTAAGGATTAGCAGAAGCGGGGTAAGGATTAAAAATCTTGGTGTAAACGTACCCCATAATCCTTACCCCGCTGTTATTAATCCGACTCCCCTAATCCGCCACTTCCCCTTTAATCCCTAATCCGCCTTTTCTAATCCGCTCCTGGCTGCCCTTGCTCAAACCTTGACCTCTCTCATGAATCTGTCCAAATCTTGAACATTAAAATACTTGACTAACAACCCAAATATGATAGAAACGGTCTCGGTTGAATCAATTTATGTTAATAATTCCAATCAACCGAGGTCGCCATCAGATGATGGCATCGTACGATTTACGATGTCTTCCAGGATCTGCACGGCATGTACACACTGGTAAGGAAAGCGTCAGGCCAAACACGAACACTTCATCTCCAACACCGCGATACCGGCATCTACGGCGACAGATCCTTCAAAACTGGGACATAGACGAAACCTCCGCCTGCGCAGAAAGGGTAATCCCTCGATGATGATGAACAAAAGAGATTCCGCTGACACCAAACCCGTCAATAAATTGACACGAGCACCACACTATGACAGCACTACCAATAAATATTATGATTTTCTCCCCTCCGGCAATCGGCATAACTTTTGCTTTATAAACACTCTGCTAAATAATCCCTACTTCCCGATCCTAAAATAACTCATGCATCACCCATGTTGTTGACGCATCCGGAAGCATATGCTATTGATTTAAAGTTTTTAACAGTTTTCACTAAGGAAAAGTATGAAACGTTCGATATTCGCCCTGTTCACTTCCCTGCTCCTTTTCTCCTTGACACTGCTTGGCGGCTGCGCCAGCTACGTGGACCTTCCCGCCGGCACGGTAAAACCGATCTCCGGCTGGACCGATTCCGCCGTGGTGGATAAACAGGAGGTCAGCGTCGACCAGTGCCTGACAACACCGCCCCCCTCGACCGACTACATCATTGGACAGAACGACGTCCTTTACATTAATATCGAAGGCCGCCCCGAATTCATGGTCGTCCCGCCCACCGGCAGCAGCAAGATCCAGGGCAGCCGCGTGGACGGCAACGGCAACATCCAACTGCCAATCGCCGGCGCCGTGCATGTGGCAGGACTAACCGTCTCCCAGGCCCAGGCCAAGATCAAGGAAACACTGCGCACTTACCTGAAGGATCCCTGGGTCGTGGTGGAAATCGCCGACTACAAGAGCCACCCGCTCTACCTGCTCGGCCAGTTCCGCAACCCGGGCACCTTCTACATGGACCGGCCCCTGAACCTGGCCCAGGGTATCGCCCTCGGCAGCGGCTTCGACATCACCGCCGACCTGCGCGGCGCGCGGGTCAGCCGCGGCAAGCAAATCCTGCCGGTTGACGTCTACGACCTGCTCGTCAACGGCTGCTCGCAAAACAACATCTGGCTCAAGGCCGGCGACACCATCTTCATCCCGGACAATCGCAACCAGCAGGTATTCGTCTTCGGCGCCGTCAAGAAACCGGGCCCAATCGTCATGCTGCAGAGCGGCCTCAACCTGGCCCAGGCCATCGGCAGCGCCGAACTGCGCGACACCGGCTACGACTTCAAGCACATTCGCATCATCCGTTCGCTTTCACCGACCCACGGCGAACTGCTGGTGGTGGACTTCGACAAGATCCTCCGCGGCGAAGCGGTACCGCTGCCGCTCATGGCCGGCGACATCATCTACGTACCGCGCAGCAACATCGGCAGCTGGAACGACGCAATCGCCGAAATGCTGCCGACACTCCAGGCGATCAGTGCGGTACTTCAGCCGTTTGTTAATATCAAGTACTTGTCGAAAAACTGATGAATTCAGTTTTGGGTTTTGAGTTTTTAGTTAAAAGCAAATAGCAAGTCAGAATACCTGTCTCTCACAGAGAGCACCGAGGGGAATCTACAACCTAAAAATCGATGTTCGTCTCTTGCCTTTCTCTGTGACCTCGAGTGACTGAAGCGAACGGGCGAGAGATAGAAGCTGTTTTGAGTTTTGTTTTTTCGTTTTGGTTGTCAAAGCCTTACAACTTGCCCCCAAAACACACAATCTGATTTTGGCTTTTTATGTCTGAATTTTGGTGAGAAATAGTAACCAAAATCTAAAAACCAAAAACTACTATTTTATAAAATGGCCTTTCGCATTGGTTAAATAACTAGTTTCCATCCAAAAGCTCCCCGACCCTCTCCCACCAGTGGAGAAGGAGAAAATCGGAGTTTCCGGACGAAAACTAACTAAAAACCAAAAACTAAAAACTAAAAACTGTTTCCACTGGTTATTTAAAATGAACGATTCCCAAAACATGCCGCCTCTCGATGAGAACCCGATGGAAGAGGTCCACCTCCAGGATTACCTGAACGTCCTCTACCGCCGCCGGAGGGTCTTTTTCATCGCCTTTCTGACGGTCTTCATCGGCGTCGCCCTCTACACCTTCCTCATGAAGCCGGTCTACCAGGCCTCGGCCACCCTCCACGTGAAGGATGATAAGGGGGGGGGCAATTCCGAATTGATGGATTTGCTTTCAACCGGCAGCTCTAACCCGGTGGATGCCGAGTTGGAAATACTCAAGTCCCGCACCAATGCCGAAAAGGTTGTGAAGCAGCTGCACCTGGACTGGCGCATCATCGACCGACCTGACGACGTCTCCTTCCGCATCCTGGAATTCGTCTCCACTGAAGAAGACCCCTCCTACACAGTAAAGCTCATCGGCAATGGCAGCTACACGGTTCGCGACGAAGACGAAAACCTGGTAGGTACCGGCCACAGCGACCAGCTGTTGCGCGGCAAGGGTCTCACCTTGATGCTAGCCAAACTAACCGGAGAAAAGGGCGATACATTTGGCATTAAAATTCTGCCCTTCAACAAAACCGTCGCTGATTTACGAGAACAGATCAACGCCTCCGAAGTGGGAAAAAAGACCAACATCATCTCAGTAACCTATAACGATACCAATCCGCAGCAGGCCAGCGACGTGGTGAACACCCTGGTCCGCGTCTACCTGGCCCAGAGCGTCGGTTTCAAGACCGAAGAGGCCAACCGCACCGTCGGTTTTGTCGAGGACCAGTTGAAAGACCTGCGTGGCACCCTCGATACTGCCGAAAAGAACCTCCAGGCCTACAAGAGCAAAAGCGGCGTAGTCCAGCTGGACGCCACCGCCCAGCAGCTGATCACCCAGCTTTCCACCACCGAACAGCAGCGCACCGCGGTCAGCCTGCAGAAAAAACAGACCGAATTCGCTCTCGCAGCCCTCCAGGACGCCATGCGCCGCGGTGCCACCTATTCACCATCCGGCACCGTGAACGATCCGCTGGTCGACGCCATGGCCTCCAAGCTGGCGGAACTGGAAGTGGAAAAACGCAGCCTCCTGACCCAGGCCACCGAGAAACACCCGGCAGTCAGGGCGGTTCAGAGCCAGATCAACGAACTGCAGCAGAAGATCAAGTCCACCTACCAGAATGAGCTGAACACTCTCACCCAGCAGGAAGCGGATATCACTACCGAGCTCAACCGCTACGAAGGGGTTCTCAAGTCGCTTCCCGAGGCAGAGCGCGACCTGGCCAAGCTAACCCGCGTCGCCAAGGTCAATGCCGACATCTACACCTTCCTGCTGCAGAAGCACGAGGAAGCACGCATATCCCGCGCCTCCACCATCAGCAACATCAGCATTGTCGATCCGGCCATCGTCCCGGAGCAACCGGTCAAGCCGAAAAAGGCCAAGAACCTGCTGCTCGGCCTGTTGGTGGGCTGCATGCTCGGCGTCGGCCTGGCCTTCTTCCAGGAATACCTGGACGACACCATCAAGGATGTTGAAGGGGCCAAGCGCGAACTGAAATGGCCGCTCCTGGCCATGATCCCCTGCATCGACAGCGGCACAATCAAAGGAGACGAAGTCGAGACTGATCAAAGAAAGGCTGCCCTCATCGCCCATACCGATCCGAAATCCACTATCTCCGAGGCCTTTCGGGCTCTGCGCACCGGTCTACACTTCTCCTCAGCGAGTAAGAAGAAACAGGTACTACTTATCACCAGTACCTTCCCCAGCGAGGGCAAGAGTACTGTCAGTTCCAATTTCTCCTGTATTCTAGCCCAGACCGGCGCGAAGACGGTGGTCGTTGATTGCGACCTGCGACGATCTACCCTCCATGAAAAGTTCGGCCTGACCAAAGAGCCCGGCCTCACCAACCTGCTGGCCGGAGACTTGACCCTAGAGCAGGTTGTCCAGCACACATCTATCCCGAATCTGGACTTTATCAGCGCTGGCGTGACTCCACCCAACCCATCAGAATTACTCGGTTCACGGGATATGGCCGACTTGGTGGCGGACCTTCGTGCTAAATACGAAACCGTTTTCATCGACGCCCCACCGGTCTTGGCTGTCACCGATGCTCCAATTCTCACTGCTCTAGCCGACATGGTCATAGTGGTAGTTGAGGCGGGTCGGGTACCGATCAAGGCCGCGCGCCAGATGAGAGAAACCCTGCTCAGCGTAGGCGCACCAGTAGCCGGCTTGATATTCAATGACAAAACGGGTAAAGGTCGCGATGGATACGGTTCCGGTAAATATGGTTACTACGGTTCCGGCTATTACGGCTATGGTTATCAAAGCGAGACTTCAGGCGAGGCCAAATCGGCCTCTGCCCTGGATTTCTTGCGTAAACTTTTCCGCAAGAAATCGTGATGAGTTTTGATGTAGGGGCACGGAGCGCCGTGCCCCGATTGGGCTAAGACTCATCCGTGACAGCAAGATTCTGGAAGCAAATGACTTGGCATCTTTACTGGTGAAGCAGGTGAGCTGGTCAGAATCATCTCTTCTATCGTCAAGACGAGAGCAGAATCCAAATAAATCACCGACTCTTCAATCACTCTCAAAAGTGCAAGACACCTTCAAATAATGAATGAAATTGTAACTCAAAACTCAAAACTCAAAACTCAAAACCAGGCAGATTGGCATTGCCACCTCCTGCCCTCCCTCGACGACGGCGCCAAAGATCTCGAAGAATCCCTGGCCATCGCCGAAATACTCGCCGAGGCCGGTTTCGATAAGGTCTTCTGCACCCCGCACTCCATCTCCGGAGCCTACGAGGCATCACCGGTGCGGATCCGCCAGGCAACCGACGAACTGCAGGAAGCGCTCGACAAGGCCGGCATCCCGCTGCAGGTCTCTACCGGCAGCGAGTACTACTGCGACGAATTCCTCACGGCACGTCTGCACGACCCGCTCCCCCTTGGCAGCTCCAACATGATCCTGATGGAAGCCCCCCTTCAGGCGACCCCGACCCTCCTCAGCTCCATCGCCTACCAGGTATCCCTGCTCGGCTTCACCCCGCTGCTCGCCCACCCGGAACGCTGCGCCCTGCTCCACCCAGAAGAGAAAACCACGGCTGCCAACACCATCCTCGGCTCAGTACTAAGATTCGCAACCGCCAGGTTCAAAACTCAAAACTCAGCTTCGGACCTTGACCCTCGAACATCAAACAGCGAACACGACCTGAGCTCACTGCTCAAATCGATGGGGTGCCGCTTCCAGGGCAACCTGGGCAGCTTCGCCGGAATCTATGGCGATCGGGTCAGAAAAGTCGCGATCAAAAACCTCCAAAACGGTTTCTACGACTGCCTCGGCAGCGACGCTCACGCCTCCCGCGGCCTGTCAAACTGGCTGCAGCGGGGACTGCGCGAAGTGGAGAGTCATGTTGGTGCGGAGGGATTGGCGGCGCTGTTGAAGGGACCGGCGACGAAAGTGAGAAACGGCGATAGAAAAATTGCAGTAGCCAGATAAGGCACAAATACTGAAAAACTGTCTCTCACAGAGTTCACAGAGACAATTTTCTCAGGGCTTACCACTTAAATCATTATGGTTTTAAAGTCGTTTCCGTGCCCTCTGTGGTCTCGAGTGAGCAGAGCAAACGGGTGAGAGATAAAGGCTGTTTTGGATTTTGAGTTATTCGTATTGGGTTAGAGGATGAAGAACGAAAACCATGTCTCTCACAGAGATCACAGAGAACACAGAGAGATTCTGAAACCATAGATAGGGCTGCTGCTTTTGCTTTTCTCCGTGCCCTCTGTGGCCTCAAGTGAGCAGAGCGAACGGGTGAGAGATAAAGGCTGTTTTGGATTTTGAGTTATTTGTTTTGGGTCAGAGGATGAAGAGAACGAAAACCATGTCTCTGCAGCCTTCGCAAAAATAACCGGCTTCGGCAGCCAAGCACAGAGCACACTGAGTAGTTCTTAAACCTAAAAAGAGCTTTAACGTTTTTGCTTTTCTCCGTGTCCCCTGTGGCCTCTAGTGAGCAAAGCGAACGGGTGAGAGATAAATGTTTTTAACAGTTGTCAAAGTTTTGACTTCTCATTTCCCTCTGAAGTTACAGATCAAAATCAAATACCCGACAAACCGCCTAAACAAAGGCCACCGCAAACTATTCGCGATTCACTGGTCGTGACATCAAGATGTTGGCCTCATAGTTGCAACTCAGCATCACAACAGAAACAATATCACCCGTTTTGTTAACTTGCATTTCTTGGCGATATTTAACATTAGAATTGTTTTGTTTGCTCAGCATTTTGGTTATTGTTATGTGCTAAAAACCTTGTCTCTCGCAGAACACACAGAAAGATTCCAAAACTGCACTTTAACTTTTCTCCGTGCCCTCCTCTTCTTTGCTGAAGCTTCCGCCTACGCTTAAACATGTCGGCGCACAAGAGTGGCATCGAGTGAGCAAAGCGAACGGGCGAGAGAAATGACCGTTCTGGGTTTTTGGTTTTGAATTTTGAGTTGATAACAACAGCTAAGAGCCGCGAGCAACGAGCTGATTATCTGGAGTATCTGAATGAATCGCAAAATATCCGTTATCGGCCTCGGCTACGTGGGACTCCCCGTGGCAGTGGCATTTGGTAAAAAAAATAGAACAATTGGCTTTGACGTTAATGCAGAGCGGATCCGGGAGCTGCAAGAAGGCCACGATCGAACCGGCGAGGTCTCCTCCGAGGAACTAGCCAAAACTGATCTTGCCTTTACCAACTCCCTCGACGAGCTGCGGAAAGCTGATTTCCACATTATTGCCGTCCCGACCCCGGTAGACGACGCCAAGCGTCCGGACCTCTCGATCCTGCTAAAGGCCTCGGAGACAGTGGCAAAGGCACTCAAGAAGGGCGACATCGTCGTCTATGAATCAACGGTGTATCCCGGTGCCACCGAAGAGGACTGCGTCCCTGTTCTGGAGCGGGTCTCCGGCCTCCGCTTCGGCACTGACTTTACCGTGGGCTACAGCCCGGAACGGATCAACCCCGGTGACAAGGAACATACTTTCACCAGGATCATAAGGTTGTCTCCGGCTCAGATTCGGCGACATTGGAAACAGTAGCCTCGGTCTATGGATCGGTCGTTACTGCCGGTGTGCACCGTGCTGCAAGCATCAAGGTGGCTGAAGCGGCGAAGGTCATCGAAAACACCCAGCGCGACCTGAATATCGCCCTGATGAACGAACTGGCCCTGATCTTCGACCGGCTCGGCATCGATACCCTCGACGTCCTGGAAGCGGCCGGCACCAAGTGGAACTTCCTCCCTTTCCGGCCGGGCCTGGTTGGCGGTCACTGTATCGGCGTTGATCCCTATTACCTGACCCACAAGGCGGAGAAGATCGGATACATCCCTCAGGTTATCCTGGCGGGCCGGAGAATCAACGACGGAGTGGGGCAATTCATTGCTCAACGCACCATCCGGGAGATGATTCACGCCGGACAGAAAATCCTCGGCGCCACCGTGACGGTACTTGGACTTACCTTCAAGGAAAATTGTCCGGATATCCGTAACTCAAAGGTTATCGATATCATCCGCGAGTTGCAGGATTATGGAATCAATGTACAGGTCCATGATCCTCTGGCTGATCCGGGTGAGGTTGAGCACGAGTATGGGTTGAAGGTGGTCCCCTTTGATTTGTTAAAACCTGCGGCGGCTGTTGTTGTGGCGGTTGCGCATCGACAATTTCGCGAGATGGCCGTTAAAGGGTATAAGGATTTGCTGAATGGAAGTGTTTTGGTGGATGTTAAAGGGATCTTTAAACCGGAAGAAATGGAAGCTCAAGGAATTCGGTTTTGGAGACTTTAGGTTCGGTGTCGTAAGACGTTAGACGGAAGACGGTAGATGGAAGGCCCCGTAAGACGGGAGACGGTAGACGAAAAACTTCTCACGTCTTACATCTCACTTTCATTCCAACTTCTCACTTCTAACTTCTCGCATCTAACTTTCTTTCTCACGTCTCACTTGCTTCCTTAAGGGCCACGAATGAAGCGATCGCATCATGACTTGCAGGTCTGGCAGGAAGGAATGGCGCTTGCCAAAGAAATCTATAACGCAACCAAATCTTTCCCCAAGGAAGAGGTATTTGGACTAACAAGTCAGATGAGGCGGGCATCGGTCTCCATACCCAGCAACATTTCCGAGGGCGCAGCACGTGGCAGCAACAAAGAATTTCTTCAATTTTGTATCATAGCCCGCGGATCTCTTATGGAGCTAGAGACCCAGGTATTGCTTTCAAAAGAATTCGGCTACATCGACAACCCGGCTAACGTGCTCGAAAAGCTAAACAAAGTATTCGCACTTTTAAACGGACTTATAACAAACCTGAGAAGAAAGACAACAAAGTAAAGAGACCGGAAGTAAAGAGACTAGATTTACACATCTCACGTCTCACGTCTTCCTTTACATGTCTCACATCTAACTGGAGTTCATGCAATGAAAATATGCGTCATCGGCACCGGCTATGTCGGCCTGGTCGCCGGCACCTGCTTTGCCGAGAGCGGCAATACCGTTACCTGTGTTGACATCAACGAGGAGAAGATTGAAGGCCTGATAAACGGCATCATCCCCATTTATGAACCCGGGCTGAAGGAACTGATCCTTAAAAACACCGAAGAAGGCCGCTTGAGCTTCACCACCGATCTTGCCGGTGCAGTAAAAAGTTCGCTGATCCTTTTTATCGCCGTGGGCACCCCTCCCGGAGAAGACGGCTCCGCCGACCTCATGCATGTCACCACCGTAGCCAGGGAAATCGGCCGTGCCATGGAAAGCTTCAAGATTGTTGTCAACAAATCCACCGTACCGGTCGGCACCGCCGACCTGGTACGTTCTGCGATCCGCGAAGAGCTGGAAGCGCGCAACGTGGCCATCGAATTCGACGTGGTCTCCAACCCGGAGTTTCTCAAGGAAGGAGCGGCCATCGACGACTTCATGAAACCGGACCGGGTGGTGATCGGCGTGGACGACGTGCGCACCGCCGAGATCATGAAGGAGCTCTACGCCCCGTTCATGCGCCGCACCAATCGCATCATCGTCATGGATGTACGCAGCTCCGAGATGACCAAGTATGCCGCCAACGCCATGCTCGCCACCAAGATCTCCTTCATGAACCAGGTGGCCAACCTCTGCGAAGCGATGGGTGCCGATGTAACCGCGGTACGCGAAGGGATCGGCTCGGATTCCCGGATCGGCTACGATTTCCTCTTTCCCGGGGTCGGCTACGGCGGCTCCTGTTTTCCCAAGGACGTAAAAGCCCTGGTGATGACCGCAGAGGAAAACCATTACGATTTTCTGCTGCTAAAGGCGGTAGAAGAGGTCAACGAGCGTCAGAAGCAGGTCCTGCCCCGCAAGGTAGTCGCCTATTTTGGCGACCCTGCGGCAAAAAAACCTTTACAGGGCAAGACCATCGCCCTCTGGGGCCTGGCATTCAAACCACGTACCGATGACATGCGCGAGGCACCATCCATCGTTATCATCAGCCAACTGCTCGAAGCGGGCGCCACGGTGCGCGTCCACGACCCGGTGGCACTGAAAGAAGCGGAGAAGATTTTTGCTGATCGGATATCCTACAACAGCAACGAGTACGAGATTCTCGATGGCGCCGACGCACTGGTCATCGTCACGGAATGGAACGAGTACCGCAACCCTGACTTCGAGCGAATTGCCGAACTGCTGGTCAAGCCGGTAATTTTCGATGGTCGAAACCTCTATGAACCGAGGAGAATGAAGCATATCGGTTTCGAGTACTTTGCCATCGGTCGTAACGGCAGGCAGTTCAGTTCGGAAGGCGCTTAACGAGCGTTTCGTGTTACAACAGAATCAATTCAATTGATTTTTTAAGCCTTTTGTCAAATTCCCTAGCAGTTCTTCACTTTTTCTGAAAATTCATCAAACAATTATATTTATCTCAAGATTAAGTGCCTCTATAAATGACCAACAATAATAAAGAACAGGATATATTTTCCGACACGAAACACCTGAACACCGATCTCAAGAATCGGTCTCTAAAAGGTGGAGCCATAACCCTTACCACTCAAGGAATTTTGTTCTCGATTCAAATCGGGTCGACCATAGTCTTGGCCAGATTGTTGACTCCGCAGGATTACGGAATAATATCAATGGTCACTGCCATCACAGGTTTTGCTTGCATTTTTAGTGATTTAGGATTGTCATTAGCAACGATACAGAGGACTAATATCAATCACCGACAGGTCAGCAACCTCTTCTGGATCAATCTTGGCCTCGGCAGCGTTATTACACTAATTGTCGCTGCAGCCTCTCCAATCATTGCTTGGTTCTATGATACGCCTCAACTTCTATGGGTCACGGCAGCTCTTTCCCTAAATTTTCTGATTACCGGGCTGTCTATTCAGCACAAAGCACTTCTTAATCGACAAATGCAATTTTTCACCATTGCCAAAGTCCAAATTTTTTCAACTCTCTTGGGAATAACAGTTGCCATTTTTATGGCAATGCACGGCTTCCGCTACTGGGCACTAGTACTCAATACGCTAACAATTTCGGCAAGCAGTGTTGTTGGTTTCTGGCTTGCATCCAGATGGTGGCCTGATTTCCCAAAGCAAAACTCCGGTGTTCGCTCGATGCTCAAGTTTGGATCGGACATTGCCGGGTTCAATACCATTAATTACTTCTCTCGGAATTTCGACAATATCCTTATCGGTCGTTTTTACGGTAGTGGAACACTCGGTCTTTATAGCAAAGCTTACCAGCTTCTGATGCTCCCAATAACGAACTTGAGAGATCCTTTAAACAAAGTAGCTTTGCCATCACTAAGTCGACTTCAACACGATCCGTCACTATATCGTAATTATTACATGAAATTCATCTCCGTCCTCGCCTTTGTGTCAATGCCGCTCGTCGCGTTTATGTTTGTCTGTTCAGATAACATCATCCGCTTGATATTGGGGCAACAGTGGATCAACGCAAGCGATCTTTTCAAAATTCTCGCACTGTCAGCTTTCATCCAACCAGTTGGAAGAACATGGGATGTAGTGCTTATTTCATCCGGAAAGAGTAGAAAATATTTCTGGTGGGGTGTGTTTTCTGCAATAGTGACGATGATCTCCTTTCTTGCAGGCCTTCCATGGGGGGCTAAAGGAGTTGCAATATCGTACGCCATTGCCAACTACCTACTTCTCTACCCGTCATTATTGTACGCATTTAATAATTCTCCCATCAATGTCAAAGATTTCTTTGCAGCAATTTATAAGCCTTTCATCGCTAGCCTTGCCATGACCGCGATATGCTTTTTTCTGCAAAGTTATATTCGGGAAACTAGTGATACTTATGTTTTGACGATCGTTTTTGTTGCAGGTTTTGCAGTTTATCTTCTGGCCATCATGACTTTTTCAGGTGGCGTTAAAGATCTCCGTGAATACTATTCTTATGGAAAATTGGCATTTGCCAGAAAATAGCAGAGAAGGATTCTAATTAAACAGACTGCTCTCTTTTTTCCATGCGTTAAAACAGGGTCTAGGGAAGCATGTTGCTGATTGCTTAGGACGCTCTATATTTTCTCTTTCCAAATACATGGTTCTGCCAAAATAAACAAAATTTGACTGAAATTTGGCTCCTAAAACATAAATTGCAATAAATATCTTTATTGTTTCAGTAGCTGTGGTTTACGAATTTTTTTCTTTTAAACAACTCGATCTAGGAAGTGAAATGATCATTGGTATTTGTGGCCCGATCACTGTAGGCGCGTTTAAGAACCATCTTCACGAAGATGGACAACCTTCGAACCTATGGCCAAAGGGGATGGGCGGGACAGCCGTTACCCTTCTTGCCAAAGGGCTACTGGCGGCGGGAGAAGATCTTTGCCTTTTCAGTCTGGACCCTGATGTCACCGAAGAAGTTGTACTCACTGGACCACGATTAAAAATTTGCATCGGGCCATATCGGCCTAAGGCACGTCATCGAGGTATGGACTTATTTCGATTAGAGCGTAACTATTTAACAACTGCCATAAATCGAGAACTGCCTGATATCGTTCACGCCCATTGGACATACGAATTCGCACTGGGGGCACTAAGCTCAGAAGTTCCAACTCTAGTAACAGTTAGGGATTGGGCTCCATACATCTTGAAGCATTTTCATAACGGCTACCGTTTTATTCGTTATATTATGGATTGGAAAACATTCCGGAAGGTACATTATCTTACAGCCAACTCACCCTACATCGCAGGCTTGGTGAAAAGAAGGTGGCATAAATTGGCCGCTATTATACCTAACCCCATAGAAGATTCATTAATTGTTTCATCAAAAAGGATGATGCCTTCTGGAGCACCAACAATCTTATCAATTAATAACGGTATGGACCCTCATAAGAATGTGGAGTCGCTTATCCAAGGGTTTTCAAAAATCAGACATGAAATACCACAATGTCGTCTTTTACTTGTTGGGGAAAATTTCGAGCCTGGTGGGAAGGCAGAAGTGTGGGCTAGGAAGCACAACCTAAATGATGGGATAGATTATGCTGGAGTACTTAAGCGTGATGAGATTTTTTTAGCTATCGACAAAGCCGCACTGCTGATACATCCCTCCCTAGAGGAGTCTTTTGGGAATACTCTAGTTGAAGCCATGTCACGGGGACTCCCGGTGCTGGCTGGGCGTGACTCTGGTGCCGTACCCTGGGTATTAAACAATGGCAAAGCTGGCATTCTATGTAATGTAACTGATCCGAGCAGCATAGCATCGGCGGCAATACGGGTACTGACGTCACCAGTCGTCTGGGAAGAATGTTCCTGTGTAGGCAGCCAACGAGTTCGCGACGCATTTAGTTTAACTAGCGTTGTGGCCCTCGCCAAGGAAAACTATAAACACGTTCTTGCCGAAACAAAAGGAATACTCGCATGAAAGTACTTCATGTTTTCAACGAAATAAAAGCTTCAGGCGCAGAGGTTATGTTTTGCTCCTCGGCTCCATATTGGACCGATGAAGGGGTCATCATAGAAATACTCTCAACCGGTGAAACCGTTGGACCCTTTGCCCCCAAAATGGTTACGGCAGGCTATAAAGTCCATCATCTACCATTTGGTAAAAGCATTAAATTCTTCCTTGCATTTTATTGCTTATTACGAGACCAACATTATGATGTTGTTCATGTGCATTGTGAGCGTGCTTCTTTCTACTATGCTCTGGTCGCTCGGATGGCAGGGGCTCGCCTCATCAGAACGATACATGCCACTTTTGCATTTAATGGATTCTTGCGATTCAAGCGTTCAGTTCAAAGATTATTGACTCGAATGATTGGTGGTGTCCATGTTAGCGTAAGTCCTTCAGTAGCGAAGACAGAAATGGAACGCTTTAATAATAACACCATCCAAATTGCAAATTGGTACGATAACAGCCGATTTGTCCCCCCCCGTGGTAAACAAAGGCGACATGCACGAAAGTCTTTTGGGATTAATGACTCATTATTTGTGATAGTTACTGTTGGCAATTGCTGCGACGTAAAAAATCATGTTGAGATATTAAAAGCCTTGGCAAAAGTAAGACATAAACTGGATTTTGTTTATCTTCATATTGGCGAGGAAGAAGTTGAGCATCCAGAGCGGAAGCTCGCAAAAGAACTGAACATTTATGATAGGATCCAGTTTTTGGGTTTCACATCAGATGTACTACCGGCCTTATATGCCGCCGATTTGTTTGTAATGCCCTCTCTTAGAGAGGGGTTTGGTATTGCGGCATTAGAAGCTATGGGCACTGGTATTCCAGTTTTGTTAGCTGATGTCCCTGGATTGAAAGATTTTAATTTAATCAAGGGTATCTTTTGGGCCGGTACTGATGCTGAAAGTTTAGCCAGCAAAATATTATCTGTTGTAGAGATTCCTTTTGAAGATAGATGTTGCCGAGGAAAGCGAACACAGGAAATTGTTATGAGTAAGTACAGTATTAAGTGCGGAGTGTCGGCATATGTGGACCTCTACCGTGGAAAAACCGTTTCAGAATTCAAATAGGAAGTCATCCCTAAATAATAACTTGAATCAACTGATGTAACAGGAAAATGCTGTAAGAAAACTGTCAAAAATTGAATTAATACACGCATCAAACCCCTCACCGGGATAGCCTATCGGATTCAAAAGCAAGCATGAAACTACTAAGTTTTTTCAGGAGCGACTATATACAGTTCTATTATGCTGGCAATATCTTTATGATAGTATGTAGCTAATTACGAATATATAGAATTTCAGCACACACAAAATTTAGAATCAGTGGACATCCAAATGCTTTTCAATCTTAATAAAGTAAAACTTGAACCAATCACTCTATTTTCTTTGCCATTATTTGTGGTAAATCCACTTGTCTCTCTTGTTTTGCTCTTTAGCTTAAGCTTCTTAAGAAAACCGGCTAAAAGTAATTATTACATCATTTTTTCACTAGTCTCTCTTTACTTAGGATTTATTAACTCAACAAAAATCCCAGAAAGTGACCTTATTACCTACAAATATCAATTTCTTGATGCCGGCACTGAACCTTTTATTAAGTATATTTTTTCGTACGGCAAAGAGCCCGTATTTTATGCTATTAATTATTTAGTCTATCATCTAACCTCTGGCAATTTTGAACTCTATCTTATTTTTTTGACATTTATTTCATATCAGTTTCTATTTGTATCAATTTATATATATTATCGTAAAATTGGGAGCTCAGATAATCTGATATTGTTTTCTATTGCATTAGCAGCTCTTTTTCCGGAGCTGTTTAGTTTATCGGCTCATTTGCTCAGGCAATTTTTGGCAACAAGCTTATTGATTTATTACATTGTAAACTTAATCTTTCTCAAAAAAAATTATTGGCCCATCTTGATAATCAGTATTTTCACACATACTACTGTTCTGTTTTTTGTCCCATTCATTTTTATCCCGTACTTTAAAGCAAAAATAAAATTACGGCATTTTCTAGGCCTATTACCAGTTTTTGTCTTGCTTAAGCTGTTTTTCAATAGAATTGTCTCGGTAGCCGCCACTTCTCCCGAACTCCCTCAATTTATCAGATATGGATTCGAAAGAGCCGACACAAAAACCATTGCAAATTTAGGAGAATTGCCTGCAATTGCTTACCTTATGGTTATCGTTTTATTTTTAATTTCATTATATTTTATCTATATATATAAAAACACAAACGATCAAATTGTTCAGTTTCTGAATATTTTTCTAATACTTATGGTTTTTGTTTTATTTAATTCAGGAAACTCGGAAATTTGCGTTCGATATTTTTTCTTTATTTATTTCTTTTTTCCTTTTATTTTTACACTCCCTTTCCGCTTTAACAGGCCAGAGTATAGATTAACAAGGTATCCTATTATGATCGGTTTACTTTTTTTGTTTTTTAATCAAATAAGCAATGGCGTTTGGGTTTATGCGCCGTTATATCAGCTTATGACAAATAATGCTTTCTTATATTTTTGAGACGTTGTCTTAGTTTTGCTTAGTGCGCGTGTCCATTGCGAAGTTGAGTTTTTGAGTTCTAGTCAAGACTCTAAAGTAAGTGAATAATTATGATATCCTATTTACAGCCCCTCGTTGGCATAAATATTGCCATCATCATGACTTGCCACAATCGGCGCGAAACTACATTGACGTGCCTACGACACCTTTATTCGCAAGATTTTGCTTTAAATAACAATTTAAGTGTATATTTAGTCGATGACGGTTCTGAGGATGGCACTTCAAAAGCTGTGTCCGACGAGTTCCCTCTTGTTAATTGCATAAGGGGCGACGGTTCTCTTTACTGGAGTGGAGGAATGAGAAAGGCTTGGAAGTTTGCTTGCGAGGCAGGCTCTTTTGAATATTTTTTCTGGCTGAATGATGACACTTTCCTCAAACCAGGAGCAATTTCTGAAATGATCATGACGGCTCAAAATTACATTGGTATTGTGGTCGGATCATGTCATGATCCCAAAAGCAAGGAATGGACATATGGCGGAAGAGCAACAATGACTGGACAAAAATCACTTTCTGGAACACCTGTTATTCCCAATAGCACCGTCCAGAAATGTCAATTAATAAATGGCAATATTGTTTTAGTTCCCAAATCTGTTGTTGAATGCATAGGAATACTTTCTGATAGTTTTACTCATGCTATTGGTGATATTGATTTCGGTTTCAGGGCATTAGATGCAAACATCCCCTTATATATTGCACCTGGTTATCAGGCAACCTGTATCGCAAATGCTGTACCTGCTTGGTGCAATCCTGCCACATCCTTATGGAAACGTCTCACTCTCCTTAATGATCCTAAAGGTGTTTCTTTCGTCGAATTTATGATTTTCTGCCATCGGCATTTTGGCATAAAGTATCTCCTTATTGGCTTTAAGGTAATTACGCGACTACTTTTACCCGGTTTATGGAATCACAAACCCGGGAGAAAATCATGAAGACTCCACTTGCTGTTATCATATTCAATCGTCCTGATCATGCAGCCGTACTTTTAGAAAAATTGCGTGGTGAAAATTCACGTGAACTGTTCATTATCTCAGATGGTCCCAGAGAAGGTAGACCAGGTGAATCTGACAAAGTTGAAAAGTGTCGTGCAATTTTCAAGACATGGCCAGCAAAGAAACATTTAAATTTTGCAGAAAGAAACATGGGGTGCAAAGCCCGTGTTTCAACAGGACTTACCTGGGTCTTTGAACACACTGACCGGGCAATAATTCTAGAAGATGACTGTCTCCCGCATACAGATTTTTTCCGTTTTGCGGATGAACTACTTGATAGATACGAGACAGACACGAGAATTATGTCAATTTGCGGCACGAATTTGTTCACAGATCGCAATTACTTCAGCAGTAGTTACTGCTTTTCAAAATACCAGAATTGCTGGGGATGGGCCACCTGGAAGCGTAGTTGGGAACTTTTTGATCGAGAATTATCCGGCCTGGCATTTGCGAGAGAATCTGGGTTGATCCGAGACTATTTAGGGTCTCGCCGAGCTGCCTATTACTGGCATCACCTCCTGGAAAGCGTTCGTTCTGAACGAATAAACAGTTGGGCGTACATCTGGACATTTACTGCATTTCTCAACCACGGACTGCATATCATCCCCCAGAAAAATCTTATAGAAAACATAGGTGTTGGAAAAGACTCAACTCACACTAAACGTACTCCTATATATCTGAATTCAAATGTTAGTCACCTTGAGTTCCCTCTAACACACCCACTGTTCTTGTTTCCAAACACAAAGCTTGATAGAGCTGTAGAAGATACAATCTTCAGTAAGTCAATATATCAAAGATTTCTTTGGGTTGCGTATAAACTAATATTTCGTTGATTAAGGCGTCTCTCTTGAAGATCACAATAGTGCATAACGAATACGGCAAATTTAGTGGTGAGGAGGCCGTTGTTCAGGGGCAGAAGACTCTGCTGGAGCAGCATGGTCATGACGTCCATCTTTTTACCCGTAGCAGCGCGGAAATTTCTTCCATGGCTTTCGGTAAACTAAGAGCTTTTTTCGGGGGCATCTACAACCCCTTCACCAGACGTGCTTTTTGCAAATTTATGCAAATTTATAGACCTGATCTCGTTCACATACACAACCTCTTTCCGCTTATCTCCCCTTCAATACTCCTTGAGTGCAACAAACTTAATATTCCTGTGGTCATGACAGTTCATAATTATCGCCTGATGTGCCCGAACGGCTTATTTACTGTCAACTCTGAAGTTTGTGATCGTTGTGCTGATGGACGAGAATATTGGTGTTTTTTGCGGAATTGCGAACAAAATTATCTTAAGAGCTTGGGATATGCTTTAAGGAATTATATCTCGCGAAGGTTTGATTTCTTTAAAAACAACATAGCGGCTTATGCTGTATTAAGTAATTTTCAGCAAAATAAGATGCTAGGTGCTGGTTTTCCAGCCGACAAAGTTTTGGTAGTCCCTAACATGACTGATAATGTGAATATTACTAAAAATAATAATATTGGAAAATATGTTAGTTATGTTGGAAGAATTAGTCACGAAAAAGGTATATCTACTCTCTTCAAAGCGGCTTCCAACTGCCCGGACATACCATTTTATCTAGCAGGAAATTATGAAGCATCTTCATCATCACTTAAAGATATACCTGACAATTGTCATTTAGTTGGATTTCTAGAACAGCAGAAACTCCATGAGTTTCACATGTCATCGCGTTTTTTAGTATCTCCTAGTATTTGTTACGAGACTTTCGGTTTGTCAAATGTCGACGCGATGCTAAGACTTAAACCGGTTATTGCCTCTCGGATCGGAGGTCTGCCGGAAATTGTTGAGGATGGCATTACCGGTATTCTGTTTGAACCGGGCAATGAGGCAGACCTTACGGAGAAGATTCGCTATCTCTGGGACCGTCCTGAGTTGTGCTCGCAGATGGGACGTGCGGGCCGGGAGAAAGCACTGAAAGAATACTCCTCGGCTCAGTATTATGAACGGCTTATGGCTGTCTACGACAAGGCGCTTAATAGATGCAGAAAATAAACGTGGAAGACATCTTGGGCTATCCGGTAACCACGGACACCATTGATGAATCTGTTGAACTCATTATGTCCTGGATTACTTCAGCAAAGACCGGCAGTTACTTCGCCTGCGCTAACCCTCACTCCATTGTGGTATCATTAAAGGATCGATTATTCGAAGAGGCACTGAAGGGTGCCGACCTCCTCGCGCCTGACGGAGTGGGGATTATCTTCGCGTCCTGTATCTCGGGTGGTATAATCCGCCAAAGGATAACAGGCAGTGACATGTTTCATTCCCTGCATCGTGAATTAAATCAACGGAGAAATTTCTCTGTTTTTTTCCTCGGATCAACAGCAGAAATTCTTGACAATATTTGTGTAAACATGGCTCGTGATTACCCGCACATTAACCTTGCTGGAATGTATTCTCCACCATATAAACAGGAATTCTCAGATGAAGATAATCGGTTGATGATAGAAGCCGTTAATCAGACAAATCCCGACGTTCTCTGGGTGGGAATGACCGCCCCTAAGCAGGAAAAATGGATCTATCAGAACAGGGACAAACTCAATGTAAAATTCATCGGTGCCATTGGGGCCGTGTTCGATTTCTACACCGGCAAAGTCAAACGGTCACATCCTATATTCCAGCGCATTGGACTTGAATGGCTCCCCCGCCTCATCCAGGAGCCCCGTCGCCTCTGGCGACGCAATTTCATTTCCGGCCCAATATTTATTTTTAGAATTATCAAGGAACGCTTTAAGCCTAACAAGAAATTCCAATCCTAAATTTCAAGATCAGTATTATGTCATTAACGGAACTCATCGTCGTGGATGGAGCCGGCAACACCGGCTCTCATATGTAAAGAAAGCTTCTTTGTGAAGGCTTTGACCCTTTGGTATTCGATAACCTCTCCACTGGCCACCACTATGAGGGACCGGAAGGCCGTCTACTCAAAAGCGACCTCGCCAACAGGGAAAAACTTTGCCAGGTATTTGAATACTACCGGTTTGATGCAGTGATGCATTTCTCATCTTTCATCCAAGTGGATGAATCGCATCAAGAAAAGCGAGAATGCAATATCTGAGAAGGTAGTTGACCATCGTGACCTGGAGATTTGGCAGGATTCTATCGATCTAGCCCGCCGGCTCTACGAATTGACTATAGCTTTTCTTCCAACGGAACAGTATGGTTTGATAAGCTAGTTGAGAATTTTTCAATTTCTTCGAATTTCTCTTGGTTCCCTTGCTGAATTGGAGACTCAATTAATTATTTATTATATGCTTGGTTTCATGAATATGGCCGATGATATGTACAAATCTCTTGTCATGCTATGAAAGATGCTAAACAGCCTCATCACCAAACTCAAGACGTTACTGTAGTCCGATTTAATATTCACTGTTCATAGTCTAATCACTTAAACTATTCTAAAGAAAAAACGAAAGGTTTCCCTATGTCACTAAAAGCCGCATTAATCACCGGAATCACCGGTCAAGATTTTTAAAGCAGTTTTGAGTTAAATTTACTGTTGAAAAGGTTTTACTGGTTTGATTGGTTGGCCTTGTTTGACTGGTTGCACGAATCAAACGAGTAGAACAAGTTCAACGAATTATACAAATTCATCGAAAGGTTATAGCATGGCTCAAAAAGTTGCTCTCATTACTGGAATAACCGGCCAGGATGGTTCTTATCTGGCCGAATTTCTCTTAAAAAAAGGCTACATCGTCCACGGCATGAAGCGCCGCTCTTCGCTCTTCAATACCGACCGCATCGACCATCTCTACCAGGACCCGCACGTGGAAGACCGCAACCTGATACTCCACTATGGCGACCTTACCGACTCCACCAACCTGATCCGCATCATCCAGCAGGTGCAGCCGGACGAGATCTATAACCTGGCGGCCATGTCCCATGTGGCGGTTTCCTTCGAGACCCCGGAGTACACCGCCAATGCCGACGGGGTCGGCACCCTGCGTATCCTCGAAGCTATCCGCATCCTCGGCCTGGAGAAAAAGACCCGCTTCTACCAGGCCTCCACCTCCGAGCTCTACGGCCTGGTCCAGGAAACGCCCCAGAAGGAAACCACCCCCTTCTACCCCCGCTCGCCCTATGCAGTAGCAAAGATGTACGGCTTCTGGATCACCGTCAACTATCGCGAGGCCTACGGCATCTACGCCTGCAACGGTATCCTCTTCAACCACGAATCCCCGCTGCGCGGCGAGACCTTTGTTACCCGCAAGATCACCCGCGCCATCGCCCGCATCGCCCTCGGCCTGCAGGACTGCCTCTACCTCGGCAACATGAACGCCCTGCGCGACTGGGGCCATGCCCGCGATTACGTGGAAATGCAATGGCTGATGCTGCAGCAGGAAAAACCGGAAGACTTCGTCATCGCCACCGGCGTCCAGTACTCGGTCCGCGACTTCGTCAATGCCGCCGCAGCGGAACTGGGCATCACGCTCCGCTGGGAAGGCGAAGGAATCGATGAAGTGGGCATCATCGCCGACCTGCAGCCAACTCAAAACTGAAAACTCAAAACTCAAAATTGGCGACATTGTCGCCAGAGTAGATCCCCGCTACTTCCGCCCCACCGAAGTGGAAACCCTGCTCGGCGACCCGACCAAAGCCAAGGAAAAACTCGGCTGGGTGCCTCAGACTTCTTTTCAGGAACTGGTGAGCGAGATGGTTCGGGGAGACCTGGAAGAAGCGAAACGGGATGAGCTCTGTCGGAAGCATGGCTTCAATACTTTCAATTACCACGAATAAGCTTTATTTACAGGGATACGCAGGATTTGCAGGATAAATTCCTTATTGCTTTAAGCGATAGAACCAAACATCTTTTTAGCGGTTTTTGGACTTCTTGTTTTCATCCTGCGTATCTTGCTCATCCCTGTTAAAATTCAAGGATTCATAATAAGCAGTTGTTGATGTATTCATACACGATGGCCAGGAATTTACGTTGGCACTGATCTGTACCAGATATAATTCATCACGAAACAATCTATCGTATTTACAGGGATACGCAGGATTTGCAGGATAAAGGCTTTAATAAACGAAAAACATGAATCTTATCCGGGTTTTGACTTTTTGTTTTCATCCTGCTTATCCTGCTCATCCCTGTTAATTTTGCTTTGGAGGGCTGTGTAATGCACGAAGAAGAGCTGACCGAAAAGATACTGGCCGCCTCCTTTGAAGTCATCAATGAGCTGGGAGCCGGCTTTCTTGAATCAGTTTACGAGAAGTCCCTCCTGATCGCTCTTAGGGATAAAGGCCTTAAAGTCAATTCCCAGGTTTCTGTGCCTGTTCGGTTCCGGGGGCAAATTGTTGGAGACTTTTTCGCAGATATTATTGTTGAAGATTCTATCCTCCTTGAACTAAAGGCGGTTAAAAATCTCGCTCCTGAGCACTTGGCCCAAGTTATCAACTACCTGAAGGGTACAGGCCTTGAAACGGCATTATTAATAAATTTCGGCAACAAAAAGTTAGAATATCGAAGGCTCCACAACAGGGTAGTAAACGTCGAATAACAACAAAGAACCGGTATGAACAGGGATACGCAGGATTTGCAGGATTAAAGGCTTAAAAACCGAAAATCAGGGATTTTATCAGGCTATTGTCTTGTGATTTCATCCTGCCTATCTTGCTCATCCCTGTTAATTCATGTTTTATAAATCGTTATCACACACGCCACAATAAGTAACCCCTGTCACGGTAAGGATTTGAAATGGAAAAAGATTCGAAGATTTTCGTCGCCGGTCATCGTGGCCTGGTCGGCTCTGCCCTGCTCCGCGAGCTGACCAATGCCGGCTACACCAACCTGATCACCCGCACCCATGCCGAACTGGATCTTACCGATCAGGCGGCGGTGGCTGCTTTTTTTGAGCGGGAAAAACCGGAGTACGTGTTCCTGGCCGCTGCCAAGGTCGGCGGGATCATCGCCAATAATACCTACCGGGGCGAGTTTATCTATCAGAACCTGGCAATCCAGGGCAATATCATCCACCAGAGCTGGTTGCATGGGGTTAAAAAGCTTCTGTTTCTCGGCAGCACCTGCATCTATCCCCGCGCCTGCCCGCAGCCGATGAAGGAGGAGTACCTCCTGACCAGCGAACTGGAATACACCAACGAGCCCTACGCCATCGCCAAGATCGCCGGGATCAAGATGTGCGAGAGCTACAATCTCCAGTACGGCACCAACTTCATCTCGGTGATGCCGACCAACCTCTACGGTCCGGGCGACAACTTCGACCTGGAAAAGTCCCACGTGCTGCCCGCACTGGTTCGTAAGATGCACCTGGCCAAGCTGTTGGAAGCCGGGGACGAGCAGGGACTGCTGGCGGATCTGGGCGTTTGCTCCCGGGAAGAAGCGCAGCCGATCCTCGACAAGTTCGACGTCTCGGCCGAGAGTGTTCAGATCTGGGGTACCGGCAAGCCCCGGCGAGAATTCCTCTGGAGCGAAGACATGGCAGCAGCCTGCGTTTATCTGATGGAAAACCGCGATTTCAAGGACACTTACCTGAGCGGCACCAGGGAAATCCGAAACTCTCATATCAATATCGGAACCGGCGAAGATATCAGCATCGGCGAGCTGGCGGAACTGGTGCGCCGGATTGTCGGCTTTGGTGGAAAACTGGTCTTTGACGTCCGAAAACCGGACGGCACCTTCCGTAAACTGACCGACGTCTCCAAGCTGCACGCCTTGGGTTGGAAGCATCAGGTAAACCTTGAAGAAGGGGTGGAGCGTATTTATGGATGGTACCTGGGACATGCCGAGGCGAGAAGGTAGAATAGCAGTTTTGAGTTTTTGGTTTTGAGTTTTGAGTTGAAAAGCTGCAAATCTTGGCTCACCGTAGATTTGGCGGGACGTTGTTATCTATTTATCTTTTATCGTAGCGATTGACATTAAAGTCTCCTTGCATTAACCTACCCTCATGCTAGCCGCTAACAGACTACGCATCGCGAACTGCTACCCACCCCTGGAGAGCTTGACCGGCAACTGTCCTCCCCTCTTGTTCACTTGAAAATTTTTATGGCATAGGATACCATAGTGAAACGGAATGCAACACTGGTCATCGACCGAAAAATTACACTTGACGATGGCTCAATAATTCAAGCCGTAATCTGGACATTACCGATACCGTTGAAAGGCTCTCCTCACCGTTACAAATATCGTCTCTACTATGGTCGCAACGGTGAATGTCTTGTCCGCTTCGACAACGAACAGGGGAAGGGTGATCACAAGCACATCATGGGCGAGGAAACGCCATATATTTTCACGGACATTCCAAAGCTACTTGAGGATTTCCGTAACGAGATTGAGAACTCCGGAGGTAAACCATGAACCGCACTGTAGGCATAAAAGGGAAGCAGCAGTTTTTTTGTGAACTCGAACGTGATTGGGCGGCAATCGACAAGGGAGAGAATGTACCGGAACCGATCCATCGGATATATTTTGAATCCGCTGAAGTGCTGTCAAGGGTTCTTACCCGTCAACGGCACAATCTGTTGAAGACACTCCACGCAAATGGTCCTCTCACTGTCCGTGCATTGACGGCGCTTCTAGATCGCGATTATAAAAATGTTCATGCAGACGTGAAAATCCTTGAAGATGCTGGACTTATTATTCGTGACAGCAAACACCATATCCTAGCCCCATACGAAAAGCTGACAATTGAATTGCCGCTCACTGCGTGACTTCCCTCATACTTCGGGACTTCGCATACTTCGGGGGACGTACTTCGGGGGCGTACTGGGGGACGCGTACTTCGGGGACGTAGTTGACTTCGTTGACTTCATTCACGCAAGGGTCTAATCTGTCCACTATGCCAAGGTCAGCCCGCATTGATATCCCAGGTCTGCTTCAACATGTGATAGTCCGTGGTATTGAACGGCGGGATATCTTTGTTGATGAAGACGACAAAGCCCAGTTTGTTGAGCGCTTGTCGAACCTTCTCACAACAACTGAGACCGATTGCCTTGCCTGGGCCCTCATGTCCAATCACTTTCATCTGCTCCTTCGCCCACGGGCAACCAAACTTTCCGCCTTTATGCGCCGGCTATTAACAGGATACGCCGTCGTATTCAACCTGCGGCACCGCCGTAATGGCCACCTCTTCCAAAATCGCTACAAATCGATCGTGTGTCAGGAAGATGCGTATCTTCTTGAGCTTGTCCGCTATATTCACCTGAATCCTCTGCGCGCCGGTCTGGTTGCCTCGTTAGACATGCTGGAAGCCTACCGATGGAGTGGCCACGCCGTATTACTGGGACATGGCCAACTGTCGGGGCAGAATACTGATGAAGTGCTCTCCATGTTTAACCGCAGAATTAAGAGCGCCAAGGACCTCTATCGAAAGTTCGTTGCGGACGGAGTGCCGCTCGGCAAGAGAAATGAATTGGTTGGCGGAGGATTGCGCCGGTCTTTGAAACTTTCCGGCTCTGACGGCTGCGAGTCTTACGATGAAAGGATTCTGGGGAGTGGCGATTTTGTTGAACGTCTCTGGCAGGACACGGAATCATCGAAAAACCTGGTTTCTTCCGTATCCCTGGATGAAATAATCCATCATATAGCACAGATATTTTCCATTGACCACATGGCGTTGCGGCAAGGAGGCAAAATCAAGGAACTGTCTGATGCCAGGGGCGTAGTATGCTATATTGCCGTGAAAAAACTAGGCATGAATGGCGCTTCGATTGCGAGAACGCTTTCTATCACGCGCTCCGGAGTTTTTGTGGCGGCGCGCCGGGGTGAAGAGTTATACCGTAAAACATCCGAACTGCAAACCTATTGTACCAGGTTGGCAACAGCAACTTCGTCCGCAGATGAGTAACGATATTGCTTACGCCGCTTTTGTCCCGCTTCGTTCCGCAAGCATGGCTTCGATGCTGAGATGATAATCAAGATCAGGCCACTCAACACCGGTTCCGCGACAGATGAATGAGTAGTTTCCCAACTGAGTCAGCGACGCTTTGCGCAACTCCGGATACCAATCCATTGGTGTTGATATGATACGGCCGTCCTCCAGTTCAACATGGAGATACTTGTCATCGAAATGGACCGATTTACCTTTGAAAGAAGTCATCCCATTTCACCACGTGAATGTGCTTGGGTAGATGCTCATTCGCATAGAAGAAAAACTTGAAGCCATCCTGGCTAAGCAGAGTTGGGGACATAATTTTACCGTAAGAGCCGAATTTTAATTTTTTCTCAGCGTAGTGAATTACCGGATAATTGTCAATGGTTGACTGCCTTCCGGAGACATGCTTACAATTTATCGGAGGGAAATATGGATTTGGCGTAGTTACTTCAGTTTTCAATCTTTAGTTTTTGGTTGGTACGCTGACACTCTACCCTCAACGCCTTTGCGGTCAGAGTGCTTTTTATTGGGCTGGTTGGGTTGATTTTAACTAGTCAATCAAGTAAAACAAATGCGATGAGTGAAACAATTCCTTTCCGAATGGATATGAAATAATGAATTCTCTTACCTGTTTCAAAGCATACGACATACGCGGCAAACTCGGCGACGAGCTGAACGAGGAGATCGCCTACCGGATCGGCCGGGCTTTTGGCGAGTTTCTGAAACCGCACCGGGTGGTGGTGGGCGGTGACGTGCGTCAGAGCAGCGAAACGTTGAAGGCGGCACTGACCGAAGGGCTGCTGGATGCCGGGGCGGATGTGATCGATCTCGGCATGACCGGCACCGAAGAGGTCTATTTTGCCGCCTTTCACCTGGACGTGGACGGCGGCATCGAGGTGACGGCCAGCCACAACCCGATCGATTACAACGGCATGAAGCTGGTGCGCGGCGGGGCGCAGCCGATCAGCGGCGATACCGGCCTGAAGGAGATCAAACGCCTGGCCGAGGAAAACAGCTTCCCGCCGGTGACCCGGCGCGGCAGCCTGACCAGGGTCACCATCCTGGCCGATTACGTGGACCATCTGCTCGGCTACCTTGACCTGTCCTGCCTGCGGCCGCTGAAGCTGGTGGTCAATGCCGGCAATGGCGCGGCCGGGCATGTGATCGATGCCCTGGAGGAGCGCTTGAACAAGGCGGGCGTTCCGCTGCAGTTCATCAAGGTCCACCACGAACCGGACGGCACCTTTCCTAACGGCATCCCGAACCCGCTGCTGCCGGAATGCCGCAACGCCACTGCCGAGGCGGTGCGGGCCCATGGTGCCGACGCCGGCATCGCCTGGGACGGCGACTTCGATCGCTGTTTCCTCTTTGACGACCGTGGCGAATTCATCGAAGGGTACTACATTGTCGGCCTGCTGGCCGAGGCTTTCCTGTTGAAGCATCCGGGCGAAAAGATCATCCACGACCCGCGCCTCACCTGGAACACCGTGGACATGGTCACCGCCGCCGGCGGCATGCCGGTCCAGAGCAAGACCGGCCACGCCTTCATCAAGGAACGGATGCGCGCCGAAGACGCCATCTACGGCGGCGAGATGAGCGCCCACCACTACTTCCGCGACTTCGCCTACTGCGACAGCGGCATGATCCCCTGGCTGCTGGTGGTGGAACTGATGAGCCGCCGCCAGGCCTCCCTCTCGTCGCTGGTGAGCGAACGGATGGCCCTCTTCCCCTCGCCCGGCGAAATCAACTCCGTGGTCGCCGACCCGCAGGCGGTCCTGCAGCAGGTGGAAGAACACTTCGCCGACCGGAACCCCGAGATCGACCGCACCGACGGCCTGAGCATGACCTTCGAAAACTGGCGCTTCAACCTGCGCATGTCCAACACCGAACCGGTGATCCGCCTGAATGTCGAATCGCGGGGAGATCGGGAGTTGATGGAGAGGAAGACGGGGTTGTTGCTGGAACTTATTCGTCTGTGAGGCGGGTTTGGTTTTTGGTTTTTGGTTTTTAGTTTTTGATTTTTGGTTAAAACTGATTCTGTATGTCATTCCCGAGAAACCAATCGGGAATCCAGCTTGTGCCACTTTGCCTTATGGATATCCGATTGAGTCTTTTAAACATTTTGGCAAAGTCCTGCAATACTTCACTATGCACTTCAATCGCAGTGTTGCGGCTACCTTCTAATCTGCTTCACCTCTTCATACATTAGAACGCTTGAATTAATATTTATATTCTGCTTATATGCAGTCCATGAAAAAAAGCTTGGTAAAGGAAAAAAGCTATTCTTTTGCTTTGGGGATCATCAAACTATACCAGGGTTTGGTAACGTGTAACGAATATGTGATCTCCAGACAGGTCCTCAAATCAGGCACGAGCATTGGTGCAAATGTTGAAGAAGCCCTTGCCGGCCAGAGCCGAGCTGATTTTCTCTCAAAAATGTCAATAGCCTCAAAAGAAGCCAGAGAAACGAACTACTGGTTGAGACTGCTCAGGGACAGCAATCTATGCGACAATGAAGTCTTTCACGAAATACTGGCAGAATCCGAAAGAATCCTCAAGATGCTGACAGCAATCGTTAAAACCACAAAAACAAGAAGTTAACCAAAAACTAAAAACCAAAAACTCACCATGGTTGTATGTTTTCCCCACATAGTTCACCACGGCGCCCTTCACGGCGTTACCGGTTCCTGCCATGAGCTGCGGCTTTCTCCGGAGGATGGGCTGTTGGTGGATTGCGGGCTCTTTCAGGGGGATGATCTTCCGGAGGGGACGGGAACGGATCGTTCCAAAACCCGTATCGATTTTCCGGTGGACCATCTCAAGGCGCTGGTGGTGACCCATGTGCACCTGGACCATGTGGGGCGCATACCCTTTCTGCTGGCGGCCGGGTTCAAGGGTCCGATCTACTGCAGTGAACCTTCGGCAGTGCTGCTGCCGTTGATGCTGGAAGATGCGGTGAAGGTCGGTTTTACCCGTGACCAGCGCCTGGTTGACAGTTTTCTCGACCGACTGCAGTCGCAGCTTTCGCCCCTGCCCTATGGACAGTGGCAGACACTTGCCACCGCAACGGCACAGGACGTGGCGATCCGGCTCCAGCCGGCCGGGCATATTCTCGGCTCGGCCTACCTGGAGGTCAGCTGCCCGACAGCTACTGCACCTTCGGGCAAGGAGACGGAACTGCGGGTAGTCTTTTCCGGCGACCTGGGCGCCCCCTATACGCCACTGCTGCCGGCACCCCGCTCTCCCTATCGGGCCGACCTGCTGGTGCTGGAATCGACCTATGGCGACCGCCTGCACCAGGGACGCAAGGAACGCCGCCGCCTGCTGCAGCAGGTGATCGAACGGGCTCTGCAGGACCGGGGTGTGGTACTGGTGCCGGCCTTTGCCATCGGCCGCACCCAGGAGCTGCTCTACGAACTGGAGGAAATAATCTTCCGCTGCCGTACCAGGCCTGCAGCCGCCGGCATGCCCTGGGAAGACCTGGAAATCATCGTTGACTCGCCCCTGGCGAGCCGCTTCACCGAGGCCTATCAACAACTGCAGCCTTACTGGGACGCCGAGGCCCGCAAGCGGGTGCAGTCCGGACGTCATCCGCTCGACTTCGAGCAGCTGACCGTCATTGACAGTCACGCGGACCATGAAAATACCGTGGCTTACCTGCGCAAGACCGCCCGGCCCTGCCTGGTGATCGCTGCCGGCGGCATGTGCAGCGGCGGTCGCATCGTCAACTACCTCAAAGCGCTGCTCGGCGATCAGCGCACCGACGTGCTGTTCGTCGGCTACCAGGCCGCCGGTACGCCGGGCCGGGATATTCAGGAATATGGCCCAAAAGGTGGCTACGTGGTCCTCGACGGTCAACGCTACCCGATCCGCGCCCGGATCCACACCATCAGCGGTTATTCCGCCCATGCCGACCAGAAGAACCTGGTTGACTTCGTCCGGCGCATACGCTGCAAACCAAAGGAAATTCGGCTGGTGCATGGGGAAGAAAGTGCCAGAAAGGCGCTTTCTTCGGTTTTGGGTTTTTAGTTTTTGATTTTGAGTTGTGAGGAGCTTGAGAGTGGATCAGGGGTGAGTGAAAAAATCAGACTTTTGCTTCCATAATCCTTAATCCGCAGTTTCATTTTCACTGCATTAATAATATCCAACCATATCGCCACTCGATATTTACATAAAATAATACGATCAATTCAATGACATTATAGTAATTTTCCCTTGATCATTAGAAAGATATCGAATATCCTTCCCCAGCCTTCTGTACAACGTCACGTATCGCACAACGATATTCCACTCACACCAGACATTCTCAACACATCGGATACCTTGGGAAGGGCCGTATGGGACTTATTCAGCTCCTCTACATATTTCTTATTGCGCTTTTTTCCTCCATGTTCATGGTCCCCTTCCTGATGCGCTGGGCTCTAGACACCAGGGCCATGGACACACCGGATGTACGCAAGGTCCACGAAAAGGCGATCCCCCGCATCGGCGGAGTGGCCATCTGCATGGGCTGGATTTTCTCGCTCCTCGTCTATGTGGACATGACCAACCAGGTCCGCGGGATCCTGGCCGGCACCCTGATTGTTTTTTTTACCGGCCTGATTGACGACCTTTACAGCCTTTCACCCAAGAGGAAGTTTCTCGGCCAGATTGCCGCCTGCCTGGTTACCATCTTTGTCGGACACCTGTACATTTCGTCACTGGGTAACCTCTTCGGCGGCGAGACGATTGTCCTATCCCCGTGGCTAGGCATACCATTCACACTTCTTGCGGTAGTGGGAATCGTCAACGCCTTCAATCTGATGGATGGTCTCGACGGACTGGCCGGCGGCATTTCGGTAATCGCCCTTAGCGCTTTCATGATTCTCGGACACCTGACCGGCAACCTCATGATCATGGCGCTCTGCGCGGCGCTTCTCGGCTCAATCCTCGGTTTTCTCAAATACAATCTCTTCCCGGCCCGGATCTTCATGGGTGACACCGGCAGCATGGTAGTCGGTTTCGTCATCGCTTTCCTGGCCGTCATGATCACACAGACCTCCGGCGGCACGGTCGCACCAATTGTTCCGGTACTGATCCTCGGCATTCCGATTACTGACACCCTGCGGGTCATGGGAAGCCGCATAACCCACGGAAAACACCCTTTTTCTCCTGACCGAACCCACCTGCATCACAATTTTCTCGACCTGGGTCTGAAGCATCGCTACACCGTCCTGCTGATGTACGGTCTGTCTTTTTTCTGGGCCAGTTTTGCCATTCTGGCCCGCAACTGGGAAGACTGGCTGCTCATTGTTTCTTTCGCCCTGCTCATGACCCTCTTTTACCTCAACATCCTGCTGTTGCGGAAATTTCGCGACCATCTTTCTTTTCTGCGGAGAGACTCTTCGTCATCGATCAGGAAATCCATCATCTATCAACGCCTTGCGCAATTTGTGGCGGCATCCACCCCTATCTCGCTTTTCCTGACATTGATCTACCTCCTGCTCGCAACCGTGGCCTGTTCCGACACCACTAACCTCCTGCTACTGCGTGCCAGCAGCGCCCTGCTGGTGGGCTGCCTGGCCCTGATCCTCTTCACCAAGGATATGAGCAACCATTATGTCCTTGCCATGACCTCGCTGGCCATCCTCCTGATCACCTGTGTCTTCAACGACAACAACTCCCGAGAGATGATCAGCGGCCTGACCTTCCAGAAACTGTCGAACAGCCTTCTGGCGGGCATGGGCGCACTGGTGCTGCTGCGCTTTGTCTTCCGCAAATCCAAAGAACACCTGCTCAATAGCGTCGACTATCTGATCCTCGGCCTGGGAACCTTCGTCCTTCTGATTTCCTCCCAAATCAGCATCGGTGAAAAGGTACCGGCAACCGTGGCAAAAGGTATCATCCTCTTTCTGGCCCTGAAGGTCGCCACCACCGGAGGGCCGAAGCCCACACGGATCGTTGTCGGCGGCGTCCTCGCCACCCTCGCCGGTATTATTGTCAAAGGATACATATTGTGAGACATGCGGGATAAGGTTTTGGGTTTCGGATCGAGGTAATGCGATTAATGATGCGGATTAGGATTAGAGGCGAAGTTAAAGGGGCAAGGTGTAAGGGGGTACGTTAGCATCCTCATAATCCTTGATCCGCCTTTTTCATAATCCGCTCTTTATCCTGCATAATTCTTAATCCGCTCCTTTCTTCCCGCATTCCAAATCTTTCGACTCAAGTTTTTGACACCCCTTGCCGATAGGTAACAAAAATATGACCGGAATTTAGTTGCAACCGGAGCGAGTGGTCGGCGCGTGCCGTTCCAACCACCGTTCAGGGCCCGGAAACGTTGTAAGTCGCTGCTTGGCGCGGTTATTGCTCCCTTTACAGCAAAACCTTTTTTGACGCACTGCAGCGGGATCAACGATTCCGGCAGGCAGCAGAGGAAATGTATTTATGCAATCCCTCCACAGTCTCTACATTTTTATCATCGCCCTGTTTACCGCCATGATCATGGTGCCGTATCTCCAGCGCTGGGCCGTCGACACCGGCGCCGTGGATATTCCCGATGAGCGCAAGGTGCACAAGCGGGCCATCCCCCGCATCGGTGGAGTGGCCATCTGCATGGCCTGGCTCTTTTCTCTTCTCGTCTACGTCAACATGGCGCGGGAGGTGCGCGGTATCCTGGCCGGCTCGCTGATCATTTTCTTTACCGGCTTCATCGATGACCTCTACGAACTTAGCCCGAAGAAGAAATTCACCGGGCAGATCATCGCCTGCATCGTCACCATTACCGTGGGACACCTCACGATTCACTCCCTGGGAAACCTGTTCGGCTTTGGAAACGTAGTGGTCCCGGAACTGCTGACCGTTCCGTTCACCATCCTGGCCGTGGTGGGTATCGTCAACGCCTTCAACCTGATGGATGGTCTCGACGGACTGGCCGGCGGAATTTCCACCATCGCACTGAGCGCATTGCTGATCCTCGGCTATCTCACCGACAACTACCTGCTGATTTCCCTCTGTGCGGCATTGCTGGGCGGCGTACTCGGCTTTCTCAAATATAATATCTATCCGGCTCGGATCTTCATGGGCGACACCGGCAGTCTGCTGGTAGGTTTTGTCATCGCCTTTCTCACCGTTCTTCTCACCCAGGCTCCCGGAGCGACGATACAGCCCCTGATCCCGGTTCTGATCCTCGGTCTGCCGATCGCCGATACGATCCGGGTCATGGGTAGTCGCATGCTGAAAAAGAAAAGTCCCTTTTCACCCGACAAAACCCATGTGCACCACCATATCCTTAACCTGGGGCTCAATCACCGGCGCACGGTGACCATCATCTACGGCATCTCCCTGCTCCTGGCCGGATTTGCCATTGTCTGTCGCAACTGGAGCGGTCCGTTACTGCTCCTCACCTTTGCGGGTGCCGTGGTCGGATTTTACACACTCATTGCTCTTCTCAGGCATCAGACCGACACCCTGATTGCCGCCGGACAACTGTCCAGGAAAACACTGGAAGGTGCCCCCCTTTTCATGCGCCTCTCCAGAACGGCGCGCCGCATCGCACCGGTAGCCACTGTCCTGGTCTTCGCCTATTTCATGCTGGCAGCGATCCTCTGTACCAGCATCAACAGCACCAACGCCACCACCGTGCAAGTGGGCGGCATTCTGCTGGCAGGCAGTCTCATCCTGCTTTATTTCACCCGGGACATCAGGAATAATTTTCTCATGGCAATGCTCGCCGTATCGGTTCTCCTGATCACCTTTGTCCTGAACCAGAACCCGGTCAGCGAATTCAACACAAGCATCATCTTCCACAACCTGCGCATCGTTATCCATCTCTGCCTGCTGGCATTGGTAGGGCTTCACCTGCTCTTCAGGGAACCGGGTGAACACTTCCTCTCCGGCCTCGACTACCTGGTCATCGGCATCAGCGCCTTGATCATTTCTATCTCCTGGCAGATCTCCTCTTCCCTGACCCTGCCCCTTTCTCTCCTGAAAGGCCTCAACATTTACCTGGCGCTGAAGGTAGTCATGTCGAAGGAAAAGATCCCGGCCCAGGTTATGCTGGGCTCAGTTCTGACCGTGCTCGTTGTTATTGTGGTGAAGGGGGCTTTTTAGGCGTCTAACTTCGGATGACGAAAGGCGGATTAAAGAGGCGGGGTAAGGATAGAGGTTTTTACCCCGCTCTTCCTACCCCTTAATCCGCCCTTTATAATCCGAAGTTTGCTTTTTACCCCTAAAACCTGAAACCTCGAACCTCAAACCTTGTACTTTCTTTATCCTTGTTCTATAGTTACAAAATTTTAACGGTTCCAACTCGGGAGGGTTTTCATGAACACTCGGTTCCTGCTGGCGATTATTGCTCTTTGCTTCATGTGTATCGGCCTTTCTTCCCCTGCCGGGGCCTGGACCGTAGCTTCCAACAATGTCCCCCTTGACAGCCCGGTGTACGAGTGGCTGGACAAGCTGGCCGGATTCGGCTTGATCAAGACCGATGTGAAGGGCATCCGCCCTTTTACCCGGACCGAGGCGGCGCGACTGCTCCGGGAAGCAGAGGAAAACCTCTCCGGTAATCCGGACCTGGCAGTGTCCTCCCTGGTAACCGATCTTCTGGTGGAAACCCGCAAGGCGCTGGCACGGGAGGCACGGCTCTACAATGAGCCGGATACCGCCCCCTCATTTGATTACAATCTCCTCTCTTCGGCCCGGGTCCGTTATGTCTATGTGGATGGCGTTCCCCGCAGCTACGAGCGGCCGGTCTACGATCCGGGTGACGACGGCGTGTTCGGCATCGGCCATGGCCTGCGGCCGAAAAACCCTTACCCTTCTTCTGCCATGCAGCACGGTTCCGAGGGGACCCCGCTGGTGGAAAATAACGAGGGGGTAATCTACCGCCGAGGCAGCAATGGCGAATTCCGCTTCACCAGCGAGCTCTATGCCGGACGCTGGGCCGCGGCACTGGTGGAGCCGATGGCTCTCTATGCGGAAGGTGACAGGATCTACCAGGCCCGGATCAACAAGGGCTACCTGAAGGTGGGCAGTGACGCCGTGGAGCTGGAAGCGGGCCGCGATGCCAACTGGCTCGGCCTCGGCTACCGGGGAAACATCACCCTGACGAATAATGCCCGCAACTTTGACCAGATTAAACTTTCCAGCCCGGAACCGATCCACCTCCGCTGGATCGGAGACCTGAAATACTCCCTGATCTTTGCCCGCTTGGACGAGGTACAAACCAGCCGCGGCCTTCGACATCCCTACTTCCTGGCCAGCAAGGTCTCGTTAAAGCCAGTCAATTTCATGGAGGTCGGCCTGAACCTCGGCCGCCAGGTGGGCGGACCGGGCGTGAACAACTCCTTCGGCAGCCTGCTGCGCGGCTTTGTCGGCGGCACCAACAACGACAACTCCAACTCAATTGCCGGACTCGAACTGCGCTTCCGGATTCCCTGCCTCCGCAACACCGAGGTCTACGGTGAATTTTCCGGAGAAGACGCGGCCTCCTTCTGGCCGATCGTGGAAAGCTACGTAACCGGTTTTTACGTCCCGCGCCTCACCAACGACGGCAAGAACGACCTGCGCTTCGAATACTTTCTTGGCAATGCCATTCTCTACACCAGCGGCACCTTCCAGGAAGGCTACCTCTATCACGACCAGCCGATCGGCCACTCCCAAGGCGGCGCAGCCCAGGAGTTTTTCTTCCGCTACAGCCACTGGTTCACGGCCCGCAATAACCTGGCCCTGGAATACTGGCACGGTGAACGGGGCAACCTGGGACGCGTGCCGGTCAACGGCGTCATGCAGGCGGTGGAGCGTAAAGACTCCGGCCGCATAACCTGGACCACCCCCCTGACCGACGACATCGACTGCAGCCTCCGCTATGGCGTGGAGCGCGTCCGAAACAAGGACCTGGTGGGCGGCCAGAATCGTACCAATCAGCTTGTGATGCTGCAGTTGAGCTACCGGTACCGTTGAGAAGCAGTGTTGAGTTTTTAGTTGGATGAAGCATGATTTTTACAACCAAAAACAAAAAACCAAAAACTAAAAACTGTTTTTTCCCCCTGAACTCCTGTATCCTGTAATCGTGAAAAGCATAGAACTGACGTACCCCTTTGACAATTCGCCGGAACGCCTCGACCTGTTTATTTCCCGCGAGGTTCCCGATCTGACCCGCTCTGCGGTCCAGCGTCTGATTGATGCGGGACTGATCACGGTTGATGGTGCGCCCCCCAGGCCTTCCCTGAAACTCAAGGGGGGGGAGCAGATCTTCATCGAGATCCCCCCTCCTGCGCCTGCCGTGCCCCTGGCAGAAGAACTCCCTCTTTCTATCCTCTACGAGGACAGTGATTTGATCGTATTGGACAAAGCCGCCGGCATGTCGGTGCATCCCGGTGCCGGTAATCCTGACGGAACCCTGGTGAACGCCCTACTGTCCCACTGCGACGACCTGTCCGGCATTGGCGGCGAGATCCGTCCGGGCATCGTGCACCGCATCGACAAGGACACTACCGGCGTCATTGTGGTGGCGAAGAATGACCGTGCCCACCTGGAGTTGGCGCGCCAATTCCAGGAGCACAGCATCAAGCGGGTCTATTTCGCCCTGGTCTACGGTTCGCCCAAAACCGACAAGGGACGTATCGAATCGGCCATCGGCCGCCACCCGGTGGACCGGAAGAAGATGTCCGGCAACGCCCGCAGGGGCAAGCATGCCGTTACCCATTGGAAGGTGGTCGGCCGCTACGGCGCTATTACAGCCCTAGAACTGCGCCTGGAAACCGGACGCACCCACCAGATTCGCGTCCACCTCTCCGAAGCGGGCTTTCCACTGTTGGGTGACCCGGTTTACGGCGGCTCGGGCCGCATTTCCGGACTGAAGGATGCGACGCTGAAGGCGCTGATTCAGAAACTGGATCGCCAGGCGCTCCACGCCCGCACGCTCGGCTTTCTACACCCGGCCAACGGCGAGTACCTGGAATTTTCATCTCCCTTGCCGGAAGACATGGCGAAGATACTTGAACAACTCGAAAAAGCAGTTTTTAGTTCTTAGTTTTTGGTTTTTGGTTGAAAGCCAAAACATACGCAGCAGGAAGTGAAACACAAGACGTAACATGTGAGAACAAGGTAAGGGGACAGGTAGTACGCTTTACGTCTCACATCTCACCTCTCACGTCTTACCGGATTCGCAGTTCAACTCAAAACTCAAAACTCAAAACCGCCTCTATAAAGGAGTTTCCGTGCAGGTACAGAAATCAGGCAAAGTCCACTATTTCGGCTCGCAGTTGCTGGCCGCCCCGGGCATTTCGGTCCAGGGATTCAGCACCCGTCATGAAGGGGTTTCGCGCCCCCCTTATAATTCGCTGAACCTGGGTCTTTCCACCCTGGATTCCTGCCACAGCGTGGAGGGAAACCGGAGTCTCCTCACCAGGGCCTTCGGCACCCGCTTGGAAAAACTCGTCACCGTCACCCAGGTCCATGGCGCAGATCTTCTGCTGCTGGACGAACCCAACGATGATTTTTCTCACTTCCAGAAGCTCGAATGCGACGGCATTGTCACCAATCAACCCGGGATCATGATCGGGATCTGCGTTGCGGATTGCGTTCCGATCCTGCTCCTGGACCCGGTGAAGCGGGTAATTGCCGCTCTTCATGCCGGCTGGAAGAGTACCGCCCAGGGCATCGCCAGAAAAGGGGTTGAGGCAATGGTCTCCGCCTTCGGCTCTGATCCCAAGCAGATCCTGGCCGCGATCGGTCCGGCAATAGCTGCCTGCTGTTACGAGGTGGACGCACCGGTGGCCGAGGCATTCCGCCAGGGACCAATGCAGTTCGAGTCCTTTGCCAAGCCGTCTGGTCCCGGAAAATGGCGGCTGGACCTGACCGAAGCCAACCGCGGACAACTGTTCCGGGCCGGTCTCGAAGAAAAGAACGTGGAAACAAGCCCGCTCTGCGTCTCCTGCGAGAAAGACCTGTTCTTCTCCTATCGCCGCGACAAAGGTGAAACCGGCCGCCAGATGGGGTTTATTATGCTGAAGGAGAAATAGGGCTTTTTTTGGTTTGAGTTGTAAAAACCGGTTTGAAGCTGCGGGCTGGATTTATACGAGCGGATCAAGGATTATAGGAAGCGGGGTAGGAACTGCGGGGTAGAGAAACGAATTGAGGATTAGGAAAGTCGCATTAGGGGTTAATGCATTTTTATCCCGCTCTTCCTACCCCTTACCCCACCTCTTTAATCCGCATTTCCCAATCCGACTTTCTCGCTTAATCCTTACCCCGCTTTTTTGCCCTTGCCTTCACCCAACTCATCACTCAAAATTCAAAACAAATCACTGTTTTTGAGGAGGTCATGTGACTAAAATACTTGTCACCGGCGCTGCCGGTTTTATCGGCTACCACCTGTCCTGCCGTCTTTTGGATCGAGGCGACGAGATTGTCGGTTTCGATAACCTGAACGATTATTATGATGTGACCCTGAAGGAGGCACGGCTGAGGCAGCTGGAAGAGCGTGACGGTTTCAGCTTTGTCAGGGGCGACCTGGCTGACCGTGAGGGCATGGCGCGGCTCTTCGCCGAAGGAAAGTTCTCCAAGGTGGTGCACCTGGCCGCCCAGGCCGGGGTTCGCTACTCACTGACCAATCCCCATGCCTACATCGACAGCAATATCAGCGGCTTTATGAACATCCTGGAAGGTTGTCGGCATAATGGGGTGGAACACCTGGTCTACGCCTCGTCCAGCTCCGTGTACGGTGCGAACACCCGCATGCCTTTTTCCGTGCACCACAACGTGGACCATCCGGTGTCGCTCTACGCCGCCACCAAGAAGGCCAACGAACTGATGGCCCATACCTATGCCAGCCTCTACCGGATTCCCTGCACCGGCCTGCGCTTCTTCACCGTCTACGGTCCCTGGGGACGCCCCGACATGGCACTGTTTCTCTTCACCCGGGCCATTCTGGAGGGGAAACCGATCGATGTCTTCAATGAAGGAAAAATGCGGCGGGATTTCACTTATGTGGACGATATTGTCGAGGGTGTGATCCGGGTCACGGACCGGACAGCAACGGCCAACTCCTCCTGGAGCGGCGACACGCCGGACCCCGGCACCAGCTATGCGCCGTACAGGATCTACAATATCGGCAACAACAACCCGGTAGAGCTGCTGCGTTTCATCGAGGTGCTGGAGGAAAAGCTTGGCAGGAAAGCGATCAGGAACCTCCTCCCCCTGCAACCGGGAGACGTCCCCGCCACCTGTGCCGACGTGGACGATCTGATGCGGGATGTAGGCTTCGCACCGAAGACGCCGATTGAAGTGGGGATTGGCAGGTTTGTGGAGTGGTATCGGGAGTACTACAAGAAATGAGTTTTTGGTCGTAACTGATTCACAACTGTAGATGAAAGTAATATTCTTGGTACCCCGCTAACGTTGGAGTGACATCAAAAGCAATTTTAACCACAAATACCTACAAATAAAGACCTGCAACAAAACGAAGCCCCTGCAAAATTGCAAGGGTTTCGTTTTTCATTCGTGTCAGTCGTGGCAAAATATCGTTAGACTTTTCCCCAACTAAAAACCAAAAACTCATAACTGTTGTTTTTTCTTCCTTCTCTCTTCCAGAATCATATCCAACGCCAGCAGCCCGACCCCGATGCAGATGGCAGAGTCGGCGATGTTGAAGGCCGGCCAATAGTGTTCGTGCCAGTGCACGGAAAGGAAATCGATCACTTCACCAAGCCGAACCCGGTCTATAAGGTTGCCCAGCGCGCCGGAGAGGACCATCGACAATCCCCAGGCAGAGAGCTTCTGGTCGGGCCGGAGTTTGCGGAAGACGATGACGATGACCACGGCGGCCAGAAGCGATACGCCGATCAGAAACGGTAGCCGAATGCTGCTGTCGCGGAGCACCCCGAAAGCCGCACCCTGGTTGCGGGCATGAACGATGTCGAAGAAATTCGGGATCACCGGAATGACGCTGTGCAAAGCCAGGGTCCGATTAATAATCAGTTTGGTCGCCTGGTCAAGAACAATTAGCGGGATGGCGATGGTGGTGAGGAACAGGTATTTGTTTTTCATGGAATCGGACCTCATTTTGGAAGAGCGGAAAGACGGATTAGGGATTATAAGAATCGGATTAATGAGGCGGATGAAGGATTACTGAAAGAAAACTTCGGGGTTAGGATTAAAGAGGCGGAGTAAGGATCAGGGGATTTTTACCCCGCTTTTCCTACCCCTTACTCCGCCTTTCCTAATCCGAATTTCACTCCTTACTCCACCGCCTCTAAACACTTGGGACAGATGGTCGGATGTTCGGCGCTGGCGCCGATGGCTTCGTCGTAGCACCAGCAGCGTTCGCATTTCTCGCCAGGCGCTGCCGCAATCAGGATCTTGAGGCCTTCCATGCCTTCCGCGGCTACGAACTCACCCTGCAGATTCTCCACCAGGTCCACTTTCGAAACGATGAAAATACCCTTCAATTCGTCGGCGTATTCGCCGAGGAAGGATTGCAGCTCGGCCGGTGCACTGAGGGTGACGGCGGCATCGAGAGAATGGCCGATGATTTTCTGTACCCGGGCCATTTCCAGAGCCTTGGAAACCTCTCCCCGCACCTGGATGATAGTATCCCAGCGCTCGTCAAGACGCTCGTCGCGCTGCTCCGGCAGAAGGGGCGGATATTCCGCCAGATGGACGCTCGCTCCGGTCTGTTTCGGCATGTGCCACCAAACCTCGTCGGCGGTGAAGGAAAGTACCGGCGCCATCAGCTTCACCAGGGAATCAAGAATCTGGTAGAGGGCGGTCTGAGCGCTGCGACGCTTCAGGGAATCGCGGCGGCTGGAGTAGAGGCGGTCCTTGAGGATATCCAGGTAGAAGGCGCTCATCTCCACGCTGCAGAAGGCATTGATCGACTGGTAGATGACGTGGAATTCCATGTCGTCGTAGGCCTTGAGGATCCTCTCCTTGAGGACCTCCAGTTGGTGGAGTGCCCAGCGGTCGATCTCGAGCATTTCACCAAACGGCACCAGGTCTGCTGCCGGGTCGAAATCGCTGATGTTGCCGAGGATATAGCGGCAGGTATTGCGGATACGGCGATAGGCCTCGGATACGCGGGTCAGGATCTCCTGGGAAATGCGGTTGTCATCCCGGTAATCCTGGGCAGCCACCCAAAGGCGGAGCACATCGGCACCGAATTTCTTGATCACGTCTTCCGGGGCGGTGACATTGCCGAGCGACTTGCTCATCTTGCGGCCGGCCCCGTCCAGGACGAAACCGTGGGTGAGAACACTGCGGTACGGGGCACGGTTTCGGGTGCCGACACCAACCAGCAGCGAAGAGTGGAACCAGCCGCGATGCTGGTCGCTGCCCTCCAGATAGAGATCGGCCGGGGAACTTAGGTTCTCGCGGGTTTCCAGAACCGCGGCGTGGGAGACCCCGGAGTCGAACCAGACATCGAGGATGTCCATCTCTTTTTCAAGCTTGTCACTGCCACAGTGGGGACAGCTGAAACCGTCCGGCAGCAGCTCCCGCGCTTCTCGCTGGTACCAGATATCGGACCCGAACTCGCTGAAAAGATCGGCCACGTGACGCATGGCGGTCGGATCGGCAATCGCCTCGCCGCAGCTCTGGCAGAGGAACGCGGTAATCGGCACACCCCAGGAGCGCTGCCGGGAGATGCACCAGTCGGGACGCCCTTCCACCATGCCGTAGATGCGGTCCCGGCCCCAGCGGGGAATCCAGTTTACCCGGTTGATCTCGGCCAGCGCCTTCTCTCGCAGGCCATTCTTCTCCATGCTGATGAACCACTGTTCGGTGGCCCGAAAGATGATCGGTCTCTTGCAGCGCCAACAATGGGGATAGGAGTGGCTGATTTCGCTGACGCCCAGGAGCATGCCGGTTTCGGTAAGCTTTTCGATGACGCTCTTGTTGGCCTCGAAGACCGCCTGGCCGGCAAAGAACTCGACATTTTCCAGAAAGCGGCCCCGGTTGTCCACCGGGTTGTAGATGTCGAGACCATAGCGGAGGCCGACTTCGTAGTCGTCCTGGCCGTGGCCCGGTGCAGTGTGGACACAGCCGGTACCCGCCTCCAGGGTAACATGCTCGCCGAGCAGGATCACGGAGTCGCGGTCATAGAAGGGATGATGGCAGTTTTTCTTCTCGAGAAGCGCACCCTTGAAAGTGGCAATCACCTGTCCCTCAACCCCGGTCCCCTTGCGGAAAGAGTCGAGCAATCCTTCGGCAACAATCAGCACGTCACTGCCGGTGTCCAGTGCCACGTAGTCGAATTCCGGATGAAGACTGATCGCCAGGTTGGCCGGCAAGGTCCAGGGAGTGGTGGTCCAGATAACCAGTGCTGCGTTCTTGCCCGCCAGGGCCGGAACCTCGACCGAGACATCGTCCTTGAGAGGGAATTTCACATAGATGGATGGAGAGCGGTGATCGGCGTACTCCACCTCGGCCTCGGCCAGTGCGGTACCACAGGAAGAACACCAGTGAACCGGCTTCTTGCCCTTGAAGAGCCCGCCGTTGGCGGCGAATTCCGCCAATTCCCGGGCGGTGATCCCCTCATAGAGGTAGTTCATGGTCAGGTACGGATTCTCCCATTCGCCGAAGATGCCGAGCCGTTCGAATTCCTTGCTCTGCACATCTACGAACTTGGCGGCATAATCACGGCAGAGCTGACGCATCTCCGCCTTGGAGATCTGGTGTTTCTTCGAGCCGAGATTCTTCTCCACCTGCAGTTCGATCGGCAGACCATGGCAGTCCCAGCCAGGCACATAGGGCGCCTCGAAGCCGCTCATCCGCTTGCTTTTCAGCACTATATCCTTGAGGATCTTGTTGAGGGAATGTCCGATATGAATATGGCCGTTAGCGTAGGGAGGACCATCATGGAGAATGTATTTCGGCTTTTCCCTGCCCGCTTCGGTAAGTTTTTCGTAGAGGCCGATCTCCGTCCATTTCCCAAGAATTTCCACCTCTTTCTGGGTGAGATTGGCCTTCATGGGGAAGCCGGTGGTCGGCAGATTCAGCGTTTGTTTGTATTCCATGGTGTTCCTTCCGAGAAAGATTTAGGGTTTAGGTGTCAGGTGTTAAGGGTTAGGCAGCAAACCAATGAAACGTTTGGGAGCAATCAGGTTTGTTTTCCAAAATAACGGAATTCCCATGTTGCCCAATCGTTACATCAGTGGCGAAATTCCATGGAATCGGAATGGACCTAACACCTAAACCTTAACACCTTACACAGGTTTTCTGTCGTTACGGTTCTCTGTATTTCAAATCTACAACCCGTGCCCGGATCGCGCCGATAATTCCGGCCAGCGGTTCCAGGTCGGCGGGAGAATCACCTTCAACCAGCTTGATGTGGGTGGCATTTGCCGGGATCTCGTCAAAGGTCGGGTCGACCGGCAGCCAGTATCCGAGGTAGCTTTCGGCCCAGCTGTGGTAGAGAAATCCTTTGCCTTCAACATAGACCAGGCCGGAAACGAAGCGGGTCGGGATGCCTGCGGCCCGGGCCAGAGATGTATAGAGACGGGCATGAGACTGACAATTACCGCTACGCTTTTCCAGCGTCTCCAGCGGTGTCTGGCTATCGGTAATGGTATCTTTGATGTTTTCAGCCACCCAGGAGACGAGTTTTTCAACTTGCTGACGGGGATCCTGCGTCGCGGCAAGGATTTCCGTCTTCTGCCGGATAATCTCGGGGTTGTCCGCCAGGATACGGTCGGTTGCTTCCAGATATGCCTGCAGGTCCGGGCTTTCTGCGGCCGGCAGCGTACCGGCGGCCTGGTGTGGTTCCCTGTCCACGGTGAAAAGAACCTTAGCCCCTTCCAGACGTTCAGCCGTTTGCACGGAATCGGAAATGAGCGGCAGGTTTTCCGCAAAGCCGGACAACTCCACCGTTAAAGAGCGAAGGGTAGCCGGATTCTGAATCGGAGGATCCACCGGCACCAGGCTGAAGTCGACCAGCAGGTCTTTTTTGTTGATGGCCGCATCGGTTAGAAAAGCGCGCGCCTCGTCGGCCTTTTCCGACTTCGTGTCAATCCAGCCGTCACGCACCGATTCCCGCAGGGTATTGCCGGAAGAATCCATCCAGATGTCGTTATCCACGAACGGGTAGAGATTGTTGCGAAGGTGGAGAACATCCTGGCCGTCCCGGGCCTCGAAACCAACGGCGGTTATCCGAACCTCTTTGAGCGCCACCCCTTCCGGATCAAACATGGTGACGGTGAATTTCTTTCCGGCCGTCACTTTCTGCATCAAGGGATAGATATTGAGCACCGCCGGAGGATAGACGTTTCCTTTGATCGGCAGATTCTTTTCGCGGCAATTTCCCTTGGATGCAATGGTCACCTTGATTGCCTTCTCCCCGACCTGTCCGACCAGCTTCATGGGACTGCCGTCTATGGTCTGGGAAACCTCGAAAGACCGCAGAGTAAGATTTCTGTTGACCTGATAGCTTTCCCGGGCCGAGGCTTCCCGGGAAAATCCGAATCCGGACATCTTTACCGAGCTGTCACTCTCGATCAGGTACCCGGCCGGATCCTCTTTGATGACCAAATGGGCGAATCCGGCCCGTTCGTCATTGAAGTAAATGCCGAACCAGCGTTCCCCAAGAGGCGGTCCACTCAAAGGAGGAAAGCTTCGGGCGAAAGCCAGGGGAGCCGACACTGTAACCAGGAGCAGGAGACAAAGGAGCAGCGAACCCAGCAATACCGGTACAGCAGCAAAACCGTCGCGCGATGTGAAGGTAAAGGAAGACATGGACCCACTCGTGGAAAACTGGACCTGAAAGTAAAAAAGCCCGCAATGGAGCGAAAAAAATGCCGGAATCCCAGGAAAGTATCGCCTTTCCTATTAGGAACTTGTGCGAATTTTATATCATAAAAAGCGAAGGGGTGGCAACCGAAGAAAAATAACGCCACAGGAGAAAAACCCTTGCCAAACAAATATATCGTTATTATAATATATATAGAAGTTGCGGGAGTCGATAGACTTCCTTTGTGCCCTAGTTGACCTACCCTCCTGGTCACTAGGGTGTTTTTTTGCCTTGAAGCAGAATTATCAATCGCTGCGATAACCCATCCGACGCAACTATTCCCCGCTTGTAACGTAAACAAATTGTGCATTTTTGCAAAAAACACGTGCCAGAGATGACACACCTGCCCGCCCTGCAGCGGGAAGTCTGTCCCTGAAAGCACGCGGCAAATCCCCACACAGGGCGCCCTTTCGTCAGGCATGTCTCTAAATCGAACATTGGCATAGATCTAGCATTAAAACAGTGTTCGTTTATCAATAATGAAAACTGAAATGTTCGGAGCCAGGAGGAGGAAGCAAAGATGGGTAGAATGCGAGAACATCCTCGGTACAATGTGATTTCCATGAGAATAAGCGACGAAGAGCGAGATATGCTGCAAATGATCATGCAGACTACCGAAAAAAGCATGTCCGACATCATGCGGGAAGCCATGGAACTCTTCAAAAGCAAGTGGGCCAATCCACAAGTGGAAAACAGGGCTGCCTGACGGATGCCCGACAAATAAAAAGAGGCATCGAAAAACGACCCCTCTTTTTGGTGTCACTAAAAAAACTGAAAATAAATACCGTTTCAGGTCCCAACTGAAAGCCTGTTTCAGGTTGACAGAAAAGAACGCCCTGTTACTTCATTTCAAATCTCACCACTCAGCACCGGCGTTGTAGCATCGAGCGTTGAATCGACGCTACTTGATTCTCCAGATTGTTCCCTGGGGAGAATCAAGCAGCACGATATTTTTGGCAAGCAGCTCGTCCCGAATCTCGTCGCCGCGGGCAAAATCGCGGGCTTTCCGTGCGACTGTCCGCTCCTCGATGAGCTTTTCCACTTCCTCCCTCGAAACCCCCATTTCTTCAAGTTTTCGTTCCCGGGCATTCTCAAGATAGACTTCCGGTCGGGTCCGGAAAATGCCGAGAACCTCTCCCGCTTCATCAAGAATACTCCGTGCCTTTGCCAGAAGCTTCTTGAGATCCGCTGAAATCTTGCCGCTCTCGGCCAGCACCCTGTTGACGGAACGAACCAGATCAAAGATATGCCCCAAAACCTGGGCAGTATTGAAATCGTCGTCCATGGCCTCGCGGAAACGGCTGGAGAAATTCTCGACCTTTTCAAACAGTTCCTGCTCCGGCTCCTTCAGGTTTGCCGCTTTGACCGTGAACGGCTCGACAGAAACTCCTGCGGAGATCTCGTCGAGCCGGGCCAGCGCCGAATAGATCCGGTCGAGACCTGCCTCGGCCTCCTTGACATTCTGGTCGGAAAAATCGAGTGGCGAACGATATTGGGCAGTGATGAGAAAGAAGCGCAGTGCCTCGGCATCGTACCTTTCCAGGACCTCTTTGATGGTAAAGAAGTTGCCGAGCGACTTGCTCATTTTCTCCGAATTGATATTGACGAAGCCGTTATGGAGCCAGTACTTGACAAAGGGCTTCCCGGTTGCGGCCTCTGACTGGGCGATCTCGTTTTCGTGATGGGGGAAGACCAGGTCTTTGCCGCCGCCATGGATGTCGATGGTCTCGCCGAGAAACCGCATGCTCATGGCGGAACATTCGATATGCCAGCCCGGACGGCCCTTGCCCCAGGGTGAATCCCAGGAAGGCTCTCCCGGCTTCGCCTCTTTCCAGAGCACGAAGTCCATGGGGTGACTCTTCCGCTCGTCCACTTCGATGCGGGCACCGGCCTTCATGTCGTCCAGGTTCCGCTTGGAGAGCTTCAGGTAGTCCTGATAGGTTTCCACGTTGAAATAGACATCCCCTCCTGAGGGATAGGCAAATCCCTTGTCCACCAGGGTCTGAACGATACGGATGATATCATCGATATGCTCGGTAGCCCGCGGCTGACACGTGGGAACGGCAACCCCGAGCTGGGCCATATCACGATCGAATTCCGCGATGAAACGCTCGGTTATCTCGCGAAAATCCACCCCCTCGCGGTTGGCGCGGTTGATGATCTTGTCGTCCACATCGGTATAGTTGCGGACATAATTCACGTCATAACCGCTGTGACGGAGGTAACGGAAAATGACGTCGAACACCACGTTGGCACGGGCATGGCCGATATGGCAATGGTCGTACACCGTAACCCCGCAGACATACATGGAAACCTTGCCTGGCACCTGGGGGACGAATTCCTCCTTCTTGCCGGTAAGGGTATTATAAACGCGTAATGGCATGTAAAACCTCCCTGGAAAGGCAGTTTTGAATTTTTGGTTTTTGATTGAGAGAACCGGTTTTACCTCGTTCCGCATTCCTCGGACCTCGAACCTTGAACTTCGAACCTCAATCCGGAGTTAACTCAAAACCAAAAACTAAAAACCAAAAACCGATTTATTTCTTACTCCACGAATCCCTCAGGGTAACGATGCGGCTGAAAACCGGAGCTCCCGGCTTCGAGTCAAGCGGATCCGCCACGAAGTAGCCCTGTCGCTCGAACTGGAAACTGCCTCCCGGTTTGGCGTCGATGAGACTCGGCTCCAAGCGGCAGCCGGAAAGAATCTTCAGCGAGTCGCCATTGAGGAAGGTCTTCCAGTCAGGGCCGCCCTTATCGCTTCCCGGCTGCGGCACGGTGAAAAGCCGGTCATAGAGCCGGACTTCGGCGGCAACCGAGCGGTCGGCGGAAACCCAGTGGATAGTCCCCTTGATCTTGCGTCCGTCGGCCGCGCTGCCACCCCGGGAATCGGGGTCATACGTGCAGCGGACTTCGAGAATTTCGCCGGTTGCCTCATCCTTCACCACACCGGTGCACTTGACGATGTAGGCATAGCGCAGGCGAACCTCCCGGCCGGGAGCCAGGCGGAAAAAGCCCTTGGGCGGCTCTTCGAGGAAGTCGTCACGCTCGATGAAAATCTCCCGGGAAAAGGGTACCGTGCGGGTGCCCATGGCCGGGTCATTGGGATGGTTCAGAGCTTCGAACTGGTCGCTTGCGTCCTCGGGATAATTCTCGATTACCACGCGGAGCGGATTGATAACGGCCATGGCCCGGGGAGCCTTCTCGTTCAGGTTCTCCCGCACACAATCCTCAAGGATACCCAGCTCGATCCAGCTGTCATTCTTACCCACGCCGATCCGTTCGCAGAAATTCCGGATCGCAGCGGAGGGATACCCGCGCCGCTGCATCCCCACCAGTGTCGGCATGCGCGGATCGTCCCAGCCGCTCACGTGGCGATCGCGCACCAGTTCCAGGAGCTTGCGCTTGCTCATCACGGTATAGGTGAGATTGAGGCGGGCAAACTCGATCTGGCGGGGAGCATAGATCCCAAGCGCATCGAGGAACCACTCGTAAAGGGGCCGGTGATCCTCGAACTCAAGGGTGCAGATGGAATGGGTGATCCCCTCAATGGAGTCCGACTGGCCGTGGGCGTAGTCATACATGGGGTAAATGCACCAGTCGTCACCGGTATGGGGATGCGTGGCATGGAGGATCCGGTACATGACCGGATCGCGCAGGTTCATATTGGGCGAGGCCATATCGATCTTTGCCCTGAGCACCCGGGAACCGTCAGGAAATTCCCCGGCCCGCATCCGCCGGAACAGGTCGAGGTTTTCCTCAGGAGTCCGGTTCCGGAAGGGGCTTTCCTTCCCTGCTTCGGTCAGAGTGCCGCGGCTCTCGCGGATCTGGTCGGCGGTCTGATCGTCCACATAGGCCTTGCCCTTGCCGATCAGTTCCTGGGCCCACTGGTAGAGCTGGCCGAAATAGTCGGAGGCATGATAGAGGTATTCTCCCCAATCGAAACCGAGCCAGCGGACACTGTCCTTGATGGTTTCGATATATTCCACATCTTCCTTGGTGGGGTTGGTATCGTCGAGCCGCAGATGGCAGCGTCCGGAATAGTCACGTGCCAGACCGAAATTGAGGCAGATGGATTTGGCATGACCGATATGCAGATAGCCGTTCGGCTCCGGCGGGAAACGGGTAACGATGGTCTGGTGTTTTCCCGAGCGCAGATCTTCGTCGATGATGCTGCGGATAAAGTTCGTGGGAGCGGCGGAATCGACGCCGATTGTTTCGTTCCCCTTGTCACTGTCGTGTGTCGCTGTGGTCATGTGAGTACCTCTATATGGATAAATTCAGAATTTTTCTTCCAGGAGCGCAACGGAGTAGCTGGCGATCCCCTCGCCACGCCCGGCAAAACCGAGCTGCTCGGTGGTGGTGGCCTTCACATTGACCCGCCCCTGCTCGCAGCCGAGCGCCTCGGCGATCTTCATCCGCATCTCCGGGATGTAGGACGCCAGCTTCGGCCGCTGGGCCACGATCGTAGCATCCACGTTGCCGATCCGGAAACCCTTGGCGTCCGCGAGGGACATAACGTGCCGGAGCAGCGTAATACTGCAAGCGCCCTTGTACGCTGGGTCGGTATCGGGAAAATGCTTGCCTATGTCCCCCTCGCCGATTGCGCCGAGTATAGCGTCGGAGATTGCATGGAGCAGCACGTCGGCATCGGAATGGCCCAGCAGTCCCTTCTCATAGGGGATCTCCACCCCGCCGAGGATAAGTTTTCTTTCCGCCACCAGTTGGTGAACATCATAGCCGTGACCGATTCGCATACTCGTAAATTCTCCCTGTAGATTATTTCAGCGTAGAAACAGGGAGGAGATAATCCCCAACCCCCAGTCCCCAGCCCCAAAATCCTCTATCCTCGATTCTCGTTCCTCTTCCCTGCCTTTTTCAAAAAAGCCTCCGCCAGAACCAGATCCTCCGGCGTGGTAATCTTGAAATTCCCATAATCTCCCGTCACGATCCGCACTGATCTGCCAAGTCGCTCCACCAGCGAAGCGTCGTCAGTGCCGAGCCAGCCATCAGCGTCGGCCTGTTCATAGGCCTCGCGAATAATGCCATAACGGAAGGTCTGGGGCGTCTGGGCCAGCCAGAGTGTCTCACGGGGAGGGGTCTCGACCACTGTCCCATCTCTTACGACCTTCACGGTATCCTTGACCGGTACCGCCACCAGCGCACCATCATGGGTTCGTGCCGTTTCCACGGAGCTTTCGATAACCGAGAGGGAAATAAAAGGCCGCACCCCGTCATGGATGATGACCGGGTCGTCCGCAGCGGCGCCCCCAATGGCCAGCAAGCCGTTCAGAACCGAGTGCTGGCGCTCGCTGCCGCCGGCCACGATCCGGCGGACCTTGGTGAAACCGAAACGCTCCACCACGTTCTCCCGGCAGTAGGAAATTTCATCCTCCGGAATGATCAGATAGATGTCATCGACAAAAGGAGCGGACTCGAAAACGGCAAGGGTATGGGCCAGGATCGGCCGATCACCCAGCTGCAGATACTGTTTGTTCATCCCGGCAGCCATCCGTTTCCCCATTCCGGCCGCGGGTATAAGGGCTGTCACCCGCATCGATCCTTACCCCTCAAAAACTTGTTTTTGGTTTTTAATTTCTGGTTTCAGGCTGAAAACCCGGAACGCAAAACCTGAAACTGAATCTGCTTGTTCCCTGATTTTTCAGAATTTTCTATAATAAACTCACGCCCTTTTAGCGGTCAATGAAAAAGTTCGAAAGGCAGTTTTTAGTTTTGAGTTTTGAGTTTTTGGTTGGAAAACCATGTCCCGGATTTTTCTGCAGATGAACATGGCTGGCACTCCTCTAACGCCTGACTCCTGACACGTAACTCCTAACACCTGCCGCTGTTTCCTTAACACAAAACTCAAAACTCAAAACTCATAACTCATAACTGGCTTTTCTCCCCTTGCTTTTTCTCCTGTCCAAAGCTACTCTTTTCTCCTAAGGAGTGAAACGATGGATCCGGTTCGACATCTGAAAGTATCCATTATTGTGCTCGGTCTTCTCATCTCGATCGGAATCCTCGGCTATATGGGGATAGAGGGCTGGGATTTCCTCGATTCCCTGTACATGACGGTCATTACCCTGGCGACCGTCGGCTTCAAGGAAGTTCATACCCTCAGTGACCCGGGAAAAATCTTTACCATACTGCTCATCATTCTGGGCGTCAGTGTACTTGGTTATATTGTTGGTAGCCTTGCACAGATTATGTTCGAAGGACAATTTCAGCGCATTTTCGGGAGGAAAAAGGTGGAAAAGAAGATCGAAGCCCTCCATGATCATTACATTGTCTGCGGTTTCGGCAGAATGGGGGCACTCATCTGCCGGGAGTTTTCCGCCAAGCCACTCCCATTTGTCGTGGTGGAAAAGAACAACGAGGTGCTCGCGAAACTGGAAGAGGAGGACTATCTCTATCTCCGTGGCGATGCGACAGACGATGAAACGTTATTGAAAGCCGGGATCAAAAGGGCCAAGGGGCTCGTCTCGGTGGTCGCCTCGGACACGGAAAATGTCTATATTACGCTCTCGGCACGGGGATTGAACACCGATCTCTTCATTCTGGCCCGCTCTGGTGATGAGGGTTCGGACCTCAAGCTGAAACGGGCCGGTGCCAGCAAGGTCATCTCCCCCTACCTGATCGGTGGAAACCGCATGGCCCAGGCAATCCTGCGCCCCAATGTGGTGGACTTTATCGAGATAGCAACCGGCCGCGAGCACATGGAACTGCAGATGGAGGAAATCATCATCCCGCCCGGCTCCGGTTTTATCGGCGAAACGCTCGTTACTTCCGGCTTCCGCAAGGAAACCGGAGTTATGATTGTCGGCATCAAGAAGCAGAACGGCAGCATGGTCTTCAACCCCGAATCGCACAGCACTCTTGGAGAGCGGGATACCCTGATAGTTCTCGGACAACCGACCGCCATCAGCAAGCTGGAATACCTGGTTCAATGCGGTAACTGCGCTTTTGACGTGATCAACAAACACAAAAAGAAACCACATGAAAGCTAAACAGATTTTCGTTCACACCCCTTATGCCCTGATCGAGGAGCATCTCGATTTCATTCTGGAGCGCGGAATCAACCCCGAAATTGCCTTTACCGGCGACTCTCTCGACAGCCTGGACCTGCCGAGACTGGGCAAAATCTCCCGGATCCTTTTCGAAAAGGACATCCGCACGACCATTCATGCCCCCTTCATGGACCTGAGCCCCGGTGCCCTGGACCGCCTGGTCCTGGAGGCAACCCGGCAACGTTTCCGCCAGGTTATGGAAGCAGCCGACGTGCTGAAACCCTCGGTGGTGGTATTCCATCCGGGCTATGACCGCTGGCGTTTCGGCAGCAGCAAAAACCGTTGGCTCACGAACAGTATCGAGACCTTCCAACCTGTTGTGGAATTTGCGGCAGCAATCGGCTGTACCGTGGCCGTGGAAAATATTTTTGAAGAAGATCCTTTCACCCTTCGTGATCTCCTGAAGGCCCTCGACTCACCTCTTTTCCGCCACTGTTTCGACGTTGGCCACTGGAATCTCTTTTCCAAGCTCAGCATGGAGGAATGGTTCGCCGAACTGGGCCCGTTTATCGCCGAGGCCCACATTCACGACAATCACGGTCTTTCCGATGACCATAGCCCCCTGGGCGAGGCAGGTATTGATTTTCCCCTTTTTTTCGCGTTGATGGCCAAATATGCACCGGAAGCCGCTTGGACCCTCGAAGCACATAATCGGGAAGCGGTCGAACGTGCCCTTGAAAACATCTCCCCCTACCTGGCCGAACGTTACCCGGAAAATTGAGGCGCAAATTTTTTTCTTGACAGCAAAGCCCTTCACTGGCAACAATACAGACATGATTCTTACTGGCTCGTTTACTTTTTACGCCTTTTCTTTTTGGTGCGGTTTCTTTTTTCGACCGTCCACCCGGCGTATAGGTCTGAGTCAAGCGTAACAAATAAAATTCAAGACCGGAAGCCGAGGGTGGACTGCAAAGCGCCCCCGGCTTTTTCATTTTTGAACAAGCACCAGCCAGAATAGGGCCGGGGGAAAAATCCTCCGGCCCTTTGCATTTTCCGGGAAAAAGGAGAAAGGAAGAGATGATTATCGTTATGAAAGCCGGAGCCGCAAAAAAAGACAAGGATGAGGTGCTGAAACGAATCAGGGAACTGGGCTACAAACCGCATGTAATCCATGGAGCAACCAGGGATGTAATCGGTGCAGTAGGCGACGAGCGGGGCAAACACATTCTCCAGTCCATGGAATCGATGCATGGCGTCGAAAGCGTGGTGCCGATCCTGCAACCCTACAAGCTGGCCTCGAAAGAGGTAAAAAAAGAACGGAGCGTCATCCGTATCTCCGACACCGTGGCCATTGGCGGCAAGGAGCTCATTGTCATGGCCGGGCCCTGTTCCGTGGAAGGGGAGGAGCAGATCATCGAGACGGCCCTGGCGGTCCGGGACGCCGGTGCACAGATGCTGCGCGGCGGCGCTTTCAAACCGCGCACCTCGCCCTATTCCTTCCAGGGATTGGAAGAAGAGGGACTGAAGCTCCTGGCCAAGGCCCGCGAGGCAAGCGGTCTCCCCTTCGTAACTGAGGTCATCAATCCCGAAACCGTGGAGCTGGTGGCAGATTATTCCGACATGCTGCAGATCGGCGCCCGCAATGCCCAGAATTTCGCCCTACTGAAAAAAGTCGGTAAAACCAACAAGCCGGTTCTGTTGAAGCGTGGCATGTCCATGACCATCCAGGAATTCCTCATGAGTGCGGAATACATCATGAGCGAAGGAAACCAATCGGTGATCCTCTGCGAAAGGGGCATTCGAACCTTTGAAACCGCAACCCGCAATACCCTCGATCTCTCCGCTATCCCGGTACTTCAGGAGAAGACCCATCTGCCGGTAGTGGCGGACCCATCCCATGGAACGGGCAATTACCATTACGTTGCCTCCATGGCCTTTGCCGCCGTGGCTGCCGGTGCCGACGGCCTGATGATCGAGGTTCATTCGGATCCGGAGCATGCATCCTCCGACGGCCCACAGTCTCTGAAACCGTCGAAATTCGCACTCATGATGGAAAAGCTCAGGCTGTTCGCCGAGGCGGCGGACAGGACTCTCTGACCCGACACCCACCCTCTCCTGCTCTCCCCCGGGACGAGCAGGAGAGGGCTCCAAAATCCCCTTGCTTGACACGAAACTTTCAGATAATATTTGTTATCACTAATAATGTTTCGCCAATGTAACTGTCAGTCAATCCCTGCTGCCGACGAATTTGCTCATGGAGATCGGACCCGATGCCAAACTGACGGTTTCAGGCACAACCGGGGGTATTTCGTATGCGCGTTGCCTTGCTCTGTCTTCTTTGGTGCACAATTCTCTGTTTCAGACCGAACATCAGTCTGTCCTCCGACACAGACATACATCAGACCGAACGGGAAATTCGCGGAGACTTCGAAACAAGCCTGGATTTGTGGCGCGATGGCCGCTATGAAGAATTGTACGAAAGGACCTACGCAAATGGCAGTCGCTCCCGGGACAGATTCATTCGCAAACTGGCTGCAGCGACACGCAAACCGGCCTGTTGCTGGGAGAAACTGCAGGACGTTACCGTCAGCAAAGGATCGGGCAAGAAAGCCACCCTTCATGCCCGGGTCGGCCTCGAAGACAGATTTGGTACGACGGAGTACAGCATCCGCTCTTTCCGTATGAAATGGGAGAATGGCGTCTGGAAACCGGCCATGTCAGACATACTCTCCCTGGCGGGCAAGAGGGGACGCTGACAGCAACCGTACCTGAACAGGAAAGGATTGACTTCATTGTTTCCATTCGTTACTCTCCTCTGGTTAAAAAACACCACATTTTCCTTGACCTGAATCCGATCGGCTTCGGGAACAAACAAGACATGGGGGAGAGACTTTATGAGTGGGAAAATCACTCAGCAGCAAGCATCGGCAAAAGCTGCGGAAATCCTTAACGCACTGAAAGATGGCAACCAGGAAACGGAGAACGTCGACGTCAGCTTTATCCTCTATCTTACCGAGATCATCTCGAATCGGGGCACTATCAAGGAGCCGGCATTGTCGCGGGAGATGGTGAATGATATCATCGCAGCCATGATGAAACACGGCGTAAACATGCACGATTGGCCGCTGATCATTTCACAGCTGATAAAGGCGCTGCACACGGTAATTCTTTACAATATTCCCGATTGTTACCATGAAAAGGCGGTAAAACTGGCGGCAAAAGAGCTGCAGGATGGTTTTGACACCAGCAGAAAAGAATATTTTGCCCTACTGGGGATAAGCTGAAACGGCGGAATGGTTCCCCGGGTCACAACCTTTGGAGGTCGTGACCTGGGAAATAGTGATAAGAAAGAGCCGCGAAACTGGCAGCTCTTCATGGCTGTTAGCGGATCATCTCACGAAACTTGTCGGTAATACTCTTTTCGAAATAGCTTGAAATCTTCTCGTGAAGTGCGTCCAGAGAACCGGCAATCTCATCCTTGTTCTGCTCGCGGGCAATATAGCCATCGAAATCGAGAGTGAATGACTTCTGGCGAATCGGTTCCGGATACTCGAAATTGTACATTCCATAGAGGAACGTCAACTTCAAGTCACCATAGTTCAGCTCCAGATTATTAAAAGCCCGGGCTATGGCGGATTTGTCGTCAATCATCGAAAAAATCGAGATCAGGTCCGGATTGAGGTAGGCAGTCCAGTCGGTCAGGTTTGATTCTGTCAGCTCAATATTGTTGAAGAAGCGTAGGCCGAAACGGTTGACGCCAAGGTCTCCGACCTCGGGAAAGGCAGTAAGCAAAGTATCGGCCAAGGTAAGGAAGGTTTCTCTCAGATCGGCGTAGTCGGTATACTTTTTAAAATCCAGCCACATGAAACTGGGGGCGATGCAAAGCGCCCGGTCTCCATTTTTCCCTTGGAAAAACCAGTGATTTTCTTTCACATGTCTCCGTACCGGATCGGACCCGCACTTCATCTCTATCTGTTCGGCAATGGCACTTTTGCGCTGCACATGGGGAAAGGTATCCTTGAGCTTTGCCTTTATGGATGACGGAAGCTCGGATGAGATCTGATAAAGATTTTTGTTGAAATCGATGCGAGCCATGACGTTTTTTAGAAAATTATTTTGATATTTTCCTGACATAGGGACTCCCTTACTTGTATAGTAGTGGATATAGTACTACCGTATTTTTCCCTGTTAGTCACGAATTTTCATGGCAGAGTGTCGTTACCTGCCTGACATGACCGCAGATACCCGCACCTTTTGTCGCAGGGGAAAAGCCCTGGCGGATTTTCCTGCGGGAGGTCGTCTCAAAATTCCGGAACTCCAATCGAAAAGGGTAAAATCAAGAGAAATGCGGGAAAAGTATATAAAGAATTGAAAGTATTCCCTGCGCTGTTTATAATACGGCAAAATATTCATCACGGCGGTAACGATTGGACCTGAAAAGTACGGAATTCATAAAAAGCGGCGTTACTCCCACCCATTACCCAGAGAGTGATCTGCCGGAGGTGGCCTTTGCCGGACGATCGAATGTGGGAAAGTCATCGCTCATCAACACTCTGGTTAACAGAAAAAGCCTGGTACGCACCAGCAGAACACCGGGCCGCACCCAGCTGATCAATTTTTTCCTGGTAAACGGAGATTTTATTCTCACCGACCTGCCCGGATACGGTTTTGCAAGCGTTCCCCTTGCCGTTAAAAAAGAATGGGGCCCGATGATCGAAACCTATCTGGCCAAAAGGGAGAGCCTTCGCTGCGTGGTGCTGATCCTTGACGTGCGTCGCATCCCGAGCCGTGAAGACCAGCTCATGCGCCAATGGCTGAGTACCTACAATATTCCTGTTGTCCTGGTGGTGAATAAATGCGACAAGGTCTCCCGCAACGAGCGAACACGCCAGGCAGCCGTTATCGCCCGAACTCTTGAAGTGCCGGTGGATGAGCTGATCTTTTTTTCGGCCCTTTCCAAAGAAGGTAGAGAGCCCCTCTGGGACAGACTGGAAGAACTGCTGTTCCAGGCATAACCGTAGAAGACCCGGAGAACGGTTCGATTATCCGAACCTGCCCCGCGAATACATATGAGGTTTCCATGCACACCATACTACTGAAAGAAATACTGACGGAACGGACCTGGCACATGCGGGTCACAGCTCCCCTGATCGCGCGAAAGTGTCAGGCCGGACAATTTCTGATGCTCCGCATCCACGAACAAGGCGAACGGATTCCGCTGACCATCGCCAACTGGGATCGAGAAGCCGGTACGATCGATATCTATTTTCAGGAAATCGGCGCAACCTCGGAACTGCTGGCCAGCATGAAAGAAGGCGATGCAATTCTGGACGTGGTCGGGCCTCTCGGCAACCCCACACACGTGGAAAAGCTGGATGGCACCTTTGTCATGGTAGGAGGTGGCTTCGGCATTGCCGCCGGCTATCCGGTGGCACGGGCCTTCAAGGAAGCAGGCAACCGTGTCATTGCGGTGCTTGGAGCCAAAACCAGAAATCTCCTCATCTGCGAAGACTTGCTGAAAGGCGTCTGCGATGAAGTACTGGTGGCCACCAATGACGGCAGCTATGGTTCGCAGGGCATGGTCTCCGATGTGCTGCAGGGACTTCTCGACGGCGGTGAAAATATCGTTCTGGTATATCCGGTCGGACCTCCGATCATGATGAAGGTCATCTCCCAGATGACGCTGCCCCTCAAGCTCAAGACCATTGTTTCCCTCAACTCGGTCATGGTTGACGGAACCGGAATGTGCGGCTCCTGCCGCGTTACCGTGGCCGGCAGAACCCGCTTCGTCTGCTCGGAAGGAATCGATTTCGATGGGCATGAAGTTGATTGGGATGAAATGATGTCCCGCCAGAAAATGTACAGCCGCCAGGAGAAAGAAGCCTTGGAATTTTATCACGAGCACGGTCACGAGCATGGCGGCTGCCAGGGAGGTTGCCGGTGAAAAAAGAGCTGACCATACAGGATCGCTGTGCCATCCCCCGTCACGAGATGCCGCATCAGGACCCCGCGGAACGGGTAAAGAATTTTGACGAAGTGGCCCTGGGCTGGGACCGGGAAACCGCCATGGAAGAGGCAGAGCGCTGCTTGCTCTGCAAGAACCCGCAGTGCGTCACCAACTGCCCTGCTGAAATCGATATTCCGGGATTTGTCAAAAAAATCGCCGAGGGAAGATTTCTCGAAGCGGCCAGCGTTCTGCGCGCCAGTTCCGCCCTGCCGGCGGTCTGTGGCCGGGTCTGTCCCCAGGAAAACCAATGTGAACTGACCTGCGTCATGGGCAAGAAACACAAATCAGTGGCCATCGGCCGCCTGGAACGTTTCGCCAGCGACTATGCCCTGTTTGAAGAGCAGCTGCCAACACCGGCGATTGCCCCTCCGACCGGCAAAAAGGTTGCGGTAGTGGGAGCCGGTCCAGCAGGCATTACGGTTGCCGGCGACTTGGTAAAGCTTGGGCACGATGTAACTTTGTATGAGGCGCTGCACGAGCCGGGTGGCGTTTTACTCTATGGCATCCCCGAATTCCGGCTGCCGAAAGAGATCGTCCGTCTGGAGCTGGAGGTAATCCAGCAACTGGGAGTAAAGCTGGTGACCAACTTTGTCGTGGGTCGAACCGCCAGCGTTGATGAGCTGCTGGAAGAATTCGATGCAGTCTTCCTCGGTAACGGTGCCGGAGCACCGAGCTTCCTCAATATTCCGGGAGAAAACCTGAACGGTGTCTACTCGGCCAGCGAATACCTGACCCGCTGCAACCTGATGAAGGCCTACCAGTTTCCCAACTACACCACGCCGGTGGCCACCGGGAAAAAGGTTGCGGTACTGGGGGGCGGCAATGTGGCGATGGACGCGGTCAGGATGTCCCTGCGGCTTGGTGCCGACGAGGCGACGATCCTGTACCGGCGCAGCCGGAAGGAAATGCCTGCCCGGGTAGAAGAGATTGAAAATGCCGAAGAGGAAGGGGTTCAGTTTCACTTCCTGGTGAACCCGGTGCGCTTCATCGGCAACGAAACCGGTTGGGTCACCGGCGTTGAATGCCTGCGCATGGAACTGGGCGAACCTGATGCCTCGGGACGCCGCCGGCCGATCCCGGTCAAGGATTCGGAATTTGTCGTTGATGTTGACATGGTGGTGGTTGCCATCGGGCAGTCGGCAAACCCGATTGTCGCCTCGACCGCCACCGGCGTCGAAACCAACGAGCGGGGCTATTTCATTGCCGACGAAGACGGGCGCACCACCAAGCCGGGAGTCTGTGCCGGCGGCGACATCGTCACCGGAGCGGCCACCGTTATCCTGGCCATTGGTGCCGGCAAGAAGGCGGCCCGCGCCCTGCATCAGTACCTCAGCGGTAACGACAACTGGCCGGAGATTTCTCCTGGCAGCTAAACTGGCTCCGAGACAACTTCAGCCATTTGCAGATTGACTTTTCCGCTGACGTCTGCAAGAATCACTTCCGTCATTTGAATACCAGAAACGGCCGGGTGCTTGTACCGAGATAATAGGGAAGAGGGTGAAAACCCCTCACTGCCCCGCAACTGTAAGCGGTGATGAAAGCTGCACGAAATGCCACTGAGCAGAATGGCGACATTACGATGATTTCAGGAAATCGGATAGGCGAAGAACCTGCCTTCTTCTTTCCGGAAACATGGCGCTATGTCGCTTCGATCGGGAAGGCGCAGCGAGTAAAGCGATCCGTAAGTCAGGAAACCTGCCCTGCCGAAGCAATCAGGACCTCCGAGGGAGAGGCACCGAAGCCCTACGTGTACCCAGCGACCGGTTTCAGGACCCCGTTTCTCACCAGAGAGGCGGGGTTTTTTCATGTCAAAAATCACCTTTATCAGCGGCGGTGTCCGTAGCGGCAAAAGCCGCCTGGCCGAAAGGCTTGCCGAAAATTTTGGAGATCCGCTCTGCTACATCGCCACCGGCGAGGCACGGGACGGAGAAATGGCGGTGCGCATTGCCAGCCACCGGCAACGACGCGGACCTGCCTGGCAGACCGTGGAAGAGCCACTTCGGTTAGGGGAAGCTATCAGGGAGGCAGATGGTCGCCACCAGGCGATACTGGTAGACTGTATTACCCTCTGGCTTACCAACCTGCTGTTCCACCATGACGCGGTCGAGCCGGTTCTCTCTGAAGTGAGAGCTGTGGCTGAACTCCTTCCGACCCTGCAAACACCGGTCTTCCTTGTTTCCAACGAGGTAGGCATGGGAATCGTCCCGGAAAATGCCCTGGCACGCAGCTTCCGCGATCTGGCCGGTCAGGCTAACCAGATTCTGGCCGAAACGGCAGATGAAGTGTACGTGACCATTTCCGGGATACCGCTGAAGTTGAAATAGGGGCGCTGCTTTCCACGCCCTTATGGCCTGCATATATCTGAAGGGCGCTGCAAGCAGTGCCCCTACAACCCAATGCACGACAGGTAACCTATCATGACCTTACTCCAGAATACCCTCGATAAAATTCAACCGATAGACTCGCTGCTCCTGGAGAAGGCCCAGGCAAAACTGGACAACAAAACCAAGCCACTCGGCTCGCTGGGCAGACTGGAAGAGTTTGCCCGTCGCTTTGCCGCCATTTCCGGCAGTCTGGATCCGGACACATCAAAGAAAGTCATCTTCACCTTTGCCGCTGATCACGGCGTGGTGGAAGAAGGGATCTCCGCCTTCCCGAAAGAAGTGACCCCGCAGATGGTTTTCAATTTCCTCCGCGGCGGCGCCGGCATCAACGTCCTGGCACGCCATGGCGGTGCCGACGTGCGGGTGGTGGACATGGGGGTGGATTATGATTTCGGCATCCTTCCGGGACTCATCGACTGTAAGATAGCCCGGGGCACGGCCAACTTTGTCAAAGGGCCGGCCATGACCCGCGAGCAGGCGCTGGCTGCCCTGGAAGCGGGAATCACCCTTGCAAACGGCTGCCGGGACGAAGGTATCGTCATGGCAGGAACCGGAGAGATGGGCATCGGCAACACCACCGCCGCCTCGGCAATCATCGCTGCCATTTCCGGTTTGCCGGTCGAACAGGTCACCAGCAGGGGAACCGGCATCAACGATGCGGCCCTGGCCAACAAGATCCGGGTCATCGAGCAGGCGCTCCGGGTCAACCATCCGGACCCGAGCAACCCCCTTGACGTGCTGACCAAGCTCGGCGGCCTGGAAATCGCCGGTATCGCCGGGCTGATTATCGGCTGTGCCGCCAACCGGATCCCGGTGGTGGTCGATGGTTTTATCTCCACCTCCGGTGCCCTGATCGCCGTCGGGCTGAATCCGCTCATCAAGGACTACCTGTTTGCCGCCCACGAATCGGTCGAGATCGGACATCGCTACATGCTGGAACATCTCTCCGCCGAGCCGATCCTCGACCTGCGACTCCGCCTTGGCGAGGGAACCGGTGCGGCCCTGGCCATGGGGCTGATTGAGGCGGGCGTAAAGATCATGAAGGAAATGGCGACCTTTGCAGAGGCTGGGGTGGCGGAGCAGCAGGAATAAACCGAGAAGCGGGGTAGGGACTGCGAATTAAGGTTTAAGGGGACAACCTGCAACGGTTTTTAGTTTTAGGTTTTGGGTTCTTTTCGGGAATTGGGTGGCTTGGATGTTTGTTGATCTGCGGCTTTTTTGTATCGCTATTCAGTTTCTGACCATCATTCCGCTCCCGTTTTCCGTGCGCTGCGAGGAGAAGGATCTGGGTCGGTCCCTGGCATATTTTCCCTTGGCCGGGCTGGCACTGGGCGCGCTGCTGGTGGGGCTCAACTATCTCCTCTCGCAGATTCTGCCACGCGCGGTTGTCGATCTGCTGCTTGTTACTTCCCTTGCGGTTGTTACCGGCGTTCTGCACCTGGACGGACTGGCCGATGTCTGTGACGCATTGGCGGCCCGCGGCGGTCGGGAACGTTTTCTCAAGATCATGAAGGATTCCCATATCGGTGCCGCGGGAGCGGTCGGACTGTTCTTGGCCCTGTTCCTAAAGTACCAGGCACTGCTGGCCATTCCGGCCGACATGAAACAGCAGACGTTATTCTGTTTCCCGATGCTGGCCCGCTTTGCCCAGGTCACTATGATTGTCGGCGCCCGGAAGGCACGTGGTGACGGCCTCGGCTCCCTGTTCATCAACGGAGCCGGCTGGGTGCAGCTGGTCCTGGCAACCATGACGACCCTGGCCGTGTCCCTGCTGCTGATGGGCATACGGGGTTTGTGGACCTTCGTCGCCGCCTGTCTTCTTACCTGGATTCTCAAGGCCTGGTTTCAGCGGAGATTAGGCGGAATTACCGGCGACATTATCGGCTTTACCAGTGAATTGAACGAAATTCTTACCCTCCTGATGTTAGTGGCCCTCTCAGGACAAAAGGTTTTCACCCTATGAAAGCAAAAACGCGTATTTATCTGATCCGTCACGGCGAAATTGCCGGAAGCGAAATCTTCCGCTATAACGGCCAGACGGATGTCCCCCTCACCCCCAAGGGTCTTGACCAGTACCACCTGCTGGCTGATCGACTGAAGGATGCTCCCGTCACGGCGTGCTACACCAGCGACCTGACCCGTTGTGTCCAGGGAGCTGAGATCCTCACTGCGGGACGGGAGATCCCTTTTCAGCCCAGAAAGGAATTGAGAGAACTCAGTTTCGGCGAATGGGAAGGAATGGCCTGGACCGAACTGGCGGAAAGGTTTCCGGAAGCGTGGAAGAACCGCCTGAAAGGCTTTGTCGAATTTCGCGCTCCGGGTGGTGAAAATCTCCTCGACCTCCGCGACCGGGTGGTTCCGGTGATCCAGGAGATTGCCGCCCACCATCCGGGGGAAGAGGTCTTTGTAATCGGTCACGGTGGCGTCAACCGCATCATCCTGCTTGACGCCGTGGGTGCCCCGCCCACTTCCATGTTCCGAATCGAACAGGAGTACGGCTGCCTGAATATCATCGATTATTATGAGGACGGAAACCCGGTGGTAAAGCTCCTGAACGGGTAATCGCCATGCAATCGATCGTCATCGCCGCCCCCATGAGCGGGTCGGGCAAGACAACCGTAACTCTGGGCATCATGGAATGCCTGAAACGGCGAGGCCTGGCCGTCGCCCCCTTCAAGGTCGGTCCGGACTTCATCGATCCGGGCTGGCATCGGCTCGTTACCGGTCGTCCCTCGCTGAATCTCGACAGCTGGATGTGCCCGGAACGGTTCGTTCGGGAAACCTTTGCCCTGCACACCCAAGGGGCTGATATCGCAGTGGTTGAAGGTGTGATGGGGCTTTTTGACGGTATCGGCGGTACCTCGGAGGCGGGCAGCACCGCCCAGGCGGCAAAAATCCTGGCGAGCCCGGTGATCCTGGTGGTGGATGCAAAAAGCCAGGCCCGAAGTGCCGCAGCACTGGTCCAGGGTTTTGTGAACTTTGACCGGCAGGTGCAGGTTGCCGGGGTGATTTTCAATAATGTCGGGAGTGCAAACCATGCCCGGATCCTGCGAGATGCATTGGCGAGCTCCCTGTCAGGAATTGCCGTTCTCGGCTGCATCCCCCGTGACGAAAAGCTCCGCATCCCCTCCCGCCATCTGGGCCTGGTGACCGCGGAGGAAAGTCCGCTGTCAAAGGAATTTCTGGATTCACTGGCTGCGGGAATCGGCGAGCACCTGGATCTGGACAGGCTGTTGTCTCTGGCATCAGGGAGTCAAAACCGCACTTTGGAAAAAAAACCGGCCAAAGGTGTAAACCATCCAACACCTGTTAAGGTGGCGGTTGCACGTGACAAGGCCTTTTGCTTCGTCTACGAGGACAACGTGCGGCTCCTTCGGGAAGCAGGCGCAGAGATCGTCGAGTTTTCTCCACTGGACGATGCACACCTTCCGTGCAACATCGGCGGCCTCTATCTCCCCGGTGGCTACCCGGAACTCTTTGCCGAGACGCTCTCGGCCAACCGGAGCATGCTCGGCGAAATCAGGACGGTAATCGAGGCAGGCATGCCGGTCTACGCCGAATGCGGCGGTTTCATCTACCTGACAAAAGGTGTCAAGGAGCTTGCATCAACAGCGGTCAAGAGTACGGGGGTTAGGGGTCAGATCTCGAGCCCCTTGGTCGGTATCTTTCCTGTTGCCACCCGCATGCTTTCCAAGCGCAAGGTCCTCGGCTACCGCGAGGCACTGATCAACGGTGAATCGATTCTCGGCCCGGCAGGCACCGTGGCCCGTGGTCATGAATTCCACTATTCGGAAATGGAAGAAATGCCGCAGGAAGTGGAACGTCTCTACCAGGTAAGGAAAAACGGCGAGGTGATCGGCGCCGAAGGATATCGATACCGAAACTGCCTGGCTTCGTATCTTCATCTCCACTTCGGTAGCTGCCCGGAAATGGCAAGCGCTTTTGTGCAAAACTGTTTTACATTCAAAAACGATTAGCCACAGAGTTCACACCTATGCGCAGTAGCTTTCGCGAAGGCGGAGAGGACACAGAGATGCGTAGAGACTTTTTATGGATTTATTCTGTGCGCTCTATGTCCTCTGTGGCAAAAAAGGATCTATTGTGAAAACCCAAATTGAACTGGCCCGAGAAGGCATTCTGACCAGCCAGATGGAAACCGTTGCCCGCGACGAAAATATCTCTGCCGATTTTGTTCGCAGAATGGTGGCGGAAGGCAAGATCGTCATCCCCGGGAACCAGGTCCGCAAGCCGAAAGCGGTCGGCATCGGCAAGGGACTGCGCACCAAGGTAAACGCCTCTATCGGCACCTCATCGGACATCGTCGATTATGCCGCAGAGGTACGCAAAGCCAAGGTCGCCCAGGAAGCCGGAGCAGACACATTGATGGAGCTTTCGGTGGGCGGCGACCTGGACCGGGTGCGTCGCGAGGTGATCGCCGCGGTGGATCTGCCGGTGGGGAACGTGCCCCTCTACCAGGCCTTCTGCGAGGCGGGCAGGAAGTATGGCGACCCGAACAAGCTGGACGAAGAGATGCTCTTCGATCTGATCGAACAGCAATGTGCCGACGGCATGGCCTTCATGGCCGTCCACTGCGGCATCAACCGCTGCACCATCGAGCGTCTGCAGCGTCAGGGCTACCGCTACGGCGGCCTGGTAAGCAAGGGCGGCGTGAGCATGGTCGCCTGGATGCTGGCCAACAACCGGGAAAACCCGCTCTATGAAAAGTTCGACCGGGTGGCGGGAATTCTCAAAAAATACGACACGGTACTCTCCCTGGGGAACGGCCTACGGGCCGGGGCAATCCACGACTCTTCCGACCGGGCCCAGATCCAGGAACTGCTCTTCAACTGCGAATTGGCGGAAATCGGCCGGGAAATGGGCTGCCAGATGCTGGTGGAAGGTCCGGGGCATGTACCCATGGATGAGATCGAGGGCAACATCCAGCTGCAGAAGAGAATGAGCGGCGACGCCCCCTACTACATGCTCGGCCCGATCCCCACCGACATCGCCCCCGGCTACGATCATATCACCGCTGCCATCGGTGCGGCCCAGTCGTCGCGCTACGGTGCGGACCTGATCTGCTACATTACCCCGGCGGAGCACCTGGCACTGCCGAACGAAGAAGATGTCCGGCAAGGGGTCAAGGCCGCACGGATCGCCGCCTACATCGGCGACATGACCAAGTATCCGGAGAAGGGACGCGAGCGGGACCGCGAGATGAGCAAGGCCCGCCGGGACCTGAACTGGGACAAGCAGTTCGATCTGTCGCTCTTTCCCGAAGACGCCCGGGCCATCAGGGCCTGCCGCATGCCGGAGGACGAGCAGACCTGCACCATGTGCGGCGACTTCTGCGCCTCACGGGGTGCGAACTCGCTGTTTTCCGGGTATCTGCGGGGAGACAAGATTTGAAAGGCGGAATAGGAAATACGGGGTAAGGGGTAAAAGAAGCGGGGTAAGGAAAACCCTGGAGTTTGCGTACCCCTTTAATCCTTAATCCGTTCTTTTTAATCCGCTTTTTACGCTTTTCGAGGGTTATTTTATGACGAAGTTGTTTCTTTGCATCGCACTATTACTCCTGGCCACACCAGCCTACGCCATGCACATCTCCGAAGGGATCCTGCCCCTGCCCTGGGCAGCATTCTGGTACGCTCTCGCTTTGCCCTTCGTAGCACTGGGAATCCGCCGGCTGAACATACTGGCCAAGGAAGATCTGTCTTTCAAACCGCTGGTCGGGCTGATGGCGGCGGTGGTATTCATCATTTCCTGCATGCCGGTACCGGTGCCCACAGCCGGCACCTGCTCCCATCCCTGCGGCACCGGGATGGCGGCTATCCTGCTGGGTCCCTTTGTCAGTTCGCTGATCGCGGCAGTAGCCCTGCTGCTCCAGGCACTGTTTCTCTCCCATGGCGGAATATCCACCTGGGGTGCGAATATTTTTTCCATGGGAGTTGTCGGCTCCTTTGCCGGGTATTTCACTTTCAAGGGTCTGCGAATGATCTCTGTCCCGCTCGGCCTGGCCGCCTTCTTTGCCGGTCTTCTGGCAGATTGGGCTACCTACCTGACAACATCCGTGGAACTGGCATCCGGTATCCGGGGAAATGAACCGTTTCTGCCGTTGATGGAAAAGATACTGCTCGCCTTTGTCCCGACGCAACTACCCCTCGGCATCCTTGAAGGCGCAATGACCGCCGGTATGGTGATACTGCTCTACCGCAAACGGCCGGATATCCTGGTAAAGTTGCGGGTAATCAGGTCCGGGGAGGTAGCGGCAAATGGATAGGAAAGCGGGTACAGGGTACAGGGTACGGAGCACAGGAAAAGTCAGAAAGGCTCTTCTGGTTCCAGCACTTCTGCCGATTGCAGCTTTCTGCCTAGTGCTTTTCAATATCGTCCACAGCGCCTACGCTGCTGACAAATGGCCCGGCGTTGACGAATCCGTGGTGGAAAAGTTCGCCTCGGAACGGGGGCACGCAGCCCACAAACCGCTGATCAACACCGACCAGGGCGACCTGCTGCTGTTTGTTTTTCTCCTTGCCGGAACGACTGGCGGATTTGCAGCCGGCTATTCCTGGCGAATGTTGGTGGAGGGAAAAGCCAAGGGTAAGAAAAGTAGCGCGAAAAAGGAAAGCTAAGGCCCGGGGTACTTCATGCACTGTCCGAAATGTGGCCATGAACAACCAGACGGGAACAGCGAATGCCGCTTATGCGGGGTGATCTTTGCCCGGATCCACTCAGCGGGGCCAGAATCACCGCTTCCGCACCTGTCACCGGAATCCGCTCAGACAGAGGGCCGTCCGGCACTGTGGGCTCTGCTGAAAGAACGCTTGCTGCGGATTGACTCGGAGGAAAGCCGCCCGCTGGTTGCGGGGCGAGCCATTGTCTACCTGGTGCTACTGGTCTGGGGATTCCGTCTCATGACCAGCACCATTGATTCAAACTACGTGGGAGAGTCTTTTCTGCACCTGATCAACCTGCCCTTCCACGAGGCCGGTCACCTGTTTTTCTCACCCTTCGGCCGCTTTCTCCAGGTACTCGGCGGTACCCTCGGCCAGTGGCTGGTGCCGCTGATCGTGCTCTGCGCCTTCATGGTAAAGGGCAACCCCTTTGGCGCAGCCGTCGGACTCTGGTGGCTCGGGGAAAGTTTCCTCGACATCTCCCCCTACATGAACGATGCCCGCGCCGGGCAGCTGATGCTGCTGGGTGGCGTCACCGGAAGTGAAGTAGCGGATTACCACGACTGGGAGGTGATCCTCACCAAGCTGGGCTGGATGCAGTATGATCATTTCATCGCCCGGCTGACCTTCGGCATCGGCGTGGTCTTGATGATCCTGTCGCTCACCTGGGGCGGATACATTCTCTGGCAGCAGTACAAAAGTAGCGGCCATCGGCAGACCGGTACATAAATCACCGGAAAAACAGCGCCGGAGACTTCACCCGGCAGAAATTACAGACAGGGATGCATACTTTCAGCCACACAACTCATAGCGGAACCTTCTTTTCCGCCATTGATCCGCGCGTCAAGCTGCTCTTCTCCCTGGTGCTGCTGATGTTGGTGATCAGCGGCAAAGGGTTCCTCTTGCCGCTCACCACGGCTGCGCTCTGCGTCTCTATCTGCCTCCGCTCCGGCATCCGGATGCGGTTATTGATCCTGCGTTTCGCAGAACCGGCCTTTATCATCATTATGGTCGTGCTGCTGAAACTTTTTTTCAGCGGCCACTCGCCGCTATTCAGCATTTCTTTTTTCGGTCTGGAGGCGCATGGCTACCGGGAAGGCTTGAAGGAAGGGTTGCTGATCGCGGCACGAATTATCGGCGCGGTCTCGGTTATGAACGCGCTCTCCTGCGTCACGCCTTTTATCGAATTAATGGCCGCTTTCTCCTGGCTGCGTCTGCCGCAAACCTTCATCGATATCGCGCTGTTTGCCTGGCGCTATCTTTTTCTGTTCCATGACGATGCCCGAGTAATCTACGCTGCACAGAAAAATCGGCTCGGCTACAGCAGCTACCGTACCGGCTTGCGCTCTTTCGGTATCCTGAGCGGGACCCTGGTGATCAAGGCCTTCGACAACAGCCGTAGCGTAACAACCGCCATGGTTCAGCGCGGTTATGACGGCAGGCTGCCGATGCTGAAGCACAAGCCGTTCCGCATAGCGGAGGTGGCGGTCTCACTGTGCCTTATTCTCGGCCTGGGGCTGCTTTGGAATATCTGAAAAACCGGATTAAAGAAGCGGATTAAGGATTAAAGGGGTACGCAAACTCGAGGGTTTTACTTACCCCGCCTCTTATATCCCTTAATCCTTAATCCGATCTCAACTCTCGTATCCTTGAGGACAAAAAAAGGTTCTTGTGAAAACACCACGACTTTCCATTGATATTGAAACATTCAGATACCCCGACGGCACGGTGGCACTTTCCGGGATCCGTTTCGACGTGGAGCATGGCGAATTCACCGGTATTCTCGGCTCCAACGGCTCGGGCAAAACCACACTACTGAAGGCGATGGACGGGCTGATCAAGGACTATGAAGGAGAAGTCCTGCTGGACGGCAGGGATATCCGCAAGCTGTCGCCGCAGCAAATCTACCGGAAGGTGGGGCTGGTATTCCAGAATCCCGACGATCAGCTCTTCGCCCACACGGTCTTCGAAGATGTGGCATTCGGCCCGCGGAACATGGGCTTTGCCGAGGACGAGGTCGCGGAGCGGGTCCGCAATGCCATGCACAATGTCGACATGGAGGAAAGTGCAGCGAAATCCATCCATCACCTGAGTTTCGGCCAGAAAAAAAGGATCTGCATCGCCGGACTCCTGGCCATGGGCCACGAAATCCTGCTTCTGGACGAACCCACGGCAGGGCTCGACCCGATGGGGGAATACCGGATGATGGAACTCCTGACCCGCCTGAACCGGGAAAAGGGCGTTACCATCGTCATGGCCACCCATAGCGTCGACCTGGTGCCGCTCTTTCTGCACCGACTCCACATCCTCAGCAGGGGAAGAATCGTCCGAGGAGGGACTCCCGAGGAAGTGCTCACGGCCCCGGCCGAGATGGCCGATGTAAAACTGCGACTGCCCCACATCGCCGAACTCATCTACCGGTTGAAACACGAGGACCAGATGCCCTTCGAGCGGGTTCCCCTGACCATAGGTGAAGCACGGCGGGAGATAATGGAAAAGATACAAAGAAACAATTAGCCACAGAGGACACACCTGTGAGCAGCAGCTTTAACGAAGGCGAAGAGAGCACAGAGAATATTTCCAAGCTGGAAAAAGTACGGATTAATCCGCTGCAAAACCTGATACATTGTCAAATGTATTGTTAAAATCGAATTTTTAGGGTAGTTTTTTCAGTTGTTTTCAGGCTTTGTACATACCGGACAATGCTAATTATCTTCCCTGAGACCGCTGAATCCTCAGTGGCAAAAAATAAGGAGTTACGATGAAAACTGCAATCCTGCTCATGGCTCACGGCAGTCGCATCCCCGAAGCGAACCATGCCGTTGATCAGATAGCCGCTATGGTCAAAGAGTTCGCCGACTACGATATCGTCGAGGTGTCGTTCAGGGAAAATCATTCCCCGAATATTCAGCAGGGCATCGACGCCTGTGTGGCCCAAGGAGCGGAACGCATCCTGCTCACACCTTATTTTCTCTACCTGGGTGCTCACGTCCAGGAGGACCTGCCAAAAGAGATGGAAGAGGCACGGTTGCGGCATCCCGGCGTTGAAATGGCCATGGGCAAGCACCTCGGCGTGCATAAAAGGTTAGCCAAGCTGGTCATCGACCGGATTGAAGAGGCATTCAGCGAAAAAGGCTGGAACTGATGTCGGTGCACCTGCGACCGGAAGAGATCGAGGCGGAATCGTTTCGCATCATCGACGCGGAGGTTGGTGCCCATGAGTGGCCGGCAGCGGAATGGTCAATCGTGCGGCGGGTCATCCATACCAGCGCCGATTTCGACTATGCCCGCTCCATGGTCATTTCAGCGGACGCCGTTGAGCGTGGCATCAGCGCCCTTCGTGCCGGTCGCGGGATCGTTACCGACACAACCATGGCCTTGTCCGGAATTAATAGGGGACTCCTCCAGCGTTTCGGTGTTCCGGTTTCCTGTTTTGTTGCCGATCCCGCGGTTTCTGCCGAAGCGCCGCGCCTCGGCATAACCCGCTCCATTCTGGCTATGCGCAAGGGTGCCGGAGATCCCGGCAACGGAATATTCGTGGTCGGCAACGCCCCTACGGCTCTTTTCGAACTGCTGCGACTGGTACGGGAAGAGGGATTACGACCGGACCTGGCGATCGGCCTGCCGGTCGGCTTTGTCGGTGCGGAGGAAAGCAAGGAAAAACTACTGCGGGAAGCCCTCGAACAGGGTATTCCCTTTATCAGTAATCGCGGCAGGAAGGGCGGTTCCAACGTGGCGGCAGCAGTTGTCAATGCCCTGTTGAAACTGGCAGAAAGGTAGTGAGCGGCAAAGTATCCATTGGCACAATGCGCATCGAGTTTCATTGAACCCATAACTCTACACCTCAGCGTGGAAACGCCCGGGGTGCAGGAGAGGCTCATATGTCGAAGACCTTGCGGCACGGGTATAGCACCGGAGCTTGCGCAACCGCTGCGACAAGGGGAGCAGTCCTCATGCTGAGAGACCAGCACTTGCTGGATGAAGCGGATATTATCCTGCCCACCGGAGAGAGCGTCCGCTTCCGTCTGCATGGTCAGGAACTCTCCGGGGATACAGCCCGCTGCTATGTGGTCAAAGATGCCGGTGATGACCCAGATGTGACCAATGGCGCCGAAATTCATGCGGAATTGACTTTCGCAGAGACATCTGGGGATGAAACCGTGGTTATCCGTGGCGGAACCGGCATCGGCCGAGTCACCAAGCCGGGTCTTGCGATCCCCCCGGGAGACTGGGCTATCAACCCGGTACCGCGAAAGATGATTGCGGAAGTGGTCAACGAAGTATTCTCGCTCCACTGCCCGCTCTTAGCCACCCATTGCGTCCCCTTGGTTCCCCACGTAACCATCAGCATTCCCAATGGAGAAGAGCTTGCCCGGAAAACCCTGAATTCCAGGCTCGGAATTGTCGGCGGGCTCTCGATTCTCGGTACCACCGGCATCGTGAAACCGATCTCCAGCCTGGCCTGGACTGAAACCATCAACGCAGCTGTCGACGTTGCCGTGGCCTGCGGCTGCAAAACCCTGGTTCTGTCCACCGGCCGGACCAGCGAAATTGCGGCACAGAAGCAGCTTGCCGTGGAATCAGGGCTGCCGGTCGAACCCTGTCGCAAGGTTGATGAAAAGCCGCAGAAGAGAATCCTGCGCAGACTCTCCGCTGAATCCTTCATCATGATGGGAGATCATGTCGGTTATGCCCTGCAGGCCTGTGAACGTAAGGGAGTCCGGAATGTGGTTCTTGCCGCGCAATTCGCAAAACTGTTGAAAATTGCCTGTGGCCATGAACAGACCCATGTTTCTTCTTCGCAACTTGACCTGTATCAACTGCGGGAATGGCTTGGCGCCTCGCCTCGCACCTCGCGTTTTATACCCTACGCCGAGCAGGCCAACACTGCCCGGGAAATCCTCGAAGCAAGCGGGGCTGACAAAGGGCTTATTTCGTTGGTCGCAACAAGAGCGGGACACTTCGCCGCGCGGTTTGCCCCACGACTCCGGGTAAAGGTTTTACTGGCAGGCTACCAAGGAGAAGTGCTATATTTTCGTTAGATCTTTGCTGAAGGTCGTACGCTTCTGAATGGTTAGTGGGAGGGAAATCATGTCACAGCACAAAATCTATCTGGTAGGCGCAGGCATCGAGGGGTGGGAAGGATTCGGATCGAAGGCTCTTGAGGCCATCAACTCGGCGGACCTGCTTATCGGCCACCAGCGGCTTCTGGACATCTTTCCCGATTTCAAAGGGGAAAAACAGACCTTTTCCGATCTGTCCATGATGCTGGACCTGCTCAAAAGCAGCGATAAACGCGTCGTGGTGCTCAGCTCCGGTGACCCGAATTTTTTCGGTGTTGCCCGCTTCCTGTTCCGCAACCTTCCCAAGGAACGCATCGAGATTTTCCCCAATGTAACCAGTGTTCAGTACGCTTTTGCCCGGATCAAAGAACCGTGGGACGATGCAATCTTCGTCTCTGTCCATGGTCGCGGACTGAAAGGGGCCATCGACCGCATCATTGCCGCCGACAAGGCAGCGGTGCTCACCGATGAGGTGAATTCGCCGTCGGCAATTGCCAAAGAACTTATCAACCGGGGTGCGGAAGGGTATGACGTCCATCTCTGCGAAGACCTGGGACTCCCCACGGAAAAATTCACCCGCACCGATGTCAGGGGACTGGTGGACCTGCAAGCCTCTCCCCTCAATATCCTGATCCTGATCAAAGCCTGGGAACCGAACTTGGAGAACTACCCGCTCCTGGGAATCGCGGACGACGAATTCACCACTGCCAGGAAGCTGATCACCAAGCAGGAGATCCGTGCCGTAACCCTGGCCAAGCTCCAGATCCAAAATGATCTGGTGGTCTGGGACATCGGTGCCGGCAGCGGCTCGGTATCCATCGAGGTGGGAAATCTGATGCCGAACGGAAAGGTCTATGCCCTGGAAAAAAATCCCCAGTACCTGGCCTTCATCCGGGAAAACCTGAAAAAGTTCTCGGCCAAGAACGTAATGCTGGTTGAGGCGTATGCCCCGGAAGGAATCGACGAACTACCGAACCCCGACCGGATCTTCATCGGCGGCTCCGGCGGCATGCTGGATGAAATCATCGATGCCGTGGACAAACGCCTGAAGTCCGATGGAATCATCGTTCTCAATGCCGTGACCCTCGATACCCTTACCAAAGCGGTGGAATTTCTCGAGGACCACGGCTATACCGTCGAGGTAACCTGTATCAACGTCTCCAAAACGGTCAGCCTGACCGAATACAAAATGTTCGAAGCCCACAACCCGGTCTACATCATTACCGCACGCAGGGGTGAGGAATAGTGTCCCGCATCTATGCCGTTGGTGTCGGTCCCGGTGATCCAGAACTCCTGACCCGCAAGGCCGAAAGAATCCTTCGCCAGGTCCCGGTCATCTGCGCCCCGGCCGCCACGGCAAACGACTCCAGCCATGCCCTCTCCATTGTCGAACCGTTTCTCGATCGGACCCGCCAGGAAGTCATTGTGCGTATCTTCCCCATGAAGAAAGACCAGGAGGGTCTGGACCAATTCTGGGAAGACGCTGCCGAAACGCTGGTCTCCCATATCCGCCAGGGCAGGGATGTGGCCTTCATCACCATCGGCGACCCATTTCTCTACTCCACCTTCCTCTACCTCTACCGCATTTTCCGTGAACGACACCCCGATATTTCAATCGAAGCGGTTCCGGGCGTCTCCAGCATCACCGCCGCGGCCGTGGCCGCCGGCATGCCCCTGGCAGCGGCATCAGAACGGATCGCCGTCCTCCCCGCCACCTTCGAGGAGGAAAAGCTCCGCCAGACCTTGTTGGACTTCGATACGATAGTCCTGATGAAGGTAAACCGGGTCTTTGACCGGGTGTACGCTCTCCTGAAAGAACTGAAACTCGACAAAAACGGCGCCTTTGTCAGCCGGGCCGGTACAGATGAGGAGCGGGTGGTATTCGACCTTGATTCGCTGGTGGGGGAGAAGCTGGATTATCTTTCGTTGCTGATTGTGAAGAAGTAATCTGATTAGCGTCAATCTTCCACTTAATCCTTCTCCCCCATGGAGAGGGAACAGTATAAAGCCATATCGGAAAATTGACACTAATCAGGAAATTTAATTGTATTTTCGGAGGTTTGCTTGCCTAAAGTACATTTCATCGGCGCGGGTCCCGGCGACCCGGAACTGATCACCGTCAAGGGAGCGCGACTGCTCAACAAGGCCGGGGTGGTCATCTATGCCGGCAGCCTGGTGGATCAGGAATTGGTGCGCTGCCACGCGCCCCATGCCGAGGTCTACGACTCATCCTCCATGACCCTGGAGGAGACCACCGCCACCATTACCGAAGGGGTACTTGCCAACCAAAACGTGGTCCGGCTTCACACCGGCGACCCCTCCATCTACGGAGCAATCCAGGAGCAGATGGCTGAACTGGAGCGGATCGGCATCGAATACGAAATCGTACCGGGAGTGACGAGCGCCTTTGCCGCGGCTGCGAGCCTGAAACAGGAATTGACACTGCCGGAGATTTCCCAAACGGTGATCCTCACCCGCCTGGAGGGAAAAACACCGGTGCCGGAACGGGAGTCCCTGGGCGAAATCGCAAAAATCGGCGCGACCATGGTTATCTACCTGTCCGTTTCCATGATCGATCAGGTCGTGGCAGCACTCCTGCAGGGGGTTTATACCGAGGAAACCCCGGCGGCAGTGGTCTATCGCGCCTCCTGGCCGGACGAGCTGATACTCGAAGGAACCCTGGCTGATATAGCCGGAAAGGTCCGGAAAGCGGAGATCGGCAAGCAGGCACTGATCCTGGTGGGTGACGTACTCCGGGCACGGAGGGAGGGACTGAAAACCAGGTCGCTCCTCTATGACAAGGAATTCAGCCACGGCTGCCGCAAGGGGATTGTTACCTGAAAGACCTATTCATGTTGAATCTCGCAGGGGCGAAGCAAGGAATACCTGCTTCGCCCTTGCCTCATTAGTGAAAGAGGGGGCATGCAAGTGAAGCATTTGCCTCACTCCTGCAATAACATTCCGACCCGACGAGGAAAATTAACTGAAGATCGCCATCATCGCCATAACCGCAAGCGGGGTCATTCTTGGGGAACGTCTCACTAAAGAAATTCCCTTGTCAGAGCTATTCATTCCCTCGAAATACGCCGCTGGCATAGAATCCCCTGTCTCATCTTACTCGGAAGAACTGCGCTCTCTGATCGGCAGATTATGGCAGGAAAAGGAAGGGCTGGTCTGCATCATGGCCAGCGGGATTGTCGTACGACTGATCGCACCGCTGCTGAAGGGAAAGGACCGCGACCCGGCGGTGGTGGTCATGGATGATACGGGAAAATTCGCCGTGTCCCTGCTCTCCGGCCATCTCGGTGGGGCTAACAGCCTGGCAGGGCAATGCGCGCTGGCCAGTGGGGCAACACCGGTCATCACCACCGCCACCGATGCCCACGGCCTCCCTTCTTTCGATCTGTTGGCCAAAGAGCAGGGCTGGGTTATTGAGAACCTGTCCCGGGTCAAGATTCTCAACAGCTTGCTGCTGGAAGGGGGAGATATCGCCGTGGTCGATCCAACCGGGCAAGTGGAACGTTTTGTCACCGGCCGGGGGCTCCTGCACTATTATCCCGATTTTCGGACAGCTCTCGACAGCAAAGCGGGGGGATATCTGTTCGTCACCAACCTGCAGATCCCGCCGGAGTATCGACAACCAAACGTCCTGATCCTCCGGCCCAGGAACCTGGTGCTGGGCATCGGCTGCAACAGCGGTACCAAGGCTGGGGAGATCGAGGAGGTCGTCCTGACCAACCTCGAAAAACTCTCCCTTTCCCTCAAGAACGTCTGCTGCCTTGCCAGCGCCGCTGCCAAAAAGAGCGAGCCGGGGCTTTTAGCCTTTGCGAAAAAGCATTTTATTTCCACGATCTTTTACGAAAGTATAGAGTTGAACTCCGTCCAGTCGCCATCACCTCCGTCGGCTCATGCTCTCGAAGCCATTGGCGCTGTTGGAGTCGCGGAGCCGGCGGCACTCCTTGCTTCGGGGAACAGTACACTGCTGCAAGATAAAGTGAAGAGCGGCAATGTGACGTTGGCAATTGCAGAAAAGGTTGATGTATCAAGCAAATCAACCGGGATAATTAGAATTTAGGGATAAATATTGCCTGGTTAAACCTGTCCTTTACAGACAAGACCTCCCGGTTTTCTGAAAGCCTGGCAAGTCTGAAAGCCGGTTAAAATATCAACAACCGTGAATACTGGGGCAGCCCTTGCACCGGGATCCTACGTGTCCCTTACCCCTGTAATCCTTAATCCTGGAGGCAGTTTTCCTGTCCATCCTGTTAATTGATAAAGGTTTTTATGTCAAAATTGTACGTAGTGGGAATCGGTCCCGGTGACCTGAAACATATGACGTACGAGGCCCGCGAGGCCATCGAATCCGCGGACACCGTGGTAGGCTACAAAACCTACCTCGATCTCATCGTTCCGCTCCTGAACGGAAAAGATGTGGTCTCCTCCGGCATGACCAAGGAAGTGGAGCGTTGTCGCGAAGCATTGCGGCTTGCCGCTGCGGGACGGACGGTTGCCCTGGTCTCCAGCGGCGATGCCGGTGTCTACGGCATGGCCGGACTGGTACTGGAATTGTCACCGGCCGAAGGAATCAAAATAGTGATCGTGCCGGGCGTCTCGGCGGTGCAGGCCGCTGCCTCGGTGCTTGGCGCACCACTGATGCACGACTTCGCAGTGATCTCCCTCTCCGACCTGCTCACTCCCTGGGAGTTGATTGAAAAACGCCTGGCGGCAGCCGCAGCAGCCGATTTCGTCGTGGCCCTTTATAACCCCCGCAGCAAGGGACGGGTGCACCACATCCAACGAGCCCAAGAGCTTCTCCTCGCCTCTTGCTCTCCGGAAACCCCGGTCGGCATCGTCCGCAATGCCTGCCGCGAAGGCGAGGAAAAAATCCTCGCCACCCTGGGCGCGATACCGCTGGACAGCATCGACATGTTCTCCCTGGTCATCATCGGCAATTCCGCGACCTATGTAGACGGACACGGAAGGATGGTAACGCCGAGAGGGTATAGCGTGAGAAGTACGGAGAGAGGAGAGAGGAGACAAAAAAGTTTTGGTTCCCCCCTCCCCCCTCACACCTCACGGCTGACACATCATGGCAAAGCAGTGATGTTCGTAGGCACCGGCTCGGACGTGGGGAAATCGGTCCTGGCTGCCGGCTTCTGCCGCATCCTCAGCAATCGGGGCCTTGCTGTTGCGCCATTCAAGTCCCAGAATATGGCACTCAATTCCTTTGTCACACCCGAGGGTGGCGAAATCGGTCGTGCCCAGGCGGTCCAGGCCCAGGCCTGCCGCATTGCACCCCATACCGACATGAACCCGGTGCTGCTCAAACCCAATTCCGATACCGGCAGCCAGGTGATTGTTCAAGGTCAGGTGGTCGGAAACATGGCGGTGAAGGAATACAACAGCTACAAGCCGCAAGCCTTGCGAAGGGTGGAGGAGAGCTATCAGCGACTGGCGAAAAACTTTCAGCATATCGTCATCGAAGGCGCCGGCAGTATTGCCGAAATCAATCTGCGGGCCCACGACATTGCCAACCTGCGGATTGCCGAGATGGCCGACTGTCCATGCCTACTGGTAGCGGACATCGACCGGGGCGGGGTCTTTGCCCAGATCGTCGGCACTTGGGAATTACTGGAGCCGCAGGAACGCGAACGCATCAAAGGAGTGATCATCAACAAGTTCCGCGGCGATCCCTCGCTGTTGGCATCGGGAATCGAATTTGTTGAACAGAAAACAGGCATCCCGGTGCTGGGTGTTGTCCCCTACTTCAGCCATTTCCTCATACCGGAAGAGGACAGTGTTGCATTGGAGAGGAAAAGGAACGAAGTGCGGGGAAAGGGGAGCGAGGAAGGCACCATCCGTGTCGGGGTGGTGAGGTTTCCGCGCATTTCCAATTTTACCGATTTCGATCCTCTTGAGGCGGAGCCGGATGTGGATCTCCGATATATCGATAGTTCTTCGGAGCTGGATGATCTTGACCTTCTGATTCTACCGGGGAGCAAGTCCACTATCTCCGACCTCGAGTTTCTCCGGCACCAAGGGCTTTTTGAGCGAATTAAGGAGTTTGATGGACTGATTGTCGGCATCTGCGGCGGCTACCAGATGCTCGGCCGGAAAATTTTTGACCCGGACGGCGTTGAATCATCCATTGCAGAGGCTGAAGGCCTGGGAATTCTTGATGTGGAGACGACCCTGCTCCCGAGCAAGGAAACACACCAGGCTGAAGCGCGACTGCTGCAGGCCGCGCTGCTGATCGCCCCTGATGCCGCTGACACAGTTTCCGGCTATGAGATCCACATGGGCAACACGACCCTCGGTCCCACGGCAAAGCCCTTCTGTCAACTGCTGCGCCGCTCCGGCAGCGAGGTTGCGGTTCTTGATGGTGCCGCGTCTGCGGACGGACGGGTGTTCGGCAGCTACCTGCACGGTATCTTCGACAATCAGGCATTCCGGACCGCCTTTCTCAACCGACTGCGCAGGGAAAAAGGCATGGCCGTGCTTGCTGCGGACCGGCAAGCTGATGATCCCTTCGACCTGCTGGCCGCGCACCTGGAGCGGCACCTGGACCTGGACAAGCTGCTGCAGCTCTGTGGGATCGACCAATGCCCGCAATAGACTCTGTGATTCTGCTCGTTGCCGTGGCTCTGGACCTGTTCCTCGGCGACCCACGCTGGCTGCCCCACCCGGTAGTCGGCATTGGCAGGCTGATCGCCGCAATGGAAAAACTCTTGCGTCGACTGGTTCGAAACGAGCGTTTCGGCGGTATTCTGCTCCTGATCTCTGTTGTCGGGGCGACAAGTCTGCTCAGCCAACTGCTCCTGAAGGCAGCCTGCAACGTCAGCTCCTACCTGGGAGTTGCGCTGGCAGCAGTACTGGCCTGGACCTGCCTGGCCGCCCGCTCCCTGCACGGCGAGTCGAAGCTGGTTGCCGACCGGCTGGCAGAAGGCGACCTGGAAGGAGCCCGGCACTACCTTTCCCGCATCGTCGGCCGGGACACCGCCGATCTCGACAAACAGGAAATCTGGCGGGCGCTGGTGGAAACCGTTGCCGAGAACTCCTCGGACGGAATCATCGCGCCGCTCTTCTATCTGATGATCGGCGGTCCGGTGCTGGGGTTGGCCTACAAAGCGGTCAACACCCTCGACTCCATGGTCGGGTACAAGAACGACCGCTATCTCCGTTTCGGCTGGGCTTCGGCCCGCTTCGATGATCTGGCGAACTTGCTGCCTGCCCGGCTGACCGGATTGCTGATAGCGGGAGCGGCACCGTTCGTCGGGCTCAGCGCCTCCGGAGCATTCAGGATGATGCTTAGGGACGGAAGGAATCATTCCTCCCCGAACAGCGGTATCCCGGAGGCGGCAACAGCCGGAGCTCTCGGGGTCCGACTGGGTGGGATGAACCTCTATTTCGGTAAACCGGTTGAAAAGCCGACCATCGGAGACCCGCTGCGGGAGCTGTCCCGGGAAGCCTATCAGGGTGCGATCCGGCTCATGTATGGCTCCATGGTGCTGATGCTGGCAGGGTGGGGAATGTTTCTATGGCTCTGTCATACCACCCCCGCCCTGACGGGCACCCCCTCCTGATCCAGGAGGGGGATTTTCTGTGCCCATTCACCTCAAAGAGCTCCCCCACCTGGATAAGGAGGGGGGCCGGGTGGTGGTAAATAATGCAAGGAACTGCCATGACTAACGAAAACCATTCACCTGCGTACAGCCGCTATGCCCTGGCACTGCTGCTGGCGGTCAACCTCCTCAACTACATCGACCGGCAGGTTCTCTATGCCGTGTTCCCGCTGATCAAGACGGACTTTGCCCTGTCCGACACCGCCCTCGGTTTCCTCGGCAGCGCCTTCATGATCTGTTATATGTGCTCCGCGCCTCTGCTCGGCTGGCTTGGCGACCGGGGCAACCGGGTGCGGCTTGCTTCCTGCGGAGTTGCGGTCTGGAGCCTCGCCACCGCCCTTTCAGGGTTTGCGCCCGGTTACCGCTCCCTGTTGGGGGCGCGCACCGCAGTGGGCATCGGCGAGGCCAGCTTCGGTACCGTTTCACCAGGACTGGTTGCCGAATTTTTCAGCAAGGAACACCGCGGCCGGGTACTCTCCTACTTCTACCTGGCGATCCCGGTGGGGAGCGCCATCGGCTACCTGCTCGGCGGACTGCTCGGCTATCACTTCGGCTGGCGCTCCGCCTTCCTGCTGGTAGGGGCACCGGGGCTGCTTCTCTCCATTGCGGTCTGGTTGCTCCGTGACCCCCGGGGACGCAGCGGTGTCCTGCCGGGAGAAACGGGCAACAAGTCGCTCCTGGCCGGCTACCGGACTCTGTTCAGAAACCGTTCATTCGTTGTCAATACCCTGGCCATGACCGCCATGACCTTTGCCATGGGGGGACTGGCCCAGTGGATGCCCAGCTTCCTCTACCGTGTTCACCACCTTGACGTAGCCAGGGGGAATACCCTATTCGGCGTCATCACGGTTCTGGCCGGTATCAGCGGCACCCTGACCGGAGGCTGGCTTGGCGACAGGCTGCAAAAGAAATCTTCCAGCGGCTACCTGCGGGTCTCTGGCTGGGGCTTTCTACTCGGAACCCCGATTGCGGCCTATGCCATCTCGGCCAATTCACTCGGCGGCTGCCTCACGGCGATATTTTTCGCCGAGTTCTTCCTCTTCTTCAACACCGGTCCACTCAACACGGTAATCGTCAACGTGAGTTCCGCCGGCTGCCGAGCCACGGCTTTTGCCGTGAATATCTTCTTCATCCATGCCTTGGGCGATGCGATGTCACCCACCATCCTCGGCTGGCTCTCGGATCACTGGGGACTCAGGTCGGCCCTGCTGCTTACTCCCGCGGCCATTGCAGCGGCCGCCGGCTTCTGCTTTCTTTGCACGCGCTACATCCGCCAGGACATGGAAGCAGCCGAACGTCTGTAGCCGGCTGTTAAAAAACAACTGCTCTGAACTACCAACTCCAAGCACTCGGCATCTGAATCTATTTTGCCCTTATCCTTTATTTTAAAAAAATTTTGTGTTATATTTTCAAGCTGACTAAAATTGTACCAGGAGGATTTGATGAAAAAAGATATTCTGGAAAAAGGTGCCATCCTGCAGCGCGATAAGGAAACCTATGCCATTGCGCCCCATATTCCGGGCGGAATTACCAATACTGCCACTCTGAGAAAAATCTGCGACGCGGCAGACAAGTTCAACGTTCAGGCGGTTAAGCTCACCTCGGCACAGCGCATTGCCCTGGTCGGCGTTAAAGAAGAGGATCTCGATGCAATCTGGGCAGACCTTCAGCAGACCCCCGGCGCCGCTATCGGCCTCTGTGTGCGAAGCGTCAAAATCTGCCCGGGCACCACATTCTGCAAACGAGGCGTCATGGATTCCGTCGGCCTCGGCCTGAAGGTCGATGCCATTTACCACGCCATGGAACTGCCCAACAAAATGAAAATGGGTGTATCAGGTTGCATGCTTTCCTGTTCCGAGGTCTGGGTCAAGGATATCGGCGTGATGGGAACTCCGAAGGGCTGGAAGATTCTGGTCGGCGGCAACTCCGGCATGAGGCCACGGATTGCTGATATCCTGGTGGAAGAGATTGCTACTGATGATGAAGTCTTGGCAATCATTGAGAAGATCATCGATTTCTACAAATCCTGCGGCAAGAAGGAGCGGATCTGTCGCCTCGTCGAGCAGATGGGTATTGACGAGTTCAAGAAGGCCGTGCTTGGATAAGGTTTTCGCAACAGAATAAATGTCAAAAGGCGATGCCCGGAGAAATCCGCTGCATCGCCTTTTTTTTTGCTATTCGGGGTGCTAGTGGGAGAGTCTCCGCTGAAGCCAGCGCAGCAGAAACCAGGCAGGAATCGCCAGCGCTACGATACCGGAGCCGAGGCGGAGATGGTGGTGCAGCATCTCCGACATCCGGTGCCAATCCTTACCCATGTAGTAGCCGAGCAGAACAAAGGTTGTTGTCCAAAGAAATCCGCCGGCATAGGCAAAGAGCGAGAAAGTGGAATATTTCAGTCGAGACGTGCCGGCCAGGTAGGCAATGAGATGACGGATGCCGGGTATGAAAAACCCCGGCAGCAGTGTCCACTTGCCGTATCGTCCGAACCAGTCGTGAGCCCTGCCGAGCCGTTCTGGAGTGATACCGATGTAACGACCGAACCGTTCGACAAGGTAAAGTCCGAAGGAACGGCCGATCGCGTAGCTGAGCGATATGCCACAGACACTTCCCAAAGTGGCTGCCAGAATGGCAAAATGCAGTTTCAATGTTCCATTGGAGGCCAGATAGCCCGCAAACGAAAGGATAACCTCGTCGGGAAGGGGAGCACCGAAGATCCCGAGCAGCAGGGCAGCAAAGATTCCCGGGTAGCCATAGACAACAATCCAGTGCAGGAGCATTTGCTTCATGAACATACCTCGTAGGGTGCTTGAAAATATACCCCAGAACTGTCCCACAGGATAATCATCAGGTCAAGCGCGGTACAAGTATTACGGAGTAGAATAAGATTCAAGTGGATGAAACATGGGAAGATAGCACTCAAAGTTGATGCATTCGTAAAATTTCGTTGTCATTCTCGAATTCCTGTATCGGAGATCTATATTCACAGTCCCGTAGAAACTGGATTCCCGATGAAAGTCTCTTCGGGAATGACTAATTTCGAAGGCATCAGAGTTGTCCGAGATATTTTTTAATCTGCCGGGCCATTTCCGGAGAATCGATCTTGACAGAAAGTTCATTGTTGCGGGACAGGGCGCTGTGGGTGAGATTATGGCTGCCGAGATAGACAAAGCGGTCATCGATGAGAACCACCTTGGCATGACTGGTTTTCCGGAGGGAATCGAAGCGCACCTCGATGCCATTTCGGGACAGGAGCGCGGCAGTGGCACAATTTTCCCGGTTGAGAAAATCACTTTCTTTCCGAGATTGTTCCAGAATGACCAAGACAGTCACACCGCGCTGGTGGGCTCGAATCAGTTCATCGACAATGCGCCGCGGCATGTTGTCGGGAAAGTTGGTGATTTTAAAGAGATAGCTGGAAATAGTGATGCTGGAGCGTGCTTCGCGAAGCCCGGAAAGAAGAGCGGCTCCGTATTCGCGATTCATCAGCAGGGTTGTTGTGCCGGGATGAAAGTCGCTTGACAGTGCCGGGCCGGCAATGCTCAGAAAGAGCAGCGCAAATCCAGTCACCCAGAAAAGGCGACCGGTGCGGCAGATTCCGCACCGCAGCCGAAATGAAAAGGTCATGGGATACCCACTGAGGCTCTCAAATTATCAGGTGCGCAGTAAATACTGTCGCTAACTGAACAGGTTCACCACCTTGTCGAAAAAGTTCTTCTTCATCGGGTGAACTTCCTCACCGCCGATCGCCGCGAACTCCTCAAGGATTTCACGTTGCCGCTTGTTGAGATTCACCGGGGTCTCCACCTTGACCACCACCAACTGGTCGCCCCGACCATAGCCCTGAAGTACCGGTATACCCTTATCCCTCAGGCGAAAAACCTTGCCGGATTGGGTTCCCTCCGGGATTCTCAGGTTCAGTTTACCGTCAAGGGTCGGTACCGAGATTTCGGTACCAAGGGCAGCCTGCACAAAACTGATGGGTATTTCGCAGATAACATCATTATTCTCACGGGAAAATACCGAATGGGGTCGTACGTTGATGGACACATAGAGATCGCCGTTCGGCGCGCCTTTTGTTCCTTCGCCACCCTCGGCGGAAAGTTTCAGCCGATTACCGGTCTCGACACCCGCGGGAACCTTGACCGACATGGTCTTGGTATCCCGTGCCATTCCGGTGCCGCGGCAGGTCGAGCATGGTGAATCTATGATTTTTCCTTCACCATTACAATGGTTGCAGGTTCGACTGACACTGAAATAACCCTGCTGAAAACGCACCTGGCCGGCTCCGCGGCAGGTCGGGCAAACCTTAGGCTCGCTACCCGGCTTGGCACCGCTGCCGTTGCAGGTGTCGCAGCGCTTGTTGTAGGGTACATCAATTTTGGACTCCACGCCGAACGCCGCTTCTTCAAAACTGATCTCCAGGTTGTAGAGAAGATCATCGCCCCGTTTGCCGCCCCGCCGCTGCTGACGACCACCGAAAAGGTCACCGAAAATATCCTCGAAAATATCTCCGAAGGGTGTGCCGCCACCGAAACCGAAACCAGAGGCGCCGGCTCCGCCGCTGAGTCCGGCATGACCAAACTGGTCGTACTGCACCCTCTTCTGGGGATCAGAGAGCACTTCATATGCCTCGGAAACCTCTTTGAACAGCTCTTCGGACTGTTTGTCACCTTGATTTTTATCCGGATGGTGTTGGATGGCCAGCTTGCGATAGGCCTTCTTTATTTCGGTATCGGAAGCATTCCGATGAACTCCCAGCACCTCGTAGTAATCGCGTTTTTCCCCGTTTGCCACTCTTGTTCCCCGTGGGCAAAAGGCAAAGGGCAAACGGCAAAAGGGGAGTAGTCCATAGCTCCCCTTCGCCCTAAGCCCCTTGTCTCGAGCCGTTCTCTAGTAGTTATTTGTCGTCTTTTACTTCCTCGAACTCGGCTTCGACAACCTTCTCGTCCGTACCCCCCTCTTGGGGAGCAGCCTCACCCTCTTCTTGGCCGGCACCTGCCTGCTGCGCCTGGGAATAGACCGCTTCGGCAAGCTTGTGAGAAGCCTGGGTGAGTTCGTCGGTGGCGGTTTTGATGGCAGTGGCGTCGTTTCCTTCCATGGCCTTCTTCACCGCGGCAATACCGTCTTCGATCTTCTGTTTTTCGCCGGCATCGATCTTGTCGCCGAATTCCTTGAGCGATTTCTCGGTGGAATAGATCAGGCTGTCAGCATGATTGCGGGCCTCAATCATCTCACGCTTCTGCTTGTCCTCGCCGGCATGAGCCTCGGCGTCGCGCACCATCTTGTCAATCTCCTCCTGTGAAAGACCGGAGGAGGCGGTGATGCGGATGGACTGCTCTTTACCGGTACCCAGGTCTTTGGCGGAAACATGCACGATGCCGTTGGCATCGATGTCGAAGGTTACCTCGACCTGCGGCACGCCGCGCGGTGCCGGCGGAATACCGGTCAACTCGAAATTGCCGAGAGTCTTGTTGTCACCGGCCATTTCCCGCTCACCCTGCAGAACATGGATCGTCACTGCCGGCTGGTTGTCCGCGGCAGTGGAGAATACCTGGCTCTTGCGGCAGGGAATCGTGGTGTTCTTTTCAATGAGCTTGGTCATGACGCCGCCCAGGGTTTCGATACCGAGGGACAGCGGGGTCACGTCGAGCAGCAGGACGTCTTTAACGTCACCGCGCAGAACGCCGCCCTGGATGGCAGCACCGATGGCCACAACCTCGTCGGGATTGACACCCCGGTTGGGTGCCTTGCCGAAAATTTCCTGTACCTTTGCCTGCACGATCGGCATGCGGGTCATACCACCCACCAGAATTACCTCATCGACTTCACTGGGGGAAAGACCGGCATCTTTCAAAGCGGTTCGGCAGGGACCTTCCAGCTTTGCAATCAGATCGGCACAGAGGGCTTCGAGCTTGGCCCGGGTCAACTTCAAGGTCAAGTGCTTCGGCCCAGTGGCATCAGCGGTAATGAACGGCAGGTTGATGTCAGTCTCCATCGAAGTGGAAAGTTCGCATTTGGCCTTCTCGGCAGCTTCCTTGAGACGCTGGAGCGCCATCTTGTCGGAACGGAGATCGATCCCCTGCTCTTTCTTGAACTCGTCGGCAATCCAGTCGATGACTTTCTGGTCAAAGTCTTCACCGCCGAGGAAGGTGTCGCCATTGGTCGATTTAACCTCGAAGACCCCCTCGCCCAGTTCGAGAATCGAAATATCGAAGGTACCGCCGCCAAGGTCGAAGACCGCAATCTTCTCGTCCTTCTTCTTGTCAAGACCATAGGCAAGGGCTGCTGCGGTCGGCTCGTTGATGATCCTGAGCACATTCAGTCCGGCAATCTTGCCGGCGTCCTTGGTAGCCTGACGCTGGGAGTCATCGAAGTAGGCCGGCACGGTGATGACCGCATCGGTGACCGTTTCGCCCAGATAGTCCTCGGCGGTTTTCTTCATCTTCTGCAGAATCATGGCGGAGATTTCCGGCGGCGAATACTGCTTGCCCCTTACATCCACCCAGGCATCGCCGTTTTCCGCCTTCACGATCTTGAAGGGGGAAATCGCGATATCTTTTTTTACCGCCTCGGTGTTGAACTTGCGACCAATGAGACGCTTGATGGAAAACAGGGTATTCTCCGGATTGGTGACCGCCTGGCGCTTGGCCTGCTGACCCACCGGTCTCTCGCCACTGTCGGTGAAGGCGACCATGGACGGCGTTGTACGGCTTCCTTCCGCATTGGCTATGACAACAGGCTCTCCCCCCTCCATGATGGCTACGCAGGAGTTGGTAGTCCCCAGATCGATTCCGATTACCTTACTCATATATGTATCCTCCTTTTAATGTCTCTGCATGGTAAAGCTAATTATCTAATCACGAAAAAACAAGGGGAAGTGTGCAAAATTTATTCGTTCCCGTTTTTTTTCGCGGCTGCTACCGAAACCATCGCCGGTCGCAAGAGACGGTCGTTGAGCAGATAACCCTTCTGATACTCCTCGATGATATTATTCGGTGCAACATCGTCGCTTTCCACCTGGCACATGGCCTGATGGAAAGTCGAGTCGAAAGCGGCACCTTTTGCCTCAATCGGCTCCACACCGAATTTCTTCAGGACCGAGAGAAGCATGGAGCGGGTCAGAGTCACCCCTTCGATGATTGCCGAAAGGCTTTCCTCCGAGGCATGGTCCAGGGCACGTTCCATGTTGTCCAGAACCGGAAGAATTTCAGCCAGCAGGCATTCGTTGCCATACTTCATCAAGTCTTCCTTTTCCTTCTGCACCCGGCGGCGATAATTTTCCAGGTCGGCGCGCTCACGAAGATATTTATCCCAGTTGGCTGCCACTTCGGCTTCTTTCGCCGCCAGTGCCTCCTCGAGCTGCTGGATCCTTTTTTCCGGTTCGAGCGCCGCAGCCGCTTCTGAACCGGACTCCTCCGTTACTTCCGCCTGTTGCTCCGTATTTTTCACACCCGTTGATTCGGTGTCATGCTTTTTCATGTGTACACATACTCCTTTCCAGTCTTTAGGGCTTGCCGCAAATAATCTGACGAGCGATCGTGCCCCGATTTATGCAGAATTTGGCTGGCCTGATTGAGCAAAACCGCAGGCGTAGCATGGCTACGTCGAGGTTTTTATGAGTAAGGACCGGCCAAAAACGGCGTGAAGACGGGGTGCGAGCCTGGAATGTTTATTTTCGGACAAACTCTTATTCCCGTCCCAACAGTTCACTGAGCATTCGTGCCGTGTAGTCAACGATGGGAATTACTCTATCATACCCCATTCGGGTGGGGCCTATTACACCGAGAACCCCAAGGGTATTCGGACCGCTTGCATAGGAAGCGGTAATGACGCTCATCTGGTTCATGCGGCTCAAAAAGTTTTCGGCGCCGATAAAAATGTTCACCCTGTCTGCTTTCATGCAGCAGTCAAGCAGGTTGATAAGCTGGCTTTTTTCCTCAAAGGTGTGGAAGATCTCCTTCATCCTCTCCACATCGGCAAATTCCGGCTGTTCGAGAATATTGACCTGCCCCTCGATGAATACATCCGCAGCGGACTCTTCCAGGGTCACCTCGGAAAGCTTGAGTGCCCGGGTGAGAAGTTTGTCATAGCGGACCTTCTCGTCCTCCATCTCCCGAACAATCCGGGCCTTTACTTCCGAGATCGTCAACCCGTGCAGAAGATCGTTCAGATAATTTGTCATGCGCACCAGGTCTTCCGTGGAAAAATCTTCCTCGGCTTCGATGACCCTGTTTTGGACAATGCCGCTTTCCGAAACGAGAATCACCAGGATGCGCTTGCCGCAGAGTTTGACGAATTCGATTTGGCGAAAGACGTTGGCCGCAAAGCGCGGAGCCACGACAATTCCAACATAATTTGAGATGGACGACAGTATCTTACTGGTATCCTTGAGAATTTCACCTACATTCCGGCCGGGAACCTGGTACTGTCTGCGGATCTCCTCCTGCTGGTTTTCGGTGATGGCACGAATCTGGAGAAGGGAATCCACATAGAAGCGAAAAGCCTTGTCGGTGGGTACGCGCCCCGCCGAAGTATGGGGAGATGAGAGAAAGCCCATCTCCTCCAGATCAGACATGACGTTTCGCACCGTTGCCGGCGACAGGGCGAGACCGTGCCTGCGGGTCACCGTACGGCTGCCAACCGGCTCGGCGGTCCTGATGTAGTCATCGATGACCGCCTCTAGGATCTGTCTGCTTCGCTCCGAAAGGATATCGCTCATTGTTGCCCCCGTAACGAAAGTTAGCACTCAAATGCATCGAGTGCTAACTTTCATAAAAGTAACAACCGACCCCTTTTTTGTCAAGGACTTTTACCTACGGAAGAAACCGGACAAAAACCTGGTTCGAAAGGATTCGGGCCTTCTCGGTGAGGCGCAGAAAGTCACCCCGTATTTCCAGGAGCCCGGCGGCAAAGAGATCGGCAGAGACAATCCCGAAGACCTCGTGGAATGACAGGGAAAACTCCTCGTAAAAACGCATGAGACTAACCCCTTCCGTCAGCCGCAAGCCGAGAAACAGATACTCCGCCATCGCCTCATCACGGGTCAGGCTCCGGCTCTCGGAGGTCGGAAAGCAATCATTTGAAATCATCTGAAGATAATCTGCAACTCGCTCGCTATTCGAGAAACGGTGGCCGGCGGCCGGCGGGTGCAGGAACGAGTGGGCACCGGCACCGAAACCGAGATAGGGACGACGCTTCCAATAGCCGGAATTATGCCGTGAGCGGAAACCGGGCCGGGAAAAATTGGCAATCTCATACTGCTCGTAGCCATGCGCAGTGAGAATCTCCGCTGATTTTTCATACATATCGGCCGATTCTTCCTCATCGGGCAGGAACAGGGTTCCATTTTCCTCCAGAAGGGCAAATGGGGTCCCCTCCTCGATGCTGAGGCCATAGACCGAGAGATGTTCCGGATTCAGTTCGCAGGCACGCGACAACTCACGCTGCCAGTGAACAAGGGTCTGTCCCGGCAGGGAATGGATCAGGTCGATGCCGACATTATCAAACCCGGCTTTCCTGGCGTAACGGAAGGCAGCAAGCGTCTCCCCGGCGGTATGAGCCCGTCCCAGTAATTCGAGCAAATCATCATCAAATGACTGAACGCCTACGGAAAGACGATTGACTCCGGCGGCACGGAACGCGGCAAGCTTCGCGCCATCGACCGTGCCCGGATTGCATTCCAGGGTAATCTCCGCATCCGAGGCAAGAGCATACTGCTTCGCGGCCGCATCGATAATCCGCTCCACCTGGCCGGGCTCCAGAAGCGATGGTGTCCCTCCGCCAAAGTAAAGGGTAACGGCGGAAGAGCCCCTTTCCGGCATACCGCGGCGCAGCGCCAACTCCCCGAGAAGACCGGCCAGATACTCGTCGGAAGAACAGGAGGCATCTACTACCGAGTTAAATGCACAGTAGCGGCATTTACGCAGGCAGAATGGATAGTGAATATAAAGTGACAGAGTCATTAAGGTTCAGTGTACCCCACTCCGCAAAAGAAAGTCCAAGGCAAAGATTACGCTACCTTTCAACACTTTCCCGCTTTCAGTGAAGAATTGTAAAAGGGAAAAATCGTATTGACTTGATAGGGATACAGGCTTATTTTATCAATACTTTCCACTTACATATTCTTATGGAGGTATCCATCTTGGGAAACTTGGGAATCTTTACCGTGACCGGTCCGGTCGTTCAAGCTGTTCTGGTTATACTCAGTCTCTTTTCCGTCATTTCACTCGGAATCATTTTCTTCAAATTCCGGCAGGTGTATCGTGCCAACAGCCAGTCGGAAAAGTTTCTCGATTTTTTCTGGAAAGTGAAAAAATTCGATGCCATCAACGCCCAGCTTGACCGCTTTACCGACTCTCCTCTGGCGGTCCTCTTCGGTGAGGGATTCAGCGAACTGAAGAGACTCATGGAAAAGGTCGAAGAAAAAGAGGATCCGGATGTCATCAGCACCGACCTTGGGGGTTTTGAGAACATCGCCCGTGCCCTGCGTCGGGCAACCACCTCGGAAATCACCCGCCTGGAGAAGTATCTCACCTTCCTGGCAACCACCGGTTCAACTGCACCCTTTATCGGCCTGTTTGGAACCGTTTGGGGAATCATGACCGCCTTCAAAGGTATCGGCGAAACCGGTTCGGCCTCCCTGGCCGTTGTTGCTCCCGGCATTGCCGAAGCGCTCATCGCCACAGCGGTTGGTCTCGTTGCCGCGATCCCGGCAGTCATGGGCTACAACCATTTCCAGCACAAAATCAAGGTTCTGATTTCCGAGATGGACAGTTTCACCACGGAATATCTCAACATCGTTCAGAGATCCATCAGCAGAAAATAGGGGACAACCATGGAAATCGGAAACAGAGAAAACCGAAGCAGTGCCATGTCCCAGATCAATGTCACGCCCCTGGTGGACGTGATGCTGGTCCTTCTCGTCATCTTCATGGTAACCGCCCCAATGATGCAGCAGGGGGTCCAGGTAAATTTGCCGAAAACCCAGGCAAAATCCCTTTCCACCGACCAGGAAACGGTTGTGGTTTCGGTGGAAAAATCCGGGCGGATCTTCATCAACTCCACAGAGACGAGCCATTCCGATCTGACCGGAAAGCTTGCAGCAATTTTCAAGTCGAGAGCAAAAAAAGAGGTCTTCCTGAAGGCCGACAAGGATGTACCATACGGGGAAGTGGTAAAGACCATGGCGGAAATCAAGGGAGCCGGCATTGAACGACTCGGCATGATGACGGAGCCCGGCCGGGAAAAATGAGACATCGTCCGAAGAGAGAATTCGGGCTGGCAGTTGCCATCACCTGCTCGCTCCTTGCACACATAGCTTTTTTTGCGGGATTCAGTTTTCTTGATTTTTTTCGCCTCGCTCAAACGAACGCGGCTCCGGTATACTATGTCGACATGGTAAACCTTCCGGTGGCACATCCTCGGGCAGGATCTCCCTCACAGCACGGCTCAAGAAGCACCCCATCGCCCCCGGAGACGCCCAGGGAAATGAGCGCTCCCGTCGCACCTCCCCAGAAACTTTCTGTGCCAACCCCTGACAAGAAAATACCTGAACCGCGGGCCGAAAGCGAAAAAGAGTTTCGGGAACGTTTTGCCCGCCTGGAAAAAAAGGTCGAGGGACAGCGTACGGAAAGTGTTATCGATAAACTTCGGGCCAAGGTTGCCGCGGACAGCGGCCGGTCTGGAATGCCGGGAGGGTCCGGAACGGAAGCGGGCAGCGACTACGGCAGTTATATCCAATCGCGCCTTCGTGATGCCTTTGAAAAGACCATCACAATCAGCGGAAAAAATCCGATGGTTGTGGTTCGCCTCACCATCGACAGAAGTGGCAAGATAATCGCCTACCGAATCGAACGGTCAAGCGGAGACAAGGTTTTCGAGGATTCGGTTTCGCGGGCGGTGTACCTGGCAGAAGAAAACTTTCCGCCGCCGCCCGGAGGGAAAAAATTCCAGCAGGGCTTTATCTTCAAGCCCGAAGGGGTAGGAAAAAAGTGAAAAAAATCGTACTGGTTCTCATATTTTTGCTACTGGTCCCGGCAGTTGTCCGTGCCGAGGGGGGATACCTGGAGGTTACCGCATCCCCTGACCGGAAAATATCACTTGCCGTGGCACCGCCAGTCAGCCAGGGTGGCGGAATAAGCAACGACATTTCTCAAAATACCACTGATGCTCTTAGGTTCGATTTGGAGCTTAGCGGACTTTTCACGATAGTAGACACCAGCCAGGCAAGCGGAAGCTCCGGAATTCGTCCGGGCGATTTTGACATGACCCCCTGGCGCGCCCTGGGGGTGGAGTATCTGATTAAATCCGGCTATCTTCTTAAGGGAGAGAACGCCCTCCTGGAGCTGCGCCTCTACGATGTGGCAACTGGCCGGCAGCTCCTGGCAAAACGGTACTCCGGAAAAATAAAAGACGCCCGCAAGATGGCCCATTCCTTTTCAGATGAGATACTTCTCCTCCAGACAAAAGAAAAGGGTCCATTCACCAGCAAGATCGCCTTCGTCTCCAAAAAAACCGGCAACAAGGAAATCTATCTCATGGACTATGACGGCTACAACGTGCAACGTCTCACCGCCAATGGGTCCATCAACCTCAACCCGGACTTCTCTCCAAACGGTAGGGAAATCATCTACACATCCTACAAGAGAGGCAACCCCGACCTCTATCGTAGAGACCTGTTCAGCACGGCCGAAGCCCGCATCTCGGCCCATCCGGGAATCAACATCACCGGCAGCTGGTCTCCGGACGGCAACAGGATTGCCCTCGCCCTGAGCAAGGACGGCAATGCAGAAATCTACATCATCAGCAAAGACGGTAAGCAGATGAGCCGGCTCACCCACAATGGCGCTATCGAAACATCTCCGACCTGGTCTCCCGATGGAAGCAGGATTGCCTTTCTCTCCGACCGGCTCGGGAAACCGCAGATATTCGTCATGAACGCCGACGGGTCAAATCCTTACCGTCTCACCACCAGTGGCAATTACAACGTGAGTCCCTCCTGGTCGCCAAAGGGCGACCGAATCCTCTATTGCCGCCAGCAAGCAGGTGGCTTCCAGATCCATTCCATTGCCCCGGATGGCAGCAACGACATCCAGCTCACCAGCGCAGGAAGCAATGAGCATCCCCGCTGGTCCCCTGACGGAAGATTCATCACCTTCAGCTCAACCCGTGACGGGACTCAGGCCATCTATGTCATGCGCGCCGATGGCAGTGGACAAACCAAGGTCTCGCGCAGCGGAAGCAGCGATTCCCATCCGGATTGGTCGCCTCGCTGGTAATAGTGCAGCATTTCAACGTCCAGCCCAATTACTAGAAAAACCGTTGACTTTCATGTATACTGCGCCTTGTTTGAGAATAACGGCGCAATGGAAAAAGATGCACTACCATAATTTAGGACAAAGGAGAAAAAAAATGAGAAAAAAATGTACTGGAATGCTGCTCATGCTTTTCTGTCTCACCATTGTTGCCGGGGGTTGTACAAAAAAGGAGTTAGTGAAGGAAGATGAGACGCTTACACCGAGCCCCGCAGTAACCAGCCAGACTACTCCGGCTACCCCGGAACCGACACCGGTTACCCAGGAGCCGGTCGTAAAGGACAACACCCTCGGCTCGGAAACCGTAGCAGCGGTTGAGCCTTACGAAACAATCTATTTTGACCTGGACTCCTATGTCCTGCGCCAGGATGCCCGTGATGCCCTGAACAAAAATGCCCAGTGGATGCTGAAAAAATCCGCCGGCAAAGTCCGCCTCGAAGGAAATTGCGACGAGAGGGGCTCCGACGAATATAACCTGGCACTTGGCGAAAAACGGGCAGATGCCGTCAAAAGCTACCTGGTAACTCTGGGAGTCCCCGCCGATCGTCTCGAGACGATCAGTTACGGCAAGGAAAAACCGGTTGATCCCGGACATAACGAAGCGGCATGGGCAAAAAATCGCCGTGTTGACTTCGTTATCGTGAAATAAAACAGGCGTGTTACAAAAAAGGAGCCTGCCTAGGCTCCTTTTTTGTATCCGTAGTCAGCGGAAACAGACGATCGTTAGAGAACAAGGAGATGGAACTCTATGGTGATCCTACAACGTGTGATTCTCTTTGCCCTCCTCTGCTCAGCAGCAGGATGCGCCACCAGGGGAGATTTGCAAAATCTCGAGAGCAGTACCAATGATTCAAGAAGCAGGATTGTTCGGCTTGAAAAAGAGATGGTCGGAGTCCGGCAGATGGCAAGCGATGAAGTCAAGATCTCTCTCCAGGGTCTGCAGAAGGAAATGGACACAATCCGGAAGGGCGAAGCCGACCTGCAGGCATCTCAGGATACCATTCGGGTCGACATGCGGGATATGTCGGGCAAAACTGACGACCTGAAGATCCTGGTCCAGAAAAATGTGGAGGATGAGAAATTCCAGACAGAAGAAACTGATCGGCGGCTTGCAGCCCTGGAAGAACGACTGACAAACCTGGAAAAGAAGCTCGGCGACCAACAGGCAACGGCAGCCGGACCGAATGAATCAACACCTGAAGGGATGTACGAAAGCGGCCTCACCGCGTTCAAGGCGGGCGACATGCAGAAGGCCCGCGATATTTTTACCCGCTTTATTGAGCAAAACCCGAACCAGGCTCTCGTTGCCAATTGCCACTACTGGATTGGCGAAAGCTACTACAGTGAAAAGAAATACGATCAGGCAATTCTGGCTTTTCAGGATGTCATCAAGAATTTCCCGAAAAATGACAAGGCGCCTGCTGCCCTGCTGAAACAGGGTATGTCTTTCAAGAACATCGGCGACAAGAAAAGCGCTCGCTACGTGCTGAATAAACTGAAGGACGAGTATCCCCAGTCCGATGAGGCTAAAAAAGTAAAAAGTCTTCTCAAGGAGCTATAGACGCTACGAGTTTATCCGTACATAATCTAATGACAGCACCATAAAAAAAGGCGGAGAAATCCGCCTTTTTTCGTGGGAATGCTGGAAATCCTCAGCCGACCTTCTCCCCCGTCTCCGCCTTTTCATTCGTTTCCGGCGGGACGGCCTTCACAGTTTCGACCTCTTTCAGTGAAGCCTCATGCTCTTCCTGAACCCGAGCCTCCTCTTCAATGGAAGATTTGAAATCATTTGCCGCACTCTTGAAATCAGCTAAAGCCTTGCCAAGGGTACGAGCCAGTTCGGGAAGTTTCTGGGGGCCGAAGATAATCAGCGCTATTGCCAGAATGATCAGAATTTGCGGCATGCCGAAGCCAAACATGATAAACCTCGCTTTACATCCAGTTCTTCTCGTTGAACCGTAAAAAATATGTCGCTGTTGAGAAGGTTGCTATTTTTTACTTCCGGCTCGGCAGGGAAAGAAATTCTCTGCGTAAAAAAATAATAGTAGTTTTCCCGAGGTGTGTCAAGAAAGTGTGTAGAAAGCACGCAAGCTGATTACAACTGTTCAAAAGCCCCTGTAACGAGCAAAGAGTTTGACATAGTAGCGAACTTTGGCTACTATCTGCCATGTTTTGCTAACTATAGTGCCGATCCGCGAGGCGGCGTAACAGGGAAAAGACATATTATGTATCAACAAGATATCAAAAATGAAATCCGTGAACTCCTGAAAAAACGTAACGCCGTTTTGCTTGCCCACAACTACATGCGCGACGAAATACAGGAAATAGCCGATATTACCGGTGATTCTCTTGCACTTTCCATTGAAGCGGCCAAGACGAAAGCCGACGTTATAGTCTTTTGCGGTGTTCATTTCATGGCGGAATCCGCTTCCATTCTTTCGCCGGATAAGACCGTACTGCTGCCGCGGCTTGATGCGGGTTGTCCCATGGCAGACATGGTGACGGTCGAAGGCCTTCTGGAAATGAAGGCCCGTTTTCCCGGAGTACCGGTCGTTACCTATGTAAATTCCACCGCTTCCGTCAAGGCACACTCCGACATCTGCTGCACCTCGGCCAATGCGGTTCGGGTCGTCGAGTCACTTCCCGAAAACGAAATAATTTTTGTACCCGATCGCAATCTGGGTCGTTTCATAGCCAAAACCTCCTCGAAAACCTTCCATTACTGGGATGGCTTCTGCCCGACCCATGAACGGCTGCGGCCAGAAGAAGTCATCCACCTCAAAAAGCAGTACCCTGACGCTCTTTTTATCTGCCACCCGGAATGCAGTCCCGAAATCTCCTCCCTTGCGGATCACGCCTGCTCCACCAGCGGCATGTATGACTACTGTCGCACCAGTTCGGCAAAACGTTTCATCATCGGCACCGAGGCAGGAATTCTCTATCGGCTGAAAAAAGAAAATCCGGACAAGGAATTCATACTGGCCTCTCCGTCCCTGATCTGTCCGAACATGAAGTTGATATCCCTGGATGACGTTCTGGCCTCACTGCAGACCATGAAGCCTGAGGTTCGAGTGGAAGAAGATATCCGGATTCCTGCAAAACGTGCCCTTGATCGGATGCTGGCCGTACCCCGTGACTGACAAAGTGCTGGGGAGTTTTCAATGATCCGATCTTTCAAAGGTATCATGCCGAAAATAGATCCCTCCACCTTTGTCGCAGAAACCGCCGTGATAATCGGCGACGTTACGATAGGTCCGCTCAGCAGTATCTGGTATAATACCGTAGTGCGTGGCGATGTGAATCATATCCGGATTGGAACAGGCACCAACATCCAGGACCTCTCGATGCTTCATGTCACACATCGGAAAGATCCCCTGGATAGCGGCGCCCCGCTTATAATCGGCGACCACGTAACCATTGCCCACGGCGTGACCCTGCATGGCTGTACCATCGGAAACGGTGCATTCATCGGCATGCAGGCTGTGGTCATGGACAATGTCGTGGTCGGAGAAGAGTCCCTGGTGGGCGCCCGTGCACTGGTTACCGAAGGAACAATAGTCCCGCCCCGCACCTTGTGGCTCGGCTCGCCGGCCCGTTACAAGCGTAATCTAACGGCCGAAGAATTGGAGCGAATCAGGAAATCGGCCGAAAACTACATCCGTTATGCCGAAGATTTCAAGCACGATTAATTTTTCAAAATTTCAACAGCACGAAAATGGTGATTTCATGAAACATGACCGTTCAGCCCTTTTATTCGACAAAGCCAAAGCAGTAATTCCCGGAGGAGTCAACAGTCCTGTTCGAGCCTTCAAATCGGTCGGAGGCCAGCCGCTCTTTATCGAGCGGGCCGCCGGCTCGAAACTGATAGATGTGGACGGCAACGAATATATCGACTATGTGGGCTCATGGGGACCTATGATTGTTGGCCACTGCAATCCCAAGGTCATTGCAGCCATAACGGCAGCTCTGCAAAAAGGCTCAAGTTTCGGCGCCCCTACCGACCTGGAAGTGCAACTGGCAGAAATGGTTATTGCCGCGGTACCCTCCATTGAGATGGTTCGTATGGTGAGTTCCGGAACCGAAGCAACCATGAGCGCTATTCGTCTCGCCCGTGCCTATACGAAACGCGACGCAATCATCAAATTTGCCGGCTGCTATCATGGCCACGCTGATTCACTCCTGGTTAAAGCCGGATCCGGCGCCGCCACTTTTGGCGTACCCGACTCCCCCGGAGTTCCGGCAGACTTCGCCCGACACACCCTGACCGCCGAATACAACGACTTGGATTCTGTCCAGGCCCTGGTCGATGACAATCGGGGAAAGGTCGCCTGTATCATCATCGAGCCGATTGCCGGCAACATGGGTACAGTTCCACCCCAACCGGGATTTCTCAAAGGCCTGCGCGATCTCTGCGACCGGGAAGGAATCCTCCTCATTTTTGACGAGGTCATGTCCGGGTTCCGGGTCGCCTATGGCGGCGCACAGGAAGTGTACGGCATTACTCCCGATCTCACGACGCTCGGCAAGATCATCGGTGGTGGACTTCCGGTCGGAGCCTTCGGTGGGAAACGCGAAATCATGGAAATCCTTTCCCCATCCGGTGGCGTCTACCAGGCGGGCACCCTCTCCGGCAACCCGCTGGCCATGTCTGCAGGGATCGCAACACTTGAGATCCTGCAGGAAAAAGGCTTCTACCAGCGCCTGGAAGAAAAGAGCTCCAAGCTTGCCGATGCCGTTGCCCAAGCCGCTACCGAGGCCGGATACCCTATCTACTCCACGCGGGTCGGTAGCATGCTCTGTGTCTTTTTCGGCAAGCACGAAGTCCATGGCTGGTCAACCGCCGCACAGTGCGATACCACAGCCTTCGGCAGCTACTTCCGCGCCATGCTTGAGCAGGGGATATACCTGGCGCCATCCCAGTTTGAAACCGCTTTTGTCTCCATCGCCCATTCTGATGAAGATATCGCACGAACTGCTGCGGCAGCACGCAAGGCATTTAAAATGCTCGCATGAAAGTGACTGCAGGAAGGCAAAAGCCGCACAGATACAGCCCCCATGTCCTTGCTCACCGGCACGCACCTTCAGCAGGCACGACACCCAGTGTCAGCGGCTGATTTTCAGTAGGTAAGTACTACAAGGACAAAGGTCATGAATGAAGATAAACGGAACCTGCTGAAGACCCTCGGAGTTGTGTCCAGCATGGGCATCTCCGTTGTGCTGGCCATTGTCATAGGCGTGATTTTCGGGCGTTTTCTGGATGACCGGTTCGGCACCAAAAATATTTTCTTTTTTATTTTTCTTTTTATCGGTATTATAGCGGCCTTTCGTAATATATATATAATTATCGGAAGAGAAATCAGGAACAGTGAATCCGGTGAAAATAGACGAAAATAACTTTTTCGCCGTCCTGACAATCGGCAGTTCGATCCTGCTGCTGGTGCTTACCGTCTGCGGCCTGCTATTCATATCCGGCTCCTTTGCCGTTGGCGTGGTGGCAGGAGGGCTTGCGGCAATTGCCAACAGCCATTGGTTGTACCGGATCCTCCAACGTGCCATGAAATTGCCGGCCCAAAGGGCTATCCGCTTCGTCCAGACACGCTATGCCCTGCGACTGGCAATTCTGGCAGTAATAGTTTCAATTCTGATCCTGTACGCTAAAATCAACATATTCGGTCTTTTGCTTGGACTCTCAGTACTCGTTATCGCCATAATCGCTGTTACCATATATATGGCAACCCTTAATGGAGGTTAGCACACCATGGTTCATCCGTATCTGTTTCTCCAGCCCTTCCGGGAGCTTCTCTCCTCGCTGACAACCTATCCCGAACCCTTAACCAGCGAAGCTGGTGTCGACGCTATCATTCATGCCTGGTTGGTCATGGCACTTCTCATCACCCTTGCCATCGTTGTCAGGACCCGCATTGCAAAGGTTCCGGGCAGGTTGCAGAATTTTATCGAACTCTGCATTATCGGAATCGAGAAGACAATTGTGGACAACATGGGCGAAAGAGGCAAGCCATACTTCCCTCTCATTGCCACCTTGGCTTTTTTTATTCTGACTTCAAACCTCCTTGGTTTGATTCCAGGATTCTTCCCGCCAACGGCAAACCTCAATACCACTGCCGCCTGCGCCCTTATCGTTTTCTTCACGACCCATATCGTCGGGGTCCGGAATCACGGGTTCCGCTACTTCAAGCACTTCATGGGACCGGTCTGGTGGTTGGCACCGCTCATGATTCCGGTGGAGATCATCGGCCACCTGAGCCGGCCTCTTTCTCTCTCATTCCGTCTCTTCGGCAACATGAACGGTCATGAGTTGATACTGCTGATTTTTTTCGGTCTCGTTCCTTTTCTCATTCCACTCCCGATGATGCTCATGGGTGTTCTGGTTGCCCTCCTCCAGACCTTTGTCTTCATGCTCTTGGCCGTTATCTACATCCAGGGCTCTCTGGAGGAGGCTCACTAGAAGGGAGCACGCAGCGTACCGGTCGGCAGCGGTCGGCCTGCATTGAACGCAATTTCACGCAAATTTTTCTGTTCCGCACCTAACAGCTTTCCTAGTCTTATAGGAGAATTTACTCAACAAGGAGGAAGAAACGAATGTTATTTCTTACAGGATGTATAATTGCAGCAGGCCTTTGCATGGGTATCGGAGTTGTCGGCCCCGGCATCGGTATGGGCCATGCGGTCAAGGGAGCCCTCGACGGCACTTCCCGTAACCCCGGAATCTACGGTAAGCTCCTGACCACCATGATGATCGGTCTCGCCATGATCGAATCCCTGGCGATTTATGCCCTGGTCATCGCCCTGATCATCCTCTATGCCAATCCCTACAAAGATCTAGCCATGGAAATGGCTAAAACTGTTGTGAAGTAATCCGCTTTACAACAGATACTATTGAAAAGGGATGGGTTGCTACCCATCCCTTTTTCTCTTCGCGCACCCGGCAGGCGTTCCCTATGCCGACTAAAACCCTTGACCATAACTTCCGGCCTGAGCTGCTCTCGGCTGGAAATTTATGGACTTCATTCGCACGGGAGACCCTTGGATACTCTACTTTGGATCCTGGTTTTCGGAACTTCAGGAGCACTGTCCCTGTTTGCAGCAGGGCATGCCCTGCTGATGAAACGCGACCCCCGCTCCGCGCTGGGCTGGATTGCGGTTACGCTTACGCTGCCGCTTATCGGGCCCCTTCTCTATTGGATCATGGGAATCAACCGCATCAGACGCAAGGCCCGACGCTGGCAGGAAAGCGGTCGCCGTCTCTCCGGTTACGGCGCATTCCAGGTCCCCCATCAGGCGGAGGCATCCCCGCAACTCCCATGTGAAATCTCTCAACTGAGAGAACTTCGACTCCTGTCAGATCGCATTGTGACCACCGCCCTCTCCTCAGGCAACAGGATCAGTGCATTCCATAACGGTGAACAGGCATATCCCGCAATGTTGGAGGCTGTCACCACAGCCCGCAAGACCGTTCACCTGAGCACCTATATCTTTGATGGCGACAAAACCGGTCGAGTTTTCATTGAGGCTTTGAGCCGCGCTGCTGCACGCGGAGTCGAAGTTCGAGTCATCGTCGACGGCTTGGGAGAGAAATACTCCTATCCAACCGCCCGAAAACTCCTGCAAGGATCAGGCGTTCAAATTGAGCGCTTTTTGCCCATGCGCCAGGGGGGACGGCTCAACCTGAGGAACCACCGAAAAATACTGATTATTGATGGAAATTTGGGTTTCAGCGGAGGGATGAACATCGGAGGACGCCACATGGTTGAACAGCCAGAAACCTCCTCTCCGGTAGTGGATATGCATTTCAGGATCGAAGGCCCGGTGGTGACCGACCTGCAAAAAGTATTTCTTGAAGACTGGTTTTTCGTCACCGGAAACCTTCTCGACGACAAACGGTACTTCCCGCCTCTGGAATCAGCCGGCACCTCACTGGTGAGAGCCATTCCGGACGGACCAGACAAGGAATTCCGCAAACTCTCCTGGATAGTCATGGGAGCACTTTCCTGTGCCGGTACGCGGGTGCAGATCATGACGCCGTATTTCATACCGGACCGGGCCCTGGTCTCGGCATTGATCACTACCGCCATGCGCGGGGTGGAGGTCTCCCTTATCCTGCCCTCCCGCAACAACCTGCCCCTGGTACACTGGGCAACCCGCTCCTATCTCTGGGAATTACTCCAGTGCGGAATCCGGATTTATTATCAACCTCCGCCTTTCGTCCACACCAAGCTCTTTATCGTTGACGGCCTCTGGAGTCTCATCGGCTCTGCCAATCTCGATCCGCGAAGCCTCAGGCTCAACTTTGAGCTGAATCTGGAAATCTACGATTGTCACTTCAACAGCCTGCTGGAGAAGCATTTTCTGCAAACGCTGTCTCGATCACGGGAAATCAGTCTCGCTGAAATGGATGGCCGACCCATGCCGGAAAAACTTCGGGATGGCACGGCAAAGCTCCTTTCTCCCTATCTCTAAAAGCCTATCGGACTGAGGGTAAATCTGCTGCAAATCGGACAGACTCCTAGCAGTAGATACTCCGCTGATTCTCTCACCGTGATCCACGTAAAAAGGCCGGATTTCTCCGGCCTCCACTTATTCAGCTACAACTGGTCAGGACTACTTCACCTGCACGGTAATCTGTTTGGGCTTGATCAGCTGTTTCTTTGGCAGGGTGATGGTCAATACCCCCTTGTCGCAGGCAGCCTGCACCTTTTCCTGGTCAATTGTCTGCGGCAGCAGGAAACTTCTCTGGAACGGCCCGTAGTACCTCTCAATCCGGTGGTAGTTCTCCTGGCGGACCGCGGAATCCTGCTTCCGTTCTCCACGGATTGCCAGGGTCGCACCCTCTATCTTGACTTCAATGTCGTCTTGCTCGACTCCCGGAAGTTCCGCCCTGATAACGACCGCATCATCATTTTCAAAGATATCGACAAGCGGTTGCCAGACACCTTCCCGCAACTCTTCACCAGGTTCACGATTCCAGGCAAGGTCCAAAAGGCGGTTCATCTGCTCTTGCATGCCGCGCAATTCCCGCAAGGGGTTATACCTCACAATCGCCATATTTCAATGCTCCTTCTCCCCGAACAATCTCAGTCGGGTCGTCCAGCGTATTCACTGCAGAAAGGAATTATTTCAGATGTTTGCCTTTGGGGATTATGTGCTTGAGCTTTTTTGACCCATCGTAGAGGGATTGTTTGGTAACGCCACGCTTCTCCTTCAGGTCTTTCTTTACGTAATCATCTTCAAGAGAAATTTCCGCCTCTTCGACCAGCTTTTCGATCATTTCCTTTTCGTTTTCCGTCATAGTCCGTTCCCCTTTGTACTCATGACGCTACAGAATTTGTCCTTTACTGAGTTCTCATCATCCATCACGGCTGAACAGGAAAACTCTGCCTTTTTCACCTCCTTGTTTATGCTTCAATCAGAAAATCGTAACAAAGTTTCCGACATCCGCAACAAAACATGTGGCAAAGCAACAAAGCGGAAAGATGAAAAAAAAAGAAACGGAGCGGGGACATCGACTGAGCAGGCATTGAGGGGGAAGCCGGGTGCTCTTTGCTGAAAAAGTGATCGCAAAAAAAATTCAGGGCCGGATAAGAAGCACACAAAAGACGCCTGCCCCTGGGGCAAAAACTATCGACGCATCAAGATGAGTACTGTTGTGCCAGATCATCGCGACGCCCAACGAGCATGATGAAATCATCCTCCAATACATCAAGCAGAAAACGGTTTCCCGCCTTCACTTTTTCATCGAATTCCGCGGCTTCGTAAACCATGCAGTTAACCGTTAGGGCCAGACGGTTTTCGAGACCCTCCAACAGGATATCCAGTGCATCACAATCGACATCACCTATTATCAACAGGTCGATATCGTTGCCTGCTTCTTCATCGCCCCGGCCATAGGGTCCATAGAGAAAGGCATGACGTACTCCGGAAAGCTGAGAAAGGAGTTCACTCAACTGCCCGGGCACACCGACTGTTTTCAGTACCAGTCTTTTCAGTTCCGGAAAAAAGAAAAAGGAAGGGTTGGCACGGAAATTCTTGCGTTTGCCCTGCCGGCTCGACAGAAGAATTCCGGCCCGGTTGAGACGTGATAATTCGCGGCTGATGCTGGCGGTCTTTTCATCCAGAAGATCTGCCAGTTCACTGACAAAGAATTTTTCCTCGGTATGACTGAAAAGCCAGCCGATCAGCTTGGCCCTGAGACGAGAGCCGAAGATTTTGTCGAGATAGCTATGCATGGAGTCCTGACCATCCTGAATTTTCCGCAGAGTCTACACTTGTTTACATCCGGAAGCAGCCCCGGATGTAAACTACACTTACTACGTCTGCCGTCATTGGTCAAGGACCTTGCTCCGGTCCGGAGACTCCCTGGGGCTGCACAACTCCTTTCACTCCACAGATCTAACAGCTACAGTGCTCAATGGTTCCCGCAGTTTCCGCCACAAGAGGTTCGGCATTTGATCTGGGCCTGGGCGTTACCTCCATGAGACTGGAAGCAGTCAAGGGAGTTGCGGGTAACAAACCATTCCTCTCCCTCCTGAATTCCGTCAAGGGCACCCTCCTTGATGAGCATAAGGACCCGTAAATGGGTAGTATTCAGTTCTTCTGCCGCTTCCGTTGCGGATAATCTTTCCCGTACATCATTTTGTGCCATATGGCACCTCCTTGGTCAATTTTTCGTCTTGTCACACGATAACAAGAGGCCTTAGTAACAAGATTCGTACCTGCATCAGTGAAAGACAACTCCACCTTGACGCACTCCAATGATTCACCAGTAAAAAGATCAGTAGGTGCACCTTTTCACGAAACAGTATGAGCATAAGCCATGCCAGAGCAAGGCTAAACCTAAGAGCCTTGAATTATGACGTTTTTACAGAATTTACAGAGGACCTCTTCATGAAGCTGTGGAGGAATGCGGAAATTGCTATCACTGCTGCCTGTTGCCTATGCAGAAACGAAGCATTTCGGAGAGTGGTGGATACGTCCGGAGCTTCAGGGACAAGTTTGAAAATCAGGGTTTCACGATAGTGACCCGTGAAACCCCAACCTCTCAAACTGTGGAGGAATTATCTATCAACTTCCCGCTATTCGTCGCTGGGAACCGGGGAAGGTATATGTTCGGGAACTATCTTGACAAAAGCAGTACGGCAATGGCTGAGAACCCCCTCCACCCAGTCGGCTTCCTCTTCCTGATGGGAATGAAGCAGTTCCCGATGATATTGCAACAGGAGCTCTTCCAACTGGCCGACATCGTCCTCATCCAGGTCACGGACCTCCACGTTTGCCCCCCGGGCGATTCGACGATGGAGCGCCTCCCGGTCCATGCCCAGCGCCTGATCAAGACGGCAATAGACAACACCGCCGGTCATGCCGGAACAGATCCAGGGCCCCGGGTCACCGAGAACCACCACACGACCCGCTGTCATGTATTCGAAGGCGAAACCCTTGAGGTTGGCCCGGTCGGCCAGTAGACCAAGCGTGTCGTCAAGGGGCTTCCTGATGCGTCCGCCCAGGACCACATCCGCTCCGGAAAGCCGGATGCAGGCACGACTGTCGGCATCTCCCTGGATGAGAAAGGTTCCGCCCTGGGCACCGTATGCCAGGCCTTTGCCAACGGCTCCGCCCACCCTTACGCCATGGCGGTTTTCTCCCTTCAGCACGATAATCCTGCCGCCGTTGGCCGATTTTCCCACCCCGTCCTGGGCTCCCCCCTCGACGTAAATGGTGATGGGCTCACGGGTGAAGGCGCCCAGGCCGTTGCCGGGCGTAGAATCGCCTCGAAAATGCAGCTGCGCCTCGCGGGCGTTGGTGAGACGGCCGTCCCACTGGGCCCGCGTCAATGCTCCGGCAAGATAGGTGCCGATCGCACGGTCCGAACTGGAGGCTGATCCGTCATTGTAATGAACCAGTTCATCGCCTCCTTCAAAGGCCTCTGTTACCAGGCCAGAGATAAGAGAGGTCAGATAATTCAGCGGCTTACGGATAATCCTGACCGCGTTGTCGTCCCGACGACTCTCCCCGGGAGGTGGCGGAGCCAGGAGTCCGGAGAGGTCGAGACGATCCAGCCCACGGACCTGTTCCAGGAGCTGGGCCTGGCCGACCAGATCCTGGGTGCGCTGGAAGCCGAGCTTGGCGGTCAGGGTTCGGATCTCGCGGCCAAGTGCCCGGAAAAAGGTGGTATGGTAGATAATGCCGTTTTCCAACACCCGGGGGACAAAACGCTTCAGACCTTTTTCCCGTGCCTCTTCGTGCGTCTCGATCTGGGTGGCGATGCCCACATGACAGGTTCCCATGTGACAGCCCCTGCAGGCGGTACAACCAATAACCACCATGGCCATGGTGCCGAAGCCGACGCGGTTGGCACCCAGCAGCAGCAGCTTGACCACATCGCGGCCGGTCTTGGCACCACCATCGGCCCAGATTTCCACCCGGCTGCGCAATCCTGCCTCAACCAGGGCGCAGTGCGCTTCCCGCACTCCGATTTCAACCGGGAAACCGACGAATTTCACCGCATGGCGTCGCGCCGCACCGGTACCCCCATCGTAGCCGCTGATGGTGATGATGTCCGCACCGGCCTTGGCAATACCGAGGGAAATGGTGCCGATCCCCGCCACCGCGGGCACCTTGACCGATATCTTGGCATGGGGATTGGCGGTTCGCAGCTCTTCGATAATCTGAGCCAGATCCTCTATGGAGTAGATGTCGTGATTGTTGGAGGGCGAAATGAGGGACACCCCCGGCACTGCGTGCCGGGCGGCAGCGATCTTCTCCGTCACCTTGAAACCGGGCAAATGGCCCCCTTCTCCCGGCTTTGCACCCTGCCCGACCTTAATTTCGAGGAAGTCCACCGAGTTCAGGTACTCCATGGTCACGCCGAACCTGCCGGAGGCGATCTGCTGTCCGCGGTTCTTGCGATAGTTGCCGAGCATGTCGGCAATTTCCCCCCCTCGCCGTTCATGCAGATGATGTTCAGGCGCCGGGCTGATTCCGCATAGATCCGGAAAGGAGTTTCCCCCTGGGAGCCGAAGCTCATGGCCGAGATGAGTATGGGCATATCGTGGTTACCGATTGATACGTCCACCTCTTCCGGGTCCACGGCAATCTCATCGCGGAAACGGAAATCGACCAGATGGCGGACCGCCAGGGGATGTTCGATCTCGTACTGCCGGACCAGGCGGGAAAGCTCGGCAAAGTTTTCCTCCATCTTCGCCACCTGTCCGACCATTTTCCAGATCCGGGAATAGATCCGGAACTGGTTTTCCACCGGTTGCCGTTTGCTGCTGCGGGCCACGGCGCGCCGCTCCCGGGAATCTTCTTCCAGTCTGCGGAAGGTCAGGCCGATCTCGGAAGTGCCGCAAAAATTTGGAGTTTCAAATATCTCGACCACCTCGTCGGAGAGTCCAACCGAGGCAAAATACCGGCCATAGCCGCCCAATTCGTGAGTTCCCATGGTAGAGATGACCTTTTCCAGGCCGGTTGTCAATACCGCCAGAAGGTTGGCAAGACCACCTTCCTCATTATCGGCCATCTCCCACATGAGATACGGACAGAGGGCATCGGCACCCATGCCGAGGAGGAATACCAGGTCGTGGAGATTCCGCAGTGCACCGGAGCGAACCACCAGGGAAGTACGCCGGCGGAGACTCTCTCCGGTCGCTGATTTGGCATCACGCAGTGCACGGTGCACGGTGGCCACGGCGACTCCCGGGTCAAGGAATGACGCGCTCCCGGTAAAGGCCGAGCCGTCATCGAGCAACAGCAGCCGGCAACCTCGGGTAACCGCCGAAAGCGCATCTTTCCTGAGTCTTTCCAGGGCGGCGGTAAGTGTTTCTCCGGCACGAAGTGCACAGGAAAGGACCCGGTAGCGACCGCGTCCGGAGGAAAAGAAGGCAAGAAGGTCCTCAAGGGAACAGGTTCCGGCCGCATGACCGACTGCACGGTCACTGGTAGCCTTGGCCTCGCGCCGCCCTCCGGTCAGAAAGGGCACCTCCAGCATAACCGTGTCGTGGCGGTCGCGACGCAGGACCGGTCGGGGACCGAGCAGCACCCGGGTGGAGAAATGCTCTATCTCCCGTTCCCGGTCAATGGCCGGATTGGTCACCACCGCCACCTGCTCTTTGAAAAAATCGGCAAGATTCTGCCGCATGGAAGAAAGCGCTGCCAGGGGGCCATCGTAACCAAGGGAGGTGATCGGTTCTCGTCCCTGGACCGCGGACTGCCGTAGCGAGGCAAGATCACTGGCCTTCCAGGCATTTGCCGCCAGCAGGTTCTCCTGACGAAGTCCAGCGGTCCTGTGGAAAGAGGCGGCAATCTTCTCAGGAGCTTCGGGAAGCTCTGCCCCCGGAAAAAGTTCCCGACCATGAGTCGAGAGAGTGGTTCTCTTGGCGATCGCCTCGAGAACCTCAAGGATGAGCTCCCCATGATCGTAGATCTTCAGAGGTTTTCCCGGAAGGATGCGTACACCGATTTTTTCTCCGGGAGACAAGGGGCGGGGATCTGAGAGGATCTCGCTGTGCGGTACAACGCCCAGTTCCGAAGAAGCAAAGATTTCCTCTTCGGTTTCGCCGAACCAAAGGGGGCGCAGACCCAGGGCATCGACACTGAATACACAGCGATCGGCATAGCGGGCGATAACCGCTGCCGGACCCTGGGCCGATGCGGAGAGAAACCGTCGGAACAACCCGTACAAGTCCCTGAGCTCAGGCGGCATCCGGTCCATCTCGCTGAAAATGGGCGGAAAGACCATCTCCATGGCTGCAAACAGGGTAAAACCGTGCCGGAACATGAGCCCTTCCAGCAAGCGGTTCAAATCCTGGGAATCGCTACCGCCCCGGGGAAGATCAATACCCATCATCCGTGCCTCGTCACGCAGCCTTTCAATGGTATTGATTTCGCCATTATGTGCCAGGAGGCCGAAAGGCTGGGCCCGCAATACCGTCGGCAGGGTATTGGTAGAGTAGCGGCTGTGACCAATGGTGAGCGAAGAGAGGAAGTCGCGTCTCTTCAATTCCGGATAGTAACGGGGCAGGATCTCGGGCGCCCCGTGAACTTTGTAGGCCGCGACATGGCCGGAGAGGGAAGCGACATGCACCGGGGTTTCCCGCTCAATTTCCTCGGCCAGGGAGGCAAGGATGGCCGGGGCTTTTTTCGCATCGGGGCAGCGAAGAGCAATCTGCCAGAAAAAAGGCTCCGATCGGCGCGCATTGGCCGACAGCGACTCACTCCTTACCGGCCCGGGACGCTCGGTCAAGATCTCCAACCCCTTGTCGGTAAAGCGTCGCACAATGTCTTCCATCAGCGAAGACTGCGTTGTCAGGGCCTCCCGTGGCACCAGCAGATGCGCAAGGGCAAAAGATGGTGATTCCGCCAAATCCCCGGAAAGGCCAATCTCCTCCAGTACCTCCCGCCAAAGCAGGCGCGGAATATCGGTCAGAACACCACAGCCGTCCCCTTCTCCGTTTATCTCCCCGGCCCGGTGGCCCATTTTAACCAGTGCCTCGATGGTCCGCTGCAGATTGCCATGGGTCGCTCGGCCAACCTTATTGCAGTAGCATATAATTGCACAGCCATCATGCTCTGACGGCAAATACCCTTGGGTAATATTCCAATGCCTGTTCATGAATTCCTCCCGGATTCGAATCGATCCTCAGCCAGAAAATCTATCCGCTAAATAAATCGTGTCGTCAAGGGGAAACCCCAGTTCCGGCACGTGGAGTCACACTCCATATAATAATCATAACTCACTTCCTGAGCCTGTAAACGGGCTGGCGCTCCGCCTGTGTCCGGAATACTGGACATTTGGGGCATGATGCCGGATACTTGCAGAAGTTCAACTTGATAACGAAGAACGGTAACTGAAGAGACCGTCGAAAATAAGGGCACCCCACTCTCCACACTATTCAGCAGTAGGGACCATGGGAGGAATCGCATGAAGGGATTTTTTGTCAGGTGGCTGATCCACGGGCTGTCTCTCGTGGTGGTGGTGAATATCATCTCGGGAATTCGCATTGAAAATTGGCAGACTACCGCCGTTGCCGCCCTGGTACTCGGATTGCTGAACGCCTTTCTTCGTCCGATTCTCCTGCTCTTCACCCTGCCGATCAACATCCTGACCCTCGGGCTTTTTACCCTGTTCATCAATGCCGGCCTTTTCTCGCTAACCTCCTGGCTGATAAAAGGCTTCTATGTCGCCGGCTTCTGGAATGCTTTTTTCGGCGCACTGGTATTCAGTATAACCAGCGGCCTGCTCAACCTGATCTTCAATCCGGAAAGGGACGAGATCAGGAGGCACTAGCCCGCAAGGATGACAGTGATAATTTCAGCATCGCTCCTGCACCAGCCCCCGGAATTCCGCATCGGGAACAAAAGGCGTCACTCTCCTTATCTATTGAATTGTTGACGAAAAATTTCATTTATGGTCTACTCGAATTCATGGAATTTGTAAGCTATGTTGGTCTCGGATCGAACCTAGGAGACCGGGAACTGAACCTCCTCAGAGCAATCGCCGAAATCGGAAAGATCCCTGAATCACGAATCACTGCCCTGTCGGGTTTTTATGACACCGAACCCGTTGGCCCCGTAGCACAGGACCCATTTCTAAACGCCGTCCTCCGGATCGAAACGGCACTCACTCCACACCAGCTACTTGCCGAATTGCAGCGAATCGAAAAAGAGGTTTTCAAACGGGATCGCACAATTCCTCAAGGCCCCCGCACCATGGATCTGGATCTGCTCATCTATGATGACATTGTAATGGAAAGTGAAACACTGACCATCCCTCATCCCCGGCTTCATGATCGTCGTTTTGTTCTGGTGCCGCTGGCTGAGATATCCCCTGAGCAGACTCATCCACTCTTCGGAAAGACCACTGCCGAAATGCTCCACGACCTGCCACCGGGACAGCAGGTAACAAAAATTTAGGAAGGCAACATGTTCAGACTGCTTTTTTACTTCGTAATCGGGTACGCCCTTTATCAACTCGTCAAAGGATTTTTCCAGAAAAGATCGGCCGAGATTCCCCGTCGAACGGAAGAGGTCGAGACCTTCCAGGACCCGGTCTGCGGGGTGTACGTGACCAGGGATGATGCTGTAATAGGCAAACTCAATGGCGAGAAAATCTATTTTTGCTCAAAGGAATGCTTGGATAAATACTGCCAGGATGGTGCATATACATCAACACACGCAAAGGAATCAGGAGGAAGCAAATGAAGTTTTTCATCGACACGGCCGACGTAAAGGAAATCCGGGAGGCCAATGCCCTCGGAGTGCTGGACGGGGTCACCACCAATCCGTCCCTCATCGCCAAATCAGGCCGCAATTTTATCGAAGTTATTAAAGAAATAACCGAAATAGTGGACGGTCCGATCTCGGCCGAGGTTGTTTCCCTCGATCACGAAGGCATGATCCGTGAAGCCAAGGAACTGGCAGCCATTCACCCGAATATCGTGGTCAAGGTTCCCATGACCCCTGAAGGACTGAAGGCCGTAAAAAGGCTCCATGGCGAGGGAATCAAAACCAACGTAACCCTGATCTTCTCCCCCCTCCAAGCGCTGCTGGCGGCAAAAGCCGGGGCATCGTACGTTTCTCCCTTTGTGGGACGTCTCGACGACATCTCCCAGGACGGTATGGGCATTATCGAAGAGATCCGTACCATCTTCGACAACTACGGTTACGAAGCCGAAATTATCGTGGCCAGCATCCGCAACCCGATCCATGTTCTGAACTCCGCCCTGATCGGTGCCGACATCGCCACCATCCCCTACTCGGTCATTGCCCAGCTTTCCAAGCACCCATTAACTGACAGCGGCATCGAGAAGTTCCTGAAAGACTGGGAGAAAGTCCCCAAATAGTTTCCGAGCAGAAAGGGTTCTTTTCCGCATCGAAAACTCACATAAATGCACGCAAGGGGCGGGGATCGAAAGACCCCGCCTTTTTTCGTACGAGTGCACCCTCCCCCAACCCCTCCCATCAAAGGGAGGGATTTTTTATCCTCTCTCCTCGCGGGCAAGGGAAGTCGGCAGGTGGCTCTTACGCCAACCGGGAACTGCCGCCTGTATTTCTTCTGTCCTCAAACAAATTGGAGTTACCCTCTCCCCAGTCTATACAGTGGGAGAGGGTAAGGGAGAGAGGGGAGAACTTGACCCGCTCACGAAAACGGGATACACAGTATAAGGTAGCGTTTACCGCTTTCAGGAAATGCAAGCCCCCTGTCCTCTGCGAAACGGAGTCACAGAAAAACCTCCCCCTTTTCCAAAGGGAGACCGAGGGAAATTTCAGCATCACCACGACATACCATTACCCGCCCGTTTCGGGCGGATTGCCGCGAGGAAATCCCATGACCGACACGCCCCATGCCACCATCTATCGCAAGGATTACACGCCCCCCGACTACCTGGTCGACACCATCGAGCTCCGCTTCGAGCTTGGGGAGGAGACCACCCGGGTCCAGTCCCGCCTGTCGCTGCGGAGGAATCCCGACGCCTCAACCGGCGACCTGCCGCTCCGGTTGGACGGCCACCGTCAGAAACTGCTCCACGTGGCCCTGGACGGAACTCCCCTTGGTCCCGACCGCTGCCGGGTGGACAAGGAAAGTCTGAGCATCCCCTCGGTGCCGTCAGCCTTCACCCTCGAAGTTACCAGCGAAATCCGTCCCCAGGACAATACCTTTCTGGAGGGGCTCTACCGCTCCAACGGCATGTTCTGCACCCAGTGCGAGCCAGAGGGTTTCCGCTCCATAACCTATTTCCCGGACCGGCCCGACGTGCTTTCGGTATATACCGTCACCATTGTGGCCGAGCAGAGCAAGTATCCGCTGCTCCTTGCCAACGGCAACCCTGTCGAGAGCGGCACTCTGGACGACGGATTACACTATGCCGTCTGGCACGATCCTTTTCCCAAGCCCTGCTACCTGTTCGCCCTGGTGGCCGGCGACCTGCACTGCCACGAAGGAAACTTCACCACCTGCTCCGGCCGGGAGGTGACCCTGCGGGTTTTTGTGGAGCACAAGAACCGAGACAAGGGCTGGCACGCCCTCCGCTCCTTGCAGAAAGCGATGCGGTGGGACGAGGAGCAGTTCGGCCGGGAGTACGACCTGGACCTGTTCATGATCGTGGCCGTAGACGATTTCAACATGGGCGCCATGGAGAACAAGGGACTCAACATCTTCAATTCCCGCTACGTGCTCGCCTGCCCGAAGACCGCCACCGACGACGACTTCCAGGCCATCGAGGAGGTGGTCGGCCACGAGTACTTCCATAACTGGAGCGGCAACCGAGTCACCTGCCGCGACTGGTTCCAGCTTTCCCTCAAAGAGGGGCTGACCATCTTCCGCGACCAGGAGTTTTCCGCCGACATGGAATCCCGCGGGGTGAAGCGGATCGCCGACGTGCGCCTGCTCCGCACCAACCAGTTCCCCGAGGACGGGGGGCCCATGGCCCACCCGGTCCGTCCCGATTCCTACATGGAGATCAACAACTTCTACACCATGACCGTCTACCACAAGGGGGCCGAGCTGATCAGGATGATCCGCACCCTGCTCGGGGCGGAGAAGTTCCGCGCCGGGATGGACCTCTACTTCGCGAGCCACGATGGAAAAGCGGTCACCGTAGAGGATTTCGTCAAGGCAATGGAGGAAGGGGGCAAGATCGACCTCCGCCAGTTCCGCCGCTGGTACGCACAATCGGGGACGCCGCGACTTAATATCTCGGGCAGTTACGACCCGGCCGCCAGAACCTTCACCCTGACCGTCCGCCAATCCTGCCCGCCGACACCGGGACAGCCGGACAAGGAACCGTACTTTTTTCCCCTGACCATGGGGCTGCTCGGCCGTGACGGCCAGGAGCTTCCCTGTATCCTGGCCGGGGAAACGGTGAATAGTTCAATGCAACGCGTCCTGAAAATCAAGCAGGTGGAGGAAACCTTCGTTTTCACCGGGCTCACCGAAGAGCCGGTCCCGGCACTGCTGCGAGGCTTTTCCGCACCGGTCCGCCTTTCCTACCCCTGGAGCCACGAGAACCTGACGCTGCTCATGGCCCATGAGACCGACCCATTCTGCCGCTGGGAAGCGGGACAGCAGCTGGCAGTCCGCCTGCTGCTCGGACTGATTGCCGATCTGCAGACGGGGAAAACGCTGCAGCTCGACCCCGGCTTCGTCTTCGCCTTCAAGACAACTCTCACCTCCGGAGAGAAGGACCGGGCCTTTCTGGCAGAGGCGCTCACCCTGCCGTCCGAGGCATACCTGGCCGAGCAGATGGAGGTGGTTGACCCCGACGCCATTCACCAGGCCCGCCAGTTCGTTCGCCGCGGGCTGGCGGAACAGCTGCGCACCGAATTCCTCACCGTGCGCGAAGAATGCAAAAGTTCCGCCCCCTATGCCGTGGATGATGGACGGGCCGGGGAGCGACGGCTGGCGAACCTCTGCCTCGCCTACCTGATGACCCTGGAGGACCAGGAGATCACCGCCCTCTGCCTCGGCCAGTTCCGTGGGGCGAACAACATGACCGACGTCATGGGTGCCCTCATTCCGCTGGCCTCCTGCGACTGCCCGGAGCGGCGCATCGCCCTGGACGAGTTTTATGCCTCGTGGCAGGACAACCGCCAGGTGGTGGACAAGTGGTTCTCTGTGCAGGCCTCCTCGACCCTCCCCGGCACCATCGACGAGGTCACCCGACTGCTGGAGCACCCCGCCTTCGCACTGAGCAATCCGAACCGCTTCCGCTCCCTGGTGGGGGTTTTCTCCCAGGCAAACCAGGTGCGGTTCCATGCTGCTGATGGCTCCGGCTACCGTTACCTCGGTGACCAGCTTATCCGCCTGATTCCGCTCAATCCCCAGGTTGCAGCGAGGCTCTTGACCCCCCTAACCCGTTGGAAACGTTATCGCCCGGCCCGGCAGGCACTGATGATCGAGCAGCTGCGGCATATCGAGGCGCTGCCCGATTTGCCGAGGGATGTGTTCGAGGTGGTTGAAAAGAGTCTGGCAGACAGTGGGCCACTTTCATGAAAAGCAGAAAGTTGTCCTGAGCGTTGGAAGAACTTCGTTGAAAATATTCTTGATTGTATTGAAGAGGTAAATCCTAACTTATCAGGAATCAGCTGCTTCCGCGATGGCAACTTCCGGGATTGTGGGTATGACTGCACGCCAAACAAGGCTCATTCTCATGGCGTCCGGATCGATGATGAGCGTATCAAGGTTTGCAGGAACAGAGAGGGTTCTGCCGTTGACACAAACAACATTTATTACCGGCTGATATTCCGGAAGCCGAAAAGTGAGTGTCCCTCCGGGAGTTAGGTTGGTAAGGATGACTTCTTCATCCCCGTTGAGGTAGGGAATCTGCATGTCCGGGTGAGCCCCGTTCCAATAGGCCATATCGAAATTTTCGGGAAAGTCGGGCCAACGCGTTTCGAGCCAGGCATCGTCGTAGGTTCCGGCAAAAACAAGTCGCTGCTTCCATGACTTTGTAATGACGCCGAACCCCTGAGGGGCATAGTCTTTACCAAAGTCCGTGACAAGGTTTTTCGGGTCATCGATCTGCTGTGCCGGAATCGCATTGCATTTTTTTGCCTTCAGGTACCAATTATCAGCAAATCCAACACCGAGAGGATTGTTCTCACAGGTGGTATGGGCAAGCGGAGCCTTGTCAGGTCCGTCTGGATGGCTGCCACGCTGTTCAGGGCTCAGGCGGAATTCAGATTTGATCCGATTGCCATCGGGGTCATCGAGGTTAACCCTGCATTCCCCGCCAAAGGCATATTCATAGCGAATTGGTAGTGAGGTAATGGCTGTCGAAGCCGGTTTTAGAGTCCACCCTCCCATAAGACCTTTCTCCCAGACTCGCGGTCCCGTGACGAGAAGTTTTTTCTCGAGGATCAATAGGCCGGACTCACCTGTCTCTTCAGGTCGGCTGTGTATTCTGACTCCTGCCACAAACTCGAATGAAGGAACCCCTCCCGGCGCATAAGCGGTTGCGTTGACGATGACATCGCATTTCGGCTTGAAAGGGGAGAGATCGCTTTCTTGCCGCACACTGCTTTTGTTGAGCTCAGCGAAGTATTCATCTGTCAAGACTATTGGTTCCTGCTTTTTGGATAACTGAAGCGGACCATCTCCCATTATATTGAAAGTTGATCGCATGACTATAACATGGGTCGATTCCCCATGTTGGTCTGTCGCCTGAAATGTGAGTGCGGGATATAACGTAGTATTGATGAAGTTCATAGACTGACTCTGAAAATGATGCGTGTATCACTGTTTGACCCAAAATTATTTCTGCTGTTCTCCCAACCCTTGCCGTTTCTCCCTGGTCAACTTCTTCAAGTCTTCCTGCACAATGTAGTCATGAAAAGACATCTTGTCCTTGCCGGGAAAATCCCGGTTTTCCAGATCACAACGGAAGATATCCGTGTCGCTGGAGCCAACAAAACTGACCGGGTTGTTGGTCCAGGCGTATTTATTGTCATTAAAATAATCATTCACAATCAGTATTGGTGATCCCAAATAGTATGGGTACTTTTCGGAGACCGGCATGACGAAGGTTTTGCCTCTATCGCGATCTTCTTTGAAACTAAGCCACTTACCATCGGGTGAGAATAAAAATTGTCCAGCTCTACTAATTAATAAACGGGGCGTTTTGTCGCGGCCTTCGCCCCAGCTTACAACGATAGCCCCCGACGTCCCCCAATGGAGTATTGCAAATGGGAGGGTAGGATGCGCATATATTCTACAAAAATCAATTTCGTCTTTGTGTTTGTTAATTATGTCCACCAATGGGTGATGTGAAGGCTCAAGGTTCATGTCAACGACTTGCAACTGTTGTGTTTTATTGCGATACAGGAAATTCTTGTCCCCCACAACAGACCACTGGAAATACCTTGCAACCGGCATTTCCTTAACCACCTTGGGCTCTGTTCCGTTCAAGTCCATCAGCATCAGGCTGCTTGAGATATCCCAGGGATTGGGCGAGTTGCCGGAATGTCCGGATATTTCAAACAGAAACAGATTTCTTCGGGCATCAACGATAACGGCTTTTGCGATTGTTTCCGATATGGATGGGGTGATCGTGAATTCACGGTGGATCTTCTTCTTGAAGTCAAAAAGAAGAAACTTTCGAGGCAGGCCGATACCGATGACGTCTTTTGACACAACAGGTAGGAAAACTTCGCTTAAGTCCAGATTTTCTATAGTGTTTTTGAAGTGTCTGTCAAAACTGATGCGTTTGCCCTGGAAAGATATCTGTGTTATGGCGTTACCCATTTGGGTGCTGCCGACACTGTTGGCCTGCGGAAGTGGAAACAGATTTATGTTTTCATAACCACCAAATAACTTGGAGCTTATCAGGCCTCCAGTTGCTTCAAATTCCTGAGGTTTCAGTTCTGCTGCGCCTTTTGTCTCATATAATCGTTCCACTTTATTTCCTCCGTAACTGTTGGTTGAAAACAGGCAACAGCTGATGACAAGCATGAATAGTACACTCCACTGCCTGGTTATTTTTTGTTTTGTTTTGATTAAGTTTTGCATGTGATGAAAGTCTCCTTTATCGATGCATAGTCTTTATTGGCCACTTTTAAATAAGCAGCTTCTGTGCGAATTTCGGCAATTATTTCCAGATCTAGTTTTTCTAAAAGGGCATTAGGGGACGTTGGTAGGTTATGAAGGTTATTTCATTTCTTATCTTCTTTCAGTTCAAGTCTTGCCTGCAAAATGGCCTCTCTCACCGATGTATGACTTCTTCCGGTCTTTCTCCCTAACTCAGCAAATGTCGCTCCGGCTTCTTCATGGGCTCGCCGGTAAAATTGACGCCGAGCAGCGCTGACGATCCGGCAGCGACTGGTGCCGAGAATTAACTGGCTTTTGATGCCACTCTGCTCCGATACAGTGAGCAAGATGTTGTCGATGGTGTTTATTCTTGTCTTTCCAGAACATTCAAATTCATTCAGTACCGACTCGACAAAATCACCCCTTCCAAGTATCCGTGCGTCCGACGACTCCCGTTCATTTGGATCGCGACCCAGGAGCGCCGAAAGTCCACCAGAGCTCCTGACAAGACCACCTCCCCGCAACTCGTTTCTACTCCCTTGACAAAAACCTGCCGAAACGAAGTCACGATAGGTGCGAATGGCTGACGTTTTCTGCAGAGAAAACCGGGACAGAACTGCATCGACATCCTGTACGGCAAAGTCATTATTTCCTAAAATAACGGAATGTCCGGCAAACGGATAGTTTGCCAGATCTTCCGGGCTGGTCACAATCCCGGCGCGCACCGGATTCAGATGGATATAGCGAACAAGTTCCAGAAAGTATGGCTCTTCTTCCACCACAATGCTCTTGAAACGATTCTGAAAAAGATGACCCTTGCGTTTGTGGCGCATGTTGCAGCTGACTGCATGCCCGGTCATGAGCCGCCGCATCATTGGCGATAACAAGCCATTACCAGGCCGCAGCAACAGGTGAAAGTGATTGCTCATCAAAGCCCAGGCGTAGAGACGCGGCCCATCCGGCTTATTGATTTCATTGGTAAGGCGTGTGAGGAAGCCTTGCCGGTCTTCATCACAACGGAAAATATCACTGCCTTCTATGCCTCGTGCCATAACGTGATGAACCAAGCCGGGGAGGTCCAACCTTGGTTGCCTTGGCATGGGTACTCCTGCTCACATCAAAATAACCTTCATTACCTACCAACGTCCCCCTTTGCCAAATGCTGTCACCAAGACAGGCATCCCCAATTCAAAACTCATAATTCAACATTCAACATTGCCTTTCATTATTTCCCCAATCCCTGCCGTTTTTCCTTGGTCAGCTTCTTCAGGTCTTCCTGCACGATGTAGTCATGGAACGACATCTTGCCCTTTTCAGGGAAATCCCGGTTTTCCAGGTCCCAGTGGTAGATTTCGTCCAGCCTGGTACCAACATAACCCGTCGGATTGGTGGTCCAGGCGCCGAAGCCGGCCTGGAATGATTTTTTTGACAACAATATCGGAGAGCCGAGATAGTGGGGGTACTTTTCGGAGACAGGTATGAGGTAGGTTTGATAAACACCTGATCCATAAAAATGATCACAAACCATCCATTTGCCGTCAGGTGAAAAACTGAAATTTGATCCACTCTCCATAAACAAGTGAGGTCTGTTGTTTCTGTCCTTGGACCAGTTAATGACTGTTGTACCTTTTTCCCCGCCAGACAAGAGGGCAAAAGGGAGTTGTGGATGCAAATTTACTTCTGAAAAATCGATTTCATTTTTATACTGTTTTACCAAGGCCTCCAATGAGTGATGCGCAGGCTCCAGGTTCATATTTAATACCTGAAGTTTTTTTTCATCAAATGCCCATAGAAGCACTCTGTCACTGGTGGTCGTCCAAGTACTTCGCACTTTGGGTATTTCTTTGATCAAAGTATGCTTGTCACCATTCAATTCAACAAGCTGAAGACTATAATTGACGTCCCAAGGGCCTTTAGGATTCTCCTTCTGCGACTCGATTTCAAAGATGAAACGCCTCCGACTGGCATCGGCTACAGCTATGTTTTCGATGTATTTGGTAAAGGGAAAGACAATGTGATATTCACGATGTATCTTTTTCTTGAAATCAAACAGATAGAACACTCTTACCTGACCAAAACCGATCAGGTCTGAGGATATGGGTGGCATGTATTTAGCGCTGCCCCCAATGTCATCCACATTGCGAAAATACCGGTCATAGCCGATTTTGCCCTCGGGAAAGGAGATGATGGTAATGCCCTTGCCCATGCAGTTGGTGCCGACGGCGTTGTTCTGCGGTACGGGAAAGATTAATATGTTGCTGTAGCCGCCGAAAAGGCCACCGAGTTTGTGCGTTTGGGGCGGTAGGGTTACAGTTTTTGTCTGATAATTATTCTCTTCATATAAATATTTTGAGTCCATTTTACGATCTCCATATGCGATTGCGGTTATGAAAAAAACGCTCAGACAAACCGCCAACGCCATGCCTCGTATTGTTCGACCCAAAACACCCATGAAGCCCTTTCGTTCTATCAATCCCAAGTCTCTTGTCCCCGCTTATTTCCCTAGGCCCTGCCGTTTTTCCTTGGTCAGCTTCTTCAGGTCTTCCTGCACGATGTAGTCATGGAACGACATCTTGCCCTTTTCAGGGAAATCCCGGTTTTCCAGGTCCCAGTGGTAGATTTCGTCCAGCCTGGTACCAACATAACCCGTCGGATTGGTGGTCCAGGCGCCGAAGCCGGCCTTAAATGATTTTTTTGATAACAATATTGGAGAACCGAGATAGTGGGGATACTTATCTGAGACGGGCATGATGTACGTTCTCTTCTCATTGAGAGAAATATCTTGTGTATAAACAACCCATTTACCATCAGGTGAAAAAATAAAGTGATGCGCTCGGCCTAATAGTAAGTGCGGGACTGATTTAATTCCATTGTTCCAGCACATGTAGACAGAACCTTTGGTTCCACCATGTAAAATTGCAAACGGTAAATTAGGGTGAATTGAAATCCAGACAAAATCAAAATTATCCTTGTATTGTTTTACAACTTTTTCCAATGGGTGATGGTCTGGTTGTAAATCCACATTATAAACGTGCATTATATTATCACCGATTTCCCACAAAAAAACTCTGTTATTTGCCGAAGTAAATGAAGTGCCAGGCTTTTCTTTAATTTCTTTTATCATCCTTGGTTCATTACCACTCAAATCTACCAACTGTAAAGAGCGATCGACGTCAGATGGTTCTTTCGGATTTTCTTTTTGTGACTCGATTTCAAATATGAAATACCTCTGGCTGGCATCGGCTACGGCTATGCTTTCGATGTATTTGCTAAAGGGAAAGACGATGTGATATTCACGATGTATCTTTTTTTTGAAATCAAACAGATAAAAGACCCTTACCTGGCCAAAACCGATCAAGTCTGATGATATGGGAGGCATGTATTTGCCGCTACCCTCAATGTCATCCACATTGCGAAAATACCGGTCATAATCTATTTTGCCCTTGGGAAAGGAGATTATGGTAATGCCTTTGCCCATGTAGTTTGTACCGACGGAGTTGTTCTGCGGTACGGGAAAGATTAATATGTTGCTGTAGCCGCCGAACAGACCGCCGAGCTTGAAGGTCTGGCCGTTAAGAGATAAAGCGGAAGCAACATCGTCTTTTTCGTACAAATATTTTGTATCCATTTTGCGTTCTCCGTGAGCAATTTCGGAAAAAAGCAACACACCCAGACAAGCGATCAATGCCATATCTTCTATTTTTCGACAAACAATGCCAATTAAGGCCTTTCGCATTACCAATCCCCACTCACCTGCTCGGCTATTTCCCCAATCCCTGCCTCTTCTCACGTGTCAGCTTCTTCAGGTCTTCCTGCACGATGTAGTCGTGGAACGACATCTTGCCTTTTTCAGGAAAATCTTGATTTTCCAGGTCCCAGTGGTAGATTTCGTCCAGCCAGGTGCCGACATACCCGGTAGGATTGGTGGTCCAGGCGCCGAAGCCTGTCTCAAATGATTTATTTGATAATAAAATTGGAGAACCTAAAAAATGAGGGTATTTATCGGAGACGGGCATGACATAGGTTTGATTGAGGCCTGAACCAAGGTAATCGTTGAAAACAACCCAGTTCCCGTCAGGTGAAAATCTGAATTCTGTTGCGTCGGATATGAATAAATGAGGAGAGTTGTCTCTATCTTTTGCCCAACTAATGGTAGTTGAGCCATTGTCCCCTCCAGTTAGTACAGCAAATGGATAATAGGGATGAATATATATTGTTGAGAAGTCAAGTTTGTCTTTGTGTTGTATAACTATGTCCTGAATGGGGTGAGAGGCTGGTTGCAGATTCATATCCAATACCCGAAGCTTTTTATCATCAAATGCCCACAAAATAACCCTGTCTTTAGTAGTCGTCCAAGTGCTTCGAACTTTGGGTATTTCTTTGATTAGATTATGTTTATCGCCATTCAGTTCGACAAGCTGAAGACTGTAGTTTACATCCCAGGGCCCTTTAGGATTTTCCTTTTGCGCCTCGATTTCGAAGATGAAACGTCTCTGGCGGGCATCTGCTATGGCTATGTTTTCGATGTATTTGGTAAAGGGAAAGACGATGTGATATTCACGATGTATCTTATTCTTGAAATCTAACAGATAAAAGACCCTTACCTGGCCAAAACCGATCAGGTCTGACGATATGGGAGGCAGGTATTTGCCGCTGCCCTCAATGTCATCAATATTGCTGAAATACCTGTCATAGCCGATTTTGCCGTTGGGAAAGGAAATAATGTTAATGCCCTTGCCCATGCAATTGGTGCCGACGGCATTTTTCTGCGGTACGGGAAAGATTAATATGTTACTGTAGCCGCCAAACAGGCCACCTAGTTTGTGAGTTTGAGGCGGTAGAGCTATTGTTTTTGTCTGATAATCTCTTCTTTCATAGAGATAATTGTGTCTCATTTTATTGCCTCCAGATGCGACAGCAAGTATAAAAATTAATGAGCAGAATATTACTGAAACAGATATTTCTATATTTCGCTTCACGGTGTCTCCTCTAAAATTTCATGAGACTTGTTTGCTGCCTCAATCCAGGCAGCATCAAGATTGACTTCGTCTTTTTTAGATGGGGTCATTTTTTTAATTTTTTCATACACATTGTTGTCTGTAAAATATATTATTGACTTCTTAATCCTCGTCACCTGAGTATCCAGCCGGTAAAACCGGTAGGGGTTGTATTGGGTGAAGTACGGCCACAGGCTGGTATCGAACGAATCCAGCCACTGCTTGGTGGTGGCAATGTAATCCCACAGCATCTGCTTGTTAAACACAGAATACCCATATATCAAAAACCAGTCGGTGCCGAAAAGTATCCGGCTCCGCATTCTCTTCTTTTCCTGTTCGGATAGTTTCTGGGTAAAAAGCTCCTTGAAGTATTCGCGAAATTTCCCGCTGGCAAATGATGATGAGATATCCGTATATAGGTTGGGATATGCGTACTGATCGGGTATTTTTTTGTTTTTTGCCAACACCATGTCGATGATTTGCTGACTCCAGTCCAGGGCTTTCGGCCCGCCGAAATGTGCCAGACAGAGGCGAAGATTGTTCAGTTGAAGACAGTATTGTTCTTCCTCCAGCTCTACTCCGCTGTCCAGCACCTTCTTCCAGGCTTCCGGCGATACGAAGTGCTTCGAGAAATAGTCCGACGGGCTGCATCCCTTCCGTTCTTTTTTTCCCTCGTTCGCATCATCAAAGGGGTGTTCCAGGTTGTAGTAATCCTCCGCTTCCTGGGTTTTTGCTCCTCCCGGAGTACAGTGATTCAGGATCGGAATGCCGTTCAGGCAGCATTTTCCGTAAAACTCCTTCAAGGTCGGCAGGCGGCGGACATCCCAAGGGCGGTATCCTTGGGCGGTGTACATCTTGAATCCGAGATAAAGAGCATTCTCGCCCATTACTTTTGTGATGAGGTCCGCATTGGCTCCTTTCCCTTTTAGCTGCCAGCGTCTTGGATCGTAATGGAACATGGGCAATAGTTTCAGCGGATATTTGAGAATCGCTTCTTCTGTCTGTTTGAGCTGTCTATCCCAGTTTTCGTATTTCTTGCCCTCGGATTTGGGCATGAGGACGGGCAACGCCTCTATGCGTACCGGTGTGCTGTTGTCTTTTTGTGGGTCCCAGCAACTGCCGAAGATATGGCCGTCATTTTTGGCGTTTTCTTCGTAAACATTGAAAACTTCACTTCGGTCAATTACTACGACTTTCCCGGGCGCGCTAACTTTTCGATACACGGTTTTGTCCCGTGATATGGTGAAGAACATCCTTTCGATTGCCCCCAAAATGGGGATTTTCACCCATTTCCCATGCGCAGGAGTCCAATAGCGAGCCGGATCGGTGGGGTCGATCGGCTTGTCTTTGTCATACAGCGGGTTGTAAATCCTCAAGCCGAAATATCCGTCGATGTGGGCATATTCCATGTCCATGGTCATGACGACGCTCGAAAAAACCAGGTGCGGCGCGTGCGCGTACAACGGACAGTTTTCTGCCTTGTTGAAATACTTATCGAAAACGTTATCCCTATCGTTTATGAAGAGATCGGCAACAACATCAGTTGAGTTGGTTTGCATGTCCAGCAATTCAAGCAGCGCGTTTCTCTCAAAGTATTCATCCTGCGGATTTTTCGGGGGTGTGTCACTGAATACTTCCACTATCTTCTCGACTGGCTTGACCAAGAGCCATTCGAACAAGGTCAGTAAGGCTCCTGTCGCTATACCCGTGCCTTCAATAACCCTCCGGGAAAACTGGAAATCTTCTTGAATCGGTGCCAGCGGCCCTTGATGTCTTACAAATTGCAGCGTGGAGCAGCGACCACTCTGGATGTGCATATGGGAATCGATGATTACCGTTGGCTGGAAGATACTTATTTGATGCGCGTCTCCGCACATCAAATCTGGTTTGACGGATTGGAGAATGGAACCGCCGGGATCGTTCTGCTCCACTCTTTCCTTTGATTGTTTGACATCGGCCATTTATCTTTTCCTCAGTATTATCCTTGTACTGTTGAAACTTTTAACTGTCTGTTGGAAAACCCGTCTGTTGCGTTGCGCAGTGCTCTCACCCTCGCCTGTCTACGTGATATGTCAGGGTGTTTCGCTCCGAGCGCCTTGCATCCGGCCTTCCTCGTAACGTTTTTCAACAGCCTGCTAAAGTTTCGTCTCAACCAGAGTGCACCTGTTGTATAACAGTGTGTATTTACAATTCAGCGCGGCATCTTCAGGTTCGAAAATGAGTTCGAATTTTTCTTCGCTCTCCCGATTTTTCAGTTCTATCACGCCGTCCTGATCGGTCTTCACGTCAATCACTTCGCCCTTCATCGTTTTGATCTTGAATTTCCGGCCGACAATCGGCTTGTTCTCTTCATGTCCTGCAATGAAGCATTTCTTGCTTTCGTCGTAATTATCCCATGAAAGATGTTCCACCACCCGAAAGCGGAAGACCCCTTCTTTAGGCGTATTTGATACTTTTTTCTTCTCCGGCCTAGCCTTGGATCCCACATTTTTTCCCATTTTGGAGTTCCTCTAAGAATGTAGTTTTGAAATTACATGGCGTTCTTATTGTTTTGTGTCATGGGGTCGGAATTGCGACAGACGCCTTTGCCTTCGATCTTGACATCAAAAGAGCTGTTAATGAACTCGGCCTTGCCGCCCACCGTACCGGAGGCCACTCCCGTGCCGATGCCAGGCAAATCGCCGGTGCTGGTGCTGTAGCAGCATCCGTCTATGGCACCCATGCAACCGTTGACTTTAACCGTTTTCGTTCCACCCGTGAGAGATGAGGACTTGGCTATGTTCGTATAGGGCACCGGCACGAGCGAAGAGCCCATGGGGGTAAGACAGACATCCGGACCGCTCACGACAACATCTTCGCTGTCGGTATTGGCTATGCCCTGGCTGTTTGAAAAAACATTAGATTTTCCCACGTTGTCATTCCTCCTCGTTTCCTATCAGTAATTGTTGAGTTACTTTCCAAACAACCTCTGCCAGAAACCGCGATTCTTAGACTCACCCGGTTTCAGGCAGCGCCAATCACCTGTACCGCCTCCCGATGCACCCACAAGGATCGGCTCACCCTTCTCGTTTCTGCTGATACAAAAATCCGCGGCAAATTTGCGACCGTAACTGTTCCTCCCACCAGGTGCTTCAGAAACACTGATGAAAACCTGATAGGGCGTGTCTGACTGTAACGGTTTAGCGGCCTGTTTTTCTTTCATTCCAGGGTTAAGAACACCATATTCGATGCAGGTTTCCGGACTATTTGGTTCCAGCAGACCTTTTCTGTCATAGTCTTTGATGCTGATCTCCCACCCGACTCCTCCAACAGGGCCATTTTTTGAAACGCTCAGATAATCAAAAGAATACGGCTTCTTCTGGATTTCCTCGTACTGCGGGTAGGAAAAACAGGGTTGCCCGTTGCGCATGGTAATGATTGCATCGGCATCCTTATTCGATCTGGCGCTGGCTGAAACAGGAATCACTATGAACAGAAAGATAAGACTGTTACGGTAGAAGTGCAGCATTTTTGGGACTCCTTATAAACTCTTGCAGAACACGTTCATAGAATGTCAGGTTTTGCAATAACCTGGCGTCCCCCAAGTACTTGGCTCCAAAGTATTGGGAAATAATTTCCCCTTGTTGTTCCATGTTGAAGTCGGGCAAGGTCTTATACAGGTCAGGGCTGTCCTTGCTGCTGTCCTTCGGGTCCTTGTAATTTGAGGGATCAAATCTATAAGCGCGTCCTCCAATATAGCCACCGGTTACCGCTATCCAGAAGCCGTGCCATGTTACGGAGTAGCCCAGTTGATATTGCCAGATATGCACCATTTCATGCATGAACCAGATTTTTTCTGAATCAGTCTCGGTTGAAAAATCCAACTTAAACCTATCTGGATTGAAATACATACCGCCATTGGGCGTCATTGCAGCCTCATCATTCTGTAAGCCAAAGGGAAGATATTCTTCGTTGTGGATTCTGACTATGGAGTAATTGATCGAATCTTTAAAAACCAGCCGCGCCATGGCGATTTCACCAGCGGTAAGAGGACGGTCGTTAATTTTCAGAACTACCGTCTTCATGGAACTGCCCAGGTATTCCATCGTGGTCACAATTCCATCAATTTCGATACGTTTTACTGCCTGATCTGGTCCACAAGTAACTTCTTTCTCTGGACATCGCGGAATATTTTCAGGAATGAAGAACTCCGCTCTTTCAATGGCTAGAGGCTTGTTGGAGCTTCTGATGCGTTTGGTTTTACCGTTATTATCGGTCCTGCCGCTTGCCGTTCTGCCATCCCCCAACGTCAGGCAGTAGTCAATATTGGAGAGAGAAGCACCTTTTTCCGAGATGAATTGCAACTGTTCATCAAATTGCTTGCAGCCGCATTTGTGAAATTCAGTCTCGTTAAAATCGGCACTGTCCCATCCCAATCGCTCATAGATCTCGCAACCGCTTTGCACATCACGAAGCTCTGCGCCTTTTACGACACCGCCTGTCTTGTAATTGAGGAACTCCAATTCGTCGAATCTGGCTCCGAACCCCTCTTTGTAGTCGCTGAAAATCTTGAAGCGCTGCTTGCAGCGGTTGGTTTTCACTTCACCAATTGAACCTTCCAGATTTTCCACATTGCTTGAGCCTTCCATTCCCACCTCACAACCTTAGTGTTCTGATTACTCCTGCTGCTCACAAATGATATGGTCCAGCGTTTTCCAAAACAAGTGCGCCGCAAGAGCCATGATCGTCCGAACAGAATGTAAGAACAGGGCCTTTCAGCCACCCTCGGACAAACCCCTGTGCAGCTATAGTTGCCAGCACCGCGCCACTGACGGCGCCGATATCGCCATAACAGTTGGCCGGTGTCCAGAGTTGCCTGATTTGATCCTTGCTTTTGAAACAGCGTGATTCCGTTATGCTCCACTCCAAGGCACGGGGGTTTTCGCCGTTCAAGTCGCCGAATACGGCACGGATGTCCTTTTCCTTTCCACCATCAAGTGCTTTCCGGCAGGCGGCAGCCAGTCCCGTGCTCCTGCTTGTGGTATTCGCTACGCGCGGAAATGGTTCCTCCGCCAGCCCAAGCCCGGTGATGCGTGCCAGGACCGGCTTCTTTGCATTGCTTGCCAGGGCCGGGTCTTCGATGATGATAAAACCTGCTGCTTCCCCGGCAATCAAACCCTGCTGGCGACCATAATTAACGGATTTGAGGCGACTGTTCTGTTCAAACCAATTCAGTGTTGAGGCTCTTATTAATGAATCAATGCCACCGACTATACATAGGGTCGCAGGATCGTTTTCGATTTGCTGAGCAGCCCTTTCAATCGCATACTGCAGGGATGCATTACCCTGGGGAACAGCCTGCAGTTCAACTGTGTCTGCCCATTTCTCTACGATCCTTTGCAACGGATATGCACATCTTTCTTCATAGCGCGGGCCAGGACGCTCTTCCGAGGATACACCCAGGAAAAGGTGGATCTGCGAATACCGGCGAGCGGAATGCTGCAAATAGTCGGCGAGCAATGTTTCAAGACAGCTCGATGCAATGCTACTGAGGCGCGCGGGAGTATTCCGGTTATGATCTTCAATACCTTTAATCCGAGACACGGTTATGGGATTGTCGCTTCTGTCCGGATATTCTTCGTGCTCGGTCATGCGGGATATACCAGCCCTGACAGCAGCTGCGGTCATGGCAGCGTCATGCCCAACAGCGGTAATGATGTTTGCTGCCGTGATCGCCAGTTCCTTCATGGGCTAGAAACCTCTTTGACGCAATTGTCTTGCTTCCCGTGAACCTTCAGCCTTAAAGCCGCCAGTTGCCTGAAACCCGGAGCACGCACATTAAAAAGAGGCTGACCGGGTTGCATGATCGCCAGTTCCAGAGCAGCGGCAGCACGCTGCCTTTGAAGGCCGGTTTTCAGAACATACCGAAGATGATCCGCTGAGACAGGCTTGCCGAGGATATAGCGGGCGCCGCCCGGGAAATCACCTTTGTTCCTGTCCCACCACTGCGTTATCAATTCGGTATTCGGCCAGGGCAGGTCCAGGTCATCATCCAACGCCACGTTGTCGTCGTTCGGATCATCGCTCGGTCCTGCATTAAAGCCCTCTGGCCGCTTGCCTCTCAGCTCTTCATGCTCGATATCAGCGCCGGTTATCATGGTGAATGCTTCGCCGGCAACACGGGCCTGCGCAGGTGTCTTCATCTGATCAATGAGCCACGGAACCAGAATTGGGTCGCCAATGATCCCCGCGCCGATGATTGCCAGCCTGATCGTATCGAGTGATTCCGCAAGTTGTTTCTGCCAAGATAGCGCTGTCGCCTGCTCCATTCTTCGCAAAGCAGTATTCAGTGCTTTTTCTTTATACGATGACTCAGGCACGACAAATCTTTTCAGTACCTCGACAGCTTCGATATTTCCTGTAAGGGCTGCAGACCATGCCGTAGAGAAGCGTATTCCATCATCATCGTCTGACAGGTTGCTTCGCAGTCTGAAAGTATTGAGTTTGATATTTCTACCCAGTTCGCCATATGCTCGGAGACCACGAGCCATTAGTAACGGGAAGGCCTCGTAAAGGGTTTTGTCCAAATGGTGGCCAGGATCATGGCGATGGATGGCGCTTGCTGCTACCCCTATGTAGCGATGGAACGGTGATTCGGAAACAAGGAGGTTATTGATGTGTGGTTCAGCCTGTTTATAGGTAATCCAACCGAGTGCGGAGATGAAGGCGCGGGCTTTGTCCTCATCCTTGCCGATGGCATCAAGAACGGCCTGAGTACGGGTCGCCATGTCGCCTTCAAGGGCGAGTACCGAAGGGGCAAAGTATTCAGCCGGGATTTTGCTTGTCAGGTAATTTTCACATATTTCCCAGCCTTGCTCGCCGGCGACACGCAAGCCATCGATATGGGCTTCCAGCCGCTCGTCGAGCTTCGCCAGGTCATCGAGCGAATAGTGCGGCGCAGAAACGGCCCTGGTTCGGAGCTGCCAGAGAAAAGCCGCCTCTTCGACGAATTCAGTGATTATTCCTTTTATTGCCAAGATTTCACCATTCCTAGTTTATCGATACCGCCCCGCCCCTGATCCTGTTCTCTCCCGAAGAATGGCTGAGAACATAGTCACCTTTGATAAGGATTTTGCCCGCCTTGGTGAGAGTGATACTCGCCTTTCCGCACTTCAGAACAATTTCGTTTTCGGCCTCGAATAAAACCCTTTCCCCATCAATAAGTACCTCTTGAGGCTCTTCTGTTTCAAAGTCAATAGTCGCGTGTTCCGCAATTTCATCAACCAGGGAATACATGGTGTCGACGATGATGGGGAGTCTCGGATCGTTACACTCAAAAGCAAGCAGCACTTCCCTGCCTGATGGGTTCCCTTTGCGGAAGGTTTCCACTTTCAGCGAACTGGTGGTCCTGGCTATTATCGGACCACTGCTATTGCCGGTAAAGTTGACGAAAATACGCCCGCTCTCATCAATAGTTACGATCCGGCCAATCCGCATTCCTTCTATGGGTATGAAGTCTTCCACCATTTGCGTGATTTTTTTCTGTTCGCTTTTCACATCAAGTCTCCGGTACTATTCATTCACGCGGTGTTCATTTTGACAGGGCTGTCAATTGCTGTATCACGACTTAGTTGGTGAATACCTTGCTCGCCTTAATGGTGATGCTGTTTCCATCCATGACGATTGTTGAAGAGCCTGCTTTAAAGGTAATCTTGGGCGCTTCAATTACATATTCATCAGCTTTAGAATAATACTTGCCGCTTATGAACTCGGAGAGATTGGCGCCGATGTTGGTGGTTCTGTCGCCTACCACGTTCTCCGTCATGGTTGCCCCAACAAATACCGCCTTCGCCAAACCCACTTCTTCGGTCTTTGCACAGGCGACTGTTTCATTCATTATCCCGCCCACAGAGACCTGATACAGGCCACCGATGGAAAGTTCCTTTGCAGCACCAATGGTCTCCATGGAGTTGATCGCAATAGTTTCGGTCTTGCAGTTGCCGACGGTCAGGGTCATGTTGGAACCAATGGTCTCTGTGTGATTTATGCCCACCTGGATACTTTTATTCGCGCCAATGGTTTCGCTCTGGTTCACAACCACGTACTTCGTACGGTCGTTGCCGACGGTCAATGTCTCGTCATGGCCGACCCTCTGCCCCTTGTCGTTCTTGATCAGGATGCTCCAGTCCTTCTCGCCCTGAAGATAGACCTCCTCTGCCCCGATTTTATCCTCGAAGCGCAATTCGTTGAAGTTGTCCGGGTTGCCTCCGGGCGTACTTCTGGTCCTGATGCCGCTCTGGGTTTTGTTAGCGGGCAGATTATAATTTGGCGGTTTTGCGGAATTGGTCACGCTGCCAACAACGACTGGATAGTCCAGGTCTCCGCTAATAAATGAAACCAGCACCTCATCGCCGACACGAGGTATAAACTGACTCCCCCAGGTTGGTCCGTTCCAAAACTGAATCACTCTAAGCCAGCAGGAACTTTTCTCATTCATCTTGCCTTCACGGTCAAAATGGAACTGGACATTGACCCGGCCGTACTCGTCAGGCCATATTTCTTCGCCTTTGGGACCGGTTACAATAGCGGACAAGAGTCCGGGGACCATGGGTTTTTGGTGTCTCTGTTCAGGGCGGTAGGTTACAGAGGAGGGGATGACCAGGAAACTGTTGCTATAACCTGGGGCAGAATCGCTTGGAGCATTTTCTTTAAGTGCACCAGGTTGGGAACCTCCATGTGATACTTCGACCAACAGGTATTCCTGATTCAAATTCAGGTCTTTGTGATCGGTTAACTGGAATGTCGCTCCAGGCGTTAGATGAATGCAATTACTTGCGCCTCGTCCCTTTTCTTTTAGAGCTACCATGGCTTCCAAGCGGATTTGGGCGAGTCGATTGCCTCTTTCCGTTTCACCATAACTGCCAGGATAGGTGTACACCTCACATGGTTCATCAGGGTTGTTGTCTTCGCCTTCGAAATTGGTCTCCAGTTTCATGGATGACGTTTTAAAATTGTAGTTTGTGTGTGCGTATTTTTCAGGTCTCAAACAATTTGAAAAGTCGAACGTGGAAATGCAATCCTGTGTACTCACAAATCCATCGCCGCTGTTGAGTCGAATTGATGCATTTCCCTTGATATCCTGATAAAAGGCATTGGTATCACTGAAAACAAGAACATCTTTGTCTCTGTAATGTTCAAAGAAATAAAATATTCCTTCCTTCTCTAGCAGACGGGAAATAAAATGCAGATCAGTCTCGTTATACTGCATGTTGAACTTGTTGAAGATCTCCTCATGCTCTAGACGAAATTCGTAGAGGTCCGAAGTTATGCCGCTTTCCTGGAGAATCTTCCCGATGATATCCTGCAGTTTCATGTCCTGAAAAATGCGGCAATTTGTTTTCAAAGTCAGGAGCCAAAGAGCTGGAACCAGTTGAGCCTCGTATGTGTGAAAATTACCATTCATGCCTACGTATCTGAATTTGCGGATAATGCCGTGGAAGTATCGGTCAGGCACATCCTCCATTCCTGGCTGTAGGCAGTTTTTGTATGGATTTATAATGGTCAGCAGACCCTCCTGCCTGATAACGTCTCCGGAAGGAATGATATCCTGGTTGCTACTAACCAGCATCAGATTTACACCTGACAAAGTTGAAAGCTTTTCGACGGCAAAATAATTCAGCACTGACATCTCATAGTCTACGTCGAGGAACTCGAAAGTGAATTGTGCGGTACTTGCAGACATAAGCTCACCCCTTTTGCTTGTAGCAAAAATGCTCTTTCCTTGTCGTACATGAAAAGCTTTGTTACCTGGTGGCTGTCGCCAGGGTACGATTTCGTTTCACTCCGCAAACGACATACAGATGTCCAACAGTATTATTTCTGGGCCAGGTCACCATACGCTGCACTGTTTCAAAATTCATATCCTGCCAGGTTAGGCGGGTTATCTTGCAAATATCTTGCAGGGCCTGTAAATCCCGGCAGCATTATCTTCGGCGCCAGGATTGACATTGAATCGATCTTTGGCTTGAAACAATCTAAGGTTTAATCAACGGGTAACCGGCAACCTTATATACTTTCTTATCAATGCATTTGAACGTACTTTCCGTGCCACTTCAGTACCCTCTCTGCCTCCATTAGCATCTGTGTTACCTTCTATGGTGTTAAGTGCTCCGGCATGCACACGTTCGACGATTCCAATATGCGAAAATGTAAAAACTGCAATGTCACCAGTAAGGGGGTAAATCACTGTACTTTCTGGACCAAAGATCAGGCACTTTTGATTGACTGCCCAGACATTCAGAAAATTTGTTACGCTTGGTTCACGTGGCGGGGTCACGGCCAGATAATACAGTGGATAACGACTGATTAATTTTTGAGTACACAAACTTACAAACGCAGAACACCATGCATAACCGTCAGTTGCACCCTGTATCTCAAGGTCATCGGCTTCAAAAATTTCTTTCATCCTCGGATCAATACCCATGTGGTTATTTCTGGCTTCGGTAGCCCCTAGATACTGAACCGCTATTTCGGCTAGAGTGTTCTGTGGCTCGGACAAGCAGCCATCTGGGTAGCGTGACCACGACAATAATGGAACAGCCAGAGTCTGAATTTTTTTAAGACCAGGCGTAGCAACTGACTCTTCGAGTTCATTCCAGACTATTGAATCTACCCGTCCAGTAATCGGCAAGCCCATCTTGTACTGAAATAGAGATACAGCGTCGAAAGTATCCTGACCAAAACAACCGTCTATCGCTATATGACGTATCATTGGAATACGATATCCAAGATATGAATTCAGTAGAGATTGAAGGTGCTCAACATCATTACCACTCGAACCACGGTACAAATTTGGCCGAGCGGCATCGGGCACTGTCTTTATTTCATTGCCTGAAAAACTGGACATTATTCTTCCTGGATCTCAGGACCGAAATAGGTCCACATTGTATCCGTGATGGCGTCAATCCCCGATGATAGCTCCAAAAGCAGGACGCCACCGTCGCAGGTAACTCTCAGGCATGCGCCCTTAGTCTCGAACACACCACGTTTGTTTCGTCGAAAATTTTTGTACACCTTGTTTTGCGGCATTACCCCTGGTTCGATGAACTGACGACGTACCTGGAACGTTTTACCCTTCTTTCTTATTTCCAGCCATATCGTCGCTCCACCGGTTTCCGTTTCGTAATCACCCGCTTTCGGGTCAGAACAACTGAATGTGTACTCACTTGCCTCTTTGATGTTGGTGCCGTCCAGAACCATGGAAGGATATCCCGCATAAAGTTGTTGGGCGGTCAAACACGCGACAAGAAACAACAACACCGATAACTTTTTAAAAAAAACATCAATAAATTTCGTAAAGACACTCATTTCTTTTCTTATGCCTCCGTTCCCACAACATCGGAATAACAATGCGGCCCAGAGATTATTCCGATAAAAGAACATCACACTCTCTGCAGCTGATTAGCCTATACAAGTGCAGCGAGTCCAGAGTAACGGGAGCTTTCTTCCATTTTGTCATGACAACTTCCATCTCTTCGCTGGGTTTTTATAACAGGCTCTGATCTCCCATCCTCGCAGGCCATTCAAACCGATACCCTCTATCTTTCTCCTCAACAACCAGTCGAACAAAGCAGTTTTGCGAGACATACCCTCCAAGAAATCGTTCCAATACAGAACTGAACAGATACAGTTCGCCCGGTCCAAGCAAACGATCCCCTCGAAGCTTCAGGCGGATATCATACCCGCGGTACATGGTGCGTCCTATAAGTCTGTCGGCTGGTTTTGCTTCAACACCTTCAATAGCATCGATTTTTCTAGCTGCTGCCATAGCACTGGCTGGATTCTTTCCGCTTGACGTACTCATGAGTCGCAAAACTGCACGCAGGTTACTGGCGGTGGCCAGAGAAGCAGAGTTAAGCGAAAAAACGGATAAAAGCCGCCAATGCCGATTTTGCTGGACATCGGGACAACTGGCCGATGTCATTGCGGATATATTTCTTGGCTCAACTGATTCGGGTAGTGTCTTGGTTGCGGTGCAGATATCACCGATCGCTAGACGCTCCGGAAGCATCCCGTTGGTGCAGGTCAGATTAATATCAAGCTTCATCCTGGAGCTCAGCTTTTCATTCTCATGACTCACTATAGAAATGTACGTGACAAACCCGGCACTTACGGTTGCTTCTCTTTGAAAAATCTGACAGCTGTGGACGGTTTTGCTCTGCGTACGTGGAGAATTTTGCACTTCAAAGACAATTTTGGTCGCATTTTTTTTAACCAACCCCTCGACTTTATTCAAAGAATATATTTGGTACTGGTCGGAATGCTCGCCGAATGGTTCTATTACGTGTTGCTGAAGATCTGAGGTGAGCGAGATTGGTTTTGCCTTGTGATTGAACAGATTGATAATCGGAGTTGCATGAAAGACAAAACTTTTTTCTGTGATTTCAGGAATACTCAGTGGGCAATTTGTCAATTCGAATTTGATTTCAAAGCGGCTGTCATTGCCAAGCATGCGACATGCTTCCATTCCGGTCAGGTCCAGAAACAGAAATTTGTCTGGGAACAGGAAATATTCCTGCACCAACAGATTCCCCGGCGTGAGGCCTGGCTCATGTGATAGCAAAGCATCTGTCTCGGCAAAGCCGACCGGCTTCAGATTATCTGGCTGAATCTCTATGGTGGCGCCGTCTTCACAAGACCTGATACTAATGCGTTTCAGGTATCGCTGTAACATCAGCTTCAAATCACAGGCTGCCGGATACTCATCAGCGAGGAACAACCGCAGAGATTCAGCTTTCCAGTCGGACAGTCCGATGCCGTGCAATTCGCAGAGCAGTTTGATGGCAGGTGCCTTGCCGGATGGTTGAGTAAACGATGCGTGTAATAACGTCAGGGGATGCACTGTCACGTCAAAACAGGTTCGAAATCGACACGTTACGCCCTGCACCGGTAGGGATTCCACCTCGGCACCTGCTGCAATCAGCAACGAATTTTTTAGCTCCGCTTTGGGAGTGAATGCGACAATGGTTGTCGCAGGAATCGGTCGTAAATCCCAAGGTTGCAGCGCGTCAGTCACTTCATGAATAAACTCCGGAACATCATCGTCCAGCTTGCGTTGCAGCAAGGCATTATAGAAAGCCGTCCCTTCCAAAAGCCTCCCCATGCCTGAATCAGCCATGGCTCCGTTCATCAGAGGGGCAAGGTTTGGATGTTTTTCTACAAAGTTCTCCGTTAATTCCCTCAGGTGCGCTCGCTCCTTGCGGTAATAGTCAATCATGGAACGGTGCGAATCCGCTGGAGAAGGTCCTGACTCCGATACCGAAGAAGTCGTCTTCTTAAAGGGCGTGGCGAAAACCTGGAATCCGGCGCCTACTTCACCCAAAGTGTCACCGGAAAAACACCAAGTATTGAGCCCCAAACGCGCCGAGGGATCGCCGAGCACGATGGGCTTGGCCTCGCCCGCGGCCAGAATCAGCTTCAGTTCAACATCAAGGGGGTCGATGAGGTAGAATCTGACCAGTGAAGCGAGCTTTTCGTTTTGGCGGGTGCCGGGCAGGAAGTCGTTGTAGGCCTCCCAGGTGAGGGGTCCAATTTCGATGCGGCATTTACCCATCCGGTCGGCTATCTCACTGCCGAGCACCGTATCCACACCCAGGCAGCAGCCGGACATTCCCATGCGCATCCGCTGATCCCGGGGAATCGGAACCATCCGTTTCACGTTCTGAATAATCTTGATCCGTTTTTCTTTCAGCGCGTCTCGCAGGATGGTTGCCAGGCCAAGGGCGGAGCGGGGGAATTGGGTCAGGATGCCGGTATAGCGCAGGAGTGACCACGGATCGGGGAGCGTGTCCCGCAACTCCTTTTCCCCCAGGCCGATGAGGCAAAAGAGCCGTTCCCGATCAACCGGGTTGTTCTCTTCCACCACGCGGATAACGAGACGGTATTTGCTCCAGCACTGGAAGTAAAGGTCATAGAGTCGCTGGTGGATGATGTCGAGAAAATCGCGGAACACCGACTCGTCGCAGGAAGCCTCGTCCAGCAGATCTTCACTGTAAAAGTTTGGCAGGGGCGAAGCGGGGCCGTACAATTCAAGGAAGGTGGTGGTAACACGGAGGTTGTCGCCGTCCCTTTCGACCTGGGCCACATCCGCGGCAGGAAATGCCAGGGAGAGCTCCGGGCGGATCTTAACCCGCGCCTGCCAGGGAATTTCAGGAAGCTCCTCTATCCCGTTCGGGCCAAGAAATTTTCGGGCAAGGCGCATGACCTGGGAAAATGAAAACTGGTGGCCCGATTGCAACAGGTTCTCCATCAATGGAGAGGATCTTCGCCCAGGCGAATCGGTCATCAAAAGATAACTCCGTTCATGATATTGCTCGAAAATACTTTGCAATCAACTGAAATAATTACGCTATTGACTGTTGTATTTTGAAAAGATCGGGGACTGGTCATAGGTAAGAATACACCTTTAAGTAGTATATTTTAATGTAACAGATATCATGGCCATGCTAAGTATGTCAATTTATTTTAATGGATATTTGTTTAACTTACTGCTTCACAGAAGTCTTCAAAAAGGGTAGAGAAACAGAATATTTCAGGTACGACAAAGGCGGGGAATGTAGCTGCAGAAATAAAAAAGGGCGGGTTTGAAACCCGCCCTTTTTTATTCGGTTCATTGGGGATATTTTAACTTACTTGCCACCGAACACCGTGCGAAGAATGTCCGTGGTGCGGGCAGCAGGGTTGGTACGGATCTTTTTTTCTTCCTGACCGACCATGGTGAAGAGCCCGTCCAGGGCCTTGTTCGTGACATAACTGTTCAGGTCCAGGGATGGGACGCCAAGCATTGAAGCCATGGGAAGGTTGCCGTACGAACCCATCATATCCTGGTAGGAACGGACCGTACCCACCTTGTTCATGCTGGTGGCAACGACCGGCTTAAATGAGTCGAAGAGTTTCGTACGAAGCTTCTTTTCGAAAAATTGCGTTGCCGAGGTATCTCCACCGGCCAGTATTCCCCGGGCATCTTCCACCGTCATCTGGCGGATGGCATCACCGAAGAAAGCGGCCGCCTTGGGCGCAGCAGCCTCCGCGGCCCGGTTCATGCTCAGGACAAACTCGTTTACCTGCTGCTGATAACCAACCGCCGCCAGGAGATCTGCCGCTCTCTGGAGCTTGTCGGGGAGGAGAATCTTGATAAGAGGATTGCCGAAGTAGCCGTCGGGCCGGGCCACCTCGGTTACGGCTCGTTCGGTACCGGTGGCGAGCGCCTCCTTGAGCCCCTTGACTATGGTGCTATTGTCGAGAGAACTTTGCGGTTGGAGGACCGGGAGTGCCTGCTGGGAAAGGTCTCCCATCTGACCGGAAAGGTCATCGAGAATTCCCGCATGACAGGGAGAAATGGAGAAAAACAGGGCAGCAAATGCCAGAGACAGAGTACGTTTCATAATAAACCTCCCATTACCGATAGTAGTGCTTTTCGATACAGTATGGATGATTTCAGCAATTCCACAAGGGAGAGGTTTGCTTGCACTGCTACAATCTATCAGGAATAGGGGGGGGGTGTTTATCTGCACGGAAAGGGAAAAGTTCCAAGCAGTTACGGGAAGTGGCACGTTGTCCCGGTACAGGTTTTCCATAGTTGCACAGGACACTAGGGACCCGACATGGGGCGAACCCTGCTTCTACCGAGACGCTTCATTAGCTTCCAGAGCGGGCCTTGCACCGGAAAGTGACGGAGCGCCGCCATCATGGCATCACTCATGTTGATTTCCAGACCAGGGACAACCCAGTTTCTACGCTTCAGCGCCTCAGCGGTTACCAGATCGCAGAGGCTGTCCCGCACTGCGGGGGAAAGGTAGAAGACCGGTTCCAGAAGCGAGGTATCAGGGGTGATGATTTTTTCCTCAAGGGCTTGGCGATGGAGAGGCGTGCCGGGATAGATGCGGATCCCGGTCATGCCAATCACCGCCGTAGGATCAACCTCGTCCATGAGGGCAAAGCTTTCCAGAAGAGTTTCTTCGGTCTCTCCCGGACCACCAAAGAGGATATAGTGGGCAAAATCCACCCCGTGCTCCCGGCACAGAGCCGAAGCGCTACGCACATCATCGACGCTGAAGGATTTCCCCAGGTTCCGGAGCATGGCGGGCGAGCCGGAATCAGTGCCGAATTCGAAGGCATCACAGCCCGCCTCGACCATGACTGCGATCAGTTCCGGGGTGATAAAAGAGGGGTTGATGAAGGCCGACCAGTTGATGGAAAGTCCGGCCGTAATCATGGCTCGGCAGAGCTTTTCGGCAAAATCCATCGGGTAATTGAAGATATCGTCGACAAAATAGAGGTACTTTGCGCCATTCAACTCCACCAGTTCCTGAATCTCGGCTATAATGTCCGACACCTCCCGCAATCTGAGCCTGCTTCCCTCCAGGATGGGATAGGTGCAGTAAATACAGGAAAACGGGCAGCCCCGTTTGGTCTGAAGGTTCGCCATGCCACCTTCCCGGTTGTAGCGTTCCACCTGGAAGAGACTGCGCACCGGCCTGCCGATTTTTTCCACCGGAACGGCTGGCAGGTATTCCGCATGCCCCCTGACCACGACACCCGGCAGACCCAGAGGAGACTCTCCTCTGGCCAACCGCTCCAGGAGACGCGGTAGGATCTCTTCCCCCTCGCCGACAACGCCGTAATCTCCACCAAAATAATCCAGAAGCTCCCGCGGCATCAAAGAGAAACCGGAACCACCAAGAATAACGGGGGTTTTCCCACGACAGGCGTCCACCAGGAACTTGACGCCCTCCAGATAGGAACGGGCACCCGGGTAGGTAACATTATCGATATTACGAATGGAAAGAATTACGGCATCGGGAAGGGAGGATGACAGTTCGCTCTTGACAAGGGTTCCCGGATCATCAGCAAAACAGAGATCAATGGCCCTCAAGCGGTGACCCGCCTCCTGCAGGGCACCGGCAAGATAGGATAAACCAAGGGGAAAAACCGGATAGGGACTTTTTTCCCGGTTCGCGGAAATCAGCAGGATTTCCATCAGACCTCCAGATAGGAAAGCATCTTTTCGATTCTTTCGGCAATGATCGGCGGAAGCGTGTACTGAAGAGTAGCATTTTTATCCGTCAGCACATGCACGGTCCGGCCACTTGCGCAGCTGGCTCCGTCCGGTCCAACGATGTCGCAGAGGAATTCCAAGGTCGCGGTTTCGGTGCGTCTGACAGTCGTCAGGACCCGAAGCTCTTCGTCGAAACGGGCCGGCCTCTTGTACTTCAACTCGAGAGCCACCACCGGAGCCAGGTAACCAGCCTCGCCGATCTGCTCCGCGTTCAGCCCGAACCGGCCGGCAAGATCGTTCCGCCCCACTTCCATCCAGCTGACGTAATGGCCATGCCATGCCACATGATAAAGATCAACCTCGTTGAAGCGCACCCGTATCGCTGTCTCATGATATTTCATCGTTATCTCGCCGCCTCGCTGTCGATCCAGCGGTTATACTTTTTCAGCGAGTCGCCGGCTCCCACCTCGATGAACTTTGTGACCCCTGCCGAGCGCAACGCCTGGTAACTCCTGTCCCAATAAACAGGCATCATGATCTCCCGCAGCAGGAAATCCTCCATCTCGGAAGCGGTCAGAAAGTCCTGGTCGATATGACTCATCAAGGGAACGGCTGGCTCTGCATAGCGGTAATCGGCAACTATTTCTCGAAGGCTGGCGGCACATTCCTCCATGAGGGGCGTATGCAGGGGAGCGTCGCAGGGAAATACCTTTGCGGAAAAAGCCCCGCCCTGGAGAGCCTCGGCAACAGAGGATTCGATCCCGAGCCTCTCTCCGGAAAGAAGGAAGTGCCGCGAGGTGTTATGATTCGCCAGGAAGACGCCGTTATTCTCGGCAATGGCAAGGAGCGGTTCCAGAGGTAGACCAACCATGCAGCCGAGGGCGTAGGCACCTTTGTCCGCCATCCGAGCGATACAGGTCCCGATGCGGCAAGTCAACTCCAGCGCGTCACCTTCAGAAATGGAACCTCCGGCAGCAAGGGCGGCGTAAATTCCCATACTGTGCTCTGCGATCATGTCGGGCTTGTGTCCCTCCTGAAGGAGCAGACGAGTCCGGTAGAGACTCAGGGCAGCCCCATACACCTGGAGGGCAACGCTTTCGCTGGACGCCTTGCGGCTCCAGGAAAGGTCATGGATATCCATTCCGGTATGGGTCAGGGTGAGAGTTCGAATTTCCTGGTATTGTTTATCATCAGCGGGTTCAGCAGCCCTCATGAGCGGCTGCCCCGGAAACATGAAACACTTCATAATCGATAGATACTCCGGTTGAAAGATTTGTCACCGTTCACAAGGCTCAAACTTCACAAAGGGTACGAAATTGCAAACAAAAACGCAAGGCAGAACAAAAAACTATTGCCCTCACCCCTGCGTAGCCCGCCGTCGCTCAGCCTTTTCCGTCTTCAGTACCGCGCTCCGGAAACCGAAATTCATCGGCGCAAAGACCTGTACCGAACGATGTGCCTTGAAGATGCGACGATACATGGATGAAAAGGAATAAAAAGATCGGTTCAAACGGTTATGGCCCTCCTGCAGTTCTTCCGCCGTCATTCCCCTGGGGCGAAAGGTCACGTGCCCCATGTCGTAGTCTTCCCAGCGATTGGAGATGATCCTTCCCTCAGCTTCGAGACGGGCCCGTACCGCGGTGCCGGGATAGGGGGTCAGGATCGGGAAGATGGCCGCTTCCAGCCGGGCCTCCTCGCAGAATCCGAGAATCCTGTCGAAGACGTCCGGGGTGTCCCCATCGTAACCCAGAACAAAGGAGCCGAGAATGCCGATGCCGTTCTCGCGGAACATACGAGCATCCTCAAGGTAACTCGCAGCACGGTTGGTGACCTTGCCCATGGCGACCAGGGCTTCCTCGTTCAGGGATTCGAATCCCACGAACAGCCCGATGCAGCCGGCCTCCCCCGCTGCGCGCAGAAGTTCCGGATCCCGGGCCAGGTCGATGGGCGCGTGGGAAAGCCATTTAAAACCCTTGCCGCGCATCCCGGCAAAAAGTTCCAAGGCATAGCGGCGGTCACCCACCAGGTTGTCGTCGACAAAAAAGACAAAGGAATTTTTTTTGCGGAGAATTTCCAGTTCCTGGAGGACCTGCTCCACCGGGCGCTTCCGGTATTTACGACCGTAAAAGGCGGTTACGGAACAGAACTCGCAATCAAAGGGACAGCCGCGGGTGGTCTGGATGGTGTTGGTGAAAAGATATTTTTTCCCGGCATACAGCTCCCGTCGTGCCGGGGGAACTTCCTGCATGCCGAGGAGCTCGGCTGCGCGATAGCGGGGCTGCAGCGAACCACTCTCAAGGTCGGCAAGGAGCAACGGCCAAACCAGCTCACCCTCTCCCACCACCACCGCATCGGCATGCTGTTGGGCCTCATCGGGAAGATTGCTTGCATGAAAGCCGCCGATAACGACCGGGATGCCACGCTCCCGGAAGCCGGCAGCAATTTGGTAAGCACGGGGAGCCTGGGGCGTCATCGAGGTAATGGCCACCAGGTCAGCTTCCACCGTAAAATCAAGGGGTTCTATGTTCTCGTCAGCCAGCCCGATTTGCCAGTGGGACGGTGTTACGGCAGCCAGAGCGGCAAGGGACAGAGAGGGAAATTTGAATCCCAACTCGCCCCACAACCTTCCCTTGGGCCAGCCGGGGGAAACAAAAAGCAGCTTCACTTTCTGTTTTCCGCAATATACTGGGCCATGCTCCGCACCGACTGGAAGACCACGGTCCCGGTCTCGGCATCGGGAACAATCACACCGTAATCCTTTTCCATCGCCACGACCAGCTGGAGCGCATCAATGGAATCCAGACCAAGTCCTTCACCAAAGAGGGGCGCATCCGTCTCGATATCGTCCGGGTTCATGCCCTCAATTCTCAAACTGTCAATGATCAACTGCTTCATCTGTACAATCAATTCTTCAGACATGTATCTTCCTTTTCTTGGCCTTCCGTCGTTTCCCAGTAATCGAAAAAATTATACCACTGGTCAGGATAGGTCCGAATATAGCGTTCGAATACCCGCAAAATCTTGCTCATTCCTTCCTGGATCACCTCTTTGTGCTTGCCGTGCGCCCCGACGAAGTAGACAGGTTCTTCCATAATGGTCGCGTAGCGCATCCCTTGCAAGGGGACGAAGACCGGAAAAACCGGTGCACCACTCGCCAGCCCTAAGTATGCGGCTCCGAGGGGAATCTCCGTAGTATGACCGAAATATTCCATGGGTGCGGTATGGGAAGAGCCGTCCCGGTCACCAAGAAGCGCCAGCACCTCGTTGCGGCGCAGGGCGTTCACCGCCTCGATGATCGCCAGCGGCGAGGTGTCATCACGATCCACGTAGATGAAGCGGATACCGCGCTCACTACGGACCTTTTCCCGCAGCTCATTTACCTTCTCATCCGGCTCGCGGAAGGTAAGGACATTCAACGGGTAGCCCATTTCCACCAGTCCCAAGCCGCCCAGTTCCCAGTTTCCCAGGTGCGGGGAGATCAGGATCGCCCCGCAGCCCCGTTCCATGGCAGCGTCGAGATGCTCTTTACCGACCCTTCTGCCGATCAGGCTATTCAGCTTCTCCCCCCGCAGCCGAATCATCAGCATGACATCGGTCCAGTTGAGGGAAAACTTGTAAAAGGTGGAAAACACCAGCCGTTCCACATCCTGCCGACCGGTGATTACCCGGAGGTTCTTCCGGATAATCGCCCTTTTCCCCGGAAGGAGCAGATAAAAGAGCCCGCCGAACACGAAGGCAAAAAACGGAAACAGGAACCGCGGCACCAGGATCGTCAGCAGCTTGATGAAAAAGAGATTGACGCTATTGTACAATTTCACGGGAACCAGCTTGCCATCAGGATTTATTCCCGCACGACTTCTTGAGCGGTCTTCCGGGCTTGCCGCAGAAGTTCTTATCCCAGGCCTTATCGGCAACCTCCGCATACGACGCGGCATAGTCGTCCATCTTGCCGGAAAGCCCGGTAAAGATTTCATCCGCACCCCGGTGGGTCGGATAGACCCCTTCGGTCTGGAAAATCTCCCTGCCGACCTCGGGATGGTCGATCAGCATGCAGGGTCGCAGCAGGTTTTCGTGGCTCGCCCTGCTGCTCGCGAATCTTCATGAAGAAGGGAGACCTCAGGGCTTCCTTGATGGTAGTCCGGCGGATATTATCAACGGCAAAATGGCAGAAAACGCATGGCTCGATATCGCCGTTGGCGTTGATGTGAAAGTACTTTCTTCCACCGGCAATGCAGCCGCTGATAATCGGGCCATCATTCCAGAAATCAACAATGACCATCGGTTTTGTGGCGCGGAAGTCACTGGTCCGGCGCCGCATCAAATCGCGCTGCTCGGGAGTCGGCATCAATTCCAGGTCCGGCTCCCTGCCGACCGGCACATAGGAGAACAGCCAGATGGCGAAGCAACCCTTTTCAATCAGCATATCAAGGTAGTGGTCGCTGGTGATGATCTCGGTGTTACGGCGTGTCTGGGTAAAGGAGCCGCAGAAGGAAAGCCCGGCCTCCCGCAGGAGATCCATGGCATGCATGACCTTTTGGAAATGCCCCGCACCGCGACGCTCATCGGTTTCCTGCTCGTATCCCTCCAGGGAAAAGGCCGGCATGACATTACCCACCTCGATGAGCCGCTCGACCATGCGCTCATCGATGAGCCCCCCATGGGTAAAGACCAGGAAGCACATGTCGCTGTGTTTCTTGAAGATCTCGAAGATATCTTCCTTGAAGAAAGGCTCACCACCGGAAATAACGGCGAAATAGACCCCCATCTCCTTCATCTGGGTCAGGATGGAGTCGATTTCATCACGGGAAAGTTCCAGGGATTTGTCGTAATCACCGGCATAGCAGCCGTAACAGGAGAGGTTACAGCGCATGGTGGGGCTGATGACCACGGTGGAAGGCGGATAGTAGCCCTCGCGGTCGGACCAGGCCTTGCGCTTGTTGGTTCCGGACAGGAGATGGTTCACCAGCAGGTTTGAAATCCACTTGTCCCGCTGGTTAGGATGAAGATCGCGCAGGATTTTCCGAGGAAACTCGATACTCGGGTGGTTCTCGCGGATCAGCTGACGGATCCACCTGATCCTTTCCCGGTAGTAATCTTTTTTCGCCATCAACTCCATCAGATACGTCATCCGGGCCAGGTTCTCGTTGGATGAACTGGTGGCCATGGAAAGCAGGAGCGAGATGATTTTTTCCGTTGAATAATTTTTGATGCTCTGCAGCATTGTTTTCAATCCCTCTTCGCTCATAGATACTTGAGGAAGGTCATACAGATATTCCAGGTATCACGTACCGGACGGAAATGGCTGGTGGAGCGCCCATCGGCAACCCGCGCCGCAATCGGCAGACTGCCGATCTTCATTCCGGCCCGCCAGGCCTTCATGAGGACCTCCATCTCCAGCTCATACCCATTCGCGGTCAAATCCAGGTCTTTCAAAATCCGCTTCGAATAATAACGGAAACCGGATTGACTGTCAGTGATCTCGAAACCGGTCTTCTTTTTGACGCACCAGACGCCGAAACGGTTCCAGGTATTGCGAAGTCCGGCCATCTCAGCAAACTGGCTGGCCCGTGACGCAACGAGAATGTCATAATTCCCCTCGCTGGCGGCTGCCAACAGGCGGGGAATAGCGGTCGGATCATGCTGGCCGTCGGAATCAAGGGTAATGACCGCTGAATAACCATTCTCCTTTGCCCAGGAGAAGCCGGTACGCAGGGCCGCTCCCTTGCCCCGGTTCTGCGGATGCCGTCGCACCTCGACATTCAGTCCTGTAAGACGTTCGGCCGTTCCATCCGTTGACCCGTCATCGACAACGAGAAGCGGAAACCCCGAAGCAAGCGTCTCTTCCACCACGGCCACAATGGTCGCCTCGGCGTTATAGGCTGGTATGACTAGACAGATTCCCACGATTCGACCATCTGCTCCAAAGTACCGAAGCGGAAACGCTCCAGCAAGTGACGGAGACGCGCTCCAGCCTCGCGCCGTGCCCCATAGACCGCAAAACTCCGCAGGGGCGACATGGGCAGGCGGGGACCGTCAGCCTCCATTTCCCTGGGATGAAGATAAAAAACCGCCGGATTATCAGCCAGGTTATAGCGTCGGACCGTGGCAGCAATCATCCGGAAAGGGAAAAAACGGAACCCCCATCCTCCGCCGGTCGGCAGTTTTCCACCCAGAAGCGGTGTCACCATGGGCGGAATCTCCAGAATCTTCTTTGATCCGACCATGATCTCAAATGGAAAACGGTGGCCTGACCTGTCCCCCACAAAAGGAAGGGGGTTCAGGCTTGAATCATAGCGGTAGCCTTCCTGACAGAGAATCTCGAAAGCCCATGAATCTTCCTGGCGCAGTGACCACTGCGGAGCCCGGAAGCCGATCGGCATCCTGCCCGCCTGGCTAGCCAGGATGTCCCCGGTACGGCGAATTTCATCTCGGAAACCTTCGAGGCCCAGTTCTGTAACCAGTCGGTGGGAGTAACCATGCGAAGCAATCTCATGGCCTCCGGAAACGATCAGTGGAACCAGTGAAGGTTCTTGTTCAGCAACGGAACCGAGGACGAAAAAGGTGCCCTGCACCTGAAACTCGGCCAACAGCAAGAGGATCCGCTCGATATTGGGAATCACTCTTTTCTGGAGCGCTTCACCTTGCGGTTCGCCATCCCAGCCGCACACATGAAACCAGTCTTCAACATCAATAGTAATCGCGTTCTTCAACGATCGGTACAAGTCTTTCTTTATACAAGTTTAGAATTGTTTACGGTACACTATTAGCGTAGGCAAGTCAATATGATGGAATGGCCCTGAAAAGGGCTTTCGCCAGATATCGAGAGCTCCTCCCGGTGACTCCGAACCGGTTGCGGGAAGAGGGATTTCTTATCACGGAAAGCACCGACCCAAAGCAACGAATGGCAGCAGCACCTTTGAGGGCTGTAGGCCTGATTTTCCGACTACGCCTGACGATTTTCATTGACTGCCGCCCCCTTTCAACCGTACTTTGTAGATATCAACGGTATCAAGAGACCGTAACATTACGCTGCAGAAAGTTAAGAAAGGTATACGCATGGCACAGGCAAAAAACGGCGACAAAGTAAAAATCGACTATACGGGGATGCTGGAAGACGGAACGGTTTTTGATTCCACTCGCGAAAGCGCAGACTGTGAATCGGAAGATTGCGGCTGCGGCGGCGAACACGGCCCAAGAGAGCTGGTTCTCGGCAAGGGCGAGTTCCTCCCTGCCATTGAGGAAGCACTCATCGGCATGTCGGTGGGTGACAAGAAAAAGGTCATTATCCCGGCGGAAGATGCCTTTGGTGAGTACGACGAAGAAAGGGTTTTTTCCATTCCCCGCACCGATCTCCCTGAAGACCTGAATCCCGAGGTCGGTGACGAAATCGTCCTGGTTAATGAAAACGATGAAGAACTGGGAGTACTGGTTGTGGAAGTGACTGACGACGAAATCAATTTCGACGCCAACCACCCTTTGGCCGGCGAAGACGTCACCTTTGAAATCGAACTGGTGGAAATACTCTAGCAGACGCAGGTTGTCGACGTAGAAACTCGTAGGGCAATAGAATGCAGGCGGCCATTGGCCGCCTGCATTGTTTTCAGCGTGTTTCTTTGCTTTCCAGTCATACCGCATGGCTTTATTCTCGCTCTTTCCTCCCGTATTTTTTCTTTGGAATTTCTTTCCATCTGCAAAATATCAACAAGAACAGGCCGTTGCACATTTTGGGCGACCGGAAATATGAAATTTGTCAACCCGGCTCTGGCAAGCGCGTTGAAAGGGACAACTACACTACAGAGCGCTCTGCAGGAAGCTTCCGAAGAAATCAACAGGAGGTATGACGATGAAAAAAGGTCTCGTTTTCGGAATTATGGCTGGAATTTTACTGGTAATGGGTGCCGGGATCGCCTGCGCCGGATCCACTTACAATCCGCGCATCGACAAAAGAGAAGTTCGACAAGAAAGAAGGATTGAACGAGGAGTGACAAGCGGACAACTCACTCACCGGGAAGCCCGGGCACTGGAAAGACAACATGCTCGCATCAGGCACACAGAAGCACGGATGAAATCCGACGGCCACCTGTCATCCCGGGAACGACTGAGACTGAACCACCGGCTCAACGTTGCCAGCAGGGATATCTGGCGCCTGAAACACAATCGTTACCACAGGTAAAAAAACAGGGGGAGCCAGTTCGGCTCCCCCTCCTCACGAAGCAAACAATTTATTGAAGGTATCCTGATAAATCCGCAAAGTTCCTTCGTTGAAGGCAACAAAGACCACTCTTTCCAGCTCGGGATAGTTTTCAAGCGCCGACTTGGCCTCGTGCAGGGCTATTTCACAGGCCTGGACCATGGGATAACCATAGACTCCGGCACTGATGGCCGGAAAAGCGATCGATTCCAGGCCATTTTCGTGGGCCACCTGGAAACAGCGCCGGTAAGCACTCCGCAAGAGGTCCGGTTCGCCCTTGCCGCCACCATGCCAGACCGGCCCGACTGTGTGGATGACGTGTTTCGCCGGCAGCCGGTATCCCTCGGTAATTTTTGCATCTCCGGTCTTGCAGCCCATCAGTGTTGCACATTCCGCCACCAGTTTCGGACCGGCCGCCCGGTGAATGGCACCATCCACACCCCCTCCGCCCAGAAGCGAGTTATTGGCGGCATTTACTATGGCATCCACTACCAGCTTGGTGATGTCCCCCTGGATAATTTCGATCTTCTCTTTCATGGCCTACCTCCCTATTCCACCAGATCACGCAGCGTCTTCAGGTTGATGGCATCCATCTCATCATTGTCTCCCTTCGGTGTTTCAAGGATCTTCGAGACGTTGACAAATCTTTTGTCGTTCATGAGAAAGCGGAATCCGGAAAGGCCCAGAACTCCCTGGCCGATATGCTCATGGCGGTCAACACGGCTGCCAAGGCCCTTTTTGGAATCGTTAAAATGAAAGGCCAGCAAATTCTCCAGTCCGAGAATCCGGTCAAAATCGGTAAAAACCTGACGGTAGCCCTCTTCGCTGGTAAAATCATAACCGGCAGCAAAGGTATGGCAGGTGTCAAAACATATGCCGAAGCGGTCGGGAAAGGTGGAGCGGTCGCGGATATCCCGCAGCTGCTCAAAAGTGTAGCCGAGATTGGTTCCCTGTCCGGCAGTGGTCTCCAGGAGTATCTTCCCGGTATAATCCCGCCCTTTTTCCAGGAGATAGTCGAAAGCCTCGACGATCCTGCTTATTCCGGTTTCTTCTCCGTCTCCCACATGAGAGCCGGGATGCATGACGATCTTGTCGATGCCGAGGCGGGCACAGCGCTCCATTTCCTCCAGAAAACCGGCCAGGCTCTTGTCCCGCACCTCTCCCGGCGCAGCCGCCAGGTTGATCAGATAGATGTCATGGGAAACTACATCGTACAGCCCAGCCGCTTCGCGCTTTTCCCGGAACAGGGAAACCTCCGAGTCGCTCACCGCTTTGCCGCGCCACTGGTTGGAATTCTGGGTAAAAACCTGGATCACACCGCAACCGGAGGCACTGCCCCGGTCAATGGCCTTGGAGAGCCCTCCGGCGATTGACATGTGGGCGCCGAGATAGTCCATCTGCGTATTCCTTTCCTGTAAGGTCAGAGCTGCTTTCCCACCTGCCGCAGCGGATCAGCTACTATTTAAAGATCAATCTCCCCGGTAAACACCTGCACCGCCGGACCGGTCATGAAAACCGGGCCGTTTTCCGGCCATTCCATCTCCAGGTCACCGCCTGAAAGATGATTGACAATCCGCCGTTCGGTCAAGCCATTCAGCACACAGGCCACGGTCACCGCACTTGCCCCGGTTCCGCAGGCAAGGGTTTCACCCGCTCCCCGCTCCCAGGTCCGCTGACGCACCTCGGTCCGGGAAATCACCTCCACGAACTCCACGTTGGTGCGGCGGGGAAACAGCTCGTGATTTTCAATGAGCGGACCGTATTTCTCGAGCGGAAAATGTTCCACATCGTCAACAAAGATCACGCAGTGCGGATTGCCCATGGAAACACAGGTAATCTTGAAGGTCGAATGAAGAATATTGAGTGGCTCGTCAATGACCTTTTCCGCCCCGTCTCCCAGCATGGGTATCTCCGAACGGATCAGACGCGGCTCGCCCATATTGACCCGCACTTTGTCGACCTTGTTGGTGGCATTGGTAAAAAGTTGCAGGGTCAGGATCCCGGCACCGGTTTCAGCGGAAATCTCCTTCGAGGTGACAATACCGTGGTCATAGGCATATTTCGCGACGCAGCGGATTCCGTTTCCGCACATCTCCGATTCCGAGCCGTCGGAGTTGAACATGCGCATCCGCACATCGGCAACGGTCGACGGCATGATCAGGATGAGGCCGTCGGAACCGATACCAAAATTGCGGTTGGAAACCTTTCGCGCCACCTCAGCAGGATTTTCCACGTTTTCCTCAAAACAATTGACGTATACATAATCATTGCCGGCACCCTGCATCTTGGTGAATTTCATATCATGACTCCTTCTTGTACGGTGATTTAAAATAGGATAAAGCTATAAAAGACATGGGACGCAGCATAGCGTCAGAATACGTAGCCTGCCGGGCGAGATGATTTCGCTGGATTCATCTCCCTGGGAAAAGACCAACCCCTCCGTTATTGTGTACCCCATGGAAGGTCATTCAGCAAATCGAAAAATGGCTGGTCCACGGGACCGTTGGTCAGAAAAATTTTGACACCAGCCGAGCCGGGCTGCTGAAAAAGTATTCCGGTGATGTCCAGCGTGAAAAAACCATCGGGCAGCGAAGTAAGATGATAGCTGTGGTAGTCTGCCGGAATATTCAGTGCCGCGGAAATTTTGGCTGAAATTGTCCGTAAAGTATCCGTGCCGACAACCGCGATTCTTTGGTAGCCTGCCAGTTCCAGAAGGCGGAAAAGCGTCGCGCGATTCGGAGTGTCATTGCCAAGGTCAACAAAAAATCGTTTTCCTTCCCCTTCGAAATACCGGTCAACGGTGACTTTCAGAGATGCAGCCCCGCTTTGGCCAACCTGAATCTCGATGGGAAAATCCTTGATCGCTTGAATGCCGAGATCTGCCAGGACAGAATCCAGCGTCGCATCCGAACTTCCGGACGGCACGGAATGGACATGGACGGCAGCGGAAAACGGCGAAGATTCAGACGCGTCGCACCATGCCACCAGGCGAAAATCTTTTGCCGACAGATAGGAAACAAAGCTTTCCGGCAGTTTCTGGCAGCCGTTTTTCTCTCGCAGCACCAGGATCGTTTTTCGCTCTTCCGCACCCGGCAACCTTTGGGCCGCGGTAAAGTCGACCTTCAGCGAAAGTTTCGGTTCGGTTCCGAATTCCAGGGGAGCCCCCCCGTCGGTTACGGCAAACCCCGCTGCCTGCAGAAGCTCTTTCACAAAGCCTTTCTCGTTGGCAGGATCGGCAACAACTGTTTCCCCTTTCGCGGCTCCGGCTCCGGACAGGTTTGCAAATACAGCTGGCGTAGCGGGAGGCACGATGCGAATTTCCTTGCCGTTGAGACCGACCAGCAGTGGTTCGCACACCGGACCGGTCTTTCCCTTCCCAGGCACTGTTCCCAGCGGCTTTCTCCCGGGGAAAAGCCGGACCCAGAACTCCTTGGCCCGCCGCAGCATTCCCTCGTCCACACCGGGAGAGGGGGCAGGGGAAGCCACCGGCGCCGGGGGTTCCACTACTGCCGGCGGAACAGGTTCAGGCGGGGGAACGGGAGCTTCAACAGGGGCTTTTTTCGGGAGGACAACGGCTTTTTTCCCGGCAAGGGGCAGCAGCAGAGTTTGTCCGATCTGAAGCCCGGAGGTATCGACAATGCCGTTTATTCTCATGACCTCGGGAATCAGTCTTTCCGCCTTGTTTGCCGACAAGCCGAAGCGGTTGGTCAGAATCGTATAGATATTGTCACCTGAACGAATCGTATACCTGACGAAATCTCCTTCCCGAGGAGCCTCAACCTTCACACTCGGCGCAGAAGAAACCTCACTGCCGTGAGGCTGCCCGGAAGACAGCGAGTGCGGCTTTTTCACCTCACTTGTGACGGCATCACCCTGTTCCAGATCACGAATCTTAAGCTCGAATGGTGATCCGGCAGCAAAAACCCGCTCGCCGGTACCCAGCAGAACAAGCAGAAAAAGCACCACGGACAGCCCGCACAAAAATGGGAAGCCGGAATGTTGTTCTTTTCTGGCAGACATGAATTCTCCGATTTCGACAGGGTAGTGAATAACCGTAGATGAAACCCTCAACTGACTACTTCAGATCCAGAACAAAGGCCTTCACGGACCGTTCTGGCTCCTTGCGATAGACAATGATCCGGTCTCCATTGACAAGACTGCCCTTTTCAACGAGATATGGCCCCTTTTTCTCCGTTGCCTCGACCACATACTGCGAGGAACCGGCCATCTCGTTCAGGACGGAGGAGAGCAAACCGGGACTGATACCCTGCCCACCCCGGTCGATAATCTGGATGGCACGAATCAACCCTTTTTCCCGAAAAATCCTGAATTCCGTCAAGGGGCCCTGGTAACGCTCCCAGCCAGGATTGGCCTTAGCGTACCCACTGTCCACCGCCTGCCGCGGTAAAAAAGATGGAAGTGCGCCCGGCACGTTCTGAAAGGCGCTGGTCGCCTCCTTACTCGCTGCTCGGGATTTTGCAGAAACGGCAGTTCCGTCCGATTGCTGTTGGTAGTAAAGGAAAAATCCAAGCAGAACCACGAAACAAGCAAATACCCCACCAAAAATCATACGCAGCCTGGGCCGGAGTAAGCGGTCGCGGACACGATCATAGAAAGAGGGCTTTCCCCAAGTTACCCGAAGCGGCCCGTCAAAAGGTTCCGCTGGCACAAGGGGTATTTCCCGCCGCGGCACAACACTCGCGCCGCTTGCTTCGTTCAGTGCATTTTCGAGTTTCGCCTGAAAAGCGGTTCTGGGCGGCTCAGGGACGGGAGGCAAATCCAGGAACGCAGAGGCCTCTGCACGGATCAGCGATGACCCCTGGATTTCAACCACGTCATCAACGGTATCCGCAGGAAGTGGCGGACCAGGCTCAAGTGGTTTCTTCTCAACCGCTTGCGACGGCGTCCCGTGCTTCGGAGAACTTTTCTTCTTTTTCGTCCCTGCCGCAGATGAGGAAATAATCTCCACAATTGTCGCAGTAAGCTCGCTATCGCTCCCGGCGATGTCAAGCACCGCCTGGAAAGGCTTTTTGCCGGACACCGGAATAGCGTCAGGATCGCCGAATAGAATTATCTTTACCTTTTTCCCCCTCAGTTCCGCGCTCATCCTGTACGCCAGGAGCTCACCGGCGATCTCTCCCAGACGTTCCTGGATAAAGATCAAATTCAGCCCTTTCGCGGCAACAGCAGCCAGTGCCTCGTGGATCCCGCCCACAACGCGGACCTTTCCGGCACCTTGCACCGCGGAATTGCTGAAGATCCTGATCAGTCGCTCCTGATTTGTCAATAAGACAATATTTACCACTTGCTACTCCGGACCTATCCTGACGCAAATTTGATTTGGCCCCTACTCTACCGCAATACGACAACGGAAACAACCGGGAGAATGCCTCTACGCGCAACCATAACAAACCGCTGCTGCACAGGGAAGACATGGACAGAAAGGGAACTCGTTCATTTTCTTGCAATAACAGCGGGTATACGGGAGAATGGCGGGCAGAAAATTACCGAAAAAGTATGGCCCTGTCCCGATCGGAGGATGCCCCGTGGAATTGAAAAACAGGATCTGGATGAACGGCAACCTGGAGTGGTTCGGCTACCTGCGGGACGAGACGGTCTTTCTTGGTCGCAGGGAGGTCCCCTATCCTCTTCGGGAAGGGGACCGTTGGAACAACGGCTTCGGTGATGAATTCCGTATCATCGATGGTGAGATTATCAGGGAATCCTCTACTTCTTGCCCCCGGTAAAGCCATAGGTTCCGATCACCTCTTTCAGACTCCAGTATTGGGAAGCCTGAGGGCAATACGCAATGGGACTCAACTTGGCAATATCGATGACTCCCTTTCCATTCATTACCTCTTCGTCCATGTGGGCCGCCACGATCTCACCCAGGAACAGGTCGTGGGCTCCCAGGCTCTTGATATCAATGACACGACACTCAAGATTTACCGGACATTCCTGGATCAGGGGTGCTGCAACCTCACTGCCCGCAACCGGGGTAAGTCCCAGCTCCTTGAATTTGTCCACCTGCCTGCCACTGGCAACCCCGCAAAAATCCAGCTCTCTAATTTGTCCTTCACGGGGAATATTGATCACAAACTCTCCGGATTTCTTTATCAGACCATGGGAATACCTGCCCGGCCGGATCGACACACTCACTACCGGTGGATCGGAACAGACAACCCCCACCCAGGCAATCGTGATTATGTTCGGAACACCTCCCTCCGCAACACAAGACACCATTGCCGTGGGCGTCGGAAAAAGGTACGTTCCCTTCTTGATGATTTTTTTCATTGTATCCTCCCCAAACTTTTCATACTGATTAGGGAATCGTACCAGATAATCATTGCGAGAACAACACCCGGAATCTTCAGCACAACTATGAAGAATATTCTGACCATATATTTGTGTTCTTGACAATAATGATGTGCATATTATAGAGTATCAGAAATAATTCACGAAAAATGCTACCGGCAAAATGGCCGCTCCCGTCAGGGGCACCACGGGGTATGCTTCAGGAGGAGTTCGCTCATGAGATTATCGACAAAAAGCCGTTACGGCCTGAGGGCACTGTTCGACATGGCCTATAATTCGGGCACCCTTCCTTCGCAGATCAAAGACATTTCGCGCAGACAGGAAATCTCTCCGCGCTACCTGGAACAGATATTCCAAAGCTTCAAGAAAGCCGGAATATTGAAGAGCAAGCGCGGGCCGCAGGGGGGCTATTTTCTGGCCAAGAAACCGGACCAGATTACCGTCAGGGAAATCCTCGAAGCCGCGGAAGGGGATACCCTCCTCGTAGAATGCACCAGCAAGAAGAAAAAGAAAAAGGGCGAATGTCTCTTTGACGGCAGCTGCGTTACCCAGACAGTCTGGCTGGAAGCCAGCGAAAAACTCAACGAGCTCTTTTCCGACATGACCCTGAAAACACTCTGCGAGCGCGGACAATCTCTCGGGGTCAAAAGAGAGCAGGACCACCGTTTCACCTACTACATCTGAAAACTGGGACCAGGCAGCAGTACCGGACCCAGGCTTTTCATCAGCACGACGAAGGAGAGAGCTATGCCAGCAGACAAATATGATTCTGTCCTCGACCTGATCGGCAACACCCCCCTTGTCCGGATCACCAAGCTCGGAGAAAAGAACGCCGCAACCATCTATGTAAAAATGGAAAACAACAATCCCGGCGGCAGTGTCAAGGACCGCATTTGTCTCGCCATGATCGAAGCGGCAGAAAAATCCGGGCAGCTCAAACCGGGAGCTACCGTCATTGAACCCACCAGCGGCAACACCGGGATCGGCCTTTCCATGGTCTGTGCCGTGAGGGGCTACAAACTGGTCCTGACAATGCCCGATACCATGTCCATCGAGCGACGCAGACTGCTGGCAGCCTATGGTGCCGAGCTGATCCTGACCCCCGGAAATCAGGGCATGCGCGGAGCCGTGCAAAAGGCGGAGGAACTGGCCGAAAAACAGGGGTATTACATGCCGCAACAGTTCAAAAACCCGGCAAATCCTGAGATTCATCGCAAGACGACCGGTCCCGAGATTATCGAAGCGATGAAAGGGCTGTCCATCGATGGCTTCGTTGCCGCAGTCGGAACCGGCGGTACCCTAACCGGCATTGGCGAAGTACTGAAGGAGCACAACCCGGCCATCAAGATTGCCGCGGTGGAACCGGCCGATTCTCCCATCCTGTCCGGCGGTGAACCGGGTCCCCACAAAATCCAGGGCATTGGCGCGGGATTTATTCCGGATGTGCTGAACACCGAGATCTACGACGAAGTGATCCGGGTAACCAACAGCGAGGCCTTTGAGGCTGCACAACAGATTGCCAAGAGAGAAGGGCTGCTCGTCGGTATTTCCGCAGGAGCCAATTTCTTCGGAGCTCTCCAGCTGGCCAGAAAACTCGGCAAAGGGAAAAACGTGGTAACCATCATGTGTGACACCGGTGAGCGGTATCTCTCCACCGGCATATTCGATTAACGGTTTTTTCAGCTCACTGCGGACCTTGTCGTTTTGGCGAAGTAGTCCGTAATACAGGACAAAAGCAGGGCAGCCCTCTCCCCCTCGGGAGAGGGTTTTATTTTCTCTCGCCCTGAGCAGGAACGGCAAGGGTGCCGTCTGACAAGGATACATGCATGGATATGCTCCACAAAAAATACGAAAATCTTCGCCAGGCCCTCGCTGAAATGGGCTCCGTTCTGGTCGCCTTTTCCGGCGGCGTTGACTCCACGTTCCTTCTCAAGGTTGCCCATGAAGTACTCGGCGACAGGGCCTGGGCCATCACGGCCACCTCCCCCACCTACCCGCAATCGGAGTTCCGCGAAGCTGGACAGCTGGCGGAACAGATCGGGGCCTCGCGTGTTGTCATTGACTCCAATGAGCTCCTCATTCCCGGCTTCTCCCACAACCCAGCCGACCGTTGTTACCACTGCAAGAAAGAACTGTTCGAACTGTGCCTCACCAAGGCAGAAGAGCTGGGCCTTGCTTGCGTGGTTGACGGCAGCAACGTCGACGATCTGGGAGATTATCGCCCGGGACGCCGGGCAACGCAAGAGCTGGGCATCCGCAGCCCACTCCTGGAAGCGGGACTCTCCAAGGAAGAGGTTCGCATCCTGAGCCAGGAACTGGGCCTGCCAACCTGGGACAAGCAGCCCTTTGCCTGTCTCGCCAGCCGCTTCCCCTATGGAACGGAGATAACAGCCGAGAGGCTTGCCCGGATCGAACGCTGTGAGGAGTTTCTGAAGAACGCCGGATTCCACACCTACCGGGTGCGGTTCCATAACGAAACGGTGCGGATCGAGGTCGGTGAAGAAGAAATCCCGCGCTTCCTGGTTCCAGAGCAACGTCATGCAATTGTCGAATTCTTCAAAGCAACCGGCTTTACCTACGTATCTCTTGATTTGGAAGGCTATCGTACCGGCAGCATGAACCGGACTCTTCCCGAGGCCGAAGGAGACCACGTACCTAACTGAACCGCCCGCTCCCGCACCCACACTTCTTCCTTCGCATCTCCCGCAACGCAGGAGCCTGCGTGGCCGGTGGCAATTCCGGACTGGCATTCCAGCCATGCATCTGCTATCGTGAATTACTAGATCAACCTGCGAGGAAACAACGTGAAAGCTCTCCTGGTACACCCCCATGGCAGCAACTGGATGGGATCCGGAAAAGACATTTCCACCATCTTCAACCTCATGCCCCCGATCGGCCTCCTGAGTATCGCAGCCTACCTGGAAAAGAGCGGGGTCCAGGTGGAGGTGATGGACTGCTATGGCGCGCCCGCATCCATCGAGGAGCACGCAGCGGACATCCTCGCCCGCAACGCGGACGTGGTCGGATTCTCCTGCACCACCTCTTCGTTCCTGGAGGGCTACGCCATCGCCGAACGGGTCAAGGAACAGCGCCCGGAAATTCACATCGTCTTTGGTGGTGCCCATGCCTGCACCGTCGGGCCCTCCCTGCTCGACTCATTCCCGGCCGTGGATTTCCTGGTGATCGGCGAAGGGGAAGTAACTTTTGCCGAGCTGGTGGCCTCCGATTTTCGGAACGTGGCAACAATCCCCGGCATCGGCTTCCGCCGGGATGGCAGAGGTATTCTTTCAAGCGTGCGGGAAAACATCCCGGACCTGGATACGCTGCCCTTTCCCGCCTACCACCTTCTTCCCGATTTTCCCCGGCGCTACAATCTGCCGCTCTTCAGCTATCCGAAAGCGCCCAACACCAGCATCATCTCCAGCCGGGGCTGCCCCTACCAATGCAGCTACTGCGACCGCTCCGTATTCAGCAGGGGTTTCCGCTTCAACTCCCCCGAATATATCGTCGAGCATCTCCTGTACCTGCACCGGAACTTCGGCATCCGCCATGTCTTTTTCTATGATGACCTCTTCACCTTTGACCGCTCGCGCGTGGAACGTTTCTGCACCTTGATGGAGGACAAACAGGTTCCGGTCAGCTACAATTGTATTGCCCGCCTGGAACATGTGGACGAAGAACTCCTCTCGCTGCTGAAACGCTCCGGATGCTGGCAGGTCAATTTCGGCATCGAATCGGGAGATCCGGATATCCTTTCGAAACACCGGAAACTCTACGAACTGGACCAGGTAGGTATAAAGCTTAAAATGGTCAAGGACGCCGGAATGCGGGTCAAGGGGCTTTTCATGATGGGCTTTACCGGAGAAACCGAGGAATCCATCCAGCGGACCATTTGCTACGCCCTGACGCTGCCCCTGGACGAAATCAACGTCACCAAGTTCACCCCCTTTCCCGGCGCACCGATTTACCGGACCATCAGAGAATTCGGAGAATTCACGGAAGACTGGCCCGCCATGAACTGCATGAATTTCGTCTTTGTCCCCAAAGGCTTGACCCGCGAACGACTGGAAGAGCTGTACAACGAATTCATCAGCCGTTTCTATCGCCGCAGCCGAATCCACTGGGGCTACACGAAGATGCTCTGGAAGTCACCCCACAGCATCGCCGTTTTCCTGCGCAACCTGCCGGAGATTCTCCGGTTCGAGATGAAACAGAAATGGTAGGTATTTTGTGACACTATCGCGCATCCTGCTCTTGTTCGTCCTTTCAGCACTGCTGCTCCTCCCCTGTACGGCGCCTGCTGCTGAGTCCGTCGACCTGAAAACGGCAACATATGAATATTCTTTCCTTTCCGGCTACGGCATTACCCACCGGGGCTTCGGCGCGACCCGGACCCAGGTGCAGACTTTCGACATGATCGGCCGCTTCGGCTGGTTTCTGTCGAAGGAAATCGGTTCCGGCTGGTACAAGGGCAGGCATGAACTCCTGGTGGAGCTGCCGCTGCACCTCGTGGTGGATCCCAAATTGTCACCCATGACTGGCGGCTACCTCCTGGGCTGCTGGAAATTTACCTCCCTGGACAATTGGGCGCCCTACGTCTTTGCCGGCGGTGGGGTCCTCTACGTGGACCTGGGGCTTCCGAGCATGGGCAGCAGACTGGATTTCTCCTATCAGGGGGGCACCGGCGTCCAGTATTTCATCAGCAAAGATACCGCGTTTTCCCTCGAGTACCGCTACCACCACATCTCCAACGCCGGAACCGCAACACCGAACGAACCTCTCAATTCCAGCAAGATTCTCTTGGGAATCACCTTCTACCGGTAAAGGAATCGACATGATCGGCGTCCTGCCAAGGACGCAAGGAAAGGTCACCATGAAGATAGTCGTACTGGGCGGCAGTCCCAAGGGCGAAAACGGCCTGACCCATCTCTATATCCGGTTTCTCCGCTCCCGGTTTCCTGAGCACAACTGGACCTTGCTGGAAGTATCCTCGGCAATCACCGCGCTGGAAAACGATGAAGCAATATTCACGGCATGCATCGATGAGGTCCGTGATGCGGATGGGGTCCTCTGGGCATTTCCCGTCTACTTCTACCTGGTTCCCAGTCAGTACAAGCGTTTTATCGAAATGATCTTTGCACGGGGAGTTACGGCGGCCTTTCAGGGCCGCCACGCAGCGGCCCTGACTACCTCCATCCGTTTTTTCGACCATACGGCACATAACTATTTGCATTCAATCTGTGATGACTTGGACATGCGCTATAGCGGCTTCCATTCGGCTGCCATGGACGACATCCTGCAGAAGGAGGAACAACAACGGTTGCTGGATTTCGGCAGCAATTTTCTTTCGGCCATGGAGCGTGAAATCCCAACTCAGCGCACCTATCAGCCGCTGAGCAAACGTGATTTTCGCTACCGCCCCGGGCAGCCCGAACATCGTCTGGAAACGAAAGGCAAGCGCCTGGTTATCGTTACCGACGTGGGGGACGAAGAGAGTAATCTGGTGAAAATGATCGCCAGATTGAGGGATTCCTATGCCGACGAAACGGAGCTGGTAAATCTCCGCTCGGAAGCCATCGCCGGCGGCTGTATCGGCTGTATCCAATGCGGCTACGACAATATCTGCGCATACCGGGACGGTTTCAGGGAACTTTTCACGGAAAGGCTGCAGACCGCCGACATCATCGTCTTTGCCGGAGCGATCCAGGACCGTTATCTCTCCTCACACTGGAAGACCTTTTTTGACCGGAGCTTTTTCAATAATCACGTACCCGCCTTTGCCGGGAAACAATTCGGTTTCCTCATCTCCGGACCCTTCGCCCAATTGGCCAATCTCCGCCAGATTCTCCAGGCCTATACCGAAATCCAGCAGGCAAATCCCGTGGGCTTCGTTACCGATGAGTTCGGAGATTCTCCGGAGATTGATGCTCTGCTGCAGAACCTTGCCGCGGAAATGGTCCGTCTTTCCGAAGCAAAGTCAATCAGAACGCCCACCTACCTGAGCATCGGTGGAAAGAAACTCTTCCGCGACGTGGTCTGGGGACAGTTCCGGCATATTTTCCCGGCAGATCACCGTTATTACCGGCAACACAGTCTGTATGATTTTCCCCAGAAAAACTACGGAGTACGACTGATGAACGGTATCCTCTACCCCTTTACCAGGAGCCGTGAGATGCGGAAGAAAACCATTGCAACACTGCAGGAATTGCGGAAAAAACAGATTTTGGCTATCATCGGAGAGACGGAAGAATCGAAGGATTAAGGGATTAGGTGTTGAGAAGAAAAGACACGATCACTGCCCGATTCGCAGGATCAGCGAATGGCAAGATACCGGAAACCGCCAGCTCTTGCTGAAAGCATCCTTATTCATCAAGCAGGAATTCCAGTTCGTAACGGACTTGATCGGGATTAACGGTCCGTGCCTCCATGAGGCTTCGCAGGTGGATCATGGTATCCAGATCAACCTCGATAAATTTTACCCCAGCCAGGTTTTCGCGACAATGAATCACCTCGACCCCGAATTCCAGGACAATCTCGGAATGATCCAGTTGAAAAATCAGCCTCCAGTGATCGCCTTTGGTAACGGGAAGGGTCGCACCATGTTCCAGCAGTGCTCCCCGCAGCGAAATATCAAGGAGGGTAACCTCAGAAGGGCCGGAAACAGTTTCCACGATGCATTTTTCCACGCATTTTACGCGACTGAAACGTCTGCTGTTTGTCATAGAAAGTGGTCTCCCGGCGGTAGAATGATTTACGCAGAGCCGCTTGGAAAGCAGCGGGAGGATTGTAGCACAACATGAATCGAAATTCACAGAAAATCATCCGAAGGAAGGATACGTGGTGAAAGAAAGCCCCTTACGGGTATCATGCGCCGTTATCGAAGACGGTGGCAAGGTTTTGGCAACCCAGCGCAGCACCACCATGAGCATGCCTCTCATGTGGGAATTCCCGGGGGGTAAACTTCACCAGGGTGAAAGCCCCGAGGAATGTCTGGCACGGGAACTGGAGGAAGAACTGGATATCCGGGTGACCGTCCGGCACGCCCTGCCGACGGTACGGCACCGCTACGAAGATTTCACCATCGAACTGATCCCGTTTGTCTGTTCACTGACAGAAGGTACGCTGGTCCTCCATGAACATCGAGCCCTGGCTTGGCTCTCCCCCCACGAGCTGGAGGAACTGGATTGGCCGGCGGCGGATATTCCCGTTATCGCCTCGTACCTCGCCTATCTGGATGGATTGAATTAACCGCACGGGACACTAGAAAGGATTCGGACATGAACGGAATAATTGTCTCGGAAAAAGACCTTCGCAACGAGATCGTTCGCTTCGCCGCGGAATGCGCTGCAAACCTGAACCCGGACACCGGCTCCCGTTACTTCGAAGAGCCGCTGGTGGGATATGCCGATGCCACTGATCCCCTGTTCACCAGCTACAAGGAGATTATCGGTCCGCACCACCTGACTCCCCGCGAATTGATGGAAGCCTCCTTTCCCGGAAACGGATTTGCTGCCGGAACGGTAGTCTCCTGGATACTTCCGATCTCCAAGGAAACCCGCAAGAGCAACCGGAGCGAAAACGTCTGGCCCTCCCGGGAATGGGCCCTGACCCGCACCCATGGAGAGGCCTTCAACAACCAGTTGCGACGACACCTGGCAGACTTCCTCCTTGACAAGGGCCAGCTGGCGGTCGCTCCACTCCTGTCCCAAAGCTGGCACACACTGGAAACAGCGGAAGGACCGTCTTCCACCTGGTCGGAACGTCATGCCGCGTTTGCCGCCGGACTCGGCACCTTCAGCCTCAACCGGGGCTTCATTAGCGATCGGGGCATCGCCCATCGCTGCGGCACTGTCATCACCGACCTGGTCGTTTCCCCAACCCCTCGCCGCTACCAACAGCACGCGGAAAACTGCCTTTTCTGCCGCAACGGCAGCTGCGGTGCCTGCATCAGCCGCTGCCCGGTCGGAGCAATAACACGCTTTGGCCACGATAAGCAACGCTGTCGTGTCTACAACTACGAAACGATAGTGCAGGAGGTCGGCGAACGCTATGGCGTCGCCACTCCCGGCTGCGGTCTCTGTCAGACCGGGGTGCCGTGCGAGGCGAGGATACCGGAGTAGGTTGCATACATGCATTCATTTCTTGACGCCCTCCCCTCCCTTCGGCTACTCTGTGCAGATGACTGAAAATGCTGGAAAAATACGTAAACCGGAGCTTCTTGCCCCGGCCGGTTCCCTGGAGGCTTTCTTTGCCGCCATGGAAAAAGGAGCCGATGCCGTCTACGCGGGTCTGACGGAGTTTTCCGCCCGGGCCAAGGCAAAGAATTTCTCCCTTTCGCAGATGGAAAAGATCGTCGCCTATGCCCACTCGCAGCAGCGCAAGGTCTATGTCACCCTGAACACCCTGGTCAAGGAACAGGAACTGCCCAAGCTGGTGGAGGTGCTCTCCGCCCTCTCGGGGATCGAACCGGACGGAGTGATTCTCCAGGACATGGCGGTCTACCGCCTGATCCGCGACCATTTCCCCGATCTGCCGTTGCATGCCTCGACCCAGATGACGATCCACAACTCCCTTGGCGTGAAAGAGCTGGAGAGCCTCGGCTTTTCCCGCGTGGTCCTTGCCCGGGAGCTTCACATCGACGAAATCCGCACCATTGCCCGCAAAACCGACGTGGAGCTGGAGTGCTTCATCCACGGCGCCCTCTGCTTTTCCTTTTCCGGGCAATGCTATTTTTCCTCGTTTCTTGGCGGCAGCAGCGGCAATCGCGGCCGTTGCGCCCAGCCCTGCCGACGGCTCTACCGCTATCGGGGCAAGGAAGGCTACTACTTCTCCCCCAATGATTTTTCCAGCATCGACATGCTGCCGGAACTGGTGGATGCCGGGGTCTCCTCCTTCAAGATCGAGGGGAGGATGAAATCCGCAGAGTACGTGGCGAGTGTAGTGGGTGCCTACCGCATGGTGCTCGATGCACCGCCCGCGAAACGGGCCGACACCGTGGCTGAGGCCAAGGAACTCCTGAAGCTCTCCTTTGGTCGCGTCCCGACCCGCGGCTTTCTCGCCTCCCATCAGCCGACCGACATCGCCATACCCAGCCTGCGTGGCGCAACGGGCCGTTTTCTCGGCGACATCAGGACTATCCAGAAAAATCGCATCACCTTCGAAACCAAGGACCGGCTCCACCTGGGAGACCGGATCCGTGTCCAGCCCAAGAGCGACAAGGCGGGGAAAGCCTTCACGGTGAAGGACATCTCCCTGGGCGGAAAGCCGGTGAGAGTTGCGCGGGAAAAGTCTCTCGTCACCGTCACCGCCCCCTTTGCCTTTGCGCTGGGCGATGCGGTTTTCAAGGTTTCCTCGGAAACGGCCTTCACCATGAGCGAGAACGCCTGCCTGCGCAAACTGGCCGGCGTAAAAGGACGGAAGACCCGCTGCAATCTGACCTTGGCCCTGAAGGGTGAAAACCTCAGGATCACGGCACGGGCAGCCGGCCTGGAATGGGTAGAAGAATACCCGCTCGGCACCCTGGAACCGTCCCGCACCGCGAACATGGAAGGAGCACTGCGGGCCCAGTTCGAAAAATGCGGCGACACACCGTTTATACTGGGAACCCTGAACGCACCCGCATTCCCGGCAGTGTTCATCCCGCCGCCGCTGTTGAAGGAGATTCGCCGGTCGCTGTATCAGACCCTCGGAGAAAAGGTTCTCACCGGTAAAAAAGAGCGGTTGCGTCGTGCAAAAGAGGCGGCACTGGCAAGCCTTATCTGCTCAGGCCATTCTTCCGGGGAGCTCCGGGATGAGCTTACCGTCCGGGTGGATTCCATCAGGGATTTTCATCTGCTGCACCAGGACGGCGTCGACACCCTCATCCTCCCGGTCTCAAAGGCCAACCTCCATCAACTCCATGCCTTTGCCGGAAAGCTCCGGGGACGCCAGGAAAAGGTCATCTGGCATCTTCCCTTTATTATTTTCGAAGCGGACCTGCCCTTCTACCGCGAGGCGGTTGAACTTCTCCTCGAGCACGGCTTCAAGCGCTTCGAGCTGGCGAACCTCTCCCACTTCGCTCTACTGCAAGGTCTTGCAGTGGATATCTGCAGCGATTACCGGCTCTATTCCCTCAACAGCCAGGCACTCCTCCATTGGCAGGAGCAGGGCGCGACCGCCGCAACTCTCTACATGGAAGATGATTTTCTCAACATGGAGAGCCTGCTCAGGGCAAACTTGGACATTGTACGGCGGGTACTGCTCTTTGCCCCGGTTCCGGTGATCACCTCCAAGATACATATCAAGGGGGTGCGCAGCGATTCGCCCTTGGTCTCCGACCGGGGCGACGAATATACGGTGAGCAGCCGCGACGGACTGACAACCGTAACCGCTGACCGGAGATTTGCCATCAGCGGCTATCGCAAAAGGCTGAGAGACAGCGGCTGCGGTTCCTTTGTCGCCGACCTTTCCGGAGAAACCGGCGAGAACCGAAAACGGGTTCTGGATGCCTGCCTCCGTGGAGCCTCAATTGAAGAGACATCTGAATTCAACTTTACGGCGGAACTTGTATGAACGACTACCTTGTTCGCATCATCACGAAATCGGGAAATATCCACGCCCTTGCCTGTATCACCACCGGCCTGGTCAACGAGGTCTGCGACCTCCAGGGCACCTGGCCCACCGCTTCGGCAGCACTAGGCCGGGCACTCACCGCCGGAGCTCTTATGGGTGCACTGCTCAAAACGAGACAGCGCACCGCCCTCAGGTTCGAAGGAAACGGTCCGTTGAAGAAGATCCTTGTGGAAGCGGACAGCAATGGTGCGGTGCGGGGCTGCGTGGGCGTCCCGGAAGTCAACCTCCTGACTCCGGACGGGAAGCTGGACGTGGGAAGGGCGTTGGGAAAGGCCGGATTTCTCACGGTAACAAAGGATTTAGGAATGAAGGACCCGTACCAGGGGATGGTACAGCTGCTGAGCGGTGAGATCGCGGAGGATCTGGCCCTCTATCTGACGGAATCGGAACAAATCCCATCAGCCGTCGGCCTAGGGGTCTTCGTGGAACCGGACAACCGGGTTTCGGCTGCCGGAGGATTCCTCATTCAGTCGCTACCGCCACGGGACGAAGAGCTCGTGGAGCAGCTAATGGAGCACATCAGCACGCTGCCACCCATTACCCAACTGCTGCGAGAAGGCAAAACACCGGAAGATATTCTGGCTATCCTGTTCGGCGGCATTCCCTACCAGGTCCTGGAAAAGAGAGCCTTGGCCTTCCAGTGCACCTGCAGCAAGGAGAAAATCGAACAGGCCCTCGTTTCCCTGGGCAGGGAAGAGCTTGCCGACATGGTTTCCGAGAAAGAAGAAACCGAGGTAACGTGCGAATTCTGTCGTAAGATTTGGAAAATGACCAAAGAGGACCTTGAACAGTTGCTGACCGAGTAGGGTCAGTCCCGTTTTCGGCGCCGCTGGATCCAAATATACACTGCCAGGATGACAGCGCTGAACAGCAGCACAGCCAGCACTGCCTTGTGGGAGTGTTGCACAAACAGATCTGTCAGCTCCCGGTTCGTCCCGACGAAATGCCCGATGTAGTAGCCGATTCCGGTCAGAACCGTTACCCAGATGCCCGCACCGAGAAGGGTGTAGAGGGCAAAGCGGATGTGCCCCATGCCCGAAAGTCCGGCAGGCAGGGAGATGAGATGTCGAACCACCGGCAGGAGACGCCCGAGGAAGGTCGAGATCTCGCCGTGCCTCAGAAAAAAGGTTTCAACCCTGGTGAATTTCTCCTCGGTGATCCAGACGTATTTGCCGTATTTCAGGAGCAGCGGCCGGCCAAGGTGGCGGGCAGCAAAATAATTGATGTAGGCACCCACCAGGCTGCCCAGGGTTCCGCAGAGGATCGCAAAACCGACATTCATCTGTCCCTGCTGGGCGAGATACCCGGCCGGCGGCATCACCAGCTCGCTGGGAATCGGAATAACGGAGCTTTCCATGGCCATGAGCAGGAAGATGCCGGGGTAGCCCATGGCACCGATGGTAGAGAGAAGCCAATTAATGATTTCGTGCACGGTAACCCTCGCGCTGAATGAAATATGAGCCAGGCATTTTAGCGGTTTTGGCAGGAAAAGGCCATAACAAACCTTGCCCAGCAGTGGGATACCCTCTACAGATGCATGAAAAGCACAGCTTTTGAGGTCAAGACAGTGAATTTTCTCGAACGATTACAGGAACAGGTTCTGGTGGGAGACGGTGCAATCGGCACCATGCTCCATGCCAGAGGCGTGACTGCCGGGTCAGGCTTCGAACGGCTCAACCTGACCAAGCCGGAATTGGTACTGGCCCTGCATGGCGACTATATTACCGCCGGTGCCCACGTGATCGAGACCAATACCTTTGCCGCCAATCGACTGCGGCTTCAGCAATTGGGCCTGGAAGACCAGGCCCGCCAGATCAATCTGCAGGGCGCCGTCCTGGCCGGTAAAGCAGCTGCCGGAAAAGAGGTCTTTGTGGCCGGGTCCATCGGCCCGCTTCCGCGCTTTCGGGGCGAAAGCGAAGCCCCCTCCGCTGAGGAGGTCAGCGAAATTTTCCGCGAACAGGCCTCGGCCCTGGCAGAGGGGGGGGTGGATCTCCTGATTCTGGAGACCTTTGCCGACCTGCCGCAGTTGAAAATCGCCTTGGCAGCGGCAGGCGAAACCGGACTGCCGCTCATTGCCAGCATGGCCTTTCTGGAGCGGGGCCGCATCTCCGGCGGCATGAGCGTGGAAACGGTCGCACTGGAACTGGCCGCAGCAGGCGCCCACTGTCTCGGCGCCAACTGCGGGGCCGGAACCCTGGAAATGACCCGTAACATTCAACGGATGGCAGCGGTTACCCTGCTACCCCTGGCCGCCTACCCGAACAGCGGTTTTCCGGAATACCTGGACGGCCGCTATATCTATCGCACCACCCCTGATTACTTCGCCGCCAGGGGACTGGAAACGGCACAGGCCGGAGCAAACCTGGTGGGTGGTTGTTGCGGAACCACGCCGGAGCATATCCGCAAGCTGGCCGAGTCCCTGCGGGAGATGAAGCCGGCAAAGCGGACCATCATGCCGCCTGCGTCAACCGGCCGGGTGACGATAACTCCGACACCGGCAAAAACCGGCTTCCTCGCCAACTGGGGACGGGAATCGATCATCACCGTCGAACTGGACCCGCCAAAAGGCTTGGACTGCAGCCGGGTCCTGGAAGGCTGCCGGGTTCTTCGCGACGCAGGAGCCGATGCCATCAATCTCGCCGAAAATCCCCTCTCCCGAGTCCGGATGGGCAATATCGCCCTGGGTGAGTTGATCCAGCGGGAAGTGGGCATAGAAGTGATCATCCATGTCACCTGTCGCGACCGCAACCTGATCGGCCTGCAATCAGAGCTCATGGGGGCCAGCCTCCTGGGCATCCGCTCGATCCTGGCGGTAACCGGCGATCCGGCCAGCATGGGCGAGCAGTCCGGCGCTTCGTCGGTCTTCGATCTGAACTCCCTCGGGCTCATCGCCCTCCTCCGCGACCTCAATGCCGGACTGAACGGCACCGGCAACTCCATAGACCGGGGCACAGGCTTTACAATCGGGGCCGCCTTCAACCCCAATGTCCGGAACATGGAGTCACAGGTTGCCCGGCTGGAAAAAAAACTCGCAAACGGCGCTCAATTCGTACAGACGCAACCCCTGTTCGACCTGGAAAAGCTCGACAGGATGTTGGAACTGACCGGCAAACTCCCGCTTCCTATCCTGCCGGGAATTTTGCCCCTGGTAAGCGAGCGGAATACCGAATTTCTCCATAATGAGGTTCCCGGCATCACCATTCCCGATGAAATTCGAGCAAGGATGCGGGGCAAAGGCAAAGAAGATGGCCTTCGGGAAGGGCTTGCCATCGCCCGGGAATTCATCGATGCCGCTCGGAGTCGCGTGGGGGGATTTTACCTCATGCCGCCGTTCGGCAACTACCGCATCGCCGCCGAGCTGGTGCGGCACATCAGAACATGAATAGAGACATAAGAACCTTATTTGCCACAAAGGGCACAGAGATCACCGAGAAATCAAAGGATAGAAAAATAAATCGAGAATACTCGTTTGTGATGGAACTGAATCCCGCAGTTATACCTCAGAGATCTCTGTGACCTCTGTGGCTAGCTGCTTGTCTTAGGTTGAATTACAGTGGAGGGAACAGACCATGCTGCAAAGAATCTTGCTCTTGATGGTGGTAATCGCCCTGGTGGGTGGCTGTGAGACCATGAAGCAAAAAAACATCACCATGGAGCTGGACCAGAATTCCAAAAGCTACAATAATATGCTCCGCTGGCACGAACTGGACAAGGCGGCGCTGGTTTTTCCGGCAAAAGAACTGCAGGAAGAATTTGCGGCGAAAGCAAAGGCGGAAAAAGATGTCGTGGTTACCGACTTCAGAATCAAGAAGTCGGAGTGTTACCCGGAAAAGGGAGAGGCAACGGTTATTCTAGATATCGACTACTACCGTGAGCCATCGGTCACCGTGAAAACCGTAGAAGACGTGCAGATTTGGAAATATATCGGGAAAAGCGATAATAAGAGATGGCGGCTCATGACCCTGCCGCCTGATTTCCCCTAGTGCATCAGGCAGTTCCGAAAGGGGCACTCACCGTTCAAGCCGGGCACCTGTGATAATAGCGAAAGAGATTGCTTCCCGCTTCCTTGGCCCGATACATGGCAGTATCCGCCTTTTTCAGCAAGGTGTCAGGGTCCTCTCCGTCGATGGGGTAAATGCCGATGCCGATGCTGACGCCGATGGAGACCGGATGTCCTTCCAGCATAAACGGCCGGGAAAGACTGGATACGATTCTCTGTGCTACAATCGCCGCATCACCCGGCTCGACAATCTTGGTAAGAATGATGGTAAACTCATCCCCACCCATTCTGGCCACGGAATCACTAAGGCGCAGGGCTTGCGCCAGACGTTCGGAAACACCCTGAAGAAGCAGGTCGCCAACTGCATGGCCATAAGAATCGTTGACCTCTTTGAAGAGGTCAAGATCGAGATAGAGAAGGCCGACAAGGTGCTCCTGGCGCTTGGCATTCAGAAAGGACTGGCCAATCCTGTCGAAAAAGAGTCTACGATTGGGTAGTCCGGTGAGAGGGTCAAAATTGGCAAGGAATTCCAGGTGTTGCTCAGCCAGTTTACGTTCGGTGATGTCCCGAAAGATCGACTGCACGGCCAGTTTCCCATCCAGGGTGAAGGGGGTCGAGGCAACCTCGACATCGATCTCTCTGCCATCCAGACAGATGAACTTGACCTCCAACCAAGGGACACTTTCTCCCTTGTCATTCATTTTCTGAAATCGTTCCAGGAAGATCTGACGATGGTCGCAATGAATGAAATCGATCACCGACCGGCCTAGAAAATCCTCGGCACTTTCCCCGGCGAGAATTCTGATTCCGGAAGGGTTCATGAAAAGAAACTTGAACTCCGAGGTTATTACTATTCCATCCGGAGACAGTTCCACCAGCCTTCGGTATCGTTCCTCGCTCTCCTTGACAGCATCGAAAATCCGTTTCTTTTCCGTCATGGGCCGCTACCTCTCCGGGTTCCTTTGAAAACAGCAACGGTTCGGGTATCCGGTAACACTGCCACTTTGGGTTGCAACGGGTGGCGCCGCAGCACGGGAGTCTACGGCACCACCAGGTTGAACCCCTCTGTTATTCTCGAAAAGGATCTTCCCCTGCCCGGTTCTTAGCGAAGCGGAGTCATGGTCATGATCTTTCGCGCCATCTCGGGGTATTTGGCGATGAAGCGCAACTCATCGTCCACCAGGGGCTTCTGAGTGTGTACGTTTGCATAGCGTACCAGCTCGAGGATGTCATTTGCTTCCTTGTCATTGTGGAATTCTATTTCCAGCTGGTCGTAGACATTGCGGAATCCTTTAATACCACTGTATTCGCCGGCCGTGATCTCCCTGCCGGTATCGATAATTTCCGGCTCACCCCTGCCCAGCTCCTCAAAATCATACAACTCGTAATTTCGACGATCCTTCAAGGCCCCGTCAGCATGGATCCCGGATTCATGGGCAAAGGCATTGGCACCAACGCCCACCTGGTTCATGGGAATCGGCACCCCGAAGGCATAGGATGCGTACTTGGCAAGCTTCCAGGCCTTGGTAAGATCCACTTGCTCATCAATCAGGTATTTCCCCGCCAGTCCACTCGCTTTCTTCATGGCCAGGATGACCGAGACCAGGTCCGCATTGCCGGCCCGCTCGCCCATGGAATTGATGGCGGTATTGATGTGGGCATCGACGCCGCCATCAATGGCTGCCTTGGCACCGGCAACGGAACAGGCAACGCCGAGCCCCAGGTCGTTGTGGCAGTGAAGTTCAATGGGCATTTTCACTTCCTCGGCAAGCATCCGTACCCGGCGATAGATGGTGAACGGATCATCGTAACCCAGAGTATCGCAGTAGCGGATGCGGTCGGCACCAGCCGCCTTGGCACGGAGCGCAAAACGAACCAGGTATTCGTCATCAGTTCGAGAAGCATCCTCGGCATTGACCCCGACAATCTCGGCACCGAGGCTTTTCGCCAACTGCACGTTTTCCGTCATGATATCAAGGAGGTTTCGCACTGAAGGATTTTCTTCCGGATTTCTTACGATACGACCGGAAAACTTTCCGTCGGTCATCATTTGCGAGGTCGAAATGGAGAGATTCACATTCTTCAGTTTACCGCTTTTGAACGCTTCCTTGATCTCTTCTCCCCGCATCGGGCACCAACCACTCAATTTGATCGGGTTCAGAACGCCCATTTCCGCCAGTTCCAGATTTGCCTCGATATAATTTTTCTCGTGATGGGTAAAGGGGAAACCGAATTCACTCTGGTGAATCCCCATTTCATTGAGAAACATATTGATCATGGTTTTTTCCAACTTGGCCAGGCCCAGGCGGGAAGTCTGTACCCCGTCCCGGTTTGTCACATCAACGATATAAATTTTCGGCATGTTGTTATTCCTTTCTCGGTTCCGGCATTGAATTGTATTCATAGCAGCCCGTCTGTTGCCCTCGAAAAAAGGGCACGGTGCGCTTGAAGCTATAAGTCTAAAGTCAAATCCCTCTAAAGGCAAGCAAAGAAATTACAGGGACTTCGGGGATCTGAGGCAGCTGGTTTGTTTATGTATATACTGCAAAATGATAGGCGGAAAAAACAGGATTTCTGCGAAGAGCAGAAGTACGAGCCGGGATTCTGCGAAGGGAACGCCGAAATAAAGGCTGAAGGCTGACGGGTTATATCAAGTCTTCAGCCTTGTAGCCATGATTATTTTTAGTGCAATTCCTCGCCGGTCGTGGTCATCACCAGCTTGCCATGCTTCACACCCTTGACACCGATCAGTTCGTCGGCAATCTTTTTCACCTCACTGGCCCTGCCCCGCACCACCAGAACCTCCAGGCAGTAGTGGGCGTCCAGGTGCACATGGAGGGAAGAGACGATCTGGTCATGGTGGGCATGCTGCTGTTCGGTAAGCTTGTCGGCAAGGTCATGCACATGATGATCGTACACCAGCGTGACCGTTCCCACAGTAGCCTCATCACCCTTCTCCCACTTCAATTCCACCAGCGACGCCCGGATCAAGTCACGAATCGCCTCCGAGCGGTTCAGGTAGCCCTTTTCCTCGATAAGATGGTCGAAGCTCTTCAGAAGCTTGTCGTCAATGGAAATGCCGAACCGGATTGTTTCACCCATGCCTGTCTCCTGGATACTACTTCTCAGTATGTGTAATAAATCTTTCAATCACTGTTTTCAGCTCTACATTTCAACGAGCTCCCCTTACGATAAAGGGAGCTCGTGAGGTATCAGCCTCTACAACATCTTGCGCAGAAACTGCCCCGTGTACGACCTGGTCACCGCTGCAACCTCTTCCGGTGTACCGGTGGCGATGACCTCGCCGCCCCGGTCGCCTCCTTCGGGACCCAGGTCGATGAGGTAATCGGCGGTCTTGATCACATCCAGATTGTGCTCGATGATGACGATGGTATTGCCCGCATCCACCAGCCTCTCCAGCACCTCCAGCAGTTTGGCGATGTCATGGAAATGCAGGCCGGTGGTCGGCTCGTCGAGGATATAGATGGTCCTTCCGGTTGCCCGCTTGGAAAGCTCCTTGGCCAGTTTCACCCGCTGGGCCTCACCACCGGACAGGGTGGTGGCCGACTGGCCAAGCTTGATGTAACCGAGTCCGACGTTTTCCAGGGTCACGAGCTTATTTTTGATTCGCGGGATGTTTTCCATGAACTGCACCGCCTGAGAGACGGTCATGTCCAGAACCTCGGCGATGGATTTGCCCTTGTACCGAACCTCCAGGGTTTCGCGGTTGTATCGGGCGCCCTTGCAGACCTCGCACTGGACATAGACGTCCGGCAGGAAGTGCATCTCGATCTTGATGATACCGTCGCCGGAACAGGCCTCGCAGCGCCCGCCCTTGACGTTGAAGGAGTAGCGGCCCGGTTTGTAGCCGCGCAGTTTCGACTCCGGCAGGCCGGCAAACAGGTCGCGGATCTCGGTAAAGACCCCGGTATAGGTTGCCGGATTGGAGCGCGGGGTTCGGCCGATCGGCGACTGGTCGATATTGATCACCTTGTCCAGGGTTTCCAGGCCCTGAATCTCCTTGACCGCACCGGCCTTTTCCCGGCTCCGGTACAGGCGCTGGCAGAGGACCTTGAACAGGGTGTCGATGATCAGCGACGATTTCCCCGAACCGGACACACCGGTGACGCAGGTCATGACCCCGAGGGGGATAGCCACATCGACATTCTTAAGATTATTTTCCGCGGCACCGACAATGCGGAGGAAGCGTTCCACCTCTCGACGTTTCTTCGGCACCGGGATGAGCAGTTCGCCGGACAGGTAGCGACCGGTGAGAGAACGTGGATTGGCCATCACCTCGGCCGGCGTTCCCTGGGCCACCACCTCGCCGCCATGGACCCCGGCGCCCGGACCCATGTCGATCACGTGGTCCGCCTCGAGGATCGTCTCCTCGTCATGCTCGACCACCAGCACGGTATTGCCCAGATCGCGCAGCCGCATCAGGGTTTTCAGCAGCCGGGCATTGTCCCGCTGGTGCAGGCCGATGGAAGGCTCATCAAGAATATAGAGTACTCCGACAAGGCTTGAGCCGATCTGGGTGGCCAACCGGATCCGCTGCCCCTCACCTCCGGACAGGGTTCCGGACGAGCGGTCCAGAGAAAGGTACTCAAGGCCGACATTTACCAGGAAGTTAAGCCGCTCACGGAGCTCCTTGAGAATCCGCCGGGCTATCTCGGTCTCCTTTTCCGACAGGCTGAGAGCCTCGAAGAAAGCCAGGGCATCGGCAATGGAAAAGGACGAAACCTCACAGATATTACGCTCCCCCACCCGGACAAAAAGCGCCTCCTTCTTCAGCCGGGCACCATGGCAGGTTGGGCAGGGCATGACATTCATGTACTTTTCCAGATCCTCCCGCACCTGCTCCGAATCGGTTTCCCGGTAACGCCGCTCGAGATTGTTGAGCACCCCTTCGAATTCCTTGTAGTAGGTATGGCGACGGCCACCGTCCTCCTCCCACCAGAACTGGACCTTTTCCCCGCCGGAGCCAGAGAGAATGATGCGCCGGGCTTCCTCAGAAAGCTTGGAAAATGGAGTGCGGATATCAAAGGAATAAGCCTTGGCCAAGGCCTCCAGAATCTGGTGGAACCAGCCGGAAAGTCTTTTTTCCCACGGCGCAATCGCCCCTTCACGCAGCGACAGCTCCGGATTGGGCACCACCAGCTCCGGGTCGAAATACATGCGGGTACCGAGACCGGTGCACTCGGGACAGGCACCATAGGGATTGTTGAAGGAGAACATGCGCGGGGTCATCTCCGGATAGGAAATGCCGCAATCGATACAGGCCAGGGACTCGGAAAAGAGCAAGGTCTCGCCATCGACGATCTGCACCTTTGCAATCCCCTCGGCATGGTGGAGCGCGGTTTCCAGGGAATCGGCCAGACGCCGCTGGATCCCTTCCTTGACGATCAGCCGGTCCACGACAATGTCGATGTCGTGCTTTTTCTTCTTGTCGAGGGTAATCTCTTCGGCCAGGTCATGGGGTTGACCGTCGATAATCACCCGGACAAAGCCCTCTTTGCGGAGCTGGAGCAGTTCCTTGCGGTATTCTCCCTTGCGGCCACGGATCAGCGGCGAAAGGAGCGTTATTTTCGTTCCTTCCGGCAATGCCATGATCTGGTCCACCATCTGCGATACCGTCTGGGAGGCGATCTCCTTGCCACAGCTGTAACAGTAGGGATGCCCGACCCGGGCAAACAACAGGCGCAGGTAGTCGTAGATCTCCGTGACCGTGCCGACCGTGGAGCGGGGATTCTTGCTGGTGGTCTTCTGTTCGATGGAAATAGCCGGGGAGAGCCCCTCGATGGATTCCACGTCCGGCTTTTCCATCTGCTCCAGGAACTGCCGGGCATAGGCCGACAGGGATTCCACGTAACGGCGCTGCCCCTCGGCATAGATGGTATCAAAAGCCAGGGTGGATTTTCCCGATCCGGAGATGCCGGTAATCACCACCAACTTGTCGCGGGGAATCTCCACGTCGATGCATTTCAGATTATGCTCGCAGGCCCCTTTTATAACTATTGTATCGCTTGCCATGGGTGTCCTATAGAAGGAAATATCGACGATTTTTCGGTATTTCCCGGTTGGAGCGAAGCAAGATTATCTGCTTCATCCTATTTACTGTCTGTTCTTACTTATGGATCGGGGTCGAAGTGATAAAGCGTTTACTTTGCCCCCTACGAAATCATGTTCCGTCTTCAGCGATGGAAAAAAAGGGCTCGCTGATGTAACTGCTTCGACAGGCCGGACATTTCCCCGGCTTGGTCAACCTGGTTCGCTTGTGAAACACGAACCCGCATTCCCGGCACTCGGCCGGCACCACCCGGAGATGCAGACCGGCAGTGCTCAGCGTTCTCCTTATGTGTTCCAGGTGACCGTAGATCTCCCGCTCGGCAACCCGCACCTCCCGGGAAATATCCAGAGCAGAGACCGTTTCTTTGCTCAGGAGCTTGATGATCGCGTGACGGACCGTGTCATCCTTTACGGAGGGAACGGGTGGTTTTTGGGGTCGTGACTTCATGAGCACTTTCCTGTGCTACTGTTGACTCAATGTGTAGTGCGACTACCGTTACCCCTCTCTCACCAGGTGAGAGGGAATTTAAAGCACCCTTCCCTCAAATGGGGTTGGGGGAGGGTGCATAACTACACCCCGGCAATCTCCCGCCCAGCCCGGAGGAGTTCCTCGACTGTTTCAGGTGTCTCCGCTTCACTGTAGAGTCGCAGGACCGGCTCGGTGCCGGAGGGCCGGATAAGCAGCCAGGAACCGTCGGCAAAGATATACTTGAAACCGTCCAGAAAGTTTTCCCTCTCCACCGGACGGGAAGCAATGGATCCAATGCCACCAGTCCGCAGTTTTGCAATGAGCCGCTCCTTGGCGTCGCTCTCGATGGAAAGATCGATCCGGCGATAGTAAAAATGGCCGATTTCATCCATGGTATCGTTGAGAAGTTGCCGCAGTCCCTTGCCTGACACGGCCATCGCCTCCAGCAGCAGCAGCCCGAGCAGAATACCGTCACGCTCCGGGATATGCCCCTTTACGCCGAGACCACCCGATTCCTCGCCACCCATGATAATGTCGTGATCAAGCATCAACTCGCAGATATGCTTGAACCCGATCGGAGTCTCAAACAGCTCAAGACCGTATTTCTCGCAGAGCAGATCCACCATCCGGGTAGTGGAAACGGTTTTTGCCACCGCTCCCCGCAGCCCCCGATGCTCCAGGAGATGGCGCAGGATCACGGTGAAAATCATGTGCGAGGAGAAAAACTCTCCCTCCTCATCAACCGCGCCGATCCGATCCGCATCACCGTCCAGAGCCAGTCCCACTGCCAGTTGGTTTTTCTTCACCAGGGCAGACAGTTCCACAAGATGTTCAGGTGTCGGCTCGGGCGGAACACCGCCGAATCCGGGGTTTTCTTCGCTATGGAGCTCAATCGCTCCCGGAACCAGCCCCGGGAGGAAACCGCTACCGGCACCATACATGGGATCCACCGCCAGCGGAATTGCCGCAGCGCGGATCCGCTCCAGATCGACGAAGCGGGACAGCTGCCGCCGGTAGGACTCTCCGGCATCAAAGAGCTGCACGTGTCCTCCTTCAAGTGCCTCGGCCAGGGGCATCTCGAGGACTTTCCGTCCGTTCGCAATGTTTTTTGCCACGATCTCCTCCACCACCCTGGTCGTTGAAGGCCGGGCCGAACCGCCGAAATACTCCTTGATCTTGAAGCCGTTGTATTCGGGAGGATTGTGACTGGCGGTAATCATGATGCCACCGCCTGCAGCTGACTCATGAACAGCCCAGGAAACAGCTGGGGTCGGGGTGTAGCGGTCAGTGAGGCGGACCCGAAGGCCGTTTCCCGCCGCAATCTCGGCCACCCGTTCGGCAAAACGGCGCGAAAGGAAGCGCCGGTCGTAACCAATTACCAGTCCCGCGTCAGCCAAGCCCTGCTCTATGAAATAGTCCATGGTTGCCTGGGCAACAATGGAAAGATTTGCAAAGGTAAACTCGCGGGCAATAATACCCCGCCAGCCATCCGTACCAAAACGTATCTGCATAAGTCACCCTTCCTCGAGTGAATGAAATATTCATGTATATTTTGGATCGTCACAAAAGAGCCGCCAACGGAACACGGCCCTGACCATGAATTTTCAACCATGGAGGGCCGTGTTGTCAATGCATTTGATTCCGGTTTTCAAAAGGACCCGTCAGCCACGCTATCATCCTGTCCAGACGTGAGCCAGCGCTCGAGCATCTGACGCATCGCCTCCATACTAAACGGTTTGGAAAGGTAATCATCCATACCCCTTTCCAGACACTCTTCCCGATCACCTTCCATGACCCGGGCCGTGAGTGCGACAATCGTGGTATGCTGACCTTTTTTTCGATCAAGCAGTCGAATGCGGTGAGTGGCCTCAATGCCATCCATCACCGGCATCTGAAAATCCATCAGAACCAGGTCATAAGAATTTTTTTCAAACGCAGCCACAGCCTCCTGGCCGTTCGATACGATATCAACGCGGTAGCCAAGGTGGTTGATAATCTCGGCGCATACCTCCTGATTCACCCTGTTGTCTTCGGCCAGCAGGATCCGACCCAGCACCTTCTCATCTGCCGCCCCTGAAACAACCGGCTTCTGCTCGGAAACGCCTGGTTCAACGGCGGAAGTAATGTCGGACACCGTAATGTCGGATAATCTCCGGAAAGGAACGGCGATCCGGAAAATCGAACCCTTGGCCAGCTCGCTTTGAACCGTGAGCTCTCCGCCCATTATCTCCACCAACTGTTTGGCAATGGTCAGTCCGAGACCGGTTCCACCGAACTTCCGCGTGGTTGACCCGTCACCTTGTGAAAAACACTCGAAAATCTGTCTCATGGAGTCCGGCGAAATACCGATGCCGGTATCCTGGACCTCAATGGCAACACTCGCGTAATACCCTCCGTTTCCAATGGTGGAAACACGGACAAAAACGCTCCCCTGCTCGGTAAATTTGACGGCATTACCCACCAGATTAACCAACACCTGACGAAGTCGTCCCGGGTCCCCTTCAACCTGCACCGGGACATTTTTCTCCAGCACCAGAGAAAGAGAAATGGCTTTTTTGCGGGCCTGCTCGGAAAAAAGCTCAACACTATCTTGCACGGTTTTGACCAGATCAAAGGAGATCGCATCCAATTCGAGCTTGCCCGCTTCGATTTTCGAGAAATCGAGAATATCGTTGATAACACAGAGCAGAGACTCGGCGGAACGATAGGACGACTCGGCAAATTTCTTTTGTTTTTCAGTCAGTTTCGTATGCAGGAGCAACTCCGTCATACCCAGAACGCCATTCATGGGAGTGCGGATTTCATGACTCATGTTGGCAAGAAATTGTGATTTCGCCTTGTTCGCAGCCTCCGCCGCATTTTTGGCCTTTCGCAAATCTACAATCATTCCACTAAGTTTCGCGTTTATCTGGGAAAGTTCCGAGGTACGAACCGCTACTTTTTCTTCCAGCTCTTCATTGTAGTGCCCGAGCTTTTCATCCCGTTCTTTGATCTGACCGAGCATTTCGTTAAAACCATCCAGCAAAATCCCGATCTCATCGTTGCTTTCCTTCTCAACACGCAGGGAGTAATTTTTTTTCACTGAAACGGATTTCATGACTCCGGCAAGCTGCAGAATCGGTCCGGAAATTACCTTTTGGAGCTTTCTGGAAACGAAGAATGCAACCAGCGACGCACCAAGCATGATCGCCGTCACCATGAAAGCAAACCACAGCAGCCGGTGAAACATCTCATTTGCATCGGATAAGATGATAACCGTACCGATTTTCCGTCCTTCCACAAAGATCGGACTGACCATCTTGAAATCTCCATCAAAATTCCAGATGGAACCTGCAGAGGCCAGTTGTGCGAAATCCGACTCGGAGAGCCGCAAATTCATTGTGCCGTTCGGCATCGCTGCATGGCACATCATGCCGCAACGTTGCGTGCGCCAGGGACTGGAAACTTTCTTATCCAGCGCCAAACGCTTGCCGTGCACCTCTTTAGATATGTAGGAACTGAAGATCTTGCCATCCTGGCTAAACAGGAATGCGGCAAGGATATTTGGTCGTAGGGAAAGTGTTTCCAGGGTTTCCGTCGCAGACTTCCGATCCCCGAACAGCAGGGCGGCAGAGACATTCTTTCCGACAATTTCAGAGAGGGAAACAAGTTCATGCCGGGTGCTGCTGCGGAAGCTATTCAGTTCATTGACGGAAAAAGCCAGCGAAACGACTATGAGCACAATTCCGCTCGTAAGCATGAGAATTGCCATCAGCTTGTTTCGTATGGTTAAATTTCGAAAACCATCCCTTAATGACATCTGTTTTCTCCACATGATTCCACAAAAGTCCCCTGGATACTTTTCGCAACAGGAAACGGCAGGGAGTATCTATCAAAACAACCAGGTCGCCTTTACCCGGAAACTCCTGCCATCCTGCTCGATGCTCTGCTGAAGGTGTTCACCGCCGGCAGGCACCGAATATCGGGTATCGAGCAGGTTATAAACACTTGCCGACAGTTCCAGGTTTTTCAGCAGGTTGCGGCTGAACAGTGTGGCATTGGTGACAAAGAAGTCGTGAACCAGGCCACCGGAAAGGGTATTTTTCCTGCCGGTATACTGCTCTTCCACGCCGAAGAAAATCGCATCGCGGTAGAGGGGCGCCAGCAGATTGAGCTTGACAAGATGATGGGCCGAATTGACGAGCCACTGACCGGTATCAACCTCGCTACCGTCCTGATAGCTGTAACTGATCCGACCGCTCACCCCGTTATCCCATTTCTTGTCAAACTCCAGTTCCACGCCCTTCATGTCGGCCTCACTGACATTTGCGTAGGTCAGCAGGCCGTCAGCCTGATCACCAACCTGGGTGACAAGATCCTTCACTTTTGTATAGTACCCCGCCACGGTCCCACGGAAACGCCTTCCAAGATACTGCTCCAGGATTAGCTCGTAACTGGTGCTGCGCTCCTCCCTGAGAGACGGATTCGGCTTCATGGTTTCACCGTCGCCGTAGAAGAGCTCGTAGCCGTTTGGAGCGCGGAAACCGGTACCGAACAGAAACTTGAGGCTGGTGCGGGCAACGGGTGAATAAATGATCGCCAGCCGGGGATTCAACGTGCCGCCAAAGGTGTCAAAGTGGTCATAGCGAAGACCGGCGGTAAGAATCAGGCCGTCGATGATCTGGTATTCATCCTGGAGATAGACACCAGCATTCCAGCTGCTTCGCCGGTCATCGAGGTTGACCGTCACGTCCCAGTTCTGCTGCAGGATCGTTGGAACAACCTGAAAATCCAGCCCGCCACTGAATTTATGGCGCGTAAAGACTTCCTTGGTGACATGCAGCTCTCCCGTTAGCCAGTAACTGGTTGCGTGGTCTATGTTGGTGATGATGACGGGTGGTTCGCCGGGATCGGCCCAATCGTAGACATAGTGGCCGTCATTACTGTACTGATTATAGGTAAAACGCGACTTGAGATCCAGCTCGTTGGCAAAGGTATGCTGATAAGCAAGGTCAAGGAAAGCACTGCTGTCCCAGCTCTCCGTTCCGGAATTGTTGAAGAGCGTGCCGAAAGCTGCCGTGGGAATGACCTTGCTTCTCTTTACAAACGCCCCCTCCAGGGTAAAATCCCGCCAGGAAAATTTCAGAAAGGCGTTGCCGAAATGCTCCGCATCGCAGCCATTGGCCCAGCCGAAATTAGTGGAGGGGCTATCGAATTCCGGAAAATAGAGATTCTGACCGCGACTGTTGTACAGGGTTCCGGACAACAGAAGCTCCGGACCGGAAGCAAATCTCTCACCGTAGCTCAATCGTCCGCCATAACTGTCAAAACTGCCTGCCGAGCCCGACACCTCAGCACCACCGAGATCCCGTCCCTTTTTCGTAATGACGTTGATCACCGCCAGCATGGCATTGGAACCGTAGAGGGAATAGCTCGGACCCCGGATAATCTCCACCCGATCGATCAGGTCAACATCAAGCACGAAATCGTTGCCGATGGCAGAACTCTGATAGATGGCGTCGTTCTGCCGGATCCCGTCCACCAGTATCAAGGTCCGGCTGCCGTAGTCACCGGGAAAACCGAATCCCCGAACACCAACGTACTGGTAGTTGCGATCATTGGTGACGGAAAATCCCCGAACGCTCTGGAGAATATCCGCCAGATTCCGGTAGCCGAATTTTTTAATCTCATCGGCTGTCACGATGGTGACCGAAGCCGGCGCCTCATTAACCGGTTGTTCATATTTCGAGGCACTGGATACCGTGGCAACCTCCACTTTCATCAGTTCTTCGATACTGAGGGTCGTCAGATCCTGCGGTGCAGAGCTTCCTTTGCCACCGGCCTGTGCATGGCAGACTGAAACCTGCACAACCAGAAGGGCCAGAAGAACGGCGCTACATAACCGGTTGCCGTAACAATGGCGAAGAAAGAAAGTCGTGATCTTCATTACTCGACCACCTCCTGCGCCAGTTTCAATAACTGGGAACTGATCTCCATACCGGCTTGATGTGCCGCATGGAGATTGATCCTGAAATTGACCCGTTTCCTGACGACCAGCATATTGATCGCCACTCCGGCTTGAGCAAATCCGGGATGGTCTCCAACTGTCAGAACAGGACGGCCCTTGAGCATCTTCAGAATCTGCGAAAGGGTCCGCTTTTCCGAACCGCTGATATAGAGAATTGCCGCTTCCCGGGCAGCCACCGGATCGTCATACCTCTTGATGACCACTCTTCTGCCCTTGGCCGTTTTACCCTTCAAGGAATCTGCAGCACTGCCAAAGGGATCCTGGCCGAGAATGCCGATAATAAAAACATCATCGTCAAGGGACGCTGCCGGCCACTGAACGTAATTGGCAAAATTCAGGAGAAATGCCGCTTTCACCTGGAATTCACCAGCTTGAAGAGGAGCGGCATGGAGCGAACGGGGAAAGGAAAAGGAAAGACCCAGGACAAGGAAGAGCAGGAACAGTCCGGAAAAGAGCAGTGTACCCTTCAGAGCGGACAAGCGCTTCCGATACCGCAAATAAGCGGAATATCGGTCGATCGCGTTTGCCCGAAAGGGACATGCCATGGAATTGCTCCTCAAACCTGTCGTTCCACGTCAGTGAAAAAGACTGGTATGATCCAGAAGTACCGGAGAGGGTAAAACACTTGCTCCTGAATCCTCAATAGGAGGAAGCACTGTACTGCATATCGGTGCACCAGGTCAAAACTTGAATTTTTCGTCTTTCTTCCCGGAAGCTTGACCGGCCGACCCACATGACTTATAAAGGAAAGGTCCTGTTTTCACGCCAATCGGAGCGCTGCACCCCATTTCAAGGAGGATGCACCATGAGAAAAACATTCTTTCCGATGCTCGCAACGTTCGCCCTCGGTATGATCCTGATGCTTTCCCTTCCGCTCTCGGCAGGTGCCACTGTCGCGGGACCCGCTGCAAGCTCCACGCTCAAGGACCAGACCGGCGTTGCCCTGACCATCTATAACGACAATCTCGGCCTGGTCAAGGACCAGCGGGAGATCACCCTACCAAAGGGTCTCGGTGAGCTACGCTTCATGGATGTGGCTTCGGAAATAATCCCGGCCAGTGTCTCAATCAAGAGCCTTTCCGGCGCCGGCAGATTCCGCATCCTGGAACAGAACTACGAATACGATCTCCTCAATCCCCAGAAGCTGCTTGATAAATACGTGGGAAAAGAGCTGAAGCTTTACCAGAAAAATCCCTACACGGAGCGGGAAGAGATCGTCACCGCCACGCTCCTTTCCACGAACGGCGGACCGATCTTCCGCATCGGCAAGGACATCACCTTTGGCCATCCCGGCAGGGTCCTGCTCCCCGGTGTTCCGGAAAACCTCATCTCCCAGCCCACCCTGGTCTGGCTGGTGGACAGCGGTGCGGCAACCACCCGGAAGATCGAGGCATCCTACCTCACCAACGGAATTTCCTGGCGGGCGGATTACGTCCTCACCTTGAACGAAAAAGACACTCGGGCAGATCTGACCGGCTGGGTCACCCTGGACAACAAGAGCGGCACCGCCTATCGCAATGCCCGGCTGAAGCTGGTGGCGGGAGATGTGAACCGGGTCCGGGAAGCAGCCCCCTACCAGAACAGGATGTTGAAGACGGCCATGGCAGAAGCAGCCCCCGAGTTTCGCGAGGAGGGCTTTTTCGAATACCATATCTATTCATTGGAACGCCCTTCAACCATCAAGAACAACCAGACCAAGCAGATCCGCCTGCTTCAGGCCACCGACATTCCGGTCAAGAAAGAGCTGCTTCTGAGCGGCGACCGCCGCTATTTCTCTGCACCGTACGGCGAACCGGACAACAACAGCAAAGTAGGCGTATTCCTGGAAATCGAGAACCGGAAAGCGAATAATCTCGGCATTCCGCTGCCCAAAGGCACGGTCCGGGTCTACAAACAGGACAGTGACGGCAGCCTGCAGTTCGCGGGCGAAGATGCCATCGATCATACGCCGAAAGATGAAAAGCTCCGGGTCAAGCTGGGGGATGCCTTCGACGTGGTGGCAACCCGCAAGCAGACCGAGTGGAAAAAACTCGCTTCCGACACCTACGAGGCGGCCTTCGAAATCACCCTGCGCAACCACAAGACAGAAGATGTGTTCGTCAAGGTGGTGGAGCCGATTCCGGGCGATTGGACGATGCTTTCCGCATCCCACCCCTGGAAAAAGGGCGATGCCTTTACCGCGGAGTTTAACGTCCCGGTAACGAAGGACGGCGAATCAAAACTGTCGTATCGGGTGAGGATGAGGTATTAATTAAAAAGGCGGGGACAAGGGATACGGGATAAGGATTAAGAGCCAAGAGCTAACTTTCAGGAGAATACCATCAACGTATACAGCCGACTTTACGCGTACCTGCGTTCCTTCCGGGGAACCTATATCGCCGGGATCTTTCTCCTGGCAGGAGCGAACGGCTTCGCCCTGTTGATCCCCTGGCTCCTGAAGCGCGCGGTGGAGAGCCTCCAGTTTCCCGGTCGCAGCGCCTATTCGCCTGCCCACTTCGGTCTCATTATCATGGCGGTTGCCGTTGCCCACGGCATTGTCAGGATCTTCTCGCGCACCACCCTCCTCCATGCCGGCCGCCGCATCGAGTACCGTATCCGAGAAGACCTGTACAAAAGTCTCATCTCCCTGGACCTTCCCTACTTTTCCCATGAGCGAACCGGCGATCTGCTTTCGCGTTTTTCCAACGACCTGTCAAATGTCAGGATGCTCCTCGGTTTCGGCATTCTCAATGTCATCAATACCGTAATTGTTTATGTATCGGCGATCTTCCTCATGGGGCGCATCAATCTGTTCCTGACCTTCTGCGCCGTACTCCCCTTCCCACTGATGGTCCTCTTGGTCAAACAGGTGAGCCGCCGCATCTTCCATCACTCGAAACGGGCCCAGGAGCAACTTGCCGCCCTGACCAGCCACGCGGAGGAAAGCATCACCGCCTCTGTGGTGGTGAAAGCTTACTGCCGCGAAGAATCACGGATCGCGACTTTCCGCGAGCTCGCGGGACGCTACCTGGAAAGCAGCATGAAAATGGCCAACCTGCGCGGGATTGTCATCCCCTTCATGGCCTCCATGAGCGGAATCAGCACCCTGATTGTTCTCTTCGTGGGCGGTAGCCGGGTAATAAGCGGCGTCATGACCCTGGGAGATTTTGTCGCCTTCACCAGTTACCTGGCAATGCTGATCTGGCCGACCGTGGTAATGGGCTGGATTCTCAACCTCCTCCAGCGCGGTGCCGCTTCCATGGCCCGCCTCAACGCGGTGCTCGATGCCAAGCCGGAGATTGCCGATCCTCTGCAGCCGGTCCCGATGGAGAAGCTTGCCGGTGAGATCGAGTTCCGACATCTTACCTTTGGCTATGACAGTGAACCGCTCCTGAAAGACATTTCCCTCCGGATCCGCCCGGGCATGAAGCTGGGTATCATCGGTCCGGTCGGCAGCGGCAAGACGAGCCTGGTCCGCCTGATCGCACGCCTCTACCCGGTCCCGGATGGCATGCTCTTCCTTGACGGAGCAGATATCAACCTCCTCCCGCTGAAGGAGCTTCGCGACGCCATCGGCTTCGTCCCGCAGGAAAGTTTCCTTTTCTCCCGCACCATCGAAAAAAATATCGCTTACGGTCGGGAAGGAGCATCGCAGGAGGAGGTGGAAGCAGCGACCCGCCTGGCACAGCTGGACCGCGACATTGCCGGCTTTCCCAAGGGTTTCGAGACCCTGGTGGGGGAACGGGGCGTTACCCTCTCCGGCGGCCAGAAGCAGCGCACCGCCATCGCCCGTGCCTTGCTGAAAAACCCCTCCGTCCTGATCCTGGACGATCCCCTCTCGGCAGTGGACGCCCGAACCGAAGAGGAAATCCTGAACGGTTTGGCCCGCTACTACGGAAAACGCACCGTACTGATCGTCTCACACCGCCTTTCGGCACTGCGGGGCTGCGACCGGATCATTGTGATGGAGGAAGGGACTGTTGTCGAGCAGGGCAACCATGATGAGCTGCTGGCCCAGGGGGGCCGCTATGCGGCGATCCACCGGGAGCAGAATCTGCGGGAAGAGCTGGAGAGATTGTGATGAAGACCTGCCAAGTTTTGAAAACCTGGCAGGTCTCAGGAATTCAGGTGACTGTATGCATTTCGGTCTTATGACCGAAAACTCCTGAACAGGATGCTATAAAACGGGTTTTTTCGTTGACTTTCTGAAAGAATACCTGTCTGCTGCTTCGGCAAATCTTCTTGTATCCTCATCTGTTTCGGCAATCAATTCAGGAACAAGGGTTGGTCGGCCATCAGCTCCCAGGGCTACGAAAGTCAGATACGCAGAAGAAGTATTTCTTACCTCTCCGGTCATCAGGTCTTCAGCCTCAACCCTGACACCAACCTCCATGGAAGTCCTTCCAGCCCGGTTCATGCTGGCCTTGAGGGTGACCAGATTCCCCAGGAACACCGGACAATGGAAATCCAGCCGGTCTATGGAAACCGTAACGGCATTGCCGGCAGTGTGCCGGGCAGCCACAACATATGCGGCATTATCGATCAGTTTCATGATGGTACCACCATGCACATGACCCGTGGGATTCGTATCGGCCGGCAACATGATCTGTGCCAAAACCACACTTGATTCTGATACTTTCTTTGCTCTTTTTTCCATGAAATACCTCAAGGTTTCGCTCACTAAGACTCCTGCTGAATTGCTTTTCAGACTACCTGTCGAGGCAAAACAGCCATACAAGCATAGCAGAATGAAACAGCGGAGTAAATCCAACGAAGCGAACAAAATAAAAAAAACCGCACGCTGTTATGCAAGTGACCGGTTCGGTGGTGAAGAAGGAAAGAAAACCAACAGCGAAATTGCCGAGAAAATGCCCTCTTCTTAGTAAATCGTGCGTTGTTGCCTTGAAAATATTCTCTTTGGGAGATACGATACCTCAACGTATCCACGCTCGCTGCGATTGTGAACCATATTTTAACACCGGAGTATTATGCATTTCGGCGGTATCTACGAAGACGAAATAGTCGGCAAGGCCTACGATCGAAAACTCCTGGGCAGATTTCTCCGCTACCTGCGCCCCTATCGTTTGCTGGTTGTCTGGAGCCTGCTGCTCCTACCCCTGATCGCGGCGGCCAAAATCGCCCAACCCTGGCTCCTCAAGGTAGCAATCGACAGCCATATCACCATCGGTAAAATGGCAGGGCTGCCGATGCTGTCGTTTTGGTACTTCTGCCTGATCATCGTAGACGGACTTCTGACCTACCTGGAAATCTATCTCCTCCAGTACCTGGGGCAGAAGATCATGTTCGATCTGCGCATGGAGGTCTTCTCACACATCCAGAAACTTTCCTCGTCATTTATGGATCGCACCCCCACCGGTAGCCTGGTGACGCGGGTCACGAGCGATGTGGAGGTTCTCGGTGAGATGTTCACCGCCGGTATCATCTCCATTGTCGGTGACATCCTCGTCCTGGTCGGCATTGTCGGAATCATGCTCTGGATTAATCTGAAGCTTTCCCTGATTACCTTCACCGTCCTGCCGATCCTTCTGTATATCGTCTTCGCCTTTCGCCTCAGAATGCGCAAGTCCTTCCGGGAGGTGCGGGCGCGCCTCTCCAACCTTAACTCGTTCCTGGCCGAAAGCATCGGCGGCATGGCGGTGGTGCAGCTCTTTAATCGCCAAAAATCCGAGCAGAAAGAATTCACCAGGCTCAATGCCTCCTACCGGGATGCAAACCTGCCGGTCATCACCTGGGATGCGGCACTATTTGCGGCAGTGGAAGCCTTGTCATCTATTGCAGTCGGCCTGATCATCTGGTACGGCGGCGGGGAAATCATCCGCGGCACCCTGACCTTCGGCGCCCTGGTTGCCTTCATCCAGTACATTGAAAAGTTTTTCTCGCCGATCCGCGACTTGTCAGCCAAATATTCCATCATGCAGGGAGCCATGGCTGCCCTGGAACGGATCTTCGGGCTGCTGGACATGGAGAAAAAGGAAGAGAACCTTCAACAAAAGGCAGACCTGCCAGGTTTTCAAAACTTGGCAGGTCTACAATCATCCCCCATCGAAACCATCGAGTTCCGTGACGTCTGGTTTGCCTATAAAGACGAAGAGTATGTGCTGAAAGGATTCAATCTGAAGATCCGCCAGGGAGAAAAAATTGCCCTGGTTGGTGAAACAGGCGGTGGTAAGACCACCGTTACCCGCCTCCTGTCGAGGTTTTACGAAGTCAACCGGGGAAGCATCCTCATCAACGGTTGTGAAATCCGCGATCTTTCGTTGCGCGAAGTGCGGGAGAGGATCGGCGTGGTTCTCCAGGAACCGTTTCTGTTCTCCGGCTCTCTGGAACACAATATAACCCTCGGCGATGAGGGCGCGCGGCGGCGGATGGAAGAGGCAGCGGCGCTGGTGGGAGCGGACCGCTTCATCAGCCACCTGCCGAAGGGATTCGCTGAAGAGGTGCGGGAGCGGGGGGTTAATTTTTCGGTGGGAGAACGGCAGCTCATCTCCTTTGCCCGTGCGGTTGCCTTTGATCCGGAGGTCCTGGTACTTGATGAGGCCACATCCAGTGTCGACACCGCCAGCGAACGTCTCATCCAGGATGGCCTGCAGGGACTTCTGACCGGGCGAACCTCACTGGTTGTTGCGCATCGTCTTTCCACCGTGCGGGATGCGGACCGGATCGTGGTTATCCACAAGGGGGAAAAGGCGGAAGAGGGGAGTCATGAGGATTTGATGGCGCGCCAGGGCCTCTACTACCGGCTCTATCAGTTACAATTCAAAGATTGACAATTTCTCATCATATAAAAAAAAGAGCTCTCCGCACACCTGTTCAGTACGAATCAGCTCTTTCGTGGTTCCTGCCTTAAGATCGTCGCCGGAGTAAAGCTCCGGAAAAATTGCTAGCTTTTGAATGCCTCGAATGCCTCAAGGTAATTGTGCAGAACCCGACTCCCCTCACCATCAAATTCCAGGAACTCGATACCGGCGTTGAAAGTCTTGTCATTCCGCTCTTCGGCATGCTTGACCATGCCTTTGAAGTCCACCAGATCCTCTTCCAGCCCGATAGTAATCCGCAGTATCTGACCCGGTTCGAATTTGACATGGGTTTCCAGCAGGATTCCTTTTTCGCTGATATTGAGCGTCCGGCCCATGGCGTGGGTTACGATCTCTCCCTTATCATCAACGAGAACATAATCGAGCAGGTTCAGGGACTCCATTCGTACGTGGCGTCGATCGCTGTTGCTCATCCATTCCCCCTCTACGGTGAAACCGAAGTTTCCGGTTTAAAATGCCTATCACTTGCAGCAGATGTCGTGTGAATTCCGTGAAATCCGGATGACATACGAACATGACACGTAACGCATCAAATTCATATACCACATTTTTCCCTGCCTCACCATATGTAATCCTTGGCAATTTCCCTTTTATCGTTACCGAACAGGACGTGAAACACCCGAAGCTTCTTCAGTTTCTGTGGAGAAAGGGAGCCAAGGGGAATATAGACGATCTTTTTCCCGAGTCGCGCGGCAATCTGCCGAAAACTGCTCCGGGGAGGGCGGGCCGCCACGTAAACGACATGTTTTCCCCGGGAATAGTCCAGTGCCGCCAGCAACAGCACCTCGGCCTTGTCCCGGGCAAAGGAATAATCGCTGTCCTCCCAGACATCAAACATGCGGCGGGGAGGGTAGGAGAGCAGGAATCCGCCGTATTCGCAGCGGCAGATCCCCGGACCTACCACGTTTTCGGCCGGTTCGGTGCCATAAAAGGCCATGTCCGACTCTTGGTCGTGCTCACCAAGCCAGGTCATCAGGTAGGGGAATTTCTTCCCGCCACGATCCTGGTCAAAAACTACGACGAGGCTTCCGACTCCCCCCAGGACACGCAGGTTTTCCCGCACGTAGATCTTTCCTTCGTGGTGGTTGCGCAGGGTCTCGCGCAGGTCAATACCGTCCAGCAGCGAAGAAGTAAATGGTTGGACGCGGCTCTGCTCCTCGGAGAGCTGCTTGGCACCCTTTTTCTTGAGAAAACGGCCATAATCTTCGATGGTCAGGTCTTCAGGAGGATAGGAACAGATGGAGGGGTTGTCGAACCCTTCCAACCATTCGCCGGGCCGCTTCTCGCGCTTCCTCTTCAGGAACTGGAGGGAAGAAAGCCCCTTGCCCGACTGACGGGAGCGGGGCCGAAAACGAATCCGTCTGCTGCCTCCGGAAATATCCTCGGGTCGGAGACTGATGGTAGGGAGGTCCGCTTCCGTTTTCTGCCAGGGGTAGAAGGTGGCCAGGCGCCAGAAGGCATAGGCAAAATTGTCGTCGATGCAGCCCCGGGCGGCAGCCAGCATCTGAAAGAGATCGGGGAGCAGCCGCTCCGTTACCAGTGCATAATTGCGGGAAAAACGGAAAAAGGCCCGCTTCTGCCAGAGGTGGACAGGTTCGCCGGTCTCCTGGCGGTAATGCCGCGCCGACTCCCGGAAAAGCCGGAAAACTACCCGCTGCCGATCAGGGCCCTCCTCGGCCCGTCCCACATGGTGGACACTGCGCAGCAGCGCTTCATTGAGGACATCTTCCTCCGCTACCTCCTTTTTCCCGCCGGCAATCAGCTCGAAGGCATGCCAGCTCTTCCTGAGAGCTGGCCCCGCAGGGGTGGGTTCCGGCGGAAGCGGTCCCCGCTGCAGCTCGTAGAGAGAGGAAAGAAAGGCATATTCAGCCAGGACCTCACGGCATGACTCGGGATGCAGATTGTACAGGGTAAGCCCCGATCTTTTGATCCTTTCCAACGGTGCCGCCTGGGAAAGGGCATAGAACTCCTTCAACCTTTCCAGGTGCGCCATGCCGCAAACCAGGAGAATCCGCTCGAAACGCTGCGACAACTGCTGAAGCCGGTAGGCCATGCCTTTTTCGCGCAGCAGATCTTCGCGTCCCGGCAGGGAATCTTCGAAGACCGTGCGGTACTGTTCGTAATAGGCGCCGAGCCCAATGCGCCTGATTGCATAGGAATCGGGAAATGCTTCCTCATGACAGGGGTAGCCTTCCACATCCACATCGATACAGTGGAGCGGGATCTCCCGCTCACAGGCCAAACGGGCCGCCTCCACAAGCGGATCAGCCGGCTCGATGAAGAGAAAGACCGTTTCTCCACCGGCAGCGGCACGCCTGCCGAATTGACGGATCTCATAGCGGAGCACCGAGATCTGCGGGAGACGCCGTACCCCACGCAGAAAATGCCCGGCAAGGGTAGGGGGCAGCTCGATAGCAATGCAGTCGGGCTGCAGTCGCTCCACCGCCTGACGAACCAGTGCCGCAAATTCCATTTTGTAATGGAGAACCGGGAGGGCATGAATCGGACCGAATTTTTCCAGGTGCAATCTCTGGGGCATGGGAGTTCCGCGTTGTCAGATCAGGTAGTGAAGAGCCTCATCCCCGAGGATCCGCACTACCGCCAGGGGAAGAATTTCATCCCGCTCTCCGCCCGAGGACTTGATCATTTTCAAGGCATAACGGGCGATATTGATACCGTCACGGACCGAATAGAGCTCATCGGCAGCATGGGCACGCTGGAGGAAATTCACCACATAAGCGAGAATGGCGTCATCAGCAAAGGGAAGATTTTCCCGCAGGATCAGGAGTTCCTCGTCAGCCTCGGGAAAATCGATGTAGATCTGGGGCTGGAGGCGGGAATGGATGTATTCGGGAATTTCGAAGGTGGAGGAATCCTCGTTCATGGTCACCACGATGCGGAAGTCCCGATGGGCGTGAATGGTCAGGCCGGTGATGATGGATTCCACGTAGCGCCGGTCGTCGAGAAGGGGTGCCAGAGAAGCCCAGGCCTTCTCGCTCATCCGGTTCCCTTCGTCAAGGATCAGCACGCCCCCTTTGAGCATGGCGGTCACCAGGGATGAAGCAGCGTACTGAATCCGGTTGTCCGGCCCGACCACGGGGGTTACGATCAGGTCTTCCGGCCGGGTATCCATGGTGGCCTGAAAAAGGAAAACCTCCCGGTCCAGCTTTTTCGCCGCGGCATAGGCAAGGGTGGTCTTACCGACGCCCGGCTTGCCGATCAGCCTAGGATTAAAGGGAATATCCCGGTCATCGATCACCATCCAGGCAGCCAGCAGCTGTTGGAGAATCTCCTCCTGCCCGATCCACCTCAGCGGCAATTCCACCGCATGGGCAAGGGACAGGGAAATATCGTCAATTGTCACACGTTCCATGGTAGCTCCTCAGTTTCCTACCGCTAGTCCTACTATGAGAATTCTGTTGTAGCACACCGGGCGGAAAAATTGCAATCGGTGCGGTTTGGCCGTATACTTGCCTCAGTTTTTCCCTGTACCCACCAATGAAGTACCCCTCGTGAGAGGATCAGGATGGGCGAGAGCATCACCACATCCAAAAAAATTTCCAGACAATAGAAGAGGAGACATCCATGGTCACCATCGACGACCTGAAGAGGCACTACCAGTTTACCGACGAGGATGCCGAGCTGCTGGTAACATTTCTCCCCGTGGCGGAAGCCAATAAAGTACAAATTGCTGACGATCTCTACGATTTTCTTCTCGGCATTCCGGAGACCGCGGTATATCTTCAGGATGATGCGGTCCTGAAGCGCCTGAAGAAAACCCAGCAGGACTGGTTCATGAACCTCTTTTCCGGAAAATACGATAACCATTACCTGAGAAACCTGGAAAAGATCGGACTGGCCCATGTCCGGATCGGCCTGAACGCCCATTTCGTGAACTGCGCCATGAATTTTGTCCGCCATGCGGTGATGGAATTGATCGGGGAGAGTTGCCCCAACACCGAGACGCGCCGCAAACTGACAGACGCCGCCGAAAAGATCCTCGATGCCAACCTGGATGTCATGAGCGCCTCCTACTTGGAGGAGGAACTGAAAAAGGAGTTCGTTTCCCACCGTCTCGAATCAAAGCTCATCCGGTTAACGGAACGCTTCACGTACGGACTGAACCTGATCCTGGTCCTGGCCCTGGCAGGGGTATCCCTCTCCGTGGTTGCCCTCTTTACCTGGGACCTCCTGCATATCTTCCGCGGCGACATCGAAAAGGGAATCCTCAGTGCACTCGGTACCCTGCTGATTCTCTGGATGATGATCGAATTGATGGGTAACGAGATCAAAAATCTGAAAGGGGGCAGGTTTAATATCCTGGTCTTTATCGGGGTCATTATGGTCGCCCTGATACGGGAGATCCTCATCTCCACCCTGCGGCATGACGCCCTGGAAACCCAGGTGTTCCTGGCCGGAACCCTGTTGATCCTGGGAATTGTCTACTTCCTGGTGGCGAAAAGCCAACGGGAAGCCTTGATGCACTGACCGAACTGCCTCAACCGAGTAAGGTGCGCACCAGATCGGCAAGACAGTCGATAAACAGGGGAGAGGTATTGAGGGAAGGGGCGCGATGGAAGTTGATAATGCCGCGTTCCCGAGCCAATGAGGCATAGGTGACGTCGATCTCGTAGAGGGTTTCTATATGGTCACAGACAAAAGAGACCGGAACCATGAGGAGATTCCGGCACCCCTCCCCGGCCAGCCGGGCAATGGTCTCTTCCGTGGCCGGCTCCAGCCACTTCACCGGTCCCGCCTTGGACTGAAAAGCCAGATGATAGCGTAATTTCGGAAATCGCTCCATCACCAGCCTGACTGTCTCTTCCACCTGGAAAAGGTACGGGTCGCCACTTTCGATGAAAGAAACCGGCAGGGAATGGGCCGAGAAGATCAGGGTGAGTTCTTCCCCCTCGGGAAAGTGGCTGATGCCCTCTTCCAGGGTGCGGACAAGTGCTGCTATATATTGGGGATGATTGTGAAAGTTCTCGATCGAAGCAAGGCTGAATTCCACCTTTGAAAGGGCAAGCACTCTCCGCAGTTCATTGAAACTGGAGCCGGAGGTGGCGCGCGAGTAGTGAGGATAGAGGGGCAGGGCGACAATGCGCGAAATGCCCTCTTTTTTCACGGCGGCCAGCGCATCGATGGTCGAGGGCCGACAGTAGCGCATGGTCGGGAAACAGCGAAACCCCTCACCAAGCTGTTCCTCCAGGGCACGCGCCTGATCTGAGGTCAATTCCAGGATCGGGGAACGGCCACCAATTTGTTCATACTGGGCTTCCACCTTCGGTGCCCGACGACGGGCGATCCAGCGTGCCAGAACCGGCTGCAGGAAGGCCGGACCGAGCTTGATAATGTCCCGATCGGAAAAGAGGTTGAGGAGAAAGGGTTCCACGGCCTCAAGGGAATCGGGCCCCCCCATCTGCAGCAGGAGTATGGCGGTCTTGTCGGTCATGGCAGCAATGTCCCCACGGAAAGAAAGCAACCCCGGCCCCTCCTGAACCAGGCAAGGCAACCGGGGTTGTCAGGTGCATCTCTGAAGGTCGGCAGAAACCATTCACTGCCGGATAAAAGCCCGGGAGACGGTCGATCAGGACTTCTGCGACAGCCGGTGGACACATTCCACCATGTGGATGGCGTTTTCCGGCGGTACGGTAGGCAGAATTCCGTGTCCCAGGTTGAAAATATGGCCGGGCCGGCCGCCGTTTTCATCGAGAACCCTTTGCACTTCTGCCTCGATCAGCGCCTTGGTGCCGAAAAGCACCGTGGGATCCAGGTTCCCTTGCACAGCCATGTCGGGACCGAGTTCATCCCGTGCCGCGCCCAGGTTCACATGCCAATCGAGGCCCATGACAGCGCCACCCGCCTTCCGGACACTCTTCAGCATCGTACCGGCACCCTTCACGAAGTGAATCACCGGAACATCCGTCCCAAGAGCGGCAATTGCCCGTGAGGTATAGGGCAGCACGTATTTTTCATAATCGCTCGGCGAAGGAATCCCGCCCCAGGTATCGAATATCTGGATTGCCTGGGCGCCGGCAGTGATCTGGGCCTTCAGGTAAGCGATCAGCATGTCGGTGATCTTGTCCATCAATGCGGCATAAACCTCGGGAGCGCAATACATCATCTTTTTGATGGAGGCAAAATCCTTGGAACCTTTCCCCTCCACCATGTAGCAGGCCAGGGTAAAGGGGGCGCCGCCGAAGCCGATCAGGGGAACACGCCCCTCCAGTTCCCGACGGAGAATGCGGATGGTCTCCAGGACATAGGGGACATCCTCCTCCATCTCCGGGATACGGAGGGCCGCCACGTCAGCTGCACTGCGCACCGGATTCTCGAACACCGGACCGGGAACGAAATCGAGTTTCAGCCCCATCGGTTCCACCGGCGTCAGGATGTCGGAAAAGAGGATTGCTGCATCAACATTGAGAATGTCGATCGGTTGAATGGTCACCTCAGCCGCCAGGTCCGGGGTTTTGCAGAGCTGCAGAAAGGTGCATTTCTCCCTTACTTTCATATATTGGGGGAGGTAACGGCCAGCCTGGCGCATCAGCCAGACCGGGGTCCGGTCAACCGGAAGACCCCGGCAGGCATCGAGAAAACGGGTATTCATCAAACAGCTCCTTTTCTGATAGGACAGACCTGCCAGTTTTGAAAACCTGGCGGTCTTGGCTAACGTAGGGTTATCGAAATTTCAAAACCTGGAAGGTTTCAACGTTTTCGCAATTTCACCGGCACATAATTACAGAATGGCTCTTCGGCCATGTAGTCCCCATTCACCGCATCGGCCCGGGCCCGGCAGCCGCCGCAGACATTGAGGAATTCGCATTCTCCGCACTTGCCCTTGTAGCTCTTGAAATCGCGCAACTCATTGAAAAGTGACGAATTTTCCCATATGTACCGGAACGGGGTCTCCTTCACATTGCCGGCTACGCGGGGAAAATAGGAGCAGGGCTTGACGTTGCCGAAACAATCGATCAGGCAGATGGACTGGGCCGCGATGCAGCCCTTGCCGCCCCCGGTGGAAAAGCTCAGGGAACGGCGCTCGAAGGTTATCCCCTCGGCTTTGGCCCTCTGAGGCGCAACCCGGTAATAATGAGGGGCGCAGGTCGGGCGCATCAGGATCGCATCCTCATCCTTCTCCTGCTGGTAGTGCCACTCAAGGATATCTTCATAATCTTCCTTGCTGATCAACTCGCTCATGATCTCCTCGCCGCGGCCGGTGGGAACGATCATGAACATGTACCAGGCGGTGGCGCCCAGAGATTTTGCCAGGTGAAAGACTTTCGGGATATCGGCCTGGTTTCGTTTGGTAAATGATGAATTTATCAGGAATTTCTGCCCGTTGCGGCGAAAGGTTTCCGCGGCCCTGATGACACCGTCAAAGGCCCCGGGACACTGCCGGAAGTCGTCATGGATGGCCGCGCTGCTGCCGTCCAGGGAGAGAGATACCATCTTGATATCAACCTCCCGCATCTTCCGGCAGATCTCATCGTCCACCAGCGCCCCATTGGTAGCCATGCACATGCGCAACCCCAAGGAGGAGCCAAAGTCGGCCAGTTCGAAAATATCCTTGCGCATCAGCGGCTCACCGCCGGAAAGGACCACAACCGGCTTGGAAAATTCGGCTATCTCCGTGAGGAGTTTCTTCCCCTCCTCGGTGGAAAAATCACCCTCCGATGAGGCCTCATCAGAGGAACAGCGGCAGTGGACACATTTCAGGTTACATTTCTGGGTCACTTCCCAGGCAATCCATTTGGGAACGAATTCTTCCTTCATTCTAACTCCGCTGGTTAATTTACCGTGGAGAGCTGCTCTCCTGCGGTTGGTTTTTACAGTGTATCACAAATAAGTAAATAAAAGACAGTATGCAGTTTCCCGAATATACACGGAAATCCTCCAACTGCCAATGTGGGAATACTTTCTTTGGAAAATGCTGTCTCCGGTTGCCGTTTCCGGGTTTATTCTGACCGTGGGCAGGCTGCCAGCTTCAGGGCACGGCTGATGATTTCGCCAAGCTTCTGCCCGCCTGTCTGTGCTTCGGAAATACGGACTTTGCACCCTTGCAGCAGATCCTCCGCCAAGGCATCGAGAACCAGCCAGCGCTCCAGCGGCATAAACGGCATGCCGTCCACCAGGTCGCTCCCCAGCCACTCGGCGATCCCGCCCAAAACCTGCCCGGCCGCTTCCTTGCCGCCCGCCGCCTCGGCACGCAGAAACCTCTCCGCCCAGTCAGCAATGTCTTCGGCCAGAACCGTAAATAGCTCTTCTTTCTTTCCCTCTTGGCAAACCATGCCCGCTACTCCTCGATTTTCCGGTTGAAAACCCAGACTGTCAGAATGAAAGACACCGTGGCCGTCACCATCAGGGTAAGGCAAAACTGGACATCCATGAATCCTTGCAACAGAGCGAGACGGGCACCCTCGAAAATGGCTGTTGTGGGAAGGGCTCTGACAAAAGGCAGGGCCTTTTCCGGATAAGAGGAAAGGGGGAAAAATATTCCGGACATGAAGATCAGGGGAACGATCACCACGCTCTGAACCCTGCCGATATTTTCCGGCTTCTCTATCACGGTCCCGCAGATGGTGCCGATGCAGGAAAAGATCATTGAGCCGAAGGCGATGAAAAACAGATAGGAAAGCAGGTGGGCAAAGGGAAAACCGAACGGCGTCAAGAGAAAGATGACGACCGCCACGGCAACTCCCTTGATGGCTCCCAGGGAAAAGCCGGACATGATTTTGCCGATCACGATATCATAGACCGTGATCGGAGTGACCCGGTACTCTTCGATAGTCCGCTGCACTTTCCGGTGAAACCACATGCTCCAGGAGCTTTCGTCAAATGCGGCGGTGACCGCGGTCATGGAAATAAGCCCCGGTGCGATAAAAAGAGCATAGGGGATACCGCCGACATCGGAAATATAGCCCCGCAAACCTAATCCGAATACCAGATAAAGGGTGATGGGATAGGCAATGACCGCCAGAAGCTCCGAAAAGACGCTCCGGCGCAAGACCCACATATCACGACCCCAGATGGTTAAGGCACCTCGAAACATGAAATCTCCATGATTGTTCAACGTTCAATGTTCAAAGTTTTGCTTGGTCTCGCTGCTGTCGGCAATTATCGATTCCCAAGGGGAAGGTGGAAAACGGTCTACAAACGTAATGATACGTATATTTCTCAAATTCCAGTTTTTATGTTTCAACCTTGATCGTAGAACTTTGAACTTTCTTTACTCCCGCACCTTCCGTCCGGTCAGTTCGAGAAAAACCTCTTCCAGAGAAGGCTCCTGGAGGCAGATCTTCTTGATGTCGCCACTGCCGATAGCGTCCATCAACGGTTTCAGATACTCTTCTCCCGGCAGAGACAGCCGGAAGACGCTCCCCCGGCGATCAAAAGACTCGATAAAAGGCAGCGCACGGATCAGCTCCTCGTAGCGGTCTGAGTCGGCCCGGAATTCCAGTTCGTATACATGGGAATGGGCAAAGGCATCCTTGAGCTGCTCGGAGGTCCCATCGACCAGGATCTTGCCGTGATCCATGATCACGATGCGCTCGCAGAGTTCTTCGGCCTCGTCCATATAATGGGTCGTGAGAAAGATGGTCATTTGCGAACGCAGTGACTGGATGTAGTTCCACAGAGCGCGTCGTGACTGGGGGTCGAGACCCGCAGTCGGCTCGTCCAGGAAAAGGACATGGGGATTGTGGACCAGGGCACGCGCCACCACCAGGCGACGCTGCATACCGCCGGAAAAGGTATCGGGAAAACCATGCTGGCGACCGCTGAGCCCGGTGAGTTCCAACAGTTCGTCGATACGAGGATTGAAGTCCCGGGGGGACATGCCGTGCATACGGGCATGAAGCGCCAGATTTTCGCGGGCGCTCAGGTAGCGGTCGAGATTGTTTTCCTGGGGAACAACGCCGATGAGCCTGCGCACCGCCCTGCCATCCGACTGGATATCGTGCCCTTCAACCGAAGCTGAACCTGAAGTAGGGCGCATGAGCGTCGTCAGGATTTTGATCAGAGTGGTCTTTCCCGCACCGTTCGGGCCGAGAAGACCAAAGATCGTGCCTGAGTCGACTTCCAGAGAGACGTTGTCCACAGCCCGCAACCCGTCGTACAGTTTGGTAATTTTCTCGATTGAGATTGCTTTCATGCTCCGGCTTCCGATGACTATCGTTTTGATCCTGTCACGGCAGGGTAAAATAAAAAGTGGCGCCCTTATTAACCTCGCCCTCGCCCCATAATCGGCCACCATGTCCTTCCACAATCCGCTTCACCGTAACAAGGCCGATACCGTGTCCGGGGAATTCCTCCTTGGAATGAAGGCGTCCGAAAGGAATGAACAGCAAGTCGGCACGCTCCATGGAAAAGCCGACGCCGTTGTCACGGACAAAGAAGACTCTCTCACCGTCCTGCGACCGGCAACCGAACTCGATGGCGGCCTTCTCCTCTTTTGAGGTATATTTCCAGGCATTGGAAAAAAGATTTTCCAGGGCAATCTTCAGGAGCCGCTTGTCCCCTGTCACCGAAAGATCGGGTTCAATGATGACCTCCACCGAGCGTTCGGGTTCACTCTGTAGCAAATCGTTTGCCAAGAGGGTCGCCATTCTGCTGAGATTCACCTTTTCCTGCTGGATGGTGCTGCGGGAAAGGGTGGAAAGCCGCAAAATTGCGTCAATCAAACCCTCCATCCGCCTTCCGGCAGACTGAATTCTCTCCAGGTAGTAGCGACCGTTTTCATCGAGCCGGTCAGCATAGTGGCCGATAAGCTCGCGGGAAAACCCTTCCATTATCATGAGCGGCGTATGCAGGTCGTGGGATACAGTATAGTTGAATGCTTCAAGTTCGCGATTGGCAGCTTCCAGCTCGGCCGTGCGTTCGGCAACCCTTTGTTCCAGATCAGCGTTCAAGAGAAGGATATCATCTTCCGCATGCTTACGCTTTTCTTCGATACTGATGGCACCGGCAATTATTCCCAGCAGCTGTTTCTCGTCTTCACTGGGGTCATAATCCTCCTGGTACACAACACAGAGCGTGCCGATATTTTCCCTGTCGAAAGAAACCGCTTTGCCGATATAGGTTTTGAGTCCATAGCGTACCACATTCGGATCGGTTTTGGCATAGGAGGTCGAGGGAAGATCCTTCATCACCCAAATTTTTTCGGTACTGCCATGCATCACGTCATGGCAGATATGGCCTTCCGGCTTGTCCTGCGGGGGGAAATCGGGCGGTGTGTGCCATTGGCCGATCGACTTGAGCCAGCCGTTATCAAGCCGGTTGTAAAGTGCACAGCCGGCGTGCAACTGTTCACCACAGAGGGTCACCAGGCTATTGATATTTTCATCGGCATCGGCACCGAAACCGAGCAGCACCTCGTTTATTTTTGCCAACCGCTCCTCGGAGCGCTTCCGTTCGGTGATATCGCGGATATGCTCGATGACCAGCACGACCTCACCGGAATCGTCAAATACCGGATAGGCATGCGCCTCAACGTGTCCAACCCTGGGATTGACTTTCTCCAGAAATACCGTCTTTCCCGTCCGGAATGCCTCCATGACATGGCATGGTTCGCATGGTTTGCCACTCCCCGGATAATAGGCATCATAGCAGTGGGCATGTCCCTTGCGATTTTCGGGGGAAACATAGTCATAACCACCATGCCAGTTGCTGTAGAGAATCTGCAGATTCCGGTTCTGCACGGAAAGCAAGTCGGGAATCGCATCAAAAACCCGCTGTAGAAGCTCTTCAGACCTGCTGAGGGAGGTTTCGACCCTTTTCCTGTCACTGACATCAACCAAGACGCCGGCAATTCCGGTGACCTTTCCGGCTTTATCCCGCAGCTGTTCCGCAGACAACTCAAAGAAAAACACCTCCCCGGCATGGCTGAGGGACAGCTCCTCTTTCAGGACGGTTCCTCCGCGGAGTGCCCGTTCCTTCAATGCGGTCAGACGGGCAGCGTTTTCGGGAGAAAAGAGCTCGGCATCTGTTTTGCCGAGCACGTCTTCGCCCTTCATTCCCGGTAAGGGATTGCAGATCCTGGTATAGCGCAATTCGACGTTTTGGAAGAAAATGGAGAGCGGGGAATTCCTAATCGGTCGCAAAATCTTTTCTTCCTCATCACGGAAGCGATTTTTTTCATCACGATGATGTTTCATGCCCCCCCCTTTGAAAGGGAATCACTGCCACCGCTATCATTATTCCGGCTGTTTGAGCGGGAAGAGGACGGTAAAGACACTCCCTTTCCCCTCGTCGCTCTCGGCCCACAGTAACCCACCATGGGCATCCATTACCTTGCGACAGAAGGCAAGCCCAAGACCGGTTCCCTTGATCTTCCCCTCCCTGCGGTTTCGAGCCTGCACGAACTTGTCAAAAATGGTGCCGAGGGCTTCCCTGGGTATGCCGACGCCGGTGTCGCGTACCTCAGCCATGACAAAAGTTCCTCTATTCGGGAGCTGATCCGCATGATAGGTCCCCTGTGGAATCCGTCCGAGCGTTTCAGACAGATTCCGCACCATCCCGGCGGCAAGCTCAACCGTGCCCCCTTCCTCGGTAAATTTGAAGGCATTACTGAGGAGATTCCCGAACAGACGTCCAATCTTGGTCCGATCAAGACGCAGAGGAGGCAGGTCATCCGGTAGAGCTGCGGTAAGATTTATTCCGGAACGTTCTGCCAGTGCCCGGAATGAGGTAAGGGCTTTGCGGATGATTGCTCCCAGATCCTCCTCGGTAAAGGCCAGAGACATTTTCCCCGACTCGAAGCGGTAGACATCAAGAAGGGTATCAATCATTTCCACAATTTCACCACAGCTCTCGGTTGCCGAGTCCAGGTACTCCTTCTGCTCCTCGTTAATCGGCCCCAGGCGACGTTCCCGCACCAGGTCGACAGATCCCATAACAGCGGTCAATGGGGTTTTCAGATCATGGGTAAGCATGCTGACGAATTCCTCGCGCTCCTTCTCCAGGGCCTTGAGATGGGAAATGTCGCGGAGTATCTCCACGCTTCCCACCAGTTTTCCTGAGACGGAAAAGAGGGGGGTTGCGCAGGAGAGAACCGGAATAATCCGTTCACGGGCATGAATCGAATAACTGACATCCAGGCAAGGAGAGAGGGTCCGCAGGACAACCTTGCAGGGAAGGCGGACAGGGGGAAGGTCGGAGGTCAGGAAATCCTCGACCGGCATGCCGAGAGGGGCATTGACATCAATGCCGAGAGCATTTGCCGTTGCCTGGTTGATGCTGATTACACGTCCGTCGCTATCGGTCGCCACCATCATATCAGCCATGCCGGCAAGAATTGCCGCCATCTTCTTTCTTTGTTCCTCCAGCTGTTGCTGAAGCAGGAGGTTCTCCTTGCGGGTCTTGTTGAATTCAAGCGCCCTGCTGACTTTCTTCAACAGGTCCTCGGCAGAAAAGGGCTTTGAAATGTAGTCAAGAGCCCCCATCTTCATGCTCTCCACGGCAACGTCTTCGCTTCCGTGGGCAGTCATCATCACCACGGCCATTTCCAGCAAGGCCGGACCAAGATGCTCAAGAACCTGGATGCCATCCAGTTTCGGTAGTTTGATATCCAGGAGGACAAGAGCGAACTCTTCCCGATGGAGCAACTCAAGGGCCTCCCCGCCGTCCTTTGCCCGCACGGTCTCGAATCCCGCATCCTCCAGCTGAAGCTTCAGAATCAGAGCTATGTCCGCTTCATCATCGACAATTAAAATTCTCTCGCGTTTCATAGATTCTCCCCGCAGACCGGAACGGTAAAACTGAAGATGTTCCCGCCAGCATTTCCTGCCTGATAGCTGATTTTGCCATGATGCATTTCAATAATTTCCTTGCAGATGGCCAGTCCAAGCCCGGTTCCTCCGAACTCTCTGGCCTGGCTTCCCCGCAGCTGGGGAAATTTCTGGAAGAGTTTATCGCGGTCGGATCGCTCGATTGATTTTCCTTCATCCGTGACGAATACTTCCACGAAGCCGCCCTCGCGCTGTGCCGATACGGTTACCGTCATTCCCGGAGATGAAAACTTGATGGCATTGGAAAGCAGATTTGTCAAAACCTGAATAAGTCGGTCATGGTCTCCCAGTACGGTAGTATCCTCACCCGAAACGGAATTCTTCAGCATCACCTCGTTCTTTTGAGCAAAAACGGCAATTTCTTGAAGTGAATAGGCAACAAGCTTCCTGACTGACTCCGGTTTCAGAGTGAGGTCAACCCTACCGGCTTCAATCTTGGATATATCGAGGATATCACTGATCAGGCGGATCAACCTGTCGGTATTTCGGTGACAGACCCTGATCAACTCCCTTTCCGTCTCATTCAAACCCTCGCCTCTGCCGAGAATGAGCTGGAGGGAACCCTTCATGGAGGTAAGGGGGGTCTTCAACTCATGGGAGACCGTTGAAATGAATTCCGTTTTCATCCGGTCAACCTCTTCTTCATGGGTTACATCGCGAATCGACATAACCACACCGGCGAACTCCAGAGATTGATCAAGGAACGGAGAAAGGGATACCCGAAGCTTCTTTCTCCCGACCGTTACTTCCTTCTCTTTCCCGACCAGCAGGTCTTCACTCTTCACATCACGCAGGCCCTGCACAAGCTGGTGGAACTCTCCCTTCACGTCAATGTCTTCCACATGACGGCCAATCATTTTATAGGGAGCAATGCCAAAAATCCTCTGCGCAGCGGAATTAAAGAGAATCACCCGGTTGTTTCCGTCCGTAACCACAATCCCTTCGGCCATGCTCGCCAGAATGGCTTCAAGCCTACCTTTTTCCATTTCAAGTTCGGCTGTCCGCTCTTTGACATTGGACTCAAGAAGCTCATTCATCTCGTAGAGACAACGGTTGAGCATTTCCAGATCAAAGGTCTTGTTCCTGATCGTCGTGTCTCTCTCGCGCAGGGCATCGGCCATCCTGTTGAAGGAATCCGCAAGCAGTTCAAATTCATTGCTTGCTTCGATTGCAACACGGAAGTCGAGGTTTCCCTCTTCAATGCACTGGACCCCCTTGGCCAGCTCTCTCAAGGGAGAGGCCAGCAAACGCGAAGAAAAGTAGGCGATGATAAAGGCCAGGAGTGTTGCAAAGACCACCGAAGCCATGATGCCGCTGAAATAGTCACGACGCATGGCATTGAAGTGTTTTTTCGAAAGAGCCACCGAGAGTGCACCGATAAACTCCCCTTGTGAGTTCGTGATCGGTTCGAAGGCGGTAGTATACTGGGTCTTGCCAAATGTCACTTCTCCCCGGTAGGTTTTCCCTTGTTGCAGATAGGGAAGAATCATTTCACCGACCGTACCCGGAATGGCAATCTCCCCATCGGAACTTTTTATCACTTTGAGGTTTTTGAGGACAATACCGGTTTTCAGGTCCTGACTCAAAGCATCCTGCGTCTGGTTAGGAATAATGTTTCCGATATTGACCGGAATAGCTGCAGCCAGGGTTCCGAGGATCTGACCGGACTCATCCAAAATCGGAAAAGCGACCGCTGCCGCAAGAACCTTATCACCGGGTCGACCGAAAGGACAGGGCTTTCCCTCCTGGCAGAACATGGCACTGTCAGCCAATTCGAAGGATAAAACGGGTTCTCGCTTTCTCACGGCGGTTTGTACCAGGCCTTCCAGCTCGTAGGTGCCGGATTTATTCGTTCCCAGGCTGGAGATAATCCTGCCATGGGAATCGACAAATGACATGGAATCGAGAAAAGGCAGGCTCTGCTGAATGCTGTGCAGAACACCGGACAGCTCGGACATGTTTCGCTGCTGCAGATAGGTTTTCAGTTGCGGCCGTGACGAAGGAAAGAGAAGAATAGAGCGAAGCTGGTTCGCCCCGGTATAGAGCTGGTAGCGAATGAAACGGAGATTTGTATCCAGTTCCCGGGCAATTCTGTTTTCAATGGATGTATCTATGCTTTGGATAGTCAGGAAAAGGAGGATTGTGTAGGAAACAAGAATGGCCAGCAGGATGGAAAGAAACAGTTTCACTCGTATGGAAAGGTGAAAATTCATGGGTGACGGCCTTGATGACGGGACGTGGTGTCCCGTCACCGATAGGTATTTCCTGTTGATTTAGCTGTTATTCCCGAATTCCATTCCTTCCGCCTTCAGTCCGCGGTTCATCAGATCCATCATCGCCTGATGGGGCGTTTTATCTTGGTAGAGTACTTGGTAAACCTGCTCTGTTATGGGCATCTCCACACCAAGCTTTTTTGCTAGGTGATAGGCCGACTCCGTAGTTTTTACCCCTTCTGCAACCATGTGCATTCCGGCGAGTATTTCGCTGAGTTTTTTCCCCTCGCCAAGCTGCATGCCGACTGTCCGGTTTCGTGACAGGTCGCCGGTACAGGTAAGCACCAGATCGCCCATTCCGGCCAGCCCGGCAAAAGTGGCTGACTGTCCTCCCAGCGCCAGCCCCAGGCGGGCAATTTCAGCAAGACCCCGTGTAATAAGCGCGGCTCGCGGATTGTAGCCAAGACCCATGCCATCGGAAATACCCGCGGCTATGGCTATGACATTCTTGATGGACCCACCTAGCTCCACACCGACCATATCACTGTTGGTATAAACGCGAAACAACGGTGTGGAAAAAGCCGCCTGGACCTTTCGGGCAACTGCTGCATCAGGCGATGCGGCAACTACCGCCGTCGGCATTTCAAGCGCCACCTCCCGGGCAAAACTGGGGCCCGAAAGCACGGAAAAGTTCGCATAGAGGCTTGCCGGCAGCAGTTCGGCACTAATCTGGGAAATCGTCATGAGGCTATCCAGCTCAATCCCTTTCGCCGCGTTCACCAGCAGCGTTCCCTCAGCGATATGGGACAAGACTCCGGTCATAACACTACGGAAAACCTGGGTTGGAGCGACACACAAAATGATATCTCTTGCCGTGGCCACCTCTTGCAGTGAATTGGTAAAACCCAAGCGGGGAGAAAGCTTGATGCCCGGAAGAAATTTGGCATTGACTCGGGTGGCAGTCATTTCCGTCACCAGATCTGCCTCGTAGGCCCAAAGAGTAACATCATGACCTTTTTTAGCAAGCAGGTCAGCAAGGGTAGTTCCCCAGCTTCCGGCACCAATGACTCCTATGCTACTCATTTGCTCCTCCTCTTGTCTTTGCAGCACAACGGTGCCCAAGACTTTTGCGGAATCAATCCCATAATTCTTCATCGCTCCATTCCCGCTCAATTTGACGCGGGTCGTACCCTTGCTTCATGGCATCACGGGCAAAGCTCAGGCTGTCCAGGGCAAAACGGCGAAGGAAAGGGTTCTTCAGGTAGGGAACATCCTCATGTGTGAGGTGCAGCGCCGCGGCAAGAATTCTTTCAACGAGTTCCCGTTCTTTTCCGATTCTCAGCATCAGATCCGCGATCAGGTAAAGTCGACGGGTAATCCTGTTTTTTTCCGGAGTAATGACTTCCTGCATGAACTGCTTCAGCAAAACGGCCAGGCGCTTCTCGGACAGGCTAAAAGCAGCCCTTTCCTGCAGTTCCGCCAATTCGTCTGCAATATCAAAAACTTTCCCTGTTGCGGGAAACCATCCGGAAAAACAATTTTCATCCAGAAGGGTGTCCCCTGTTTCAAGGAGAAAGCTTGATGCCGCGATGGCATCCAGGTCGAACGTGGAAAAATCGGGCTGAAAAGGTTCCGGCGACATCTCTCCGGGCTGTAGAATCCTGCGCCAGACGTAGAACTCCGGCGGAACCGGGAAGCCCTTATCGGCGTTGATATAGAGTGCATCCCGCAACAGGACATGGGCATAGTCAGAAGAAACCTCAAGCAGGCTTTCCTCTGCGACAGCCTCTTTAAAAAGCTCGTCATGTCCGGCCGGAGTCAGGCCGGCATAACCGGCAGCATCGGTAATCCCACAGGTTTCATGGGTCTGCAGAACGAGGACATCGAGACCGCCGCTGCCGTTCCAGCGGGAAAACCAGAGAGATCGAAAGCCGCTGACTTCAATGGCGCTTGCCGCTGCCAGGTGCATTGCCCTGTCGGACAGCGACAGCTCTTCATGCGAGGGATGAATACCCAGAAACGAAAGTCTTCTCAAACTTCGCTCGGCAAGAACCCGGAAGGCATCGTCTCCGTGTTGCAGATAACGCTGGAGAACGCCCGCTGCGCTTGGCCGCCTGATTTTACCTAGGGAAATAATGGTTTCCGTTACTATCTCGCAATCGGAGTAGCCCAGCAGGATTTCCAGGAGTGCTGCCGCTGCCGGCGTGCTCATGGTTGCCAGAATCCTGATCACGGTGACCTGCGCTTCAGCGGAATAGCCGACAAACTCCTCCATAAAGGAGACGAAGCCTGTTTCACCCTGAGCCAGCAGGGCGCCCAACCCGGCAGGCGAAGTACTGCCCACCTCTTCCAAGAGGCGAGAAAAGGGCAGTTCCTCTATATCAATTCCGGAACGCTCCAGACCGGCCAGGAGCACGGTTTTTGCGTCAACTTTCAGGTCTTTCCTTTTCAGGGTTATCCGCACCAGTTCATCGAGCCAAGCATCATCCTCAAAAAAGTCCAGGAGATAGAGATAGCGGGCAATAACGGAACTGCTTGTTGCTTTCCTCAAACGGCGCAGTAACGGAGGAAGGGCCGAGCTACCGGCCTTTTCTACTGCACCGACAATCTTTTCCATCTCTTCAGGGGAAAGATCCTCTCTTTCCAGAGTTTGAAAAAGCCGCAGCAGATCACTTCGTTGTGGAAGACTGGTGTCAATTCGAGCGAATCTCGCCATGAAGGTTCCTTGGGATCAGAGATGACGCCATGAATACCTTGTCGCCATCCTTGCCGATGATCAGCTATTCGCTGCCATCGGATTCAGGTTCCGTATTTTCCGTCACTTCTTCGTCCAGCAATTCAAGCTCATCGCCCTCATCTTTTTCGGCAAGCCGCGCCACGGCAACGATCCTTTCGGTCTCCTCGGTGACCATGAGCCGAACCCCTTGGGTATTCCGGCCAATGACCGAAAAGCCTTTCACCGGCATGCGAATGATTTTTCCCTGGTCGGTAATCAGCATCAGATCATTTTCGTCTGTGACCTGCTTGATGTCAACAACACAGCCGTTTCTTTCGGTGGTTTTAATGGTGATGATACCTTTGCCGCCACGGCTTTGCAAGCGGTATTCGTCCAAGGAAGTGCGCTTGCCGAAGCCATTTTCAGTTACCGTGAAGATCGTGGAGGAAACGGTATTCGGATTGATAATCTCCATGCCGATCACCACGTCGCCATCGACCAGGGTCATACCCCGTACCCCACGGGAAACGCGACCCATAGGACGGGCATCCTGCTCGTGGAAGCGGATGGACTTGCCGTGATGGGAAGCAAGAAGCACGTCCTGACGCCCATCGGTGATGGCAACGCCGATCAGCCTGTCTTCCTCATCCAGGTTGATGGCTATGATCCCGCCGGTCCTGATATTGGCGTAGGTCTTGATCGGGCTCTTCTTGACCACCCCGTGTCGGGTTGCCATGATCAGGTTACGGTCGTCGTCAAAGCATTTCAGCGAAAGGATCGCAGCGATATTCTCGCCGGCCTGGAGATTGAGAAGATTGACGATGGCCTTGCCGCGGGTTGCTCTGCCCCCTTCGGGAATTTCGTAGACCTTGAGAACATAGACGCGTCCCGTGTCGGTAAAGAACATCATGAAGTCTTTGCTTGAGGCAACGAACAGATGTTCGACAAAATCTTCGTCCTTGGTCTTCATCCCCGACTTTCCCTTACCGCCACGGCGCTGGGCCCGGTAATTGGAAACCGCAGTCCGCTTGATGTAGCCGGTGTGGGAGACTGTAACCACCACGTCTTCCTCGACGATGGTGTCTTCCAGGGAAATGTCTGCAGTCTGATCAATGATCTCTGTACGTCGTTCGTCGCCGAATTTTTCCTTCAGCTCAGTCAGTTCGCCAACGATGATCTTCAGGATTTCCGCCTCAGAAGCCAGAATTTCCTTTAATCTAGCAATAAGTTTCATGATATCGGCATATTCGGAGAGGATCTTCTCCCGCTCCAGGCCGGTCAGACGCTGCAGACGCATTTCGAGGATCGCCTGGGCCTGTTTATCTGAAAGACTCATACTCGTCGTGAACTCTGCGTCAGGGATTCCCAACTTGCGCAGGTAGTCCGGATCGGAGAAATTACCGGCCATGAGGCCGGCCTTTGCTTCCTCGGGGTTTTTCGCGGCACGTATCAGTTCGATCACCGCATCGAGCCAGTCAAGGGCGATCTTGAGACCTTCGAGGATATGGGCACGGGCCTCGGCCTTTTTCAGCTCGAAGATGGTGCGGCGGGTGACTATCTCCCGGCGGTGATCGATAAAGTGCAGCATGGCATCATGCAGGGTCAGGACCTTAGGCCTGCCGCCGGCAATGGCCAGCATATTGATGCCGAAGGAGCACTGCATCTGGGTCTGCTTGTAGAGATGATTAAGGATTACCTGGGGGTTCTCGTCACGTTTCAGGTCAATAACAATTCTCATCCCGTCGCGGTCCGACTCGTCTCTGAGGTCGGCGATACCCTCAAGTTTCTTCTCTCTCACCAGTTCGGCAATCTTTACCACCAGGTTTGCCTTGTTTACCTGGTAGGGAATCTCGGTAACAATGATGGACTGCCGCTCTGTCTTTTTCTGGGTCTCGATAAACGCCCGAGCCCGCATCTGCACGATGCCGCGACCGGTCTTGTAACCTGAGATGATTCCCTCACGGCCATAAATGAAACCGCCGGTGGGAAAGTCGGGACCAGGGACTATCTGGATCAGCTCTTCGAAGGAAAGGTGGGGATTACCGATCAGGGCAATGATCCCGTCGATGACCTCAGAGAGATTGTGGGGAGGGATATTGGTGGCCATGCCGACTGCAATCCCTGAGGAACCGTTTACCAACAGGTTCGGAAACTTGGCTGGCAACACCAGCGGCTCATGGAGGGAACCATCGTAATTCGGTCCCGTTTCCACCGTCTCCTTATCCAGGTCTTCCAGTAGTTCGTGGGCAAGCTTGGACATGCGGATTTCAGTATAACGCATGGCAGCAGGAGAATCGCCGTCCACGGAGCCGAAGTTCCCCTGGCCATCCACCAGCGGATAACGGAGTGAAAAATCCTGGGCCATGCGGACGATGGTGTCGTAGGCAGCCGAGTCACCATGCGGGTGATACTTACCGATCACGTCACCCACCACACGGGCCGACTTCTTGTACGGTTTGTTCCAATCGTTGTTCATGTCATACATGGCATACAGGCAGCGCCGGTGCACCGGCTTCAGGCCATCCCGTACGTCGGGGAGGGCTCGGCCGATGATGACACTCATGGCATAGTCCATGTATGAGCGCTTCATTTCGTCTTCGATGTTGACAGAGGTTTTGTTGATTGTTTCGAGCATTGCTACCTCATGTAGTAAGGCTACAGGAAGATAATTGAATGTAGGGGCTTAGAATCATATCCCTTTTTCACATGCCTCGTAACCTGTGCCGGGGTTTTTTAAATATCCAGATTTAAAACGTTCAACGCGTTCTTTTCGATAAACTCCCGCCGCGGCTCCACCTGGTCTCCCATTAGGACCGTAAAGACACTGTCAGCCTCCACGACATCCTCAATCTTCACCTGGAGCAGGGTGCGGTTGTTCGGTTCCATGGTAGTCTCCCAAAGTTGATCGGGATTCATCTCGCCGAGTCCTTTGTAGCGCTGGATATTGAGACCCTTTTTGGCGCTGTCCATGAAGAAGGAGAGTAGTTCCAAGCCGATAGTGGTGGAGAAAAGCTCTTTCCCCTCATTGGAAACCAGGGCTCGGCCTTTACCAAAAATATCCCGAACCTTGCGGAAACTGTCAGCCAGAAGCCTGTACTCATAAGAATCAATGATATCTACTGTATGAGCGTCCAAGGCTATTCGCAGATTACCGAGCCTGACGATGATGCGACCATCATTCATGACCGTAGCATCTGCCCCTTCATACACGGCGGCAATGTTTTCCATACGGGGAGCCAGTTTTTCCAGGTCTTCGATTCCTCCCCTGATGCCGAGACGAAGCAGGACCCGTACCAGTTCCTCATTTATTCCCTTTCTGACGAACTTGTCGAGCAGGTCCCGGTACTCCACCAACTGTTTTACCAGGGGGATAATCTGTTTCCCCACGTAGGTCTTGCTTCCATTCTCCAGAAAGAGGGTCATCTCATCGGTACCCTCCTCCAGAAGATAGTTTTGCATTGCCGCCTCATTGCGCAGATACAGTTCCTTTTTTCCTCTTTTCACCTTGTACAGTGGGGGTTGCGCGATGTAGAGATAACCGCGCTCCACGATCTGCGGCATCTGGCGGAAGAAAAAGGTCAGCAGCAAAGTAAGGATGTGGGAGCCGTCCACGTCGGCATCGGTCATGATGATGATCCGGTGGTAGCGTAGCTTTGCAATGTCAAAATCTTCTTTGCCAATGCCGGTGCCAAGCGCTGTAATCAGCGTACCTATTTCCTGGGATGAAAGCATTTTGTCAAAACGGGCTTTTTCCACATTCAGTATTTTTCCCTTGAGAGGGAGGATAGCCTGGAATTTGCGGTCACGTCCCTGTTTGGCCGAACCGCCGGCGGAATCGCCCTCCACCAGGTAGATTTCGCACAGGGCAGGGTCACGTTCCTGACAATCAGCAAGCTTTCCGGGGAGGTTGGATATATCGAGGGCCCCTTTACGCCGGGTAAGTTCTCGCGCCCTACGGGCAGCTTCCCGTGCTCGGGCCGCATCAATCGATTTCTCAAGGATCTTCTTGGCGATAACCGGATTTTCCTCCAGGAAAACAGCGAGTTTTTCGTTCATCATTGTTTCGACGAAACCCTTTACCTCCGAATTTCCCAGTTTGGTCTTGGTCTGACCTTCGAACTGGGGTTGGGGTATTTTCACTGAAATAACTGCCGTGAGTCCTTCCCGCAAATCTTCGCCGGATATGGCAACCTTAACGTTTTTGAGCAGATTGTTGGCAGCGGCGTAGCTGTTCATGGTCCTGGTCAGTGCAGCACGAAAACCGACCAGGTGAGTACCGCCTTCGTGGGTATTTATGTTGTTGGCAAAGGTAAAAACCTTTTCGTCATAGGAATCGCTGTAATGGAGAGCAATTTCTATATCTACCCCAGCCTTTTCCCCTCTGAAAAAGATAGGTTTCGGGTGGAGACAATTCTTGTTTCGATTTAAGTACTCGACAAAGGAAACAATTCCTCCCTCGTAATGGAAATCATGATGCTTCCCATCTTCCCGTTCATCATCAATGGTTATTCGTACCCCGGCGTTGAGGAAGGCAAGCTCCCTGAGTCGCTGGGAAAGAATGTCAAAGGAAAATTCCGTTGTTTCAAATATTGTGTCGTCCGGAAGGAAGGTGATCTTGGTGCCCCGCTTTTTCGTCTCACCAACCACAGCCAAGGATCCTTGGGGTACTCCTTTTCGGTAGGTCTGTTGATACAGTTTCCCTTCTCGACGGATTTCCAGTTCCAGCAGGTTGGAAAGGGCGTTCACGACCGAAACACCCACCCCATGGAGACCTCCTGAGACCTTGTAGGAAGTATTGTCGAACTTCCCGCCGGCATGGAGTACGGTGAGCACTACCTCAGCAGCAGATCTCCCTTCGGTAGGATGTATATCGGTCGGAATACCACGGCCGTTGTCCACCACTGTTACTGAATTGTCCAGATGGATCGTGACATTGACTTCATTACAATAGCCTGCCAAAGCTTCGTCAATGGAGTTGTCGACAATCTCATACACCAGATGATGCAAACCTGCAGTAGAAGTTGAGCCGATATACATGGCAGGACGTTTTCGAACTGCCGAAAGTCCTTCAAGAATTGTGATCTTGTCAGCTCCGTAATCGTTAATGACAGTATCAGACATTCGTTACCTCAGTTACTACTTTCCCGTCATGTACCGGAAAGGTGGAATAGTTACGTATCCCAGCGAGATTGATTGTATCAAGACTCGTGGTAGTGATGAAAACCTGCATATCTTTTTCTTTTAAGAAACCCATCAGATTGCCGCTGCGGTTCCGGTCCAGTTCGGATGTCATATCATCCAGCAGCAGAATCGGAGGATTGCCCCAGCGTTTTCTCAAATATTCAATTTCAGCCATCTTGAGCGCCAGAATGTAGCTTCTCTGCTCTCCCTGTGAACCATGGTGGTTGAGAGGCTTGTCATTCAAGCGGCATTCCAGGTCATCCCGATGGGGACCAAAAAGGGTTGTTCCCCGCCGTAATTCCTCTGCAGAATTCTTTGTCAGGGCCTGACAGAGTGCATCACACAGTGAGCTGCGTGATCGATTTATTTCCGAAATTCTCGATTGATAGCGCAGAAGAGCATCTTCCTCCTGGCCCGCAATACTGCGATAGTATTCCTTGAACAGATCCTGTATCTCTTCGATGAAAGATTCCCTTTTTACCATCAAGCGGGCACCGGCATCTGCCAACCGCTCCGTCCAGACGTCGAGACCATCGGTTTCTCCTCTCTTCAGGAGAGCATTACGGTTTTTCAGGATCTTGAAATATTCCTGATGTATCGAAAGATACCTGGTATCTCCACTGAATATTGCCCTGTCCAGGTACCTTCTGCGCAACTCCGGAACCCCCCGAACCATGGCAATGTCTTCAGGGGAAAAAACAACCGTATTGATGGTGCCAAAGAAGTCAGCTGGCCGGAGAACCGGTTTCTGATCGACGAAGGCTTTCTTTCCGGAAGTGCTGATGGATAGAGCAATTTCCCGAACAACTCCATCTCTTTCACCCCATCCCTTTAGCAGTGCATACGAAGAGTTATAGGTGATGAGATCGGCATTTTTCACCATGCGAAACGACTTCATGGTACCAAGGAGAAAGATCGATTCCAGGATGTTTGTCTTGCCCTGGGCATTGTTGCCGACAATGATATTGAATCTTTCCCCGGGAAAAAGCTCGGCGTTTACGATGTTTCTGAATGAATGGATCTGAATTCTTTGTATTTTCATGAATGCGCCACGGCAGAAAAAAGGTTGCTCAGAAAAAGAGAAGTTTTTCCGCGGTTTTGCATACTATTTCCTGTCGGAATTAGACCCGCATCGGCATGATAACCGTTAGAAAATCTTCAGCCTGATAGGGTTTTAAAACAGCAGGTGAAAGTTCATCTTTCAAAGCAAGGTTGACAAATTCCTGCCCCATCACCGACAGGGAATCGAGGAGGTAGCGGGCGTTGAACCGAATGGAAAGATCAGGGCCGCTGTAGCTTACTTCCAGTGATTCCCGTGCATCACCCAATTCGGGGTTGCTTGCCGATATTTCCATATTGCCGTCTTTCAACTCCATCATGATTCCCTTGAACTTCTCGCTGGAAAGGATTGCCATTCGGCGCAGGGAATGGATGAAATCTTCCCGTCTGACTGTCGCTATCTTGTCGTTGTCGGAAGGCATGACGCGTGTGTAGTCGGGAAAGTAGCCATCCACGAGTCTCATAACCACGACCGTGTCGTCTTTCTTTACCACGGCACTGTTGTCGAGGAAGGAAAGCATGATCTCACTCTCCTCATCGTCAGTCATTTTTTTCAGCTCGAATATACCTTTTTTGGGAAATATTACCCCGTTTTTCAGGTCGTTGGATGCTACAGTATCTATTTCCCTTTCCGCCATGGCAAGTCTATGTCCGTCCGTAGCTACCATGCGCAGGAGGGTTTTGCCTTCTTCCTCCAGGGCTTTGATGAAGATACCGTTCAGGTTGTACTTGGTTTCGTCGTGACAGATGGCAAACGACGTCATTTCAACCAGTTCACGAATGAGCGAGCCCTTGATAGTCAGGAAGGTACTTTCGCTGACTTCCGGGAAAAAGGGAAATTCTTCCGGTGAAAGACCAACAAGATTGAAATGTGCCTTTCCGCAACGAAGATCCACCCAGTCGTTTTCCCGTGTTGAAAAATGTATCTCTTCTTCTGGAAGTTCTTTGATTATTTCGTACAGTTTCTTTGCGGAGACTGTTATCTTTCCGGATTTTTTCACGTCGGCCGGAAAGGAACTTTTCATGCCCACTTCCAGGTCGGTAGCAATGATTTCAATTTTCTCCGGTTTGGCACAGATAAGCACATTGGAGAGTATCGGCATGGTTTTCCGGTTTTCAACGATCCCCTGAACACGTTGCAACGCCTTGAGAAAGGATTCCTTTGCAATGGCAAATTCCATTGTACCTCCAGTATTCACAGGTTTAACGACTTATAGTTTTTAAAAGAAGTTCAGTAGTAAGCAGTAGTTGCCTGTGTATTTGTTGATAAGGAACCTGAAGCTTTATGTTTCGCGGTTTTCCGGGTGTTGAAAAAAACTGCGGCACGAGTGCTTTTTGAGGTACTTATCAACAGGACTTTCTTTTTCCCACAGGGAAGCCCATGTTACAAACAGCTTTTCCCCACTATTCCAACAAGCCCCTTTTCAGGGTTTCCACCGTATTCTTCAACTCGTTGTCCGAGCTGATCAGTCTGGCAATTTTCTTGAACGAATGAATGATGGTCGAATGATCCTTGCCGCCGAACTTTTCCCCTATTTCGGGATAGGAAGATTTTGTCAGTTCCCTGCAGAGATAAATGGCTATCTGTCTCGGTATAACAAGAGTTTTCAGTCGCTTATCTGATTTCAAGTCCGATATTTTGATAGAGAAGAACTCGGCAACGAATTTCTGAATAATTTCGACCGAGATCTCCCTATTCTTTTCCACGATGATATCTTTAAGAACCTCTTTGGCCATGGAAAGGGTTATTTCGCTCCCGGTGAGACTGGCAAAGGCACCAAGCCGAATCAGCATTCCTTCCAGTTCGCGTACGTTGCTTGTGGAGCTGGAAGCAAGAAACAGGGCTACGTCGTCTGGCAGGTCGATGGCGTCGGTTTCCGATTTTCTTTTCAGAATGGCAACTTTCGTTTCGATGTCAGGCGGCTGTATATCGGCGATCAGTCCCCATTCGAATCGTGAACGGAGTCTCTGTTCGAGACCGGCCATATCCTTGGGGAATTTGTCGGATGAGACAACTATCTGTTTATGGGATTCGTGGAGTGAGTTGAAAGTATGAAAAAACTCTTCCTGGGTGGCTTCCTTGCCGGCCATAAACTGGATATCATCGATGAGAAGTATATCCATACTCCTGAATTTATTCCTGAACTCTTCCATTTTCTTGTAGCGGATGCAGTTGATCATCTCGTTCATGAATTTTTCCGACGTATAAAGACAGATACGAGCCGAACTGTTCACACTGAGAATATGATTGCCGATGGCTGTCAACAGATGGGTCTTGCCAAGACCGACACCGCCGTAGATGAAGAGAGGATTGTAATTGGTGCCCGGCTTGTTTGCCACGGCTTGAGCCGCAGCATAGGCAAACTGGTTTCCCGCACCACAGACAAAGGTATCAAAGGTATACTTGGGATTGAGATTCGAGAAAAACTCAGGCGTACCTCTGGAATCAGCGGGAAGTGAAAATTCTTTTTCCGTTGGTATATTCACCGGTTCTGAAGGAGGTTCCTGTCTAACCTGAGTGGAAAGACGCAGTTCCACAACTATTTTTTCCCCTTTTATGGCGGATACTGCCTCTTCTATCATGGAGAGATAGTTTTCCTTGACCATTTCGCGGAAAAAATTGTTGGGGGATTCCAGATACAGTATATTCCCCTTTACATCTAGAAATCGCAGTGGCTGGATCCACGTGGTGAAGGTATGGGAGGTAAGGACCTTCTCCATATTGGAAAGTACTTCGTGCCAGACCTTTTCCATAAAAAATATACTCGCGTCAAGGGGTTTTAAACAGGTTTATCAACACATGTTGATAAAACAAAAACATTCATTATATCGGAAGGTTACAACTTAAATATGGTTTCAGGAAAGGTGATGAAAGACCCCTTTTTGGGAGACTTGAACACTAGCAGAGAAGGCCTTAATTTGCAAGGCTAATTTTTTAGGCAAAAGTAAAAATAGTCTTGACAAACCATAGTGTTTACGGATAAAAATTACATTTTGCCTAACAGTGAGATTAACCCTTACGAAGGAGTTGAAGATATGAAAAGAACATATCAGCCAAGTAATACGTCCCGCAAAAGGACCCATGGTTTCCGGGTTCGTATGTCCACCAAGAACGGCAGGCTTGTCATCAAGCGTCGTCGTGCCAAAGGCCGGAAAAATCTTTCCGTCTCGATTGCGAGCAAGTAAAGCTCGTGGGCGCTTCCCTTTGCAGGGATGAAAAAATCCTGAAGCGGGCAGAGTATCTTCATCTGTCCGCTTCAGGGAAGAAGTTGCATACGCACCACTTTATTGTTATCTGGTCTGAAAATGGTACGGAACGGGCGAGGCTTGGAATAACAGCAAGTCGCAAACTGGGAAATGCTGTTGCACGAAATCGTGTAAAGAGAAGGGTTCGTGAATTCTTCAGGCTCTATAAAAACCAGTTTATTGCTGCCGATTTCAACTTCATCGCGAAAAAAGGCGCCGATACACTTACTTTTCAGGACGTGTGCCGAGAGCTACAAAAGGCGGTGCTCTGCATCCGGAATTTGAAATGCTCAAACGGTTGCTCATAACATTCATTGTTTTGTACCAAAAGTTTGTTTCCCCCTTTCTGGTGAATACCTGCCGTTTTTATCCCACCTGTTCGCAGTATTCCAAGCTCTCACTGGAAAAACACGGCCTTCTTAAGGGTATTGTCCTCACCTGTGTGAGGCTTCTCAAATGTCACCCTTTTCATCCGGGAGGATACGATCCGGTACCCTAGTCTGCAGGAGTTTTTATGGAAAAACGCGCTATAATCGCAGTAGTACTCTCGCTGGCTTTTTATTACGGCTATACTCTTTTGTTTCCACCACCGGTGAAAAATACGGTTCCCAATCCCGTTCCGGTTCAGGCTGTGGCCTCATCTTCACAGATAACCAAGAGTGGACCGGTCCCTGTCGTTCAGGTGCCGATTCAAAATACCAAGGCCATTGCCACACAAGACATTCAGGTCAATACTGATCTGTTTACGGCTGTCTTCAGCAATCAAGGTGCCACACTCAAAAATCTGATCCTGAAAAAATATCATGAGACTTCCGCTCGCAACGGGGAAAATGTTTCTCTTGTTTCAGCATCCACACCCGAGGGCTTTGTCCTCAGCAGCGAGTCTTCTTCTCTCGGTTTGTCGCCGACCGCCCTCTACACTCCCAGCGTCGATTCCCTGAATATATCCGGGTCTGATACCAAAAAACTCGTGTTTTCCTGGTCGTCTCCCCAGGGAATATCGGTAAAAAAGATCTATACATTTTCCGGTGACGGCTATGCCATTACCCTGGATACCCAGGTAAGTAATCAAGGAACGAATGCTGTATCCGGAAATCTGAATCTTCTGTTCCCTTATCTTGTCAAGCCCGGTGCAGAATCGAGTCGTTTTGACACGCACGATGTGGTGACACTTAAAGACGGAAGTTTTTCCAAGGAAGCAATCAAAAAGATCGACAAAGAGCCACTTCAGTACACTTCAAACATCGAGTGGACCGGATATGCAGACAAGTACTTCCTCAGTGCAGTTCTCTCCGAAGGCAACAGTATTTCTTCGGTAGTCGTAAAAAAGGGGGCAGGTTCCTACCTCAACACAACGGTGAGCTCTCCCGTTTTTGAACTGCAACCAGGTCAAAATCACCAGGTTGAGTATCGACTTTTCTTTGGTCCCAAGGGACTCGATGTTCTGAAGGCCCAAGGCCAGGGTCTGGAAAAGGCACTCGACCTCGGCTGGTTTGCGCCCATTGCCAAGCCGCTTCTTTATATTCTGAAATATTTTTACAAGTTCACGCACAATTACGGCGTAGCGATCATAATCATAACTGTGATCATCAAAATTCTCTTTTTTCCTCTTACCCACAAAAGCTACAAGTCCATGAAGGATATGCAGAAGCTGCAGCCGAAAATGACTGAGCTGAAAGAGAAGTACAAGGACGACCGTGACGCCTTGAACCGCTCCATTATGGAGCTGTATCGCACTCATAAGGTCAATCCCCTTGGTGGTTGTTTACCGATGATCGTGCAGATTCCGGTTTTCTTTGCCCTTTATCGGGCGCTAATGTACTCCATAGAGCTCCGCCACGCTCCATTCATTTTCTGGATTACCGATCTGTCGGCAAAGGATCCGTATTACATTACTCCCGTCATCATGGGCATTACGATGTTTATCCAGCAAAAAATGACGCCATCGAGCATGGATCCCATGCAAGCGAAGATGATGCTTGCCTTGCCGATCGTTTTCACCTTCATGTTCCTTAATTTCCCTTCCGGCCTGGTAGTTTACTGGTTGGTGAATAACATTCTTACCATTGCTCAGCAGGCCTATATCAACCGAACAGTCAAGCAAGCCTAAAAAGGGTAGGAGATGAGCTGATGTATCGGAAGGACACGATAGCCGCCATTAGCACCCCCCTCGGAGAGGGGGGTATTGGAATAGTTCGAATAAGCGGCGCTGCGGCTGAGACGATTGCCCAAAAAATATTCTCCCGAAAACCAAGCGGTGGCTTACAGAGCCACCGCTTTTATTATGGGGAGGCAGTTGATTCGGACAATGGAGAAATTGTTGACGAGATACTGCTGGTTTTGATGCGGGCGCCACGTTCTTACACGTGTGAGGACCTGCTCGAAATACACTGCCATGGCGGGTATCTCATGGTCCAGAGGGTGCTTCAGCTCGTGCTCCGGGCCGGAGCACGACTTGCCGACCCTGGTGAATTTACCAAGCGTGCATTTCTCAATGGCCGAATCGATCTTCTGCAGGCTGAGGCGGTAATCGAACTGATCAGGGGCAAAACTGAAGCTTCTCTTGCATTGGCCCAGCATCAGCGAGAAGGCCTTCTTTCTAAGCGAATTGCCGCAGTCAAGGAAAGGATTGTTACTTCTTTGGCTTTTATCGAAGCGTATCTCGATTTTCCCGAAGAAGATATTGATCTCCCTGCTGTCCATGACATAGAATCAGCTGTACAAACCTCACTGGAACTCATTCAGGAACTGTTAAACAGTTTTCAGCAGGGAAAGGTTCTTCGTGAGGGGGTTTCTGTTCTGATCGTCGGAAAACCGAATGTGGGCAAGTCGAGCCTGTTGAATACCCTTCTGAAGGAGAAAAGGGCAATTGTAACCTCTATTCCCGGCACGACCCGAGATATTATTGAAGAAGTAGTCAATATCAAGGGCCTTCCGGTGAACCTGTTGGATACGGCCGGCATCCGGGACACCGGAGATGAAATTGAACAGGAAGGCATGAAACTTACCATGGAGAGAATCCCTCTGGCAGATCTCATTCTGTTCGTAGTCGATTCTTCCAAACCTTTTGATGATGAGGATGAGCTAATACTAGATGCCATTTTAGGCCGCGAAATATTGGTAGTGTCCAATAAGAGAGATTTGCCCGAGGTGGTGCAGTTCCCGCAAAAAATTGAACCCCTATCGATTGTCAAGATCTCAGCGCATGAAGGTGAGGGAATAGAGGAGTTGCGTGAAGCCATTTTTTCCCGATTCATGCACGGACTCTCTCTGGATGGCCGGGATTTTACGGCCCTCTCGCAGGCACGCCATCGCGATGCCTTGGACAGGGCAAGAGCTCGACTACTTTCTTTCCTGGACGGTTTTGCAGCTGCCATGCCCCTGGAAATTGTTTCTCTCGAACTGCGCGATGCTTTGAACGCTCTGGGAGAAGTCACCGGCGAAACAACCACGGACGATATTCTGAATCAGATATTTGCCAGCTTCTGTATCGGGAAGTAATATATGTTCCACGTGAAACATCTCTTCTTCGTGCCCTGTTTACAGGGCATTGCGAGGTCAGGGAAAGGGCATGTTAAAACAATGCACCGATAGTTATGAAAGGCGAAAAGTGACTGGACGTTCCGGAGTATAGAGAGTTTCAAAGATAGTACACTTTTAGTTGGGGAAATATTGTGGTTGTCTACGAAAAACAATTTGACATACTTGTGGTTGGTGCCGGACATGCCGGATGCGAAGCGGCATTAGCCGGAGCCCGCATGGGTTGTTCGACGCTGTTGTTCTCCATCAATCTCGATGCCATTGCTCTGATGTCCTGTAATCCGGCGATTGGCGGTCTGGCCAAGGGGCATCTTGTTCGTGAGATTGATGCATTGGGCGGCGAGATGGGAAAGAACATCGACGCAACCGGAATTCAATTCAGGACCCTGAACACCCGAAAGGGGCCGGCGGTTCGAGCTTCCCGTGCACAAGCCGACAAGCAGCAGTATCGCATGCGCATGAAGCAGGTGCTGGAGCATACGGAAAATCTTTCACTGAAGCAGGGAGAGGTCACTGCACTGTATGTAAAAGATGGTGTTGTGTTGGGAGTTGATACCCAAGTGGGGGTTCGCTATCTGGCAAAAACAGTAATCCTGACTACCGGCACCTTTCTTCGAGGGCTCATCCATGTAGGACTTACCAGCTATGCGGGAGGGCGGGCAGGGGATCTTCCGGCAATGGGTCTTTCAACATCGCTTGCTACCCATGGGTTTGAGCTCGGACGGTTGAAGACTGGGACCCCGGCACGACTCGATGCGCGGACCATAGACTTCTCCAAGCTTGAGCCACAATTCGGTGATGAGCCCCCAATACCCTTCTCTTTTTCTACGGAGCACATTGATCGTCCGCAACTGCCTTGCCACATCGCCTACACCAATGAGCGGACACACGATATAATTCGAGCAAACCTTGATCGCTCGCCGCTCTATGGAGGTTTGATTGAAGGGGTTGGCCCGCGCTATTGTCCGTCCATCGAAGATAAGGTGGTGCGCTTTCCTGATAAGATCCGTCATCAGAGTTTTATAGAACCGGAAGGGCGTGATACGATTGAAATGTATCCGAGTGGGCTTTCCACCTCGTTACCGATCGATGTCCAGATCGCCCTCTACCGGTCCATTGAAGGGCTGGAATCGGTGGAGATCATGCGGCCAGCCTATGCCATAGAATACGACTATGTGGACCCGATCCAGATTCATGCATCACTGGAAACAAAAAGAGTTCAAAATCTCTATCATGCCGGTCAGATAAACGGCACCTCCGGGTATGAAGAAGCCGCTGCACAAGGGCTCATGGCAGGTATCAATGCTGCTTTGCGGGTGAGGGGAATTGAGCCGTTGGTGTTGGGCAGGGGGGAAGCATACATTGGCGTGCTGATCGATGATCTTGTTACCATGGGCACCAAAGAGCCCTATCGGATGTTTACCTCGCGCGCGGAATACCGATTGCTTTTGCGCGAGGACAATGCGGATCAGCGCCTGCGTGAAAAGGGCTATGCAGTGGGACTTGTTCGTGAAGAAGAGTACCGGGCGTTCAAAGAAAAAGTCGAAATGATAGAAGTAGAGCTGTGCCGGCTGCGTGAAACTCGTGTGGTGCCGGCGGAAATAGATGATGATTTTTTACAGAAGCATAATCTCCGGGGATTACAGAATGCCGTAACCTACGAACAGCTCATGCGTCGCCCCGAATTTAACTATCAGGAACTGCAGTGTATCGATAAATTGGGTAAATCGATAACACCAGTCGTTAGGGAACAGGTGGAAATCCAGATAAAATATCAGGGGTACATTGATCGTCAGCGGCAGCAGATCTCAAGTGGAGAGAAGCTGGAGTCAACAAAAATTCCGGTCAATTTCGACTACACGGCAGTATCGGGCTTTTCAATCGAGGCCCGTGAAAAACTCATGCGCTTTCGTCCGGATACTCTTGGTCAGGCTTCAAGGATCAGCGGGATAACACCCGCCGCTATCTCCATATTGGCTATTGCGCTGAAATCGGGCAAGGGTAAATGAACAAAGAAGCCTTGGATGTTCTCCGCAGTTGTGCGGCAACATTTGGTATAAATCTGTCTGTCGACGAGCAGAAACTATTCAATGTTTTTGCCGAGGAATTGAAAAAATGGAACCGGAAGATTAATCTAACCGCTATTAAGGATGATCGGGAGATAGTGATCAAGCACTTTGCCGATTCCTTCTCGCTGATCAGTTGTCTTGCCATGAAGGGAAAGCTTCTTGACATCGGTTCGGGTGGAGGGTTTCCGGCAATTCCGCTAAAAATTTTGCTCCAAGGTCTTTCTGTGGTCTCCGTGGACGCGGTGGAAAAGAAAATACTCTTTCAGCGTCACGTTGCTCGAGTTCTTCAGTTACAAGATTTTCAGGCAATCCATAGCCGGGTTGAGGACCTGACAACAAATTTTGCCGAACAGTTTGACATCGTTGTCTCCCGAGCATTTTCCGATTTAACCTCCTTCGTTGGCTTGGCACTGCCGCTCTTGAAAAACACCGGCCGGATCATTGCCATGAAGGGCAGGGAGGGAAAAGAAGAGGCAAACATTGCCGAGAAAAAAATTGTCGCTCTGGGTGCCAAGGTTGTCGATTGCATCCATCTGCGACTACCCGAAAGCGGGGCGGAACGTTTTTTTGTGATACTGGAAAAAAATGAAAAGTAAAGTGTCGAACAAATATTCGACAAATACTATTTTTAAAAAAAGGCGCCAAATTGAGCTTATGGTTAATTAGGCGCAGAAAGAAAAGCGGTAGCCTCGCCAGGTAGTAAAAAACCCCGTAGAGGCGAATTTTGAAAGCCTATATTTTAGGCAACCTTCACAAAAAAGTCACCCTGGATACAAAATCTCTCCCTTTAGTGTAAGTACGTTCTGCACGACTTTCCAATCCGAAATAAATCTACTGAAAGCTCTGACAGGCAGAGTGGCAAAATAGCAGCGTATGGCGTTTGCAATAATACAGCGACAGAAAGTATCCAACGAGAAAAAATCCCAGTAACTATAAATTATAAAGTACAGGTAGATAGAAATGGCTGCTTGATCGTTCAGCATGACGAGTAGGAATGCAAATAACGGCAGGGAGAATTACAATTTCAGGATGGAAGAGTAATTAGAAATGTGGATCCGAATAAAAAAACAACAGCAAGGAAGGTGTAATCAATAAATACTGTTAAAATCATTGACAACCTCCCGCCAACGTCCGCATATTCGGGGGAGCCCTTCAGTCAGCGAAGGGAAACTTTTGAAAATCGAAAGGATAGCATTCATGAATATACCGGTTACGACCACCTTTACCATCGAAGGATATCGAATCATGGAGTACAAGGGAATCGCGAGGGGAATAATTGTCCGCTCGCCGACAATTGCTCAAGGCATTATCGGCGGCTTGAAAAATATTATTGGTGGCAGGATCGGTGCATATACCGAAATGTGCGAGCAAGCCAGGTTGCAGGCCTATGAAATACTGGTTCAACATGCACGTGCGATGGGAGCGAATGCCATCGTTGGTTTACGCTATGATGCTTCGGAGGTGGTTAGTAAAGGATCGGCAACTGAAGTTCTCTGTTATGGAACCGCTGTCGTAATTGAAAAACAGATCGAGAAATAAAGTTGTGACAAGGGCAGCAAAAAGTCAGAAATGATTAGCTCATCAAAGGAGTAGATCGTGTCAGATATCGAGACGGTGAGAGCGTATCATCTGAAGACAAAGCATCGTTTTGCAGGGTCCGCACGTGGACCGGTTCAGTGGACTGGGCCACGCAGCCGGATCTTTTTCGTCACTATCAAGACTCCCCCCGCAGAAACTGGAGATTACTGAACCGGTAAATGCGCCACGCTACTCAGCGGTATTCTCGACAGATGACGGAATTAAACGTGATTCACTCGATTTTCGGAGCATTTCGCAGCTTCTTTTCGACAGTGTGGCACTCTCTGCCTGGAAGTCTGTTGGAGATATGAGATGGCCCCTGCGGATCAATCCTTCGAGCGGCAATCTTCATCCAACGGAGAGCTACCTTCTCTCTGGTTCTATCCACGACTGTTCTGGGAATGCGGCTTGATTGGTCCAATACTCTACATGGAGGCAGAGGCAGCGGGATTGCGGGGTACGGGCATAGGCTGCTTCTTTGATGATCCGATGCATGAACTGTTGGGGTTTACGAGTGTCCTCTACCAGTATCTCTATCATTTTACGGTGGGCGGACCCGTTGAGGACAGGCGCCTTGCAACTTTAACCGCCTATCCAGAGACGTGACATATCAATATAATCAGTCAGTTACAGCTTGAAAGGGGAACTCCGGACGAGAGGAGGGAGAAAAGATGGATACATTTCTACAAGCGGCAATCGAAGAAGCCCGGAAGGGTCTCGCTGAGGGCGGCATTCCGATCGGTTCGGTACTGGTGATAGACGGACGAATCGTTGGCCGTGGCCATAACCGACGTGTCCAGAAGGGGAGTGCCGTCCTGCATGCCGAAATGGACTGCCTGGAAAATGCCGGTCGTTTGAAAGCCCCCGAGTATCTCCGGGCAACCCTGTACTCGACGCTCTCACCATGTGACATGTGCAGTGGCGCGGTGCTACTTTATGGGATTCCAAAAGTAGTCGTTGGTGAAAACCGTACCTTTCAGGGACCGGAAGAATACCTGCTCTCCCGGGGTGTGAAGCTTGAAGTTGTTGACGATAACGAATGTAAAGAGCTTATGGAGAAATTCATCAGTGTCTCGCCCGAACTCTGGCATGAGGATATCGGTGAATAGCAACAGCCTGGCCCCCAAAGAAAGTATGTTCCGTGGTTTATTCGCCAGGTGCTTTCTTTTTGACACCATGGTTCCGGTATGTTAGGGAAAGACATGGTTGTTGAGGCACCCGTCGGTATTCTGAGAGCCGATTCTGCAAGAAAGTTCGCTCAACCAGGAAGGAAGAACCATGGAATTTCGAATCTATTACGAAGATACGGATGCAGGAGGCGTTGTCTACCATGCAAACTACCTCGGCTTCTTTGAGCGTGGACGCACCGAGTATTTCAGGGAAAGGGGCCTCCATGTGGCGGAGCTTGCCGACAATGGTCACATTTTTCCGGTTGTTCATTTGGAAATCGACTACCGTTTTCCGGCGGTGCTCGACGACCTGATACGCGTAGAGACCGAAGTGCTTGAGGTCGGGAAAACCTCCTTCACCCTCGGACAGCAAGTTGTCCGTGCAGTTGACAATAAACTGCTTGCCTGCGGTAAGGTAACTCTGGTTTGCGTCAGTCCGGCCATGAGAGCGAAGCGGCTCCCGCAAGAGCTGCTTCAGGTCTTTGCAGGGGAAAAGGCCCTGATGGCTAACCGCTGAATTCAGTTATGGTGTAAAGCCATCCGAAGTTACAGAAAGGAGACCTCTCTTGGATCTTAACCACGCAGAGTTGCATGCTGCCTGCTATCTCGCTGCTCAGAAGTCGATGATGGATGCTCGTCCGACCGACGTGCAGCGAATTCAAAAACTTGCTGACACTTTTTATGGCTTTAGTCTCGAGCATATCAGCCGGGTGGTAAAACAGGACCGCGATCCGAATATTGTGGTCCGGGCGGTGAAGTACCTTGCCGATACCCATGCGATTCAGCCGATGCACGACAGTATCGAGTGGTTTTTTTTCATGCTGCGGGCGCTCCTTGAGCTGGCTTGCCCGGAGAGGCTTAAAAACAGTGATTCTCTGGACTTTTACACAGATATCGAGGAAGGTATGGCGATAGCTCGGCAGCAGGAAGGGCAGCGATTATGCTGAAAAAAGCCCGGGGCGGATGATACCGGTTTTAAAGCGCCATCTTTGACCCGGGCTCTGAGCAGACAGGAATACCGCTGTGAAAAGATCAGTGATGATAACGTCCCATACGTCCCTTGTGGGCAGGCGTCGGGCTTTTGTGGCAGTCAAAACATTTTTCGTCAGTTGCCTTGCGAACTTCAAGTTCGGATGAAGGTTTTTCAATGTGCGGCATGTTGTATTTCGCGCTTTGGAAATATTTATGGTCCTTTTCATCATTGAGCGCGGGTGCACTATAGGCAACATTCCAATCATTATTTATCGGCAGCGTATGACACTGGTTACATCCGCCCGGTGGGGGAATTGCCTTCCATGCCGTGAACATGGTACAACCGGCAGCGAGCGCGAGAACCGATACGCAGGCAATTCTAGAAAGTATTTTCATGAGATTTCCCCCGAGGTTGTTTTTAACTGGAACTTCTGTGGTGAATTCTGATGAAAGCATAGCATAAAAAAAATAAAACAAAATCGCTCATGACAGAAAAAGGGCGCTTTAAACCGGTATCCGTCATGTAAGAAGTAGATGTTTTCCCTTCAGATCATTCAACGGAAATCGTAGAGGAGTAGTTCCGCAATGGAAATACGCGAAAGAAAAGTTCTGTTCGAGGGACTGGTGGTGAACCTGGAGCAGATGGAGGTAAAAATCGGCGAGAAGGGCTGGCATCTGTTCCAGGTTGTACGGCATCCTGGCGGGGTTGGGGTTCTTCCACTTCATGATGATGGCACGGTCACCCTGATCAGGCAATTGCGTCCGGCTGTGAATCAACGGATGCTCGAGATTCCGGCCGGTCGGCTCGATTCGGGGGAAGACCCGGTCGCCTGCGGGGCGCGGGAGCTTCTCGAAGAAACGGGGCTTGTTGCCGATACGCTTGAACCACTGGGACTCCTCCATTCATCGCCGGGGGTTTTCGACGAGGCTATTCATCTCTTTCTTGCAACCGGTCTGGTGCAGAACGAAGCAGTTCCCGAATTCTATGAAGATATTGAAACAGAGCGGATTCCGCTGGACGAAGCGCTCGCGATGGCGGCAAATGGCGAAATATCCGACGGCAAAACGTCGGTGGCACTCTTTCGCGCTACTCATCGTCAAGGGTGAAAGGCGGCGAGTCCTGGAAAAGGACCGACACTCTCAGAGCATTTATTCCTGGGGAATAATTTAGCCCTTCATAAAATTTTCGCTATTTGGTAGAATACAAGATAATTACAGCATTACCCTCGAAGTCCCTTCACACGGCTCGATATCCTTCTTATTCCCTAACATGGCGGAATTATGCATGAATTATCCCTTACCCAGGGTGTAGTTGAAATTTGCGAGAGTAACTCCGGGGGGCGGCGCGTAACAGCGGTAGTCCTGGAGGTTGGCGAATTGAGCAGTGTTGTTCCGGAAGCGCTGGAGTTCTGCTTCGAAGCCTGCTCCAAGGGAACCCTTCTGGAGGGTGCACGTTTGATTATCGAACGAATACCGGCCATGGGGAAGTGCCACGATTGCTCGAACGAATTCCACCTGCGATCCTATTATAACAGCTGTCCCTCCTGTGGCGGTCACCAGGTTGCCATCCTGTCTGGTGAAGAGTTGCGGGTGAAAGAAATGGAGGTTGACTGAATCCATGTGTACTGTATGCGGATGTTCCCCAGAGGATCAGAACCACGATCATACGCACGATCACGATCATGAGCACAGCCATGATCATCATGGTCATGGCCACTCACACAGCCATGACGAAACGGAAAAAGTCAGGAAAATTGCCGTTGAAACCGATATCCTGTCCAAAAACAACCGTCTGGCCCGGGAAAACAGGAACCTGTTTTTCCGTACCGGTGTTTTTGTGCTGAATCTGGTAAGTTCTCCCGGTTCAGGCAAGACCACCATCCTTGAGCGTACCCTGCATGACCTGCGTGAGAAATTCCGCTTTGCCGTTATTGAGGGTGACCAGCAGACCGACAATGATGCGGTGCGCATTGCAGCGACCGGAGTTCCGGTACGGCAGGTCAATACCGGTGCCGGCTGTCACCTGGATGCCCATATGGTCGGTCACGCATTTGAAAACTTTGATCTCGATGCCCTGGACGTTCTCCTGATCGAGAATGTCGGCAATCTGGTATGTCCGGCTTCTTTCGATCTGGGTGAAAATCACAAGGTTGTCGTGCTGAGCGTAACCGAGGGCGAGGACAAGCCTCTCAAATATCCGGCCATGTTCCACAATGCCGACGTCATGCTCCTCAACAAAATCGATCTGCTGCCCCATGTGGATTTCGATGTGGATAAATGCAAGGAGATGGCCCGCAAGGTGAATCCCGATATCCTCATTTTTGATGTATCCAGCAAGACCGGAGAGGGCATGGGCGACTGGTACGAATGGTTGGCATCCGGCATCCGGCCACGCTAGACGAACGAGTCATTTCATCCCCTTGAAGCAAGGGGGATTTTCCCCGAAACAGTTTGTTGCACAACCGGAGTCAGACCACGAGTAAAAGAATTTCGGTAACAATTCAGGGCATTGTCCAGGGAGTCGGCTTCCGGCCCTTTGTCTATCGCTTGGCGGTGAGCGCCGGGTTGACCGGCTGGGTGCGGAATACCCCTTCCGGGGTTTTTCTTGAGGCCCAGGGACCGGAAGATCACCTGAATGCCTTCCGGGAAGATCTGCGCGAAAAGGCTCCGCCCCTTGCGGTGATTACCTCCATCGAATCGGCAGAAATCCCCACGACCGACGAGTCGGCCTTTATCATCCTGAAGAGCGGAGAAGGGGAAAACAGTATTCAGATCGCCCCGGACGGCGATGTCTGTCCCGATTGCCTCCGGGAGCTTTTCGATCCGTCAGACCGCCGTTACCGCTATCCGTTCATCAACTGCACCAATTGCGGACCGCGTTACACCATCATTACCGGCGTGCCCTATGACCGGCCGTTTACCACCATGTCCTCCTTTCCTCTCTGCCCCCGCTGCCGGGCTGAGTACGAAAATCCTCTGGACCGGCGCTTCCATGCCCAGCCGGTTGCCTGCCCGGTCTGTGGACCACGTCTGGAGCTTCTTGACGAAGAAGGGAAAGCCGTTACCGGAGACCCTTTAGAGGCTGCCATCAACATGCTGAAGGAAGGGAAGATCCTGGCGATCAAGGGACTCGGCGGGTATCATCTTGCGGTTGATGCCTGCAATGCTGAAGCAGTGGGGGAACTCCGATCCCGCAAGAAACGCGATGAAAAGCCCTTTGCCATCATGTCTGCCGATCTGACGGAAGTGGCCTGCTTTGCTCGATTTGATCGAACCGAACAGCGTCTGCTGGAGGGTGTCGAGAAACCCATTGTCCTGCTTCGCAAGCTGAAGGAGAATCCTATTGCGCCACAGGTCGCTCCCGCCAATGGCTATTTCGGTGTCATGCTCCCCTCGACGCCACTCCATCATCTGCTGCTCCGCGATACCTTTCGGGCTCTGGTGATGACGAGCGGCAACCTTTCCGATGAACCAATTGCCTATCGGGATGAGGATGCCCGTATGCGTCTACGGGGGATTGCAGATTACTATCTTCTGCACGACCGGGGGATCCATACACGAACCGACGATTCGGTGATCAGGGTATTTCAGGGTCACCCGATCTTTCTCCGCCGTTCGCGTGGCTATGTGCCGAGGGCCATTGCTTTGCCTTCTTCCCAAAGGAGTGTCTTGGCGGTTGGTGCCGAACTGAAGGGTACCGTTTGCCTCACCCGGGCTGACCGGGCCTTTCTCAGCCAGCATATCGGTGATCTGCAGAACGATGCGGTTCTTCGTTCCCTGGAAGAGACAGTGGCGCATCTGGAGCAGATACTCTCGATTCGCCCCGAGGTCGTGGCCCATGACATGCATCCCGATTACCTCTCAACAGTGTATGCCCAGGGTCTTACCGAGCTGCCCCGGATCCCGGTGCAACATCACCACGCCCATCTAGCCTCCTGCATGGCCGAGAACCGCCTTGATGGGGAGGTGATAGGGGTCATCTTCGATGGGACCGGTTACGGAACCGACGGCACGATTTGGGGCGGAGAATTCCTCGTGGGTGGTTACCGTTCTTTCCAGCGCTGGGGACACTTCCGGCAGGTGCCGATGCCGGGCGGTGATGCAGCGGTCCGGGAACCGTTCAGAATGGCCTTTGCCTACCTTCATGCCGCCTTCGGGGCGGGGCTCTATGATTTGCCGTTGCCGTTTCTGGCCGAGATTCCCTCGGAGCATCGAAAACTTTTTCTTTCCATGGTGGAGAAACGGATCAATTCGCCCCTTACGTCCAGCTGCGGCCGGCTTTTTGACGCGGTTGCGTCCATGGTCGGCCTGCGGAACAGGGTCTCGTACGAAGGGCAGGCTGCGATCGAGCTTGAGGCCCTGGCCGAAGAGAGCGACACTCGCCTCGTCTATCCTTTTGCCCTCCACGAGGAAGGGGAGGGTACTATAGTGGATTTTTGCCCGATGTTCCGGGCTCTGGTCAAGGATAGTGCCGAGGGCAGGGAATCTTCGGTTCTGGCCCGCGCTTTCCACAATACGCTTGCCGCGGCTACCGTAGCGGTCTGCGATGCTATTCGAAAGCAAACCGGCATGGAGCGGGTGGCCTTGTCGGGCGGTGTCTTTCAGAACAAATTGCTGACAGAGAGAATCCTCTCTCTGCTCACGGAGCAGGACTTTCAGGTTTTCATCCAGCGGCTCGCCCCTCCCAATGACGGAGGGCTGGCCCTGGGACAGGCAATCATAGCAGGAAGGAGTAGTCAACATGTGCCTTGCGGTACCGATGCAGATAACAAGTAGAGACGGTGATTCGATCATCGCGGAGATCGACGGCGTGAGCCGGGAAGCGAGTCTGATGATGCTGGGTGAGGAGGTGCAGGTCGGCGATTATGTCCTGATCCATGCCGGATTTGCCATCAGCCGCCTTGATGAGGAAGAAGCGCTGGAGACCCTCACCATTATGCGGGAATGTCTCGCATTGCAGGGGCCGACATGAACAGGGCCACGCTAGAGGAATTTCGCAACCGAGAACTCGTGCAGGGTCTGGCACGGCAGATTGCCCGGCTGGCTGAACGCCACGACGCCCCGCTGACCTTTATGGAGGTCTGCGGTACTCATACCATGTCCATCTACCAGTACGGCATCAGGAGCCTGCTGCCCCCCGGAGTGCGACTCATTTCCGGACCCGGCTGCCCGGTCTGCGTCACACCGGTAGGATACGTGGACAGCGCGGTCGCCTATGCCCGGCAGCCGGATACCATCATCACCACCTTTGGTGATATGCTGCGCGTTCCCGGCTCTACGTCCAGCCTGATGCAGGAACGGGCCAAGGGTGCCGACATCCGGATTGTCTACTCGCCCCTGGATGCCTTGTCCCTGGCCGGGAAAAATCCGCAGAAGCGGGTCATCTTTCTTGGGGTCGGGTTCGAAACCACGGCACCGACCATTGCCGGCACCATCCTTTCGGCCGCCTCTCGCGGGCTGGAAAACTTTTATGTTCTGGCTGCTCACAAGACCATTCCGATTCCCATGAGTATCCTTTCGGATGATCCTGAACTTGCCATTGACGGCTATCTCTGTCCTGCTCATGTCAGTACCATTATTGGTGCGGAGGCTTACCGTTTCCTGGCCGAAGAGCATGGCGTGCCCTGCGTGGTAACCGGATTCGAACCTGCAGATATCCTCCAGGGTGTGGCAATGCTGGTCGCGCAGGTTGCCGAAGGTCGGAGCACGGTGGAGAACCAGTACCGCCGCTTTGTCCTGCCGGAGGGAAATACGAAAGCCAAAGAACTTCTCTCCCGGGTATTTGTTCCGTCTGATGCGGCCTGGAGAGGCCTGGGCGTGATTCCGGGCAGTGGTCTCGCAATTGCGCCTGAGTTTGCCCGCTTTGATGTGGAAAAAGCCTTGCCGGTGCAGGTGGAGGAGCCCCGGGAGCCGGAAGGCTGTTGCTGCGGCGAGGTGCTGAAAGGTAAAATCGCGCCTGTTGACTGCCCGCTCTTCGGGAGTGCCTGTACGCCTGAGCAACCGGTCGGGGCCTGCATGGTTTCCTCGGAAGGCAGCTGCGCCGCAGCGTACAAGTATGGAGATGCAGGCTAAAGGTAGAAGAATGAAGGCTGAAGACCGAAGGAAGCAGGCTGAAGGTTGAGGGAAAAGAGCTGATAGATACTCTTTTGCCATCATTCTTCAGCCTTACCACCTGAATTTCAAAGGAGCACATAGTGGACAACGATCTGATTCTGCTCGGTCACGGCAGCGGCGGCAGACTTTCCCATCAGCTGCTGGATGAGCTGATTATTCCCACCCTGTCCGGAATTTCGACAGCGGGCCAGAACGATGCGGCAATCCTGCAGCATGAGGGGCGACGTCTTGCCTTTACCACCGACTCGTACGTGGTGGATCCGGTTTTTTTCCCCGGCGGTAACATCGGTCACCTGGCCATCAACGGAACGGTCAACGACCTGGCCATGGTCGGGGCGCAGCCGATTGCCATCAGTGTCGGGCTCATCATGGAGGAGGGATTCAGTCGCAACGAGCTTGCCGAAATCCTTCGCTCCATGCGGGAGGCCGCTGATCAGGCCGGTGTGGTGATTGCCGCAGGAGACACCAAGGTTGTGCCCAGGGGAAAGGCTGACAGGATTTTCATCAATACCTCTGGAATCGGGTTTTTTCACCATGACCTTGAGATAGGGGGTGCCAATGCCCGGATCGGGGACAAAATTCTGATCAATGGCACCATCGGTGATCACGGGGTAGCCGTTATGGCGAAACGTGAGGGGCTGGAACTGGACACCGATATTCTGAGTGATTGTGCACCTTTGAATGGTCTCGTGGAGAGCCTTCTGGAGGAAGGCTCGGCGATCCATGTTCTGCGCGACCCGACCCGTGGTGGTGTTGCAACCACCCTGAAAGAGATAGCGATCCAGTCTGATGTGACCATTACTCTGGATGAAGCTTCCCTTCCTCTGAAGGGAGCGGTCCGGGGCGTCTGTGCCGTGCTGGGACTCGACCCGCTCTATGTGGCCAATGAAGGGAAGGTTCTGGTGTTTGCGGCAGCGGAGGCGGCGGAAAGGGTTCTGGAAAGGATGAAGGAGCACCCTCTCGGACGGGACGCTGCTATTATCGGCGAGGTTACCGAGGATAGTGGCGGTAAAGTCCGGATGGAAACCCTGGTCGGGGGAACGCGGGCCGTTGAGATGCTGGCTGGCGAACAGCTTCCCCGCATTTGTTGAAAACCGGTAGAACAGGTGTAATACCACTACTAAATGCAATGAAAGGAGCAGATTATGGCGGTTTGGAAGTGTAAAAGTTGCGGATTTTCGAAGGAAGGTCGCTGTAAACCTCAAAAATGCCCCCAGTGCCAGGAAAAAGGCAGCTTTCAAAAGGAAGAGTAGTCGTCGGTTGAAGGTACATTTCCCCCTGTACAAAATAAATTCAAGTTTTCATTAGATTCGACGAAAAGAATGAGGAACAGCATCTTTCCCAGGAGCGTCCTTGCGGAAGATGGTGTTCCCTGTCGATTGGTGACCCTGGCGGAGCAAAACCGCAGAGTGCAGGCAATCGTTGCGGGTGTTGTGCGTGAGACATGAGTATAGCTAGCGTGAAGGCGGAATGTGAGTCTGCATCTGCATGTACAGACAGATGCTTTTCACGATGGAGCAGTCCGCGAAAGGATAGTTGGTATGGAGGGACAAGTTACTGCTGCCGAGGTGCGACAGAGGATTCTTCTCTTGAGAGAAATTCCTCCGATGCCCCTGATTGCCCAAAAAATTCTCTGCATGTCGCCAGATGCAGAAATTTCGGAACTTTCTGAAACTATAGAAAAATCACCCGATATTGCGGCGCGGCTTCTCGGCATGGCGAATGCCGCTTATTTCGGTTGGCCGGGTGGGGTGCGAACCATTTATGATGCTATCCATAAGGTCCTCGGCATCAAGCTGGTGAAGAGTTTTGTCATGGGCCTTGCCTTCAGCGAGGTTTTCGATATAAAGAAGTGCGGTGGATTCAGGCCGGACCAGTTCTGGTTTACCGCCATGGTAACCGCCCAGATTTCCCAGAGTCTGCTGCCTGCGCTGGATTCCTCACTGCGTCAGGATATCGACAACATACACCTGAACGGCTTGCTCCATAATCTCGGAATTACCGTACTTGCTCATCTGTTCCCGGCAGAACTGTCCCGGGCGTTTTCTCTTCCCTTTGATGAGGAGACTCCCTCGGTCAGCGATAAAATCAGCTTTGTGCTCGGTATGGATCAGGCCCAGGCCGGAGCCTGGCTTGCCCGCAAGTGGCATCTGCCACGAGATATCGTCTGCGTTATGGAGCATCACAAGCAGTTGGATTTCCGCGGCGATTTCTGGGCGATCGTTCTTCTGGTCGGCTACGCCGAACGTCAGGCTGTACGGCTCTTTACTGAAGGCGCAGTGTCGAGAGAGCCTGGAATCGAGTCCCTTCTGGGAATCGGGGATTCCCTGGTGGAAAAAATGCATCTGGCCCTGGTTGGGCAGCTGGATGATCTCCACACCATGGCAGCATTAATGGCAACGGGAGAATGAAATGGAAAGCTGTTTGACGGACAGGGCATTCACGGAGTTGAATGATCAGATCATCAATCTACTCGACTCTTTTTCCGCTCTGAGCACTCTCAGCTCCTTGGATATCCGCTACTCAAATCTCGAAATCATTCTTCGCAAGGCCCTGCGGGGGCTGATGGAAAATATGGACATGGAGCGCTGCTCCATTTTTCTCCTTCAGAAAGACCAGCTGGTCAACTGTGTCGGTCTAGACTGGGACGATATCCTCCTCGATACAGCGGAAGACGCCCTGACACGGCTGTCCGTTTGCCTTGACGCCTCGTCGGGCGAAGGGATTATGGGCCTTGCAGTCCAGACCAAGACCCTTCAGCATTGCCGGGACTGTTCCTCTGACGAACGCTTCAAGGCGGTACCCGGCCACGCTATCGGTTCCCTCATCAGTGTGCCCATTTTTCAGCCCGGCGGCGAAGCCCTTGGCGTTCTGAATGTATCCCATCCCCGATCATATTTTTTCACCGAATGGCATGAGCGACTGCTGGTGGTCTACTGCAATTGTCTTGGTCAGCTGATCATCAATCATCGCCTGGTGACCCAGATGGACCAGGAAATAGAGAAGAGAACGAGCCTGCTGATGCGGACCCTCGAAGAGGTGCAAACGGCAGAAAAGGGTCTCAGGGAAAGTGAAGAACAGCTGAACCTTGTCCTGGAGGGAAGCAACGATGGTTTCTGGGACTGGTCCATGGTATCCGCTGAAGTCAGGCTGAGCCATCGCTGGGCCGAAATTCTCGGCTATTCCCTCCCTGAAGTTGAACAGCGCTTCCGGAACGGTGTACAGCTGATCCACCCGGAGGATGTTTGCGCCGTACATAGCAAAATAGTGAAACATCTTTCTGGTTCCGTTCCCCATTATTCCATTGAATACCGGATGCAGTGTCGCAGTGGAGAGTGGAAATGGATCCTGGACCGCGGCAAGGTGGTGGAATGGGATGAGCTGGGCAAACCGCTCCGTATGACCGGGACAACCACCGACGTCAGCGACCGCAGATGGGCGGAGGAGGAAAGACAGCGACTGGAAAATCAGTTGAACCATTCCCAGAAAATGGAGGCGATCGGACAACTGGCCGGAGGGGTGGCCCATGAATTCAACAATATCATGACGGCCATCATAGGCTATGGTCACCTCATGGTGATGAAGACTGAAGAGCATAGTCCGTTGCGACATTTTGCAGCGCAGATCCTTACTTCGGCGGAACGGGCTTCCGGACTGACTCGCAACCTTCTGACCTTCAGCCGCAAGCAAGTTTCGAATCCGCACCACGTTAATGTCAATGAAGCTATTGAGAAAATGGGAAAATTGATGTCCCGGCTGATCAGAGAGGATATTGAGTTCAGGACGGAGCTTGCTGATAGCGAGCTGATCATCCTGGCCGATGATGGTCAGCTCGAACAGGTCTTGATGAATCTCGTTACCAATGCCCGAGATGCCATGCCTTCCGGAGGTGTGGTATTCATCAGCACCGGGCTGGAAGTGCCGAGCAGGGAAGTTGTTCATTTTTTCGGTCCCGGACCGGCCGGGCCTTGTGTCCGCATTTCGGTGACGGACACCGGAATCGGCATGGATGAAAAAACCAGGGAAAAAATCTTCGAACCATTCTTTACCACCAAGGAGCCGGGCAAGGGCACCGGACTCGGGCTCGCCATCGTCTACGGGATCATCAAACAGCAGAATGGTTGTATCCTGGTATCCAGCAAGCCGGGAGAAGGAACTGACGTATCTCTGTATTTTCCTCTGGTCAAGGGTGGCGAGGGACGAAGCGAGTCGCCATCTGCTTTGGCGATGAAAACCGGTACTGAAACCATTCTGATTGCCGAGGATGATGACGATCTGCGCAGATTGAACAGGGAGCTTTTTGAGGCGTGCGGATATAGCGTTATCGAGGCCGCAAACGGCAGGGAGGCGTTGGAGCTCTTTCAGGAATACCGGGAGGTGATCGACCTACTGGTGTTTGACGTGATTATGCCGAAGATGAATGGCAGGGAGGTCTTCGAGGAAATTCGCGTATTTCGGCCTGATATCAAGGTTCTATTTACCAGTGGTTATGCCGGCGATATTCTCAACGGTTCCAGCGGCATTGGCAGTGAATTTGATTTTATCGCAAAACCGCAGTCCCCGGAAGAGCTCATGGCAAAGGTTCGGGAAATCCTCGACCGCTCCGCTGCCTGAAGAATCCCCGGTAAGCTCGCTCTATTCGTTACCTTTCCGGCATTTCTTCCAAGCCGAGGAATGTCATCAGCCTCTTGTATGAGGAATTCACCACCTGTTCGTCGCCGACCCCCGCCCTGTGCAGAACCTCAAGCGCATTGTCGAATTCGCCAACTCCCTGGGCGATATGCGCGTCACTTCCCACCACCACCCGTGCTCCGGATTGGGCAATCAACCTTGCCAGCTGCTCGCAGTGGGGCCTGCTGCCTTTTCGGCTCATGGCAAAAGATGAATTGTTAATTTCCAGAGCCGTACCGGTTTCAAGTGCGCCCTGAACAAGTTTATCCAGGTGGACAGGAAAGGCCGGGTTGCCGGAATGGGCAATGGCCTTGACCAGTGGATTTTTCATCGCCTTTAGAACTGCTTCGGTATTACCGTCAATCCCCTGGTCGTCGAATCCGCAATCCTCATGGAAGGCTGCCATGGTAAAATCGAGCCGAGCCAGGTAGCTATCCGGCATGTCAAGGGCTCCGTCCCGGTCAATGATGTTCGCCTCAACGCCGCGGAGAATTCGCACTCCGGAAATCCAGGCTGGAATGAAGCGCATGGCGCCGAAATGGTAGAGGTGGGGGCCTCCCGGAAGGGCCGGGCCGTGGTCGGTGAAGGCGAGGGCCTGCAGTCCTTTGCGGCTCGCTTCCTGGGCCATCTCGTTGACCGTGGAGTATGCGTGGCCGGAGGCCACGGTGTGGGTGTGCAGATCGGCAATGATTTTCATGGAATCATGATTTCACAGCCCGAAGGAAAAGTCAACGCAGAGCGTTTTGGCTGACTGAAGTGTCACTTGAATTGACTCATTTACGTACCTTTGGTTACTATTTCCCTTGTCGAATTTATCCGGATCATCTTTCCGGACTACCCAGAGAGATTTGCCAAAACGAAATAATAGTTAATACTAGGGAATACCTGCATCATCCGCTGGTGGGGCGCGTGCGGGAGGGAAGTAATTTTCTATTGGAGGCTCGGGTATGGAAAAAATGCATATTATCAATGATATTCGGCCCTGGGGTTCGTTTCGTCAGTTTACGGATAACCAGCAGACTACGGTCAAAATTATCAATGTTACCGCTGGACAGCGTCTTAGTTTGCAATATCACAACCATCGCGACGAGTTTTGGGTGGTACTGTCGGGCAACCCCCGGATTACCATCGGTGCGGATGTCCTTGATGCGGCGCCGGGCGATGAGTTCACGGTCCCGGTCAATACCCTGCATCGGATGGAGGCGCCCAAAAACGACGCATGTATTCTGGAGATTGCATTCGGTGATTTTGATGAGAACGATATCGTCAGGCTGGAAGATGCCTATGGGAGAATTACGTAGAAACGGTACCTCTTGAAATGGAACTGTGGAATTACTTGTGGCTTGCTGAGCTCTTGAAGAAATCAGAGGATGACAATCAGCTCAGCAGGATGTAAATGTTACGGAGTTTTATGAACGTAATTCTCAAGAACTGCACGTTTTTGAAAGCTGTCAGCACTGGTAGATTATTAGAATAGCGGTTCGCACAATAGATGATTTTCAGGGTTTCCGCTTGCGATCAGAGGACTTACCCCTTTTGTATGGCTGGTATCGGAAGTATCCATTCACGTGAAGTGCGAATCGAGGTGTACAGAATGACCGGATGGTTTCCCTTTGCCCTGGCAGCTTTGCTGTTGATGGGCACCCAGCGTTTTTTCTACAAGGTTGCGGCAGAACGATCCTGTAATACTGCCCTGACGACCCTGTCGTTCATGGCCACGGTAACGGTCATCAGCTGTACGGTCTTCTTTCTGAGGGGTACGGCGGTTCCTAATGTTTCCTTCCTGCTAGTGGTCGGCCTGGTCAACAGCCTGGCCTTTCTTCTTGCCACGGTTACCAACATCGAGGCATTGAAAAAACTCCCTGGTCGCGTTGCCTACCCATTGATCCGCCTCGATGCGGTTCTTGTCGTAGTGATTTCCTTCCTGGTTTTCCATGAGCAGGTCAATGGTAGGCAGCAAATCGGCATTGCTCTTGCCGTGGCAGCGGTCATGCTTATTGCCCGTGAACGAGCGGAAGGTGCCGATTCGGCCCGCAAAACAGTAGTGGGGTTCCTGTTTGTGGCGGCGGCAATCCTTGCCGGGGCTGCTGCGGCCATTTCCAGCCGCTATGCCGCTCTCGGTACGGACAAGATCGCTTTCATGGCTGTCTCCTACGGTCTTTCGACCCTTTTTATCGGCGGGTTTGGTGAACGGGGGCGGCGACAGGAGCGGGTTGCGGCCGGAAATCGCGAATCGCTGCGCATCGGCTGCATCATGGGTATCCTCAATGTGGTGGGGTACTATGCCTACCTTGAAGGCCTTTCTCGTGGTCCCCTTTCCCTGGTGACGGTAATTACCAGCATGCATTTCGTGGTAGCCGTTGGCCTGTCGGTCCTGATCTACCGTGAGCGCCCGACGTCGCTCGGTATCGCCGGTATTATCCTGACAGTCGTGTCCCTGGTTCTGCTCCGAGGCTAGTGTCCCGTGCGGTTAGTTCGCAGCAGTAATTCCGAGGAATTTTGGTCTCTGGCAAGGCGAGGCGACGCAGTCATAGTGGGGCTCTGACGAGGAGCCACAACGCCGCCAGAGGGTAAAAGAGCCGGAATTACAAAGAATGCATTAACCGCATGGGACACTAGTATCCCACAATGACCAGCCGAGATTCTTTCCCCTGCAGTACTTGCAATGACGTCAATCCATGGGAGAATGTGCAGAAGGCTTCTCAGCCAGCCGTCAGCAAGCTTTGCCCGGTCCGAGGTTTTATTATTTTGGTTCTTTCTGCATAGCTGCACGGGAGAACTCATTTGAGGACTTGTTTGTATTCCTGATGCTCATCAGGTTGAGGTTGAAAAAGCTGGAGGGTATTGGATGTCTGCTTCAAGAAAAACGCGACTGACCATTGCCATTGCCCAGATGAGCGTCGCGTGCTGCCGGCCGGAAGAGAACCTTGCCAAGGCCGAGACCCTGGTCGCCGAGGCCGTGCGGCAGGGGAGCGATCTGATCTGCTTTCCCGAGATGTGGACCTCTGGCTTTGACTGGTCCTATCTGGCGGAAAATTCCGGGAAACATGAAGCTTTCATCGCGCGTGTTGCGGGCTTGGCGCGGCACCATCGCATCTGGATCAATGGATCTCTCCCTTCGCTGACTGAAGATGGCCGGGTCGCCAATACCTCGATTCTTTTCACCGCGGAGGGTGAGCGGACCGGGACCTATCGCAAGGTGCATCTCTTTAGTCTGCTGCACGAAGACCGGCACCTGGCTGCCGGAAACGCCCTGGCGCTGGTGGACACTCCCTGGGGAAAGATCGGCCTTTCCATTTGCTACGACATCCGTTTTCCCGAACTGTTTCGCAGCTATGCGCTCCAGGGAGCAAGCCTGGTGCTCTCTCCGGCTGCTTTTCCCTATCCGCGACGCGACCATTGGCAGGTGCTGACTCGCGCCCGGGCCATCGAGAATCAGATGTTTCTGGTGGGTGTCAACCGGGTGGGGAACGAAGACTTCGGCCCGGACGGAGTTGTTCGCTATTTCGGCACGTCAGTGGTCATCGATCCATGGGGGAACACGCTGTTGGAGGCAGGTGAAACGGAAGAAGAGCTTCTCGTCGCCAGTCTGGATCTTTCCGAGGCAGCGAGGTTGCGGTCGCAGATGCGGGTGCTCGATGACCGACGCCCCGACCTCTATGAGCTAACCTGAAATAGTTGGCATCCGGGATTTTCCTGTAGCTGACATGAGGGGAAGGTACGTGATGGAATACAGGATCGGCATACATCATGATGGGGGATACATTGAGGTGAGTGCCCAGGGGAGAGCTTCGAATCAAGGGTTCCTGGCGTTCATTAACGAGCTCTTGGAGCCGGACATGATGAAGCTCAACTACAATCTTCTCGTCGATTTTTCCTTACTGGATACCAGTGCCCTTGGATCCGATGATATCAGGACTATCGTATCCTTCCTCGAATTGCGGAAGGACACGCTTCGTCCCAAGAAAAACGCCTTGGTAGCCACATCTTCCGTGACCTTTGGCTTTGCCAGAATGTATCAACTTCTGTCCGAAGGTGTTCTCCCCATGAATATCCAGGTATTCAACAGCCGCGAGCAGGCACTGGAATGGTTGCAGGATTCCGCGGGATAGGCCTTGCAACACTGACCTGTCCAGCCCGGTAACAGAGCGATTCCGCTGCTTGTTATGACCGGTGTCAAGCTGTCTCACGCACATTTCTCCGCCGAGATACGTTTCCCTCCTGCCCGAATAGGGGCCATCTTCAGCACACGATACTTTCACCCTGTTTACAACGACGTAGTGGCTGCCTGGTCCGGAAGATACTGTTCAAACTGTTTCTTTTCCTGGGCACAGCGATACGCTTCTTCCGGAGTGACCCGCTTGGTCTTCAGAAGATCAATGAGGTGCTGGTCCATGAGCTGCATACCGTCTTTTTTGGCGGTCTGTATGATCGATGGAATCTGGAAAGTTTTCCCTTCGCGGATCAGGTTCGCAACTGCAGGAGTTCCGACCATGATCTCCATGGCGGCCACCCGCCCCTTACCCTCCGTGGTCTTCAGCAGCTGCTGGCAGACGACGCCCTTGAGCGATTCGGACAGCATGGTCCGGATCTGTTCCTGCCCGTCACGGGGGAAGGCATCGATGATCCGGTCGATGGTTTTTGATGCGGAGTTGGTGTGCAGGGTTCCGAATACCAGGTGACCGGTCTCGGCGGCGGTCATGGCGAGACTGATGGTCTCCAGGTCGCGCATCTCGCCCACGAGTATCACGTCCGGATCCTCGCGCAAGGCTGCCCGAAGTGCCGCGGTAAAACTCTCCGAGTGTTCGCCGATCTGTCGTTGATTCAGGAGCGATTCCTTGTTTTCATGAATGAATTCGAGGGGATCCTCAAGGGTCAGGATGTGCTCCTTACGGGTGGAGTTGATCAGGTCGATCATGGCGGCCAGGGTGGTCGACTTACCCGAACCGGTGGGGCCGGTGACGAGCACCAGCCCTTTTTTCAGCATGGTCATTTTCCGGACACCTTCCGGCAACCCCAGGTCATCTGCGGTCAGGATCTTGCTTGGAATGATGCGGAATACCGCTCCGATTCCCTTGTGCTGCATGAAGACATTGCCGCGGAAACGTGCCATTCCGGGTATGGCGTAGGCAAAATCAAGGTCCTTGCGTGTCTCGAAATCGCTTCGCTGTTTCTCGGTAAGGATCTCGAAGAGGATGACCTTTAACTCCTCATGGGAGAGGGCTTTGAAATTAAGGCGAACCATCTCGCCGTGCAGGCGGAAGATGGGGGGGGAGCCGGTGCTGAGGTGGAGGTCGGAGGCCCCTTGTTCCTGCATCATTTTGAAAAGTGCGTCTATTCGTGCCATGGATTTATTCTCCGTTACCTATCGTCCTGTTACTGCGGCAGGGCGGCCTGATATTCTTGCGGGGATATTTCCCCGTTGCGGAGCATCTCATCGAGTTTTTCCGGTATGCCGTGATAGCCTTTTTCGCCCAAGTGGGAGAAGAGATCCGCGCTCTCCCGCGCCGAGACGAGACATTCCCGCAACTCCTGGTCAAAGGGGAGGACATCCACCAGGAATTTCTTCCCGCCGAATCCCGAATGCCGGCACTCCGGACAGCCCGGAGCGTAATAGCCTGTTCCCGGAACAAATTCACGGCAGGAGCTGCAGAGGGTCTTCACGCTGGTGAATGCGACCAGGCCGCGAATGCCGGAGGGCAGACCCCGGTTTACCCTGAGCTGCTGGAGGAGCTGGTCGAAGGCGCCGTCAAGTCCGGCTCGGGAGATGCCGGCAACCACGAGGGTGCCCCTCATTGCCGTTTTCCAGGCGCCCAGGAAGGTGTGGTTGTCCGAGGCGTCATCAAGGACCACGACGTCCGGTGCGTGGTCGCGGAGCGCCGTGATCGCGATTTCACGTTCTTCCGCCGCTCCCTGTTGGAGAGGTATCCGGGGGTACGATACATTTCCTTTGCCAATGCCGTCGCCCAGCAGGATGACATTCCTTCCTGCCGTATCGATTTCATGGAGGAACAGGTCGAGAAACCGGTCTCGATCCGTGCGGTTCCAGGAGGCAATCAGGACCAGTCCGCTCCCGGGAGACCCGAGGCCACGAAACTTTTCGGTCGTATCCGAGTTGAGTCCCATTTCCTGGAATCCGGAGGGAAAGGAAAGGTCCGGCCGGTGGCTGATGGTGATCAGCTCTCCTTCGACCGCACGTACCAGCGATGCTTGGAGGATGATGTCGGTATTCCGGTAGCAGTAGACAAACTCTCCACCGGTAACGATGTCGCGGGAGCCGTTTATCCGGGTGAATTTCCTGATGCAGGTCACCAGCTCCGGGTAGGAACTGACGGGAAAATGGCCGATTTCGCGGAAAACGCTTCCCCGGCGCCCCGAGACATGGACTTTCCCGCCGCCGGGCTGCAGCGACAGGGAGGTAATGCCGTTCTGGAGGAAAAAAAGTATCAGGTATTCAAGGAGGGTTGCACCGCTTCTGTCAGTATTGATTTTTTCCAGAATTTGCGTGCTGAAGGAGTTGGAGGTAAAGCCGAATGTCAGGTCGTCCCGCGCGGGTCCATAGAAGAAATCAAGCATTTCCCGCAACTCACGTATAATCGGCATGGAAACGGTAACAGAGCACCCGGTTACCTCTTCAACGCAGGCAACAGCAGTCATGTTGAGCGGGTCGGCCAGGGCAATATGAACCTCATCCCCGGTGCGGATAATCGGGATCAGGTTGTACTTCCTGGCCAGTTCGCCCGGAATCAATTGCGTGGCGCTCCGGTCGATGGTTTTTTCGTTGAGGCGGACATAGGGAATGTCCAATTGGTTGGACAATGCCCAGTCGATATCTTCCTGCTTCACGATGCCCAATTTGACCAGGGCTTCTCCAAAGCGGCATCCGGAGGCCAGTTGCTCGTCAAGCGCGCGTCGTATGTCATCGTTGGTGATAATCCCTGATGTACAGAGGATCGTGCCGAGGGCACCCTTTTTCACCAGATTATCCATGCTTTCCTCCTTCTGTGACCGCCCGATCCGGGGTCTGGTCGACAGCACTTATAGTATATCGGCTAATGGGCAGAAAACTTGACGGGAATATAACTTTTTAGGTGAATCTCAATCGGCTGGTGCGACGGGCTTTACATTCTTCTTCATGATATGGTAGCCTTCAGATAAATATTCGGTCCCGTGCCACCGTCTGCCCTTTCCGGTTCGATGTGGTATGGCGCCACAGGAGACAAAATGAAAAGAAAAGCACTCGCCCTCCTCTCAGGAGGTCTCGACTCCACTCTTGCCGTAAAGGTTATGCTGGAACAGGGTATTGACGTGGAGGCCCTCAATTTTACATCCCCTTTTTGTACCTGTACCGGTAAAAACGCCGGCTGTAAATCCGAAGCAGTCCGGGTCGCCGAAGAACTCCAGATTCCTATCAAGGTCATGAACAAGGGCGTCGAATATCTGGAAATCGTCAAAAAACCGAAACATGGCTACGGTAGCGGCATGAACCCCTGCGTCGATTGCCGCATCTTTCTCTTGCGCAAGGCCAAGGAGTATATGGCTGAATCGGGAGCAGATTTTATCATCACCGGCGAGGTTCTCGGCCAAAGGCCCATGAGTCAGCGCCGGGATTCCATGCGCCTTATCGAGCGGGAAAGCGGATTGGCAGGACTGCTGCTTCGACCGCTGTCAGCCAAGCATTTCGCGCCGACCATCCCCGAACAGGAGGGCTGGGTGGACAGGGAAAAGCTCCTCGGTATCACCGGCCGATCCCGCAAGGAACAGATGCAGCTGGCCGAAGAGCTTGATGTGACAAATTATCCCTGCCCTGCCGGTGGCTGCCTGCTTACCGAACCGTCGTTCGTCTCGAAGATCCGTGATGTATTTGACCATGCCGATCAGCTGGATCCCCGTGATTTTCGCCTCTTGAAGATTGGACGGCATTTCCGCGTCGGTCCCCGCACCAAGGTCATCATTGGCCGTAATGAGGCGGATAACCTGGCTCTGGAAGGCGCTGCTCAGCCTAGTGAAGTAATGGTGCGCTGGGCCGATGGCAGTAGCCCGATGGGTGTCGTAACGGGAAAGACCGAACCTGAATTCCTGGAGACTGCGGCTAAAATCCTCCTCCGCTATACCAAGGCGCAGGCGGGAGACAACTGCTGCATTAAGGTTGTCCAGGGGGAAACGAAAAGCCTCATGTCGGTGATCCATGAATTCGATGAGAAGAGCGTGGAAGAATACCGAATTTAAGGGTTCCCCATAACGGAGACCTGCCAGGTCTCTAAAACCTGTCTGGCAGTTCTTCGTTAGATAGTAACATCGAATTCTTACACAGCGTGTTGGTCGGATGAAGGATCGTAGTGAAATCTGTCTGTTTTTTGAACTGGCAGGTAACCCAATGGCGATGTTTTTTTACGAAAGTTTTCAAAAACTCGGGATTTGTAACAGATTTGTCTTGAAAATTTTTACAATCAGCGTATTATCCCCGTGAATGTGCGAAGGTTTTTATTTGCTCAGTGCTGAAGATAATGCATGCCGGTGCCTGAAGCTTTTCCCCTGATATCCTCTCAATCGATTTAGTTGCCGGCCGCAGGAAAATGCGTCGCAGGTCATGCCTTCCGCAAGGGGGCTATTTTCTTGTTCACTGAGGTACGCTGAAGATGCGGCTACCTGATACAATGGATATTCAAGGGGGTTAGTCAGATGGAAAAAGTACAGCAGAATGAAACAGAACTTGCCGTTTTTATTAAACAGGTACGAGAAAATTTTGCATCCGCCGGAAAACCGAAGGGCGGATGGCTCAGTAACCTGTTGAAAAAGATTTTCGGATGAGTCAAAGCCCCCCGGATTTCACTATCCAGGGGGTATTTTTTTACCTCGCGCCAGTTACCGCGGCTTCAAGGATTTGAGCTGATACCCTTCCCGAAGAAAAGATCCACCTCTTTCCTCCCCACCCCATTACCATTACATTTGATCCCCTGCCGTTACCGGTAGAACATCATCGTACCTGTGATCTGTCACCATTTCCCGACCAGGGAGAGCAGTGCCGTGTCGCCGGAGACCATCGGAGCTATGGCAATTCTGCCATTGCCGGCATGATAGTTTGTTACCACCCTGCCGCACAGCTCACCGACCGCCGCACCCAGGATGATGTCGCTTGCCCAGTGCTTGTCTTTATACATTCTGGAGAAGCCGACAAATGTTGCCCCCAGATAGTACAGAACTTTACCGGCCGGGTTGTCGGTTCGCGAGGCCATGACCGAGGCTATGGCAAAGGAACTCGCCGTGTGCATCGAGGGCATGGAGTCAAAGTCCGACTTGAATTGCAGGGGCCGGAAACTGCCCTTGTCGTTACTGGCGAATGGTCGTCCTCTCCCGATAGTTTCTTTAAGAATGAGGCTGCTTGCGTCGGCAAGAAGAGCTGCTTCACCAATCATCTCGCCCGTTTCCTGCCATTCGGGTGATGAAGTCAAAAGCCCGCCACCGTATACGGCTGCGGCAACTCCGAGATGTACGAAAGGGTCGCCGATACCGCTTCCCACATCTGTTATCGTGTCCAGCGTTCTGCTTCTGGAGCCTTGTAGCTTGTTCCGAATATCACTGTCGAAAACATAGGTTAACGCAACGCCACCCGCAACCGCCAGGGTTGCTATTGGTCCGTAGTTTTTCGTGTCAAGGGGTGCTGTTGCGACATCGAGTCCTTCATTACCCAATCGTACAGATTCCTCTTTTACTACCGTGCCGAAAGAGGTTGTCTGCTCAGCCGCCAACGCGTTGGTCGTGAGGCATGACAGCATAAGAAAAATTGCCAGAGCTAAGCGCATTTTGATACTCCTTTACCTTGTATTGTTGTAATTTTCGTGATCCTGCGTTGCCACCGTATTTCAGTAAAAATGGATCCTTTGCCCATTGTAAATATTCAAACATTCAGTTGCCAGTGTCGTCTCCATTGGCAGGGAATTGACTTTCGCCGGGTTGTTGCGGTGTTCCTACGGGCGCTTTTTCTTCGTTCGGCGGTGCGGTCTCCGGTGATTCGGTCGGTTGAGCCGCTTTCTGTTCCTGATTCTCCGGAGGTACTTCCGGTGGCAAGTCTCCCGTCACGGCACTGCTGAGATTTTCGAATATTTCCTGCTTTTTGATGCTTTCGTCTACCTTCCGCTGTAGGCCGGAGATATTCGGCTCCTGCGCCAGGGCTGTCCGGTATTCCTCTTCCGACAATACGCCTTTTCTTCGCAGCAACCTCAGGATCATGTTGGAACGTCGCACGACTTTATTCAGATTCCGGTAGGGATTATAGGCGATTCGTGGGCCGGGGAGCATGGCGGCGAGAAACGCGCACTCCCGCGGGGTTAATGCCGAGGCCGGTTTGCCGAAGTAGTAGTGTGCTCCGTGACCGACCCCGTAGACCATCGGGCCCAGCTCAACCACATTCAGGTAGAGTTCGAGAATCCGCCCTTTGGTCAGTTCTTCCTCCATGCGGCGGGCAAGGATGATCTCCTTGATCTTGCGGCTGATGGTTTTCTCCCGCGACAGAAAAAGGTTTTTCACCACTTGCTGGGTAATGGTTGAAGCACCGCGATCAAAACGCTTTTTTTCCAGATCGTGTTTGATTGCGTTTTTGATTGCCTTTACATCAATCCCCTCATGACGGTAGAAATTCGAATCTTCGGCAACGATGACCGCCCATTTCATCTCCGGGGGGATTACCGTTGATGGGGTCCAGTAGACGTTTTTTGGTCCAACCTTCAAGGGATGATAGTTCCCTTTCCAGTCTTTTACCTGGATGATCATGGTCATGCGACGATTCTTGAGGTTGTCGACCGAGGGGAGAAAGAGGAGGGAAATTCCGATGTAGGCAGTGTACACAACTACCAGTCCGGTGACAATCAGGATGATTTTTTTCAGATTCGGCGTGATTTTCACTACTGTACCTCGTGCGGAGCACAAACATCACCGGAAAAGATCCTGGAAAGTCATAGACGCTAGAACCAAGTCGATTGCATAGCATTTTCCGCTCAGCATCTTCTTTTCGCGACATTTCAGCTGTTTTTACTCGTTTTTTCTACTGGTTTTCTGGTTTTTGCCGGAGCTTTTTCACTGGCAGTTTTCGCCATGGCCACCGCCATCTTGATGGCGGCAGCCATGCTGAGGGCCGACGCACGCCCGGTTCCGGCCAGGTCGTAGGCTGTGCCGTGGTCAACGGAGGTGCGGATGATGGGCAACCCGAGGGTGACGTTGACGCCATCGTGGAAATGGATCAATTTCAAGGGGATAAGGCCCTGGTCATGGTACATGCAGACCACGCCGTCGTAGTCACCCTGGGCCGCGAAATGGAAGAGCATGTCGGCGGACAGGGGCCCATGGGCGTCAATCCCCTCTGCCCGTGCCGCTTCGATCGCCGGAGCGATAATGCGCCGCTCTTCGTCTCCGAAAAGGCCCTTTTCGCCACAATGGGGATTCAGGGCCAGTACCGCAAGTCGGGGATTTTTTCGGAAGTAGGTGTGGAGGCTGCGGTGGGTGGTCCGGATGGTCGAAAGAACCTTGTCGAAGGTGATCAGGCGCGGTACATTGGAGATCGCTTCGTGAATGGTCACGAGGGTTACCCGCAGTCGGTCACCGGCCAGCATCATCACGTAGTCGTTGCAGCCGGTCAACTCCGCAACCAGCTCGGTATGCCCCGGATAGTAGTGACCGGCCCGGTTCATGGCTTCTTTGCTGATGGGCGCATTTGCCATTGCCGCCGCCTCGCCGCTCAGACAGAGCGAGACGGCCTCCTTGATGTAGCGATACATAGCATCACCGGCATCGGAGGAAGGTCCGCCATACTCCATATCGGTGGGCGCCAGGCGCGAGAGGGGACGGAGGTAAATGACGCCTTTGGTACTTTCCGGCGGCAGCCCTTCCGGGAGGAGTTCCAGCCGAAGCGGCAGCCCGGTCACGGCCAGGGCCCTCTCCATGGCAGCCTGATCTCCGAGGACCAGGGGGCGGCAGAGGCTTTCAATCTCAGGATTCTCCAGGGCCATGGTAATTATCTCGGGGCCTACCCCGCAGGGGTCTCCCATGGTAATTGCAATAACAGGCTTTGTCATGATAGCTTTCTCCCTTGTGTGCCGGTGTATAGCATCGAATAGGCACTAATGCCAGAAAAAGAACATCGAGGTGGGGATGCGTCGAAGGGTCGTTTCATGGTTTCCCGTATCCCCTGGAGTTGTTCCAGCGTATGAACGTTCATTGACTCGCTCTTGAGCAGAGTGTATGATCATGGTGCAACTTTGGTATACTCTTGAAAAGAGGCGTGTTTTTTGGTGCCCAGTCACCTGTCGCATGGATTCACGCTGAAATATATCAGAAGGTTACCCTGATGAAATGTGTTCACTCCTTGTTTCTGCTTCTGTTCCTATTGCTGTTTCCCGCAGCCTGCCTTGCACAACGGACGATGCCGGTGGACGGCGGCAGGGTAACTTCCGGCGTCGGCTGGCGCCTCGACCCCTTCGGCAGCGGCAGGATGGTCTATCATCGGGGCTACGATATTGCCGTTCCCGAAGGAACACCGGTCTACCCGGTGCAAAAAGGCACCGTGTATTTTGCCGGTCCCTACAAGGGATACGGTAACCTGGTTGCCGTCAATCATGGTAATGGGACCCTGACCCTGTACGGCCATAACGCCATGGTAAAAGTCAAGGCCGGCGATAGCGTTGACAGTTCTACGGTCATCGCCCTTTCCGGCAATACCGGCAGATCAACCGGTCCCCATGTGCATTTCGAAGTCCGGGAAATTGCCGGCTACGAAAAGCAGCGACACGAAAAGCTGACGCAGGAGCTGAAACTCGTTGTCGAGAACAATATCCATGTATGGGTTGAGGATGCCGTGAACGGCCAGGGTGGCAGCGAGAAAGAGTTGTACCTTCCCCCTGACATTGACGAATAGCGGACTCCGCACTTTACTGGCAAAAGAGCCTTGTCAGCGGGCAACCAGGCCCAGAATGAGGTGCAGGTAACAGGCAAAGTCACCGATTTCCTTACGATCATTTCCCAGATCATTCCTCCAGGAAAAATCCTCTTTTTCATCCTCCATGCAGCGACCCATCATATTGCAGGCTTCGATGAAAGCGTCATGGCACTTGGTCCTGTCGGCATCCATCAGCATGCGTTCTTCGGGGGTTGACAGCTGCCAGTCAACTCTCATGCGGGCATAGCCGACCGCTTTGCGGAACAGCGCCATTCTGATCGCCACCAGCCGGGAGCTGCCGATGGCATGGGCGATTCGAGCTGACTTTTCCCAATCCATATCCGTCCCTCCAGTTCTGTACGTGCCTAGTGTCCCGTGCGGTTAATTCAATCCTTGAAATTCCGGTTCTTTTGCCCTCTGGCTACGTTGTGGCTCCTCGACAGAGCCCCGCTATGCCTGCGTCGCCTCGCCTTGCCAGAGACCAAAATTCCACGGAATTACTGCTGCTAACTAACCGCACGGGACACTAGCGTTTCGGGCCGTTTCCGGCCATGGACATTTATATAAATGATTATGGATATACCATACCTTTCCATGCGAAAGAAAGAGAAAGCACGGTATCTGCTCAGGGAATAACGTTATGCTTGTTCCTCACGTGGTCTTTACCGGAGGCAGATATCCGCCACGACCATGAGCAGCAACAGGAACAGGTAACCGTTGGTGGCACGGAATGCCCGAAGATAATGTGCCGTGAAGAAAAGGGCGCGAACCAGGATGGTAAGAAAGATCATTCCCAAAAAAAGTGCAAGTACGGCAAACCCTGCCGAACAGTAGCCGAAAAACCAGAGCGAGAGGGACAGGGGGAGCAGCGAAGTTGCATAGAGAAGAATAAAGGTCTTCGTATAGGGTTCACCCAGAGCTGCGGGCAGGACCGGCAGCCCGGCAGCCCGGTAGTCTTCCTGGTAGCGGAGCGCAAGAATCCAGAAATGAGGTGGCTGCCAGAGGAGTAGGAGCAGAAACAGGATCAGTCCGTCCGGAGCGATGGTCGGTTGGACAGCGCCGTAGCCGATGAGAACGGGTATCGCTCCCGGTATGGCACCAGGGATGGCACCGAAGGGCGAGTTGCGCTTGAGCCGGAGGGTATAGGGGACCAGGTAGGCAAGCGCCGCGAAGATCGTCAGCAGGGTGACCAGGAGATTGAGATACAGCAATGACAGCAACAACCCGACAACGATCATGGTCATGGCCACCAGGACCGTCCTCCCGCGACCCAAACTCTCCAGTGCCCGGATTCGCTCCGCAAGGCGTGACATCCGGCAGTCCAGGTGAAAGTCCAGGACGCTGTTGATCATGGCAGAACCGCCTGCAGCCAAGAGCAAAACCGCTCCGCAGACTATGGCGGTAGCAGGCGCGGGAAGGCCCCGTGCCGCCATGACCATACCGGCAAATCCGGACATGAGCACGAGACCCAATATTACCGGACGGCTGAGGAGCAGTGCCGAGCTGAACAGCCCCGGGCCGGTGTTTCCGCTCTCGCCGGCAGTGGATGGAATGGAACGACGAGCTACTTTTATGACAGATTCTCCTGCTGCTTGATTTCAAAACTCCAGAGGTGGAAAAAGAGTGCAACCGTGATTCTGCCCAGCATAATAACAACCTCCCTGACATATCAGTTCAGCCCGTCTTTTACCTTTCTACTCCACCGTCTTCAAATAGGCAATAACCGCTGTAATCTCATCATCCTTCAACACCCCTGTAAAGGTGGATATGATCGGTGGAAAGCCTTGTACAACCTTGCACCGGGGTTGAGGAGCGACTCCCTGATATAGTCTTCGCCGGCAACGTCCTGATATCGCGGAAGACCACATAACCGTAGATGAAAATGGCCAGAACCACCAGGGAAGGAATTACGACCCAGACCGCCTCCAACCAGTGATTCCCGGTACTATAGGGGGTTTCGCCGGGCTCTTCCCGTTTTTTACGCCGGTATTTTACGGCAAAGTAGATGAGAAATCCCTGGGTAATAACGAAAAAGATCAATCCTATCAGGGTAATGAAGAGAAATACACTGTCCACTTGTCCGGCAATGCGGGCCACTCTGCCGTCGGGCGTCAGGATGACCGGTCCCCCGGTGAAGTAATGCTTCACTGGTACCTTGGTGACCTCCTGGTTGTTGAACGAAAGGTCGAGTGGAACTTGGCCGCCCGGCTTTTCGTCCACACCGATCCGCTTCAGGATCTCTTCTTCGCTGGGAATGGTGTGCGCTGATGCGGGCAGAAAAACCAGAATGGAAAGAAGGAGCGTAAGGGCATAGAATAGGAAGCGATATTTCATGATAGTACTGCGTATTCCTGAGTCTGGATTGTATTTTTCTCTATCCCAGTGTAACGGGAAGCGTCGGAAATTCAATGGTGATAGGGGGTTCCGATCTTTAGAGTTTGCCCTGTCTGAAAAATACTATATATTTACAGCACCGGCAACTGCATTGCTTGCTAGTTTTCGCCAGCCGGCAGAATCTCAGGGAGGGAAAGAATATGGCCTATGACATTGAATCCTTAAGCATCAACACCATCCGCACGCTTGCCATGGATGCCGTGCAGCGGGCCAACTCGGGTCATCCGGGTACGCCCATGGCTCTGGCGCCCCTTGCCTATGTCCTCTGGAAACGGATTCTCCGCTATAATCCGCAGAATCCCGCCTGGTTCAACCGGGACCGCTTCGTTCTTTCGGCCGGACACGCCTCCATGCTGCAGTATTCCCTTCTCCACCTCACCGGCTATGACCTGACGCTCGACGACCTGAAAAATTTTCGCCAGTGGGGCAGCAAAACGCCCGGCCATCCGGAACACGGCCACACTCCTGGTGTCGAAACCACCACCGGCCCGCTTGGCCAGGGCATCATGAACAGCGTCGGCATGGCTATGGCCGAGGCCCACCTGGCAGCACTGTTCAACCGGCCCGGGCACGAGATTATCGACCATTACACCTATGCAATCTGCGGCGACGGCGACCTGATGGAAGGGGCCTCCCACGAGGCGGCTTCCCTGGCCGGACACCTGGGCCTCGGTAAGCTGACCTGCGTATTCGACGACAACCATATCACCATTGAGGGGAGTACCGCCCTTTCCTGCTCAGACAATGCGGCCCAGCGTTTCGAAGGCCACGGCTGGCATGTGCTCAACCTGGGTGATGAAGCCAATAATCTTGAAGCCCTGACCTCAGCCTTTGCGACGGCCCGATCGGTAACGGAGCGTCCCTCCCTGATCATTGTCCGTTCCCATATCGGGTATGGTGCGCCCCACCGGCAGGACACCTCTGCCGCCCACGGCGAGCCTCTGGGAGAGGATGAGATCCGGCTGACGAAAAAGGGGTACGGCTGGCCCGAGGAGGAAAAATTTTTCGTCCCCGAAGAGGTTCGCAGCCATATGGGCGAAGCGGTGGAGCGGGGCAGGGCGTTGGAAGAGTGTTGGAACAGCAGCTTCGAAGCGTATCGCGCGGAGTATCCCGAATTGGCAAAACAGCTGCTCGCCGCGCTTTCCGGAGATCTTCCCACAGACTGGGACAGCGAGATCCCGGTTTTCCCGCCGGAAAAAGGTTCCATCGCCACCCGCGCTGCTTCGGGCACGGTGCTCAATGCCTTTGCCGCCAGGGTGCCCTGGCTGGTGGGCGGCAGCGCCGACCTCTCTCCCTCCACCAAAACCCTGATCGGCGGCAGCGGTTACCTGGCCAAGGGGAGCTACGCCGAAAGGAACATCGCCTGGGGGATCCGCGAGCATGCCATGTGTGCCTGCGCCTCGGGCATGGCCCTTCACGGCGGAGTGCGACCGTTTGGCGCAACCTTTTTCGTCTTCACCGATTACGCCCGGCCGGCAATCCGTCTGGCGGCCTTGATGGGGTTGCCGGTGATCTACGTTATGACCCACGACTCCATCGGGGTCGGCGAGGACGGCCCCACCCATCAGCCGGTGGAACACCTGGCCTCGCTTCGGGCCATGCCGAACCTCACCATCATCCGTCCGGCCGATGCCAATGAGACCGCCTATGCCTGGCGGGTGGCAATGATCCGCAGGACCGGCCCGACCATGCTGGTTCTCACCCGCCAGAACCTGCCGATCATGGACAGAAAATCACTGGCCGGCGCCGATGGGGTGCTGCAGGGTGCCTATATCCTGTCACGGGAAAAGGGGCCGAAAATCGACGTGATTCTCATGGCCAGCGGCTCTGAAGTGCAACTGGTTCTGGCGGCGCAAAACGCGCTTGCCGCAGGGAATATCGCCGCGCGCGTAGTGAGCGTGCCGAGCTGGGAGCTGTTTCGGGAGCAACCACAGGAGTACCGGGATGCAGTGCTTCCACCGTCCGTCACCTCCCGGCTGGCCGTGGAGGCAGGCTCGTCCTTCGGTTGGCATGAATGGGTCGGTGACCGTGGCGCTATCATTGCCCTCGACCATTTCGGTGCCAGCGCCCCGGCAGAAGAGATCTTCAAACAGTTTGGGTTCACCGTGGAGAATGTGGTGACAATGGCGCGGAAGCTGGTTTGCGGGGAACGATAATACGGGACACTCTCGGCAGCCAATAATGTAGGGGCGCGGCACCCCGCGCCCCTACGGGAATACCCACCATGCCCCTCGACAAGTACCACGAAAAACGAGATTTTAACCGCACCCCGGAACCGGCCGGTGATGCCGATTCTTCCGGGAAAGGTGCAGAAGCGTCCTGTCGTTACGTCATCCAGAAGCACCATGCCAGGACCCTGCACTACGACCTGCGCCTGGAAGAAGACGGGGTACTGAAAAGCTGGGCGGTGCCGAAGGGACCGAGTCTCGATCCGTCCGAGAAGCACCTGGCCGTTGCCGTGGAGGACCACCCCCTGGAGTACGGCGACTTCGAGGGACGCATTCCGGAAGAGGAGTATGGCGGCGGTACCGTGATCGTCTGGGATCATGGGACGTACGAGCCGATCGGGGAGGGGGAGACTCTCGGTGCGATGCTTGAGCGGGGCGTTGCCAAGATCCGGCTCCATGGTGAAAAGCTCCAGGGCGGCTTTGCCCTGATCAGGACCCGCTGGGGCGGCAAGGACAAAAACTGGCTGCTGATCAAGGAAAAGGACCAGTATGCCCGGCCCGGCTACAAGGTGACGGAGGAGGAGCCCCTTTCCGTCCTCTCCGGGCGGGAAGTGGACGAGGTGGAATGACCACTTTCCACGCCAATATCCGCAAACTTTACGCCTTCGCCTTCCTGCAGCGGACGCTGTTTCCGATGGCGATCATCACCCTCTTCTGGAAGGACCAGATCGGACTGAGCCTGACGCAGATCCTGCTGCTGCAGAGCATCTTCTCCGCTGCCTCCGTGCTCCTGGAATACCCCTCCGGCTATGTCAGCGACCGCCTTGGCTACCGTGCCGCCTTGACCATTGCGGCGGTTCTTGGTACGGCCGGCTGGGCTTTCTATACCCTGGCCAGCACCTTCAACGGTGTGCTCTTTGCCGAGATCCTGCTCGGCATTTCCCTCTCGTTCATCAGCGGCTCGGACAGCGCACTGCTTTTCGAAACCTTGCGCCAGGAAAAGGCGGAAGGGCTCTACGCCCGCTGCGAGGGGCGGATGAACGGCTTTTCCCAGAGCGGCGAAGCCATCGGTGCTCTGTTCGCCGGTCTGCTCTATGCCCATGCGCCGCTGTTACCATTTTTCCTGCAGATCGCGGTCTGGGTTGTGGCTTTTTCCGTGGTCCGCACCATGAAGGAGCCGCCGCGGGATGCCTCTATCCAGATTCACTCCCACCTGGCCGAGGCCCTGCGGATAACGCGATACGTCTTCCTGGAAAACCGCAAGCTGCGGGCCACGATCCTCCTCAACACCTTTCTCGGCATAGCCTCGTTCTATCCGGTCTGGCTCATCCAGCCCTACATGCAGCAGCACGGCGTGCCGCTCGGCTGGTTCGGCCCGATCTGGACCGGCGCCAACCTCACGGTGGCGGTCTTTGCCCTGGCCAGCCACCGGGTCCATTCCCTGCTCGGCGACCGGAAAATGATCCTGCTCTTCATCGTCATGATCCTGCTCGGCTATTTCGGCCTTGGCCTGATCGGCGGAGTGGGCGGATTTCTCTTCTACTACCTCCTGACCAGCATGCGCGGCATGCGCGGGCCGATGTTCCTCAATCACACGCAGGTCGAAACCCCCTCGGCCAATCGAGCCAGCATTCTCTCCCTCCAGTCCCTGGCCTTCCGCGTCGTTTTCATCGTTACCGGGCCGCTGGTGGGGATGCTGGCCGACAAAATGGGCGTGCAGCAGGCCTTTTACCTGCTTCTCTATGCTTTCCTGATTATCCTGCCGCCGCTGGCCTGGTTGTTTCTGCGGAACCTTGGCCAGGGGAATAACCCTGTGGCCGAACAATGACGGCAAAGAGGAGGGTAAGGTGAAGCTGGTGCGGCTGATGTTGAACTATCTGACCATCACGGCGGCCTGCCTTCTGGGTGGCGGCTCGCTGGTCGTCTTTACCTTCTTTCTGTTCTTCGGTTCCTTCCGCCTGGTTGATGTCGGTCTGAGGCCGGGCTGGTCGCTGCTGTTCGACACCGGACTTTCCCTGCTCTTTTTCCTCCAGCACAGCGGCATGGTCCGCAGGAAATTCCGTCACTGGCTGGCCGGGGTCATCCCGAAGGACTACTTCGCGGCAATCTATGCCATCGCTTCCGGCGTGGCGCTGCTCGCGGTGGTGCTCCTCTGGCAGGAGGGAGTACTGCTTACCGCTGCCCAGCCAGGGATTCTCCGCTGGTTCTTTCGCGCACTCTTCTGTCTTGCTATCGCCGGCTTTCTCTGGTGCGGCATGTCGCTGAAAAACTTTGATCCCTTCGGCATCGGGCCGCTTCTGGGCCGGAAAAGAGTGGAACATGAACAGGTCGTCCTGACGATAAGCGGACCGTACCGCCTGGTGCGCCATCCGCTCTATCTGCTCAGTATCGTGATGATCTGGTCCTCTCCGGACCTGATGAGTGACCGGCTCCTTTTCAATCTTCTTTGGACCGCTTGGATCGTCGTCGGTGCATTTTGGGAGGAGAGAGATCTTGTCGAGGAGTTCGGCGACAGTTACCGTGAATATCGACGGAGGGTGCCGATGCTTGTTCCTGCAATCCATCGCAAAAAACGCCAGCAGAGGGAGTTTCATTAGAAATATTGACCTTGTCGTTATAATCCGGTAATAAAATCAAACTCATAGTGGATTGTGAAAGATCTTCAGGAGGGATGCCTTGCCCTGCACCGCTGGAGTCGTGGAAATAAAGAGAAAGCCGTTTTTGTCAGCCTGGTGCTGATGGAGACGGCTTTTTTGTTGTGAGAGGAAAGCATGACCTTGTTCAAAGACATGAGAACACACACAAGCTTGAAGCCCGGTCAGAAAGGGACCAAGCGGCTTGTCGAGCAGTACGGTAAATCGCTGCTTTGCGTGCGCTATCGCTATGATGAGAAGCGCAGAGTGCGTCTGAAAACCGTTGAGTTGGTCGTTGAGGAAAAACCGTTTCGCCCATGCTTGCGCTATCGTGATGATGAAATGGTCTCCGTCATTGTGGCATATACCGAAACGGACCTTCGGGATATGCTGAAGAAGGCCGGTGGCAGATGGGAACCGGAAGAAAAAATATGGCGTGTGCCTTATGGGGCCATCCGGGGAAATTCGGATCTTGAAGAGCGAATATTAAAGGATTGAAGCATTCGGAGGAAGAAAAGGCTGATTCCCTATATCAGGAACAAGTTAATTATATAAGCAACCTAATGGATAAGTAAAAAAAGACACAAAATTACCTATACAAGGAACTTTTGATGTTCCCAATATAGGTAATAACTTCCTTATATTGGGAATCGGTTACTGATATAAGGAATATTCTCTAACCGGTCAACAAGTAGTAGCCCTCACGAAAATTACTTATGCGAAATCAGGGAAAAATAACAAGCTGGAAAGATGACAAAGGCTTTGGGTTCATCACCCCGAAAGGTGGTGGAAACCAAGTCTTCGTTCACATCAAGTCGTTTGTAAACCGACAGAGAGGGCCAGCTGAAAACGAAATCGTGACCTACGAACTCAATACCGATGCGAAGGGCCGAGCACAAGCTGTGAGGGTCGCGTTCGTCGGTGAGCCTTCATCGTCGGACTCTTCACCTACGTGGCACAGTATCTCCCTCTTATTGGCTGCCATTTTTCTCGTTTTTGTAGCGGCATCTGCCTTTGCCGGTAAGCTACCTTTTGCCGTCTTCTGGCTCTACCTCATTGCTAGTATCATTGCATTCCTTGCATATGCATTTGACAAATCCGCCGCAAGAAATGGGCAATGGCGTACCCAAGAAAGCACCTTGCACCTTTTCGCGTTAATCGGTGGCTGGCCAGGTGCTTTGGTTGCGCAAAAACTACTTCGTCACAAATCAAAGAAACAATCGTTCCTCGTCGTTTTCTGGGTAACTGTTATGCTTAACTGTGGCGCGCTCATTTGGTTGCTCACGCCGCAAGGCTCCATTGCCCTGCGCTCTATCCTCGGTACGTCAGCGTGACTAGGCTAACCAATTATTCCACCAGACCCTGCGCGAAAAGCCTCACAGGCCGGTGAATTCGAACGTTGCTTAAACTTCAATGAGGTCATTTAAATGTATAAAAATCAGATTGAAGAACTAATCGATAAGAAGTTAGCTGAAGCAAAACTCGAAGTCGCAGAGAAGAGGCTGCATTATTTCATTTGGCTGGCAGGTGCCGCACTAGCGATTTTTGGTGTTGTTTTTCCCTTATGGCAATCAAATCGGTCCGCGGATAAGGTTGACAGTGCTTTGCTACAGATGCGACAGGAAAACGCAAAGACATCCGAGGGTATTCGCGCCGACTCGCGTGCGAGTGCGGAATCGCTTGAACGGACTATACCTGCGATTAGAGCGGATCTAAGGGCAGAAATGGATGCTCAGTCACGCCGATTAGATCTTTCAGCTAATAAAGTTGATAACTCTATTCAAGATATGCACAAACAATTTAAGGAGCTTGCTGGAACTCAGCTAAGAAAACCGAGTCTAGAATGCTTAACAGGTGGATCAAGCCTTGAGGGGAAAATACTAAAAATATCCCCTGCACATGAAAATATAGTTATAAATGTTAAAAATTCTGGCGATGCACCTGCAAAGTCCATTCGGATTCGTCTTTATACAAATCTGATATCTGAAAGCAGATATCTAGGAGGAGACAGTACACAATGGTCTGTTCTACCTAGTTCTGACGATCCGAGTTACAAATATGCTTTCGAAACTCAGGTCAGTTCTATCGACCCCAAGGATTTGCTTACAGTTGATTTCATATTGATTTTGTCAGAATACCCAAATTTGAAAACGGGCAATTATCCAGCTCTTGTAAAGTTATTTTATGAACAACCTGAACCTCGAAAATATTCGTTTACGATAAACATAAGTGGAATATAAACAGTAGGCAAAGGGGTCTGCCCTTGAAAGTAGATAATTAAAACCGGGTTCCCAACTAGACCAGTGGACCCGGTCGAGATAAACCTGCGCCGGGTCACCGGCCGAGCCGTTGGACGGTAAACCAATGGAAAACAAACAAGCAAAAATCAAAGAAATCATTTGGGACATGAAAACAGTTGAGGCCACCAAAATGGCAAGAGTCCCTGCTCTTGTTTTTTCGATCTTCGGTGCATTTACCTGGGCTGTCATCGCAATTGCAACTCTATCAGGTCACAAAAGTATTTACGGCTATTCGGCTTTCCTTTACTTGGTACTTTTCACCACAATTTCTTTTGGACTATTCAAGATGCGGCGCGAGGCAGCAATTCTCTACTTTGTTGTTTGTATTGTGGCTGTAGTCTTTGCGTGGGGGCATACAGGCAAGCTTATATCCGAAATAGCGGGTGTCTTTGTCGCCATACTGTCAGTACGCGGAACCGTTTCATATGCGCGTCTTTGTGGAAATGGAGGGCAAAAGCCCACGTCCAACCAGGAAGATGCACCGGGGGATAAGACTCCCCGGTGATCTCCCGCCCCGTTGAGCGTCAATAATTGAAAGCAATAAACCAAAGAGAAAGATATATGAATATTGACCTACAGGAAAGGTTCAGTTGCCCACACTGTGGCAAACGCTTCTCAAAATTCGATTACATATTCGGCCTTGGATTTCGTTCCATGATGCCACTGTTTCTATTCGGAGGAGTGTTCCGCCTCACCTGTCGTTTTTGTGGTTTGGCTTCTCGTCCACGACACCCTTATTTTGTGCTTTTTTTATTTTCATTCATTTACCTGCTGGTGCTTGCATGTTGGATTTACCTTGTTTCAATTTCACACCTTTCCTTATTCACACTTCCGGTTTTGATAATTTTGATATATCTCGCCCACTACATGTGGTTCCGATTCTCGAAATTCGAGAGAGTGCAGTAAGAAGATGATCACTCAACCAGGAAGATGCACCTGTCCGAAAAGCCGACAGGTGATCTCCCACCACGTTAGATGAGGAAATATGAACCAAATCAAAGCAATATTTATTAAGTTTTTCCTCAGCATATTTGTGTGCTACTTGTCCTAATATCGTTTGTTCAATATACGGATACAAAGAGACTTGACCTGAAATTTTCTTTGCCGTTTTGCGGATCATTAGCTCTCTTAGGAGCGACAGTTGCGGCGGTATTCATTGGAGTATTCAGAAAACTTGAATCAGAGTCACCAAGAGTTCTACCGTCAGAATACCTTCAAGTTGACAACAGCACCATTAATGACGGATTAGCGGCGATCAAGCGTTGGAGGATGGTGCTGGTCACGATGTTCTGTCTGTGGATACCTTATGGGATGCTGATAATGGCCTTGAAATTGCCAGAAATCTTCATATTCTCCTACATGGCTGGAATGTTAGTTGTTGTTTTCATGCTTCAGCTTGCTAAATGTCCTCGGTGTGGTCATTACTTCCAATTCAGAACATTCAGAGATGTCCAGGCAAGTGATAAGAGTTGGGAGAAAATAAATCTACTGTTTGGTGCCGGCTACCGCAACATTTTCACACAGAAGTGCCTGAATTGCGGCTTGAATATAAAATCTAAAAAGAACATCTAACACGCGGCGGCAGACGGGCTCCGCTAACGCTACGCCGCTGCGCCGCAGCCCCGTTAGGTGAGGAAACATGATGGCAAACTGTCCAAACTGCAAGCAAAAAATACCATGGTATAAATTCATATTTTCCATTTGGTTGTATAACCCAAAGCAATATATAACCTGCGGAAAATGCAAAACAGTATCAAAAACAGAAAAATGGATGATCTTTACACCGTTGATGTATGCACTATGGTTATCCGTCGGCGGGATATTCTATTATTTGACAAATTGAATGAGGATTTAGGCATCGTCCTTTTTCCTGCCTGGTTCCTGTTTATGACCTTCAGTCCCGTCTTACTAATGGGCGCACCAAGGAATAAAATTATGTAAACACCATCACCTAACCAGGCCGCAGGTGCGTTGAAATCGCACAGCGCCGTAACCGTTGGCGTATTAAATCAGGAGGAAACGTAATTAAAATGAAAAAAGTCGAAGATTTAAACAAAGGGGAACTCATTCTAGCAGATTTGTATTCAAGGCCGAATTATATGAATGGGAAATATAGGGATGGTCAGCTCTTTGGATTGAGCAATTTTGAAAATAGTAAGGATAATGATATTTTCTTTTTAGAGACATTAAAACTCAGAGCCGATTCAGCTGACAAAATAATCGCCGAAGCTGAATCGCAGGGCAAAGATACAAGCGACATAAATGTAATCAAAGAGCTAGGTAAAGAAATAAATGCTTTGGGTACGCCAATTCATAGAAAAAAATCTATAATGACTGCAATTTATTTTTCTATGAAAGTAATGGTGTTGTATGGAATTGCAATAGGTATTTGGGGGCTAGTTTTCAAAAAAGGCTTTTTGGAATTCGGTCTCTGTGGCGTAATCGCCGGATTATTAATATGTTTAATTTTTGTTGCGCCCGTTATTGCTTCTCAAAGAACAAAAGAACGAATTAGGGATATGGTTTCTGGTGCTAGTGGGATGTTTGGAGGTTTAGGAATTATTATTGGTGTTTTAGGCGTAGCAGCTTTGGGAATACGGTCAATATTTTTTTAGTTGTATAGAAAAAATTAGCGGGATCAGCCCTTGAAAGAGGATAGCTGCGGTAGAAGAAAAATTTATTGCAACAATGACACAGGAGGGAAAGATGGCTGTATTAGTACGGAATTCGGCATTGATCATGTTTGTGTGGCTGATGCTGGCAGGGGTCTGTTTTGGCAAGCAGGTTTTTATGAGTGACGGCAGTATCATTGATTGCCAGTCATTCTGGCGGCATGGGGACAAGGTTGTCGTCAAGATAAACCGGGACACCGTGCTCGAATTTGTCCGGAGTGAAGTTGATACCCGCAGGACCTTTCACAAGCCTGCAAAAAAATCGCGATACATGCGGTATAAAAAATCTGCCGCTGTTGTTCCGGCAGCCGCTCCGGCAATTCAGGATGTTACAACTCAGGCACCATCAGTTTCCCAGGCAGACGCCGCGACTCCTGCAGAAAATCCGCAGCCCTCCCCTGTCCAGGCGCCGCCCGCGGCAGCACAAACCGTTCAGCCTGAAACGGCGCAACCGCCTCTTGTGGCACCTTCTCCAGTTCCTGACCGGTCAGAATCAGCGACTCAAAACCAGCAAACAGGCCCGGAACTTTTGAAAAAAAAGCTCGAGGCCCAGAATAGCGCCATGTCGACCGGAACCCTTATGACAATCCTGGGCGTTTTGTTGGCCATCAGCCTCCTGATTATTATCTCGCTTTGGGTCGTCTTTACCAAGGCCGGAGAAGCGGGATGGAAAAGCCTGGTGCCGATCTACAACATGTATATCCTGCTTGTAATCTCCGGTGTGCCCGGATGGTGGCTGATCATGTTGTTCATCCCGATTATCCAGGTGGTCTTTCATGTCCTGGTCATGCTCGCTCTGGCCAAAAAGTTCGGCAAAGGTACGCTGTTTGCCATCGGGCTATTCCTTCTGCCGATGATCTTCTACCCGCTGCTTGCCTTCGGCGGTGCGCAGTATGAACAATAAGGGGAACTAACAGTATTCCTTAGGAGCCGTGAAAAAAGAGAAAGCCGCTTTCATCAGCCTGGTACTGAGGAAAGCGGCTTTCTTACTCTGGGCCTGGAACGTACCGGTCAGTTCTCTGAACAGTCACATCTCCTTCCTGGCTGGCGTCCCTGACCGAGTTCGTGCACCGCCTTGATGAACTGTTCTAGAGTCCCGTGCGGTTGATTCATTCCGAAAGGGACGTACCACTGTTTTCGAGAATTCAACTCCTTCAGCTAGTTACATTAGAACTATTGACATGTTGTTAGCTTGCGGTAATTATTCAAGACTCATAGTTGTTGGCGAAAAGGTGTTCCGGAGGGATGCGGTGCCATGTGCCTCTAGTCATTTGTTTATTTTTAAGGCCGTTTCGTCAGCTGAGCACTGAGGGGGCGGCTTTTGTTTTGAACAGCCTCTTTGTTCAGAGCACCTGGCAGGTTGTTGACTCCGGGTCAAATAGAAAACAGGTAGACGAAAATACTAAACCATCCGCGAGGGTGGGACGGAAAGCCCACTGGGTCTCCCTGAGACAGCCGGGTTGCCGAAATACCATAATCTGGGAATCGGTGCCGGCTTTTTTTTATGAAAGAGACAGCCCCTGCAGTACTTCCGGACAAAAAGAAGATCCCGTCCGGCTCTTTTCTCCTCTTTCCTGATGAGCTCGGATTTCCCGACGCCACTCCCCTGAATTATTGTCAAATACAGCTTCAATGCTTTTATTCGAGGGATATTGGGGATATGTGAGTTGCCTGCCAAGGTGGCCGGCACTTGTACGACAGGCCCTATCGGCTATGTCGAATTATCAAAGGAGGGAATTATGATGGGAATCAGGATGGTAGGGATGTTGGTTTGTCTGCTGTTGATGTCAACGGGCTCGGTGTGGGGAGCAGACGCGTCGATGATCACGCAGCTTGCAAGTAAGGTACACGCCGACCTGCAAAGCCTGGTAAAGGTGAGAAAACTGAAGTTACCGGACGCGGTCAGGCAACAGAAAGCTTTTCTGCTGACTCAGCCTGAAGTGAAAGAGGTGACACAGCTCAAGGGCAATAATCTCATGGTGCGCTTCAAGGATGGCAACGAGCTTCTCATGTTCCTGGGAGAGGATCGTCTGGGTTCAGCCGATGAAATGGCTCCGGTGCAACTGCAGAAGAAGATTCTGAAACCGGTGCAGCCGACTATCATGAAGCGAAAGATCGACCCCCGAATTTTGACTGCGTTGCTTCCCTGCGCCCCGAAGAGCAATAAAGCGCTTATCTTCGATTGTCTGGAAGATGATGCCAATGTGGTGTCGCCGAAAATCTGGATACAGATCAAGTCGGACCTGGAATCACTTGGCTATATCGTAACAACAAAGCTCAATAATTCCGCCAACCTTGCAAATGCCGCCCAGATTGACAACGGTGAATACGGCCTTGTTTTCCTCCGCGGTCATGGTGGTGATCTCGGCGGAGATTTCGGTTTCCTGGTACGTCCATGGTACCCCAGCTATCCGCCTGCCAACAGCGGTTATACGGGAACGATTCGCGCGAGTGCCTATAGCCAGGCCGCCGGCGCAACCCAATTCGGCTATGTGATTACCGGATCTTTCAGCTCCAACTACTGGGCCGATAAGGCTTTCCCCGCCACAATGTTCTTCCTGGAGAGCTGCCACGGTGCCGACCCGGGAGCGCTTCCCGGCATGCCAACCTGGACCATCAACCATGGTGCATCGGTCTGGCTCGGCTGGAATGAGTCGGTATCTTTCAATTGCGGCGACAACGGCACTGACCTCTTTTTCCAGAAAATTAAGGAGCAGAGATCGGTGGCTGATGCGCTTGCCGCGGTGTATGCCACCGGGTGCCGCCCTCCGGAACTGGTGGCTTTCCCGAACAACAAGGGCAAATGCCAGCTGGCCGTCTGGAAGTCTGACCCCAATGAATCCTCTGTGGCTAACTCTCGCGATTTCAAGCTGCTCCGGCTTGTTTCGAGCGGCTCCAGGCTCTATGCCACTATTTCTTTCTACGGCACCCCGGTATTCAACGAGTTCTTTTTCTATGTGGACACCGGCGGGACTGCCGCTGCCGAAGTCCTGGTCAAATGTCGTCCTGGCTCCATCGAGGTGTACAAACAGACCCAGCCGGGGCTTTTCGGTAACAAGGTTTACACCGGCACACCTTCTACGCATGGCAATGACTACAGTTTTTCGATACCGTGGAGCACTTCCTTGGGAGCGGCGAATCCGGTCAAAATTTGGCTCTATGACATGACTGGTAAGGACCGACTTCCTGATAGCGGCAGTGTCACACTGCTGAAGTAGTTCGTACCATCCAGATTTTCAGGTCAGAATGGGAACAGGGAGCTTCTACTGTCGGCTCTCTGTTCCCATGTATCAGGAGGTAATGTATGAAGAAAGCATTTTCAGTCTGGTTCGGGCTGTTTCTGCTGTTGGCCGCGGCGTGCGCTGTGGAATCGGACAAGGTTTCAGCAGGCACTTCCCTGGAGCAGAAGTCACCCGAGGTTCTGGTGGCGAAGGCCGAGGCAAAGTATGCAGAATACCTGCAAGCCAATGGCGGTGACCGAATGGCAGCAACGCAAAAAACCGCCGTGTACCTGCGAAGCCTCTCGAGCGTGAAAGAGGTAACCGTTCGCGGCAGCGACAGTCTGTTCCTGATCATGCGTGACGGCAATGAATTGTTGCTCATGCTCGGTCGGAAGCGTCTCTGACTGGTGTGGCGCGGGCCCAGGATTTGATAATCAGGCTTTTGGCAAGAAAATCTAGGTAAATGATCTTTCCCACATGAACCCATCGCAGTTTGCCGTTTTAACCAATTCGTCCGAGAGAAACAATGGAATCTTGGATGTTGTCATTCCCACTTGTTCCCGGACGCTGAGAGGAGGATTCAATGTTTCGCATGAGCAACTCTTTCATCTGCTCCATTTTGCTACCCTTTTTGTTGTGTACCTCGGTATTTGCAGGGCAGGTGACCGTCAGGCCCCCGGTAGCAACCGCCAGTACACTTTCCCCCCGCATCATTCCGTTGGCCAGGCCAGACTTGGTGGTATCTCTTTCTTGTCCGTCCCAAACCACGGCCGGTGATAATCTAGCGGTTGTCGTAACAATTACCAACAAGGGACTGGTGAAAGCACTCGGCACCAGCGAGGGACCTGCAAACAAAGCCTACATGGTCGACTTGCTCTGGTCTGCAGACAGCGTCATTCCTGAGAAGCCAGCCGTCCAGCCCGTCTACCAGGGACAGACGAAGAACGACTTTGTAGAAGACATGCTGGTGCTTGGGGGCCGTATCAGCAATACGAAGTCGATCCTGCCGGGGAAGAGCGTGACGTACACGCTGCCCGCATATGTTCCCAGGAATATGCAGCCCGGGGTTTACTGGCTTGGAGCCTATGTGGATTCACAAGGGCATGTGACTGAAGCCAGCGAAAAAAATAATACCAGCGCAACCAAGGTGCTTGTCGGCACCGCCCAAAGCACAAACACCACGGTTCCCGCCGGGGTCGGCTACTGGGTGATGCCTTGGGCCGTTGGTAATACCCCTGTGTACAGGATCAAAACTTCAGGTCTTACTGACTACACCGACGGATTGAGCGGGAAGGTTATGATGAATGCACCCTTCGGCGGTCATCTTGGTTTCCGGCACGGATACGACAGTCGCATCCCCACCGCGCAACTCAGCTACTTCCGCTGGCTGTATCGGCCTCTGTCAGGAGGTGCCTGGCAGGAGTTTTCCGAAACCATCGGGGCACATTATGTCAGAAAAGTGGGTATGTCGGTTTCTTACCCGGTATACGTGTTGGGGCCGAAAAACGAGGGAGGTAAGAATCTGTATGAATTTCGTCCCCACAACCCTCCTGCGGAAGCAGGAGCCATCACTACTTGGCCAGCCACGGACTGGTTCGGGGATATCTATAGCGGATTGCTGAATACACCTGCGCTTCCCGAAGGCGCCTACCAGTTCAAGCTCGAAGTCTACAACAGCCTCGGTGTTCAGGTAATACCCGGACCCACGACCTTCCGATTCCTGACGCCGATCGGCACTGCTGCTGATGGTACCGTCAAGACGGCATTGGCAACCTCCATCGCTGACGGCGGATATGTCTTTACCCTGCATATCGATAACCGCAGTTGCAAGGCAATAATCGATCCACCCGTTTTGGGCGGTGGCTCTGCAACGGATACCTGCGGATTTCTGCTCTATGATCCGACAGTGGCCGCTTCGAATGCGGCCGCCAAGATCCGGCTTGCCTTCCATGCGACCCACCCGGGAAAGAACGCCGTGTTTTCCTTTGATGTGGTGCGTTCGACCACTAACGTCATCAGTCTGGACGGCGAAGTGAAAGCGGTGAACGTGGATGGCTTTACGGGTGACGGAAACGGAAATTTTTTCAATCTCCTACTGCGCTCTCAGTTGTTGGGGACATGCCCCAAAGGCGCTTTTGCAGAGGTGCTGCATGTCTACCCCAAAGCCACAACTGGCTGGGGCCAGCGCATCACCACCTATGATGCCCATGCGGTGAGAGCCTTTGCCTTGGCGCCAAATTAGAAATCCTGCGGTCTGCTCCTTCATGGATTCAGGGGACATACTGCTTTTTGAGAGTGCACGATGTGGCTCAGACGGTAGTATGTCCCTTGAAATTCGACTCCCCCCAATAATACTGTGAGGTGTTGCTCAACACCTTTTTGCGCTCCAAAGCAATAAATCCGGCCTGCTTCCAGCGAGTTGATAATGGGCATGTGACCCGGTACTATTTGTTGTGTATGCTATTGTAATGGTAATCAGTCTGCATACAGGGAATGACAGTAATCCTCAGCTTCAGGAGACTACCAGTGAATAAATTTGCCTTGGTGACCGGTGCCTCCCGGGGAATTGGCCGTGCAATTGCGGAACAACTCGCCGCACGCGGAACGTTTGTCCTGATAAACTACTCCCGATCACAGGAAGCGGCCGAGAGCGTTGCGGCCGGGATCAGGCGTACGGGAGGCCGCGCCGCGACTCTCCAGGCCGACGTCTCCGACGAAGAGCAGATCAGGAAAATGTTCGCGGACCTGGCACACATGACTTCTCACCTGGACTTTCTGGTGAATAATGCCGGCATTGACATGCCCAGCAGCATCGAAACATACGATGTCGCTGCCTGGCGGCGCGTTGTCGACGTGAACGTAACGGGAAAAATGCTTGTGCTCAAGCACGCCATTCCGTACCTCAAAAAGGCACCGAGAGCCAGTGTGGTCAACATCGCATCGCGCCTTGCCATGAAGCCCCTGGTGGAGGCGAGCGCTTACTGTTGCTCGGCGGCTGCCGTGATGATGCTGACGAAGTGTGCTGCACTGGAGCTCGCTCCCTACAATATCCGGGTCAATACCGTATGTCCCGGCCTTACCCGAACCGAGCTGACCGATACTCTCTATGCGGAGCAGACGTTCTGGTCACAGTCCGCCGCCGCAAACCCTTCCAACCGAGTGGGCTTGCCGGAGGATGCGGCAAAGGCAACGCTTTATCTGCTCTCGGATGAGTCGGAGTATATCAACGGCACTCACCTGGTTGTTGACGGCGGGAGTCTTCTTCAGTAGTGTGCATCCGGATGCTCCGGATGAACAAAGAGAAGAAGACAAGGACTTGAGAAAGTCTGAGGTGACATTGGTGATTTTCGCAGCAAAAGGATTGCGTCGCAAGCAAGTTCCCGGAGAGTAAGAGGACTATTCATGGGCAAGATAGCCATAACGATGTCGCTGATGAAGGCTTCCTGGCAGGTGCTGAAAAAGGATAAGGAGTTGCTTTTCTTACCGGTAATTTCCGGAGTCTGCTGTCTCTCGGTAATGACGATCTTTATTGTGCTGGGCCTGGAGCATGGCTGGTTGAAGTCGTTTGCGAAGGATGCCCCCGCTCAACAGAAAAACCTGGCCTATTGGTACCTGTTCCTCTTGTATTACGGTAACTACCTGGTCATTATTTTTTTCAATTCAGCGATAATTTCCTGTGCCGTAATCCGCATCAGTGGCGGCAATCCGACCCTTGAGGACGGCCTGCAGGCAGCCGTCAGCCGTTTTCCCCAGATTGCCGGATGGGCATTGATCGCCGCAACTGTCGGTTTTCTGCTGGGCATGGTCGAATCGGGCTCCCAACGGGGAAGAGGTTTTATCGCCAGGATTTTGGGGATTTCCTGGTCGGTGATCAGTTATCTTGCCATTCCCCTGATTGTGGTGGAAAAAACCAATCCGCTCATTGCCATGGATTTTTCCATGGAGATGATGCGCCGGACATGGGGAGAGCAGGTGATCGGTACCTTCAGTTTCGGTTTGATCTTTTCACTGTTCACTCTTCCCCTCCTGCCGTTTTTGTTCCTGTTTGGTAAAGCAGGGGGAGTTTCATCTGTCATGCCGACGATCATTATCATGGGTTTCTATCTGATCATACTTGGCATCTTTCAATCCGCGCTCCAGAACATATTCAATGCCGTGATCTATGTCTATGCCCGTGACGGAAAGGTTCCTGCGGAATTCACGACAGAGCAGTTGAGAGGCGCCATGCGTAAATTCTGATTCCGGACAGGGCTGGCGCTTGACAGGGGCATTGGGGCATAATGGGGGATAGTTGCTAAGGACTGACTAACGATGTTTGTGTTGCCTGATTATTAGTCACCCTGTATAGCACGTAACCATTATTGGCGGGCAATGTGTTTCCTGGCGGATGCAGTAACTGTCTGATGGCGCAGTAGGCAGGGTTTCGAAGAGTTATGGAATCGTTGGCATGGTACGTGTATCTTCTTTTATTATGGTGACCTAAAGATTGTCACCACAACAACCATCAAATCTGTTAACCAGGCCCCACGCCCCGCTCTCAGTTCGGAGATGCGGGGCTTTTTATTTTTGTCTCCGCTGTTTGGCAGAGAAAAGTTTTTAGACATGAATGGAGCATTTGGCTCAAAAGGCCGGGGACCATGGCGCACTGTTTTCAGTCACTGGTAGGCGCCTCGTTTTGCCTCCCCGATACATGCTGACATCCACAGCTACGGATGAAGGAGATACCTGTGAGACAGATTGCAATTTATGGAAAAGGCGGCATCGGCAAATCAACCACAACCCAGAACACGGTGGCAGGCCTCGCGGCATTGGGCAAGAAAATCATGATTGTCGGCTGTGATCCCAAGGCCGACTCAACCCGCCTGATCCTGCATGCCAAGGCTCAAAGCACGGTCATGGATTTGGTGCGTGAACTGGGGACGGTTGAGGACCTGGAACTGGAAAACGTGATGAAAACCGGTTATGGCGATATCAAGTGTGTCGAGTCGGGCGGACCCGAACCGGGTGTCGGCTGTGCAGGCCGTGGCGTCATTACCGCCATCAATTTCCTGGAAGAGAATGGTGCCTATACACCGGATCTGGATTTTGTCTTCTACGATGTCCTGGGCGATGTTGTCTGCGGCGGTTTTGCCATGCCGATCCGCGAAGGAAAAGCAGAAGAGATCTATATCGTCTGTTCCGGCGAAATGATGGCCATGTACGCGGCCAACAACATTGCCAAAGGTATTCTCAAATATGCCTCTTCGGGCAAGGTTCGTCTGGCCGGGCTGATCTGTAATGCGAGGAAGACCGACAAGGAATTTGAACTGGTCAGCGCGCTGGCCGAAAAACTCGGTACCCAGATGATCCATTTTGTACCCCGTGACAACCAGGTCCAGCGAGCGGAGATGCGCCGTATGACCGTAATCGAGTACTCCCCCGATCATCCCCAGGCCCAGGAGTATCGGACCCTGGCACAGAAAATAAACGATAATAAAATGCTGGTCATTCCTAAGCCGCTGGAGATGGAAGAACTGGAAGAGCTGCTGATGGAGTTCGGGATTATGGAAGCGGAAGATGAAAGCATCATTGGTGTGAGTGAGTCAGCCTGACACTCGGTCCTGTCTCTTCGTGCAGGCCGCAGCCGAAAGGAAGAATGTTTACCAGGGGGGGGGAATCATTATTGTTGACAGATTTGTGAGTCAACAATAATGATTTGCCCCCCAATACTGCCCAATTACCATCAGTCAAGCAAGCCAACCGGATTCTCTTGCCTTCTTTCCCTGCATCAAACACACCTTGACACCACCTAAAATTATGCGAACAATTACTCGTAGGGGTTCAGACGAAATCTAAAAAAGTTGCATAACGCCAGAAATAAACCCGTAAAAAATCCCAGGGTTTTTTACGGGACTCGCGTTTACTGGCAGGCAGTGTTTCCTCATGCTGTAGGGCAGGCTAGATTCGAATGTGCCCAAAGTCTTCAAAAAAGAATTATGTTTGACATATAATCATTTTGGGTGAATTCTGAGGGACAGGTTCTTACCTTCATAGGCGACCGATCGGCCGCCTTTTTTGTGATGTTGCGCTGCTGTAATGAAGAGCCTCTATCTCCTCTTAGGAGGCTGAGAAAAGGAATTCCCGCCATGAAGCTGGTACGTTTTAGCTTTCTTGCTCACGCAGCACTCCTGATCATATTGGCCGGCTGTGCCTCTCAAAAGGTGAGCTACACTTGCCCGGTTCCGGTTCCTGTTCCGGTTCCTTCGGCAGTCCCGGCGTGCAGCTCTCCCACGTTGCTTTTGAAGAAAAAGCTTGATGGGATGATTGCCCGTGAACTGCTGCCCTATTCGGTTGCCTCGATCAAGGTCGTTTCCCTCAAGAGTGGTGTCACACTCTATGAAACAAACCCCTCCCTGCTCATGCCGGCAGCCTCGGTACAAAAACTGCTGATTGCGGCAACCGCACTTGCAAGCCTGGGTCCTGACCACTCCATTGAAACCTCTCTTTCCCTGGATACTACAACCAACACCCTCTATCTTCGGGGTTGCGGCGATCCTCTCCTGAAAACAGCCGACCTGAAACAAATGGTCGGTGGGCTTGCCGGTCAGCTTTCACCCGGCCGACACTATGCACTTGTCGGTGACGCGGGCTGTTTTGATGACACCTATTGGGGCAGTGGCTGGATGTGGGATGATGAGCCCGATCCTGATGCCATGTACCTTTCAGCCCTTTCGGTGAACAGCAACACGATCAGGATAAGGGTTTCACCGGGGAAGGCCGCAACGTCGCCTCTGGAGGTGGCAACGGAGCCGGCAACCGGGTATGTTGTCATAGAAAACAGCGGGAAAACCGGGAAAAAGGGCGGACCTTGTTCTGTTTCCATAACAAGAGCGGCTGGGGATCGTGAGAACCATATTCGCGTAACCGGGACGCTTGCTCCAAAGTGTGCCACAGTCAGCAGGCGGCTTACCGTCTGGCGGCCGGAACTCTATACCTTGACACTGCTGGCAGAGCAGTTGAAGCGGGCCGGGATACAGACAACGTCCCTGGCAATGGGTACTGCTCCGCCCGAGGCGCTGCCACTGGCCGCTACCCGGCATTCGATCGGAGAGATTGTCACGAAAATGCTGAAAAAAAGTGATAACCTCTGCGCGGAAAACCTGCTGAAGTATCTTGCGCACACGCAAACCGGGCAGCAAGGTACTGCTGTCGAAGGGGTGGCACTCATCAAGGAGTATCTACGGCAAAACGGCATAGCAACTGACCGGTTGGTGATTGCCGATGGGTCGGGGCTGTCACGCTACAATCTGATCAATGCCGATACTATCACGCGTCTCCTGGTAGCCGTGTCGAAGGATCAGGCGATTTTCCCCTATTTCGTAGCCGCTTTGCCCCGGGCCGGGAAGGACGGCACCCTTGCCGGTCGTATGAAAGGGACACCGGCCGAGGGGAAACTCGAGGCCAAGACAGGGACGATGAGCGGCGTGTCTGCCCTTGCCGGTTATACGGTTTCCTCTGAGGGTGAACCCCTTGCATTCACTATGATCATGGAGAACTTTTCCGGTTCGGCACAACGAATCCGTCGACTTCAGGATCGCATAGCCGTGCTGCTGAGCACTTTTCCCGTTCTTCCTCCAGTAAACTGAGGAGTGCTGCCTGCACGCGTATCTTTACCGTAGGGTGGAAGTGCTTGAAAAGAGGAATTACAGAAGGTCTTGAAAGGAACCCGTTATGAGAAAAATCGTTTTCATTTTCCTCCTCTTCTTCGTTGCCTGTTCCCCTGTCGAGTCCTCTTCTGCCGGGAAGAACAAGGCGCCTGAGACGTTGTTCCTTACCTGGCCCCACAACCTGCCGGTCTATGATCATATTGTGATTGTTTTCGAGGAGAACAAGGATTATCAAGAGGTTATCGGAAACCCATCTGCACCGTATATCAACAGTGTGCTCAAGAAAGAAGGGGCCAACTTCACGCAGATGTATGGTGAGGAGCACAACAGCCAGGGCAACTACTTCTGGATGTTTTCCGGCGACAACCAGAATATCGGCTTCAGGGACCAGGTTCCAACAAAAGAGAATAATCCGAGCTACCCTTTCAGGACGGCCAACCTGGGTGAGCAATTGATCAACAAGGGCTTGTCTTTCAAAGGGTATGCAGAGAGCCTGCCCGCAATCGGTTTTGCCGGCCACAAGCTGGGAAGTTATGCCAGAAAACATGTTCCCTGGATCAGCTTCGGCAACGTACCGAACGGTACGACGGCCGCAACTTCGTCCAACCTCAGGTTTGCTGACTTTCCTTCCGACCCTGGCCACTACGACACCCTGCCCACCGTGGCCATCGTCATACCCAACCTGGACAACGACATGCACAACGGTCCTGTCACGGAAAGCGTGCCCAAGGGCGATGCCTGGCTATGGAAAAACATCGATGCCTACTATCAATGGGCCAAAAGTCACAACAGTCTGCTGATTCTTACCTTCGATGAAAATGACGACAAAAGACACTACCAGGGATTGACAAATCCGCTTGTAGATCCAAAAGCCTGCCTTCAAAATGCAACTGACCCGGAGTTCTGTGTCGATCTGCAGAACCGTACGGTTACAATTTTTGCCGGTGCGCATGTCAAGCCGGGTGATTACCGGGAGGGCAACGGCATAACCCACATCAACATCCTGCGCACAATCGAGGCTATGTATGGATTGCCCAAGGCGGGCAGGCAGCAGCCCAATGCCGCCGGATCCGGTATTACCGACAGCTATCTCATAACCGATGTTTTTGAGCATCTTCGCTAGAATCGCTGTCTTTTTTCAGGGTGTGGAGATCTTCGAATAACCGACAGGCCTCGGGCCTGCTTCGTCGGCTCTGCATTTTCGGGGCAAGGGGTGGTGTTTGCATGGCAAATGAAACAGGCTTGTTGAGTACAGGAGAGCAGGGTGCTACCGCGGTTGTTACCCATCGCGTACGGGAGGGAAAGCAAGCCCTCTATGATGACTGGTTGAACGAGATAGGTCCGGCATGCAGAGGATTCGCGGGGCATCTGGACCTGCAGATTATCCGTCCGATCACCGGCCTCACGGCGACCTATACGGTAATCATACGGTTTGATTCCCGCGAGCATCTGGAGAATTGGATGAGTTCGCCGGAGCGAAGGCGGCTCATCGAAAAGGTCCGGCCGTTGCTCGCGAAGGACGACGATTTTTTCATCCGCAGCGGCCTGGATTTCTGGTTCATCCCCGAAGGTGCAAAGGCCAGGGTGCCGTTACGCTGGAAGCAATTTCTCGTTACCTGGTCCGCCATTTACCCGTTGGTGCTCGTCATTCCGCTGGTAGTTTCGGCCCTGCTGCGGAAACTGGGTGTGCCGCATGATCGTTTTCTTGATACGTTGTTTGCTACCGCTGCTGTAGTTTTTCTGATGGTCTACCTGGTGATGCCGCGTTATACCAAGCTGATTCAACGCTGGTTGTTCACCTGACATGGGAAAATTATTTCGGAGGAGCTGATGAAAATCTCAACTTTGCTGGTCTCCCTGGTCTTTGCAAGCGCAGCAGCTTGTCCTGCCACTCAAGCTCTGGCCTGGCACGACGCTACACACATGGCGGTGGTAAAAGCGGCCGGATTGGACAACTATGTCTACCTTGCCGTGGGAGCCGACATGGCCAAGGAAAAAGCCGGGCGAGTAGAGTCACAGAACCACTACAACAACACTCCGCGAGGTGTTACGATCACTCCGGAAATGGTCCTGGCACAAGTCGGCGACTATAATAAACCGGGTGACACCGATGGTCATCTGTACGGAGCTATCATTGCGGCTCTCAATGACTACATGCTCAAAGGGGCACGCGGCAAGTATGCCCGTTACCCTTTCGGCTATGCCGAGCACTACCTTGGCGACCTTTCGATGCCTTTTCATAATATTGCCTACGATAGCTTCAATAAAAAAAACCATGCCGCCAATGACGGGATCGTTGAAAATACCGGCCCCGAGAATGAAGCAACGGAGGCAAAGGTTGCGCGACTTGCGGCAGAGATTCGGAAACGGATGAAAAACCTTCCCCCCATCCAGCTATCCACCGATGTTAGCGGATTCGACAGAGATCTGGCCGTGCAGATTGCCGCTATTGCCAACAAAGCCTCGGCACTCGGCTATGCAATGGAAGACGCTACGCCTCAGCGAACGCGCCTGACCGAGGAAGAGGCATACCAGCAACTGGCGCAAAGTGCTCAGCTGTTACAGGCGGTGGCCGCAGCATTAATGAAATAAGAGACCTGTTTTCAAAAAGAAGGTACTATGACGTATGACAAGACCTGCCAGGTTTTCGGAAACCTGGCAGGTCTACTTGCAGATGAAGAAATGCTCGGTGCTTGCAGTAGTAACGTATCTACCTCTCTCGCGTGGTGGGTTTCAGGTCAGGAGGCAATGTGCTATGCTCCGGAAGGTCAACTTTGAATCCCCACAAGGAGGAGAAAATGCTGAAGAGGGACAAACTTTATATCAACGGTCAATGGGTGGCAGCAGTCGGCAGTGATGTCTTTGAAGTCGTAAACCCGGCAACCGAAGAAATCGTCGGTTCGATTCCTGCTGCGGGACCTGCGGAGGCTGATGCCGCTGTTCAGGCGGCACGCCATGCCTTCGCTGCCTGGTCGATCACGTCACCTGCGGAACGGGCCGTATGGCTGGAAAAGATCCTTGCCGAACTGAAAAGCCGTGCGGAAGAGATGACCGAACTGATCATGGCGGAACTGGGCATGCCGTTGAAGCTGACAAAAATGATCCAGGTGGGTTTGTCGATTGAGACGTTGGCATCGTTCGCCGGACATGCGCGGAGTTATTCCTTCGAGGAGCGGATCGGGAACTCCCTGGTGGTGAAAGAGGCGGCGGGTGTTGTGGTTGCCATCACACCCTGGAATTATCCCCTCTACCAGATTATTGCCAAGGTCGCTCCCGCCCTGGCGGCAGGCTGCACGGTCGTTCTCAAGCCGAGCGAGGTCACGCCGCTCAATGCCTTTCTGTTGGCCGACGTCATCGACCGGGTCGGGCTGCCAGCCGGTGTATTCAACCTGGTGAGCGGTTCCGGATCGCTGGTTGGGGAAAGGCTCGTTGCTCACGAAGAAGTCGACCTGATATCATTCACCGGGTCCACCCGCGCCGGCAAGAGGGTTGCGGAACTGGCTGCAGCCGATGTCAAGCGCGTTGCCTTGGAGCTGGGAGGTAAATCTCCCTCCCTGATTCTTGACGATGCCGACCTGGCAAAGGCGGTCAAGGGAACCGTCGATTCCTGCTACCTGAATTCCGGCCAGACCTGTAACGCCTGGACACGTATGCTGGTTCCCGAGGATCGCTACGAGGAAGCAGCGAAGCTTGCCGTGGCTGCTGCCGCTAAATTCATTCCCGGTGATCCGTGGGATGAAAAGACCCGTCTCGGTCCGCTGGTGTCGAAGCGTCAGCATGAAAGGGTCAAAGAATATATCCGTAGCGGGATAAAAGAGGGTGCGGAATTGCTGCTTGGTGGGGCTGAGGCACCGGATGGGCTGGAACGGGGCTACTTTGTCGGGCCCACGGTATTCGGCAGAGTGACAACAGGGATGACCATTGCCCGGGAAGAGGTCTTTGGGCCGGTCCTTTCGATCCAGGCCTACCGGGGAGAAGACGAAGGGGTTGCCCTGGCCAACGATACGCTGTACGGACTTGCAGCGGGAGTCTGGTCGGGAGATGCCGGTCGGGCCTTGGCGGTTGCGCGGCGGTTGCGCGCCGGGCAGGTGGATATCAACGGTGCGCCCTACAATACCGAGGCGCCCTTCGGGGGCTACCGGCAGTCCGGGTATGGCCGCGAAATGGGGCGCTACGGACTGGAGGAGTTCCTGGAGGTCAAAGCAATCCAGCTGCCCGGGGAGTAGCGCAACCTGACTGTTCCAGACCGGTTGGCTTGTCGAGAACCTCGCGTACCTTCTTCAGGAGAATGGTCTGGGTAAAGGGTTTTGGGATAAGGTTCAGATATTCCTCATCTAGTCCGCTGTTGCTGACGATGTCATCGGTATAGCCGCTCATGAAGAGGACCTTGATATCCGGTTGTAACTTTTTGATCTCGTTGTAGGCTTCCTTGCCGTTTTTTTCCGGCATCATCACGTCGAAAAGGAGCAGCTGCAGTGAATCTTCGAATGTCGCAAACTTTTCTACAGCCTCTAACCCATCCTTTGCTTCGATTACGCGGTAGCCGAATTCTGCCAGAACCGTTCTTGCGAGGTTTCTGACCACCGGGTCATCTTCGGCCAGGAGGATGGTTTCCGATCCAAACGGCGGAGCTGACAGCTCCGCCGTTTCTGTTGGTACAATATTTTCCTGCAGTACAGGCAGGTAGATCCTGAAGCTAGTCCCTTTGCCCGGTTTGCTCTGGACATCGATGTAGCCGTTGTGCTGTTTGATGATTCCGTAGACAATGGAAAGCCCGAGTCCCGTCCCTTTGCCTGTTTTTTTCGTAGTGAAAAATGGCTCGAAGATCCGCTCTACGACCTTCTCGTCTATCCCCTGACCAGTATCTGATACGGAAATACGTGCATAGGGTCCCGGTTCGCCATATCCTTGCGCACGGATAAACTTTTCATCCAGGGTGATCAGTTCCGTATTTATGGTGAGGCGCCCCCCATCGGGCATGGCATCGCGCGCATTGGTGACGAGGTTCATCATGATCTGCTCGATTTGCACCGAATCCGCCAGCACGGCGCATTTTACGCCAGTTGTGACCCGGAGTTTGATGTCCTCCCGAACAAGTCGTGAGAGAAGTTCCCGGGACTTACCGATAATGTCGTTCACCATGACCGGCTGAAGTTTGACCGGTTGCTTTCTGCTGAAGGCCAGCAGGTTGCTGGTCAGGTTTGCCGCCCGTCCCGCCGAGTAGATTATCTGGTCGACATATTTTCTCAGAGATGGGGTTTTGCCCGTTTTTATCTGCAGAAGATTGCCGTAACCGATTATTGCGGTGAGCATGTTGTTGAAGTCATGGGCAACACCACCGGCAAGCTGACCGATGGCCTCCATCTTCTGGGCATGACGCAGTTGCTCCTCAAGATGTTTGCGATCGGTGATATCCTGGAAATTTTCGACAATGAGCTCCCTGTTTCCGGCCGAGATTCTCCGGGCGCTCTTGATGATCGGCACAAGCCGACCATCGCGGGCTTTTACCGCTGTTTCATCATTATCGATCCGCTCTTTGCCCAGGTCGAAGATTGGGCAGAAATGGGGGCCTTTCGGGCAGATAATGCCGCATAACTGGCCGACGAGCTCCTCTCTCGAATAGCCGGTCGCGGCGCAGAGTACGTCATTTACGTCTTCGATGATATAGCTGCTGTTGACCGTGAAGCTTCCTCCGGGAAGATTGTTGAACAGGGAGTGCCATTTTTCCTCGGCCAGCATGCGTTCCCCGATATCGCGGATGTGCTCCAGCACCATGGTGACGGTGCCGGAGGAGTCAAAGATCGGGAAAGAGCGGATTTCAACATGGCCGAGCTTCGGAATGAACTTTTCCAGAATGGCCGGTTTTCCCGTTCTGAACACCTCCGTACTGTGGCAGTGTTCGCAAGGTCTGTCCAGCCCGTAATAAATAGTATAGCAGTAAGGTTGTTGAGAGTTTTTTCCCTCCGGAACGGCTGAGAAAGAGCCACGCCAGTTCGAGTGCTGGATGCGAAAATTCCTGTCGATAATGTGGAGTTGGTCAGGGGTGGACTCGAAGATCTTTCCCAGCATCTCTTCGGAGTGGCGGAGTGTCTCGCAGAGTCTTTCCAGTTCCCCTGTTTTTCGGACAAGCTGCAGGTTGTTACGGCCGATCTCGAGCGGAATACGCAGCATGTCCCGGCAACAGTCAAGAAGCTCGATACTTCTTTCTCTGCTGAAAATCGGGATCCGATCAAAAGGGTCCTGGTTGGAATCTTGCGGCTGTGTCCGGGGAGATTGCATCCCCGGTTTGTCATCGGCATACATAAACCGCCCGGTGATGAAGGTGGCCAAAAAGACCCCGTCAATCAGGATCGGAAAAGAAATATACCTGAGTCCATGGGTGCAGGTGAATTCGAAGTATTCATCATCAGACCCTGGTGCATGTCGTGTCGCGGCAGTATCTTTTTCTCGATCGGACTCGTGGTTGCCGGTATGCAGGTGGTGAAAGCAGTTGCACATATCCTGGTTGTCGGCGACCGCCAAGGTGTTTCCCCCGGCATCCAGAACGGTAGCAAACAGACCGGTCATCCTGTGACAGGTATCCACCAGGCGCTGAATCTGTTCGGTAGTAACCAGTTGTGTAAAAGTCACTTTGAGCATTCAATCCCCGTCATAGTTGTCCACCTTGAGGTACGTGCTTTTGTAACACTAACGATCTTTTTTGTCCGTATTCTTTTTGTGCCCGGTAAGCGGCAGCGTTTTCGATGTTTCCCCTGTACCATTAGCAAAGCAAATTCTCTACCAGTTATTTTTGTGAAAATGTATTCATAAGAAAAACGTTCAATATGGCGGGAACTTACTGTTTGACTTTAGCTGAGAAGGAGGAATCGATATGTGAAAAAGTTTATAGAGACGCGCGCGGTTTGTCTCATGCGTACTACAATTGAACACGAGAGGGAACAATTGAGCTAAATCTCACGGGGAAATGGAGGATTGTATTTCTGCCGCCCGTAATGAGGAAGGTGGAGACTGGTTGGTTTAGTTGATTAAATAGTTTTCATCCCGAAACGGTTCTTTTCCGCCCTGGCGGTGTCAATCCGCGGGCTTGCTAATGCGGCGTACATTTACCTGTTTGATTGAAACATGCCGTTGGTGGATCAGGTCCCGCAGAAGGTCTGATAGCATTGATCCGAAGGCTCGGGCGGCAAACGGTATTCGTCATATTCGGGGCGCTCATCATAGGGGCGGGACAAGGCATGGAGCAAGCGAGTCATCACGGTGAAATCCCTCCGTTCGACGGCTGCTTCCAGGGCCTCTTCCACCCGATGGTTACGGGGAATGACCGCGGGATTGTGAGCTCGCATGAGAGTTTTGCATTCCTCCGCGGATTGTGGTTGGCGCGTTAGTCGCTCCTGCCAGTGCCGGTGCCATTTCAAAAAAGTCTCATCGCGGAAAAGGGGTGTCTCCGCGAAGGTCTCTGCTGCTAGATCGCGGAAGGTGTTGGTGTAATCAGCGTGGTTCTGCTGCATGCAGGTGAGGAGTTCTTGTATCAATTCCATGTCGGCTTCTTCTGCCGTGAATAATCCCAATTTTCCCTGCATACCGGAGAGCCGATAACGGCGGAATGTTTCGGGAAAGGTGGCGAGAGCTTCATTGGCGAGCTGGATTGCTTTTTCCTGATTTGCATCCAGCAGGGGCAGCAGTGTCTCGGCAAAACGGGCGAGATTCCACTGTACGATATTTGGCTGGTTGCCATAGGCATAGCGACCGTTGAGATCGATGGAGCTGAAGACTGTGGCCGGGTCGTAGGTATCCATGAAGGCGCAGGGGCCGTAATCGATGGTTTCGCCGCTGAGCGCCATGTTGTCGGTATTCATTACTCCGTGGATGAATCCAACATGGAGCCACTGAACCACCAGTGAAGCTTGCCGTTCCATTACTGCAAGAAGCAGGGAAAAATAGGGGTTTTCCGTGCTGATCAGGTCGGGGAAATGGCGTTGGATGGTATATTCCGCAAGCACCCGGATGTCTTCCCGGTCCCCGTGTGCAGCAAGGTATTCAAAAGTGCCGACACGGATATGGCTGGCCGCCACCCGGGTGAGAATTGCACCCTGGAGCGGGGTTTCTCGGAAAACCTGCTCACCGGTGGTCGCGACCGCGAGGCTGCGCGTTGTCGGGATGCCAAGGGCGCGCATTGCTTCGCTGATGATGTATTCGCGAAGCATCGGACCAAGAGCGGCACGACCGTCGCCGCGACGGGAAAAAGGTGTCTGGCCGGAGCCTTTCAGTTGAATGTCGAAGCGGTCACCGTCGGGTGTGATCTGCTCGCCCAGCAGAATGGCGCGGCCATCGCCCAGTTTGGTGAAATGGCCGAACTGATGTCCGGCATAGGCTTGGGCAATCGGCTCCGCGCCCTCGGGAATCCGGTTGCCGGTGAAAATGGCAGCTCCTTCCTCCCCTTCCAATGCCTGGGGAAGCAGGCCGAGTGATTCGGCGAGCGGACGGTTGAACAGTACCAGATGTGGCGAACGCACCGGCACGGGGTTCAGACGGGCATACATTGATTCCGGCAGGCGGGCATAGCTGTTATCGAAATTCCAGCCCGCCTCAGGTGTTTTTGTGTTTGTGTTTGCTGACATGGTCTTCCTCTGCTGTCCGAACGGCGTAACGAAAATGGTTAGCTTGCCAAGGGAGATTGGATTCGTGTGTTCTGCTGTCGAACCTCTGTGATACATTTTACGCCTCGGGCAGTCAAAAGTCAGGAATATTATCCGCTTCTGGGTTTATTTCCGGTTGATTTACCGCTACAATGCGGTCATGCAACGAGCCTGCGCTATCGAAAATTACCGTTCCTATGACGAAACCATTCCCCGCCTGCTTGAAGCCATCGGCGCTCCTGAGGTCCTCACGAAACAGTCGCAAATCCTGATCAAGCCGAACCTGGTCAACGGTTCGCCGCCGCCGGTTACGCTGCCGGTGGCTGCCTGTGACGCTCTGGTGCGCTGCTGTCGGAAATGGAGCAGAGCGGAGATCGTTATTGCGGAAGGGACCGGGGATCGTTACCTGTCGACCGGCGAGGTGTTCCGTATCCACGGTTACGACTGCCTTGCCAGAGACCATGGCTTGGAGCTGGTCGATCTCAATGAGGCGGAACTAGTGGAACTTCGCGATTCCCGCTGCCGGGTATTTCCCACTTTCATGATGCCGCGCCTGGTCATGGAGAGCTTTGTCATTTCGGCCGCAGTCCTCAAGGCCCATTCCCTTGCTACGGTGACCCTCGGCATGAAAAACATGATCGGCGTGGCACCTCCTGCCTATTATCAACAGGGCGGACATTGGAAAAAATCCGCCTTCCACCAACAGATGCAGGCCGCGGTTTTTGAGCTGAATTGCTACCGGAAGCCGGATCTGACCTTTATTGATGCAAGTATAGGATTGGCGGAGCATCACCTTGGCGGGGCCCTCTGCGATCCGCCGGTCAACCGGCTCCTGGCAGGTTTTGACCCGGTGGCGGTGGATGCAGCCGGGGCGGGGCTGCTTGGCATACCCTGGCACGAGGTCGGGTATCTCAGGATGGCGGACGGCCAGCTTGGCAGTGCCGACCCTATTGCGAAAATCTAGTGTCCCGCCCAACAGATCGACCAACAAACGACACGAGGCTCCGGGGACGTTCATGGCTATTTGCTCGTTGACTTCTGAGGGTAGCTACATTAGTCTTTGCCAACCAGGCCTGAGCCAGGATCGCTGTCCTGTTATTCCCAGCCTTATTCGGAGACGTGAATGATCAAAACGAAGCTGCCGCCATTTCTCAAATCCTACGGATTTTCCCTGCTGCTGATCGCCTCGATGTTTCTCGGGGCAGGCCTCGGCATCGCCTTGAAAAAAGATGCCATCATGTTCAAACCGCTGGGTGACGTATTCCTCAATCTGCTCTTTACGGTGATTGTGCCCCTGGTCTTTTTTTCCATCTCGTCCACCGTTGCCTCGATGACCAATCTCCGGCGCCTTGGTAAAATCCTCGCCCTGATGGTGCTGATTTTTGTCGGTACCGGCCTGATCGCCTCAGCGGTCATGATTGCAGCTGTCGTCATTTACCCGCCGGCCGCCGGCACCAGTATTCCCCTGCCGGCGGCGGTGGAACTTCAGCACCTCAAGACTTCCGAACAGATCGTCCGGGCCTTCACCGTCTCCGATTTTCCGAACCTTTTATCCAAGAACAACATGCTGGCTTTGATTGTCTTTTCAATGCTGACCGGCCTTGCCACTTCGGCGGTGGGTGAAAAGGGCAAAGCCTTTGCCGGATTTCTCTCCTCGGCCAACGAGGTGATGATGAAGCTGATCAGCTTCATCATGTATTACGCTCCGATCGGCCTTGGTGCCTATTTTGCCTACCTGGTCGGTGTCTTCGGGCCGGAACTGCTCGGCTCCTACGCCCGGGCCATGACGCTCTATTATCCGACCGCACTGGTCTATTTTGCCGTTGCCTTTACCTGCTATGCTTTCCTGGCCGGCCGTACGGTTGGCGTAAAAAAATTCTGGAGCAACATCATTCCGCCATCACTTACGGCGCTCGCCACCGGCAGTTCCATGGCGACGATCCCGGCCAATCTGCAGGCGGCGGACAACGTCGGTGTGCCGAGGGATATCAGCGAAGTGGTCATCCCGATCGGCGCCACGATCCACATGGAGGGCTCTTGCTTGGCCGCCGTGCTGAAAATTTCGTTCCTCTTCGGGATTTTTCAGATGCCTTTTTTCGGGCTTGTACCGATCCTGACCGCCCTGGGTATCGCCCTGCTGACCGGGGTGGTGGTGAGCGGTATTCCCGGAGGCGGTACAATCGGCGAGCTGCTGATTCTGTCTTTCTATGGTTTTCCCCCGGAAGCACTGCCCCTGATCACGATGATCGGCACCCTGGTGGATGCGCCCGCCACCATGATCAATGCTGTTGGCGACAATGTTTCCAGCATGCTGATCGCCCGGGTGTTGGGCGGCAGAAGCTGGCTGGAGTCGCAAGGGGGAAAGGTGCGAGAAACGTTATGAATACGGGGATACAATCCATCAGTCTGTTTGTTATGCTACTTTGCTGCCTTGTTGCGCTTCCTCCACTATCGTCGGTGGTTTTTGCCGCTGAGGGACCGCCGGAATGGCTGCAAACTTCCCTGGAAAAGCTGGCCGGGGAATCGTCACAGGTTCTGCTGGTAACGGCTAGTGAGCCATCTTCGTTTACGGCGACCATGTATGTCCTGGAGAAGCGGGGTAACACCTGGAAGAATGTTTTTTCGCCGCTGCCAGCACTGATCGGCGGGAAAGGTTTTGCGCCACCGGGAGAGAAAAAGGAAGGCGATCACAGGACGCCGTCCGGGGTTTTTGCTTTGAAGCGTGCCTTCGGCTATGCAGCAAAGATCACGACCCGGCTTTCCTACCGGCAGGCCGGGGATGACGATATCTGGGTGGATGACGTTGCCTCTCCCGACTATAACCATTGGGCCAGGAGGAGTAATACAGGCGCTGCTTCTTTCGAGAATATGAAACGTCAAAATGACCGTTACAAGTACGGTATCGTTATCGAATACAACACCGACCCGGTGATCAAAGGGGCGGGCAGCGCCATCTTCATCCATGTACGGGGCGGAGAGAACATGGCTACGCTTGGTTGTGTCGCCTTGTCTGAACACGATATTCAGAAGGTTCTCGGTTGGCTGGATCCGGCAAAAAGACCACGTGTCGTGCTGGGAACGACGAGTACTCTTGTCCAGCAGAGCAGGGGCGTGTCGGAAGTATCGGCCAGATATCTACAAGACCAAGCCGGAGGGCCGAGATGATAGTGCGCTGTGCAATTCTGCTTTTTTTTGTCTTTTCGCTGGTTATTCAGGCCGGGCAATCGCCGGCTGAAGCAGCGGATGGACCTTTGCCGCAAGGATTCGTCTATGCCGATGAAATCATTCCGGACCTGAGTCTGGATCTGCGTTATGCCGGATCCCATAATTTCGTGGGGGAGCCGATTGACGGCTACCGGAAGCAGAGATTTATCCTGACCAGTGCGGCGGCGGAAGCATTGCAAAAAGTTCAGGATGAGCTGCGGCTCTTCGGTCTTGGTGTCAAGGTCTTTGACGGTTACCGACCGCAGATGGCGGTGGACCATTTTGTCCGCTGGGCGCGCGATGTCAAGGATACCAGGATGAAAAAAGAGTTTTATCCCGAAGTGGAGAAGAAGGATCTTTTTCGGGACGGCTACATAGCAGCACAATCGGGTCATAGCCGCGGCAGTACCGTGGACCTGACCATCGTCTCACTGGCAGGCAAAGACGCCGGTCGGGAGCTGGACATGGGTAGCGGGTTCGACTTCTTCGGACTCCGCTCCTGGCCGGAGTATCGACAGATCTCCTCATCTTCACGTGCGCATCGTCTGTTGCTGCGCATGGTAATGGAAAAGCATGGTTTCCGGCCTTATGCCCAGGAATGGTGGCACTTTACCCTGAAACGCGAGCCGTGGCCGAAGACGTATTTCAATTTTCCGGTGCAGTGATACTGGTTGTCCAGCCTGATGTTGCAAAAATTACCTCTTTGTGTTCTTGGTCGGCTTTCTTTGACCACAAATATACCAAGCGGTATATTTAGCTCTTGACTTAAATATACCGCTTGGTATATTTAGCTCGACAGGTACGATTTTGGAGGTACTTTTTTTGGGAAAAGCGGAAGAAACAAGACAGGCAATCATTGAAAGGGCTGCGGTAATTTTCAACAAGAACGGCTACCAGAGGACCTCCATGGCAATGCTCTGTGAAGATTTGGGGGTTACCAAGGGGGCGATCTATGGGCATTTTGCCGACAAGGACACCTTGGCGGTGGAGGCCTTCCTGCACAGTGTCCGGCATGTCTCCGAGCGGGTTCGGGAGAGGCTCCAGCCCTGTCAGGGTGATGTCGGTAAATTGCGGGCCTTTGCAGCGACCTTTCTCGATTTTTTCGAGGAGACCGTACAAAAGGGTGGCTGTCCGATTCTCAATACCGCGGTTGATGCCGATGATGCCCATCCGCGACTCCACGAGGAGGTCCGCCGGGTCCTGACCGCCTGGGAAGGGCGGCTTGTTGCCATGGTAGAAGCGGGCAAGGAAAGTGGCGAGATCCGTCCGGAAGCCAATGCACGGCTTTTCGCCGCGACCTTTATTGCCCAGATCGAGGGCGGAATTCTCATGGCGAAAACCATTGGAGATAAACGATACATGGAACATGCGGTGGAGGGAATCAATCTGCTCATCGACCAGATGGCGGCGAACAATAACTGAAACGGAAAAATTGCGGGAGGAATGCATGGGACTGATAACGATAGATCAAAGCAAGTGTCAACGATGTGGTTTTTGTGCCAGGGCCTGCCCGGTGGGGATCATTGCGCTGGAAGAGGGTTTTCCCGACCACCGGTTTTCCCGACCACGATTGAAAAGATTGAAAAGGGCTGCATTACTTGCGGACACTGTGTAGCCGCCTGTCCGAAACGGCGCATTCAGCCATTGCCGGATATCGGCCGGCAGATGCGACGCCACTGGAAGACGGCTGGCGGTTGACTCCTGAGCAGATCGGGCAACTCATCAAGGGGCGCCGCTCGATCAGGAATTTCGGAAAGAACCGCTGAAGCAGGATGTCATCGACACAACTTTTGGATATCGTTCGCTATGCGCCGACCGGCATGAACACCCAGACGGTATCATGGAAGGTGATCCTTGACGAGCAGGAGGTGCAGTTCCTTTCCCTGGCCGTGATCGAATGGCTGCGCACCCTGGAGGGTGAGCAGGTTCACGGAATCAAGGGAATGCTGAAGGCATGGGAAAAGGGACGCGACCCGATATTGCGCAAGGCCCCGGCTTTGATTATCGCCCATGGGGCGGTTGATGACCCGATGGTGTCAGCTTCCGCCATAATCGCCCTTGCCACCCTTGACCTGGCCGCCCTTTCCTTTGGTCTCGGTACCTGTTGGGCCGGATTTTTGTACCAGGCCGCCCTGAGTTCTCCCGGAGTTGCCACGGCCCTAGGCACTGCCGCCGGGTCACCGCATGTATGGTGGGGTGATGATCGGCTATCCGGAATTCGAATATTCACGCATCCCGACCCGCAAGCCGGCAGAGGTTATCTGGGGATAAGCAATCCAGCGGAATATAGATCTGAAGGTTTTTGTAGGGGCACCCCTCCGTGGGTGCCCGCCTTTCTGTGCTCGCTACCGAGGGCAGGCACGGGGGCCTGCCCCTACAAAAATATGCACAATATACATATTTTATGAGGAGTCGCACTACCATGACAGAAGAGAATTTTCACCGTTTCGGTGGCGCCAGTCGCTATGTGCTGGACGATGAGCTGGCCAAGATCGTCAATGTTTCCATGGCCCTGGAGATGCCGCTGCTCCTCAAGGGAGAGCCGGGCACCGGCAAGACCATGCTGGCCCACGCCATTGCCGAGAGCCTCGAAATGCCGCTCATCATCCTGAACGTGAAGTCGAGCATGAAGCTGGTGGAGGCGCTCTACCAGTATGATACCCTGACCCGCCTCAACGACAGCCGTTTCGGTGATTCAAGCCGTAACGTCAGCAACATCTCCGAATATATCCGCATGGGCAAGATCGGCCAGGCCTTCGTAGCCGACCAGCGGACCGTGCTTCTGATCGACGAGATCGATAAGGCCGATACCGATTTCCAGGACGACATGCTGGACGTGCTGGACCAGATGCAGTTCGATATCATGGAGATCGATCGGACAGTCAGCGCCCGTCAACGGCCGGTGGTGATCATTACCTCTAATGCCAAAAAAGACCTTTCCGACCCCTTCCTTGGCCGCTGCAATTTTCATCACATCGCCTTTCCTGAGCCGGAGATGATGCGCCGCATCATTACCGTTCATTTCCCCGATCTCTCAAACGATCTTGCCCAGGCGGCCATCAATGCCTTTTACCGCGTGCGGCAGCTGGAAGGGGTGGAGAAAAAGCCCGCCACCCGCGAACTTATCAACTGGATCCGCGCACTGCAGGCCGATCCGGACTTTCGGATCGAGGCATTGAGCGACGGGATGCTTCCTTTCCTGGGTGTCCTGTTCAAGAAGAGCAGCGATCTGGAAAAGGCGGGGCTGGTACCAGCCTCCTGAGTGTGGTGAAACCGGCCGGGAGATTTATCAATGTTTGTACCCTTCTTTTATACTCTGCGTGATCGTGGCGTGGCGGTAACTCCCACCGCGTTCCTGCGTCTGCAGAAGGCCTTGAGTCTCGGTCTGGTTGCCTCGCTGGATGATTTCTACATCGTGGCACGGTCGATTCTGGTGAAGAGCGAACGGGACTTCGATACGTATGACCTGGTGTTTGCCGAGCTGTTTGCCGGAGCCGAGTACATTCCGACCGAGGGGCTTCTTCTGGACGAGGCGGCCCGATTGCTGCTGGAACAGTGGCTGAAGGTCCCCGCCGATCTGGCCAAGGCGCTCGGCCTCACCGAGAAAGAGCTGCGCCGGCTCAGTGCTGCGGAACTGGAGCAGTATCTTATTGACCGGCTTAACGACCAGAAAGCGGTTCATTATGGCGGCAGGAAATGGATTGGCTCCGGCGGGGTGTCCCCCATCGGCCATTCCGGCAACCGGCCCGGCGGGATGCGGATCGGCGGCAGCTCCCGCAACCGAACCGCCAGCAAAGTTGCCCTGGAGAGGCGCTACCGCGACTACTCCCGAACTGCGCCCCTGACCCGCAGCCAGATGGGTGAGGCCTTGAAGCGGCTCCGCCACCTGAAGCCGGCCGGGCCGAGGGACGAACTGAGCGTGGACAAGACCATCTATCAGACCATGCGCAATGCCGGTGAAATAGAAATTATTTTCGACCGGAGAATGGTGGATCGCCTCAAGGTCCTGCTCCTGATCGACAACGGCGGCTGGTCCATGGAGCCCTACGTGGAGACCGTTCAGGCCCTGTTTCACCATGCCCGTTCCCAATTCAAGGATCTGTCGATCCGCTATTTTCACAATACCATTAACGACCGGGTCTGGCGCGATCCGGAACGACACAGCAATCCGGAAGCGGTCGAGGATCTGCTCCGCCGCGACCCGGAAACCCGCCTGATCATTATCGGCGATGCCAGCATGGCTCCCGAGGAGCTGTTGGCCATAGACGGCTCCATTGTCCTGGAATACCGCCAGAAGCAGCCGAGCATCGAGCGTCTGAAGACGTTGGCTGCAACCTTTCGCCATGCCGCCTGGTTCAATCCTATTTCTTCATCGTTGTGGAAGCATGGTGAGACGATCAGCATCATCCGCACGGTAATTCCCATGTTCGAACTGAACCTGGCCGGGCTGGAAAAGGGCGTTCGTCACCTGACCGCCCGCTGAGCTCTCCCGTAACCTGCTGCTGCACACGACTACTGAAAGGAAGCCGTTCGATAGAGGAGGTTTGTGATGGGACATCTGGTTGGCAAGGACATTTTCCGGGAGTTGGGCCGCAAGATCGACGGACTGGAAATACGGGCGCCCTGGAATGACACGCTGCATGCCATTCTGAAGGAGCTTTATTCGGAGCAGGAGGCCGAGCTGGTGGTGAAGATGCCCCATGGACTCTCCACCATCGCACGAGCTGGAACGGGCAACCGGCTATCGAGAGCGACAACCCTGCTCCGGACCCTCGACGGGCTGACCGCCAAGGGGCTGGTTATCGACCTTCGGCTCCATGACCGAGTACTCACTACGCGCCTTCACCCCTGGTGATCGGGATCTTCGAATTCACCATGATGCGCATGGGGCCGAACTGTCAAGAACAGGGAGTTGGCAAAACTGTTCCATGAATATTTGGAAGGTGATGCATCTTTTTTCGGCGGCGAATTTCGGCAGGGGAGAACAGGTCTCGATTTTTCGAGCGCTGCCCCATGAGGCCGTCCTGCCCGAGTCAGACTATTTCGAAGTGCTCAATTACGAGAAGGTTTCGAAGCTGCTGGAAGAAACCGACAGGTTTGCCATTGGCCTCTGCAGTTGCCGCCACGAAAAACTTCATCTGGGAGAAAAGAACTGCGATGTTCCCGCTGGAAAAGTGCTCGCAGTTTGGCTATGCGGCAGATTTCATGATTCGCCATAACCTGGCTCGCGAGGTAAGCCGTTCCGAGATGGCGGAGAATTTTGCCCGTTCGCGGGAGATGGGACTGGTGCTCGGGGCAGACAACGTGCAGAAAAACGTCAAGTTTGTCTGTCACTGTTGCAAATGCTGCTGCGGACCGCTGCTCGGCATCAGTAAATTCGGCTACCCCAATACCATTGTTACTTCAAATTATATTGCCGAGATACACGACGAATCATGCATTGGCTGCGGGAAATGCGAAAAGGCCTGCCCGATTAACGCGATTGCCATGTGTGCTGCTGCGAACCCGGAAAAGAAAAGAAAAAAGGATGCACAGGTGGATACGTCCATCTGTATCGGTTGCGGCGTCTGCGCCCTGAAATGCCCCACCAGGGCCTGTGTCCTGGCAAAGCGGGAGCAGCGGGTTATCCATCCTGAAACCACTTTCGAGAGTCTGATGCTTCAGTGTTTGGAAAAGGGCACCTTGCAGAACCAGATTTTCGCCAATCCCAAGGGCATCAACGAAAAATTCCTCCGCTCCTTTATCGGTGGATTTCTGCGACTGAGCCCCGGTCAAAAAGTCGCTGATGAGCGACACCCTGCGGTCACGTTTTCTTGCTGCCATGAAATCGGGAGTTGCCCGGCAGGGGAAGGGCTGGCTGACGGAACTGTGAGCTGGAAGATCTTCCGGGGATGTGGCAAATGGATGGCAAGTGAAGGGGTGAGCACCGTACGCTGCCCACCCCTTCACTTGATAACGTAATCAGCGGGGAAGCGGTCGAGCTTTCCGTGCTGCCAGAAAGCGGTTGGTTTCCGCGACCACCACACCGGAAAGCCCGAGCAGGCCGATCAGGTTCGGGATCGCCATCAGGCCGTTCATGACATCGGCAAAATTCCAGACCAGTTCCAGTTTGATGTTGGCGCCGACCATGACCAGAGCGGCGTAAAGAAGCCGGTAGGGAAAGAGAGCCTTCACCCCCAGCAGGTATTCGAGGCATTTTTCCCCGTAGTAAGCCCAGCCGATGATGGTGGAGTAGGCGAAAAAGACGATGCCGATGGTTACGATGTAGCCTCCGGAATTTCCCGGGAGTCCGATATCGAAAGCAGATTTAGTCAGGACCGAAACTGCGGCCCCGGAGTGCCAGGCCCCAGTGACGATCAGCACCAGTCCGGTCATGGTGCAGATGATGATGGTGTCGATGAAGGTGCCGGTCATGGAAACCAGCGCTTGTTCGCACGGTTCGTTGGTCTTGGCTGCGGCTGCGGCGATCGGGGCGCTGCCCATGCCGGACTCGTTGGAGAAGACCCCCCGCGAAACGCCCTTCTGAATGGCGATCATCACCGCAGCACCGAGGAAACCGCCGGTGGCCGCGCTGCCGCTGAAGGCGTCATGGCATACCTGCAAAATGGCGGCTGGTACCTGGTCGGCAAATCGGCAGAGAATTACCAGGCATCCGGACACGTAGATGATTGCCATTGCAGGCACCATGATGGCTGAAACACGGCCGATGTTCTTGATGCCGCCGATAATAACCACGCCGGTTAAAAGTGTCAGGACGATACCGGTGGCCAAGGGGCTGATGTTGAAGGTTTCCTTGAGATTTCCGGCAACAGCGTTGGCCTGGACGGTATTGCCGATGCCGAAAGCCGCGATCGATCCGAACAGGGCGAACAGCACCCCCAGCCATTTCTGCCCCAAGCCCCTCTCCAGATAATACATGGGCCCACCGGCCATCTCGCCTTTTTCGTCGACTACCCGATACTTGACGGCCAGCACACCTTCCGCGTACTTGGTGGCCATGCCCAGCGCCGCCGTGACCCACATCCAGAACAGTGCTCCGGGCCCGCCGATCGAGATCGCGGTGGCGACTCCGATGATGTTGCCGGTGCCGATGGTTGCGGCCAGGGCCACCATCAGGGCCTGAAAGTGACTGATGTCACCCTGCTCATTGGATTTTGGGCGGACAAAGGTTTCGTACAGGGCATGACCGAGCATGCTGACTTGCAGACAGCGTAGCCGCACGGTCAGCAGCAAACCGGTTCCGACCAGAAGGACCAGCAGGGGAATACCCCAGACATAGCCGCTCAGTGCGGCAAAAAGACCATTCAATTCATTCATTTCAATCCCCCATGTTCGCTGGAAGTATGAGTCTCCTGAACGGGGAATACTCTAATGAGGCTTTGTGGTGATGTCAACGCTGTTTTTCGTGAAGGAGTGCTCTTTGTGGATCAGAAGCGGGACTTTTTGACAGCATACGCTGGATGGTTTATCTTTGTTACATTGAAAAACGACCAATATCGGGAGGACATCCCATGACCACAGCAACCGTGATCTATTTTCTTGGTGCTTCCCTTGCGCTTACCATTGCGCCTGGCCCGGACAATACCTTTGTCGTGGCCCAAGGGGTTTCTCGGGGGAGAAAGGCCGCCATTGTCACGGCCCTGGGTATGTGTAGCGGTATCAGTGTCCATACCACGGCCGCCGCACTCGGCATTTCGGCTCTCCTCTACTCGTCTGCCACTGCCTTCCAAATCCTGAAATTTGCCGGAGCCGGATATCTGCTTTTCCTGGCCTGGAAGGCTTTGAAAGAACAGCAGATTCTGCTTCCCCAAGAGGGGGGTGATGGTCGCAGTTTTCGCTCCCTGTACCGTCGGGGCTTCGTGATGAACGTCATCAATCCCAAGGTGGCTCTGTTCTTCCTCGCTTTTCTACCCCAGTTCGTCTCGCCCGGTTCCGAAAGGGCGCCTCTGCAGATGTTCCTGCTCGGATTGCTCTTCATGGTTCAGGCGGTTGTGGTTTTTTCTGCCATCGGCTGGCTTTCCGGAAGCGTCGGCAACGTTATCTTGAAGCGGCCACGCCTGGCCCGCTGGTTCGGTTGGCTGACCGCCGGGGTCTTTGCCTCCCTCGGCATCCGTCTGGCACTGGCGGAACGCTGAGGCCGGGCGAATCGTGATGTTGACGGTCGCTATATTGATCCGGTAGAAAAAGAAAAAGGAGCGATTTTCCGCTCCTTTTTTCGTGTCTGGGTAATTTCAGCCGGCGATAGTCGTTGTCAGGGTGTCGGCACAGGTTCTTCAACTTTTGCCTCCTGGACATGGAGAATCAGATCCTTTTCCGCCAGCGGAGCCCGGTACATTCCTTCCTGGAAAAGGCATTTCACCGGGCAGGCCTCGACGCAAATCCCGCAGTAGACACAGGAAAATGGGTCAACTTGCCAGGATTTTGCCTGTTTGTCCACCGCGATGCACTGCGAGGGGCAGCGCAACTTGCAGACGCCGCAGAGAATACATTTTTCCATCTCGATCTTCAGTTCGCCCTTCACGTCCTTGAAAGGTTCCTTTGTCTGGAAGGGATAGAGCCGTGTGGCGTATTTGGTCAACAGGTTTTTCAAAACGGTTTTGGTCATGAACATGGTATCGTCTCCCGCTGAATTATCGTTCCGTACAGCTGATGCAAGGATCTATCGTCAGAATCAGGACCGGTACATCGGCCAGGTCACACCCCGGGAGCATCTCCAGAAGCGGCGGGATGTTGGCAAAGGTCGGGGTGCGGATTCGTACCCGGTCGAGAAATTTCGAGCCGGTACCCTTCAGATAGTAGAGACACTCTCCCCGTGGTTGTTCGACCCGCGAGACCACCTCCCCATTCGGGAGGCCCTTGGCCTTGACGGCCAACTCACTCTGCGGAAGCTTGGCAAAGGCTTCCCGAATCAGGCCTATTGCCTGAAAGATTTCATTGAAGCGGCAGACGGTTCGGGCATAGCAGTCACCATCGGTCTCGACCACCGGTTCGAAGTTGAGCTCGGAGTAGGCGGCATAGCCGGTCTGGCGCATGTCCTGGGAGATGCCGCTGGCGCGCAGGGTCGGTCCGGCCGCGCCCATTTCGTAGGCTTTCTCTTTTGACAATACCCCAATACCGACTGTCCGCTGTTTGACGGTAAAATCATCCATGATTGTGGATTTGAGTTGGAGTACCTCTTTTTCGACGATCTTCATCGTGTCGAGAATCCATTTCTGCGTTTCCGCATCGATGTCACGCTTTACGCCGCCGACGCAATTGACGGAAACGATGACCCGGTTGCCGGAGGTCGCTTCCTGCAGATCCATGATCCGCTCACGGATCCGCCAGAACTGCATAAAAAGACTTTCAAAGCCGAAAGCATCGGCAAAAAGTCCCAGCCAGAGCAGGTGGCTGTGCATCCTGTGCATTTCCGCCCAGATGACGCGCAGGAACTTTGCCCGGGGTGGAATTTCCACATTCATCAGGGCTTCAATGCCCTGACAGTAGCACATGGCATGCAGGGTGCTGCAGATTCCGCAAACCCTTTCTACGATCTGGATCATTTGCGTATGGTCGCGGATTTCAGCCAGTTTTTCCAAGCCCCGGTGCACATAGCCGAGTTTTGGAATGGCCTCTATGACGATTTCGTCTTCCACGGTAAGGGTCAGGTGCAGCGGTTCCGGAAGGACCGGATGCTGCGGACCGAAAGGTATTACTGTTCGTGCCATAATGTCTCTGCCTCCTCGTGCAGGTCAAAATCCAGTGGTAAGCTTTTCCGTTTCCGGTCGGATCGGTCGGCCGGTCTCAGACCCGGGTAATTCCTATCTTGCAGAAGGGGGTTTTTTGTACCTCTTCGTCCAGATAGAGCATCCCGTGGAAGTCCAGCGAGAGGCCGTCGAATTCCACGCCGAAATGTTCCTTTATCTCATTTTCGATGAGAACGGCACTGGCATAGACGGAACAGATGCTCGGAATCTTCGTCCCTTTTGGCACCTCCACCTTCAGGTTGACCAGCTGCAGGTCCTTGTCCAGATGATAGAGGACGCAGATGCTGTCACCCAGGTCGGTTGACGACATGGTGACAAAGCGGAAACCTTCGTCCTTCAGGATCCTGGTCTGGGTGATGATCCTGTCCGGCGATAGTTCCGCGGTTGTATCCTCGTTTATGATTACCACACTATCTTTCATGGAATGGGTCCCCTTCCGTTGTTATCTGCTTTTGATGAAATCCTGCGTTTTTTCAAGCCGTTCAAAGATCCCCTGATCAACCTTTTTACCTTTTTCGGCGAGTTTGCCCAAGGCAATCACCACGCCGTCGATGATCGCTTCGGGCTTGGCGGCGCAGCCGGAAACATAGGCGTCCACCGGGATGATCTTGTCGACTCCGCCAACGACATTGTAGGCTTCCCGGAAGACTCCGCCGGTAGTGCCGCATGCGCCGATGGCCACCACGACCTTCGGCTCGGGCATCTGGTCGTAGACATTTTTCAGGGCCTTCTTGTTCCGGTGATTGACGGTTCCGGTGACCACCAGAATGTCGGCGTGTTTCGGGTTGCCCACGTTGATAATGCCGAAGCGTTCGATATCGTAAACCGGGGTGAGGCAGGCCAGCACCTCGATGTCGCAGCCGTTGCAGCTGCCGCAATCGAAGTGGATCAGCCAGGGTGATTTTATTCTCGATTTATTTATGAGTCTTTTCATGGTCAGGTACCCTCTCTTATGGGACTCGGTCGCGACACTTCAGGTCGCGGGGAAGAGTTTCTTCGCCTGCGTCCGTTACTTGATTTTTTCAAAAATCCAGAAGTAATTCGCAAAGGACATGATGAGCCCCCCGGTCCAGGCGTGGGGGAGCATCCAGCGCCAGGTGAGACGGGCGCAGATATTGTCCACGAGAACCTCCCCGAAATAGGTTGCCACGACCAGGACCGCCATCCACAGGTAGTTGGTGTGCCAGAAAAGGGCACAAAGGCCGAGCAGAAAGACGGTTTCATACCAGTGAGAGATTTCGATGAGTCCCAGGTACGGTCCGGAATATTCAGTGAGAACTCCTTTGACGATTTCCTGGTGGGCATGGTGAGAGGTGGCGATGTCAAAGGGGGATTTTTTCAGCTTGATGATAAAGGCGTAACCCATGACCACGAAGAGCAGCGGTAGCGAAATAAGGAGTGGCTGATGGTAGGTTGCGACAATCTCTGAAATTTTAAAACTTCCTGTTTCCAGGTAAATGCCGACAAACACAAGTATCAGCAGCGGTTCGTAGGTAAGCATCTGGATCAGTTCGCGCTGGGCTCCGATCTGACTGTATGGGGATTCCGCGGCAAGAGCGCCGATTACCAGGAAGACGCCGCCGACCGCCAGAACGAAGAAAATCAGCAGCAGGTCGGATTGCAGGGCAAGCAGGACAACGGTCAGCATATTTGCGACCAGATACATATAGGCGCAGACTATCTGCCAGTAGTTGACGATCATCTTTTCTTTGCCGAATAATTTCAGGACATCGTAAAAAGGCTGGAGTATCGGTGGTCCGTAACGACCTTGCAGTCGTGCGGTTACTTTCCTATCGAGACCCGCAACGAGTCCGCCTATGAGTGGCGCCAGAAACAGCGCTGCAAGAATTGCGATGGCATCATGCATGTTCATTGTAATACCTCCCCGAACAAGACAATCAAGATGATGAGAGAGAAAATATTAATCCAATATGATAGCTTGTCTTCGCCGAGCAGGTGCTGCATGTAGATGTTGGCAGGGACATATTCTTTCCAGGTGTTCAGGTGGCTTCTGAACTTCGGTTGCGTAGCATCGCTGTACTGTTCACCGCACATATACGGAGCGCTGATGACTTTATGGTCTCTCGTCTTTGCGGCGATGACTGCAGCGAGATAGCCGACAATGGAAACAAGGAAAACCGGCAGGATATAGAAGGCGCCGGCGCCGCTTGTCAGTCCCATAATGTTGGTCTTGAATGGCTCAATGAAAAGCCCCGGTTTGTAGGATGCCAGTACCGGGTCGACAAGAGATGTGTATAACCAGGGAACGCCAAGGCTCAGTACGATCGCGGATACCGCCAGAGTGACGAGCGGAATCTTGATTGAGGCCGGGTCCTTCCAGACCGATTTGGCATAGAATCCTTTGAATATCGTGACAATCGGGGTGAAAAATCCGTCGTTTTCCGTGGCTTCGTAAACTTTCAGATGGGGACCACTGACAAAGATTCCCGCCCAGCGTGCCCAGAACAGGACGGTAAGTCCGCTTCCCAGTGCCACCATGACCACCACCCAGGGAATAGTTGCGGCGGCTTCGATGGCCATCCACTTGCTCATGAGGGCTCCGAAAGGCGGCAGCATCATGGTCAGGATACCGATAATCGTTATCCGTGAAAGTGCCGGCATTGTATTGTAGAGACCACGCATGTCTTCGATGTCGCGGCTGCCAATGGCGTGCTCGATGGTGCCGACACAGAGGAAGAGCAGCCCTTTTGAGATGGCATGGAAGATGATCAGTAATACTGCCGCAATAATGGCCGCCGGGGTATTGATGCCGGCACAGGCGATAATGAGGCCGAGGTTGGCAATGGTGGAATAGGCGAGGATTTTTTTGCCATTGCTCATGTTGACCGCAAGGGCCGAGGCCGTCAGGAAAGTAAAGGCGCCAAACGTTGCAACCATGGTGCTGAGGAACGTTCCCTGATAGCCGGGCGCCATCCGTACAATAAGGTAGACACCGGCTTTGACCATGGTACTGGAATGGAGCAGGGCCGAAACCGGGGTTGGTGCAACCATTGCGCCGCAGAGCCAGCTTTGGAAGGGAACCTGAGCCGCCTTGGTGAATCCGGCGAAGCAGAGCAGGGCAAAGGGCAACATCAGTGCGGCGGTAACGCCGGGTCCGTGATTGATCAAGTTCTGCAGGGAAAGGTACTCAATCGATTGGGTGCGATAGAAAATGAAGATAATTGCCGCGACAAAGGCAACACCACCGACCATGTTCATCCAGAGAGCCTTGGTGGCATTTCTGACGGCGATCTCGCTTTTGTCGTGACCGATCAACATAAATGAGCAGAATGTCGTAACCTCCCAGAAAAAATAGAGCCACAGGAGGTTGTTTGAAAAGACCAGGCCGTTCATTGCTCCGAGAAACAGCACCAGGAAAAAGAAGAATCTCGGTTGGCGGGATTTTTTCAGGTGGAGATGATGTTCATGCTCTTCCATGTAGCGGATGGCGAATATGCAGACGAGGGAGCCGACAATGGAGATGATCAGGTTCATGATGATGGCGAGACTGTCGATGTAAAAAGCGGGTGTCACTTCTGCATGGGGAGCCATTTTCAGTTCAAAGTAGGCAAGGGGAACAATCTGCAGGAGTGTCAGCAGGATGACCAGGGGGTTGGCAAGCTTGAAAGCGATGCCGAGGATGATGAACAATAGCGCAAAGTCGGCAAAGGTAATAAGAGAATTGATGTTTACGCCGAGCAGTGACTCTGGTGTGTACAGATACGGTCCGTGGAGGTTTTGAAAAAGTAAAAGTGAGGTTATCGTTAGCAGTATTCCTGTTGCTACGATAATAGCTGCTCTGCCTCGCTGGTTTCCCGTGAGGTAACAGAGCAAACCGGCAACAAAAGGCAGTAAGACACTGATGCCAATCAATACGTCTACCATCTGGAACCTCCCTTTCTCAGAACAGCCAGCATTTTCGTGATACTCCGTGCCATGACTTCTCCTTTTCACAAATAGTACGTCCTAAAACGAAAGAATCTGTTCGCGGCGGATTTCGCTCACCATGTTTCAGCCAAGATAAAATTATTCACTTTCATGTCACAGCTGGTAAGGATAAATGAAACAAACCGGTGATGCTAATCCCATAGATAAAGCACTGTCAAGTAAAATAATTTGTGCACAAACTATTATGCATTTTAAATTATTAACGGAATACTCTTGTCTGAAATGAAATCCCGCTGTCTGGCTCCCCTAAGTCAATTTGCGGCTCTCTGAGAGGGGGATGTTTTTCGAAAATGAATTCGCTTTGTTTGTACCCTCCACCAGGATTCATACGTCAAAGCATCCAGGTATCAGTGCGGTTTGTCGTTTGTCTGTCTGCAGAAAAGCACAAAGTAAAGGCCGGAACCACAGAAAATACGTCTGTGAATCCGGCCTTGAAGGTGCACTTTCAGGGCTTCTGGCGGTCGATGGACCACTCAACTGATGAAGCGCACATTTCTGTCCCGTGCAATCGATAGCACATGGTGTTCCTCACGTTTCCCGCGAAAAACTGATGACTGCTCAGGTAACAATGAACAGGCGTAGATTAGCTTAAAGGTATCCACATGCTTTTTGCGGTACCGATAAAGGTTCTGTAAGAATGCAACATGCCGAAATTGAAGCAGGTTACCGAGTAACCTTCAATTTCACGGATATTGGCCAATTCTTCCTTGATCTCGTCTACCATAACCACACTCGATTTCTTTTGCAGATGAACCTTACTAATAATGTAAGCTCTGATCTTCTTCTGTCAGGAAAGAATATACCGGAACCAAGGCGTGTTTGTCGACGATTTCAATGATGTCTTCCGGATAAATATCTTTCTGGGACTGTACTTCAATTTCAACATTACTCAACTGGCCGAACAGTCCACCCGGTTTGTCAAATTCCGAGGTCGGATAGCTGGTGATGCAAGGGACAGTAATTTTCAATGATGTCTTGGGTTTCAGGTCGCTTTTTGACGCACTGGCAGAAAAGTTGCACATATAACTTACCAGGCAGGGTTCCTTGGCTGACCGGGGTGCGTTTCTCGACAAAAAACGGGTAAGTGTAATCTACCTTTACCTTGGTTGCGTTCAATTCGTTCATGTATTCGAGGATATTCCCCTTAAGGTTTCCGTGCCAAGATGGTCCCGGTGTTGATGAAGAATCTGGACAAACTTGTCGATCCAGTCGTGCTTCGAATTCATGCATTATTCGAGCAGCAATGGAAATTTTCGCAATGGTTTGTTGTCCTTCCTTACAGTCCCGTGACAGGACTTTCATTGGAAAAGGCAACTCCGACATGCCCACATCCTGCAAAAACCTTTTTTCGTCTTTCATACGATCCTCCTTACATTTACGGTTGCACTGTTATTCCACAAAAATAAGATTCAGAATTCATCCCCACACCAATGAAACCAAATCTTATTTGCAGACGAAGATCATGGAGCCTTTTGTGTTCTTTTTGTAAAAATAAATCTACTTTAATTAAACTATATTTTGTGAGAAAGTCAAGGAGGTAATTTTGATAAAGCTAATCAATATTTATGAATAAAATATTGAAGCGGTCGGAGAGATAAAAAAACGCCCGACTCTCCATGCTGGAAAGTCGGGGCGTTGAAAAGCACCGCAGAAAACTATTTAGAGATTATTCATCTCTCTCATAATCAACGATACGTTTTGCGACCTGCTTGATGTTGAGGAGGTCTTTGTAGTTGATGTTGTTGGACAGGTAGTTGCCACCGCTTGTACCGCAACCGAGGGTCAGTGAAGGAGGCAGCTGGTTGTAGATGAGACCGACGCTGCCGTGAACTGCCGGCTGATTGAGGAGCAGACGGTTTGCAGGAATTTCCATGGCGAACTTGTCCAGAACCTGCTGGTCCTGAGCATGAACAACGGCGGTGTGGCCTGCGCCACCCCAGAGCAGCTGGCTTTTGGCAGCCTGGATTGCTTCGTCGGTGTTGTTGAAGCTGATGTAGCCGAGAACCGGGGAGAGCTTCTCGTGGCTGAACCAGTCTTCGGGACCGATGGTGGTCAGGGGTACGAGGAGCAGCTTTGCATCAGCAGGAATCTCGAAACCGGCAAGCTTGGCAATCACCTGGGGAGACTTGCCAACGATGGCCATTGAGGGAACGCCTCTTTCCTTGTCAAACATGACTTTTTCAAGCTTGACTTTTTCTTCTCCGTTGACCAGGTATGCGCCTCTTTCAACCATCAACTTGACAGCCTGGTCGCAAACAGCCTGGTCGTCGAAGATCATGGACTGGTCGGAGGAGCAGATGGTGCCGTTGTCGAAAGTCTTGGAAGCGATAACGTTATTAACTGCAACGCTCAGGTTGGCGGACTTGGAGACGAAAACCGGGGTATTGCCCGGGCCAACGCCGATTGCCGGGTGGCCGGAGCTGTATGCCGACTTGACCATGGCGCCGCCGCCGGTGGCGACAACGAGGTTAACGCCGGGGTGTTTCATCAGCAGGTTGGTTGCCTCAATGGAAGGCTCCGCGATCCACTGGATGCAGTCAGCCGGTGCACCTGCGCTCATTGCTGCGTCGAGCATGAGCTGCGCGGCATAAGCGCTGCACTTCTGTGCGCGGGGGTGGAAAGCAAAGATGATAACGTTACGACCCTTGAGCGCGATCAGAGCTTTAAACTCGGTGGTGGAGGTCGGGTTGGTGGTCGGGGTTGCGGCACAGATAACGCCGAAAGGCTCGGCAATATAGGATACGCCGTCTTTTTCTTCGATAACGCCGACGGACTTCCTGTCTTTCATCCACTCATAGACAATGTGTGCGCCGAGGTGATTTTTGATTGCCTTGTGGTCGGCACGGCCGATACCGGTTTCTTCAACGGCCATTTCGGCAAGTTTCTGCTCGTTGGCAACACTGGCTGCATCCATTGCCGCACAAATCTTGTCAACCTGCTCCTGGGTGAAACCTTTCATGATTTCGGCAGCTTTCTGCGCCTTCGCTACCAGCTGATCAATCTGCTGAACTACATCTGCCATGACATACCTCCATTAATTTAGTGTTTACCGAATTGCCCATCGCATCACAATTCAGCACCTATGGAAAGCCCTTGAGACAAGTGCGATGCCAATGTAAGTAAAACTATATTTCTGTGAATTGAAGACAGGTTGGAATTGTATTCTTCAAATCGAGAGACGTAACCGGACAAACCCCGGTAAACGCAACGAAAATAATACACAGTGCCAGGAATTTTGTCAAACACAATATTCTGGGAAGAATCGTCTAACCCGCTGTATTCCTGAATTTTAGTCATACTTAAAAAAGGGCTGGCGACTTTTGAAAAAATGGCTTTCAGCAGCAAAATATACAGAGTCGTTTTGGAAAGTTTCGTCGTTGGGAAGGCTTGAAATCAGTCCGATTTAGTTTACCGAAAAGACTTCGGCAGTTGCTTGTCCCGTCTGGATCCAACCTACTGATCAAAACGATGTTTTTTCGTGGGCCGAGCTGAATCGACGGTTCTGAACCGATTGTCTGAAAAAGGGGAAGGGAACTTCATCGCGAGTGACAGAGGGCTTTCCGTAATGAAGTGTATCAGCGCTCAAGTTGCAGCTAGTCAAACCGATATGACTTATTGCTTCCCTCCTCTGAAAACTTCCCTGCGGCGGCAGGCAGTCTTTCTTCGGAGAGTGGCTTCAATTGAGAGAAAAAGCGTTTAGATACGCCTTATTATGGTCAGGAAAGAATGGGAATGTGCTATTCTGAATAGCAAGAAAATTATTACTTGTCCTGTCGATATGATTGTCGTATCCACCAATGTCTGTAAAAATGGTGAAAACTGCTGCCGGCAAAGAGCGGATGTCGGGCAGTCAGTTGATGGTGATGTGGAGATATCAGGAATGCCTGACGAAATTTTTGTTAAAGATAGGTGCCAGTTGCGATTGTTAAGAATTGCCGAGAAGAAGACTGCTTTATTCGGAAAACTCTTTCGCCTTCTCGTCCACGGGGGGCTTTGCGTAACTCTTGTTGTGACAGGCCTCTTCTCAGTACCGACGTCTTCATTTGCGAGTGAGCAGAAAAATGTACTTATACTCAATTCCTACCATCCGGGATTCAAGTGGACGGACGATATCGATCGGGGGATTCTCACGGCTCTGGAACCTGTTCGCGATGATGTCAGAATTTATACGGAGTACATGAATACCAAGTGGGTCCGTGGAGCCGCCTATTTTAAAGAGCTCTCGCGGCTTCTGCAGATAAAATATGCCAAAATTCCTCTCGATCTGATTCTGTGTTCGGACAATGATGCCCTCAATTTCCTGCTCGATTACCGGGATACAATCTTTGGCAAGATTCCGGTTGTTTTCTGTGGCGCCAACTACTTCCAGGACAAGGACCTGAAGGGTAAAGCTCTCTATACCGGGGTGAGCGAAACGGCGGAACTGAAAGACAGCCTTGATGTCGCCCTTCGTTTGCATCCAGGCACAAGACAAATTTTCATTATTAATGACAACGGGATTCCCGGCAGTAAGGTTCTTGGCGAATTGAAAAAACTGGTGCCATTGTATCAGGACAAGGTGCGTTTTACTTTCGAGAACAGCAGCAACCTGGGTGAGGTCGTTGCCGATGTTTCGAAGCTTCCTGCTGATAGCCTGATTTTTTATACCTTCTTTTACGGTGATCCCGCCAAAAAGTTCTACGAGAACAGTGAAAGTATTTCCCGCATTTCCGCGAAGGCACGAGTTCCCATATTTGGGGCGTGGGATTTCAATCTCGGCTTGGGCATGGTGGGCGGCAAGCTCACCAGCGGCTACGATCAGGGTCTGGCTGCGGGTGCGATGGGCGTACGAATCCTGAAAGGTGTGCCGATTGCTTCGATTCCGGTGGTCTATCGAAATCCGGCCCGTTACATGTTTGACTACCGGCAGTTGAAGCGTTTCGGCATCGAGAAAAGCCAGTTGCCGGACGGCAGCACGGTTATCAACGAGCCAGAAATGTTTCGCAAGGTCAGGAAGAGTGTCATCTGGGCAGCGTTGCTCGGTATCGGGGGCTTGGGACTGCTGGTGTTTATCCTCCTGTTCACTATCAGGGCCCGCAGACATGTGGAGGAGTCACTGCGAAAGGCACACTCCGAACTGGAAATCAAGGTTGAGGAAAGGACTCACGATCTTTCACTTCTGAATGAACAGCTTTCGGATTTGAACCGGCAACTCACGGATGCTAACGGGAAACTGGGAAACGAGCTTGAGGAGCGGCAGCAGACCGAGCAGGAGCTGAGGAAATCGCAAAGCATACTCAACAAGATTTTCGAAGCAAATCCTGACCATATGGTAGTGATCGACAAAAGCCTGCGGATCATTCACTCGAACTGGCTTGGAGGCTATGAGTATGTTCCCGAAGAGATTCGACACCTGAACCCGTATTGTTACGAGGCCTATAACCAGGGACAGGACAAACCGTGTGAGTCATGTGCGGCTCTGGAGGTCTTCAAAACCGGAAAGCCGGTTTTTACGGAAATGTACAATGCCAGGATCGGATATCTGGAAATCCGCGCAGTACCGATTATTGATGAAAAAGGAAATGTCCTGATGGTGGCGGAACACATCCGTGACATTACCGAGAAAAAAAAGATGGAAGAAGAGATACTGAAAGGCCAGAAGCTCGAATCGCTGGGTGTGCTTGCTGGTGGCATAGCCCATGATTTCAATAATCTCCTGACAGCCATCATGGGAAATGTTTCCCTGGCAAAAATGTTTGCCGCCCCCGGAACAAAGGCGTACGACCGGCTTACGGATGCGGAAAAGGCCTGTGAACGTGCGACAGGTCTGACGCAGCAGCTTCTTACCTTCTCCAAGGGTGGTGCCCCGGTTAAGAAAACAGCCTCCATTGTGCAGATCATTACCGATTCCGCCGGGTTCATGCTGCGTGGATCGAATGTGAAATGCGATTTTACCCTGCAAAAAGATTTGTGGGCAGCCGACGTGGATGAAGGGCAAATGGGCCAGGTGATCAACAACCTGATCATTAATGCCGATCAGGCGATGCCGGATGGTGGCGTCATCTCGGTCAGCGCCGAAAATGTAATGATCGAAGCGTCGAATCATTTGTCGCTCCCGGAAGGAAGGTACATCCTCATTTCGATTCAAGATCAAGGGGAGGGTATCTCGCCGGAGAACATGAGCAAGATCTTCGACCCCTATTTCACCACCAAGGAACTGGGGAGCGGGCTGGGGCTGGCCACGGTCTACTCCATTATCAAGAGTCATCAGGGTCATCTGGACGTGGAGTCCAGCGAGGGGGTCGGGACCATTTTTCGCGTCTATCTGCCGGCGTCGGAGAAAGAACTGGAGCCCGCAGAAGTTACCGCCCCGGAAGCGACCGTGGCTGCCGGCTTCGGCAGGATCCTGGTCATGGATGATGAGGAGGTCATCCGCGAGATAGCACGGGAAATACTCAATCATCTCGGCTATCAGGTCGACGTGTGCGGGGACGGGGCATCCGCTCTTGCATTGTACCGCGAAGCACTGGATTCCGGGAACCGCTATGTTGCGGTGATCATGGATCTGACGATTCAGGGGGGGATGGGAGGCAAGGAAACCATGAAAGCGCTGCTTGCCATCGATCCTGCGGTAAAGGGTATTGTTTCGAGCGGCTACAGCAATGACCCGATACTTGCCCATTTCCGAGAATATGGGTTCAGCGGAATGGTATCAAAACCGTATACGGTGAGGGAGTTGCAGGAAAGGCTCCATGAACTGCTGTGACTACTCTCTTACTCAGGCTGCGGCCGCCTTTCTGGTTCTCCGCCGGGAGATAATTGACGGGATTCCGTGGCTCTGTTACTCTCGCTGAATCGGTAGTCCGTCTCCTGTTGCGAAAGTGAGAATAGTCATGCTTGAACCATCAGCATATGTGAAGATCTTTGTCGCCATCCTCGCGATCCTCAACCCTTTCGGTGTGCTGCCGGTGTATCTCAGCCTTACCGGTAACTCACCGGAACAGGAAAGGAAAAAAATTGCCCGGACCGTTGGGATAGCTGTGGCGAGCGTCCTTGCCCTGACTGCCCTGATCGGTGACAAGATCCTGCAGCTTTTCGGCATCAGTATCGCCTCTTTCCAGGTAGGTGGGAGCATCCTGTTGCTGCTCATGGCCATTTCCATGATGTTCGCCAAAGACGTTAAGGGGTCCAATGAGGCTGCGGAAATTGCTCCGGACCTGGCGAGCATCGCGGTGGTGCCGCTCTCTGTTCCACTTCTGGCCGGTCCCGGTTCTATCTCAACGGTAATTATCTATGCCAACCTTCCCGGTGGACCCTTCCACGTCTGGCTGATCATTCTCTGTGTCGTCCTCGCTTCTTTTGCCATCTGGATCGTTCTGCGCCTGGCAAACAGAATCGGGAAGCTGATCGGTCCCCTCGGCCTCTCCATTGTCAGCCGACTCATGGGACTGCTCCTGGCCTCCATTGCCGTGGAATTTTTCGCAAAAGGGATCGTCAAACTCTTGCCGGGGTTGGCCTGATGGTGGCGAAACCTGCCGTGTCGATCCTCCTTCCCGTTCGCAATGAGCAGCGCTTCCTGCCGGCGGCACTGGCTTCGCTCTTTCGCCAGACCCTGACCTCCTGGGAACTGGTTGCCGTTGATGACGGCTCCACTGACCGAACTCCGGCGATTCTTGCCGAAGCGGCGCGAACTGATGCACGGGTCAGGGTACTGCGTTGCGGAGAACGCGGGCTGGTTGCTGCCCTGAACTTCGGACTCGAAGCTTGTCGCTCAGCACTTGTTGCCAGGATGGATGGCGATGATATTTCACATCCCCGTCGACTGGAGTTTCAGGAGGCATACCTGGCCCGGAAACCTGCCTGCGGTCTTGTAGCCTGCGGTTTCCGCCACATCCCCCGTAGCGGTCTCGGCACGGGCATGCTTGCCTACGAACAATGGCAGAATAGCCTGGGCAGCCATGGAGAGATTTTGCGTGATCTGTTTGTCGAATCGCCGTTTGTCCATCCGAGCGTCATGTTCCGCAGGGATGCGGTTCTCTCTCTGGGTGGATATCGGGATAACGGTTGGGCGGAGGACTACGATCTCTGGCTCCGGTTGGCCGCTGCGGGAATTCGCTTTGCCCGCCTGCCCCAGCAGCTTTTTTTCTGGCGCGAGCGCCCGGAAAGGGCCACGAGAACACTCCCCGCGTATAGCGCCGCGGCCTTCCGGAAATGCAAGGTCCACCATCTGAAGCGAAGTTTTCTTGCCGGGGTGCCGGAGGTGATGCTTGCCGGAGCGGGACGTGAGGGAAGGGCCTGGTACCGGACACTACAGGAAGAGCAGGTCCGGGTTGTTCGCTGGGTGGACGTCGATCCGCGCAAGATCGGGCGTATTCTGCATGGAGCGCCGGTTTCCGGTACGGATGAAGTGAGAGCGAAGCAAGGATTGCGGATGCTTGTAACGGTTGGAACGCGCGGTGCGAGGGCCCAGGTACGTAACTGGGCTGTCAGCGCCGGCTTCAGTGAGGGGGAGGATTTCCTTTGTGTCACCTAGTTGGGAGGTTAGTCGCTTTTCGCTTTGTTCAGCAAGACAGCTACTGCAGAAGCTAACAACCAGAATAATCCCCCTGCAGGTACACATGGATAGCCTCTGCAAGACCGACCGGCTCGAAGCGGAAGGTTTCCCTCCAGGCACAATCGCAGATATTCTCTTCCAGTAGCATGGTAATCTGATCCATGGTGATGGGAAAAAATGCAAAGCGCTGCAGGAGTGATGCCGCCAGTTTCATGAAAGGGACGGGGACATTCAGGGTTCGTACCGATCTCTTGCCGAGTGTTTTGGCAATTGTTTCAAGGAGTTGCTGATAGGTGATGCGGTCGCGACCGCAGAGCCGATAGGTTTGGCCGATTGTTTCCGGCATATCCAGGGACATGGCAAAGCAGCGGGCTACATCGTTGCCGTCGATGGGCTGCAGGCGGTAAAGTCCGTCACCGATTACCGGCACATAGGGCAGACTTTTAACAAAACCGGCAAGTTTGTTGATGAAATCATCCTTAGGGCCGAAGATAACGGAAGGCCGAAAGATGGTCCAGTCAAGGCCTGAAGCCCGAACCGCTTCCTCCGCCCGGTATTTGCTTTGATGGTAGTGGCTCACTGCGTCTGGACGGGCGCCAAGGGCCGACATCTGGATGAACCTGTTGATCCCGGACTGCCGGGCGGCTGAGAGAAGATTTGTTGTCGCCTCCACATGGAGTCGTTCGTAGGTGATGCCGCGTGTCGGAAACTCCCTGATAATTCCCACCAGGTTGATGACAGTGTCACAATTCTGCATTGCCGCGGCAAGTGTTTCCGGACTGGTTACATCACCCGGCACCGCTTCAATTCCCGGTTCCGGACGGGCAAACCTTTTGTGGGTAAGGACCAACACTTCGTGTCCGTTTTCCAGGAGGGTGCAACGAACATGACCACCGACAAAACCGGTACCTCCGGCAAGAAAGATGCGCATGGGCTTGTCTCCAATCTATGTACTCAGGGGGATAGAGCAAGTGTACAGCGAAATCTGCCGCTTACCAGAGTCGAAATGCAGGATTCTGCTTTCGGGTCTTTCCGGACCCCTCACGTTTGGGAGGGGTACTCCTTTTCATACCGTTGTAACAGTGTGCCTATTTTGCGTTTTGTCGCAGCTGTGGCCGGACCAACAGCCACCAGATTCAGATGGTGCGGGGCAAAGAGTTCGTACGCCGTGTTTCTGATATCTTCTACCGTGATGGTGGCGCTTTCGTCCTGGTCCTGCTCCAGGGTGGTAAAGACCTCCATGAGTTCTCCCCAGCCATAGCGGACACCTATTTCATAGGTTGAATCGCGACTGTATTCCAGGTCGAAGTAGTAACTATGCTTGACCCGTTCCAGTTCCTCGTCATCCATCATCTCAACGGCAAGCCGTCGTGTTTCTTTCAGAACCTCTGCAACGGCAAGGGGAAGATTTTCCGGCGCGGTGGCAAGATCAATGGAAAAACAACCGGTTTCATCATAGGCCGAAATTCCGGCACTGACCGAATAGGTTATGCCGAGACCTTCCCTGAGAGACATGAGCAACCGGGAGCTGCCTCCTGCACAGAGGATTCTCCTGATCAATCGTGAGGTAGTGATGCGGCGGTCCGTGCGCTTGAAACTGCGGAAGGCAAGCTGTAGGGCGGTCTGGCTGTCCATGTCTTTCACAAACAGTGACTGAGGGCATTTCTGGTCGCACGGGGCGGGGCTGATGGCCGGGGCGGGAGCCCCTTGCCATGAAGCGAAGTAGCGCTCGGCTGCAAGGAACAGCTCATCCGGGTCTATTGCGCCGGTAACGGTAACCACGGCATTCGTGGGAACGTAGAAGCGGTGCAGGTGGTCTTTCAGGTCCTGATCGTTAAATTCCGCGATGCTTTTGAGAGTCCCGACCGTGGGCATTCCCAGGGGATGATCGGGCCAGAGGAGTTTGCTGGCAAGGTTGTCGGTATTGATGTCCTCGCCATTCTCATTGGCGTCTTCCAGGGCTTCTTCGGTGATGATCCGTTTTTCGATTTCAAGGCCGGCAAGGGTCGGGCGCAGAAGCATGGAGGCGAAGATTCCGAGCCCTTCGACGACATTACGCGGATGAATGCGGGTGTAGAAACAGGTTGAATCGGCATCTGTTGCGGCATTGACGCTGCCCCCCAGGTTCTCGAAGGCGGTTTCCAGTTCCAGGGTCGATGCAAAATCGGCTGTCCCGCGGAACAGCATGTGTTCGAGAAAATGAGAAAGACCTTCCTTCCCCGGCGGATCGTTGCGACTACCCACTTTCAGGTAGATGGCGATTTCCGCGCTGTGGAGATGGGGCAATTGGACAGCCATGATGCGCAGTCCGTTTGCCAGGGTCTTTTTGCTGCAACGGATCATGAAACCTCCGGATACGGATAAGAATGATTCTGCTGAATCGGGACAACATGTCGGCTCAACCTAGCGGAAAGGAACTGTCATGTCAAAGGGTTTCCCCGCCGCGGGTCCTGCTCTATACTTTGCCGTTGTCATACGCACGGCGAGAAGTTACTATAAAAGTAGAAAACCGATCTGGGGCAACCATGACGGGAACAACGGGAATAATCATGATTACACGTGAATATCTGGAACAGTCTCTGGCCGGGCATGTGCCCGAACAGTGCGATGTGCAAGTGCCGGGCAGCACCCATGCCGCGGTAGCTCTCATCGTCAGGGAAACAACATCCGGCCTGCAACTCCTTTTCATGGAACGGGCAGTGAACGAAAAAGATCCCTGGTCCGGGAATATCAGTTTTCCGGGCGGCAAGGTGGAAAATGGCGATGGGGACGCTCGCACGACTGCGGAGCGCGAGACCTGGGAAGAGGTGGGCATCGATCTGGGTAAGGCACGCTACCTTGGCCGCCTTTCCGATATTGCCGGTGCGCGCATCCCGGTCCACGTTTCCTGTTTTATCTACCTGCTGAAGGAGGCTGAACCATTTCGCTTGATGAAAGAGGAAGTCAATGATGCTTTCTGGGTATCTCTGACGTATCTCGCCGATCCTTCACGGCATGGCGAGAAACGAGTCCGTTTCGCCGGGCAGTCGATGATCAGCCGGGGAATAACCCTTCCCCATCCGGGAGAACCGGTCTTGTGGGGACTCACCTATCTGCTTGTCATGGAGCTCATAACCGTACTGGAGCTTTGAGGGATCGAAGGGCTTCCGACAATCAGTATGAAAAAAGCCCTCGAATAATCAAATTCGCGGGCCTTTCCCTGCCAGGTTCGAAGTCGGCAGCTACAGTTCCTCGAAGTCCTCCGGCGAATCCTCGAATTCCTCTTCACCCTCTTCCGGTTCAAAGTCCTCTTCTCGAACCCTTTCCAGAAACCGTTTGTTATCCTTGATGAGACTCCGGATCTCTCTTGCAAGTTGTTCAAATTCATCCGGCTCAGTCGTCATTTGCACCTCACACATGAATATTTTGCAGGGCTTTCTCATAGAGCATTTCGTACTCCTCTGCTGAATGGTCCCAGGAATAATCGGTATTCATGCCGATCCGTACCATTTTGTCCCATTTTTTCCGGTCTTTGTAGGTCTCGAGGGCACGGCTGATTGCCTGCCAGAATGCTTCCGGCGTGTACTCTTCAAAGGTGAAACCGTTCGCTTCACGTACTCCGTCTCTGAGGTCGAATACCGTGTCGGCCAGCCCACCGGTTTTCCTGACGACCGGCACCGAACCGTAACGGAAGGCGATCAATTGACCAAGGCCGCATGGTTCATAGAGTGATGGCATGAGGAATATGTCACTTGCCGCATAGATTTTATGGGACAATTCCAGGTTAAAGGTAAGGTTGATGGAGAGAGCATCCGAAGGCTTTTCCTGCAGGGCGGAAAAGAACTTCATGTATTTTTCGTCGCCGGTCCCCAGGAGCACCAGCTGCAGCTTCTCCTTCTGGAGTTTCGGCAAGAGTGCTTCGAGAAGATCGAGCCCTTTTTGCGACGAGAGCCTCGTTACCATGCCAAGGAGTGGGGTTGTGGGACTTTGTTCCAGCCCGAGAGCCTTCTGCAGGCTTTTCTTGTTGGCGGCCTTGCCCGAAAGTGCGGTTGGTGTGTAGTTTTTGAAGATGAGAGGGTCGGTGGACGGGTTCCAATCCTCGTAGTCGATGCCGTTCAGGATGCCGTAAAAATCGCGGACCCGTTGCTGCAGTACTCCCTGCAGTCCGCAGCCAAACTCTTTGGTCTGGACTTCACGGCAGTAGGCGTTGGAGACCGTGTTGATTACATCTGCCGTGAGAATCCCTCCTTTCATGAGGTTAATTTTTCCGTAGTATTCGAGCCGGTCAACGGTGAAGTGGGACTCATCCAGTCCAAAGGAATTGAGCGCTTCCCGCTCGAAGATCCCTTGGTAGGCAAGGTTGTGGATAGTATAGACCAGCGCGGTCCTGGCGAAAAAGGGATCGTCTTTGTGTTCATACCTGATGATGAAAGGAATCAGTGCGGTTTGCCAGTCATGGCAGTGGATGATGTCGGGACGGAAATCGAGCCTTTTCAGGAGATCTATGACACCTTGACAGAAAAATCCGAAACGCTGACTGTTGTCCGGATAGTCTCCTGCCGGTGTGCCATAGAGGGCCGGACGCTGAAAATATTCTTTATTTTCTACCAGGTACACCGGGATATCCCCCAGCGAAGTCTGGCGCAGCAGTCCCTTCTGCATGGTTCCGTCAACGGGGACCTCAAAACCTTTGCGGGCTTTTTTGATGGTGAAGTTGCCGGTCTCCACACAGTGGTAAAGGGGCATGATGATGCGAACATCGTGTCCGTTATTTCTCAGGGCCTTTGGCAGCGCCCCGGCAACATCGGCCAGGCCGCCGGTTTTGGCAAAAGGTGAAACCTCGGAGGAGACAAATAGAATTTTCATTACAATTCCTCTGCGTTACGTTGTCAGCAATGAAGTAGTGAATGGTCTCCTGTGGGCAGGAATTCCACAAAATAATCTTTATAGTCCATATAGTGCCGTTTTGTCAAAAGGCATTCACTGTCCGAAATATTTCAATCCTGGACTACCGCTTCCCGGAGAAAGGCTGCGGCTTCTTCGGGTGGTGTTGGATTTATATGGAAGCCGGTGCCCCATTCAAATCCGGCGATCGGCGTTATCCTCGGCACCAGTTCGATATGCCAGTGATAGTCATATTCAATGGAGGTCCAGAAGTCCGGCCTTCCTGGTCGTGGCAGCAGTGAAGGCGATGTGTGGAGGATGAAATTATAGGACGGATCCTTTAGAACCTCTTTCAGTCGGAGGAGCATATCTTTCATGGCCCGCGCCAATTCAGCCAGTTCGGCATCATCCAGGAGCGCGAAATCGTGGCAGTGCTTCTTCGGGTACAACCGGAGTTCGAAGGGGAGGCATGAAGCGTAGGGGGCAAAGAGCACGAATTCCGGAAATTCCTTGACGATCCTGTCGCCGCTCTGAAGCTCGAAATCGAGGATGTCACAGAAGATGCAACGGTCCTTTTGCTGGAAAAACTCCCGGCATACCCCGAGCTCGGTTACCGTGGTCGGGGGAACGAGCGGCACCGCGATGATCTGACTGTGGGAATGGCTCAGGGTTGCTCCGGCCCGAATCCCGTTATTCTTGAAGAGGACAATGTAACGGAGTCGCAGGTCCTTGCGCAGATCGAGGATCCGCGACCGGTATGCTTGCAGGACATCGCTGATTTCAGCTACGGTAAGATCAGCCATCCCCTTGGCATGTTCCGGTGTTTCAATGATGATCTCGTGGGCGCCAATGCCGTTCATCGCATCGTAGGGCCCATACGCCCGGCTTTTTATCTCCCCTTCCACGCGCAGGACCGGATATTTGTTGGGGATGACCCTGACTTTCCAGTTGGGTGCATTGGGAGGGCCGGATGGGCGGATGGCGAAGATTTCGTGGGGAGACTTGTCTTCATTGCCGTAGCAGAACGGGCAGGTGGTCATGGGGGTTGCTGGCTCCGTAGAGAAAAAATCGTGCGGACGCCTCCCTCGGTCGGCAGCCATGATAACCCAATGCCGCTTGAGCGGGTCCCAACGAAGTTCAGACATGGTTCCTCCCTGATTCCTTGTACTACACTGTTATACGAGCCAGTTTTCCAGTTCGAGTTCCGGACCCACATAGGGTAGAGCCAGGGGCGAATGAGTGGGCCAGCGACCGATTTCTTCCCGTTCCCGGGTGAGGGTGAGATAGGCAAACAGGGTGCTGTCCTTTTCCGGGTTGAGTGCAGAGAGAGGTATACGGGCTTCACAGACCCTGCCAATTCCCCACTGGCAGTGCTTTCCGGTTTCCGTCCAGCCCTGCTCGCCTTTCACCAGCAGCTCACCTTCGGACTTTTCCGCATCCATGACGAGCAGATATTCCCTTTCCAGGTGTAGATGGAGGTGCAGCTGGTCTCCCGGCCTCAGCAGCTTTTCCAGCGGTGACGCCCCGTCTGCCCGGACATAGAAAAAGTCCCTGTCATAGCCGTAGAAAAAGCACAGCAACAGGCTTTCCGCTTCATGCATCGCCGATGATTGCCTGCTCAGATCGTACAGTCCGGCTCCCAGCCATTCGAAATAACCGTCCACGATCCCGTTGAGGACCGGGGTAATCAGTGTTGTCGGTAGTCTGACCAGCCCTGCCGGCGTTATTTTTTTAATTGGTTCGAAGAGGACCCGTGGCACCGGCAGGTCCAGCAGACGGTAGATTTGGATCAGGTTACTGCGGAACAGATCGTCAAAATAATTGCTGTGGGGGGAGAAATGTTCATCTCCGTACCACCAGAACCAGTCACTTCCTTCGGCAGCGAAGAGACAGTGGCAGATCTGCCGGGCCGCTGATTCCGGAGCGGCAGAAAGGGTGTGAATCCCGGCGCCACGTAAGAGGGTTGCCACCTCCGGGTTACTGTTTACTGCTGTCAAGCGGGCCTGTTCGAGGTAGTCCCACGCGCTGTTTTCTTCGGGATGGCCGATCCATATGCCGTACTCGGCGTTTATCCAGGAGCCGGGATGGACATGCTCCAGAACCTGCCGGTCCGGAAACCGCTCCAGTGCCTGAGAGGGTGTCGTGAGGTGGAATCCGGGCTGCTCGGCAATCTTTTGATAGAGGGCGGAAAGGAATTGGTACCCGTTTTCCGGGTAGTATTCCCAGGCATTTTCTCCGTCGAGGATGATGGTGATCAAGACCTCGCGTTCGTCAGAGGATCTTCGAACGTTCCGGAGTCTGTCCACGAAGTCATCCACGGCCCGTTTCTGCTCCCAGCGGGAATAGGTAAAACCGATCCGGTCGGAGAGCTGGCGGTCGCGAAAAAGCAGGGACAGCGTGCCTCCGTTGCCGGAGAAGGTATAGGGGCGGTAGAGGTTTCGTTTCCGGACACCAAGGCCGCCGCCAAGTGTGGCGGCAAGAACCCCTTCATCACTTGCGGCCCAGCGGATGCCGCGTTCTGCCATGATCGTCAGAGCTTCGTCGCTGATTGCCCCTTCTGAAGGCCACATGCCCACCGGAGAGAAACCGAATAGTCCAGTAAAATAGTCGATGCCCATGGCAACCTGGGCCCGGGCGTCTTCCGGATGGCGAAAACGGCTTTGGGGGAGGTTGGCCTTGGGCATGGCCTGCCGGGCAATTTCGCTATCGCAGAGCAGAGGGAGAATCGGGTGGTAATAGGGTGATACCGCAAGCTCCGCTTTCCCTTCCCGGTGGAGTTTACCGTAGAGAGGAATGATTGCTTGAATGATCTCCTGATGAATGCCGAACAGCCGATTTTTATCATCTGCACTGAAATTTCTGCCCTTATGTATCAGATCCTGGAGCTCAGGCCAGCGGCGACGGGCCATTTCTCCTGTCCAGGAAAGAAAAAACCAGACCTGCAGGTCGAGGATCTCCTGGTCCCCGAAATTCCGCAGCCTCTCGGTTTTCCCGTTTCTTGAGCCGTTTCCGGCAAGGTAGAGAAGCTCAAGATAGCGAGTATGCGGCTCGATCATTCTTTCCCGGTTTGCGGAAAAAAAATTGTCCAGAATGAAGCGCCGGTTTTCCAGGGTCATATCGGCCGGGTCGAGTTGGCCATGCGTCAGGAAAGGATCGATTGCCGCGCCGTGTGCATAGTCCTGGATCTGCTCAAGGAGAGAGGGTACCAGGTTGAAGACGGCCCGAGCTCCTTCTGTTTCGTCCACAAGTGCCGCCATGTCGTAGTAATCTTTCACGGCATGGAGGTATGTCCAGGGCAGCACGTACTGTCCGACTTGCGGGTCTTTGTAGCACGGTTGATGCATATGCCAGATGAAAGCTACCTGCAGTGGTGCGGACACTCAGGGGAGCTCCTTCTTCCAGGACTCGACTTTTTCCCGGTACTCTTTCAGGAGTCTCCGGGCATCGGCTTCTTTCTTGGCCTCGACAACAATTCTGATAAAGGGATGAATCTGGTCGGGCAGCACCAGAACCCAGTCTTCACCAAAATGGACCTTGATGCCATCGATGAAAGAGGCTTCCTTATCGAGACTGTCCTCACTCATCTTGCGCATCACCAGACCTTTCATCTCCCAAACGCAAGGGATGATGGTTTCCAGGTAGGTCCGGAACGGGATCTCTTCCAGGATTTTTGACAGGGGTGTTCCTCTGGCTGCCGCCATTTCCACTGTTTTTGCGATGGCAAACATACCGTCAAAGGCATTCTGGAAACGGGGAAAGGCGAATTGGCCGTTTCCTGAGCCTGCCAGAACCACCTCCGAAGAAAGGGATGCTTCGATCATTGAGCGTTCCGAGGTTTTTGTTCGCTGAACGGTGCAGCCTCTTTCCTGGGCCATCAGTTCGATGCTGGAGGGCGCCGATACCGGAACCGCGAAGACCCCTTTTGCTCCTTTCGGGAGCGAGAGTGCGATCATCAGGGAGAGGAGTTCATCTCCGGTATGAACTGTACCTGTTTCATCCACCAGGATGAATCTTTCCGAAGCGGGATCGAGCCAGAAGCCGGCCTGGGCATCCAGGGCAAGGACGATCTTGGAGAGTTGCTGCAGGTTGAGATTCCGGTCCAATCCTTTTTTCTCGAGACTCTGTTCCTCGATGTAGGCGTTGAGGGCGACGACCTCGCAGCCCATGGCATTCAGCAGTCCGGGAAGCAACTGGCTGGCCGGGGAGGAGGTAAAGTCGATGACCACCTTGAAACTGCCCCGCTTTGCAATACTTGCTTCGATGGAGCGGAGAAAGCCTTCGCGGTAAAATTCCACGACATTTGCCAACTCGGTAATGGCCCCCGGCTCCGAATGATGTGCCCGCCGGAAATTTTCCTTGTAGAAGATCCTTTCGACGTTTTTTCCCATGGCACTGGAGAAGTCGATGCCGTCTGCATCCAGGAAACAGAATTTCCGTCGAGGCAGGATCATCCTGGGACTCGCGGAACATCACCCCGCCGGTTTCACCAAAGGTTTTGAGTTTATAGCGGAGTACCGGCAGAGGGATCATTTTCAGGTCGCGAACATTTACCCCGGTGGAAAGAATACCGCCGAGGAAAGCTGCGTTTCAGCATCCGCGACGAACGATGGGCGTCACGGCCTGCCAGGATGTAGCTCCCTTTCGGCAGGGTGCTGCCATAGGCGCAGCCGAGTTTTGCCATGAACTCCGGAGTCAGTTCGATATTGGTCAAGCCCACGGATCATGGCCCCTTCGAACAGTGTTTTTTTCCACTTTTCCCCCCAGATAAGGTTGCCGGAGACGATGGAACCGGCCTCGATGAGTTTTTTCGGCCAGATTTTCACATCTTTCTTGATATAGACATCCTCACCGATGGAGGTGTCGTCCGCGATGATGGTTCCCTCTTCGGTTACGACTCCCTGGCCGATGCTCACGTTGCTGCAGATCACCGAATCGGTCAGCTTGGCGCCCTTTTTGATGTATACGTTGTCCCAGATAACGGTACGAAAGAGCTTGGCTCCTTCTTCGATAGTGCAGTTGCGGCCGATGATGGAATCCTTGATGCTCGAGCTTCCGAGGATCTGTGAGTTGTCGCCGAGGATGACGGTACCCTCCAGGGATTTCATCTCTTCAAGCCTGACATCGGTTCCAAGGCGAATATCCTTGCCGAGGAGATCCTGCTTTTCTTCGTCGATCCTGATATTGATCTTGCCGTTAAAAATATCGTGGTGTGCTTCGCGATACGAATCAGTATTGCCGATATCGCGCCAGTAGCCCTTGATCGGAAAGCCGAACAGTCGGATCCTTGTTTTCCAGCATGATCGGAAACAGGTCATGGGAGAAGTCGAAATTTTCTTCTTCGGGGATATAGCGGAAAATTTCCGGTTCCAGGACATAAATACCGGTATTGATGGTGTCGGAGATGACCTCGCCCCAACCCGGTTTTTCCAGGAACTGGGTAATTCTCTTTTCCTTGTCGGTGATGACGACGCCGAACTGGAGGGGATCCTTTACCGAGGTGAGGGTGATGGTTGCCATCGCTTTGTTATCATTATGAAAATCAATGATTTTCTTTAGATTGAAGTCGGTGAGAAGGTCACCGCTGATGACCAGGAAGCGTTTGCTGAGAAGCGTCTCCGCGCATTTCACCGCGCCGGCGGTCCCCATGTCCTGGAGAGGCGTGACGTATTCGATCTTGATGCCGAAATCCGAGCCGTCCCGAAAAAAATTTTTCACGATATCCGGCTGATGATAGAGGAGCATGACCATTTCGCTGATGCCGTGCTTTTTCAGCAACTCGACAATGTGCAGCATGATCGGTCGGTTAGCGAGCGGAATCATCGGTTTCGGAATGTTACTGGTCAACGGTTGGATTCTGGTGCCGAAGCCTCCGGCCATGATAACAGCTTTCAAGGTATTTGATCTCCTTAATGGCGTTCTCTTTCTCTAAACAGGCCTGCCACGGCCCGCTTGTGCACCCGTAAGGCGTTTTGCGGGTGGCGAGAAAAAGGAATTGTCACGATTTTACGGGAGGGTATGCACCCCTTTTTTTGATGCGTTTCGCACAGCTTTTTTCTCCAGCACCTTCTTGACCTCGTTTTTAAGTTCCTGCAGGTCAGCGGATTTGACTACATACCCGTCAGCCAGCCAGGCAGAGAAATCATCCTTGTAACAGGAAAATGCGGTACAGAGAATCACCGGCAGATTGTGCCGTTCCTTGACAATTTTTTGTAGGAGGTCAAGGCCGCTTTCGTTCTTCAGTTTTATATCCAGCAGGATCAGATCGATATCGTCTTTTTGCAGTGCTTCTATGGCCTCGGCTGCGTTGGCGGCTGTCGTTATTTCGTGCCCCTCGTCGGCTAGTTCGTGTGAATAGAGGAGCCTGATGCTGCTTTCATCATCCACGACCAAAATCCTACTCATGGTCTGAAACCTCCTTTGTCAGGGAAAGCTCTAATAGGTATCGTTTTCCTTTCCCCGCACGTCTTTCAACTGTAAAGGATTTGGAGTAATTTTCAAGTATCACCCTGCAGATGGAAAGCTCCATGTCACAGCTCGTCATCGGACCAGGTCAAACCGGGGTCCAGAAAAGCTTTGTGCGCTTCTCTCCCGGGGTGGTAACCCATGTCGCGAATTTCCACGACAATGCAATCGTTTTCAACCCTGGTTCCAAGGTAGATTTCCCCGGGTGGCAGAAGTTCCTGGAGGGAATTGCTGAGGATTTTTTTTATGCAGTAGGCTATCTGGCGGTAATCCAGATAGGCCATGGGCAACTCCGGGGCAAGGTCAAGGTTGATTGTTACTCCGGAGTCTTCCGTTTTACTCAAAACTTCCCGCGAGATCGTTTCCACCATCTGATTGATGTCCCACTCAGCCATTGCCGGTAAAACGGAATCCGCATAGCCCAGAACTTCGGACAGCACATCTTCGAGTTGTTTCGATTTTTGCACGATATTTTCCAGTAGTTCCCTCTTTGGGTCATGCTCGCTGATATTTTTCAGCAGGGAACGGGCAAAGCCGCCGATGACGGTAAGGGGGTTCCTGATGGCGTGGGCGATACTGGAGGTGATTTTGCCGAGAAGGGCCAGTTTTTCCATCCTGACAATCAGTTCCTGCTGTTCCTGAAGCTTGGCATTGACAACTGTCAGTTTTTCCAAATCTTCGTGGAGATGTTCATAGAGGGAGGCTCGCTCAATGGCAAAGGCCACCGGGAAGGTCAGTGTTTCCATGAAGGACATGTCCTGCTGGGTGATGGGCTTGCGGGTAATGAAGTTATCTGCCAGGATTACGCCGATTCGACGGTTGTGCGAGATCAATGGCAGTATCAGAAAGGTATCGGTACCGATAGTCTCTGCCAGAACAGGATCGACTTCCGGATGGTGCGAATGCGTCTCGGACCAGGATTGGCCGCTGCTCATTCAGTGCTCGGACCAGAATGTGTTCCCCATTGCTCAAGGGGAAGGAGAGACGTTCGAGAATATCGTGGAACTTGTTTTTCTCCGCGGAGAACTTGGTTTGATGGAATTGCATCGCCATCTCCCGGAGAGACAGATCGTCTTTGCTGATTTCTTCCCAGATTTCCCAGGCTTCCTGGTAATCCTTGGGCCCGACTCCCAGGTAGCCGTTCAGGTAGGTGCGTTCCTTGTTGGTCAGGAGCAGGAATGCCCGGTTCATGCCGAAACCTTTACCGGCAGTGATGGCGGTCAGCGCTACGGACAGGACTTCGTCAAGTTCCAGGGAGGTCTGGAGAACCGAGACGATTTCGTGAAGGAACTGAATTTCGATCTTTTTGCTGTCCAGAAAACCGGCCAGGGTGTTCATCTTCGATTTGTTGCGATTTAATTCGCTAATGAGAATCCGCAGGATAGGGGCTGAGGGATCTACTTCTTCCGTCAGGCGAGCCTGGTCCTGGACAAACAGGGGGCACTCGATGCATTTTGCCAGGAAACGACGTTCGAGGGAGGTGTGCAGGTCTGTTTCGTCGTTGGAAATGTACGGGCATTCGTCGGCCGTGATTACTTCTTTTGTCCAGCAGCACTCCGCTTGCACGTTTTTTCCCTCCGAGGGCCGATCTCTGAAGTTTTCTGCGGCCGGTTCTCATCTGCTCGTGGCAGGAGACTGGCACCTAACACCTTGCAACCATGGAGGATTATAGCAGTGGGATGCACAATTGCAACCTGAATCCGTGAAAACCGGTTTGGGAATCTCGTCACGGAAAAGAGCAGGCTGTACAAAACCTGAAGGAAGGTGTACAAATCCGGTATCACGTCAATGAAAATGGAAAGAGGAAAAATATGCTGAACGGTAAACAGAAACGATTTCTCCGTGGCATCGGCCACGGCCTGAATCCGATTATCCTGGTGGGAAAGGGTGAGTTGTCCGAATCACTTGTTCAGGAAACCATGAGCGCCCTGGAAAGCCATGAGCTGATCAAGGTGAAAATTCTGGAAAGTTGCCTGATGGACAGGCATGAAGTTGCCGACGCACTGGCCGAGGCGAGTGCGTCGGAAGTCGCTCAGGTTCTGGGTCGAACATTCCTGCTTTATCGAAAAGCCAAGGAGCCGAAAATCCAGCTGCCCGGGTAGTCGAAAATCACTCTTGGGGAGGGTGATGACTAGGATTCATTATTCGAGTCATCATCCTTTTTGGACTTTATTTCAATTTCATCTTTTCCTTCAAAAGCCCGCTTGAAATTCTTGATTCCCTTGCCAAGTGAGGAGCCAATTTCCGGGAGTTTTCCTGCTCCAAAGATTACAAGAATGAGCAAAAGGATGATAATTACTGGGAAACCGCCGTATCCAAACATGTTTTCCTCCACGAACAATTTTGTGAGTCTGCTGAAGAAGTATGTCACCAGCTGATGAAAAATGCAAGAAGTTCAATGTGTGCATGTGGCAGCCGAGGCGACAAATTGTTGCCATTTTGCCACTAATTCAATTACAGTAGAGCTGGTATTCGAAGTGCAGATTCCTGACCTTCCGCTCAAAGCTCTGTTTGAGACATCGACAGAAATATGTTTGAAATTTCCTGAGGAATCCCAGGAAGAAGTATTCTTTCCTGTTGTATCGGTACGAATTACTCCCCATGGCATGCATCATGGCCATCGGTGAAAGGACCTGCAATGACAGATACCAGTGACGACTCCAAAAGTAATCTGAATCGGCGAATCTTTGAGTTGCAGAACTGCGAAGAGTGTTTTCACAATATTATCTGCCGCAGTGCCGATGGCATCATTATTGTCGGTTATGATGGAGTTGTCCGGTTTGTCAATCCTGCTGTTGAGAGAATCCTTTGCCGGAGTAGCGAAGAACTGCTGGGAAAACCGCTGTGCTTTCCCCTCGGCGCCGAGGAAAAGCAGGAGGTGACAATCAGCCTGCCGAACAATCACTCGTGTATCGTGGAGCTTTATCTCTCGCTAACGGAGTGGGAAGGTGAGCCGGTTCGTTTGGCCTCGTTGCGGGATGTGACCGACCGTAAACATGTGGAGGAGCTGCTCTGGCAGAAAACCGCCGAACTGGAGGAGCTGAACAGGACTCTGCTTGAGAAGGTCCAGGAAGAGGTGGACAAAAACCGGGAAAAGGATCATCTCCTTATTCTGCAGAGCCGCCAGGCTGCCATGGGGGAAATGATCGGCAATATTGCCCACCAGTGGCGACAACCGCTCACGGCCATATCACTCCTGGTTCAGGATCTTGGCGAGTGTTATGTGTACGGGGATTTTACCAAGGAATATCTGGATACGACCATCAGTAATGCCCTGAAAGTCATCCAGCACATGTCTCATACTATTGATGATTTTCGGAACTTTTTCAATCAGGAGAAGGAAAAAAAGGCATTCAGTGTCGGGGAAGTCGTGGCACGCTCGCTTTCCTTTATCGAATCAAGCCTTCGTTTCAACAATATTACCGTTGAAGTCGATGTCGACGACAATCTGCTTGCCTTCGGCTTCCCCAATGAGTTTTCCCAGGCACTCATCAATATCATCGGCAATGCAAAAGAAGCCTTCCGCGAAAGAAATATCCCTGCGCCGCTGATTCGTGTACAAGGGGGCCGCGACGGGAAGAGGGCGGTTGTCACCATTACCGACAACGCCGGCGGGATCTCGGAGCAGATTATCGACAAAATCTTCGAACCGTATTTTACTACCCGGAAATTGGAGAATGGGTCGGGGCTCGGTTTGTACATGTCCAAGACCATTATTGAGAAAAACATGGATGGAAAGCTGACCGCCGCCAATGTCGAAGGTGGCGCCTGTTTCCGTATCGTCATCTGACCCGGTCCGAAAAAAGATTCACTCCTGTATACCTCATGGATACCTTTAAACTTGTCAGTTCATTTCAGCCGCGGGGCGATCAGCCGGTAGCCATTGCCGAGCTTTCCGAGGGAATCCTGCGCGGAGATCGCGACCAGGTGCTGCTCGGCGTGACCGGTTCCGGCAAGACCTTTACCATGGCCCATGTGGTTGCCACGGTGAACCGGCCGACCCTCATCATCGCTCCCAACAAGACCCTGGCGGCCCAGTTGTACGGCGAATTCAAGGAACTTTTTCCCGACAATGCCGTTGAGTATTTCGTTTCCTACTACGATTACTACCAGCCGGAAGCCTATCTCCCCACTACCGACACCTTCATCGAGAAGGATTCGTCCATCAACGACGAAATCGACAAGCTGCGCCATGCCGCGACCCGCAGTCTCCTGACCCGGCGCGATGTACTGATTGTCGCCTCCGTTTCCTGCATCTACGGGATCGGCTCCCCTGAATCCTACCAGGCCATGCATATCTTTTTTCATCAGGGGGACGACTACGGCCGGGACGAGCTGTTGCGGAAACTGGTGGAGATCCAGTACGAACGAAACGATCTCGATTTTCATCGCGGCTCTTTCCGGGTGCGGGGCGACATCGTCGAGATTTTTCCTGCCCACGATGATGAACGTGCGTTGCGCATCGAATTTTTTGGCGACACGGTGGACGGCATCTCCGAGATCGACCCGCTGCGTGGCCAGGTCCTGCAACGGCTTTCCAAGTGTGCCATCTATCCCGCCTCCCATTACGTGGCGAACCGGGAGACTCTGGATCGGGCTGTGGAGCAGATCCGCTTGGAGCTGGAAGAGCGGATCCGCTGGTTTCGGGAGCAAAACATGCTGCTTGAGGCGCAACGCATCGAACAGCGCACTTACTTCGACATCGAGATGCTGGAGGAAATGGGCTTTTGTCAGGGGATCGAAAACTACTCCCGTCACTTCGACAACCGGGCTGCCGGAGAACCACCCTATACGCTGATCGACTACTTTCCAAAGGATTTCCTGCTGATCATCGACGAATCTCACATTACCGTATCCCAGATCGGCGGCATGTATCGTGGCGACCGGAGTCGTAAGGAGACCCTGGTCAACTACGGTTTCCGCCTGCCGTCGGCCCTGGATAACCGGCCGTTGAATTTCTCGGAATTCACTGTCAAACAGAATCAGACTGTCTATGTTTCCGCTACCCCGGCGGATTACGAGCTGCGTCAGGCGGAAGGGGTGGTGGTGGAGCAGGTGATCCGGCCCACCGGGTTGATCGATCCGGCCATCCAGGTACGGCCCGCCACCGGCCAGGTCGACGACCTGCTCCACGAGATACGGGAAGCAGTAGCAAAAGGCGAGCGGGTCCTGGTCACCACCCTCACCAAGCGCATGTCCGAGGAGCTTACCGACTACTACCGGGAACTGGGCGTAAAGGTGAAGTATCTCCATTCCGACATCAAGACCATCGAGCGAATGCAGATCATTCGTGATCTGCGCATGGGTTTGTTCGACGTGCTGGTGGGGATCAACCTGCTCCGGGAGGGGCTCGATATCCCCGAGGTTTCACTGGTGGCCATTCTCGACGCCGACAAGGAAGGTTTTCTCCGTTCGGCCCGCTCCCTGATCCAGACCTGTGGTCGTGCCGCCCGCAACGTCTCGGGCCGGGTCATCATGTATGCCGATACCGTTACCGGTTCCATGCACTCCTGCATCGACGAAACCGAGCGCCGCCGGGCGATCCAGATGGAGTACAATCACGAGCACGGCATTACCCCCCAGACGGTGAAGAAGGGGCTGCGGAGCATTCTGGAGTCAATCGAAGAGCATGACTACAGCACCCTGCCGAAGGTTGCCGAGAGTGACGAGGAGTACGTGCCGCCGGAGAAGATTCCAGGAATGCTGAAAAAGCTCAGGAAAGAGATGCTGGCGGCGGCCAAGGAACTGGCCTTCGAAAGGGCGGCCGAGCTGCGGGACCGGATCAGGAAGCTGCAGGAACTGGAGTTGGCGGTGAGGTAGGAAAGAGGCGGGAAAAGGGAAGTTCTTCGTAGGGGCAACCCCCTGTGGTTGCCCTGTATTTGGGCAGGCACGGGGGCCTGCCCCTACAGCATTCACCACTGAACGTCTCCCTTGGCGGGAGGGGAACTGAAAGAAGAAAAGATGACAGAAAATAAACCCATGACTGATAAATCCGACCACGGCGGCACCGTCTTCGCCCTTGCCCGTTCTCTCGGGATAGCGCCGGAGGAGCTGCTGGACTTTTCCGCCAGCATCAATCCGCTTGGTCCCGCTCACGGCGTTCAGGAGGCGGTCTGTTCCGCCTTCCGGAGGGTCCTCCACTACCCCGATCGTGAGTCCTTTGCGCTACGGCAGAGATTGGCCGAAGTCCATGCTGTCGGTATCGATAACCTCGTGGTGGCCAACGGATCAACCGAGCTGATCTACCTGCTTCCCCGACTTTTGCCAGGCGCCAGGGGGCTGGTGGTTGCCCCGGCTTTTTCCGAGTACGCCAGGGCACTGAAGCGGGCGGGCTGGCAGACCGAGCACCTGCAACTTTCTCCTGCCGACGGCTTTGCCCTTTCCCTGGAAAGGCTGGCCGAAAAACTTGCAGAGGGTTTCGATCTGCTGTTTCTCTGCAATCCGGCCAATCCGAGCGGTACGCTTCTTTCTCAATCGACGATTGGGGAAACTCTCCGACTCTGCCGCCAGGCCGGAACCTTTTTGGCGCTGGACGAGGCGTTCATGGATTTCTGCGAGGAGAATTCCGCCAAGGCCCTGGTTGCCGAAAGCGGCGGCGGGATTGTTCTGCGCTCCATGACCAAATTCTACGCAATTCCCGGGCTGCGGCTCGGCTATGCTGTTGGCCATGAAGATGTCATTCGCCTCTGCAGGGAAAGTCTGGAGCCCTGGAACGTCAATACCCCGGCCCAGATTGCCGGTGTTGCCTCATTGGCAGATGCCGACTTCCGGAAACGTTCGATCCGCTACGTCTCCACCGAACGCGCGGCACTTGCCCGGGGCCTGGTCGGGTTGCCTGGACTGTCGCCCTTCCAGTCGGCCGCCAACTATCTGCTGGTTGAACTGGAAAACGACCTGAGCTCTGCCGAGCTGAGAAGCGAGCTGTTGCTAAAACGGATTCTGATCAGGGATTGTGCCAACTTTCAGGGGCTGAATGGACATTTTTTCCGGGTTGCGGTGCGGACCGGAGAGGAAAATCGCCGGCTGCTTGCTGCCCTGGGTGAGGTGCTCGAGGGATAGCCTCCTTGGGGCATGCTTGCGTTACCTGCCGTGCTTTGCCGGTTGCTACCTGGTTGAGGAGAACCACTCCGGGGGAATTCTGTCCTGCCATCCCAAGCGTTCCACTACCGCAGCGAATTCTTCGTCCAATGCAGCACGTACTGTCACCGTTTCCCTGCTCCAGGGGTGGAAAAATGAGATTTCCACGGCGTGCAGCAACATGCGGCAGCAGCCCAGTTCGTTCCGGAACAGACGGTTGTGACGACCTTCACCGTAGGTGGTGTCGCCGATAATGGGATGAAAGACATGCTTTAGATGGCGGCGAATCTGGTGTCTTCGGCCACTGCGTGGCTTGACCTCCAGGAGGGAATAGCGGACCGTCGGGAATTTCCCCAACGGGAGCGGAAGCTCAACCATTGCAAGGCGTTGGTAGCTGGTCAGCGCTTCACGGGCGTCGACTCTTCGGGCTTTGCTTTTCGTCTCGTAGCGCTCCGGAAGTTCCTGCAGCGGATAGTCGATGACAGCCGCTTCTTCGGTAATTCCCCGCACCACTGCCAGATAGGTTTTGCGCACCGCATCTGCGTCGAAGGCTTCGCCCGCGCGGCGTGCCGCTTCCGGTGACAGGGCAAAGAGCAGCACACCGGAGGTGGGACGGTCGAGCCGGTGGACCGGATAGATGTGTCGTCCGATTTGATCCCTCACTATCTGCAAGGCGAATTCGGTTTCATGCCGGTCCAGATCGCTGCGGTGTACCAGGAGTCCTGCCGTCTTGTTGACCGCCACGAAATGCTCGTCATGGTAGAGGATTTCAAGTTGGATGCCGGCCATGGGGTTATGATTTGAAATCCCGGCCGCTCTGCCAGGCCTTGCCGATCGGCTCGCCGAGTCGCCAGTAATGGTTGTCGGGCATGCTGAGGACAAAGGGATTGATCTTCTCCATATCCGGCTTGCCGTTGCTCAGAAATCGCTCCTCCGTGTACACTCCGACTATTTCCCCGATGAAAAACTCATTTACCGGCAGTTCCACTGTCTGGACGACCCGGCATTCCATGGTCAGCGGGCACTCCCTGACCATGGGGGCGTGGCGCAGTTCACCGAAAAAAGGTTCGAACAGTTCTGATTTGTCGGTCTTCAGGCCGGAGACAAGTCCGGAGTAATCCACCGCCTTCATCAGCTCTGCACCCGGAACCGAGACGCTGAATTCGCCATGTGCCCGGATGCCCCTGTTGGTATGGTGGATCTTGCCGAGGGAGATCCCCAGCATGGGCGGACTGAAATTTACCCGGGTGATCCAGGCCACGGTGAGATAATTGGGCTTGCCGTCAACTTCGGCGCCAACGATCACCACCGGCATGGGACCGGGGAATGCCTGGTTGGCGATTTTGATTTTTTCCATGGTCAGCCTTCCTTTTCGACAAATAAGTCCTTTAGATTTCGCTGCGTAAGAGTATCACCGTGGTCAGGATTATTCAATCAAATGACAGGTCTTTACCTTGCCGAGGATTTACGGCATTTTTGAAAAGTGCTTTCTGAGAGACCGATTGCATGGTAGCATTCAAGAAAAGAAATATAACGGTTTGGAAATTACTGTGAGGGGTACTATCATCATGCATGATCTATTGCCTGAAGGAGAAGAATTGAGACGGGCGGTAAAATGGATTGCCAGCCACCTGCAGGAAAATCCGGACAGTCTGATCATGCCGTTGGTCAACGAGGCAATTTTCAGGTTCGATCTTGATCCCCTGGATTCCGAATTTCTGATCCGCATGTATAGTCAACGTAAGGATGAATCATGACATTTTTTTCGGCAGTGAATAGGATCATTCCGGATCCTTTGAAAATGCATTGTCAGCGAGACTCTAACGTTGGAGCAGGAAGGATAGATATTCTTCAAAAGCCTTTGATTCAGTGTAAAAACTGAACGGACGGCTTTTTCATTTCTGTAATATCCCGGAGGTCAGGTGGATTAGATACTCGGGAAAAGAGCTGATGGTCACGTACCACACCTTTACAAAACAGGAAAGGACTGCAATGAAGAAAGTCATGGTGAGCTTTATACTGGTTCTCTTCAGCTGCACCTGGGCCGCGGCTGAATCATCGGTATGGAAAGCGCAAAAAGGCAATTCCATTCTTTACCTGGGAGGAACCTGCCATATTTTGCGGGAATCGGATTTTCCCTTGCCTAAGGAATTCGACAAGGCTTACCGGGCATCCGATAGTGTGGTATTTGAAACCGATATCGGCTCTTTGCAGGATCCCGAATCCCAGCAGAAGTTACTGGCACTTTCCATGTATACAGACGGAAGTACCGTTGACCAGCACCTGTCAAGCACCGCATATGGGGAGCTCAAGGGCTACTGTAAGTCCAATGGTATCCCACTGAGTTCGCTCAGTGTATTCAAGCCTTCAATGCTGATGACAATGTTGACATTCATGGAGCTTACGAAAATGGGTGTCACTCAACGGGGTGTCGACATGTTTTTTTATGAAATGGCGACCAGGGATAAGAAAGGCATAGAGGAACTTGAGACGGTAGATGAGCAGATCAATTATGTGGCTACCATGGCAGATGGTAGCGAGAATGAATATGTCAGCTATTCGATCAGGGATATGGAGGCGATAAAGCAGCAGTTCGAGGTACTGGTGCATGCCTGGCGCATCGGTGATACGAAAAAGCTCGACCAGATGATGAATGCCGATCTCAAATCACGATTGCCGAATCTGTACCGGAGACTCATGACTGATCGTAACAGGAATTGGCTGCCTAAAATCGATGCTTTTCAAAAGACCCCCCAAACGGAATTTATTTTGGTCGGGGTGGGGCACCTGGTAGGGCCGAACGGAATAATCGAGAGCCTCCGGAAGAAAGGTTACATGGTTGAAAAGCTCTGAGTTGCTGGAAGAATTGCATTGTCGACATTGAGTACCAAAATCGGGAAGGGCCCAATTCGGGCCCTTCCCGCAACGTTGCCGGTAGGTTCTGGCATAAAAATCCCCCCGCTTTCAAGACGGGGGGATTTTTTGTTTTCTGCGCTATGGTACCGGTTTGTTGTTCCGGAGAGCCGCTGTACTACATCTCGGCAGGCTGATGGCATTCATAGCAGCTGGTGGTTTTCAGTTCGTCGCCGATGTCGATCGGGTGGACGAATTCGGTGACCTTGGTGCCCGGCTTGATATTTTCCTGTTTTTGCCCGAGCACTTCGTGGCAGAGGTCGCAGTTCTTGGAGATGACCTTGCCGTTCGCAGCGCGATGTTTGCCGTCGTGGCAACGGAAACAACCGGGAAAGTAGAGGTGTCCGATATTGTTGGCATGGGTGGTCCAGGAAACCTTCATCTTCGGGAAGAAGTTCCGCTGGTAGATTTTCTGTACTTCCTTTACGGCCTGCTCAATGGCGGGTGCTTTGGTCTTACTCAGTTCAGGGTAATCCTTCTCGTAATAGCTCCTGATTCCGGCGGCAATGGCCGCGGTAGCTTCTTCAGTTGTCTTGTACGGCTTGGCAAGGAGTTCGATTGAGACTTTTCTGATATAGGGCAGGGAAGAGTCTATGGTGCCGCTGACAAAACTATCATCCATTTCCGTTCCGGGTGAGTGGAAAATATGGCTCGGGCGGTTATGGCAGTCGATGCAGTCCATGAGCCGTGGAGTGCTTGCGTTGATTTCTTTCCGGCTCAGAGGCTTGTCCGTGTCCTGGTACTCGGTGATGGTGCCGTCCTTTTCCTTAACGGCAATATAGGGAATGTCCTGGCGCTTCTCATCACGGGCAATGTAGTACACCTGCGAACTGATATGCCAGTGGATCCCCGATGCATGCGGAGTCTTGGGCGCCTTACCCAGGTTCAGCAGAAGATTGATTTCCCGTGGCGTGTTTTTCTCATCGGAAGCGTAATGGAAGAAGTTTTTCTCCTTGCCGGAATAGAACTTGGCTGGCCAGTGGCAGCCTTCGCAGGTATCGCGTGCCGGACGCAGATTCGGTATGGGTGTTTCGATGGGAGTCGGATAGGTATTCGTTAGAACCCGGTAGACCTGTTTGAGACCGGACAGTTTGGCTTTGACAAACCACTTGGCGCCTGGGCCGATGTGACATTCCGCGCACCTGACCCGGGCATGGGGAGAATTGCTCCAAGCGACATATTCCGGTTTCATGACCGTGTGACAGAGTTTGCCGCAGAATTCCGTCGATTCGGTATAGTCATACCCTTTGATGGAAGCAATGGCCAGAATCAGGAGAAAAAAGAGTGTCGCAAGGATGAAGAAAATTGCCTTGTGACGTTGGTGGGGGTCATTGAGATCCAGGGTCGGATAGAGGGGGACTTCGGTAAGCCCTTCGCGCAGCATTTTCTTTCGCGTGCGCAGGATGCCCAGTGGTATCAGCAGGAGGCCAAGAACCAGGATGCCAGGAAAGACAAAGTAGATCAGTATTCCCAGATACGGGTTTTCAAGGCCTGAGATCATCCCTATAGCCAGAAAAATGACCATGAGCGATGTTCCTGCTATTGCCAGAAGTATCCCTATCAGGCTGATGAGGTTGTAGCTGTGTCTCATAAGTTTTCTCAACATGGTGGTTCTCCCTGTACTGATTTCGATCAAATCACTGGACTAATAGTTTCATATCATAACAGAAGTCGAATATTTCACAACTGGAAACGACACCCTCCTGATTCGAGAAAACCCCTTTCGTAACAACCAGTTGACAATTTATCCCACGTCTGATAGCTTTTGCTGTGCTGAAATAATAGGCCTCCCCGGAGGGGACCCTGAGCGGCCCCTATCAAACAATTGAAAGGAACACACATGGCGAAAAAACTTTTTATTCCAGGTCCGGTTGAGGTACATCCCGAGATCCTCCAGGCAATGGCGACCCCCATGATTGGTCACCGTATGAAGGAGTATGCAGTACTGCATGGCTCGGTGAAAGAAAAGCTGAAAAAACTCCTATTCACGGAAGGAAAGGTTTTTCTCTCAACTTCAAGTGCCTTCGGTGTAATGGAGGGGGCGGTCCGGAACCTTGTGGCGACTCGTTGCGCCAACTTCTGCAACGGTGCGTTTTCCAACAAATGGCATGATGTCACCAAGCGCTGCGGCAAGGAGGCTGATGCCTTCAAGGCCGAGTGGGGCAAACCGATCACTCCGGAGATGGTGGACGAAGCCCTCGCCACCGGCAAGTACGATGCCATCACCCTGGTTCATAATGAAACCTCGACCGGCGTCATGTCGCCGCTGGCGGAAATTGCCGAAGTGCTGAAGAAATACCCGGATGTGATTTCCATCGTTGACACGGTGTCTTCCATGAGCGCCTTGAAGATCCCGGTTGACGAACTCGGTATCGACTGCTGCCTGTTCGGTGTCCAGAAAGCCTTTGCACTCCCTCCGGGTCTCGCGGTTTTTACCGCAAGTGAACGTGCCCTGGAGAAGGCAAAAACCATAGAGGGACGAGGCTATTACTTCGATTTTCTCGAGTTCGATGCCGCTGATGCCAAGGACAATACGCCTTCTACCCCCTGCATTTCTCAGATTTATGCCCTGGACAAACAGCTTGACCGGATGTTTGCCGAAGGGTTGGAGAAACGCTGGGCCCGGCATCGGGAACTGGCCGGCCGGGTTGCCCAGTGGCTGGAGAAAAACGGCTACGGTTTCTATACCGAAGCCCCCTACCGCTCGGTTGCCCTGACCTGTGCAGTGAACAGCAAGGGTACTGATCTTGCCAGCCTGAAAAAACTGCTCGGAGAGCGCGGCTATGCCTTTGATGACGGCTACGGAAAAATCAAAGGTCAGACTTTCCGCATTGCCCATATGGGAGATACACAGATGGCCGATCTGGAGGAATTCCTCGCGGTTGTCGACGAGCTCCTCGTGGGGCTCTAACGGCTGAAACGGATTCCAGAAACAGGAAGGGCGGGTTACCCCGCCTTTCCTGTTTCTGGGCGAATACTTTTGAAAAAGGATATCGATACAATAAAACGATGCTAAAGTAGAAGGAGCATTTCGAACGACGAGAGAAATCTCGATAATTTCGCGAGAGCCGTAAAGGAAGCTTTCCCCATTGGTTGAGAGAAGAGCATCAACAGGAGCTGGGTGCAGTGATTTTTTCCAAAACAGTGTAATCTCTTGCTGCCCGACGTATTCAGGATCTTATCGTGAAAGGTAATGGTATTTGATGGTACGAACCCTTGAAGAGCATGGCATCAGTACTTCGGAAAACATCCACTGGAACCTGACGACTCCCCGGCTGTACGAGGCGCTTGTTCGAAAAGGGGAAGCGCTCCTCGCCCATGGTGGGCCGGTTGTCGTTGCTACCGCTCCCCATACCGGAAGATCTCCCAACGATAAATTTATCATTGACGAGCCCGGAACCCATGATGACATCTGGTGGGGGCCGGTGAACAACCCTCTGCCGCCGGAGAAATTCGTTGTGCTCAAAGAGCGACTTCTGCAGCACCTGGCCGATAAGGAAATCTTTGTGCAGGACTGTTTTGCCGGCGCGAGCCGCCGTCATCGTCTGCCGATTCGCGTTATCACGGAAACCGCCTGGCATTCCCTGTTTGCCCGCTCCCTTTTCATCTGCCCTACGCTCTCTGAGCTGGAGTCCCACCGTCCCGAATTCACCCTGATCGATGCTCCCTCGTTCCTTGCCTGTCCTGAGTCCGACGGCACAAATTCCGAAGTCTTCATCTTGGTGAACTTTGCCGAAAAGCTGATCCTCATTGGAGGTACGGGCTATGGCGGAGAGATCAAGAAATCCATATTTACCATCATGAATTATATTCTGCCCCGAGAGCGTGATACTCTCTCCATGCACTGTTCTGCCAATGTGGGGGCAGACGGTGATACGGCCATATTTTTCGGTCTTTCCGGTACAGGTAAGACCACCTTGTCCACTGATCCGGGCCGATCATTGATAGGGGATGACGAGCATGGCTGGGATGACGAGGGGGTCTTCAACATCGAGGGGGGCTGTTATGCCAAGGTAATCAGGCTTTCGCAGGAATTCGAGCGGGAGATTCATGACTGCACTCACCGTTTCGGCACGGTGCTGGAAAACGTGGTGATCGATCCCGTGTCCCGGAGAATAGATCTGGATAACGCTTCTCTGACGGAAAATACCCGGGCGGCTTATAGCATCAGAAACATTCAAAACGCGGTTCAGGCCGGAACCGGTAGCCACCCGCAAAATATCTTCATGCTGACCTGCGATGCCTTCGGCGTCCTTCCCCCTATTGCCCGCCTTACGCCCGAACAGGCAATGTTTCATTTTCTCTCCGGATACAGCGCGAAAGTTGCCGGTACTGAGGACGGTCTCGGCAAGGAACCGAAAGCGACTTTTTCCGCCTGTTTCGGGGCCCCATTCCTGCCGCTCCATCCAAGAGTGTATGCTGAGCTGCTGCGGGACAAGATTACTCGCCACGGGGTTCGCTGCTGGCTGGTCAACACCGGCTGGAGCGGTGGCGGTTTCGGTGTTGGCAAGCGAATCCGCATCGATTACACCAGGGCGATGATTCATGCCGCGCTGGCCGGAGTGTTCGATACTAGTGCCTTTGTCCGCGAACCGTATTTCGGACTAGCGATTCCGACCTCCTGCCCTGAAATTCCCTCCTCCCTCCTCAGCCCGGTTGCTGTATGGTCGGATCTGACGGAATACGAAAAAAAGGCCCGCGAGCTGGCGAAGAGATTCCGCGAAAATTTCCGTCAGTTCGAGGACTGAAAACGAATAAGTTCGATTCGGATTTAGTTTCTCACTTCCGGTTGGCCATTGTAATGAAATAAAACTTTGTTACATTCCTTGACAACCCCTAAGAAGCAAATAATATTTATTAAGCTTAGAAAAAATAAATATATTGATATTGCGATGTTTTTATATTATAGAAAAGGTGTTTCAAACTGACAGGCAGGATAGAAATAATGTTGCCGGGGTTGCGAAAGTCAGACTGAGCGGTTTGTAACCCGCTGTTACCAGCAAGGAGGTTCAGTTACTATGGATAGTAAAGACAAGGAACAAGGGATTGTTGCCGAAGAACGGCACAGCGAAAAAAGGACAGTTTGGGAGGAAAAAGGGGTTTCACGCCGTGACTTTATGAAGTTTTGTACCGCGATGTCCGCGGCACTGGCGTTACCCATTACTTTTGCTCCCAAGATTGCACAGGCACTTGACGAGGTACAGCGTCCCACCCTTGTCTGGCTTGAGTTCCAGGATTGCGCAGGCGATACGGAAGCACTGCTTCGGGCGTCAAACCCCTCCGTAGCCGACATAATCCTGGATGTCCTGTCGATCGATTATCACGAAACCATTATGGCCGCTGCCGGTCATCAGGCGGAAGAGAACCTGATGAAAGCGATTCGTGAGAACAAGGGGAAATACATCGTCGTGGTGGAAGGCGCCATTCCGATGAAGGACGGGGGTGTCTACAGCTGTGTCAGCGGGAAATCATCCCTTGATGTTGCCAGGGAGGTCTGCGGCAACGCATTCGCAACCATTGCGGTCGGGACCTGTGCTACCTTCGGTGGTATCCCTGCCGCAGCACCGAATCCCACCGGTGCGGTCGGTGTGAAAGAGGCGGTTCCGGGTGCAACAGTCATCAATCTGCCCGGTTGCCCTTTGAATCCTGACAATCTGACGGCGACGATAGTTCACTTTCTGACCTTCGGCAAGTTGCCCGAAACCGACAGCCAGGGGCGGCCGCTGTTTGCCTATGGCAAGAGAATTCATGACAACTGCGAGCGGCGTCCGCACTTTGATGCCGGTCAGTACGTGGAAGAATGGGGTGATGATGGGCACCGCAAGGGCTACTGCCTCTATAAAATGGGCTGCAAGGGCCCCGAAACCTTCCACAACTGTCCTACTCAGCGTTACAATGAAAAAACGAGTTGGCCGGTTGGGTCTGGGCACGGATGTGTTGGCTGTTCCGAAGCGAATTTCTGGGATACCATGACACCATTTTACCGACGTCTGCCTAATGTCCCGGGATTTGGAGTCGAATACACTGCTAACGAGATTGGCGCCGGGCTTGCAATAGCTACTGCTGCGGCATTCGCGGGCCACGGAATCATCAGCGCCCTCAAGAAAGATAAGGCTGAAGATGGAAAGAAGGAGGAGTAACCTATGGCAAAAATCGTCATTGACCCCATTACCAGAATAGAAGGGCACCTTCGTATTGAAGCCGAGGTGTCCGGCGACAAGGTCTCCGATGCATGGAGTAGCAGTACCATGTTCCGCGGGATCGAGCAGATCCTGCAAGGGCGCGACCCTCGCGACGCCTGGGTTTTTGTCCAGCGTTTCTGCGGCGTCTGTACAACAGTTCATTCCATTGCTTCCATCAGGAGCGTGGAGAATGCTCTCGGAATCAAGATTCCACCCAATGCTGAATTGATCAGAAATATCATCATGGGTGTCCAGAATGTTCAGGACCACGTGATCCATTTCTATCATCTGCATGCCCTTGACTGGGTCGATATTACCTCGGCGTTGAAGGCAAATCCGACAAAAACAGCCGCTTTGGCAGCTTCCCTGTCCGACTGGCCGCTCAACTCTCCCACCTACTTCAAGGGAGTTCAGGAAAAACTGCAGGCATTTGTCAGCAAGGGTCGTCTCGGTCCTTTTGCCAATGCTTACTGGGGACATCCGGCCTACAAGCTTCCGCCTGAAGCAAACCTGATGGCTACAGCTCACTATCTGGAGGCGCTGGAGTGGCAGAAGGATATCATCCGTATTCACGCAATCCTGGGTAGCAAGAATCCCCACCCCCAGACCTTCCTGGTTGGTGGTATGGCTATTCCTATCGATCCTAATTCACAAAACGCTCTCAATGCCGACAAGCTGGAGGAGATCAGCCGCCTGCTGGCAAGAACAAAAGATTTCGTTGAAAAAGTCTATATCCCCGACCTTCTGGCCGTGGCATCCTTTTACAAGGAATGGGCAGGCATCGGTGACTCAGGCGGCAACTACATGAGCTACGGAGAATACCCCTCCGACAACAGCGGAAGCCAGGATGTCCTCTGGATGCCCCGCGGGATGATCCTCAACAAGGATCTGAGCAAAGTACATCCTGTGGATCAGCAAAAAATCGCCGAATACGTCGACCACGCCTGGTACGATTACACCGGCGGTCCTGGAACAGGTCTCCATCCGTGGGAAGGTGAGACCAATTACAAATACAGCGGTCCGAAACCGCCCTACGAGTTCCTCGACACCGACAAGAAATATTCCTGGGTCAAGGCGCCGCGCTACGACGGTAAGGTGATGGAGGTCGGCCCGCTGGCTCGCTGTCTCGTTGCCTATGCTTCCGGTCACAAGGAAACAAAAGCTGCGGTGGACATGGTCCTAGCCAAGCTTCAGGTGGGCCCGGAAGCGCTCTTCTCCACCCTTGGCAGAACCGCTGCACGTGGTATCGAAACCCTGCTGGTAGCCCGCAAGCTTCCTGAGTGGCTGGCTGCCCTTACCGCAAACATCAAGGGCGGTGATTACTCAATTCATAACAATGAAAAATGGGATCCCTCCACCTGGCCTACCGAAGCGAAAGGGTATGGCTGGCACGAGGCACCTCGCGGTGCTCTCGGTCACTGGATACGAATCAAGGATCAAAAGATTCTCAATTACCAGGCGGTCGTTCCTTCGACATGGCTTGCTTCTCCACGCGACGCCAAGGGGCAGCGCGGACCCTATGAATCGGCACTGGTTGGGACACCGTTGGCAGATCCGAAGCGGCCCCTTGAAATCCTGCGAACAATTCATTCCTTTGACCCCTGTCTTGCCTGTGCGGTGCATCTCTTTGATCCGGAGGATGGCGAGTCGGTAACGGTAAAAGTAGTGTAGGAGGCTGACCATGGAAAAAATCGAATTAAGATATGTCTGGGAATGGCCAGTCAGGTTAGTACATTGGGTCAACTTCTCTGCCATAGTGGTCCTGTCCGTGACCGGCATCTATATTGGTTGGGGTAAGACGCTGGCCCACAACCCTTCCCAGTTTATTATGGGTTGGGTGAGATTCGTCCATTTTGTTGTTGCATTTATGTTTACCATCAGTGTGGTGGCACGGATTTACTGGGCCTTTGTCGGCAACAAATACGCCAGTTGGCGTGTCTTTGTCCCATGGGCTTTCAAAGACGGCCGCAAGAACATGAAGGAGACATTCCTCTTTTATACGTTTTTCAAACCGACGCCACCCCATTGCGTAGGTCATAATGGGATGGCAGGCGCTGCGTACCTCTGGATTTTTGCACTGTACCTGGTGATGATTTGTACCGGTTTCGCACTTTATGGACAGTACGCCCCCGGAGGTTTTATCAGCAGTGCCTTTAGCTGGGTGTATGTATTCGGCAGCAACCAGGGGCTCCGCCTGACCCATAAAATTACTATGTGGTTTCTGATCGCCTTTGCCATCCATCATGTGTATAGCGCCTGGCTGATGGACGTGAAGGAAAAAAATGGTGTTATTTCGAGTATCTTCGGTGGCTGGAAGTCTGTTCCGGAAGGGGAGGAATAGTCTCTGTCAGTTCTCGTGCTCGGAATAGGAAACCTGGTCATGACAGATGACGGGGTAGGGGTCAGGGTCGTGCAGTATCTTGCGTCAAACTATGTCTTCCCGGAAGGGGTGACAGTGTTGGACGGCGGCACTCTCGGTCTTGACCTTCTGCCTTTTCTTGAAGGACTGGAACATCTGCTGATCATCGATGCCATGGCGACCGGTGGACCGCCGGGAACCATCTCCAGGCTTACCGGTGACGACATACCGGCAGCCTTTGAAACCAAGTTGTCTCCCCATCAGATGGGCCTGAAGGATTTACTTGCCGTTTCCATCCTGCAAGGTCATGTCACTCCCGATACGGTTCTTCTCGGCGTCCAACCGGAGGTTATTGAATTGGGAGTGGATCTGACACCGGCTGTTGAGGCTCAACTGCAAACACTGGTGGAAATGTCTCTGCAAGAGCTTGAATCATGGGGTGTCATTCCCGTGAAGAGAATCATTACTTCAGATAATTCCAACTAAGCTCGTCCGGCCGACCGGAATTCTTCCGGTCGGCCGATATCTTTCTACTGCTCTCCTGTTTTGCAATCCCTTGCGTTTTTCTATCCCTATCTGCTATCATACCGTAATTTCAACATAAATTGCTTTGCTGACATCTTCGATTCTTAGGAGAGAACCTTGAAGAAAAGCGTCCGTCTTATCAGGCAGGAAATCCTGGATGAGGTTACCCGTGAGGCAAAAGCCGCGTCCAGACAACGTAAAAACCATAATTTTCATCAATGCGATGAATCGTTGTGCCACCGGCTTCTCAATGCCATGGAACCAGACTCGTATATCACCCCGCACTGCCACCTTGACCCGGAGAAAGATGAGATGATACTTGTCCTGCGGGGTAGACTGGGGGTGGTCTTCTTCGATGACGAGGGAACTGTTATGCAGACAGAGTTACTTTCTCCCGCAGGTGATGTTTTGGGAGTCAATATCCCCCATGGTGAGTTTCACACCTTTGTCAGCCTGGAAAGCGGCACGGTTTTTTTCGAAAGCAAGGCCGGTCCGTACCGGCCTCTGACGGCTGAGGAAAGGGCTCCCTGGGCGCCCGGAGAGGGTAGCGATGAGGCAGCAGCATACCTTGCGGAGATTCGTAAGATCTGGTAGCGCGTTCTTTGCTGCGCTGGTTGGTGTCGTTCTGCTGTTCAGTGCAACGGTAAAGGCAAGCTCAGATCGGCCTCGTGCCGGGCAGGGCATTTTGTTGCTGCGGCCCGCTTTTGCCGAACAGGCCGATTCGTTGAAAACTCTCGTCCTGTATGAAACTCCCGGCATCCGGAGGGTCGCCATGATCAATGCTGCTCGACTTCCCTCCCTGTCCCTCGTGTTGCCGGTTCCTACCGGGGTTTATGCCGTAGCTGTCATGGGCAAGCGGGGAAACTGGTTCCGGCTGGCCTACGATGAGTCCGGTCGCGAGGGCTGGATCAAGGGACGACAGTACTGGAACTATTACCGTTGGACGGATTTCCTCCCGGGATGTTTCGTGCGTTTTCTTCCTGAGCTGCGCGCATCTCTGACAGAGTTTCATCAGGAACCATACGATAGATCTCCCTCGCTGGGAACCATCGCTCCCGGGCAAAGGATGTATGTCATGGAAATCAGCAACAGATGGGCCAAGATTCGGTCTGACAACGACAAGCACGGCTGGATTCGTTGGTGTGACGGTAACGGAAAATTGCTTATTGCGCTGGAAAAGTTCAAGGTGCAACCTTATCAAATTCCCTAGCGAGACAAAATTGTTGACTTGCCGTAAACCCTGTGATATTTCAGAATACTATGAAAGCAATCCACATGGCATCTTCTGCAACAGCACGAGCTACCAGCGCCGCGGCGCGTAAAGCCGCACGTGTATCCGCTGCCATGTGACTATTCACACATAATCTGTTTTTATAAGGGCCGTGGGTACAACCTACGGCCCTTTATATTTTTTCGGACAACGGCGTCTGCTGTCTATTTAAGAATGTTCTGGGAGAAAGAATGCGAAACGAACTTGTCAATCCGGGAGCAGGTGAACTGACCTATGAGATCCGCAACATTGTCAATGTAGCGGAAAAGCTTCAGAAATACGGCGTCAAGATAAACTGGGAAAACATCGGCGACCCCATCGTCAAGGGTGAACAGGTTCCGGCCTGGATGAAAGAACTTGTGGTGCGGGAAGTCATGAACGACGAAACGTACGGCTATTGCCACACGCGCGGTGTTCTGGAAACCCGGAAGTTTATATGTGAAATCACCAACAAGCGTGGGGGCGTCCAGATCACCCCGGACGACATCATTTTTTTTAACGGCCTCGGTGACGCTATCGCAAAAGTCTACGGCACCCTGAAACCGGAAACCCGGATTCTCACGCCCTCGCCTACCTATACCACCCACTCCACCGGTGAAACCGCCCATGCGAATGCGGCTTCGATCAGTTACCGTTTGCAGCCGGAAAACAACTGGTATCCGGATCTGGAAGACCTGCGCAATCATGTGAAATATAACCCGGCAATCTCGGGAATTCTTATTATCAATCCGGATAACCCGACAGGGATGGTCTATCCAGAGAAAATTCTGCGGGAAATAGTTGCCATAGCCCGAGAGTATGGCCTGTTTCTCATTGCGGACGAAGTCTATAACAATATCGTCTATAACGGTGCGGAAACACTGCCTCTTTCCGCAGTTATCGGGGAAGTGCCGGCCCTGGCAATGCGGGGAATTTCCAAAGAGTTTCCCTGGCCCGGTTCCCGTTGCGGTTGGATCGAGTTCTACAATACGGAGAAAAATGGACGATTCAAGAAATACGTGAATGCAATACTCAATACCAAGATGAACGAGGTCTGTTCGACGACTCTACCCCAAAAGGCACTGCCGGCAATCTTTTCCCATCCGGAGTACCAGCGCTACCTTGACGAGAGAATTGCCCGCTATGAACGGATGAGCAATATCGCCTATGACTATCTCAAGGATCTCCCGGGATTGATGGTGAACCGCAGTAATGGTGCCTTCTATATGGCGGTGGCTTTCAAGGAGGGTTTATTGACCCATAAGCAGACACTGCCCATTGAAAATCCCGAAATCCTCGAACTGGTGGAGGGATTGGTAACCGCCCCCGGCGTTGCTCCCGACAAAAGATTCGTTTATCACCTTCTCGCCAATACCGGAATTTGCGTCGTCCCGCTTTCTTCCTTCTCAACTCATTTGCAGGGTTTCCGCGTTACCCTGCTGGAAAGGGATGAACAGGAGTTCCGGAGGATTTTCGAGACTCTGTCCAGGAAGATCGAGGAATATCTCCGCTCGTAATCCTCTCCAAAGTTGAAAATACCATTGCTGTTGTTCCTTGCAACGATGAAACAAAATCAGCCTCCATAGACAGAATGCCGATGGGGGCTGATTTTGTTTTCAGCAAAAACCTCGAGGGTGAGCTTCTTTCGTCATACCACCCGGATAAGAAACTCCGGACAGGCTGCAGCACAGTAGCCGCAGAGTATGCACTCTTCTTCCTTCACCTTGGCAACCCCGTTTTCCAGCACCAGGGCCTGCGCAGTGCAAGCATCAACACAGGCACCGCAACCTTTGCAGAATTTCTCCATGATTTTGAACTTGCGACGACGTTTTTCTAAAATCTCCCAGGTCTCGTTATCTGCTTCATCGAGGGAGCAAATCTTCAAATTGGCATCGATCTCTTCGCGGGAAAGCATGCCCAGTGCCAGTGCATCGACGCCGGGGAGTCCGAGAACATACCTGATACTGGACCTGGCCTCGGAAATAAGGTTGCCGCCGGCAAGCGCCTTCATGGCATAGACTCCTTTACCGCTTCTTGAGCAGCAGGCGATGGCTTCGGCCATTTCGTCGGCATTGCCGTCCATGATGCCCATGCCGGTACGATTGATCAACGGATGGACAATGTCAATCTCAGGTTGTCTGGCCGCCGCGTAAAATGCGGAGATGTAGTGGGAAGAGAGGCCCACGTGTCTGACCTTTCCCTCCTGTTTCATCTTCAGTAGTTCTTCGAAAACTTCGGCACGGTCCACACAGGGATCAGCCAGCCGCGCACCGTGGATGTGCACGACATCGAGACGTTCGAGAGCCAGTTCTTTCAAGGCTTTCTCCACATGGGATCGGGCTTCGGTGGCTGTTGTTGCGTGGGTCTTGCTGGCGATTCGGACCTCACCGTTGAAACCGTTGAGAGCTTCGCGAATATGAGGATATGTTCCGTAGAGTTCAGCCGTATCAAGCATGGTGACTCCTGATTCCAGGGCGTGCCGGATCAATGCTCCGCCTTCCGCTGCGGATAGGTTCGCCTGCAGAGGGCCGAGAGGGAGAGTGCCGAAAATCAGGGGGTTGATATGCATGCCGGTGGAACCCAGGGGTACTTTGTTCATGGAGCGGCTCCTTGTTGTTGAGGTGATCAGAAAATCGGGTACGTGCGTTTCTTACGCAGGACCGGGAGCTACTTGCTCTTTACAAATTTTAAGGCAGCCGAGTTAAGACAGTAGCGGAGCCCGGTCGGTTTGGGGCCATCCTTAAAGACATGCCCGAGATGCGCGTCGCATCTGCTGCAGAGAACTTCGGTACGCCTGACAAAGAAGCTGTTGTCTGGTCTTGTAGCGATATTTTCCGGGGCAACGGGCTGCCAGAAACTTGGCCAGCCGGTCCCGGACTCGTACTTCGTATCGGAGCTGAACAGGTCGAGGTCGCAACAGGCGCAGCGGTAGATGCCTTTTTCGTGGTTGTTCCACCAGGCATTGGCAAAAGGCTTTTCCGTGCCCTTCTTTCGTGTAACATAAAACTGCTCAGCGGTCAGTTCTTTGCGCCACTCAGCATCGCTTTTGTGTACTTTGGCGGTCATGTAGTACCCTCCCCGTTCTACGGAATAGACCCGTATCTGTTCGGATTTGGCTACCTTCCCAACGGTTGATTTCCGGCCTTCTTTCTTTTCGGAAACCTCGCAAGAGGTTATCATTGTGGCAAGTAACATGAAAATGCATGTTCCCATGATCGCTGGCAGGGTAATGAATTTCATGGATTACTCTCCTTTGCTGACAGCGGATATTATCTCTTTTCGGGCAGATCCATCCGTACCTTCAGTTCACCCGGTGCGGGATTGTTGTAGCCGGGAATTTTTACGACAACATCGCTTTTAATCAGGTCACTTCGCTGCATCCAGACCAGACCGTCCAGGCTGGCCCAATCACGATAGACGAATACCTCATGGGATGGTGTGACTGTCAGTTCGCTCTTTGCCGGCTGAGAAAAGAGACTGCCCTCGATGGTAATCGACATGGTGATTGGCTGGCCGGGGGAAAAGAGCAGAATGTAGTCGGAAGCGGGAAGTGGGTCGCCGAATCGCACCACCGGGAGCTTGGAAAGGGTTTCGAACGAAGGGGCCGCGGCAGCCGCCGCCAGGCTTGTGGAAAGGAGACAGGCGAAAAACACACTGGCAAAGATCTTCACGGACAACCTCCGAGTGATGGAAATAACGGACTTTTTGGGCTTGGTATGTTTTAGCGGGGGTACTCTTATTGCCAGTTTAGAGTATACCATACCGTGCAAAAGGCAAAGGGAAAAGGGCAAAGATCCGTGCGCTGTAAGAAGTTCGCTATCGTCGTGTTGACGTGCCCCGGTCGGATGTATATAGTGAAATTTGAATTTGTTTCCCCCCAATGACTGTTATACTTGGGGGGCAATTGGCCCACCATTGTTGGGGCTTAGATAACTTTTCCCCTTCCGCACCGGATTCTGGGAGCCAAACTGTCTTGATTGACGTTTCTCTGGTGATGCGGGATATCCTGCGAGGTTGCACATGAAATTCAAGCTCGGCATATTTTTCAGCGTCTTCTGCGTAGTTTTCTCTGTCAACACCGCTTTTGCTGTCGGTCTGGAGGGGATGGTGCATGAACATACCCTTAAGAACGGCATGAAAGTGTTGATTGTGGAGCGTCATACTTCACCCACCGTTGCCGCCTGGATACGTTTCAAGGTCGGAAGCGTGAATGAAAGGAGTGACGAGCGGGGGATTGCCCATCTTCTTGAACACATGCTGTTCAAGGGAACGAAGACAATGGGCACCACAAACTATGCCAAGGAAAAGCCGCTGCTTGACGCCATAGAAAAGACGGCGCAGCAGCTCATGGCGGAGAAACTCAAACGGGAAGCCGCTGATCCGAAGAAAATCAGGGACCTTTCCCGGAAGCTCGCCGACCAGGAAGCTGCGGCAGAGAAGTATGTGGTGAAGAATGAAGTTTCCCGGCTCTATGATAAAAACGGTGGCAATAACTATAACGCCTTTACCGGCAAGGACAGTACCGCCTACATGGTGAACCTGCCATCCAATAAACTGGAGCTCTGGGCGGTTCTCGAGTCGGACCGCTTGCGCAATGCCGTACTGCGGGAATTTTATACCGAACGAAACGTAGTGATGGAGGAGCGCCGCCGCTCCTATGATTCGGACCCGGAAGGAAAGCTCTGGGAATCTTTCCTGGCCGCCGCCTACGAGGCCCATCCATACGGTCAGCCAATTATCGGCTGGATGTCCGATATCCAGAACCTGTCACGAACAAAGGCCGAATCGTTTTTGCACCGCTATTATGCACCGGTCAATGCCGTTGTGGCGATCGTCGGCGATATTGATCCGGTCAAGACTCTCGCAATGGTGAAAAAATACTTCGGTTCCATCCCTCCCGGGGTGCCGGTTCCTCCGGTTGCGACCGTAGAGCCCCGCCAGCCGGGAGAGCGGCGGATTGCAATCCTGGAAGATTCAGAGCCGGAAATAATGATCGGCTACCATAAGCCGACGATTCCCGACCGGGATGACTACACTTTCGACGTCATTAGCATGCTCCTTGCCGACGGCAAAAACTCGCGGCTTTATAAAAAGATCGTAGTGGAAAAGCAGCTTGCCAGCGATGTCTCTGACTTCTATGGTCCAGGAAGCCGTTATCCCAACCTTTTCGTCATTGCGGCAACCCCGAGGAGTCCGCACACTACGCAGGAGGTTGAGCAGGCAATTTATGGAGAACTGGAAAAACTGAAGAAAGAGCCGGTCAGTCAGCGGGAACTCCAGCAGGTCCTCAACAAGCTGGAAGCGGACGAGATCCATGCACTGAGCTCCAATGGCGGAATTGCCTACCGGTTGACGGAATATGAGAGTGTAGCTGGAACCTGGCGCTATCTCACGGAGCACCGCGCAAAAGTAGCCAAGGTCACCCCGTCCGATGTTATGAATGTGGCACGGAAATACCTCGTACCGAACAACCGCACGGTGGCGTTCATCAAAAAACGGGAGGAAACCCGATGAAAAGATTGCTGATCAGCCTCTGCCTTTTCCTATCCCTGTTTCCGGCGCTGTCTGCAGTGGCAGGTTCGACCGTTGATCCGCGGAAAATGACCTTTCCTCCCCTTCACTTCACGGTGCCCACGGCAGAAAGAGCCGTGATGGATGATGGGATGATTGTCTATCTGCTGGCGAACCATGAGCTGCCCCTTGTTTCCATCCAGGCCTATGTCGGGACCGGAAGTGTTTACGAACCTGCCGATAAAACCGGTTTGGCCACTCTGACCGGCGCTGTTCTGCGCGGTGGCGGCACTGCGCAGACCTCTGCGGAGGATCTGGATGACGAGCTGGAGTTCATGGCCTCATCCATCGATTCGGGAATCAATGACGATGTCGGGACGGTTTCCATGAATTGCCTGAAAAAAAACCTGGACCGGACCCTGGAGCTCTTTTCCCAGGTCCTTACCGAGCCGGCTTTCCGCGAAGACCGGGTTGTGCAGGGTAAAAATCTGATGATCGAGAGCATCCGTCGCCAGAATGACGATCCGAAGGAAGTTGCCGACCGGGAACTGCTCAAGGCCATTTATGCGGATAATCCACTCGGGCGCTATCCGACCATCGCCTCGGTGAGTTCCCTGACCCGGGACGACCTTGTTGCCTTCCATGCCCGCTACTTCCATCCCAACAACGTTATCCTGGCGGTATCGGGTGATTTCGAGCGAACCGAGATGCTCGATAAGCTTAAAAAGGCCTTTGCCGGATGGAAAAGAGGGGAGGTTTTTCTGCCAAGGGTGCCGGCACCTGTTCTTAACGACAAGCCGGAAATTCTGCTGGTGAAAAAGGATATTGACCAGACGGTTATCCGGATGGGGCATCTGGGGATCGACAAAAACAATCCTGACCTCTATGCCATTACCGTCATGAATGCCATTCTCGGTGGCAATGGTTTCAGTTCGCGTCTCATGTCGGTTGTCCGAGAAAAGGAAGGGCTGGCCTATAACGTGGAGAGTTCTTTTCGAGCCGGCCGGCGTTTTCCCGGCACTTTTATGGCTGAAACCGAGACCAAGTCCGGTACGACCGCAAAGGCGATCGGACTAATGCAGGGGATACTATCCGACATGACCCGCAAACCGGTGAGTGACGAGGAACTCTCCCTTGCCAGGGACTCCATCATCAATTCCTTTATTTTCGCCTTTACCACGCCCGCCTCGGTAGTTGCCCAGCAGGCGCGCCTCGAATATTATGGTTACCCGAAAGGGTACCTGGAGAATTACCGTAAAAATATTGCCAAAGTGACGAAAAGCGATGTCCTTCGCGCGGCTCGGAAATACCTGCTTCCCGGCAAGATGATTCTGGTGGTCGTTGGTAATGAGAAGCGCTTCGACAAACCGCTTTCCACCTTTGGCGTGGTTCGGCCGGTCGTGTTGGCGGAACCGAAATAGTTTTTCCCGACAATCAGGAACTTGTTTTCGCTGAAAAAAGATGCGGCCACTAAAAAAGTGGCCGCATCTTTTTTTGTTCGGTGTAGCAATAATGAATTTCATGACTCAAGTCAAAGTTATTCTGTCGGAATACAGTTAAAGTATCATCAAGAATTGACGATAAGATAAGTAAGGAAAACGAATAGCATTAATAAGTCCAACACGTCGAAAGCCATCCAGGGCTTTCCTCCCTTGCGCGGCCTCCACCCTCCGGAGCCGCGCCTTTTTTTCCGTATTTGCAGGTGCTCTCTCAAATTACTCTCCCTTATGCGAGGCGAAGAGCGTGTGAATCGCGCGAATATGGTGGACTGAACGCTATCTAGTGTCCCGTGCGGTTAATTCAATCCTTGAAATTCCGGTTCTTTTGCCCTCTGGCTACGTTGTGGCTCCTCGACAGAGCCCCGCTATGCCTGCGTCGCCTCGCCTTGCCAGAGACCAAAATTCCACGGAATTACTGCTGCTAACTAACCGCACGGGACACTAGCTGATGTATCGCTAAAGTTCTATCGAAAATTGCCGATAAAGTAAAAACTATCAAGAAAATCTTCCACACGGTCTGAAGCCATTCGGGCCGTCTTCCTCCATTGCGCGGTTTCAACCCTCCGGAACCGCGCTTTTTTCCGTTCCCGAACAGCGGCCTGTGATCTTCCGTTTTTCAACGTTCTGCCCGCATGGCCCGTTCCTTCGGTATTTCTGCCGAAAATGAAGAATATTTTGCCGTGGTTGTCTTCTCAGGGATTGACGTCCGGTTGTATACGAGTTACAACTCGTGAGAGCCAATTTTGCCGGATGTGGGCTTGCCCCGTGGGAAAAAACGAGTACACTGATGATACTTTCAATGGATCAAGGAGGAAACGATGGACAAATATACGTGTACGATCTGCAATTACCAGTATGACCCTGAACTCGGTGATCCGGGCAATAACGTTGATCCGGGAACGCCCTTCGAAGAGTTGCCCGAAGATTGGGTTTGTCCGATCTGCGGGGCGGAAAAAAGCTTCTTCGAGAAGTCGTAAAGGAAAGGAGAAAAATGCCCATGGCACGAATTCCGTTTGTTGACCAAGATGCCTGCATCAGTTGTGGGCTCTGTATTGAATGTGCACCCGAGGTGTTCCGCCTGGACAATGCCAATCTTGCGGAAGTGTACGACGCGACCGGCGCTCCCGAGGAGAAAATCCAGGAGGCAATGGACGGTTGCCCGGTCAGCTGTATCTACTGGCAGGAATAAAGAAACCCTGAAATACAGCTGGTTGGAAATCCCCGTGTCGAGATGAAAGGCGTGGGGATTTTTTTAATGTCCCTTTCGAAAGACGGTGTATTTACTTTCAGACCGGTAAGATTCTACCATACCGTCCTGGTGATTTTCTGTTGCCTGTTTCCGATTCCGTTTACAATGAAAAATTTGCATTTTCCCGCCCGAATTTATATAGTGGATAGAAAATAAGCAGGCAGGGAAATGCATGATACGAAGAATACTTACCTATCCGGATCCGGAATTGAAGAAAAAATCGGCACCGGTAACCATAATCAACGAAAAGATCACAGAGCTTGTCAAGGACATGGCCGAAACCATGTACGATGCGCCGGGTGTCGGCCTTGCAGCGGTCCAGATCGGGGTTCACCAGAGGGTGATCGTCATCGACGTATCTCCCAAAGACGAAAAACCGGACCTGATCGTTGCCATCAATCCGGTAATCGTCCATTCCGAAGGAACATCTTGTGACGAAGAGGGCTGCCTCTCCGTGCCCCAGTATGGTGCCAGTGTGAAAAGGCATGCCACGGTCGTGGTCAAGGCGCTGAACCTGGAGGGAGAAGAGGTAACCTACCGGGCCGATGGCCTCCTGGCTATAGCTTTCCAGCATGAGATCGACCATCTCGACGGGATCCTGTTTGTGGACCACCTTTCCCCTCTGAAGAAGGAAATCTTCCGGAAAAAATACCGCCAGGTGCTTGAGCAATCGCGGGTGGATGGCTAATGGCCGGACTGCGTGTTGTTTTCATGGGGACGCCTGATTTCGCCTGCCCGACACTGCAGCGGCTGATCGATCGCGGTGAAGAGGTTCTTGCCGTGGTTACCCAACCTGACCGTCCGAAGGGCCGGGGACAAAAATTCCTGCCGCCCCCGGTGAAGGTCCTGGCTGAAAGTCATGGTCTGCCGGTTCTGCAACCGCTCAAGGTGCGGGCTCCCGAATTCATCGATATCATGCGGGAGATGCATCCCGACCTGATCGTGGTGGTTGCTTTCGGTCAGATCCTGCCGAAAGCCCTGCTGGAGATCCCGAAACATGGTTGCATTAATGTGCATGCCTCACTCCTGCCCCGCTACCGTGGTGCGGCTCCGATCAACTACTGTATCATCAATGGCGAAAAAGAGACCGGTGTAACCACCATGCTCATGGATGTCGGTCTTGATACGGGCGACATGCTGGTGAAAAAGGCAACCTCCATTGACCCGGAAGAAGATACCCAGTCGTTGCATGACCGGCTCTCTGTCCTGGGTGCTGAGTCCCTGGATGAAACCCTCGACCTTCTTTCCGCCGGGACCTTGGCTTCGGAGCGTCAAGACGATTCCCTGTCCTGCTATGCACCGATGTTGAAGAAGGAAAACGGGCTTGTAAACTGGAATTCCGAGCCGCAGGTCATCAAGAACCTGGTGCGGGGCATGACCCCTTGGCCCGGTGCGTATACGTATCTTGACAAGAAATTACTGAAAATTTATCGGCTACGAACCGGAAACGGTAGTGGAATCCCGGGAACAGTACTTACGGCCGGTAAGGACGGCGTCGAAGTCGCTTGTGCCGGTGGCAGTGTCTTCCTTGAAGAGCTCCAGCTCGAAGGCAAGAAGAGACTTCCGGTCCGGGAATTCCTCGCCGGTTGCCGCATTGATCCCGGCACGATTCTGGGTAAAGAGGAGTAGCTTTGTGGTAAAAAATGAATCCAATCTAACCAGCACATCCAAGGGTTTGTTCGTGGCCCTGCTGGCGGTAACCTGCATCCTCATAGCAGCCGTTTTCCTTGTAATCTGGTGGATTCAGGGTGCCGGACTCGCCTCCATTCATCCGAGGCTTCCCGCCATTGCCGGCGACTTTTTGATTATTATAGCGGCGGCCATCCTTCTAGGGACATTCCTCTTGGTACTGACGACGCTTCTTGGCAAGGACATTCTCGGCACCCAGCTTCTTCGGGGTGCTGCCATCAAATTTCTCCTGCCGGTCGTCGAATTCATCGGCAAACTCGCGGGAATACCGCGCGATACCATCCGGCAGTCGTTTATCGCCATGAATAACAGCCTGGTGCTTTCCCGGAGAGTCAGGCTGAAGCCCGACCGGATCTTGATCCTGCTGCCCCATTGTCTGCAGCTTTCCGATTGCGACATCAAGGTCACCGGCGATATCAATAAATGCATTCGATGTGGACGCTGCCCCATCTCCGGGATTGCTGATCTGGCCGAGAAATACCAGATCGATATTTCGGTCGCAACCGGCGGAACCCTGGCGCGCAAGGTCATCATGGAAAAGAGGCCTAAGCTGGTGGTGGCCGTGGCCTGCGAAGGTGATCTCACCACGGGTATCAAAGACTGTTATCCCCTACCGGTACTGGGTGTGCTCAATGAGCGTCCCTCCGGTCCCTGCGTCAACACAACCGTTGATACGCTGAAGATTGATGAGGCCCTCCAGATGGTCCTGAAACAGGAACCCTGATCCGCCCCTTTCCTTCCGCTGTGTGAAACATACTATCCATGAAATCCTTTATCGCTGAAAAAGCAGTCCTCACCATGCGGGAGGAGATCGCGGAAGCTGGCGGCAACGAGGTTTTTTTCCTCGGCCGCACCGATGAAAACAGCATTGTCGTCGAGGTTGAACCTCTTGCCCGGGGCAGTCGTGATGCGGTTGCCGCCATTATTATCGCCACATCCTTTGGTGATGTGGTGCTCCACAATCATCCCTCCGGGGATCTGACCCCTTCACAACCTGACCTGGAAATTGCCTCGATCCTCGGCAATCAGGGTGTCGGTTTCTATATTGTCGACAATGGGGTGGAACGTTGCTACCAGGCGGTACGTCCCTTTGCCCACAAGACCGTCGAACACCTTTCCTTTTCCGAAATCGAACAATTTTTTGCACCCGAAGGCGTCCTTTCCCGCAACCTGGAAGGTTACGAGCATCGGGACGAGCAGACCCGGATGGCCTTTGATGTTGCCGAAGCCTTCAACCGGGAACGTGTGGCCATCATCGAGGCGGGCACCGGCACCGGCAAGTCCCTGGCCTACCTTCTTCCCGCGGTACTCTGGTCCGTTCGCAACCGCGAGCGGATCGTCATTTCCACCAATACCATCAATCTCCAGGAACAGCTCATCAAGAAAGATATTCCCTTCCTGCAGCACAAGGGCGGCCTTTCCTTTCGGGCTGTCCTTGTCAAGGGTCGCTCCAACTACCTCTGTCTACGCAAATTGAAGGCGGTCGAGAGCGAACCCTCCCTGTTCAAGGAAGAGGGCACAGCGGGCGAGCTGGAGGCTCTCGTGGCCTGGAGCAGGAAAACCGGGGAGGGTTGCCGGAACGATCTGAGCTTTATCCCGCGTGATGAAATCTGGCAGGAGGTCTGCTGCGAGGCCGATCAGTGCGGTCGGATCAAGTGCACTCATTATGGCAAGTGCTTTTTCTATACCGCCCGTCGCGAGGCTGCCGGAGCCGACGTGCTTGTGGTCAATCACGCGCTGCTCTTTGCGGATGTGGCCTTGCGTAATGAAACCGGCTACGACTCTTCGGCGATTCTTCCGCCCTTTACCCGTCTGATCTTCGATGAGGGACACCATATTGAGGACACTGCCACCAGTTTCTTTTCTTCTCGTACCTCACGCCACGGACTTCTGCAGATCCTCGGCCGCCTCCAGCATCCGCGCAAGGCTCAGCGGGGTATCCTGCCGCAACTTGTGAACAGAATTTCCCGGGAGGTTCCGGAAAATCTGGATGCTCAATTTATCGAACTGTCAACTCTCCTTGAGGAACGTCTCCTGCCGCAAAGGGTAGCATTGGCGGAGAGCGTAACCCAGGTGCTCGACTCGCTCGGGCTTGACCTCCTGGTCTATCTGAAAAATGGCAAAAAGAACTCGGGCGAGCGGAAGTTGCGCCTAACCGCGGCGGTGTATGCCGATCCTTTCTGGCGAACCGCCGAAGAGGCGGTGCAGCGATTAGTGAAGGAACTGACCGAGTATGTGGCGATCATCCGGGCATTTTTCAAGGTTTGCGAGCAGCTTCCCGATTCCGTGCTGGAAAAACTTTCCGGCAGCCTGATCGATTTGCGCGGGATACGGGGTCGCCTGGAAGGGGTCATTCAGGATCTGGGCGTCTTTACGGTGCGTAGCGACCGGATCTGTCACTGGTTCGAGGTCAATAATGGTCCCAAGGGCATGACCGTGCGTCTCTGTTCCTCGCCCATCGAAGTGGCGCAATCTATCAAGTCGGTGGTCCTTGACAAGTTTCGGACGGTGGTCATCACCTCAGCGACACTGGCGGTGGGCGAGCGCTTCGACTACCTGAAAAAGATGACCGGGATCGATCTGTTGGATAAGCAGCGCGTAACCGAACTGCTCCTGGTGTCACCTTTCGACTACGAAAGGCAGACCTTCATCGGTATTCCGGACGATCTGCCCGAGCCGACCGACCGGAGTTTTGCCGGATTTCTTGAGGAGTATCTGCTGCAGGGACTGATTACCTCGGAGGGGCGGGCCTTCGTTCTTTTTACCTCCTATGATCTCCTGGCCAGGACCTTCGCCTCTCTGCGCGAGCCGTTGGAGAAGGCCGGGCTTACGCCCATGCGCCAGGGTGAGATCAACCGTCACATGCTCCTGAACCGCTTTCGCCGGGAGTCGAATGCCGTGCTGTTCGGTACCGATTCTTTTTGGGAGGGGGTTGACGTGCAGGGGCGGGCGCTGGAGCTGGTGGTGATCACCCGGCTTCCTTTTCGTGTGCCCACCGAACCGATTCTTGAGGCCCGGGCCCAGGCGATCGCTGCCGAGGGGGGCGACCCGTTCATGGAATACACGGTCCCCCAGGCGGTGATCAAGTTCAAGCAGGGTTTCGGCCGGCTGATCCGGAGCAGGGACGACCGGGGAGCGGTTCTGATCTTCGACAGCCGGGTCCTGTCAAAGAATTACGGACGTTTCTTTCTCGATTCCCTGCCGAAGACGAGGATTACGCGGGGCGAAGGGAGTATGGTTTTTAAGGAAATGGCGCGATTTTTCAGGGATGGCAGGGGCGGTAGCGGAAACTGATGAAAATGAATAGAGATTGGCTTCAGTTGCCCCCTCACCCGGCGCGGTGTGCCACCCTCTCCCTCATGGAGAAGGTAGAAATACCGAGCGATTGCGCCCGGAATTCTTGGCCTGATAGAGAGCATCGTCGGCTCTCTTGAGGCACTCCTCAAGTGTCTCGCCGTTGACATATACCGAAACACCGAGACTGATGCTTGCCTGGATTGTCGAAGTATCCGCTTCCAGGGCCAGGTTTTCCGTCAGTTCGCGGAGCCGTTCCGCAACCTCAAGAGCCTCCTCTCCGTCTGTTTCGGGAATCAGGATCAGGAACTCTTCCCCACCCCAGCGCGCGCAGCTGTCTTCTTTACGCAGATACCCGGAAAGGGTCCGGGCAATGGTAATCAGAACTTGGTCTCCATGGTCATGTCCGAAACTGTCGTTGATTGCCTTGAAATGGTCGATGTCGGCCATGATCAGGGCGAAGCGCCTGCCGCGACGGAGCGAACGAGCCTGTTCGGCCTCCAGCCTTTTCATCATATCCAGCCGATTGGGCAGACCGGTCAGGTAGTCGATGTGGGAGGCAAGCTCGAAACGCGTCTTAAGGTCCTGTAGTTCGAACTGGTAGCTATCGCTGATTCTGGCGATCCGTTTCAGACGTCGCGACAGGCGGACATATTTCTGGAAGAGCAGAGAAAATTCACTATACAGCGGTGTTTTGGCAAAGTGTCGGTTATTGATGGTCGGCAAAAAACGGAGGATAACCGGGTCTTCAATGTCGGTTTCATCCAGCAGCCGCGCCGTGTCGGAAGCGGGCCGGCCGCCGGTCGGGGGAAGTACCTCGGAGAGAGCCGAGTAATTGCTGGCGCAGTCCGGGCAGAGGCCATGCGAAATCATGGCATCGGAATTCTCCGAGATAAACTGCTCCAATTGTTTCCAGTAGCCATCATCATTTCGCACTTTTTTGCACGAGGCGCAGATCGGGATGAAGCCTTTCAACGCCTTGACATTTGCCGCCGCCTCACGCAGTTCCAGAACGAGACTCTTCACCTCACTCTGGTAACCGTCACTGATCTTGGCGATCCTGCCCAATCTCCGAAGCAAGCCTTTGTACGCCGAAAAAATCTCTGCAGCTTCTTCGCAAGTGAAGGCAGAGCCAGCGGATGCTTCGACGAAACGTCCTTCGAATCTGGCAATAAAGGCATCTTCCTTGTCCGAGGAATAGGTCATGGTGCTTCACTCATGGGGATTATGGAAAAGGGGACGGTCACTTCTTCCTTGAATTCTTCAGCCGTCTCGTAAGCCCGGTGGTTTTCCTCGTCATAAAACCAGTTGACTGCGACAATTCTTCCGGCCAGGTGGGATTCTTCAAGGAGGTCGAGGATATCCATCATGCACTTGGTACTGCCGGTGTTAAGGTAGCTGAGATTGGTGTTGAGAGTCATCGATCCGTGGTACACGGCACTGAAGCGCGCCAGCCAGGAGAGGATCGGACGATAGAATTCAAAGGAATTTTCCGGATAGGATTCACCGGACATGCTCAGAACACCGGAAGCGGGGTCAAAAATGATTTCAGGGGTCGATTTTGTTCCTTCGAGATGCAGTATTTCCATGGATTACTCCTAAATGATTGCCTTGAGGCTGAAAAAACAATACCTGTCGTCAATATCCTGCAGGGCGTAGCCCAAAGGTTGGGAGGTCTTCCTGGACATGTCGATCAGGCCAAGTCCCGAGCTGGTTCCGGGGGGCTGAGTTTTTCGTAATTGCTCCTTATACAGGCTTTTCAATTCCTGCTTGTCAAGGCCTTTGAGCATTTCGAGTTTTTTCAGGGCACCTTGGATATCACTCCGCGCGACAACATTTCCCGAACTCACCTCGTAATTGCCGCCGTTCTTGCCGATAACAACGATAGCGCTGTTGAAATCGCAGTCCCGATTTCCTTCCTCGTCCTTTTGTCGGGCATAATTTCTCACATTCTGCGTCTGCTCAATAAAGGTCGAAAAGACATCCATCATGGTATCTTTGGTCATTTGTTCCGCTTCCAGATAGCGTTTGACGGCATTGCCGAGTTCTTCGATGATACTGTGGGAAAAGGGACCGGCAAAGCAGATCAGAATACCCTCACTGTTGAAGGTTTCCTTTAATTCATACAGGTTGGCAATTTTCATCGCTGGTTTTTCCTCCTTCAGCTAATTCGTGTCCCGTCTGGTAAATCAACCGTATGGTACACTAGGGTTACAGCCTGAAACCGAGTAGGGTGATGTCGTCCCGCTGGGGCAGGTTCCCCTGGTATTCGGAAATCTCCTTTTCGATTGCCGACAGTTGTTCCGTGGAGGGCAGCCCGGAAATCCGTTCGAGAAGTGCCCGATAACGCTTTTTACCGAATCCCCAGCCTTTTGCTCCGCCGGACTGATCGAGAATCCCATCGCTGGCCAGGAAGAAGTTCATTCCCTTCCGGATGGGGATGGCGGTGGTCGGATAGATGAAATCCTTCTTCGTTCGACGATAGCCGATGGCCTGACGTGCGCCTTTGATAGTGGTCGATTCAGCTTCGAAGGTGTAGAGCAGGTCGATCCCTGCTCCAGCAAAGAGCAACGTATTTTGTCCCGGGCTGCAGACACACAGCCCTATCTCCAAGCCGTTATCGAACCGGGCATCATGGGATCCCTGGTGAAGTGTTTCTCGTAACAGCTTGTCCAGTTCCTTGAGCAGCGCCGCCGGGTTTTCGCCGCCGAGTGTGTCGATGGCCCGGTCGAGGAGGGCTTTTGCGGTCATGCTCATAAAGGCGCCCGGTACGCCGTGCCCGGTGCAGTCGGCAACTGCGATGATAAAGGATTCATCCCCTTCCCGAAAGTAGTAAAAATCTCCTCCGACAATGTCCCTTGGTCGATACATGAGAAAGAAATCCCGGATTGAGTCGCGCATTTTCTTTTCGTCTGGCAGGATCGATGCCTGGATCATCTGGGCATAGCGGATGCTGTCCATGATCTTGTTGTTGGATTCGGCAAGTTCCCGGTTCGAGCAGTCCAACTCTTCAGTCCGTTCCTGAACCTTGCGTTCCAGGTTTTCCGTATGGTCCTTAACCATCTTTGCCATGTAGTCGAAGGTGCGGGAGAGAGCTCCGATCTCATTGCGGGACGTGAATTGCGTACTGATGTTGAAGTTTCCTTTGGCAATGTCATCGGCAGATCGAGCCAGATGCGAGAGCGGCATGAGAACCATGTGGTTTATCAGGAGGCCGATGGCAATGATCAGCAAAAGAAGGGCCGCCACTGAAACCAGCAGAATAGGTAGAAAGGTTCGCGAGCCGACGACGTGATCCACGTCGAGCAGGACAAGGTTGAACCAGTTGATCTCTTGCAGGTAGGACATGGCGGCCAGGTAGCGTTTGCCGCCCACGTCAAGGTAGGTGGTGGCAACCTCCTGGCGACCGTTGGCCAGAGAGGCAATCGCATTCTTCAGCTTTGCCCTGTCCTGTGCCGTGGAAATCAGGTCGTAGATGGTGAATTTTTTCTGATTGCCGCGAACCTTGCTGTTATGAACAACATAACTTCTGTCATGGTGCCCGGTTATGGAGCCGTCGCTGCCGAGCAGGATCGTTTCGATGCCTTCTTCTTTGGTGTCGACGATGTCCCTGATGAAAGAGGTCAGATCAATGCCGCTGCCGCAGATGCCGATTTTCTGACCGGTGCTGTTTTTTATCGGTACGTTGAACCAGACTTTTGTCAGGTCCAGGTGATTATCGTAATCCACATTCAGTTCGAAATCGGCAACATTTCGTATGGTTCTGAAATACCAGGCGTCATTAGGGTTTGATGCCCGGAGGGTGTATTGCGGCATGCTGAAATTATGTTTATGAGTCCCGTCACAGAAATAATAGTGACCGGAGCCGTTCACGGCTAGAAAGATACTTTTCCCGGCAAAGCTTTTCCGGTAATTATCCAGCTCTTCGGTGGCGAGTTTCTTGTACGCCGGATTTCGTTCGTGTTCAACCCAGCGCTTGAGGAGTGGTGACGACGCGAGGCTGAGGGAAAGGGCCAGATCCCTCTGGATGGAAGCATTCAGTTTGGATTTTTCCAGCAAAGCCTGCTTTATGGCGAACTTTGTCCCAAGTTGTTGGACAATCTTATCGGTAACCACCTGAAAGGCAAAGAACGATACTATACCGATGATGGCATAGAGGAGTGCTATTGCCGCAATGAAGCGAATTTTCAGGCTGTGCCAATTCATGATTGCAGAAATTCTCCCGGAAGAGCTGCCGGTTTGAGTGGAAGCGTGCTATGCAGAACGGATTTTATGAGAGTGTGCTACACGGAATAGTGTCGGCAAGGCTGCACAATTTTTTACCGGTGTTCCGAGAGAGTAGTTCGCAACAGGGGATGCTTGGTTGTCATCGATAAAAACAGCAGAGGGGAATTAGGTCACAAAAAACGTGCCTCTCTTGCATGCAGGAGAGGCACGTCGACAGGTACTGTGCTCTATTCGGGCTGTGGATAAGTCAGAGAAATCGGACCCCGGCAGCATTATCCTGCAGGTAGCTGACGTTGGTCAACTTCAAAAGAATTTCCTCAGCCTTGAACCAAGTTACTTCTTGTGGCAATCTTTGCAACCGGTCGGTCCTACGTTCATCTTCTTGTGGCAAGTGATGCAGAGTGCATGAGCTTTCGCCTTGTCAAAGCCTTCGATCTTGCCGGGAGCCTTTTCGTGGCAGAGTTTGCAGTTTTTCAGCTTTTGCTGATGCAGCTTATGGGGAAAAGTCACTTTACCCATTGATGCAGGAAAAACCACACAATCTGCAGCCATCGCCGCAGAGGCCGCGAATACGATCATGGTTGCTGCGAGTACCAAAGTTTTCATACGTTTTCTCCTTGTCCTGAAATCCTGAAACACATGCAGATAATAGTATCTAAATTTTGTAAAGAGTCAAGATTTCTCTTTCTTATTCAACCCGCTTGACAAATTTTTACCATGTACTCAGCCACTGTTCCCTTCAACTGTTTTATCGGCGTAATTCCGCGTGGTTTTTGCACCTGAGGCGAAGCGATCCAGGTTCGGAAGGACTCTGGCGAGGAACTCTATATGACCGACCGGGCAACGGTGACCACATGAACCTCTTTTGCACCGGATTGACGCAGGGTTTTCGCACATTCGCTGACGGTATTGCCGGTGGTGTAAACATCGTCCACAAGGAGCAGCCGTTTACCTTTAAAACTGTCGGTCATGGCAACATCAAAGGCACCCTTGATGTTCCGCTCCCGCTCGGCCGCTGACAGGCAGGTCTGGGGGGTGGTCCAGCGGATGCGGCGGAGATTGTTCACCGATAGGGGAATTTTCCAGTTTTTTGCCAGGATCCGGCCGATGAGCTGGGATTGATTGAAGCCCCGCTCCCGCAGTCGCCTGCGGTGCAAGGGCACGGGCACGACGTAATCAAGCGAAAGTCCAGCCTGATAATCCCAAAGGGCGCTGGCCGTCAAGAGACCCAGGGGGCGGGACAGCTGGATTTTTCTGCCGTATTTGAAGCGATGAATAAGCTCCTGCAACGGGCCTTCGAAGAGTGCCGCAGTCCGCGCCCCGGCAAAGGGGCGGCGGGTTGTGAGGCAGTGACCGCAGGGATGGTCGATACCATTTTCCGTGGCAAAAGGGGCACCGCAGATCGTGCAGAGCGGGGAGGCGACTACTCTGATCTTTTCCCGGCAGGCGTGACAGAGGTGGATATCCACCGGCTCGGCCAAAAAACAGCGGCAGGCGTGGCAGCGTGGCGGGAAAAGAATGTCAAGGAAGGCCTTGAAGAACATTCTTCAGAACCCCAATTCTTCGTTAACCACCAGGACGTGCAGATCGGTGAATTTCGGCTTCCGTTCCAGCACGCTGACTACCCGGCAGATTCGTTCCGGCGAGGTGCAGTCGCTGCAGAAACCGGTTTCGGCGCAGGGGGTCTTGTAGCTCAATCGCCGGGCATTGGGTGGCGAGGCCCAATCCTTTACCCGCCGAATCGCGGCCGGGATGTCGCCGTCTACCAGCTTGTTTCTGCCCGCGATCACGATAACCTTTCGCGGTCCGAAAAACATCGAGCCGACCCGGTTGCCGATGGCGTCGATGTTTACCAGGGCGCCGGAAAGGGTGAGGGCGTTGGTTCCGGAGAGGAACAGGTCGCAGGTGAGCTGTCTGCGCATGATCTCCAGTCTTTCCTCGGGGGCAAGCCCTGGTGCACTGTGGTTGAGGAGTTCTTTCCCCCTTTCCAGAAGGAGCGGCTCAACGGCCAGATCCTTGATGCTCATGGACCCGCCGAAGCCGATGCTGCGGGCATCTCCTGCTTCAACCATGATATAGTTGGTTGCCTCCGCTGCCGTTTTGCAATAGAAGGCGTTAAAGCCGTTTGTTTTCAGGGATTCGACCGCCTTCAGGCATTTCTTCTCCCAGGTCCAGGTTACCAGGTCACTGGTCAGGCTCATATCAGATTTCCTCCCGCTGATAGTAATGTGTCGTCGTGTCCTACCAATTATACTTTCATTTTTATTGGCATTTCTTTCTTGTTCGTATCCTTACCCTGTAACACCCATTGCCGGGATCTTCAAGATCGTGCTTGCAGTTGCCAGCATCTCAGGCCGCATGCCGAGCGCCTCTTTTAGGGCCAGATCCCGATCCCAGGGGTTGTGCATCCGGGAAATTGCGAGCATTTGCCGGAGAGATAGACGCAGGGGAAAGGCCCAGGGCGAGACAAGACAGGAGTTCACCAAAGGCATGTCGGTGCCGTACAGCAAGCGGCCGTGCAGCTCCCGGCAGCGGAGCAGCCGCCGCAGTTGGCCAGGCCGGTTGATCTGGGTCAGGGCCGAGATGTCGACATAGAAATTCGGGTATTCCTGTAAGCGGAGAAGACGCTCAAAGTTGGATTCCCCGTGGTTTCGGCCGCTTCCGGCGGCATGGGCGGCGATGACTGTTACTCCGAGAGAAAGAGGTAGCCTCAACCGTTCCGGGTCGCCGAATTCGTTGCGGGCGCGGCTGAAGGAGTGCTCGCTGCCGGCATGGCTGAGCAGCGGCAGGCCGAGTTCCTTCACGCGAAGATAGAAAGGAATCAGGCGTCTGTCGGCCGGATCGATATGCTGAATGGGCGGCAGCCATTTCAGCAGCACGGCCCCGTCAGCGACAACCTCTTCCAGGCGCCGGAGAGGGTCGCTGCGAAAGGGGTTGATGCTTGCCCCGAACAGGAGGTTCGGATGGCAACGGACCTTCCGGGCCACGAATCCATTCGGAATGTACATCTCCGTGGCCGTTTCATCCAGATCGCCGTTGTCGGCCGCCACTCCGTCCAGGGCCAGGATTACTGCCAGGGAAACACGCCGGGAAAGAGACAGTCCCTGGGAGATCCGTTGCAGGACGAGGCCGTCCCCTGCTTCCAGTAATTCCGCTTCAGTGATTCCGAAGGCCTTGAGGTAGAAGTGGTAACGAAAGTTCCGGCGCAGTCTTTGCGAGACAAAACATCCGCTTCCTCCGGCACCGATGCCGGCCATATGGCAATGGATATCGATCAACCCTGCTCCTCTTTTGCTGTCGATCTGCTCCATCTTAGGAAAGGTCTGCGGGGCAGGGCGTCGGAGTGGGCTCCTCGTGTCTCAACTCATGCCCGGCTGGCAATAATTTCTCTCGTTGAAAGTACCGTGGCATAGGGGACCGCGAGTGCCGCCATAAAGGCTGCGTGCACATCTGTCGCAGCTATGGCTTTGCCCTTGAACATCAGGTCTCTGGTGGCGCAGGCATCCTCCGCAACGCTGCAGGTGAAGCCGAGATCAAAGGCGGCGCGGGTGGTTGCATCGATGCACATGTGACTCATGGCACCGCAAATCACCAGCGAATCTGCTTTCAGCATTTTCAGCGTCGCCAATAGAGCGGTGTCGCGGAAGCTGTTGGGAAAGTTTTTTTCAATGACTATTTCGGCACCATGGGGTGCTACCAGCTGATGAATCTCCGCCCCTTCCGTCTCCGGCAGGAAAAAGGCTGCATCGGGGCGCGTCGCAATGTGCCGGATATGGATAATCGGCATGGTTGACTTTCTGAATTCATGCAAGAGCTGCTGCGCATTAGCAGTGGCCTCTTGCATGCCGACCAGTTCCATGGCGCCGCCGGGAAAATAATCGTTCTGGAGATCAACCAGTAGCAGGCAGGTGTTCATGTCATTATCCTTGTCAGTGTCCAGGCGAAATAAATTCGTCCGGTTTTTCGGGTCAGCGGAACACGAGAAAAGATTTCTTCAGCCTGGCCGCCGTGTTTCGGGCGGTCAGGGTCGCGAGCCTGTGTCGTGCCTTCAGCATCAGGCGGAAAAGGGGATTGCGCAGTTCCTTCGCAAAAATGCGCTGTTCGATTCTATGGAAGCAGTAGGGATCATTGTGGAGCATCCCGGTCTTCATCAGGGACATTTCGTTACAGCCCCCCCTGCAGGCCTCGAGATGGCTGCACCCGGCGCAATTTTCACCGGCATCGGCAGTCGTGAATTTCCGCGAATAGGGAAAAGCCGACCTGCAGTGCCATAGCTCGTCCAGCTCCAGTTCCCTGATATTTCCTTCAACCGTCGAATCATCCATCGAGAGACAGCCTTTTATGGTGCCGTTGCTCTGGATGCCCAGCACCGAGATGCCGGCTTGGCTGCCGGTCCACTGCGGGGTGAGGGAGATGTTATGCAGCAGCAGGGAGTTGAAGCCGAGATCGTGCGCTCCGATGACCGGCAAACGGGTGAGGGGATATTTCTTCCTCGTGGAGGAGATAAACATCCCAACCGAGTAGAATTCCTCCTCGTCGAGCAGCAGTTCCCGGGGAAATCGTTTCCCTTCGGATCCCGCCACCTGGACCTGCCAGGCGATATTCCTGTCCAACAACGATTCGCGCAGGGCAGGGAGTTCCGTGATGTTCAGCTTATGGACGGTTGTTATGACAGTCAGCGGCAGCCCCTCATCATCTGCCAGCTTCAAAAAATCGAGGGTTTTTTTAAAAGCACCCGGACGGTTGCGGATCCGATCGTGGATTTCCGGATTGCGGATCGACACAGGTGGACTGGCACTCCTCCTTCGTTTCGAAGGGAACCACGCCCTCACAGCCACCATAAAGGAATTCATCGCAGCTGTTGGATTTCTGATTGAAGTAATATTTCCAGGAAATTGCCTTGCACGGGCCCTTCTCCGGTTTTTGCTGGCATTTTTCCGTAAGAGGAGGTTTTTCGGAGTGTTGCCGGGCCGGATTGGTGGCAGGTCCTGCTGCCTGGGCGGAACCGCTGAATGCCGAAAGTGCCAAGGCAAGGAGGCCGGAGAAGCCGACCTTGATCATGTTCCTCAGCTTTTTTTCATCCAGGCCGGTCTTTTTCCCGATTTGGGTGAATTTCTTTTTCATGACGGTACCCCGCTGTGTTTGGTAGGTGGACGAGTTCTTTCTGAGTTATGAATATATATCTGCTGAAAATGAGCAACCGACCCGGCTTTGGATGATCCGGAGGGTACTTTGAGATTTCAATTGCATACGAAATTACTTGATATGCATTATTTTCTCAATACCAAGGTGCCTGCTTACAGTTTATAGATGAATTTCAGGCAAAAATCTCTGTTTTTTATTGTTTCAGGGCATTGAAAGTTTTGTTTGCTGAGGAGCGTACCAATTCTTGCTTCCAATTGCCAGGATTGAGCAATTTCGGTCAGGTTTTACTCATGGTGCTATGCTAGGATGTGCAGCGAGTTGAGGGAGCGTCAATGGGAAAAAATACGACAAAAGAGTACATGCAGCGTTTCGACAGGGTGTTCGACTACATCGAAAGTCATCTGGACGAACCCTTGAGCGTTGAACTGCTGAGCCGGGTGGCGCATTTCTCGAAGTTCCATTTCCATCGGCAATTTTCCCAGTATGCGGGCATAGGTGTGCTCGCCTATGTCCGACTGCTGCGACTTCGGCAGGCTTCCCACCGGCTTGTTTTTCGCCGACAGGAGCGTATCACGGACATAGCCCTGGAGGCCGGGTTCGAGAGTCTTGAGGCATTTTCCCGTGCCTTCAGAAATGCCTTCGGGCAGTCCCCTTCCCAATTCAGAAAATCACCCGCCTGGCAGCCGTGGAGCGAGCGCTACCGGCTGCCTTCCCGAGAAAGGAAAGAGAATATGAATGTGGAGATTATCCATTTCACCGAGACGCCGGTTGCGATCCTGGCGCATCGCGACGCACCCCATCTGTTGAATGATTCAGTGTTGAGGTTCATTGAATGGCGTAAGCAGAGCGGACTGTCACCGGTAAAAACGAGCCGCACTTTTGGCGTTGCCTATGATGATCCCGATTCGACGGAGCCGGAGCAGTTCCGCTTCGATATCTGCGGCGAGATTTCACAGCCGGTGCCGGAAAATCCGCAGGGGGTGGTAAGCGGCGTCATTCCGGGTGGCCGCTGTGCGCTGACCCGTCACCACGGTTCCCATGACCGCATTGTCGAAAGTATCTATCCCCTCTATCGACAGTGGTTGCCGGAGAGTGGCGAAGAACTGCGCGATTTCCCGCTGTTCTTCCACTACCGTAACCTGCTGCCTGACGTGGCCGAACATGAACTGGTGACTGATATTTATCTGCCGTTGAGATAGGCTTGAGTGTGAACAGGCTGACCCTTTTCAGGGGCAAAATTTTGACAGTACCGATGATATGCGATTATTGTAAGGCCTGCAGGGCCTTGTCCAGGTCTGAGTAAAATCCCGGAGACAAGGAGCAACCCTGGCTCCGGCTTAATTCCAATTGCAAAATATCCATAAGGTATCTTGCGTTCTCATCATAGGCATGTCGATCCATTTCTCCCCATGCCTGTGCTTGCGCCTTTGCTACATCGTTGGCGGTGTTGTTGTATTTTTCCGCTTGATAGAGCGTATCGGTAAATAGCCTTTTTAAATCCGGATCTGCCAGAACATCCAGCTCATGGGTTTTTTCATGAATGCGCAACCCCTCCATGTCCCACATGCATAACGGCATGGTTGCACACCCCTTGCAGAGATTAGGCAGCACCGTCTCACCCGTTTGGATATTATAGCCGCCGGCATTTTGATCCAGGTATTCCTTGTCCTGGATATCCAGGTTCGGGTAACGGTCATTCAGGTCCAGGTTCACCAGCGAATGGAGTTCCGCCTCACTGTCGGCGACCTTTGACATGGCCCCATATTTGTCACGAAGTTCAATGGCCCAAAGCACATTGGAAAGCAGGGATTCCAGCTGCTCACAGCGCGGCGTCTCCTTGCATAATTCAATGTTCAAGGCCACCGACGAGCCTTTACCGCAGTGTGGCGTGCCGTGGAAATCACCACCCACCGACTGTTGGACAGCCAGCTTGTCGTCGCCTATGTCCAAGGCAAAATCAACATTCGATATAAAGATATCAGCGCCAAAACACCCCTGGGCACGACTCCTGCTGTTATGCACCGTCGAAAAAACAATATTCGGCGTCTCGACCTTGAGCAATATCCCGTCGTCTTTGGGTGAACCGCCAACCGTCCATTCATGCACTGCCGGGTACTTGTTCCCCTTGCCAATCTGGTATGAACCGTATTGCTCCCACTTTTGGCAGGCCTTCCAGTTGTTGCCGACTGTCTCGATGCATTCCTTGCCGCTGAAAAGAGGCGCAGGGATTTTCTGGGAAATGGTTTTGATCCAGTAGTCCTTTTTGTCCGTAAAAGTGCCGGTCTTCGGATTGTAATACTCCGTGGTGAGGAGGTATCCGACAAAATCCTCCCTGATGGTGTACTGCAGTGTGCGTGAGACACCGCCTTCATACGGCGTTTCCGAAGCAAGCTTTTGATTGCTGCCCCGTACCTCGATGCTGCCGTGCAATTTGCGGGCGCTTTGGAATGGTACCAGTTCCGCACTGATGATGCCCTTGTAGCCGGCGAAGGCCAGTTTTTGCCGCTCAAAGGCGCCGTTTATCGCCAGTATCTCGCGGTTGATTTCCTCATCCGGAGTTTTACTTCGATACATGGGTACGGCGGGCAATCCACCGCTCAACTGTTCCAACCTGCTGGACAGGTCTCCGAGCTCAGAGGCAATATCCATCAAACGGAATATGTCATCCGTCTGTTCTACTTCGTTCTCTAACTCATGCAAGCGCTGCTCAAGATCAGCGGGAGTATCTTCGGCAAAGGTAACTGCTGCAGGCCAAAGTGTTCCTAAAAGAATTGCTATCATGATGGATCGCTGTAAATATTTTCGTGCTTTCATATTTCCCCCGTTGTGGGTCTTCTGAATCATTGCAATAAGGGCCGTTTGCGGATGAAAACTATCTTGAAACAGTTGAAGTTGGAACCATCAGGTGCTGCACAAGCTCGCAGAGACACGCAACAGGCTCGATCCGGTTGTATATCTCCAAGCTGAAAGCATGTTTCCATGAAATAAGTTTACTATACTGACATTAATGTCCACAAAAAATTATCTATCATAGGATCCGTGCAGACGATCAAAAAGGGTCGGTAGACAAAGAGCCCCGAGGACCAATCTCCGGGAAGCGCAGCAAACAGCTCCAATCGCTGCATATTGAAGCTGTAAAGTTTGCACCTCACCGAATTCCGCATCCTGCTCAGATTCGCGCGCCGGAAATAGACTTCATTTCTTCTCCGCGAGGCGACCGTCGCCTGAAGCTGTGCTGCACATCTTCTCTTTATAGTCACTTTCCGCTGTATTTTTGCACTATTGGTTTTCATCGGGAATGGCACCGAATCCTGTTGCGGTATTGACGGGGCAGCCTTCGCTAATTGTCCCAAAATGGAAATCTGGTGCCGTTTTTTGTCATCTTTGCCATTTTGACACCTCGGTACCGGTCTAGGTTCATCGAGTTTTTCGGCAAGGAGAGACTCGATTGTTGCTGGTGCTGAAAATCAAGTAAAAACAGTATGATAACGTGACTAGGCCCGCATGCTGCTTGCTGCTACAGGATGTCTGTCAGCCAATTTCATGCAGCAAGGCCTGACCTGGTGGAGCGAAATTTGCGTGAAACTGTGCTGGCTCCTTTACCCGGTTTCAGTGAGACGTTCGAAAAGGTACATCGATTCGCTTAACGCATCCTGCTTTGGGCAGGGGGAAAGGAGTGTTACAAAAATTGCCAAGTCGTTTGTTCAGGAGGGTGTTTTGTCAAAATATCTGATCTGTTTTGTTCTGATAGCATTGACCGGTTGCGCGACCGCTAACCGGGGAGTTGTTACGACCGATTTGCCTGGTTATTCAAAGTCTGTCTCTGGCAAAAAAGCCGCTTCAGCCGTACCTGATTCTCCGGTCGCCACGGAGACGGAGATCGCCGGAAATGCCACTCCGGATAATCAGGATGAGCCGTCGGCAGACGATATGGTTACCGCTGAGGATATGAAGCTGCTTTCAGGAGCTGATCAGAACCCACCCGATAAAGATGGTGATACGAACGTGAATGACGAGGTCGGCTTTGATTTGCCGGTGGTTGAAAACGCCAAGGTTCGCTATTTCATCGAGTATTTCACTGGACCGGCACACCAAGGCTTTCAACGCTGGCTCGAGCGTTCCGGGCGCTATCTGCCCATGATGCGTGAGGTATTCGCCGAAGAGGGACTGCCGCTTGATCTGAGCTATCTTGCCATGATCGAGTCCGGTTTCAACACTCGAGCAATCAGCAGCGCCAGGGCTGTTGGTCCCTGGCAGTTCATGAAAGGCACCGGCCTCGTATTCGGTCTGGACGATGACTGGTGGCGCGATGAAAGGCGGGACCCGGTTAAGGCGACCCGAGCCGCGGCCCGTTATCTGCACGATCTCCATCGGCATTTCGGCGACTGGTGTCTGGCAATCGCAGCCTACAATGCCGGCGCGGGCAGTGTGGAGAGGGCCATCAAGAAGGTGGGAAGCCGTGACTTCTGGAAGTTGAGCCATAGCGGATATCTGCGGAAAGAAACGCGTCTCTATGTTCCCAAACTCTTCGCGGCACTTGTGATTGCCAAAGACCCGGAAAAATACGGTTTTACCGATCTGGACTATCTGCCACCACTTGAATACGACGTGGTCAAGCTGCCCAGTTCGACCGATTTGGACATCATAGCCCGTCTCTCAGGCGTTTCGTGTGAAGAGATCCGGGATCTCAATCCGGAACTCAATCGCTGGTGCACGCCTCCGGGACTTGCCGGCTATCCGGTGCGTCTGCCTGCGGGCAAGTTGAAATCCTTCAAGCGCAGGTATGCGAAAATCGATCCCGAACACCGGTCGAATTTCCGGCGGCATCGAATCGAGTCAGGCGATACGCTGTACAGTTTGGCCCGCCACTATGGCATACGCGCCAAGGATATTATCGCGTTGAACAAAATCCGCAATCCGAGGGCCCTACGTCTCGGCCGCAATCTGATTTTACCCCTGCGACCCGGCGCCACACCGGCAACCTATGAGGTGGCAGACAATTTTGCTCACAACAAACAGCGCACCTACAAGGTCCGTAAGGGAGACAATTTATGGACTATTTCTCGACGTTTCAACGTGTCCAGCAAGCAGTTGTGTTCCTGGAACGGCATGCAGAAGAAGGATACTCTGAAACCCGGCCAGGTTCTGCTGCTTGCCGGGTCCGATGGGCAGGATACTGCGAGCACGAAAAAAGTGGCGTACCGGGTGCGCCCCGGTGACACCTTGTGGGACATCGGGCGGCGCTATAACCTGAAGGCGAGTGAGATCAGGGAGTGGAACAATCTCGAGAAAAACCACGTTCTTCAACCAGGTGACAAGATAACGTTGAAGTTGCCGGAAGAACAAAACGGCTAATGGAACCGACGTGTCAGTTCAACCTTTCCGCTGGAAGTGCTGGATGGATTGAAATCCTGATGGTGAAAATGGTTCCCCTCGGAATTATCTCGCACGAAAACAAAAGCCCGGACATATTTGTTTAACTCTCATCAGTTTCCATCCGGAAACGGTCTTTTCCCGCCCTTACTGCGTCAATCAGCAATCTTTTTTGTGCGACTTTCAGTAGCACGTCTCCGCACAATCCCTTTCTTGCCAGGACAAAAATATCCTCGTTTCCAAATTGGAAGCCACTAGTTTCACATCCGGAGTTTCCGGACGTGAAACTAATTAACAAAAATATATCTGTCCGAATTTGCGCGAATTTGTATTCAAGGTGCTGTTTTAGTCATGCCCCGTTATTTAATTTGCCAATAGATAAATAGACAAGAACGTCCCACGATTCCCCTACCTCTGACCCCACTACCTCTTCTTGAAAATATCATTGTGGTTCGTTGTCACTGCTACCGTAGTCGGTTATATTATGTCTAATCAATATGGTAGTGCGTATGATGGTACAGATTCATCTGACGGGAGCTAAAATGCGTCCGCGAACTGTTATTGTCGTCAATGGGCTGGTAACTATTTTCATATCCCTGCTGTATCTGGCTGCACTTGCACCGTCTGCCTGGGCCGGCCCACCGTTCGTCACGGATGACCCGGAGACAGTCGACTACCATCACGGTGAATTCTACATCTCTTCCCAGTATGCGAATAATAAGGATGGGAAAGAGGGAACTTTGCCCCATTTTGAGTTTAACTACGGCATTGTGCCCGATGTTCAGGTGCATCTCCTGGTCCCGCTTGCGTTTTCCCGATTGAATGGCGGGCCAACCACGTACGGTTTTGGCGACATTGAAGTGGGGGTAAAATACCGCTTCATCCATGAGAGCAAATATGTACCGCAAGTTGGCATTTTCCCGATCGTTCACATTCCCACGGGTGACAGTGATCGTAACCTGGGAGGTGGCCATGTGCCGCTTTTCCTTCCGGTCTGGATACAGAAAAGCTGGGAACAATGGACTACCTATGGTGGCGGAGGCTATTGGGTAAATCCCGGCTCGGGCAACAAAAACTTCTGGCAGTTGGGCTGGCTGGTGCAGCGTGACATCACTAAGTATCTGACCTTGGGAACGGAGATTTTCTATTTCAGCAAGGACACCGACGCAGGGCGCGACCAGACCGGCTACAACATCGGAGGCGTCCTTAATCTCAGCGAAGATCATCACATTCTTTTCTCAGCGGGGAGTTATATAGCCGGAGACAACAGGTTCTCCGCATATCTGGGGTACCAATGGACATTCGGTCCCCACGGACTTTACATCAAAAAAGATAGAGGGTTGATGACTGGGGTTGGTAACTAACAAGTTTTATTGTCAAAGATGACGGAGGAAACAAACGCATGAAGAAAACCGCAGTCCGTCTCGCCAGCATTTCGTTGTTCCTTCTATTCACTGCAACTCTCGTACACGCTGCCGAGCAGAAAATACTGTTTAATGCCGAGAGCGTAAAGTTCGAATCAGGCACTGGCTCAGAGAGGTGTCGCGACAAGTGTAATAGAAAATCGGGCCCTGATGCGAAATTGTTCCTTTCCGAGGGTTGGAAAATCGTAAGTTCATCTCCAAAAGAAGTAACGGGAGAACAGTATTGGTATGTTCCCTGTAATACCTGCAGACCTCATGGATGCATCTGTATCGGTACGGAGTACATCCTGCAGAAAGATGAACCGGACCCAAAGATTGAAACCAAAAGCAACGTATTTGACACCCCCGGCAAAGACAACCGGACTGTGCTGCAACCTGTCAAAGTTGTAACCTCAGAAAATGCACTTGACCTCCTTAAAAAAGAAAATGATTTGCTGAAACAAGAAAATGCATTATTGAAGCAGGAGAATGAAACCCTCAGAAGTCAATTAAAATCAATACAAAAATAAAACACGAAAAGGAAGTGCTGGGGGGCAGTCTTTGAAAGTGGAAAGTATTTGAAAGACCAGACCTGCCAGGCTTTCAAAACCTGGTAGGTCTCAGCAACTGATCTATGTATCCAACCGTAAGAGTTACCCGTCCTTCGAAATCTTCTACAAATCCCTGCTTTTTCCCTTAGCATGAAGCTCATCATTGGGTTCCTGCCGGATTTCCGGGCAGCCAGTTACTATCGTCAAGGCCTTACGGTTCATTAACCTTTAGAGGGGCAGGTGTGCATTCGGCATAAGAGTGTAAAATGAAGACTCGATCCTTTAAGAATTTCCTGATGGGCCTGAATCCATCGACAGCCGGTGATGATGTTGCATTTGACCGGGTATTCAAATTGTCGGCCAGTGAGGCCGCTACACCATTTCCAAAGGAGCAGAAAATGAAGAGAGCTTGTACCATCCTGGGTCTGTTGCTTGCGCTGCTGCAGCTGACTGTCGTGGTGACGCCGGCCGAGCAAAAAGAGCTCAAAGACCTTGAAGAATACAGCGCCTATATGGGAGCGTAGAACACTCCTGACCCGCAGAAGAAGGCGGCGGCGATGGAGGCCGTTCATAGCGCACTATCCCAAGAGCATATTGCGGATCAATGCCCTGGAGCAGGCAATGGCTGGTTACCAGCAGGCTCGAAAACTGGCCAAGACCGAAGAGGTTTCGACTGCAATTCTGCAAATCCAGCCCGAAAATATGCAAGCAATGGCGATTCTGGCATTTCTGGAGCGGGTCAAAGCGACGCGGGGAGACAACGCAGCCCTGGAGAAGAGCCGGGTATACGGGGAAAAGGGATTCGCACTGCTGTCGAACAGGACTCGGACCGACGGAGTTACCGAAAGCGAATTCCGATTAATGCACTCCAACATGAGAATTTTATTTCAACTTGGTGCACTGGTCGTTGTCTGCGTACGTGAGACATTGAGATTCGTTTTGTTTCCTCTATACTTACGGAGTACAGCAATGTGTGTTGCGTGCCTGTCAGGGGTTCCCTCCTGACAACAGCATGCGAGGAAAGGATGGAGTATCGTGAAGTTGATCTTGCTGCTTTCGTTGGTTCTGATAACTTGTGTCAGCTCCACAGGATCATGGGCGGACGACTCCTTTCGCCACCAACAGGAGGTGCTTGGTGAGGCTCGGCAAGGCTTCGAACAGATCCTCGACCTTTGGCGCCAAGAGCAGTACGATGCGCTCTATGACCGCCTTGTTCCCGCACCCGGTTCCAGTCGGTGGAATTTTATCGACCAGCTCAACCATTCCGGCCGGCGTCCGGCCTGCTGTTGGGAGAAGCTGCAGGAAGTGACGTCAGATTATCTGGATGATACCTCTGTTCTGATTACCGCCAGGCTCGGCATCGAGGTGGAGGGATTCGGCACCCGCTTTGTCACGCGCACTTTTCGCCTGGTGAAGAAGCGTGGAATCTGGAAGCTTCCCGAGACAGATATTATCTCGCTGGCCGAGCCGAATATGCAACGAATTCCACGGGAGATTCTGATCCGGCCGTACTGACCGGAAGATATTTTGTTTGACGCAGACCCGGCCCCGTAACGCCGGAATCGGCACTGTTCACAAATCCTTGCGGCTGGAACGCCGGACAGGTATACTGGCGCCATGAAACAGTATTCCGCAACCATTGCCGACCATGGCCGCAGGATGGATAGTTTTCTCCGTGCCATCCTTCCCGCTGCTTCTTTGTCCTATCTTCGCCAACTCCTCAAGGGGGAGAGCGTCACCCTCAACGGGGCGCCCGCCGGCCCGGATTCTCTGCTGAGATTGTCCGATCTGATTGCCCTCAAAGAGACCTCCCGGATCAAGGCACTGCTCGTGCCCCGCTCGAACGGCCCGGATATTCTTTACGAGGATGATGAAATCGCGATTTTCAACAAGCCTGCCGGCCTTTCAGTGCATCGCTCCGCCGAACACGGGATTCACAACCTGGTGGATACCGGTAGTGCCTTTTTCGCTCGGCGAGGAATTCAGTTGAAACTCTACCCGGTGAACCGACTCGACCGGGAAACCTCGGGACTGGTGGTGATGGCAAAAAGTTCCGCCAAGGCCGGGGCCTTTGGCAAGCTTTTCCAGGAAGGGTTAGTGAAGAAGAGCTACCTGACCGTTGTCTCGGGCAAGACGGCTGAATCCGGCTCCATCGATCTGCCTCTTGACGAAAAGGAATCGCGGAGCGAGTTCCGCACCCTCTCTACCCGCAAGGGGGTATCCATTCTCTCCGTAACCCCGATCACCGGGCGTTCCCACCAGATCCGCCGGCACCTGTCCGCCATTGGCCACCCGGTGATGGGCGACCGGCGTTATGGCGGCAAGAGGACGCGGGACCTGGACGGTCATGCGCTCCATTCCTATCGACTGGCCTTCCCCCATCCCGTAAGCGGAGTCGGGGTGAGCGTTTTCGCGCCGCTGCCGACTGAATTCGCCGACTATCTTTCCCGTATCCTGGATGGAGATATTATTCCTCTTCTGGATTCCCTGGTGGCAGGGGAGGCTGCACGAGAGAACATCACATGACCACTGAAAAAAAGACAAAGGATCGGTCCCGGCGGTTGCTGTTCATCTCCCTTGGAGCGCTTCTGCTGCTGGTTCTTGCCGTGGGCGGCTATTTCTTCGAAAAAGCGCTCCACCTTGAAAATTACAAGACTCAGATTCTTGAGATACTGCAAAGCACCCTGCACCGTCAGGTCCTCTACGAAAGCGGCAGCTTTTCCTTCCGTTTGACCCCTTCTTTCACCTTCAATAAGATCGTGATCATGGAAAAAGACAACTCGGCGCCCTTTCTCACGGCGGACAAGCTGACCTTCAAGATCGCCCTGCTGCCGCTGCTGGACAAGAGGCTGCTGTTGCGGGGAGTATCGCTGGAAAAACCATCCGCCGTTCTGACGCGTAATAGCGACGGTGTTTTCAACATAAGCGACTTGCTCGAGGGCGGCGGCAAGACAGTCCCTCTCCAGATTCGCGGCATCCGGGTGAAGGACGGGAAGCTTCGATTCTCCGATCGCGGAACCGGTCCGGGGGAGGTCGACACCACCCTCGAAGGGCTTGATCTCTCCATTCGCCGCTTCATCCGCGGCAAGACCACCGATTTTAAACTTTCGGCCGCTGTACTGCAGGGGAAGGAAGCCGGCGAGCTGCAGATGAGCGGCAAGCTTACCCCGTCCGCCGAGGGGAAACCGTTGCTGGAGAGTACTTTTCAGGGTTCGGTTAAGGCCAAAAACCTGCGTGCCGAGCATTTCTGGGACTACTATGCCCGCTACGTTCCCTTCAGGAAGGTGCTCGGGAAGCTGGAGGTGGACTCGACCTTTAGAGGCAAACTCACGGAATTCAGCTCAGAAGGTTCGATGAAAATCAGCGGTCTGCGTTTCGATTATCCGCAGATCTTCCACAGTGTCCTGACACCGAAAAACCTCTCCTTCGACTATGCCATGGATCTGGCGCCTCACGATATCAAGGTGAAGTCGCTGGATCTGAACCTGGATGACTTGAACGTGAAGGGGAGTTGCCTGCTCAAGGACATCGGCAGTGGTGACATCTTCATCGAGGCCCGGGCAAAAACCTCCAAGTTCAGACTGGAGGAGTTTGCCGGTTATATTCCCTACGGGGTCATTGCCGACGATGCCTCCCACTACATTGAAGAACACATCAAGGGCGGCACCTATCAACTGGAGCAAGGGAGCCTGATCGGCCGCGTCAGCCAGATTGCCCACATGGAGAAAGGTACCAATTATAACGTTCTATCGGTCAAGGGGACGGTGGACAAGGGTTTGGTCAGTTATGGACCGCAGGTGCCGACCTTTAACGGTATCAAGGGGCACCTGGCGATGCAGGGCAAGGATTTTATCCTCAGCGGCATGCAGGGCAATTTCGGTGGGTCTCCCTTTACCCTCGAAGGGAGGATAACCGATTATCCCCTTACGGGTCCCTGCAACTATCCCTTTACCATGACCATGAAACCGCGTCCTGCCGAACTGTTCTGGCTTGTCGGCCAGGACAAGCGGAAATACTCCGGATTCAGCGGCGATTCGACACTGTCTCTCCAGGGAAGTGGCCCCATCTCGGGCTATTCGCTCTCCGGCAACTGGGATCTTTCCGGCGCTTCCTATTATTATCGTGATCTGGTGGTGAAGAAGGCCGGCCTGGCCAACCACCTGTTTTTTCAGTCGCTTCTCAGTGATAAAGGCGTCAGCGTTCCGACATTCCGCATGGATATGATGCCGCTGGTGATGAGCGGTTCCGCCGAGTATCTGGGGGCAAATAAACGCCCGTTGTCTTTCACGGTAAAAACCAACAATATTCCGATTCAGGGTGTTGTGGCGCGTTGTCCCCGCCTGGTGAAATATCAGCCGGCCGGCAAGGTTCACCTCTCTCTGCACGGAACTGCGGGCGGAGACACGGGCGAAAACCCGCTTCTTGGTGGAGAAATCACCCTTAACGGGGTTTCCTTCAAACCGTCGGAATCCATGAAGGCTCTGACGAATATCAACGGCACGCTGGAGCTCGGCGGAGAGACCCTGAAGTCATCAAAACTTACGGCCAGCCTGGGTACATCCTCCTTTACCGGCAGCGGAGCCTTGACCGGTTTTTCCTCACCGGCAGTGACCCTTGATTTCTCCTCGCCCGTGATTGATCTGGCAGACCTGGGCCTGCACTCTCCGACCAAAAAGGTTGCCGTTGAGCAGGTGAGAGGGTCCCTTTCCCTCCAGAATGATACCCTGACCATCTCGTCTCTTTCGGGGCGGATAAACCGTTCCATCATTCGGGCGAGCGGGACGGTTATGGGACTGCAGAACCCGAAGGTCGAACTGAATCTTGATGCGAAATACCTGGACATGGATGATGTGGGACTGCTGGCAAGTCTTGAGCGGGAGACCGCTGCGAAAACTGGTGCCGGGCGAAGCTCGTTCCGGGCTAGCGTGAATGCCGAAGCCGGCAGATTTCACCAGGTTGAGTTCAAGAAGCTGCATTCGGATGTCCACCTTGAACAGAAAATTCTCTATATCGAAGGCGTCACCTGCAATGTGCTGGGAGGCAAGTTTGCCGGTAACGGTCGGGTGGATTTCGGCACAACGGGAGGGCCCCTTTACCAGACGTCACTGCAGCTGAAAGACATCTCGGCCGCCCAGTTCCTGCAGCTCTTCGGTACGAAAAAGGAACTGACCGGCAGCATGTCCATCGAAGGGGAGCTCATTGCCAAGGGGGATACCCTCGATCAGGTCAAGGCCAGCTCGCTCGGAAACTTGCGGCTACATTGTGAAAAGGGAACCTTGCGGAAATTTTCGCTTCTATCCAAACTTTTTTCCCTGCTGAATGTCTCCCAGCTCTTTACCTTTAAGCTGCCGGATATGGTATCCGACGGCATGCCTTACAGCGAGATCAATGCCACCTTTTCCCTGCTGGACGGGCTGGTAACCACGAACGACCTGTTCATCGACAGCAATGCCATGAATATCTCCATGGTCGGAGAATTCGACCTGGTAAAGGAGCAGATGAAGGTAACTGTGGGGGTAAAGCCGCTCCAGACCATCGACAAGGTAGTCAGCCACATTCCTTTTGTGGGCTGGGTTCTCACCGGGAAAAACAAGAGTCTGATTACCACCTATTTCCAGGCAACGGGCAGCCTCGAAAATCCCGAGGTAAAGAGTATCGCCGCCCAATCCATGGCCAAGGGCGTGTTCCATATCTTCACGCGGCTTTTCAGCCTGCCGGCGAAACTGGTGACAAATACCGGCGAGGTACTCATTAACAAGTAGAAAAGCTGGCTGAAGGAAGCTGGTGCTATACCCTCTGCAGGAGGGAGGCGGCAACCGGTATCCCTGTTGCCACTCGTGGTCGGCGCTGGCGGGCCGGTGCGGCCTGCCTTTTTTTTGCCGGCGCGCGCTTGACCGCGGTTTTCGCCCGACTGACTCTCCAGGCTTTGCTGCTGTCCAGAATCGTGAGATAGCCACAGTAGATGACCAGTCCGGCGCCGAAGATGACTAATGGTTCCATGAAAAACCTCCTTGATTGTTTACGGGTAGAGCGGTTAGTCAGGTTACAAGGCTGAGGGCTGAAGAAGACACTCTTGCAGTAATCACCTTCAGTCTTCAGCCTGATTTTTGCCTGTTTGAAAAGCATACTGCAGTCATGTGTCATAATACGTCACAAGTGGAGTTTCCCATGTCCTTGCCGACTTTTGCGGTGAGCGAGGCAAAAAACAGGTGGTTACAGGAGCGGATGTCTGCACTGGGGGTTCGCGAGGAGGATTTTGCCGAGAGCTTCATCCGTTCTTCCGGCAAGGGGGGGCAGCATGTGAACAAGACCTCCAGCTGCGTCTATCTGCGCCACCTTCCCACCGGCCTCGAGGTGAAGTGCGGCACGGACCGGAGCCAGTCGGTGAACCGTTTTCTTGCCCGACGGGAGCTCCTGGAAAAGATCGCCCGTCTCCGGGGCGAGGCGACCCCTCGCGACAAGGAGATGGCTGCCGTGGCCAAGAGAAAGGCAAAGAAAAGAAAGCGGGCAAAGCTGAAATACGGGACAGGAGAAGAAAAAGAGTGATGATCAGGAACGAGATGGTTCGCACGCTGGAGTTTGACAGGATCTTGCGGGAAATTGCCCGCTATTGCCATAGTGACGTCTCGCGGAACGCGGTCCTGGCCATTTTGCCCCTTGCCGAGGAGTCTGCGATTGCCGGACGGTTCAGCGTGGTGGAGGAGATTCGGACGCTCATTGCTCAGGGCATTACCCTGCGCTTCTCATCCTTTGAAGACGTGCGTCCGGTCCTGGAGAAACTGCGTCCCGTGGGCTCGGTTCTGGCCCCCCTGGAACTGGTTACCTTTATTCCGTTGCTGCAGACCCTGGCCGCCCTTGCCAAACAGTTGGCCTACCGGACCGATATCCCTCGCCTGCAAGAACTGGCAGGCTCCATGACCGGCTTCCCCGATATCCTCGATCCCCTCGAACGCTCCCTCGATTCCGAAGGGAATATCCTCGACAGCGCCTCCCGTCTGCTGTTTGACCTGCGGACCCGGAAACGCTCCCTGACGACGCGGATCCGCAAAAGGCTGGAGGAGATTGTCCGGGAGCGCGATATTACCGTGTTCCTCCAGGACGATTTCGTTACCCAGCGCGGCGGGAGATGGGTGATACCGGTGCGGATGGATTCCAAGGGACAGGTGCCGGGCGTGGTGCACGATGTCTCCAATTCCGGTGAGACCGCTTTTATGGAGCCGTTGGAAATTATCGGGCTGGCCAATGAGCTGGAAAACCTGACCGCGGAAGAGAAGGTGGAAGAGATCCGCATCCTGCGGGAGATCTGCAGCTGGATTCGGGAAGATTCTGGCCAGATCGAGGAACAGCTGGCAATCCTGATTTATCTCGATCTGCTGAACAGCATTGCCGTTTTTGCCAATACCATCGAAGCCGAGGTGCCTCGGATCGGTAGCGGTCTGCACCTGCGGTTGAAAGAGGCGCGCCATCCGATCTTGCTGCTTCTCCAGAGGGAGGGACGACTCGGCAAAACCGTGCCGCTCGATCTCTCCCTGGGGGACGAAGACTCGGTGATGGTTATTACCGGACCGAATGCCGGCGGTAAGACCATTGCCCTGAAGACCACCGGCCTCCTGTTCCTCATGGCCCTTTCAGGGATACCGGTTCCGGCGGACGGCACCTCGTCCTTTCCCTTCATCACCAGCCTGCTGGTGGATATCGGCGACGAACAATCCATCCAGAGCAGCCTTTCGACCTTTTCCGCCCATGTGGCGAATGTTTCCTCGATCCTTGCCCAGGCCGGTAAGAACTCGGTGATTCTGCTGGACGAGCTGGGGACCGGCACGGAGCCGGTCCAGGGGGCGGCTCTGGCCTGTGCCGTGCTGCAGGACTTGCAGGAGAAGGGTGCCCTGGTGCTGGCCACTACCCACTTGACCGACATCGTCGGATTCGTCCACCGCCGCGAGGGGATGGTTAATGCCTCCATGGAATTCGACCGGGAAACCTTTACCCCTCTCTACCGCCTGAAAAGGGGCGAGCCGGGGCAATCGCACGCCCTGGAGATTGCCAGAAAATACGGTCTGCCGGGAAATGTCATCGACCAGGCTCAGGGCATGATCGGCAGGATGGAATCGGAGTTTCATGAGTTGCTGGATGATCTGAAGGCCCAGCGCAGGCAGTACGAAGAGATGTTGTCTGACCTGCGGCACAGGGTGCGGCAGGTGGCGGAACAGGAAGCCCTGCTGGAAAGCCGGCGGATGGGCTGGGATCGCGAGCGGCGCGAAGCCCTGGAGAAGGCCTATCAGAGTTCCAAGGAGATCGTGGCCGGGGTGAAGCGGGAGCTGAATGCCATTCTGGAGGAGGCGAAACGCGAGCGGAGCCGCACCTCCATGAAGAAATTGGTGGTTGTGGAAGAGCAGGTTGAAGAGAAGCTGCGTGAGTTCGAGCCGACCACGGGTCTTTCGCTGGATCAGGTTCGGGAAGGTGATACGGTGTTTGTCCGCACCATCGGTTTCGATGCCGTGGTACTGAAGGTCGATGGAAAAACCAGTCGTGTCCGCGTACAGGCAGCGGGTAAGGAACTAGAGGTGCCTGTCACGGACCTCGCCAGGAAAACCGGTGCCGCGCCCCAGGCAGCGAAGCGGCCGCGCCGAAAACCCGCGGAAGAAAAGGTAGCCGAGAGGGAGGAGCCGCTTCTGCAACTCCACCTTATCGGACTGCGGGTGGAGGATGCCCTGACAAAACTGGAACCGTTTCTCAACCATGCCTCCCTCGATGGGATCGGCGAGGCGCGCATTGTCCACGGCAAAGGGACCGGTGTTCTCAAGCGGGCTGTCCGGGAATACCTGGACGGACATCCCCTGGTAGCATCATTCCGGGATGGCGAACCTTTTGAAGGCGGGGCAGGGGCGACGGTGGTGAAAATTCGTTGACAGGTAGTGACCGGCTGTCAAAAATATTACGGTAAGGACCGCCGATCCCAGTGGAGGAACCCATCATGGCCTATATTGACTGGACAGAAGAATTCAGTGTAAATGTGCGGGAGATCGACGCGCACCATAAGAAGCTTTTAGACTATATCAACATACTGCATCAGTCTCTGTTGGACAACAAGGGGGCCGAAGTGCAAAAGATCACTGTCAATGGCATGGTTGACTACACGGATTTTCACTTCACAGCCGAAGAGAAGCTGATGCTTCGACACAACTATCCGCAGTACCAGAAACACAAGCTTGAGCATGGCAAATTTACGGAAATGGCATTGGACCTCCAGCAGCGTACCAACGATGCCGGCTTTGTTCTGACCCTGGAAATTTTGAATTTCCTGAAAAACTGGCTTCAGGATCATATCCTAATCAGGGACAAGGAGTTTTCCCGTCATTTCAATCTGAACGGGGTTTACTGACAATGGAACCAGGAGTAAACGGGTGATTATCTCACTTATCGCCGCCATGACGGAAAAGCGGGTAATCGGCAGGGGGGCGGAGATCCCCTGGGACCTGCCCGATGACCGTAGGCGCTTCCGGGAGCTTACCTGGGGGCATCCGATTGCCATGGGGCGGAAGACCTTCGAGACGCTTGACGGCCCGCTTCCGGGACGGGTGAACATTATTCTTACCAGGGATCGCGACTTTCGGGCGGAAGGCTGTCGGGTGGTGCATGGACGGGATGAAGTGTTGGCTGTGGCGAGTAATGCGGAAGAGCTTTTCATCTGCGGCGGTGGCGAGGTGTACCGGGAGTTTTTGCCCCTGGCGGACAGGATCTATCTGACGATTCTCCATCGGGAGCTGGCAGGGGATGTGCTGTTTCCGGAGATTCCGGGCGATTTTATCGTGACGGCACGGGAAACGGTAGCGGAGCCGTTTCCCCACAGCTTTATCGCCTATGAGAAAAAACCGTAGGGGCACGGCGCGCCGTGCCCTGATGACGGCATTTCAATGGCAGCGCCCCTACTTGAAGGTTCCCTTGATGGATTCCTTTGCCTGGCCGGCGGCATCCTGAATGTTGTGACCCATCTCCGTGAAGGTCTCTTTCATGGCGGGTCCGACTTTTTTGAAATCTTCCTTGATGGCAGGGCCGGCCTTGCTGAAGTCTTCCTTGATAGTCCCACCAGTCTTTTTCAGCTCATTTCCTGTTTCGTGAAAGCTGGCGCAGCCGACCAGCATCCCCAGTGCCAGTAATAAGCCGGCGAATTTCCGGATAATCATTGTGATCATACCTCCTGCAACTGCCCGGTAACGCAAGCCGTGAGCGTACCTGTTAAGCGCTATGCTCCCGTGTGGCGTGAAATTCCAGTTCTTTCCAGTTATCCATGGTGTTATCAAGACGCCACTGGCTCCCTGCCAAGTAGGCCAGGTTTCCTTCTCCATCATTGTAGAGGTGCATGGCCTCTTTCTTCAGGAATTCATCGAGTTTTTTTCGCTCACCGGTGACCCAGCGGGCGGTGACGTAGGACACCGGTTCATAGGCCGCCTTGACGCCGTACTCGTGTTCCAGGCGCTGCATGACCACGTCGAACTGGAGGATACCCACGGCGCCGACGATCCAGTCAGCGCCCATCAGGGGCCGGAAGACCTGGGTGGTTCCCTCTTCGGCCAGCTGTACGAGTCCCTTTTCCAGCGCCTTGGACTTCAGCGGATTGAGGATACGGATCTTGCGGAAGTGTTCCGGGGCGAAATTGGGGATGCCGGTGTATTGGAGCTCTTCTCCCTGGGTGAAGGTGTCGCCGATCTTGATGGTGCCGTGGTTGTGGATGCCGATGATGTCACCGGGAAAGGCCTCGTCGACGTTGGTGCGGTCCTGGGCCATGAAAATGGTGGCATTGGCGATCTGCACATCGCGGCCGAGGCGGATGTGCCTGACCTTCATGCCGCGGTTGAACTTACCCGAGCAGATGCGGAAAAAAGCGATCCGGTCCCGGTGGGCCGGGTCCATGTTCGCCTGGATCTTGAAAACGAAACCGGTGAACGGCTCCTCGTAGGGGGATACCGTGCGGGTTACCGCCTCACGCGCTTTCGGAAGCGGAGCGTTCTCGACAAAGGTGTCAAGGAGCTGCTGGACGCCAAAGGTGTTGATGGCACTGCCGAAAAAGACCGGGGTCTGGAGGCCGGCCAGGTATGCCTCGTTGTCAAAGGGGTGGGCGGCGCCCTCCAGCAGTTCCACGTCGCCCCGCAGTTCCTCTACCTGGGAGCCGAGCAGGCGGTCCAGTTCCGGATCGTCGATGCCGGTCACGGTCATGATCTCGCCGGTGCCCCGCTCGTCATCGGGGTTGAAAAAGGCAACCTCACGGGTATAGAGGTGATAGGTGCCGCGGAATCTTTTGCCCATACCGATCGGCCAGGTCATGGGGGCGCACTGGATCTGGAGATTTTTTTCAATGTCGTCCAGGAGGTCGAGCGGTTCCTGTCCTTCCCGGTCGAGTTTGTTGATGAAGGTCATGATCGGGGTATTGCGCAGGCGGCAGACTTCCAGCAGCTTCTTGGTCTGGCTTTCCACCCCTTTTACCGAGTCGATGACCATCAGCACCGAGTCAACGGCAGTGAGCACCCGGTAGGTATCTTCGGAAAAATCGTTGTGGCCGGGTGTGTCCAGGAGATTGATTTCGAAATCCCGGTAATTGAACTTCATGACCGAGGAGGTAACGGAGATGCCGCGCTGTTTCTCCATCTCCATCCAGTCGGAGGTGGCGTGGCGGGCGCTTTTTCGGGCCCTGACTTCACCGGCCTGCTGGATGGCGCCGCCGAACAGGAGGAGCTTTTCGGTAATGGTGGTCTTACCGGCATCCGGGTGGCTGATGATGGCGAAGGTTCGCCTGCGATTGATCTCTTTTTCGTTATGCTTTTTCAAACTCTCTGCTCCTGGTGATGATAGTTGCCGTTACTGGGTGTGCGCCTTACAAAATGGCAGAAAGGCGAAGAGGATATCTTCGCCTTTCCTGTTTTCCACATAGTTACTGTACACTTTTTCGCGGGGGGAGGGCAATAGGAAATGTTGGTTCAACTCTTCGCTTTTGGTTAGGACTGCCAATCTTGCCATTCCCAATTTCACCACCCCCAACCCCCTCCTTATCAATGAGGGGGGCTAGTATTTCTTCACTATGTGAGGTGGTCAGAGTGATGTTGCTCTTTTGTAGAGATTGCGTGCCGGGATGCAACTACTCCCCTCCTATTTTAGGAGGGGCAGGGGGTGGTAAGCCTTTCATCGCTACCCTCCAGCAAATCCTGAGATACTGAAATTATTTTATCTAATATACGCTCGGTGAGCCTCAGGTCAAGCACAGGCTGCCGGTTCGGTTCAGCTGACGTGGCTTGCTATTCTGCTATTCCATATATATTGACGGACCACAAACGCTTGATACACTTGAACGATAGTTCCGGTCCTCAGCTGTCTCCTCTTAAGCCCCTGGTAGGAAGCGAGGTGCAATCATGACGAAGAAAAAATTGTCGGGCGAAGTTTTTTATCCATCGGAAGAAACGGTCAGTGCTTCACGCGTACCGGACTGGCATGCCCTTGCCAGTGAGGCCGAAAAAGATTACCTCGGCTTCTGGGAGCGGGAGGCGAAGGAGCTGCACTGGTTTGAGCCATGGCAAAAGGTGCTGGACGATTCGGAGCAGCCTTTCTATAAATGGTTCACCGGTGCACGGACAAACATAGTATACAACTGCCTGGATCGGCATGTCACGACGGCGCGGCGCAATAAGCTGGCGTTGATCTGGGAGGGCGAAAACGGCGACTTCAAATCATTTTCCTATTTTGCCCTGCGCCGCGAAGTAAGCCGGTTTTCCAATGTGCTGAAGAGCCTTGGCCTGGTCAAGGGTGACCGGGTGACCATTTACATGGGGCGTATTCCTGAGTTGCCGATTGCCATGCTTGCCTGTGCAGCTATCGGCGCCGTCCATTCGGTGGTGTTCGGCGGCTTCACCGTCGAGGCATTGGCCGACCGTATCGAGGACAGCCAGTCCAAGGTCCTGATTACCTGTGACGGCGCCTATCAGCGCGGCAAGATCGTGCCGCTGAAGCAGATTGCCGATGAGGCATTGCATCGCGCCGGAACGGTGGAAAGTGTCCTGGTGGTCAAGCGCACCGGCGTAGAGGTCAACATGGAGCAGGGGCGGGACATGTGGTTCCATGAACTGATGAACCTGCCCATCGCCAGCGGCCCCTGCAAGATGGAGATCGTCGATGCGGAAGACCCGCTGTTCATGCTCTATACCTCCGGGACCACCGGCAAGCCGAAGGCCATTCTTCACACCCACGGCGGCTATATGGTCGGAACCTACACGACGATGAAATACGTTTTCGACATCCGCGAAGAGGACCGCTACTGGTGCGCTGCAGACCCGGGCTGGATCACCGGGCACAGTTACATCGTCTACGGACCGCTTCTCAACGGGACCACGTCATTCCTCTATGAAGGCGCCCCGACCTTTCCCTATCCCAACCGCTGGTGGCAGATGATCGAAAAGTACGGGATCAACATCTTCTACACCGCTCCCACGGCGGTCCGCGGCCTGATGCGCTTCGGCGATGCCTGGCCCAACCGCCATGACCTGTCGTCCCTCAGAATTCTCGGTTCGGTGGGCGAACCGATCAATCCCGAGGCCTGGAAATGGTACCATCGGGTCATCGGCAAAGATCGCTGCCCGATTATGGACACCTGGTGGCAAACGGAAACGGGGATGTTCATGATTACACCGATTCCGTCCATGCCCCTGAAGCCGGGCTCCGGAACGAGGCCGTTTTTCGGCCTGCAGATGGATATCCTGAATGAGGAGGGGCAGCCGGTCGCAGCGAACGAGGAAGGCTATCTGGTAATCAAGAACCCGTGGCCGGCCATGATGCGGACCCTGTACAACGACCCTGAACGCTATGTTTCGGTGTACTGGACCAAATACCCCGGTATGTATATGACCGGTGATTCGGCGCGCCGGGATGAGGATGGCTACTACTGGATCATCGGCCGGGTGGACGATGTCATCAAGGTCTCCGGCTATCGGCTGGGGACGGCGGAGATCGAGAGCGCCCTGGTCAGCCACCATGCCGTGGCCGAGGCGGCGGCAATCGGTCTGCCCCACGAGTTGCAGGGGAACGCCATCCATGCCTATGTGATCCTCAAGGCGGGGGAAAAGGTGCATGACGGCCTGGTCGAAGAGTTGCGGAAGCATGTTGCCCACGAGATCGGTCCCATTGCCCGACCGGAAAAGATCGAGATCGTCGATTCGCTACCCAAGACCCGCAGCGGTAAGATCATGCGGCGGGTGCTCAAGGCCCGCGCCCTGGGGCAGGACCCCGGCAATCTGGCGACGCTGGAGGACTGACGGTGTAACTCTCTCCGGATTCCGGAAAAATCCGTCCGGAACAGCTTTTGGTAAGGTTGCAACAGCTTCGTCTGACCATACATGAACGCACCTTGAACAGGAGTGTTTCCATGTTCAAGGTGCGTTCATGATACCTTTACCGGTGCATTGAATACCTGCTGCGGGTATAGGTCATTTCTGCCATTTTTTCTTCTTTACCGCTGGAGTTGGTACTGTACATTTCGAATTTCATGCTGTCGTCATCCCACAGCCTGGTTACGGTGCGCCACGTTACGGGTCCCTGGACAGGATCGTCAAAATCGCAGGTCAGGGTGATTGACCTGCCGTCGGAACCGGCGCTTCCTTCAAAATAATAGATACCGGTACCCATGGTATCCATCCAGGTGGATACATATTTTCCTTTATGGTTGTCGTAGCCGAGATAGCCGATGCCGTCGAAGGGGCTTCCCATCATGTCACCGGCAAACTCCTGTTGCAGGAAGCGTCCATCGAGGACCATTTTCTGCTCGGAGGTGCCGCTGGATTCCACGGGACTGCCCGGTGCCATCCAGCAGGTGCTTTTGACATCCCAGCTGCCTTCCATTCTGGACAGCAACTTGTGGGCGGCAGACGGAATTGCCAGGTCGTGGTACATATCCATCATTGCTTGCATATCCATTTCTTTTCTCGCTGTATTTGCCATGACATGCCTCCATATCTTGTCAGAAGACGCTGTCGACGGTAACAATCAGGTGCGAAAGTAAATTCGAGTAACTACACGCTGCCGCCTGCTATCTCCTGGCGCAGTTTGTATGATTCTTCTTGTATTTACATTATACCAGCTTCGACAATAACCAGACAATAATATTGAAAATCATATTCATTGCGGTTTCGTGCATCCTTAGGCAAGGGCAAAGCTGAAACGTGCCGCTGCAAATGATTCTGGTGCTAATGCCTGTATAAATAAAAAGGTATCCGGCATGCCAAGGAGCCTCCTTTATGAAGCCGATATTCCTTCCCTGCCTCGTGAATGAACCCCTTGACGACCCGGCACTCTACATCGATTTCCTCTTCGAGAAGCGGGCGATCCTCTTTGACCTGGGAGACCTGCACCTTCTGCCGCCACGGAAAATTCTCCGGGTCAGCCAGGTCTTCGTTTCCCACACCCACATGGACCATTTCTACGGCTTCGATCGTATGCTGCGTATTTTTCTCGGTCGAGACAAGCGGCTGCAGCTCTTTGGTCCGCCCGGATTCATTGATCGGGTGGAGCATCGCCTTGCCTCCTACACCTGGAATTTGGTGGAGGGTTTTTCGGTTGATTTTACCATCATTGCCGGGGAGTTTGACGGCCGGGACCTCCGCACTGCCCGGTTCCGCTGTCGCAACAGGTTCCTCCGCGAGTGTGAAGCCGTGTCACCAACAGTGGACGGTGTGCTGCTGGATGATGATTCCTTTCGAATTCGTGCCGTTATCCTCGATCACAGAATTCCCTGTCTTGCCTTCACCCTGGAAGAGAAAAATCATGTGAATATCATGAAGGATCGGCTCCAGAAACTGGGGTTCCCGGTTGGTCCGTGGCTGACCGAATTGAAGACAGCCGTGCTGCGTGGTGACCCTGATAAGATTCCGTTTCGGGTCTGGTGGCGGAAAGACGGTGTTGTTCAGGAGCGCTTTCTGGATTTTGAATTTCTCAAAAAGGAAATAGTGCGGATCGTTCCGGGGCAGAAAATCACCTATGTGACCGATGTGGTCAACAGTCCGCAAAATATTCTGCGGATCAGGGAGTTTGCCGCCGGTTCCGATTATTTCTTCATTGAGGCAATGTTTCTGCATGAGGAAGAGGAGCGGGCACGGGAAAAGTATCATCTCACCGCCCGTCAGGCCGGGAGATTGGCACGCCAAGCGGGTGTGGCACGGGTAATTCCGTTTCATTTTTCAGCGAAGTATTCGGGCTTTGCCGAAGAACTGTGTCGGGAAGTGGTCGAGGCTTTCGAGGGTCAGGTGCAGTAGGGTGCCAAATGCTTTTCCAGTAGTGAGCCGAGTTCTTCGAACGTGTCGTAGGGGAGAGTTGCGATCTTTTCATTGCCGGCGACCATTGCCGAAATGCGATATTCCGAGCCACGATGGTACAGAACTACTATCGGTATGCCGAGAGACTCGGCCATGCCAATCTCATAGCCTACTCCGATGGAGGGGTGCGATACTTCCGCAACAAGCAGATCAGCATGCCTGATGGCCTCAGAGGTCCTGGCGTAGATGGTCAGATCGCCTTTTTTTCCTTCTTTTTCCAGGGTGCCGTTGTCATTCAAGAATTCTGAAATGACCGCGCCGTGGTTATTGAGAAGTGTAATGATCCGACGATAGACCTTTATATATCCCCCTCCACCTCTCATTGAACCGGCGAAGAACAGTTTCATGGCGCCCCCTCCCTTGTCAAACAAATACCAGTTGTAAGTGTACGTTAAGTCGAGAAAATCGCAAGCAGTCAGACGGAATATCCATGAGAGTGATGCGATTCCGGAGAGGACGGTTCTTTTTGGTTCATGCTGGCAGTGATGGAAAAATCGAAGGGGAAATATTCGCTGTACAGAAAGTTGCAGTTTAGTGAAAAGGTGGTATTCTTTGCGCGTTATCGTTAGTCAGTTTTAAGGAAAAATGCCGCAGAAATGGTAGCGTATCCTTTCATTACCTTCTGAGCGTTCTGATATTTGCCCCTTTTGCCGACATATTCAGGAAGAAAGCACTGTAGTCCATGAAGAAAATTCTTAACAAACTCCGGGAGGCGGCTTTTGACGGTCCGACTCCTTTCGAAGCCGCACTTTTTCGGGAGGCCGCAACGGCGGATAATATTTACCGGGAGAGGGTTCTTGCCCAGCTGGTTCTTGTTGCGTCCCTGTTGCTCGTGGTTGTTGATTATTGCGTCCTGGTTTTCGAGCCAGAGACTCACCACAACCTCTCGATCATGGCGGTACTATTCCGCGTTTCCTTTTGTGCATTTCTGCTGCTTTTTCTCCTTGCCACCCGTGAAAGGCCGAACGGGGTTGCCTCCCGTCAATCGTTCTGGGATGCCGCCATGATCGGTGTTTCCCTTGTCTGGGTAGGCGTCTTTTCGGGTGCTCTTCTGGTTGTACGGCCAGGTACCGAGCCCTATCTGATAGCTGTTTTGATTACCGGCAGTTTCCTTTTTCAGAGTGCCCGTAGAAGTATCCTGCTCTTTAGCGGAGGGTTTCTTTCCTTTACCATTTCAGCGGTCTGTTTTCGCCCGGAATTTCACCTGCTGCTTTCCTCCCTGGTGAATGTGACTCTTGCCACGCTTCTCTCTTTCGTCCTTTCGCGGATAGTTTTCCGGATGCGCCTGGAGAGCTTCAGGAACGCTCGGGATATTGCCGGACAGAGAAGGCTGATGCAGGAGTCCGTTGACCATCTGCAGAAGCTTTCCTACCTTGATCCCCTCACCGGAATCGCCAACCGTCGTTTTCTGGAAATGGCCCTTTCGAGGGAGTGGAAATTGGAATCACGATCAGGACAACTGTTATCCGTCATCATGATCGATATCGACTGGTTCAAACTGTTCAATGATACCTATGGGCACATCCCTGGCGATGTCTGTCTACGTAAGGTAGCGGCCGCTCTCGAATCGTCGGTCATGAGGCCGGGTGACCTGGTCAGCAGGTATGGTGGTGAGGAGTTTTGTGTTCTCCTCCCCATGACGGAGCGGGAAGGGGCAATATTTGCCGCGAAGCGCATGATGAGGGCGATCCACGACTTGAAAATACCGCACCGCTCCTCCCCTGTTGGCCAGGTTACCGTGAGCGTGGGGATTGCAACCCGGCAGCCCCATCACACGGAAAGTTTCGAGGGCCTGATCCAATCGGCTGATACGGCGCTGTACCACGCCAAAATTTCGGGGAAAAATCGCATTGCCTGGTGCTGTCCCGTTGCCTTGGATCAGTTCCCGGACACGGATGTTTCAGCGCTTGCTTCTCACAAATCCATCACCCTGGAATTTTCACCCGGCTGTTAAAGGGAGACCCAGGCGGGTGCCGCGTAATACCATCTTTCCTGGATAATTTCATCGTTGAATTGATTCGCCAAAAAAAGTACTATTTCTTCGTTCCGATCAGAGGAATTCTTTCTTTTCCTGATAATTTCCTTAGAGAGATACCGGGTCGCCAAGGTTGTCCGGCGTGCGCCGTCAGTTTTTCGTATTCTTGAAGCGGGCCCGGGACTGAAAACAAACCCCATGATACATATTAGCGAAGATACAACTTTTTCTCTCCGTTTCCTGAGAATGGGGGAGCAGGGACTCGTGGTGGAGCTGGGCGCGGGAATCGAGCCTGCCCTGAACGCCAGGGTTCTTCGTTTTACCTCCGTCTTGAAAGAGCATACTGTCCCGGGGATTCGGGAAGTGGTGCCCAGTTATCGCTCCCTGCTGATACTGTTCGATCCGCTGCTCCTGTCCAGGAAGGAGCTGCGGGAAACGGTTGTCCGGCTTTCCCGGGAAGTTGATGCCGGCAGGGCTAATCCGCAGCGGGGAAAGGAGATTCAGCTGCCGGTCTGCTATGGTGGCATTTTCGGCCCTGATCTCGAATTTGTGGCCAACCACAACGGTCTTTCGCCTGATGAGGTGATTGCCCTGCACTCGCGGGAGAGCTATCCGGTGTACATGCTGGGATTTCTTCCCGGCTTTCCCTACCTTGGCGGTTTGCCGCCGGAGCTCGTTACCCCCCGTTTGCAGACACCCAGGCAGAAGGTTGCCGCAGGCTCGGTGGGAATTGCCGGCAATCAGACCGGTGTTTATCCGCTGGAGAGTCCGGGCGGATGGCGTATCATCGGTCGTACGCCGCTGCGTTTGTTCGATCCTTTTCGGGTTGAACCGTTTCTTGTTTCCCCGGGGGACAGGGTTCGCTTCAAGCCCATCGACCGGAAAGACTATGCGCGCATGGAGAGCAGTCGGGAGGCGTCCAGCGTCTCTGCTGCCTGCTCTGTTCCTGTCGAGCAGCCGTCAGGATATTTTTCCGTGATAAAGCCGGGGCTTCTCACCACCGTTCAGGATAGGGGCCGCGAGGGTTTCCGGGTTTTCGGAGTTTCTCCGGGGGGAGCCATGGATTCGCTGTCATCCAGGATGGCCAATCTGCTTGCCGGCAACGACCCGGGTGCAGCGGTTTTGGAAATGACCCTCCTGGGAGGATCTTTCCGCTTCAAAAAAGCGGCCTATGTTGCTGTCTCTGGAGCCGACATGGGCTGTCGGCTGAACGGGGTTCCGCTGCAAAACTGGTCGGCATTTTCTGTTCCTGCGGGAGGAGAGCTGACATTCGGCCATGCCGTGAGCGGTTGTCGTGCCTACCTGGCGGTGCGCGGCGGTATATGCGTACCACCAGTTCTGGGGAGCCGCGCCACATTTCTGCGTGCAGGAATCGGTGGGTTCGGAGGTCGTGCCCTGCTGACTGGCGACCTGGTTCCGTTCGGCAAGACGAACGGCAATGGTACCGGGCAGCGTATCCTTCCCGTCCACCTGGTGCCGGAGTATCCTGACGAAATCCGGCTTCGAGTAGTGCCGGGTCCGCAGGACGACCTCTTCGAAGCGGAGGGACTCAGGACGCTTTTCAACGCTGTCTATACGGTGACGCCCCGTAACGACCGGATGGCTTATTGCCTCTCCGGTCCGCCGATTCGCCATCGGGACGGAGCGGACATCATTTCGGACGCCCTCTGCGCCGGGGCGGTTCAGGTGTCGGGAGACGGACTCCCCCTGGTCATGACCGCCGACCATCAGACAACCGGAGGCTATGCCAAGATCGGCGCGGTAATCGCTCCTGACCTCAACCGTCTTGTTCAGGCACGACAGGGCACGCGGGTGAGGTTTGTCCGCTGCAGCGACAGTGAGGCGGTCAGGGTTCTGAGGATGCAGGAAAAACTCCTGGCGGGGATCGCTTCGTCTTTGGCGCAGGAGGTCCGAAAGTGACCGGGCTGATTTTATTATGCCGTTGTGACAGGAAAGGGGAAAGCAGATGGTGAGCATCGATCTGAACTGTGACCTGGGAGAGGGAGGCGGAGATTCTTCACCGGATAGCGACGCCGAGCTCATGCCGCTTATCACCTCGGCCAACATTGCCTGCGGGTTTCATGCATCGAACCCGCTGCAGATGGAAAAAACCGTTCGTCTGGCGGTCCGGCACGGGGTTGCCGTGGGTGCCCATCCGTCCTATCCCGACCAGCATTCCTTCGGACGTCGCGACATGACTATCCATCCCGAGGAGCTGCGGGCCGATCTTATCTACCAGGTTGGCGCCCTTTCTGCCATCTGCCGTGCCGAGGGAATCCCTCTTTGCCACGTCAAGGTTCATGGCGCCCTTTACAACCGGGCCGCGGTCGACATTGAAATCGCCCGGGTCGTCGCCGCGGCTATTCGGGATATTGCTCCCGAGGCATTTATGATTTGTCTGGCCGGATCAGAGATGACGACGGCGGCACGTGAACACGGTGTTCGTTTTCTGGAAGAGGCCTTTGCCGACCGGGCCTATGCGCCCGGAGGAACGCTGGTTTCCCGCTCCTGCGAGGGTGCGGTTCTGCATGACCCGTGTCAGGTTGCTGAACGACTGGTGCACATGGTCAGAGACGGGTGCGTGGTTGCGCTTGATGGTACGATCATTCCGCTGCAGTTTCAGACCGTGTGCGTGCATGGGGATACCCCGGGAGGAGTCGCCATGATCAAGGAGATACGTAAACGCCTGGGTGAGGAAGGTATCAGTGTTGCTGCCGTTAAAGGGTAATATGCGGCCCTCGTCTTCGGCCGTTATTCTTGTCAGATGGTTGGTCGTGGAGTGAAGGAAGATGCCTCGTGTTTTTCCTGGCAGCTGACGCATCGGATTGCGTAGGGGAGTACGCGGAGTCTTTCTTCATCAATCTCCTCACCACAATCTTCGCAGATTCCGGCGGTTCCGGCGTTGAGCTTTTTCTCTGCCTCCTCCATCCGCGTCAGGCGCTCTCGCATGATGTCGGCCACGGCGATGCCGGTGTCGGAAAGAACATCGAGCATGCTCAGGTCTCCGACATCGTGGGGTATATCGAACTGGGTCTGCAGTTTTTCCTGATTGCGGAAAAGCTCCGCACGAAGTTCGCTCCACAGGCGTTGTTTTTCTCCCAGCAGAATGTTCCTCAGCCTCTCCTGTCTGTTTTTCATTCGTTCCGGCATGGGTGAATTTCTCCTTTCGCAGGGAGTGAGTGTACTAATTTCAGTCTAGCGCAATGTTTCAGCCTTGCAATGAATGAGAATGGAGGCGCTTGGCGGCAGTCACTGTCGCTTGTTCCCAAGCCCTCTGTGTGGCCGGCCGGGTGCACTATGCCAAACCGTCCGGGATCAGTTTTTTCAGGGTTCGCAGCAGGGAATTCCCGGCTTGTCTTTAAAGCCGAGGAGCCCCATGAGGATGAAGAGTGTGCTTCCCAGTAAGACATGCAGGGGATACATCCATAAACTTGCTGCAGGGACAAGGACCGGCAGCAGGGCTATGGCCGCAGCCGGTGGAAAGGATACCTTGAGGATGTTATAGAAGAGGAAAACCGAAACCAGGGCCAGCCCGGAAGAAATCCAGAGAGATCCGTGAAGGATTGTGCTGACGAGGTACAGCCAGCTTACGCCCGAAAAGGCTGAGAGAGCAAGCAGCAGCAGAATTTTTCCCGGGTTCCGGCGCATTGCTCGATTTGGTTTGGACATTTCGACAAAACCCACCAGCAAGGGCGGTGCGATCATGAAGAGATAGCGGGACTGCAGGGCGAATGCCGAGACCAGCAGAACGCCCGCGAGAATCTTGCCCCAGTACAGGAGCTCGGAGATAACAGTACTTTTCTCTTCGAGAAAATCTTCCTGTTTGACCAGGGAATTTGCGGAATTTTCTTTGTGAGCGAAGCGCTCGAGTGAGAAGCGTCCCAGCGCGATGATTGCTGTCAGGATGCAGACGGAAAGAGGGTACATCCAGGTGGTGGTGTGTGTGATAATGGGCAGGACTGCTGCGGAAAGGGACGGCAAAACGGCTGAACGGAGCAGCTTTAGCTGCAGGACCACCAGGACAAAAGCACTTCCGATGAGATAAAAGGGCGAAAGGGGTGCATATCTCAGGAGTAGCACCCCGGTGAGAGCGGCCAGAGACGGAGATATCCAAATGGCGAGCTTTGAGGCTTTCCAGGGGGATTCTTCCATTATCCAATAGCCGAAGGCAAGGGCAGCGATTTCCGGGAATATGATCTCCTTAGCGTGAAAAGTATCGGCAATGGCAAACATGATGATTACCAGTACGATTGCAACCAGTTGTGTCCAGTTTTTCATTTTCATGCCCGATGTTTCCTTCATGCAGAGGATGAGATTCACGATCTGGACGCAGGCAAATTAAAGACGGCCGTGTCCGGATGAAAACTAACTACTTCTCTTCCAGCGTATCCATGATATACAGAAAGGCTGTGAGGCTTCGGATGCTCAATGAAATGTCTTCGGTGCCCAGTTCGTTTCTGCCGGTCTGGTACGAGTCGGCGTGCGCGAAGACCTGCTGATTCCGGGCTTCAGAACCCAAAGGACGCTGCATCGCCATGAAAAGTCACCTGGATATTATCTATGCCCTCGATCTGCTCGGAACCGCTGCTTTTGCCGCATCCGGTGCCTTGATGGGTGTCAGGAAGAGAATGGACCTGCTGGGAGTGATCGTTCTGGGGTTGGTGACCGCGACCGGGGGCGGGGTGCTCCGGGATCTGCTCCTCAATGACGCACCGCCCTTCTGCTTCAAGGACGAGGTCTACCTGTACCTGTCCGTGATCGTGGCCGTTATCGTCTTCCTGGCTCCTGCCCGGTTCGAGAGGATCAGGAGAGCGATGCTTCTCCTCGATGCCCTTGGGCTCGGCACCTTTCTCGTCATCGGTACCTCCAAAGCGTTGGCCTTCAAGTTGGGTTTCATTGGCTCGATACTCATGGGTGTGATAACCGCAACCTTCGGCGGGATGATCCGGGATGTGCTCAGCAATGAAATCCCGCTGATCCTGCAAAGGGAGATCTACGCCTCCGCTTGTGTCGCAGGGGGCGCCGCGCTTTACCTGATGCACCTGGCAGGGCTTCCCAAAGCGCTCAGCCTTAGCACGGCCGCCTTGCTTGTCATCATTATCCGCTGTGCCGCTATCCTGCGAGGCTGGCAACTGCCGCGCAGGACTGATATTTGAGCGCTTTTACTGCATGTCCGTGGTTCTCCGTCTGCTACACCCGGGGTGGATTGAACAGCTTCAAGAGCACCGCGATAACGATGATTGCCATGACAATAGCCCCGAAAAAGGCCTCGGTACTTAAGTGATGACCATAAAACCAGCTACGCATGTTTGCAAGGAGCAGGTCCATTCTCATAGTCGTTCCCCGTTGTTCAGGTCGAAGTATCTCTTCTAAACATATCCTTTTAGGACTTTTTTACTTCTAAAAAAGTGCCGTTGCAACATCATTCGATTCCCTTCCCGCGTGAGAGTTTCAAACTCCGGTGTTAGACCCTGATCGTCTTGTAAAGAAAGTTCTTGAATTTAAAGAACTTTTTCCGTTCCGCTGCATCGCTGCGGACGTCGCCGTTGACTGCTTTCAGGTGTTGGGCAATCTGGGGCATGGTTCTGTCCGCTGCCAGCCGGGATTTCTCGATGACGAGGGCCACCACATCTCGGGGAATGCGATTTTTTGAATAGGGTTCGTAGACCGCTTCCCAGAAATTTTTTCCCTCGTTGATTGCCGATAGTATTTCCGTGGCAAGCTGATCCTGAAACTTGTCATGGGTGCTTTCCTGCGGCTCGTGGGAATCATTACCGATTGCTCGCCGGATATCTTCTTCGGTGATGCATTTCCCGGTGCGGAAGAAGAGCGCCCGCAGCAGGATGCTGCGCAGTTCGCGGATATTTCCGCCGAATCGGTGGTTCACCAGGAGGTTCTTGGCGTCTTCCGTGAGGGTTGGGGTATCATCCAGGGGATCATCCTTGCCGCGGTAGGTCCGGTAGAGTTTGCCGAGGAAATGGGTCGAAAGGTCGGTAATGTCCTCGCGGCGTTCACTGAGGGACGGGATCCTCACCGAGAGTTCCGACAGCCGGTGGTAGAGATCTTCACGGAAACGTCCCGCCTTGATTTCTTCCTGGAGGTTCTTGTTGGTGGCAGCAACCAGGAGGACACGGCCGAAGCGCTCGATATTTTCCCCAAGGCGGATAAAACCGCCGTTGTCCAGGAAACGGAGCAGCTGTACCTGGGTTTTCGGGTCGGCATCGCCGATTTCATCGAGAAAGACGATTCCGCCCTGGGATTCTTCCAGAATCCCCCTGCGGTCACTGTAGGCTCCGGTGAAGGCGCCTTTTTTATGGCCGAAAAGCTCGGAATAAGTGAGTTCGCCACTGTAGGCGGCAATGTTGGTTTTCTTGAGCGGAAGTTCCCCGGCGGGATTGATCTGCTCCCGGTACATTTCATTGAGCTTGTTGTAGAGGTTGTTGAAGAAAAATTCCTTGCCCGAGCCGGTCTGGCCGAGCACCAGGATCGCGGGCAGTCCGAGCGTGGCCTCGTGGAGAACGTTGGTGCTCCAGTAGGCAATGCGGTTGAAGAGCGGTGTGGATACTGCATTGATGAAATCGACCACTTCCTGGGCCTTGCGACTGTTGCCGATGATGTTGCCGAGTCGGTAGGAAGAGACCAGCGGATCCTTGTAGGCCACATCACTGGTGAGCCTGGCCACCTGGCTTTGGAGTGTTTCGATCTGCTGGATATCCGAAATGTGGCGCGAGGTCAGGCTTTCGATGATCTGCAGCACCCGCTTGTGCTCTTCGGTGAAGTAGCCCTGCTGCAGGGAATTGAGGCAGATCACTCCGAGCACCAGGTCGTCGCAGATGATCGGCACGGCGATTTCGCTCTTGATGATGTCGCTGATGGAGCGGTGAAAACCTTCTCCCTGGATTTCGTCTTCCACGTTGGCAATGATCTTTGCCTGTTTTGACCAGGCCACATAACCGGTCAGGCTGCGTTCCTCCAGGGGCAATTCCGGACCGCCGATCAGAAAGGCCGGGATTTCCCGCTTCAGCCATTCCTTGTTTTTGGCACCGATAATCGTACCGGAACTGTCCTCCACCACCAGCCTTTTTTCCCCTTCCAACTCCTGGACAACGGCGATGCTGCCGGTGTCGGCACCGATCAGCTTGGTGGCCTTTGACAGCACTTTGTCGAGGAAGGTCTGCAGTTCTTCGTTGCGTTCCTGCAAGAGGTCGGTTATCTCCGCGAGAACCCTGATTTCCAGGTGTTCGTCGCCGATCTCGCGGATCACCCGCTCCACCATCTCGGCATGGGTCTGGAGGATGCCGGTTTCGAAATCGGTGAACTGGTAGTTTTCCTGGGTGTAGTAGTTCACCAGGCAGATGATCTTGCGCGTTTCCGGCTCATAGCGCGGCACCATGTAGAGGGAGTGGAGCGACATTTTCTCGGTCAAGGCTTTTTTCTGCAGGACCTGCTGGCTCAGGTCCGAGATGAAGAGCGGTTTGAGAAGCTGGTCGTCGGTAATGAGACCATCGTCGCCGACAAATCTGGCGACCAGGGAGTTTCCTTTTCCGAGCCTGAGAGAACCGAGTTCGTCGTAGAGGGATTTCAGTTGCGGGTCAGTGGAATAGCTGGCGAGAACCTCCATTTTGGTTTTGCCGTGGCTGTCGATGGTCGGCACAAGTACCGAGGCCAGGGAAAGGCGATCGATCAGCTGGACTGCCGACTGAACCATGAAGGCCGCGGCCTCGCGTTTCTTGACCTCCTCCACCCGTCGGGTCAGGACGATCTGCTGCTGGTATTTCTTTGCCTGGTCCAGGCTGTCGGCGATGGCTTCAACGAAACCGCTCAGAATCTCCCTGCCGTAATTGGGCAGCACCTCTCCCGGGACATCATTATCGATGCAGATGACGCCGATGGAGCGTCCCTGACTTACGATGGCGAAAAGGTAACTGGCGGCGATGGAAAAACTTTGGATGATCTTTTCGTCCAGGGGGAGACTCTCTCTGCGGCTGTCGGAAATCTCGATCGAGGATTGATCGGCGAAGACGGTGGAAACCAGGCCGTGCTGGGAAACAATCGGGAAGGATGTTTCCCTGAGTTCCTCGGAATGGGGGCCGGAAGCGTACATGCAGGAGAGTGCGCCGCTTGTCAGATCTTCCAGATAGATCCGCACCCGGTCCCGTTCGGACACGAGTCGAATTCCCTCGGCTGTTGCAAATAATATTTCTTCAAGGTTTTCCTTGCCGTATCGGCAGATTTTATCCTGGAGCCTGAGAAGCTGTTCCTTGGTTTGTTCCATTGCTGATTCCTTTTGCCGCAGTGCGGAAGACGGTGCTGACGTGCAAGGTTGATGATGGCCGTGCTTTGCCGTGATTTATTTTGCACAGGTGAGTACATTTTGTACTCTGCTGACTATCTTAGAGGTAAAACGCCAGCAAAGTCAAGTGTCTGTGTGGGGAGTGAAGGCGGGGCAGCGAGGAGCTTCGGGGTAGCGACGCAGGGGGCAGGAATCAAGCCTGGCCCCGGAGTATCCTGGAAATTTCTTCCTGATCGAGGCAGTTCAATTCGCAGTACTCTCTTTCCAGCTCTTCGACAAAAAAGCGGTCAAGTCCGGAATTTTCGAGGAAATCCTCCCGCAGCGAGATGTTTTTCTCGTGGATAATGGCCGGCAGGATGGTATGGAGGTACATTGCTTCCTTCTTGATGGTGAGGATTGTTTCGCGGAACAGGGCATCGGGGATGTCATCGTTGAGAAGTTTCCTGGCCCGGAGCTCTTCGGTCACTTCCTTCTTTAACTCTTCCTGGTGAGTCCGGGTCGAGTAACGGGAGTAAAAGTTTCTTATCCGTTCACGGACATGATCCCGGAGCAGGAGGAACAGGCTCTCTTCCTTGTCGATGGCATGGAGCTGATCAAGGAGGGCCGAGACGGTCAGGTGGTTTTCCTCAATCTGTTTGAGTCCCTTGACGAGATTCTTGATCTTGTTTTTGCCGTATTTACCGAGATAGCGATTTTCAAAGAGGTCACGGACGAAAAGCTCTTCAAAGAGTCCTTCCTTCAGGACGTCGAATTCACGCTTGCTGCCGAGAAAGCTCCGGATCATCTCCTCGGAAATGCGGACATTTTCCATAAAAGCAATCTTGTTGATGGTGGATGATGTGGAGTCATACCGGTCGAAATAGGTGATAATTGAGGAGAATTCCTCCAGGAGTGCTATGTCGGCACCATCCCTGATCCGCTCGTCGCAACTTCTGCCGGAGTCGAGCAGTATCTCCTCGAAAGCGTGGTCGCGGTTTTCGTTGGCGTGCTGTTTCGCCTTGAGCAGCTTCAGCATATCTTCGCTGTTGATCCGGTTGTCGATATTCCGTTCCCGCAGGAACATTCCTTCGAGGATCTGCCGAACCTCGGCAAGGTAGTTATGTTCCTCCTCGTCCACGACCCAGGTGTCTTTTTTTAGAATTTCGTCCAGTGGGTAGAACAGGGCGTCAGGGATCTTGTTCCGTACCGCAAGGGTTTTCAGCCGTGTCAGGCGGGCGTTTTCCATCTTGTCGATCGTCCCTTTGGTATGGCACGAGACCAGGATGCTTTTGTAGCCGTCCACGACCGGTTTGTTGTCCCGGTGCTTGTACATGATGTCGATTCGAATACGCTCCTGCTGGTAGCTGTCGATACCGAGAGACTCCGCAAGCTCGGTAAGTTTCGCATAGTCTTCATCGGAAATTTTCTTGTTGGCATAATAGAGGCCTCTGAAATGATCCCGATACTTGCGGTGACTGCTGTTGATCAGCTTGAAGAGAAAAAGCTGCGCCTTCGGGTCCTGGAGGAGGTCAAGGATCTCCTCGATGATCAGGTTGTCGTCTTCCCTGCCCACCGCTTCAGAGCGTTTGATGGTCTTTCCCAGGACCCGCACCAGTTCTTTCTGCTGTTTCCGCAGGGCGCCGCTGAAATGGGCAGAATTGGTGAAGAAGAAATAATTGCAGACCGCATTACCGTCGAAGAAAATCTTTTCGTAGCTGAGGGAACTTTCTGTGCGGTCGGTGAACTGGAGCTTGCTGTTTTCTTCTCCGTAATGGGCACCATACATGGTGAGCCGGTTCTGAACGTCACCTTTTGCCAGGTCGGCCAGCGGCTGGTCAATGCCGAACATGTACTCGCAGAATGAGCCGCCGTTTCCGCGGTGGCTGATATACTGGTGTCCGATGGTAAATTCGTTGCCCGGTGAGAAGAAGCGGACTTCGTCGCGGCCGCCGTCGCCGAAGCTGTAGGAAAAACGTTCGCAGACCTCGGATCCGGCCAGGAAAACGTAGTATTCGATCCCTCCTTCGGTACTTCCGTGCAGGCGAATGTCTTTTCGCATCATACCCTTCCGTTGGCTAGTGCTTCCCGTGCTTTGGCTACAGAGGAAACAATTTTCGCTTCAAGGATCATGCCATCATAGGCAAGATCGACACCCTCTGGAAGTTTTTCGCTGTCCCGATGGGCAACCTCGTGGGTCAGGTGTGTCAGAATAGCCCGGCGCGGCTGCAGGCCCTTCACCACCTTCAGCGATTCCTCTATATTGAAATGACTGATATGGGGAGTATAGCGCAGGGCATCGAGAATCAGAATGTCCAGTCCGCTCAAAAGGTGCAGGGAAGTGTCGGGTATCCGGCTGCAGTCTGTCAGATATGCGACATTTCCGATCCGGTATCCGGTTGAATAGGAATAGCCATGCACCAGGGGAATGGGAAGTATTTTCTGTCCGAACAGCTGAAAGGATCCGCTTACCTGGTGGGCCTCCAGAAGAGGGGTGTAGCCGCCTTGTGTGGCACCGGTAAAGATATAGGAAAAACTTTTGGTGATCTGGTCGATGGTTTCTTTGGAGCCATAGCAGGGGATAACACGCTTGTGGAGCAGGTGAAAGCCCCGCAGATCGTCGATGCCATTGATGTGGTCTGCGTGGGTATGGGTGAAAAGCACAGCATCGATATGGGGTATGGCGTTCTCGAGAGCCTGTCTTCTGAGGTCGGGCGAGGTGTCGATCAGGATGAATTTTCCTGCAGTTTCGACCAGGATGGAAGCACGGGTTCTCGTATCCTTCGGATCGGAGGATGTACAGACCGGGCAATGGCACCCGACCATCGGAACGCCGGTGGACGTTCCGCTGCCGAGAATCGTTATTTTCATGCAGATCCTCCCTGGGTTGGGGAGTAAAATATCATGGCACTTCCAATCAGGCAAGGCCTTTATAGCCGTTGCCGGCTGGCTGAAGCGGGGCAGGGTTACTCCCGGTGTGGCTGTTCTGCAGAGATTTGCTATACTATAGATAAGGGATCGGAAAAATCAACCTCAGGGGAAAGGAGGCATCACCCATGACACGGCTTGACTTGGCGGAACAGGAAGCACTCACCCTCATTGCTGTCCTTGAAACGTCCCTCTCCGAACTTGTTACCGAGACCGCAGCGACCGATAACAGAGAATATCGTGACATGCTGAAGGAAAAGAAAAAAATCATCAGGGGCATACTGGGAAAACTGAAAGGGAGCCAGTAACAGGTTCTGTCCGAATGTTTGTGCTGAATGGACGTCGGATTTTCCGCGGAAAAAGTGTGCAGGTGCGTGGGAGGCTTTCCGGAGAGAGCCTCCCGCGTCGGTTTTGAGAGGGAGATCAGGCTTCTGCGTCAACGCCGAAAAGCTCTTTGCGTAACTTTATCAGGAAGGCCAAGGAAGGTTCGTAGTCTCCGTAAAGAAACAATTTGCTGCGGTCGGTGGGGACAAGGTCCTTGAGGCGACAGCCATATTTTTCTTTGAGAATGAGCGCAATCTGTTCGAAGCGGTCAAATCCCTCGTACACAACCGGTTCGCTCCAGATAACGGTCTCGCCGTTACGTATTTGTGTCTGGTCCTGTTCCATATCCCAACTGAGGGTTATCTCGCCATCGGGCAGCTCAGGGAGCTGGTCGGCCGAGGCCAGGCATTTTTCCCGGTATAGCCTTTCCTGTTCATCTGCCTCTTCCTTTGCCCGGAGTTGCTCTTCGGTAAGTCCTTCCCGGGAATGGGCACAGCCTTTTTCCGCAGGGAGAATCAAAACATCGAGAAACTCCGAACAGGTCGGGCAGTTGAGTTCGAGGTATGTGCCACGGTACAGTGTCCCGCGTGCCGCATCTCCGCCGGTTCCGCTCCAGGAACAGCCGCTGCAGGTATACTCCTTGGTTTTCCATTCTTCCGTGTAGATCGTCATACTTTCTCCTTATGTGTGCAACCGGTTCACCGTGAGAGGTGACCGGTCCCTTGGTAAGAAACGGAGCGGGCTGAGCCTGCTCCTGTCATACTTTCCGTTATCAAGCGTTGCATTGTCAAATGTTTTTGTGCTTTTTCGGTACACTCTGAATCCTTGGTAAGGCAATTGACTGGAGCGCCGAGATGATCTCCCGAATATCCTGCTCGGACAGGGTCCGCAGGTCGAGGAGAAAGTCCCCCTGGGAAATTCTGCCGATGATCGGCAGCGGGCTGGTGCGTAGTTTCTGCTCCAGTTGCTGGGCGGACAGCCCTGCCATGGACACGGAAATCAGACTGGTGGGAATCTTTACCAGGGGAAAGGTGCCGCCGCCGACCTGGGAGAAACCTGGCAGGGTCTTCAGGGAAACGGAGGCGGGCAGTGTCCGTCGCATTCGCCGCAGGGCTGCTCTGGCGCGTGAGGCAAGCTCGACGCCTGATACCGTCAGCATCCGGAGCGAGGGGATGAGACCCAAGGCCTGACGTTCGTCCCGGTAGAGGCGCAAGGTTCCTTCAAGGGTTGCAAGGGTAACCTTGTCGACGCGTAGCGCCCGCAGCAGGGGATGTTTTTTCATTGGCTCGAGGCACCGCCGTGTTCCGACAATGATGCCGGCCTGGGGGCCGCCGAGGAGTTTATCACCGCTGAAAGTAACCAGGGCCGCTCCCGCCTTGAGGTACTCCTGGACGGTCGTCTCGCCGGGTAGCCCGTGGGCGGAAAGGTTTACCAGGGTGCCGCTTCCCGCATCAACCATCACCGGAAGGGATGCTTCTCCGCCGATTGTGACGAGTTCTTCGGTGGAAACCTCGGAGGTAAAGCCGACCACGGCGAAATTGCTGGTGTGGACCTTGAGAAGCAGCGCGGTTTCTTCGCTGATGGCTGTGCGGTAGTCTCTTGCATGGGTCCGGTTGGTGGCGCCGACCTCCCGCAGGACGGCACCGCTCTGTTCCATGACTTCGGGGATACGGAATGAACCACCGATCTCCACCAGTTCACCGCGGGAAACGATGACCTCCTTGCCCCGTGCCAGGGAGGAAAGTGCCAGCAGTACCGCGGCTGCATTGTTATTGACCACCACTGCCGCTTCGGCTCCGGTCAGGCTGCAGAGAAGCTTTTCCACATGGACGGCACGACTGCCACGCTCACCCGTTTCCAGGTCGAATTCCAGAGTGCTGTAGCCGAATGCGGCCTCAAGCATGGTGTCCCGAAGAGATTCGGAGAGGGGGGCCCGTCCCAGGTTGGTGTGGAGGATTACCCCGGTGCCGTTAATGACCCGCCGCAAGCCGGGAGTGTTCGTCCGTGCCAGAGCACTGCCCACCTGTTCGATAAGCACCTCTCTCTGGAGCGTTTCTGACCCGGCTTCGCGGTGAAGGATTGCGGCCCGTACCTGGTCAAGAGTATCTCTGACCGCGGCAATGACGAGCGGCCGGGGGTAGTTTTCCAGGAAAGGCGATATCTCAGGCCACTCCAGTACCTTGTCTACCTTTGGGATGTTTTTGAGCACAAGCGTTTCCTTTCCCCTTTGAGCCGTCTGAATACATTGCTTCCGTAGCGAGACGGAATTTCATATTCCAGGTATCATAACCAGTTGTTTTTGCGGCCTCATTGTTATGGTTTCGACAGTAATTGTCAAGTGTAGAAGAGTGGTGAGAGCCCTTTGTGAGTCAGTCTTTTGAGTCAGGGCAGAGGACGGGAGGATTTGTGCTTCAAGGGAACTCGGTTCGGCGGAGCTTTTGCCGATACTTTTGGGTTTGTCGGATAATTACTTCATGGTATCGTATGAGAAAAACGGGAGGGGTCTTCATGTCTTCGCTACCTCTGGTGATTTTGGCCGGCACTTCCGGCACTGGAAAAACCACCTTCCTTGAGAAGCTGATCAGGGAGTTGAAAGCCCGAAAGATAAAAGTCGGGACAATCAAGCACCATGACCATGATTTTGACATCGACAAACCGGGCAAGGATACCTGGCGTCACTCCCAGGCAGGTGCGGATGCCGTGGCACTCTCGTCGCCCGCAAAGGTTGCCCTGGTCCGGAAAGTGGAAGAAGAGCTGTCCCTTGATCAGGTGGCGGAATTACTCGGTGATGTCGATATAGTTCTTGTGGAAGGATACAAGCGTTCCAATAAGCCGAAGGTTGAGATACATCGCAGTGCGCACAGTGCCGAGCTGCTCAGCAAGCCGGAAGAATTGCTGGCCTTGGTCAGCGATGCGGGTTGGGATATCGGCGTGCCGGTTTTTGATCTGGACGACGCTGCCGGTATTGCCGACCTGCTGATGGAAAAATTCACGTTGCCGGGGTAGCAGATGATCCCTTTTTCTTGTCCCTGCCTTCCTGTTGTTCTTGCCGGGTAAGCTTCTCGGGAAGGGAAAACAGGGAGTAAGGCTGACTGCGAAAAGCCTCCCGGGGGGCATATGAATCTGAGACAGTTGGAAGTTTTTATCGCCGTTGCCGAAAGCGGCAGTTTCTCCCGTGCCGCGCAAGATACCTTTCTTACCCAGTCAACGGTAAGTCAGCATGTGTCATCGCTGGAAAGCGAGTTTGAACTGAAGTTGCTGGACCGGACCGGGAAAGGCGCTCTCCTCACCGAGGCCGGCAAAATCCTTCTTCTCCATGCCCGGCGTGTCATTGCGGAAGCGCGGGAAGTTCCCCAGGTATTGAGCCGGTTCCGCGGGTTGGAGAAAGTTGTGCTGAGGATCGGCGGCAGCAATATTCCCGCCTGCCATATGATCCCGGAGTGCATCCCATCCTTTCGGAAGCAGCATCCCGGCGTGGTGATCAGCCTGTCTCAGGGCGATAGTCGGGAAACTCTCGAGCGCCTGGTCCGTGAAGAAGTCGAATTTGTCCTCATCGGAAACCGCTTTGCGGAGAAGGGATTCGACTATACGCCGCTGACCCTCGATACCATCTCACTGGTGGTTCCGGCAGGCCACCCCTGGAGTGGACGGGACACTGTTCTTCCGGAAGACCTTCTGAATGAGCCGCTCATTTTTCGCGAACCGGGTTCGGGAACAGACCGGGCCTTCCGTGATGAATTTGAGAAAACCGGCTACGCACCAGAACAATTGAAAGTGTCCATGCATCTTGGCAGCAATGAGGCTGTCAAGCAGGCAATACTGAACAATGCCGGAATCTCCTTTCTTTCCGAACTGTCGGTGAGGAAAGAGTGCGAGCGGGGAGAGCTGTCCGTGGTCAAAGTCAAGGGGATGGCAATTTCGCGCCATTTCTACCTGGTCACCCATCAGGGACGGGAACTCTCTCCGGCTGCCGATGCCTTCACCGCCTGTATCCTTAAACGTTTTTACGCGGAATAGGGCGAATCGTAACAGCTTTTCCCGCGACAACCCGCGCCTGAAAGTCACCGATATTAGTTTGCATAAATTGAATCGTTAGGATAGTATTTGTCACCCTTTTCAGGTGGTTATAGACGTAAGTCAACCTGGTAACGACACGTTGGAATCTGGTTCCCTATTGTGCAGGGTATATACTCCGTACGGAAGCGCGTCGGTCGCTGGTGGGCCGCCCGGTCTTCAAAACCGGTGTGGGGGGTGAGAAACTTCCCAGGTGGGTTCGATTCCCATGCGCTTCCGCCATTAAATTCAACTAACTGTTTTTACTATAGTTTAAGCCTTGGTTTCTCTTGTGTACCACGTTTTGCTACACAAAGTGAGGTCAAGACGCATGAATTCCTACCTTCAGAATCGTAATGGTAACTATCATTTCAGGATTCGTGTCCCTTCCGATCTATCCGGTGTCATCTCCTCAGTTGAGCTTGTAAAATCTCTGAAGACCAAAAACAAGAAGGAAGCTCGTCTTGTTGCTCTCCCCTATGTGAACCGGCGTGGAATTTTGACCCAGCATAGGCGTCCAAGCTTGACCCTCCCTGTGGGTAATCAATCGTAATAGTAGGTAGTTAAAAACTCCGGTGGGTCATTGTTCGATGCCGATTGAGGGTCAAATTTGGAATCCGATCCACAGAATATCTTTGTTCTATTTCTTGCCCCTCAGTGTTTCACTGGCTTTCTCTGCTGCACTCTCCTTTAATTCCTGAACAGCGGTATCTCCGTCTTTTGCTAACATCTGGACTGCTTGCTTAGAAATTGTAACGGTATCCGTCTTGAGGGCTTTTGCCGCTTTCTCTTGGTCCTGATTGACTTGAGGTGCCGATGTTGCTTGGTCTGCTTTGACCTGCGGATTCACATGTGCAGGATTAGAGGCTAAGCTGTTAGCTGAAATCTGGTCAATTGCCATTTGAATTTCCTCCGATCAGAATTAGTCCTACTAGTATATCTACTCGGCAATTCAGCTGAATACTTGATTGAATTGGTATTATAATTTTCCAACTTGTTTCGGCTCGCGACGGTTTATCAAATGCCCTCTCGGTCAATGCGTGCTACCATATTTTTGGATAAGAGACTGAATCCGAGATGCGTATGGTTCCATGTAACTCGTTATCCAAGTGAATTGTGTCTCTCTCTAGACAAGAGATAAAAGAGCCCCGGCAAGACGATCAGTACAAGTGGCACTTGAATCAAGAGGCCTGAGATGATAGCTATGGCGAGTGGCTGCTGCATAGCCGACCCTTGGCCGATTGCCATTGCCAGTGGAAGAAGGGTAAGAATTGTTACCACTGTGGTCATTATGATTGGCCGCATCCGACTTTTCCCCGCCTCGATCAGAGCCGTGGTCGGATCTATATTTTCAGCCAGTTCTTGGTACTCAGAGAAATAAAAAATGGCAACCTCGGTGACTATGCCGACGATCATTGTCATCCCCATCATGGCAGAGATATTGAGTTCGGTACCGGTCAGCCAGAGCCCGAGAAAAACTGCCGAGAGTGAAAGGAGTGGAAGAGCGGCAATAGCCAGGACTATCTTGAACCTTTCGTAGAGAAAGAGGAGCAGCAACAGGACGAGTGCCAGGGCCGAAACGAATACACCAATAAGCCCCCTGAAGGCGATCTGTTGTTGCTTGTACATCCCGCCAAGCTCAAAATAGACCCCTTTGGGGATTAGGCCTGCTTTCAGTAGTGTCTGACGAACCTCTTTTACTACAGATCCCATATCACGCCCGGTAATCCGCCCGGTTACGGCAATCATCGGTTTCAAATTCTCGCTGGTGATTTCCGGTTGGCCGGTTACGGGGGTCACGGTGGCAACCCGTTTCAACGGAAAGAGATGGCCGTCTGGAGCGCGCAGCATGAACCTGCCTATATCCTGCTCACGAGCACGTTTCTCGGGAGGAATCCAGACTCGCACTCCGACCATCTTGATTCCCTCCTGTACCTCGGTGGTGACCACCCCAGCGAGGTAATCGTGGAGCATATGAGTTACCGAATCGGGATCTACACCCTCAAGGGCCGCTTTTGTCCGATCCACATGGATATCCAGAGCGTCTCCCGCCAGGGTGATGCCATTCTTTACGTCTACCACGCCCGGTATCTTTCCTATTGCATCAGCAACTCGTTGACTTACCGTAGCAAGCTGCCGCTGGTTGTCCGAATACAGCTTTACCTCAATCGGTTGTGGAACGGAAGTCAGGTCTCCGATCAGGTCTTCCATCAGCTGCGCAAGTTCTATCTTAATACCTGGGACCTGTTGTTCAACCTTATCACGGATATCGTTCATCACCGTGTCGATTGGCCTTCGCGGCAGCGGTTTCAGCCTGATGAAAAAATCTCCAGTGTTTGCCTCTGTTAGTCCACCGCCAAGCTGGGTACCGGTGCGTCGGGAATAGGTCTGTACATCCGGCGTCGCCTTGATGATCGCTTCTACCTGGCGGAGGAGCCGGTCGGTTTCGGATAACGCAGTTCCCGGTGGTGTCCGATAATCAAGGATGAAGCCGCCTTCGTCCATCACAGGCATAAAACCTGACCCTACCTGCCGAAAACCCACGTACCCCAGGACCAGAAGCGGGATAATGCCAATGAGAATCAAGGCTGGCCTTCTGAGAAGTCGTGTCATGAGCCTTTCATAGATTCGATGCGCCCGGGCCATGATCGGCCCGTTTTCCTCCCGGCGGGCTTCCTTTTCACCCAGCAAGTGGTCAGCCAGGATTGGGATGGCGAACCAGGTTACCAGAAAGGAAATAACCAGTGCTGCGGCCATAGTGACGGAAAGCGCTTTAAAAAAAGCACCCGTGACGCCGCTAAGGAAGGCCATTGGGAGAAAGATGACAATGGTGGCACTGGAGGAGCCGGCCAGAGGCTGGGCGAATTCACGGGCTGCGGCCATGACCCGTCCCTCGTGATCATCAGGATTTCCCCGCAGGCGTCGAATGATTTGCTCTACCATGACGATGACATCGTCAATTATAAGCCCGACCGCCGCTGCCATGCCGCCGAGGGTCATGATATTGAAGCTCATGTTGAGGAGGTAGAGCAGGACGATGGTGGCTGCCAGAACCGTCGGCACGACAATGATGGCAATGAGCGTGATCTTCATGCTGCGCAAGAAGAGCAGGAGTACCGCCGCACCGAGTAAAACACCGATGATTATGGCGTCACGGACACTCGCCGCAGAATTGATGATCAACTCGCTCTGATCGTACCAGGTATGGATCTCTACGCCTTTGGGGAGCTGCGAGCGAAAAGCGTCCAGCTTGGCCTTGATGTCCTTGGCGATCTGTACGGTGTTGCCTCCCGACTGCTGATAGACGTTGAGGAGCACGGCGTCCCTGCCATCGGCGGTTACCCGCTGCCATTGGGGAACGGTGTCCCGGGTAACGGTGGCAATCTCATCCAGGTGGACGATACCATTGGATCCGCTTCTCAGGATCGTCTGGCGGATCTCGTCCAGAGTCGAGAGACGCGTGTCTGCCATTGACAGGTAGAGCTTGTAGTGGTCCTCCAGGCGCCCTACGGCGGTGATGACGTTGGACGCAGAAAGTGCTTGGGCCACATCGCTCAACGTGAGTCCGTAGGCCTGAAGGCGGTCCGGATCGACCGTAACCCGGTATTCCAGCTGGTTTCCGCCGATTACCTGAACCCGTGATGCCCCATTAACACTGGAGAGGAGAGGGACCAGCTGGTAGCGGGCAATGTCATGCAATTCTACAAGTGATTTGTGCGCGGAGGTGAGGCTGTAGGCGAGCACCGGGAACACGGTTGGGTCCATGCGCTGCACTTCAAAAGTCGCACCGCCCGGAAGTGTGGGGAGAACCCGGCTGACCGCTGATTCCACCTGAAGCAGAGCGGAAATCATGTCGGTACCCCAGCTAAAGTTTACCGAAATCTCGGCGCTTCCCCGACTACTGGTGGAGCGCACTGACTGCACTCCCGGCACTGCCCGCACTGCCTCTTCCACGGGACGTGTCACCTGAAGTTCCATCAGTTCTGCAGCTCGATCCCCAGCATCGAGCGAGATCATGACCCGGGGGAAATTTACCTTGGGAAAGAGTGCAACGGGCAATTTGAAGGAAATTACCGCCCCGGCCACAGCCATCATCAGGACCAGGAAGAGGATAGAGCGGCGATGGTTCTGTACCCAGCTGGTGAAAAGACTCACGGTGCCTCCTCCCGCACCGGCATCTTATCATGAAGTTCATAATTGCCGAGCACTACAATCCTGTTCCCCGCTGCTATTTTACCTGTAACGGCAATAATGCCGTCGCTTTCGACCCCGGTACTCACGGCAACGCGGTGAGCCCTGCCACTCTTCACCACGAAAAGGTAGGAACCGCCAGCATCTTTCAAAACTGCATTCCGTGAAACGGCGTACCCTTTGCTGCGATTGAGGGTGATGACTCCCCTAACACGCGTCCCCGGCACCAGGCCGGCTGACCGGTTCGGCATAAGTGCGACAGAAACGTCGACCAATCTGGTTTGAGGGTTGATCATACCAAAGACTTTTTCTACGCGCCCAGATACGGTGAGTCGGCTGTTGAACACCGGGAATACCAGTACCGACATCCCGGGTCTGACTCGGCTCATCTCTTCTGGTTCGATCCCCACAATGACATGAAGCCGATCATGACGAGCAAGTTGCAAGGCCGTTGCCCCAGCTTGGATACGGTCTCCCAGTGCTATGCCGACCATGCTGACAATGCCGTCAAACGGCGCCTTGATCGTCCTGCTTCCGGAGCCAGTTCCCAGTTTCCGCTGAGTGGCAAGAGCGTTCTGTGCGTCCGTAACATTTTTCCGGGCCTGATCCAATTGGGATCGAGTGGCTAGTTGCTGGTCGGCCATGCTTTGCACCCGGGCCAGTTCGGCTTTGGCAAAATCCAGATTTGTACTGGCCTGAGTGTAGCCTAGTGCATCGGCCGGATTGAGAGACAACTCTACGAGCGGGGCTCCCTTTGGCACTACTTCTCCCTGGCTGACCCAAAGGCGTGTGATCTGACCGGCAGCAGGGAAATTAATGTTGATTGTGGCCCGAGGGTCGGCGCTAACCGTTCCATAACCTGTGATGGTCTCTGCGAGTTCATGCTGTCGGAGTGGTGTAGTTCGAACAGTAGCAATCGGGGTTTCAGCAGGGAACGCCTGACCGGAATACAGTGAGCACGTTAGTAGAAGAATTCCCAGTGTGATAATGTGTTTCATTGTTTTCCCCTTTCCCTTTCCAGAAGAATCTGTGACGACTCAGAATTCCCGCTGAAATCACTACCCACTAAAGTTTGCAGGACGGCTTTTTGTTCAAGAAGCGACTGCTCCAGCGAGAGTGCTTCGAGTCGTTTTTCATACAGGGCAGACTGGATGGAAGTGAAAGTAGCGAATTCCATATTTCCGCTGGCCAGTGCTTTAGCAGCTTTTTCGACCACGTTGGCCAATGCCGGCAGAGAATCCCGCACTGCTTGGTACTGGCGTTGTACCAGAACGATCTGTGCCATGAGGCTCTTCGTCTCGCTGTATGCCCCATTGAGACGCGCCTGATACTCGTCATAAAGTTTTCTGCGTGTTGCCCTGGCAACAGCGATAGCTCCCTGATTGCGATCAAAGAGCGGGAGGGTAAGGGTCACTCCAAAGCCATACGTGTTGATGTTGCTTGTGTCTCTCGCCCTGGTCAAGCCGACGTTCAGCGCAGGGAATTGGGCCAGGACTGCTTTGCGTACCTGAGCTTCCTGACTTTCATAGCCCGCCTGCAAGGCAAGCAGGTCCGGTCTGCGCTGGGGCAACTGGCGAAGTAGTCCCGGCACCGCCGCGTCAGTAATCGTCGGCAGCTCCACACTGTCGGTCAGCGCGAGATCAACCTCGGGAGCTAACCCCAGCAGCGCATTGAGATCATGGCGGGTCTGGCTGTGACGGCGTTCCAGTTCAGCCAGCCGGCCCTGTATCGATTGAAGTTCAGACAGGTTGGCGCTGACAGCATCGATGGTCATGTTGCCCTGCTGCAGGGCACGATCGGCCCGTTGGTATCGATCAGCAAGGAGGTCGCGATATGCCATCATCTCGTGTCGCATCTTATCTTCTTCTATGCTCCGGATAAAGAGAAGCCGTGCTTTCTGCATTACCTGCCATTCCTGCCAGAGCAGGCTCCAATGGATGTTGCGGCTGTTGGCTTGTGCCGAATCAATGGCGGCGCTCCGAGTAACGAGTGTACCAATGTCGTAACTGAGACCAAGATTGAAGGCATTAAAGTATCCCGGTCCAACGCCGAACGGATGGTCGATACCGGCAGTCAGTTGCGGGTTGGGAAGAATTCCCGCGGCCATCAATTGGGACGCTGCTATTCCTTGTTCGTCACGTGCTGCCCGCAGATCAGGGTTGTTTGCAACCGCCAGAATTGTAACTTCGGTCATATCAAGTCCGTCATCGGGATTAAATGGATGTGAGGTGGATTTCGTATGTGGCAGCTTTCCTTTGACAATGAAGCGCGGCACTTGATTGAGAAACGATGGTGTAGTTGCAAGGGGCTTCGGATGGTACAGGGCGCAACCGGCCATCACAAGGAAAAGCGGAAGGATGGTAAGGTTTATTTTTGTCACTTGACAGGTCTCTCCCTTGGTGGATTTCATTGCCAGTAAATGTTTGTGTGGATCGGCTTAGAACTTTGACGCGGCATCGGCGTCCTGCTTGACCCACCCCGTAACGTAATTTCGGTGAGTTATACATAGTGGATGCGTCACCGTCGACGCCGATAAGGCTCAGATTTTGAATCCGGTTTCTATACACTATACCCGATTAAACTTAGTTGAAACTGAGGGGCTCAATTTTGCACCTAAAAATATTTGTCAGGTCACGGATAGTCTATAATTGGGGCAAACCCAACTTTCGTGTCACCCGGTATCAAGTCGCCGGGACACGCCCGCCCATCGTTTAAAATCTCTAACCTGAAGCTTTGTATCCTAGTCCAACAATATAAAAGGTAGCGGGGTGAGATGATCATTCTTTACGGAGGATAAGAGGGTGGGCTATGGGCGGGGCCGGGTCAGGCATGAAAGAATCAGGATTTTGAGGTTACAAACATTCTGTCGGTAAAGCGCGTTTGCGTTCACCATGTCAATCACTCTACTTCCTCTTTTTTTTGACATTGTACGGACTGAGATCAGGCAAAAATTAATGATAACCCACTTGACTTCCCGGTGAAAAGGGAGAATATCGCAAAATCTGGTACAATAATGCGGGATAGATCAACCAGGTACAGCCCCGATCATCACAATCTTACGCAGATTTACTATCCACCTCACATGCAACAATCAGGAAATACAGAATGGCAATGAAACTATCGATGACAGTAGTCTGGCTAATAATTCTCACCGGTCTCTATGGGGGGATCCTTGCTACAATAACGGTTCTAAACCATTACGGTGCAGACCGTTGGTTGTTTGGAGCATTGAACCTCTATCTGCCCCAGGCAATTTGGCTGATTCCGGGGATTTTGCTGATCTGTTTTGCTCTCATGTTTGCCCGTGGCTGGACTTGGTTGCCAGCGCTTTGCGTTCTCTGGGTCCTCGGGCCAATAATGGGATTGTCATGGCCTATGCATGCACGCCCGGAAATGTCCGGCACGACGGCCATTCGCATAATGACCTGCAATGCAAAGTATGGCAAGCGTGACGTCACCCCACTCATCGACGATATGATCAGGTACAAGCCTGAAGTGGTTGTTCTTCAGGATATGCTGAAACCATTGAGCGGCCCGCTTGAGAATTTTTTTCGGGAATGGCATGTCTATTCCCACGGACAATACGTTATCGCCAGCAGGTTTCCTCTTTTCGAACCTGAGAGGCTTAAGATCTCTTTTCCAGGAGAGAAGCATAGCTGCCTACGGTTCCGGGTACATATCGGCGGATCGATTGTCACCTTCTACAATGTTCATCTTAAGACGCCCAGAGAGGGGCTCAATGCCTTCCGAAGGATTAAAAGACGGCCTACGTACCTGCCGAAAGCCATCAGCCGGTTTGAGAATAACGTGGAGGCCCGTCTCATTCAGGCCAGAACTTTGATCAAATACCTCCGTCAGGAACAGGGGCCGGTTATCGTGGCCGGTGACCTCAACTCTCCTGATGCGTCTCAGGTGTGTGCAATGCTTCGAGATGCCAACTTTCATGATGCCTTTGACGAAGGGGGTAAAGGCTATGGCTACACATATGGTCACTTCCTGCTGCAACATCGAATCCCTTGGATACACGTTTCGTGGATGCGGATCGACCATATATTCATGAGTCCACAATTGCACTCCGTGCATTGCTGGACCGGAACCGATAAGGCTTCTGACCACCGTCCGGTATTTGCCGATATACTGTTGACGCGTCCGAAGATACACTGACGCTGCGCCAATCCGCAGCTTTCCCCTCCTGTTGATTGTGAGCCCTTTTATTTGGTTACGCGGCAAATGAGTCTTTTCCTCCGTTTGCTTTCATTTTATCCAATTCGGTCGTAATTCAGTACAATTATAGGCTGCGAAGGTCTTCATTTTCCTGGTCTGAGACCCACTCAGCTCTTCTACACCAGGTTATTTTCCTTTTATTAATCAACAAGATAAGTCTGGTCACTGATTGACAATCGGCGTTTTCCGATTAAGCTTGAAAAGAGTGTAGATTGATCCTTATTTCCCCACAAACAATTACCAAGAGCAAAGGAGGAGAAAAATGGCCAGATATCAATGCAGGTGCCAATACGTCTATGACCCGGTTAAAGGAGATCCAACCCAGAATATCGCACCGGGGACTTCTTTTGCCGATTTGCCGGATTCCTGGGTCTGTCCGCTGTGTGGTCTGGCAAAGAACTATTTTGTCAAGGAAGTGGGAAAACCGACCTCCGAGCAGGGGCATCCGACCATCAAGGTCACGGTAAAATGCTTTACAACACTAAGAAAAGCCGATTCCTGCGATTGCGGGGCGACGGGCACGGAGCATACCTTGTTTGAAGGTGCTACGGTGCATGATCTGGTCGAGAAACTGGATATTCCTCTTGAAGCGGTTATGATCGTTTTTGTGAACCATAAAGAGGTTGATTTCCAGACCGCCCTGAAAAACGGTGATCAGGTAGCGCTCTCGCCAAAGACAGGCGGAATGTGAGTTGGACGAAAGGGCCTGGCGGAGGTAACCGCTGCGTACCAAGAAAATCTTCATAGCCCCTGCACTTTCCTGGTGAAAGAAAAGGGAGAAAGGTCATATCCGTAAGAATATGGCCTTTTTTCTTGTGAAAAGATTGCAGCTTCTGCAGAAAGTAAGAAACCGCTACTTTTACATGTAATTCAGGGAAGAATCCATCTTTTGTAGATGTCTTGCTGTTGGCCGGAAGGCACGTAGGGTCTTTTACGAATCAGGCAAGCCGAGGTGCTTGTTTCACCGTTCCAGCCTGGAGATTGGTTTCTTGACAAGTGCCGGGAGATCAGCTAATTTCTGCGCCTGATATCGGGGCGTTACCGTTATTCCTGTTACTCTTTAGAGAAAAAGTCCATTTTGCGCTGCCGCAAGCGCCTTCAGTGGTGAGAAGGGTTTTCCATGAAGCACCTGATACTTGGCACCGCCGGACATATCGATCATGGCAAGACCTCTCTCGTCAAGGCTCTCACCGGCATTGATACGGATCGCCTGAAAGAGGAGAAGGCGCGGGGTATTACCATCGAGCTCGGCTTTGCTCACCTTGAACTTTCAGATGGGACCAGGTTCGGGATTGTCGATGTGCCCGGTCATGAGCGCTTTGTCCGGGCAATGGTGGCCGGTGTTGGCGGGATGGACCTGGTCATGCTGGTAATCGCAGCGGACGAAGGGGTGATGCCCCAGACGCGTGAGCATCTGGAGATCTGCCAGTTGCTCGGGGTCAAAAACGGTCTCGTGGCGCTCAGCAAGTGCGATATGGTTGATGAGGACTGGCTGCAGCTGGTGGTCGAGGAGGTTCGCGAGTACCTGCTTGGCAGCTTCCTGGAAGAGGCGCCGATTATTCCGGTCTCCTCGAAAACAGCTGCCGGTCTAGAAGAGCTCAAGTCTGCTTTGGCAGAGCTGGCTTCAAGTGTGCCCGAAAAATCCGTAGACGGACCGTTTCGGTTGCCTGTAGATCGGGTTTTCACCGTTGCCGGTTTCGGTACGGTGGTTACCGGTACCCTGCTTTCAGGGGAAATCGCAACCGGTGATGAAGTGGAAGTCCTGCCTTCCGGGCGCACTTCCCGTGTCCGCAGTGTCCAGACCCATGGAAAAAAAACGGAACGTGCATCGGCCGGGCAGCGCGTGGCGGTGAATCTCCAGGGTATCGAGCATGGTGACATGCTGCGCGGAGATGTGATTGTTCCGCGCTCGGTCTACCAGGCGACGCGTGTTGTGGATGCCCGGATCGACTTCCTCTCGTCGGCACCACGGGAATTGAAGCACCGCGCTACCTTGCGTCTCCATTCGGCCACCTATGAGGTCCCGGCACAGGTGATCCTGCTCGACCGTGATGCGCTGGAACCGGGCTGCTCGGCCTTTGCCCAATTGCGCCTCAAAAGTCCGGTTCTGCTCCTTCCCGGTGACCACTTCATCGTGCGCAGCTATTCACCCCAGATTACCGTTGGCGGCGGGGTGGTGATCGACCCGGCACCGCCCCGAAGAAGACGCCGTTCCGCGCAGGCACTGGAGCTTCTCGCTGCACTCGCTGAAGGAGAAGATGCAGACAAGATCCTGCTCCTGACCCGGGAGAGTCTCCTTTCCGGGGTAACGCTTGAGAAACTCGTTACCCGGAGCGGCTTGTCATCAAAACGAACCGAAGTTGCCTTGTCGGGGCTCCTTTCCGGAGGGCTCATTGTCCAGGTGGTGCGGGAGCCACGGATTTTCCTTTCAAAGGAAGCCTTTGCCGAACTCAAGTCCCTGTTGCTCGCCGGACTTGAGAACTATCTGCAGGAAAATCCGCTCAAAGAGGGGATCGGAAAGGAAGAGCTGAAGGCACGCATCCCGAAGCGGAGCGACATCCGTTTCTTCGGCCCGCTGCTCGCTGCACTGGAGAAAGATGGCAAGGCCCTTGCGGACCGTGACCTGGTAAAGAAGCCGGGGCACAAGGCCTCATCTGCCGTTGATCAGGTGGGGCTTCAGACTAGGCTGGAAAATGCCTTGCAGAAGGGTGGGGCTGAACCACCAGGGATCAAGGAATTGTGTACATTTGCGCGTTGCGGGGAGAAGGAGGTGTTGGAGCATCTCAATCTACTGACCCGCGAAGGCCGGGTGGTCAAAATCAAGGCCGATCTCTTCTATGCTCCCGAACCGCTTAGGGTTTTACGCGAAAAACTGGTTGCTTTCCTCCGCGATACGGGGGAGATTACGCCGCCGCAGTTCCGGGAGTTGACCGGGCTCTCGCGAAAGTTCATGATTCCGCTCCTGGAATATTTTGACCAGGAAAAGGTTACCATCAGGGTGGGTGACAAGCGGGTGCTGCGGAAAAAATAGGGACCTGGTCATAAAACTCTGGGTACTTAGAGCAGCAGCATCGTGGTGGTCGTGCGGCTGATCACTAACTGGCGGGCCTTGGCTGTATCTGCTCCCGCCATAACCTAGCAGAAGTACTCGGGAAAACTGTTTAGTCAGAACAGCTGATTTGGCTTTCTTTATATCAGTGACCTGACTTCAGTTACCCTGAACCATGTCGCATGGGTGACAGAGGCACCGGCACCTGGCCCGACAATCTGGTCGGCGTTCGCCTTGATGGTCTTCAGCAGATCGCCCTCCTGTTCGGTTTTGATACGCTCGAGAGTAAGACGTACCCCACTGAAGCCGGGGCCGCTGGTTTTGAAAAGGTAGGCTGCATGCCGATTGCGGGTCAGGTTCTGGTAGGTTCGTTTATCGGTCATGCCCCAGACCAGCGTGGTTTCATCGATGACGTGTGGCCTGGCATAGATCGCACTGCTGACCTTGCCATCTGAGGAGGATGTTGACATTACACCCAAACCGGAAGTGGTGAACAATTCTGAAAGTAGCATAAAATACCTCTCCTTTATTGATAAGTATTGCACCATTTGTGAAACAAGAGTGGCAATAAAGGTCGTCGTCCCGCACGTCAGAGTTCTGCCAGAACAGCTTTTGCCGTTGCCTCTGACGAAGCAGGATTCTGGCCGGTGAGCAGGTTGCCATCCCGAACGAAATAGGATTGCCAGTCAGCGACGCTGGAATATTTCGCTCCTTTTCTTTTCAATTCATCTTCGACCAAATTACCTTAAACTCTACACCACATCCGATATTTTGCCAGGACACAGAAGGATGAGTAGCCAGTTCGATGAAGAAGGCAAAGACCACCGTGCCGCATTCACCCGGAACTTGACAAGTCGTACCTTCTGTTACTATAGAAAGTAAGAATGAGACCTGACGCGAAGATTGCCATTTGCTCCCGTTTCAACCTCCAGGGGACACAATGAATATTTCTTCCAGACCGAAATATCCTCCAATCAGCGACTATGGCTATATCTCCGACTGTCATTCGTCGGCGCTTATTTCCCGCGCCGGGTCAATCGACTGGTGCTGCATGCCACGCATTGATTCGGCCAGTTGCTTCGGCCGCCTGTTGGATTGGGAAAACGGCGGCTACTGTAAAATATTTCCTGCGGAAGATTGTCAGGTCTCACGGCGGTATATCGAACGAACCCTGGTTCTCGAAACGACCTTTCTATCCGAAAAAGGTGAGGCCCGAATGCTTGATTTCTTTCCGATGCAGAAAGGAGGAGAGCACAAACCCTTACAGCAGATACTACGTATCCTGGAAGGAGTTCACGGTGAGATGGAGGTCTCGCTTGAGTGTGCCCCCCTTTTCGATTACGGGGCCATTCGCCCTTGGATCAGGCAGAAAGGGGATCATTTTCTGGCAATCGGCGGGCAAACCGGATTGCTGCTCTCCGGGTTTGACTGTCTCCGACTGGAAGGCCGGCACAAAATCTGCGGTACCTGTCAGGTGAAGAAAGGCGACCGGCACAGGTTTTCCATCCTCTACGGCCGCCCCGAAAACCTTGAGGAAGGACTTGTCATCCCACCCTCCAGCGAAGAAATGGACAGCCGTCTTGACCAGACGATCAACTGGTGGCGCCGTTGGGCCGACCAGGGAACTTTCAGCGGTTTTGAGAGTGATATGGTGATACGCTCGGCCATTGTCCTCAAGGGGTTGTCCAATGCTCCTACCGGTGCGATTGCTGCAGCAGCGACTACCTCTCTTCCCGAAGCGCCCGGCGGCTCCCGCAATTGGGACTATCGCTTCTCATGGGTTCGTGACTCCTCGTTTACGGTGCGTTCCCTGGCTGAATTGGGCTATACCCGCGAAGCCGACGGATTTCGCCGCTTCATCGAGCGCAGCTGTGCCGGCAATGCGGATGAACTGCAGATCCTTTTTGGCGTTGGCGGGGAACGTCGCCTGCACGAATATGAGGTCAGGGAACTCGAAGGCTATCGCGGTGCTCATCCGGTTCGAATAGGGAACGCGGCAGAAAGTCAGCTGCAGCTGGATGTCTACGGAGAACTGCTCGATCTTGCCTGGAGCTGGCATCACCGAGGACAATGCCCGGATGACGATTACTGGGAGTTTCTGATCGAGTTGGTCGAAGCAGCAACGAAACAGTGGCGCCGCGCCGATCAGGGTATCTGGGAAATGCGGGGAGAGCCACGACATTTCGTATTTTCGAAGGCCATGTGCTGTGTCGCCATTGAGCAGGGTATGCGGCTGGCCCGGGAACTGAAACGCGATGTTCCTCTGAACGACTGGCGAAAGATATGCGTAGAAATTCGTGCCGCGATAGAAGAGAAAGGCTACGATGCTGAACGGGGTGTTTTCATCCAGGCTTTTGATTGTCCGGTAATGGACGCCTCCCTATTGCTCCTTCCCCTTTACGGTTTCATCGATGGCCGCGATGAACGCATGGTGCGCACCGTTGAAGCAATTCGCTGCGACCTGGACGAAGATGGATTGCTGCGCCGCTACCGCGCAGACGGCATGGATGGCGAGGAGGGGGTTTTTCTCCCCTGCTCCTTCTGGCTGGCTGAGTGTCTTGCTCAACAGGGCCGGATCGAGGAAGCTCAGGAGGTCTTTCGACGGGCAGCTTCCACGGCCAATGATCTGGGGCTTTTTTCAGAGGAATACGACACGCGCAACAATGAGATGCTCGGTAATTTCCCCCAGGGGTTGACACATCTTTCCCTTATCGCTGCCGCGGTAACTCTGGAAAGATCCTCGAAAAACACTCACTGATTTTGGTCAGATCGAAAAAGGCCCTGTTCGTGTCCGCATATAATTTCCCTTGCCCGCACCTGTCCTCACGTCACCGATGTTCGCCCGCTTCCTCTGCGCTTTCTCCCACCACAAAGCCCTGTTTTTTACGCGTTGCCAGAAAATCGAGCAGGTCGTCGGTTTCCGTAGTGGAAAGGATGGCGCCGTACACCGGCATGTTGTAAGCGCCGTTCAGGATGCGCAGGGTCATCTGCTCTCGGGTGAGACGCTCTGCCACCCAGGTCAGGTCGGGACCCCTTTTCCCGCCGTGCCCGGCTATGGTGTGGCAATAGAGGCACCCTCTCTCGTTAAACACCGTTGCACCTTCGTAGCTCGAACCGGAGGAAGCACCTATGATTTCCGCGGTCAGGGGCGAGGCGTCGAAGCGGGGAGACCAGTTTTCATGCCAACCGGCGAGTGTCAGGGCGGCTATAACAGTGAGTGCGAAAATTACCATGCCCACGGCCAGAGGTCTTCGAATCGGGTGACGTTCCCCACGGTTGCTGGCCAGTGGAACAGAAAGGAGGATCACTCCGGCCACTAAAGGAAGCAAAACTATGATGATGTCTTCGAGGCTGTGCGGCAACAAGGCCAGAAGGGCGAAAAGCCACCAGAAATACCAATCCGGACGGGGTAGTGCTTTGACCAGTGAGGGGTCGGGAGGATTGTCGAGCGCCGCCGGTCCGACAAAGTATGCCAGCAGCAGCACGGCAAGGATTACGGCAAGGGCGAACACCGAATCCCGCCAGGCAGCTTCGGGCCAGAACGGGACACCCTGTCTTTGCAGCATGTCGTGATATTCCGAACGATAGGTCGCGGGGTCGACTTTGGACCCGGGCTTGGGAGGTTCGGAAACTCCGTTGCGTAACACGAGTTGGAGATGCAGGCCGACCAGACCCACCAACAGAATCGGAAGGACAAAGACGTGTACGGCGAATACCCTGCTCAGGGTATAGGCGCCCACCACATCTCCTCCTAAGACAAAATGGGCGAGCCAGGAGCCGATCAAGGGGACGCGGCCTGCCTGTTCGGCTCCCACCACCAGAGACCATACTGCGTTTTGGTCCCAGCGCAAAATCTGACCGCTGAAAGCCAGTGCCAGGGTGAGGCCAAGCAACAGGACGCCGCTCATCCAGTTCAGTTCCCGTGGGAACTTGTAACTGCCAGTGAGAAATACCCTGAGAAGGTGGATGACAACCAGGACCACCATGGCTGACGCCCCCCAGTAATGCGCTCCTCTCAGGAGTGCACCCCAAGGTGCCTTGTCGGTAATATACTGCAAACTTTGATACGCACCGCCGGTTGAAGAAACATACGTTGTCGCCAGGCCGATTCCTGTTATTACCTGCAGGACAAAAACGGCCAGTACCGCACTCCCGAAAACGTACTTCCACTTGGCACCGGGCGGGACTGGATGAATGGCCATCGGTCCGATCAGGTCTCCGAGACCGGTTCGATCATTCAGCCATTGCAGGAGGTTTTTCAGTTTTTTCATCCTAGAATCCTCTCCGGAATTGGAAAATATCTCAAGTGATAGGGATAGGTCGGCTTTCCAGTTCCACCTGCCCGTTGTTTACTCTGACCTGGAATCGTTGCAGAGGCATTGGAGGAGGCCCTGCGGCGACCTCTCCGTCTTCGTAATAGACGCCACCGTGGCATGGGCACATGAAGAGTTTTGCCGCAGGTTCCCAGCGAACCGGACAGCCGAGATGGGAGCAATTGAGTACAAAGGCGATGAACTCCTTATCTCCGACCCTGCGCAGCCAGGCCCCCGTCTTTCCGGTTACTCCTGCCCAGGAGACCGCGGACGGATTTTCAAAAGCTACGTGTACCGTATCGCCGACGCTGAACTGGTCAACCGCTCCAACAGCCACCCAATAGGTGCGCTGTCTGCCTAAAAGCGGCGCTAGGACGTAGCCGATTACCGGAATCCCCGCCAGGAATAGTGCCAGAGAACCCGCGAACACGCTGAGCCAGAGAAGGAAGCGTCGTCTGCCCGGGTTTGCTGCGTTGTTTTCATCCCTGTTCACGACACAATTCTCCTATCCATTTTGACATGGCAAGGACAAACAGCACCAGGCCCACCAGGCTTATCAGATACGATGTCAGGACACCGAATCCGACGAGGGTTACGCCGAAGGCAAGTACAACCGGCCAGTAGGTGGGCGCGGGGATTGTCTCCGGTTTGGGGGTATGCCAGCCTTCCCTGTTCTTCTGTTCGGCCAGCGGCATGTTGCCTTGTGAGTCGAGCCCGTTTTTACTGTTGTCCTTCATCCAATCGGCCTCCTTGTTCAATCGAGCCTCCGTCTTCCTGGTCTTCACCGTCTTGGAACAGGCGGCTGATAACGACCAGCATGGCGGCGAAATATAACAGCCCGCCGACTATCCACATGAACATCCCGCCCAGGTTCAGGTCCGACTGGGGATCCAGCATCCAGACCGTGCGAATGAAATGGAATACCGCGTTGCCGTCGGTCGGACGCATGTATGTGGGATAATACCCCAGCGGTGAGAAGGTCAGCAAAATCCCCAGGATCATATTGGCCGAAGCGGCCAGAAATATATAGATGAACCCTTCGAGGGGGCTAATCCGGTGCTCCGGCACCGGGGTGAAAACGGGCCACCAGAATATGGTTCCGGTGACCAGCATGCTCAGATGCTGGACCGCATGGATCAATTCATTGTCAAGGGCCGCGTTATACAGCGTCGGCAGATGCCACAGCCAAAGAGTCAGCACCGCCAGCAACCAGGCAACGGTGGGTTTGCGGAAGAACCGTTCGATTCGTGCCACGATATCCACGGATAAAAGGGACCGGACCGCGGAAGTTGGAATACCGAGCAAAAGCAGTGGCGGAACGGCCAATTCCAGCAGGATGTGTTCCAGCATGTGGGCGCTGAACAGGTAACCGTCGCCGAGAAAGTCCAGCGGCCCGATCAGGGTAAGCAGCATCAACAGGATGCCCGATGCGAAAAATACGGTTTTACCGTTCATGCGGAAGCGGACCAGCCACAGGTACGCGAGGAGTAATACGAAACAACCGATTATTACCGTCGGTTCGAAATCCCATGCTTCCAGGAAAAGCTGCCCGGCAGTCATTTCAGGACCCACAGGTAGACGGTCGGAAAGATGATTAGCCACACAGCGTCTACGAAATGCCAGTAGATTGAAACGGCTTCCACGGCTTCGGGACGATGCCTGAAATCGCTCCTGAGCTCAAGGCCGAAAAAGCTAATCAGAATGACCAGGCCGATAAGAACGTGAAGACCGTGAAACCCGGTAAGGGTAAAGAAAGTCGTGCCGAAGAGGTCCCTGCTTATGGTCACGTTCTGCCGGATCAGGGAAGCATATTCGATGCCTTGCCCCACCAGAAAAGCCACTCCCAGAACAATTGTTCCCAAAATCCATCCAAGAGCCGCCCGACGCCGGCCTCTTTCGAAGTTGATACCGGCCCGCCACATGCTGATACTGCTGCTCATCAGGACCACGGTGTATACCGCAGTCCTCTTGATGTCCAGATATCGTGCCGCATCTGCACCGCTGGCCGTGGTCCTGTGGTAAACCACATAGGCAATGATCAAAAGTATGAAAAAAACAGCTTCGGAAGCAACGAAAAGCAACATGGCCGCCCTGATCTTGCTCACTTGTCACCTCCTGTTTCAGCGGATGCCGCTTTGACGCTGCCCTGCCTTCCCGCCCGTTCCAGGTCCCACAGCGGTCTGATGCTGCGAACGGGCGGAATCTGATCGAAATTGTGCGGCGGGGGTGGTGATGATGTGGCCCATTCAAGGGTCCATCCGCCCCACGGGTTGTCACCGGCTCTCTTCCCCTTGCGCAGGCTTATGATCAGGTTAGCGAAAAAGACCAGAATACTCAGCCCCAGAACGTAGGCAAAAAGCGTGGATGTCAGATTGATACCCGCAAGATACGGCAGGTCAGGGTAGGTGAAGACCCTGCGCGGCATGCCCTCGAGACCTGCGAAGTGCAGGATGAAAAAAGTGCCGTTAAAGCCGATGACCATCAGCCAGAACTGAATCTTGCCCAGCTTTTCCGAGAGCATGTGACCGGTCATTTTTGGGAACCAGTAATAAAATCCTGCCATCACGGTGAACAGGGTGCCTCCCAGCAAAGTGTAATGGAAGTGGGCCACCACGAAATAGGTATCGGTCAGCGCCCAGTCGATGGGGATAGTGGCAAAGGCAACACCGCTCAATCCGCCGATGGTGAACTGGATAATGAATGCGACAGAGAAAAGCATAGCGGTGTCGAATCGGATCGCTCCGCCCCACATTGTTGCGATCCAGTTGAATATCTTGATCCCGGTAGGGACTGCGATCAGCATGCTGGCCAGAGCGAAGACGTAATAGACGGTAAAACCCATGCCGGTAGTGAACATGTGATGTGCCCATACGCCAAAGCTGAGGAAGGCGATCGCCACGGTGGCGACAGACATGAAGGCGTATCCGAAGATCGGCTTGCGGGAAAAAACCGGTATCACCTCGGATATGATACCGAAACCGGGCAAGACCAATATATATACCTCCGGGTGACCGAAAAACCAGAAATAATGCTGCCAGAGCAGGGGCTTGCCTCCGGCCGCGGTTACGAAAAAGAGGGCGTTCAGTTGTCTGTCCAGAAAAAGCATAACCAGGGCAGCGTTCAGAGCCGGCATGGCAAGGAGTATGAGAAAAGAGGTGACCGCCGACATCCAGACGAACAGTGGCAACCGGCTCAGCTTCATGTCCGAGGGGCGCAGAAAAGCTATGGTGACGATGACGTTGATGGAAGTCATGATCGTACCGGCCCCCGAAAGGAGGAGGCCGATTACCCAATAGTCCACTCCCGTGCCGACCAAATACTTGCTCATGGTGTAGTTGACCTCGGTCAGAGGCGCATAGGCAAACCAGCCCACCGCAGGCGCTCCGCCCGTGAAAAAGCTGAAATACAGGAGCAGTCCTCCCATAAGGTACAACCAATAGCTGAGGGCGTTCATTCTTGGAAAGGCCATGTCCCGGGCGCCGATCATCAAGGGGGTGAAATATGTCATGAAGCCGATAAGCAGCGGCATGATCGCGAAGAATACCATCGTCGTGCCATGCATGGTAAAAATCTGGTTGTAGGTTTCGGGAGAGAGCCAGTGATTCTCCGGCTTGATGAGTTGCGTGCGCATTATCATCGCTTCGGCCACCCCCAGCAGGAAAAATATCAGCGAAGTGACGATATACATGATGCCTATCTGTTTGTGGTCGACGGAGGAAAGCCAGCTGAGAAGCCCCCTGTACTCCTTGATTTCAAAGATGCTCTCGATTTTTTCAGGGGCTGCGGATTCACCGGTCATTGTAATCCTCCGAGATAGGCGACAAGATTTCGAACTTCTTCGTCCGAAAGCTGGAGGTCAGGCATTTTGCAGCCCGGCTTGATGGCCTGGGGGTTTTTCAGCCATTTGAAAAGGTTTGCAGGCGTATTGGAAAAAACTCCCGCAGCCAGGGTTTCCCGGCTGGCCAGATGGGTCAGGTCCGGAGCTACGTGGCCTCTGTCTTCGAGACCGGTAATGGAATGGCAGTTGATGCAGTTTTTTTGCATGAAGACCTCGATACCTTTCATTGCCTGAACCGTGGAGGGCGGCACTGCCGGTTTTTTCTGCTGCCGGAGCCAGTCAGCGAACTCATCCGGTGGCTGCGCGATAACCCGGATTCTCATCCAGGCATGCTCCGCCCCGCAGTACTCGTCACAGGTGCCGAGATAGGTCCCGGTGCGTTCAATGGTCAGCCACAAGTGGTTCGGGTGGTTGGGAATGATATCGACCTTCTTGCCCAGGGACGGGACCCAGAAATCGTGGACCACGTCGCCGGAAGTGAGCCTGAGGAGCAGGAGGCTTCCTACCGGTAGGTGCACTTCGTTTGCAGTTGTAACTCCCGATTGCGGATAATGCAGTTCCCACCACCACTGGTGGGCTACCACGACAAGGTCCGGTTTGCGATTAAGCACCGGCGGATTAACCTTGGACATGACCACTACGGTGACGAAAAAAAGAGCGATGACGATCAATGTTGGAATAGCAATCCAGAGGACTTCGAGCTTGACATTCTCATCGAATTGTTTTGGCTCAGGTCCCCCTTCCCGATAACGGAACTTCACCGAGGCGAATATCACCAGGCCTGCGACAACGGCGAAGATGAAAGCAGCGACTCCGAGCGTGATATAGAAGGAGTTCAGGATCTCAATGGCCTGTTGCGTTCCTGGTCTTAAAACGGATGTAAAATAGTTCATATGCGCTCTCGTATCTCCATCCGGGAAAATAATCTCGCAAACTCATGACTACACCGAGCAACCAAAGCGAATAACTGTGGGTATACCGTGTCACGCTGAAGAAGTATTTTTGTAAAATCAACCAGCAGGGTCAATTCGGAAACGGGTAACTTCCTCGAATTGGAGATGATGCTTTCAGGACAGTATTAATCGCTGATGCACTAAATCATATACGACGAGCAGTCCTCGTCAAGGACAGCAAAGCAGGTCTCTGTGAAACAGTGGGCGGAAATGCAGAATTCCTCCAGGGGAGGCACAAGATAGCTCCTTCAAAAACCGCGGATCCGAACCTATTGATCTGACGTATTGCTCCTCATCTTCACGACTTCTTTCCAGGAATACACGAAAGCCGGAATCACGACGATTATGGTAAAAAGACCGATTACCAGATATCCCATGTCAAATGGCACGAAGCGATCAAGTCCACCAAGATTCGCAAGACCGGCTGCACCGAAAAGAATTCCCCCGAAAAAAAGTGTTCTGCCGCCAGTCTGTGCACCAACTCGTCTGACCTCCTGTTCCGACAATGCTTTTGTCCAGCGTAAAGACATGCCGAACAAAGCCCCAATGATAACCAGCATGATCATCGTTCCGAGTCCGAAAAGTAAGCCTGGCAAGAATCCCAGCCAGGGACTGGGCATTTTAGGTGCGGCAACTGTCATGATAAAGAGTGCAAATCCACCGAAACCGAAACCTGCAATGAATCCATGAAGTATAGCCCAGCGTGCGGGAGGCGCTGCCACCGGCTCATTCGTTTCCTTATGATGTCTTGTTGCGAAATGGCTGGAGGCTTCCATCACCTGGCCAGCCTTATGATGGTGTCCGATAAAATGGAAATGGGGATAGAGGTTACGGCGGATAACAATTGCTCCGGCGACCGACATTGCCACACCGACGAGGATATAGACTATTCCTTCGACCATGGGTAAAAGGAGATACTTGCTCAAGGCCAGATAGGCGAGTTCCGATACCAGCATACGCTGTACGGTAAACGCAGCGGAAAAATACAGACCGGCCTTCATGCCCTCCCTGCCGCTTGCGCCACCGATCGCATAGCTGAAAGTTATGGGCCAGGTATGCTCGTCAGGAAGAATTCCATGCAATAGTCCGAAAAGGAACGAATATGCTATCGCCATAAGTGCCGTCATCAAAACCCTCGAAGCCTAGGAGTCCGACAGGCTCCTGGCGAAAAATGTGTTGTTGAAGCTGGTAATTGGCTTCTGTGCGAAAAAGGATCAAAATATTTCTGCTGAACTATTCCCCAAAATAGGACGCAAAAATAAATTATGCAAAATTTTTTTTGCCATTCGTTTACGTAGCTGGTGATGGAGACGAGATTAGCTTGCTGTTTTTATTGTAGCAAATCTTTTATTTCTGGATACTTACGATATTTACGTCAGCAGACTGAGGTCCGAATAATTGACATGAGTGATCAATGTTATACCATTTTCAGGGGACAAGCTGTTGTTCAATGAATGCAAGCAGTGAAATGAGAAAACGCTTTCACATTTGATACTATCGGCGGTTGAATCGAGGAAAGTCCATGCGAGGTTCGCTTTGAAGAAACGACAGCTCACATCGCTTTATGCGCGCGGCAGGATGGCAGGTGACAGATGACGGCTTCCCGTTCGGACGCGCTGGTACTCTTCGGTGTAACAGGCGATCTTTGCCACAAGAAGATCTTCCCGGCCCTTTATGCAATGGCGAAGCGAGGTGCCCTCGAGGTCCCGGTCATCGGTGTCGCTTTTCCGGACTGGACTCTGGACCGTTTGCGCAAGCACGTGACAGACAGTATAAAGCAATCGGGCGGAATTGATAATCAGTCTGCTCTCCAGCATCTTTTGTCTCTGCTCAGGTACGTGAGTGGAGATTATAATGATCAGGACACATTTACGAAGATAAAAGAGGCACTGGGGGGCGCTCGGCGCCCGGCTCACTACCTTGCTATTCCCCCCTCGCTCTTCGAGTCGGTGATTAAAGGGCTCGGCGCCGCGGACTTGGCCGAAGATGCGCGGGTCATTGTTGAAAAGCCGTTTGGCCGTGATCTGGCTTCCGCTCGTGAGCTTAATAACGTCGCGAGGTCGGTGTTCCCTGAAGACTCGATCTTCCGCATCGACCACTTCCTCGGGAAGGAGGAGATCATGAATATCCTCTATTTCCGCTTCGCCAATTCTTTTCTTGAGCCGATCTGGAACCGCAATTATGTTGCCAGCGTCCAGCTGACCCTCTGTGAGGATTTCGGTGTGAAGGGCCGCGGCGCGTTTTACGAAACCGCAGGGTGTCTGCGTGATGTGATCCAGAACCACATGTTCCAGATCGTCGCTTTGCTTGCCATGGAGCCGCCGGCTTATAGGAATTATGGAGCAGTGCAGAGTGAGAAAGCCAAAGTCTTTCAAGCCATGCGACCTTTGCAGAGCGACGACCTGGTGCGCGGTCAGTACGCTGGGTACCGGAAGGAGCCGGACGTGGCGAAGACTTCCGACGTCGAGACTTTCTGCGCCCTGCGTCTTTTCATCGACTCGTGGCGTTGGGAGGGGGTGCCTTGGTACCTGCGCTCCGGAAAATGTCTGGCCGAAACGGCAACCGAGGTCTTAGTGGAATTAAAGCCGCCACCACAGAAGCTTTTCGCTGACTCGATCCCGGTGACCGGCCGGGCCAACTATCTGCGCTTCCGGATCTCCCCCAACTCCGCTGTTGCCCTTGCTGCTCGTGTTAAAATCGCAGGGGAGGAGTTTGTCGGCGACCAGAAAGAGCTCTACCTGTTGGAAGAACAGCCGGGAGAGGAAACACCCTACGAACGGCTTTTGGGCGACGCAATGGACGGTAAAGGAGGGCTCTTCACCCGCCAGGACTCGGTTGAGGCCGCTTGGGCGGTCGTCGAGCCGGTTCTCGGGACCCACCATCGGGTTCACCGTTATAAGCCGGGCAGCTGGGGGCCGAAAGAGGCAGATGCGCTTATCGCTCCAGATAGCTGTTGGCATAACCCCAGGACCAAGAAGGAATCCTGACTGCCTTGATCTGGCAGAACGTATCCGATCTGAATCACACTGCAGAATGAAGATGAATTATTCCCAGCAATTTCCACAAACAGCTCTGAAGGAAAAACCATGACTAGTGAGCAGGCTCAACATCAGTATGATATCGGTATGGTCGGTTTGGGTGTAATGGGGCGCAATCTCGTACTGAACATGGCCGAGCATGGATTCTCGGTTGCAGGGTATGACAAAGACCCGGCCAAGGTCGAGTCGCTACGGAAGGAAGCGGCCGAGCATGCTGTTCGAGGCGCGACGAACATGCTTGATTTTATCTCAATGCTTCGTAAGCCGCGTGCCGTCATGATGTTGGTGCCCGCCGGGGCCCCGGTGGATTCGGTCATCAAGGATTTGGTGCCGCACCTGGACCGGGGCGATCTGATCATCGATGCCGGCAACTCCTACTTCAAGGACAGCGACATACGTGCCAGCTACCTAGCGGAGAAAGGGATTCATTTCCTCGGCGTGGGCGTATCTGGTGGCGAAGAAGGAGCGCGTCACGGACCGAGCATCATGCCCGGCGGACCGAAAGAGGCTTACGCACGGGTACGTCCCATCTTTGAGGCTGTCGCCGCGAAGGTCAATGGCGAGCCGTGTGTGAACTGGTTAGGACCCGGATCGGCCGGGCACTTTGTGAAGATGGTCCACAACGGCATCGAATACGCTGTGATGCAACTTATCGCAGAGACCTACGATCTGATGAAACGCGGCCTGGGCTTGAATGACGATGAACTGCATGACATCTATTGCAGGTGGAACCAGGGAGAGCTGAACGGCTACCTGATGGAAATTACCAGCCATATTTTCAGCAAAGCGGATGAAAAGACCGGCAAGCGGCTTATTGACGAAATCAGGGCTGTCGCCAAACAGAAAGGCACAGGCATGTGGACTTCGCAGAGTGCAATGGAACTGCAGGTGCCGGTCCCGACAATCGATCTGGCGGTTGCGATGCGTGATTTATCGGTGTTCGCGAAAGAACGTGAACAGGCCGGCGCGATCTATCAGCGAACCCCGCGGCGCGTAGCCGTCAACCCCGACACGTTTCTCTCGCAACTGTGCAGTGCGCTTTTTGGCGGGATGATCATCATCTACGCTCAAGGCATGGCGCTTTTGGCGGCGGCTTCAGACAAATACGAGTATGACCTCGACCTTGAAGCCGTGGCGCGGGTTTGGCGGGGAGGCTGCATCATCCGCGCCGCGTTGCTTGAAGATATCTGCACCGCGTTTCACATGCGGCGTAATCTACCGAATTTGCTGCTGGATCCTTCCTTGTCGAGCAAGGTCATGGAACATCAGGAATGCTTGCGTCAGGTGGTCTGCCAGGCTGCTGAATCAGGGGTTCCAGCCCCGGGTCTGATGGTTTCATTGAGTTATCTCGATGCCTATTGCAGCGAGTGGTTGCCAGCCAATCTAATTCAGGCCCAGCGCGACTATTTCGGTGCCCACAGCTATGAGCGGATCGATGCTAAAGGAACATTTCATACGGATTGGGAGAAAGAGTCATGAATATAAGTCCTCATGCAGGAAAGCCGGCCGAAGCGTCGATGCTGGTGAACGTGTCCAGACTTGTCACGGCCTACTACACGGAGGTGCCTGATCCTTCAGTGTCGGCACAACGGGTTGCCTTTGGCACCTCTGGACATCGCGGTTCCTCGTTCGAAAAGGCTTTCAATGAAGCCCATATACTTGCAATCAGTCAAGCCATTTGCCTGTATCGGGAGCAGAATAAGATTGATGGTCCGCTGTTTCTCGGTATGGACACGCATGCCCTTTCCGTTCCGTCTCATGCCAGCGCGCTTGAAGTGCTGGCGGCAAACGGGGTGGAAGTCATGATAGCGAAGGGCGATGAATATACCCCGACCCCAGCCGTTTCCCACGCGATTCTCACCTACAATTGTGGCCGCAAGACGGGACTCGCCGACGGCATCATCATCACGCCGTCACACAATCCACCGTATGACGGCGGGTTCAAATACAACCCCCCACACGGCGGTCCGGCGGAGTCCACCATCACCGCCTGGATCGAGGCGAAGGCCAATGAGTTCCTCGAAAAAGGCCTTCTTGGTGTGAAAAGGATTTCTTTCGAGCGGGCTCTTCGTGTCTCCACGACACACCGACATGACTACCTCAATGCCTACATAACCGATCTTGCCAATGTGCTCGACATGGACGCCATTCGCGGGGCAAAGATCAGCATTGGAGTCGATCCGCTTGGTGGCGCCGGGGTTCATTACTGGGGGCCGATTGCCGAGCGTTACGGTTTGAACCTCACGGTCGTGAACGACGCTGTCGACCCGACCTTCCGTTTCATGAGTGTGGATTGGGACGGCCAGATCCGTATGGATCCATCCTCGGCCTATGCGATGCAGCGGTTGATAGGGATGAAGGACCGCTTTGACCTTTCCGTGGCCTGCGACACTGATCATGACCGGCACGGAATCGTCACCAGAAGCGCCGGATTGCTGCCGCCCAACCATTACCTTTCCGTCGCCATATTCTACCTTTTCCAGCACCGGCCGAACTGGCGCGAGGGGGCGGCGGTCGGCAAAACGGTGGTGAGCAGCCAAATGATTGATCATATTACCGCAAAGCTTGGCCGGAAGCTTTACGAGGTGCCGGTGGGCTTTAAGTGGTTTGTTGATGGTCTGCTTGATGGTTCGCTGGGCTTCGTAGGCGAAGAAAGCGCAGGGGCCTCCTTTGCTCGTCTGGATGGCAGCGTTTGGACGACGGACAAAGATGGAATTGTCCCGGCCTTGCTCGCGGCAGAGATCACAGCCCGCATGGACCGTGATCCCGGCGAGATCTACAGAGAACTCACGCGCGAGTTCGGTGAACCGCTGTATGATCGCGTTGAGGCGCCGGCTACTCCGGAGCAAAAGAAACTGTTGGCGAAACTCTCTCCCGCGCAGGTTACGCTTACCGAACTGGCGGGCGAAAAAATCCAGACTGTCCTCACTCACGCGCCAGGCAACGGTGCATCCATCGGCGGGCTGAAGGTGGTGGCCGAAAGTGGCTGGTTCGCGGCACGTCCGTCGGGGACGGAAGACATCTACAAGATTTATGCGGAGAGCTTCCGGGGCGCGGATCATCTCCGCCGTATCCTGGCCGAAGCGCAGACGATCGTCAACGATACTTTGGCGACCTCCCCGCAGTAGCCAGCGATTCCCTCCGATCCAAAACTGCAGGAGAAATCATGAGCAAACATACACGAGTCAGCCACCCCTTGTACAATCTCCTGCCCACGGAAATCGAGGGATTCGATTCCCTTGCCGAACTGGCTCTGGATATGCGCTGGTCGTGGAATCATGCTACCGACGAAGTGTGGCGGCAGCTTGACCCAGCGCTCTGGGACCTCACGCAGAACCCTTGGGTTGTCCTGCAGACGGTTTCGCGAGACCGGATCGAATCCCTGTTGGCCGATCCCGCTTTTCGCAAAATCGTAGATGGTATGGTGCAGGCCAGGCGGCAAGCGCTGGAGGCGCCCGCATGGTTTCAGCAGAATCATTCGCAGGCTCCCTTGACCTGTATTGCTTATTTCAGCATGGAATTCATGCTGAGTGAAGCTTTGCCCATCTACTCGGGCGGGCTTGGCAATGTGGCCGGCGATCAGCTCAAAGCCGCCAGCGACTTGGGTGTGCCGGTAGTCGGGGTGGGGCTGCTCTATCAGCAAGGCTATTTTCGCCAGGTGATTGACAAGGACGGAGCGCAACAGGCCCTTTACCCCTATAACGACCCCGGACAGTTGCCGATCACACCGTTGCGCCAGGAGAACGGCGAATGGTTGCGATTGAAAATCGACTTGCCCGGTTACTCGGTCTGGCTGCGTGCCTGGCAGGCCCAGGTCGGCAGAGTGAAGCTTTACCTGCTGGACAGCAATGACGCTGCGAACTACCCCGCTCATAGAGGGATCACCAGCGAACTTTACGGCGGCGGCCCGGAGCTGCGCCTAAAACAGGAACTGCTTCTCGGGATCGGCGGCTGGCGATTGCTTGGAGCGCTTGGCATTAAGCCGGAAGTCTGTCATCTGAATGAAGGGCATGCGGCTTTTGCGGTTTTGGAACGAGCCCGAAGCTTTATGGAAGAGACGGGGCAACCTTTTACCGTCGCGCTGGCGGCTACAAAAGCAGGGAATCTCTTCACTACCCATACGGCAGTGGCCGCCGGTTTTGATCGTTTTGCTCCGGCTCTTATCGAACAATACCTCGGTGTTTATGCCGAGCAGAAACTCGGCATGACACTTCAGGATTTACTGGCCTTGGGCCGTCAGAATCCGAACGACTCCTCGGAAAGTTTCAACATGGCTTATCTGGCAATCCGGGGGAGCGGAGCGGTTAATGGCGTGAGTCGCTTACATGGGAGAGTCAGCCGGCAGCTTTTTGAGCATCTCTTTCCGCACTGGCCGGAGGACGAAGTGCCCATCGGTTACGTGACTAACGGAGTTCACATCTCAAGCTGGGACTCGGCAGAGGCCGACGAACTCTGGACGGGAACCTGTGGAAAAGATCGTTGGCTGGGGACTACGGAAACCTTGGGGCAGAACATTTGTCGACTCTCCAATGCAAAACTCTGGCAATTTCGTCTCGCCGCCAGCAAGTCTCTTGTTGAATACACCCGCGAGCGATTGTCCCGGCAATTAGCCGCCTCAGGCGCGTCGCCCGAGGCGGTTGACGGGGCGAAACATCTATTTGATCCCAATGCCTTGATAATGGGCTTTGCGCGCCGATTTGCGACCTACAAGAGACCAAATCTGCTGCTGCACGACCCGGAGCGACTGCTTCATCTGTTAACCAATCGAGAGCGACCGGTGCAACTCATCATTGCCGGCAAAGCTCATCCGGAAGACCAGGCAGGGCAGGCGCTTATTCAGGAATGGACACATTTTATCCGGCGGCCCGAGGCCCGCCCCCATGTGATCTTCCTCAGCGACTATGACATGCTCTTGACCGAACGACTTGTGCAGGGGGTGGATGTATGGATCAATACCCCACGCCGACCCTGGGAGGCGTGCGGAACAAGCGGCATGAAAATCCTCGGCAACGGAGGCATCAATCTATCGGAACTGGATGGCTGGTGGGCAGAGGCGTACACCCCGGAAGTGGGGTGGGCGTTGGGTGATGGTCAGGAGCATGGTGATGATCCCGCTTGGGACGCTGTTGAAGCGGACGCTCTCTACGACCTGCTTGAACGGGAGGTGATCCCGGAGTTTTATAGCAGAGACGAGAACGGCATTCCCACCCTATGGGTCAAGCGGATGCAGCAAAGTATGGCGCGCTTGACACCGCATTTTTCCGCCAACCGCGCGGTGCGCGAATATACCGAGCAACACTACCTTCCGGCTGCGAATGCCTACCGGTTGCGTGGTGCCAATAATGGCGCAATCGCAAGGCAACTGGTCGATTGGCAACAAGTCCTGGCGCGCAAATGGGCCACACTACGCTTCGGCGAAGTGAAAGTTGCGTCCAACGGAGGACAGCATGTTTTTGAAATTCAGGTGTATTGTAACGGTCTCGAACCGGATGCGGTCAGTGTCGAGTTATATGCTGAGGGAGTCAATGGCGGCGACCCTGTGCGCAAGGAGATGACGCTCGGCCAGAAACTGCCAGGCACGGAAGAAGGCTATGTCTATGGCGCACAGGTGCCGGCGACACGCGCAGCTACAGACTACACGGCACGTGTGATACCTCACCGCTCAGGCGTTGCTGTTCCCCTCGAAGCCGCCCAAATCTTGTGGCAGCGATGAGTAGGGCAGGAATTTGAAAATATGTAGTAGTCGCATGGGGAGAAATAAACGATGCCAAGAATTGAAGCGAGACGTACCACACTTTTTCGATTTCTGTCTCAACAACAGCAGTTGCATCCGGAAGCCAGCGGGGAACTGACCAGGGTCATAGTACAGCTCAGTACCGTGGCCAAAATCATCTCCAACTATGCACGCCGGGCGGCCTTGCTTGGTATCAAAGGGCTTACGGGTGAAACCAACGTGCAGGGCGAAGAGGTAGAAAAACTGGACAGACTGAGTAACGATGCATTTATGGAGGCCTTCGAGTATGTTGATATCGTCGGCGCCATTGTCTCGGAGGAAATGAAGGACCCGATGATCTTGCATGCGGGGAACGGCCAAACAAAATACGTGGTGCTGGTTGATCCCCTCGACGGATCAGCCAATATGGAAGTGGATTGCATTACCGGCTCGATCTTTTCGATCCGAACCGTCGAAGGCCCCGTGCAGGAGAACATCTTGCAGGAGGGCTCGAAACAGGTCGGGGCTGGCTATATCATGTACGGCGCATCGATCCTTTTTGTCTATACCTCCGGTGACGGGGTCCATAGTTTCGTGTTGGATGAGGAGATCGGAGAGTTCGTCCTCGACCATGAGCTTATCCGCATGCCTGCTCGCGGCAAGATCGTCAGTGCCAACTTCGGTAACCGGGACCGCTGGAAAGAGCCTGCCCGCACCTTTGCGGATTCACTGCTCCTCGATAAAGGGCAATCCTACACCTTGCGCTATTCAGGGGCACTGGTGGCAGACCTGCATCAGATTCTTCACCACGGTGGCATCTATTTCTATCCGGAAGACGAGAGGCGAGCGTCCGGGAAATTACGTCTGCTTTACGAGTGTGCTCCCCTGGCGATGATTGCGGAGCAAGCCGGGGGCGGCGCCACCACCGGAAGAAAACGCGTCATGGAGATATGCCCGGAAAATATTCACCAGCGCATTCCATTCGCCATCGGCAGTCTGCATGAGATCGAGGGATATGAAAAGTCATACGCCAGCTATACCGCAATCGGAAAGGAGGATACGAGATGACGAATCAGGTGGCAAAAATTCTTGCCAATTATGATGGAGAGAACCTCGGCGTGCGGAGCAATCTGGCAAGGATTCTCAATCACGGGACCCTTGGGGGTACCGGTAAGATGGTCATTTTACCCGTGGATCAGGGATTTGAACACGGGCCGGCCCGGAGCTTCGCCGAAAATGCAGTCGGCTATGATCCGTCCTACCATTTCCAGTTGGCCCTGGAGGCCGGTTGCAACGCCCACGCCGCTCCCCTCGGAGCGATAGAGACGGCGGGCGGTGACTATGCCGGCCAGATCCCCTTGATACTGAAACTCAACAACCACGACTCCCTGGCCCCGGATGGCGCTGATCCGATGCCTGCGGTCACTGCCTCGGTTAAGGATGCCCTGCGCCTTGGTTGCACGGCCGTCGGTTTCACTATCTATCCGGGATCCGCTGCCTGCAAAGGAATGTACCAGGAGATTCGCGCCATTGCCGAAGAGGCGAAAGGATGCGGTCTGGCTGTGGTCATCTGGTCCTATCCTCGCGGGTCGGGGCTTTCCAAAAAGGGGGAAACCGCCATAGACATCGTGGCGTACGCGGCCCAGATTGCCGCGCAACTTGGTGCTCACATTATCAAGGTTAAGCTACCCACCGATCACATTGAGCAGGAGGCAGCCCGCACGATATATCAATCCCAAAACATCCCTGTCGCTACGGTCGCCGACCGGGTCAGGCATGTGGTACAGAGCGCATTTGCCGGAAAACGGATGGTTATCTTTTCTGGGGGATCCAAAGTAAGCGAAGAGGCGTTCTACCAGGACATCAAAGGAATTCACGAAGGCGGAGGTTTTGGCTCCATCATCGGCAGGAACTCTTTTCAGCGACCGCAAGCAGATGCCATCATTTTTCTTAAAAAGGTCATGGAGATCTACTCCGGGAAATAGGAGCGGCTGGTCTCGTTCACCCTGATCTCGCAAATGTAGTCGAGGTTACTGTTTGCAAGGCCGGATTCGACAACAACCAGACCTTGCTGCGCTGGTTGGTTTTGCTTAAGGGCGGAACCCTTTTCGTGGAAATGCCGCCACTTCAGCCTGATATGTCGTTACCGGGACGATTCTTAGACCAAACTCGCCATTGCACTTTTCGCAAGTATGAAAAAATGGCCGACCATCCTTCCGCCCAGACGGCGCTTCCGCTTTGTGATTGCAATACGGGCATTCAAAAATGACTGGCTCTCCCTTGGTGTTTTTTCCCGTCTCTCGTTTCTTTGCCCTCTTTGAAATCCGTTTTTCTTCCACTTGAATCTCTTCTTTAGGCGTCTCGTCAACGTTTTCCATGATGGCCCTCTCTATTTTCTGAACTTTCCCCAAAGTCCCTAATCCTTTTGTTTTTTGCCGAGCTTTCAGCGGAACCGGATCCGGTCCGCTTGAGCTCAAATCGTCCTGGACAGCGGCAGAAGACTGTCCCGTTTGAGTAGAATAATCTGGAGCACCAAGCAGTGTTTTCTTCCAAATCGCAGGGAGCGTTGAGGCGCTAAAACGCATGGGTCGTCTGTTCTTCATGAGCGGCACATCCCCCCTGATGACATAGAATCGCTTCTGGTAGCTCACAAGCAAGTCCCCATCTATTCTCCCATGTACCACGCCGTAAACCTGCCTGTTATCGAGCCAAAACCGTACAGTTTCAGGTTTCATAAATACACCTTTCTCTCTGACACCTTAAACACTTTCCTGATCATCGCCAAGTACCCGATGTCAGCGATTGGCCTTCGTGCAAACAACCAGGGCGGCAATCACCCCGGGAACCCACCCACACAAGGTCAACAATGACACGATCAATATCGTACCACAGCCCTTATCTAATATCGCCAATGGTGGCAAAAGAATGCAGAGCAAAGCTCTTCCAAAACTCATGAGATATTCTCCTTCTCATTACGAGGTGAACTTGACAACCATATCAAAATGATATACCGAGATGCTAATTACAATCCATCATAAAGCTGACGTACCTCTTCCTGGCCGTGAAGCCGCTCCAGCCTTCGGACAATAAAATGACCTTTCCCCATATCCTGGAAATGATCGATGAATAATGCATTGATCGCTGCACCACCGAATGCTCCTACTACAGGCACTGCTTGCGCTGCCGCTTTTTCCGAGACGACAATCGAAAACCGTGACGCTACCTGGGAAATCAATCTGACAATTGCTGGCGCCCCACGCTGGGACAGCCCCTTAGTTGTTAGATGCGAAGCCGCTTCCGAGACCGCCTTGGCGAGGGCTGCCCTTGTGACGAAATAGCCTGACTCAGTCCCGTCGTCACTCTTTGATTTTCCGCCAAGCGCCAAGACCTGAACACATTGCAGTTTGGCGTCGGGTCGGCTCAAATCCTCTCCTTGGCTGCGCGCTATGTCTGCAATGGAACGAAGTATGATCGTTGTGGATACCGGAAGTTCTAGAGCCAATGCCGGTAGGCCAAATGCCCCTCCACCGGCACCGGTTGCTACCACCGCAAGCTTATGCCACCAGTTCGACGAAGGTAGCTGCTTTTCCCTGTTCATCGTAAACAGTGCAATTTCGAGTGCTGTTTCAATTGATTTTTTCGCGATGTTATTAACAGTCATGCTCCACGATTCGGGCAGTTTCCTAAAGCCATTTTCGATGGGGGAGCCAACGAAATTACTGAACTTGGCGGCAATTCCGGGGTTTTCGAGAAGAGCTTTCGCTAACCTGAGATCACAGGTTTCCGCGTGTGACAATGCCATATATATTCCTCCAATTAAATACCACGTCAGGGACCGCATATACGAGAAAGCGGCTAGGCCGAATAGCCTAACCCCTTGTTTTATTGGTGGAGATGAACGGGGTCGCACCGGATTTCTTGTAACCGATGGCAATAACAACTTACTGCCAACCAATTCGAGTGCTGACTGTGGGAAAAGCATCGCGATGACTTACATTGAATCTGCAGTATAATCAAAAAAATTGCAATCACTCTGGTTTTTTAGATGTGACTAACGAGGGATAATTCCAACGTTAGAAGTCAATTTGTATTTTTTAGCCTTCTGTTTTCAGCCCTCGACCTCAGCTCCTGACGTGGCCCGTCATATATGGCAGTTATGTTATATATAATGGAATCCGCAGACGGTTTTACCTTTCTCCCACGCGCACTCTTTTGATTTTCACCTGTATAATCAAACCGTTGCACTCTCAGATTCAGCAGATCTTCTCTGGTACGTTAGTTGCGATTTATTTATAAACAGAACATGGGCACATTCGTGCTTTCTGGTTTATTTGGATTGTTTTGCTTCCAGGGGAATATAACGGAGGTTGCTTTCATGGACAAGCGAACAGAGTACGTCGAAAGGCTCTCTTCACAGATGGTCGAATGGGATATGCAGATCGACCAGCTCAAGATCAAGGCAACCAGCGCCAAGCCAGAGGAGAGACTTGAATATTCTAATGCAATCGCAGCGTTGAAGCAAAAGCGTGAGGAGGCTGCGGTAAAGTTGCAAGGGATATCGAGCGCCGGCGATGATGAATGGGAAGAGCTAAAAACAGGAACGGAACAAGTCTGGGGCGAAATCAGAAGAATGTTACGCGATGCTATCAGGAAGATTAAATGAGTATTTCTGCTGAGCGCATCTGCCAAACGGGATATTTGTAAAAAGAGAAACATTCAATATTAGGGGAAATTTGGTAGTCGTCGTGATTTGCCGTTGCGGAGCGCCCCTTTTCGGTTGGCCTGACAGTGCACAGTGGGATTGCTGCCTGGAGTTGATACTTCTGCTTATGATCATCCTGATACAGTTGATACGGTTGCAAGTGACTGAAACATCAGAAGTTGATGAACAATACTCAGGTTGAAATGCCGGCACCATACCAAACCTTCGAGTTGTGAAGCAGACCCGGAGGAATCGCAGGTACGTATCAAGAATTTGAGAAAATGGACAAAGGAGACAACAAGATGAAAAAGTTGCTTTTAGGCACACTGTTTTTGGCATTGGCAAGTATCGTTCCAAACCAAGCAATGGCAGAGCTAAATATAAGCATTGGTGTATCTCTGCCGCCACTCATCCAATTTCGGGCCCCTCCGGATGTGATTGTGATTCCTGACACAGACTATGTGTATGCTGTCCCGGATATAGGTGTAGACATGTACTTCTGGAATGGCTGGTGGTGGCGTTTATGGGAAGGCCGCTGGTATCGTTCACATTATTATGACCGTGGCTGGGGTTATTATGGCAATGTCCCAAGTTTTTATTTTGATGTAGACCCGGGTTGGAGGAGATACTACAGAGACCGCGATTGGTACGGGCACCGATGGGACTACCAACGTATCCCTAACCGACAACTTCAGCGAAACTGGAGAACTTGGAATACTAATCGTTATTGGGAACGGAGAGGAACCTGGGGGGTGCAAAACTATCAACCCAAACCACGACAACAGAGACAGGAGCTAAGACAACAAAGGCAAAAGCAATATCGGCAAAGGCCTGAAGTTCGGAAATTTCAGCAACAAAGGCAACGACAGGTCCAACAACCTCAGAACCGACATCAATCACAACCACAAAGACAGCCACGGGTGCAGCAGCCTCAAAGAAAGATTCAGCAACAGCAACAAAGAAAGCCGCAGGTTCAGCAGCCTCAAAGGAAGATGCAACAACAGCAACAAAGAAAGCCACAGGTTCAGCAAGCACCGAGACAGATGAAACCACTACAACAAAGACAGTACAAGGTTCAGAAGCCACAGAGGCAGGAGCAGCCGAAACAGCAGAAATCTCAGCCTCAACACCAGAATAACAGGGACAAATCAGATCGCCAGCAGTCTCACGGTAACCCTGATGGAAGGAGTTCAGAAGGCAGAAGGTAGTTTGACCGGAATATTAATTATGCTGCCGCTCATCCAATCTGTTTATCTGATAAAAGTTTGTCAGATTCTGTCAAATGGTTAAGACTGAAGTAGCTACCGTTACTGATAACCAACGTCACATGGCCTCCATCCGAAAACTCGAAAGGAGGCCATGTGACGTTTTCTATTTGATGATGGGTTGACGAAAGAGGCTGTTGCGGAAAAGGTGGGAATGGGGTAACGTCATGTTTGATATGCGAAAACTTTAAGGCGGTATCTTATTATGGCAATCGAGTCTTGCGTCCATAAAAGTTGTCCAACAAAGCATGCACTGGATAGGTGGGATTCGTTGGCATTTTTAAGCATTTCTCTGGCTTCGAGTTTTCCCTGCTACCAAGGATTGTCCACGCCTGCCCACCTGCCAGTAAATCAAACCGGTTGGATGCAAGAATAGGAACATGACCACATCAAGAAGCCGCAAAAGGATCTGGTATAGCACCGATCGTCTCGTCAGGACGTGCCTGAATCTGACGAGGCCTGGGTTGCAGGTACTTGAATTGAAAACGACAAGATATGACCAACTGGAGAAGTTTGACTATGCAGTCCAAAAGAATGCTACGGCTTGATACTTTGCTGAACACTATATCTATGCTGTCTAGGACGCCGCTGAATTACTGGGCTGAGTTCGCTGTCGATATCCCGTTTGGTGCTGTGCTGATCTTTGCAGGTCTGCGGAGTAATGAACTTGGTCCCATCTCAGTTATTCTAACCATCCTGCTCGGCTTTTTTCTCTTCAGTATTATTGAATACTCATTTCACCGCTGGCTGTTTCACGGGTCAGTGCAGATCATGGCACAGGGTCACCGCGCGCATCACGAGAATCCGTTGGGCTACGATTCTTTACCGTTCTTCTTGCCGGTCTTGATACTGCTGGCGCTCACAGGCGTGCTTGTATTGCTTATGCCTGCGAAGTATGCCTTTCTGCTGACGGGGAGTATTACTCTAAGCTACGTTATCTATGGGCTGAGTCATTTCACCATCCACCACCATCTTTTTCATTATGTTTTTGCTCGAAACTGGGCTGCCAATCATCACATCCATCACTACCACGCCGATACCAACTTTGGTGTTACCACGCCACTGTGGGATATAGTGTTTGGAACGCGCTACAAAAGAGCATCTTAGTAAGTATCTTGGGGGTCAGCTCTTTTATGTTTGGCTATTTGGGGTAATGCAAGAGCAGCAAGGCGAAACCCATCCGATGTTCCCGTTTTTTGCCGCAAAGACCTTTGACCAACATGCCAGCGTCAGCCTCTTTGAGAATTGCTACAATTTGTGTTTCGGTAAAGCGGGTCTTTTTCATCAGAGCCTCCTGGTTGAATTGTGCCAGAAAACTTTACTTTTGAAATGTCTATCGTTTGGGGAAGCTTACGCATGCTAAAGGTCAAACGAAGGTGAATTGATTACTGCCACTGTATGCATGGAATCGGACACAAACTGATGGCATAATTTTGAATTATATTCTCAGTGGCTCCATCAGGATTGTAACACTCAGCCTTACCTCCATCGGTTAACCGGAAAACACTGGGAACATAGGAAATGCAAAGTCCACAGCTTATACATTTTTTCATATTAACCAACGGAACTTTTGACATATTTTCTCCCCTTAGAAAGGTACTATTGAAAGTTAAGAGCTTAGTTCAACCTCAGTCGGGTGGACAATGGCACTTCGGTGCATGATACGCCACTCTCATTTTACTATTTCCCCAAGACCTTTTTGACCTGACCGATCTTTTCCTGAACTTTGCCAGTCAACTTTTCACTAGTACCTTCGGCTTCCAGCTTGGGATTATCGGTGATTTTCCCTGCTACTTCCTTGACTTTACCCTTTGCTTCATGAAACTTGCCTTCTGCCTTGTCCTTTGTACTCGATTTCATGGTATTTTTCCTTTAGGATTTTGATTTGACTGCTGGCGCTTCAGCCGCAGGTAACTTTATGGGTATCTAACGGCCCCGCCTTGACCAGTAGAAGCCACCACCTCCGAAGATAAATAGTAAAACGACGATTATAAGTATGGTTTCCATGACTTACCTCCCTTGTCTTTGATTTTTCCTCGTATATGTTTAAGAGCATAGGTTGTGCCAAGACCTGTGTTGAAAGAAATGGTTCTTTAAGTATTTGAAATAATTCTGATTTGTAACGAGGACTGCGATAGGGGGGTGCGGGGGGGGAGAGAAAACCGTCAACGTGATCCGTCATATCTAATATAACTGCCATATATTGTGAGGCGTATAGGCGTTATCTTAGCGTTTGTCTTTTCAAATTGTTGCATAAAATTTCATCCAAGTTCACACCGTAGAGGTTGCTGTAATTTACACACCAAAGCAAAGGGGCCACAGCACAAGCTATAACCCCTTGTTTTATTTGGTGGAGATGAACGGGATCGAACCGTCGACCTATGCGTTGCGAACGCATCGCTCTCCCAGCTGAGCTACATCCCCGTAGAGTTGTTCCCTGTATGACAAAAAACTATACAGGATTTGTCCTTCGTTGAAAAGGGCGTTTTTAGTGGTGTAACGGCAGGATGACGCGGAATTCGGCACCGCTCCCTGCCCGATTCTCCGCGATTATTTTGCCGCCGTGATTGGTCACGATCCGCTGGGTGATGGGAAGACCTAGTCCGGTTCCGCCTTCCTTGGTGGTGAAAAAAGGATTGAAGATGTCCGGCAGGATCTCTGCTGCTATTCCCCCACCAGTGTCCCGCACTTTGAGGGAGAGTGCATCCCTGCCATCTAGGAGAGCCGGTGCTGTGGATATAAAAATCATTCCGCCCTGTTTCATCGCTTCCCCGGCATTGAGAAACAGGTTGATACAGACCTGTTTGATCTGCTGCCTGTCCCCGGTAAACTCGACCGCTGTCCGGGAAATCCGTTTTTTTACCTGGATTCTGCTTTCCTGGAGAAATCCTGAAACAACGGCCAGGGCTTCTTCGATGATCTCGGAGACGGAGCACTGGGTATAACAGATTGTTGCCTTTCTGGTGAAAAAGAGGATCTCGTTCAGCATCTTTTCCAGCCGGTCTGCCTCGCGAGCGATGGTTTCAGCGTATTTCCATTCGGTTGAACCGGTTTCTTCCTTGCGAATCAGTCGTCGGGCAAGTCCGCCGATCGAAATCAGCGGGGTCTTCAGTTCGTGGGCAATGGATGCTGCCGTTTCGCCGAGTGCTGCCAGTCGCTCGCCCTGCAGCAGTCGCTGGCGGACTTCGGTGAATTCGCGGTTAGCGTCTTCAATACGATTGTAGAGCATGGAGTTTTCTATCGCCATGCCCGCCTGGTTGGCGAACAGTTGGAGGAAATGAAGGTCAGCATCGGTTATCACCCTGCCGGAAAGAGGATTATCGATGATCAAGAGGGCTACTGCTTCACCTTTTGCGATGATCGGCACCGAGGCGAACGAGGCCAGGTTGAATTTATTGATGGCATCATCCCGTTCGGGACTTTCTTTTCCCGTGCCGTTAACCACGATGAGCTTTTTCTCGAGAACTGTCCGAGAGACTATGTTGCGGTCCTTGTCGAGGGGCAGGCGTGTGCCCTTTACCAGGCAGTTGAATTCGGAGTTCTGTTGGCGTTCGATTTCCTCATCGGAAATTTCCCAGCGAGTATAAAGGGAGTTTTCCTGCGTATCCTGGGGTTCCAGGTTGTCATGGTTTTCTTCGCAGGTGATGCCGAGCATTCCCTGCATGACGCCGGAGCGGTGGTTTACCAGGAAGAGCATGGCCCGTTCGAACAGGTGAGATTCGCCTGACACAAGAGCCGTCAGATTGAGTTGGATCAGCCGATTGATCCGGGTGGTGGCGTGCATGGCGTTACTGACGCGATAGAGCAGGGAGAGCTCTTGCAGTTTTTTATCGTTTTCCTGTACGAGCTGATCCATGCGGCGACTATGTTCTGACTGCAGCAATGCGGTGGCACTCAGATCCGCCATGCCTGCAAAGAGCTCCCGGTCCTCTTCATCAAAATTGCGCTGCCCAGACGGCTCTGATTTGCCGAAGAAGGTCAGGCAGCCAAAGGTCTTTCCCTCATACTGGAGCGGGACACTGATAAACGAAGAGGGCAGGTCTTCGTCAGCTATGAGGTCGACGGTCAGGTGCGCTGTTTCCGTGGCAAGCATGCGTGCTGCGGACTCCGCCTCGATGTCCAGAAGGGAACGAAGGACAGCTTGTCGATTTTTCCTGCAGGACTTGACTATCGTGGGAGTGAACTGATCACGGTTGAATATGCGCAGGATGGTACAGTCGGAGCCGGAATAGCGATGAGTTGTTTCAAGAATGTAGGAGAGAAGTTCCTGGAAAGGCATTGAATGCTGCAGTGTCTTGCCTAGCTCGTTCAGGGTCATGACGTTTTGAATGCGTTGATCCGAACGCCGGATAATCTCTCTGCAGCGGATAAGGCCGGCAATTGCCTGCAGGATGTCCTGGAGGACTGTGGGCAGAGACGTGGCAAGGGGAGATCCGTCTGGCAGCTCCAGGCCGAGAACTCCGGCCGCTGCTGTACCCCACAGAACCGGCAGGAAGATGGTGCCCTGTTTCCCTTTTGCCTCATGACTTGCATCCGGAGTAATGCCGTTCCGGGAAAAGACAGGCTCTTTTCGTAAAGCGCAGAGACCCGCGGCCTGTTCACCAAGGTGGATCCGGCAGGAAAGCGAGGCCGCTGGTCCGTCTGCGGAAATCACGCGTGAAAGGCTACGACGTTCAGGGTCAAAAAGATAGATGGCTACGGAGTCAAGGTGAAAAGATTTTTTGATGTGACGGGCAAGGGATTTGAGTCGGGCGGTATGGGAAAGGCTGGCTGAGTTGGCTATCTGGACCGCGGTGCTCAAGAGCGTATAAAATTCCTGATTAGCCATGGGGGCTCACCAAATGTTTCCGGGTTCTGTGGCGTGGGGCAGCTGGTGGAGTTGTTTCGGGCAGAATTTGATGCTAATGTTTTTCAGTTTTTTCCTGTTCGATTTTGCAGTCAATACAGAGGGTGGTAACCGGGCGAACATTGAGTCGTGCTTCGCCAATTTCCTCGCCGCACATTTCGCAGGTGCCGAATGAGCCGTTCTCGATTCTTTCCAGGGCTTCCCTGATCTTATTGAGGAGCTTTCTTTCCCGGTCTCGGATGCGAAGCTCGAAAGTCCGGTCCGATTCCTGGGTCGCTCGGTCTGTGGGGTCGGGGAAATTGGTGGTGTCGGCGTTCATTTCGGACACGGTCTTTTCCGCTTCTTCGAGGAGTGACCTCATTTCTTCCAGGAGGATGCCCCTGAAGTATTCTCTTTTTTCAAAGTCCATGCCTTATCTCCTGAGTCTTTAAATCTCTAATATACTAGGAGAATTGAACTCTTAAGTAAAGGAAAATATTCAGACTGCCTTATGAGGGCAGAAAGAGATTTTCCAGGGTCTGTTCGACCGAGGTCACGCCGATCAGCTCGACTTCAGCGCTGCGGACATGCTTCAAACTGCCGTTGGGCAGGATGCAGCGGGTAAATCCCAGCTTGGCGGCTTCCCTGACCCGGATTTCCGGATGGGTAATGGCGCGCACTTCTCCGGCAAGACCGACTTCGCCAACCACCATGGTGCGAGGGGTAATGCTCCGGTCAAGATGGCTTGAGGCAACTGCGGCGACAATACCCAGATCTGCGGCGGGCTCGCTCAGTTTTACTCCGCCGACGACGTTGAGGAAGATATCCTGGCCTGCCAGGGAGAGCCCGACTTTTTTCTCCAGGACCGCCACCAGAAGGGCCAGTCTGTTATGATCGACCCCAATGGTGGTCCGACGGGGTTGGCCATAGGTGGAAGAGGTTACCAGGGCCTGCAGTTCCACGAGCAGGGGACGGCTTCCTTCGATGGTGGCCGCCACCACGGAGCCGGAAACACCGAGAGGCCGCTCGGAAAGAAACAGTTCCGAGGGGTTCGACACTTCGCGGAGCCCCTCCTCGCTCATTTCAAACACGCCGATTTCATTGGTTGAACCGTAACGATTCTTGATGGCACGCAGAATCCGGTACGGGTGTCCGGTGTCTCCCTCAAAATACAGCACCGTGTCGACCATATGCTCGAGCACTCGCGGCCCCGCGATGGAGCCGTCCTTGGTGACATGCCCGACCAGAAAGACAGGCACTCCGCTGCTTTTGGCAAGCATCATCAGCTTTCCGGCGGTTTCGCGAACCTGGCTGACGGTCCCCGGAGCGGATTCCAGCGCGGAGGTGAAAACTGTCTGGATCGAGTCCACCACCAATACCTTTGGCGACAGCTTGTTCAGATGGGAGATAATCTTTTCCAGAGAATTTTCAGCCAGAATGAACAGTTCCTGTGCTGAGACGCCGAGCCGTTCACCGCGCATCCTGGTCTGGCGGGCCGACTCTTCACCAGAAACGTAGAGAACCTTGCCGCGCCGCTGGGCCAGGCGGTCCATTGCCTGGAGCATAAGGGTCGATTTGCCGATGCCGGGATCTCCACCGATCAGGATCAACGATCCGGCAACAATACCGCCGCCGAGAACCCGGTCGAATTCGGAAATACCGCAGGAAAAACGGTCTTCCTGTTCCGCGGACACTTTGCCGATCGGCGTTGGAATCGTTGCGACTCCGGCCTCTCCCGAACGTTTGTCATCCCGGAAGCGAAGCTCCTCGACAAGGGTGTTCCAGGAGTTGCAGTCGGGGCATTTCCCGAGCCACTTGGGCGATTGGTAGCCGCACTTCTGGCAGGAATAGATGGTCTTTTCTTTCACAACAGGGTCCCTTTAACGCTGATTTTCCGGTGATAGTATTCTCATTCGACAGCCCTGTCAACTTGGTGTCACGTGCGGCTCATTCCTTCCTTTTTATTCCGGTCTTTTTGCTCCTGCTGCGTTATTGCTCCTCGTCAGAGTTCCACTATGCCTGCGTCGCCTCGCCTTGCCAGGTGCCAAAACTCCTCGGAATCAATGCGGTGAACTAACCGCACGAGAGACCAGGTGGGGAGTATTCCGGCGCAGGAAGGTTCGGAGGGGCACAGGGGGTCAACGGAGCAGTTTTCTGGCAAAAAAAGCAACGGTAAAAAAGAGAAAATTGATGATGATGATGGTTGCCCCGGTCGGCAGGTTCAGTATGAAAGAGAAAAAGATCCCACCGACAACGGAAACCACCCCCAGGCAGGCGGAAAGGAGGATGGCGGCCTTGAAGCCCCGGGCCAGCTGCAGGGCGGATACCGAGGGCAGGATCAGTAGTGCCGAAATCAGCATGATCCCGACGACCTTCATGGCCAGCACCACGGTCAGGGCGGTCAGCAGTACGAGGATGGCATTGATGCGATCCACCTGGATTCCGGATGTCGCAGCCAGTTCTTCGTCAAAGGTGATGGCGAAAAGATCGTTGTAGAGAAAGGCCACGGTAAACAGTACCACAACGAAAAGCACTGCCGTAACCAGCAGTTCGGTGGGACTGATGGAGAGGATATTCCCGAACAGGTAGCTGAAAAGATCCACGTTGAAACCACCGGCCAGGCTCGCCAGCAGGATGCCGCCGGCAATTCCGAGCGAAGAAACGATGCCGATGGCTGCATCACCGTAAATGCGGGCCTTTTCGGTGATCTTCAGGATCCCGATGGCGGAAAGCAGTACACAGGGGATGGCGGCAATGGTGGTATACACGGACTGGAAGTGGAACAGCATGGCCAGTGCGACGCTGCCGAAGGTCACGTGGGAAAGGCCGTCACCAATCAGCGACAGCCTGCGCAGGACAAGGAATACGCCGAGGATCGAACAGAGGACCGCAATCAGGGTTCCGGCCAGGAGCGCTCGCTGGAGAAAGGCAAAATGGATGATGTCGGCCAGATTCATGGAACCTTCTTTCAGTGGCTATGGCAGATGAGGTGCTGGTTTTGCGGCCCGAACACCTCAGTCATATGGGCAGATTGGCAAAACTCTTTGAAGCTCCCGTAAAAAACCAGTTTCTTGTCCAGGTAGAGAAGCTTTGAGGCGTAGAGCCCGACGGTCGAAGAGTCATGGGTAATCAGGATGACGGTCGTACCTTTGCGGGCGTTTAGATCCTGCAGGATTGCGTAGAAACTTTCACGGGTTTCGGGATCGAGTGCCGTGGTCGGCTCGTCGAGGACCAGGATGTCCGGTTCGTTGACCAAGGCCCGGGCCAGCAGTGCCCGCTGTCGCAACCCTCCGGAGAGTTCGCCGATCAGCTTGTTTTTGATGGAGGTAATACCCATGAGCTCGAGAGCTTGTACCGCTGCCGCGGAGTCAACGGAAGTGAAACGACGGGGAAAACTTTTTTTTGACAGGCGGCCGAGTTTGACAATCTCTTCAACCGTGGCCGGGAAATTCGGATTGAATAGCTGCAGTCCCTGGGGAAGGAAGCCGATCCGGTCCCAGGCGTTGAAGGCCGACAGAGGGATGCCGAACAGTGAGATTTTTCCCTGTTCCACCCTGTTGAGGCCAAGCAGGCAGCGTATCAAAGTGCTTTTGCCTGAGCCGTTGGGGCCCACGACCCCGACATACTCTCCCGTTTTGATAGTGCAGGTTATATCGTGCAGCACTTCGTTTCCCTGGTAAGCGAAGGAGAGTCCTTCAACGGTAATGATGTCTACTTGCATTGGAGTCCGATCCTGAGGTTTTTCAGGTTTTGTTCCATGAGGGAAAGGAAGGTGGCACCGGCCTCCAGGTCACTCTTGCTGATATTATGCGCTCCGTGCAATTTGATGACCTTTGCTCCGGTTTCCCGGGAAATGGTGTCGGCAATCCTCGGTTCTACCAGCTCTTCGGTATAGATGTAGTGCAGTCCGTTTTGCCGGATCTGGCGAATGAGCTGGGCGATTGTTGCCGGGGAAGGTTCGGCGTTGGCGCTGACGGCATAGGCTGATTCGTATGTGAGCCCGTATCGATGGGCCAGATAGCCGAAGGCGTAGTGGCCACCGTGGAGAAATATGTGCTTCGCGCATTTCGACAGTCCGGCGCGATACTGTTCGTCAAGTTCCCGGAGCTTGGTCTTGTAGTTCTCGGCATTGGCGGTGAAGTATTGACCGTCTTCCGGATCTTTGGCGGCCAGGGCGGCAAGGATGTTGTCGACCATGATTTGTGCGTTACCAAAGTCGAGCCAGATGTGCGGGTCCATGCCTTCGCCGCTGCTTCCTTCGTGATGGTCTTCATCCTCCTGGCCGGCCCGCAGGAAACTCACCCCCTGGCTGGCATCCACCACCAGGGTCTTCCGGGGATCAAGCCCGTTGGCTATACTCACGGCCCAAGGCTCCATGTAGCGGTTCGTGTAGATAAAAAGGTCGGACTTGTTTGCCCTGACAATATCGTTAGGTTTCGGTTCAAAGCTGTGCGCCTCCATGCCGGGAGGGAGAAGCAGGGTGACATCCACCTTGTCTCCACCGATTGCGCGGGTAAAGTCATAGAGGGGGAAGAGAGAGACCACAACCTGAAGCTTTTTCTTTGCCCCGGTTGCAGGCGGATTCTTTTCGCATGACAGGCAGAAGAGCAGCACCATGCACAGGAGCATACACGTAAATATTTTTTTCACTGCAGACCCCGTTTCTGAAGAGGAGGGTGGAGCGGCTTTGCCAGGGCTATCAGGATTTCCGGCAGCCGGTTATACCCGTTCCCGCATAACCAAGCGTATAGCCTGATGGGCTCTTGTCAAATGGCGTGAATGTTCCTCACCTGTCCGATATCCACGAAATAGTGTTCCTGAACTTTCTTCAAGTACCAGAAAACAATCTCTATCGCCATACCATTAATAAATCCTGGTAGGTCACTCGTTTCGGAATAAAACCGTTGTCAGAAGCACCCCTGAAGTGATACAAAAATGGATGGAATGCAGAAAACCTCTGGGGAACAGGACCTCTGCGGGAGGTTTATAACTACCCGGCTGGTACGCATGTTTGCCAGGGGAGCTGCTTTAGGCTGAAACCGCCAAGACGGGACAAGGAAGATGAACAGGAAGGAAAATATCTGTATGGGAATGGCGTTACATCAGCCGCCGGGATTTTTCGGCATGCTCCGAACCTTCCTCGAAACAATAAAATTTTCCCACACGGTATTTGCTCTCCCCTTTGCCTTGACCGGTGCGGTGCTTGCCGCTTCGGGCCTTCCCTCCCTTTACCAGATCTTTTGGATACTGATGGCGATGGTCGGTGCCCGAACCGCGGCAATGGGATTGAATCGCCTGATCGACGCAGAGATCGACCGGGCCAATCCGCGGACCAGCGGGAGGGCCATCCCGGCCGGCCTGCTGGGCAAGAAATCGGTTGCCCTTTGTAGCGGAGCGGCCGTTCTCCTGTTTGTCTTTTCTGCATACCGCCTGAATTTCCTTTGTTTCATCCTTTCGCCGCTTGCACTCTTTTTCCTGGTGTTATATTCCTATTGCAAGAGGTTCACCGCCCTGAGTCACGTGGTTCTCGGCCTGTGCCTTGCTGTGGCACCGGTTGGCGCCTGGATAGCCATTCGCGGAAGCATCGAACTTGCGCCGCTCATTCTCGGCAGTGCCGTCCTGCTCTGGGTCGCCGGGTTCGATATTCTCTATGCCCTGCAGGATCTCGAATTCGATCGTTCCGCGGGTCTCCACTCGATACCGGCCCGACTCGGGGTGCGCGGTTCGCTGGTGACCGCCCGGCTGTTTCACTGTCTCACACTCGCACTGTTCGGGGTCCTGGGTGTGGTCGCGGGACTCGGGATTTTCTACGTTGCGGGTGTCGTGGTTGCTGCGCTGCTGTTAGCCTATGAGCACTGGCTGGTCAGGGACGGGGATCTCGCGAAGTTGGATGCCGCTTTCTTTACCATGAACGGCTATATCAGCCTCACGGTTTTTTTCTTCACCCTGGCTGATGTCTTGTTTCACTAGTTGTACTTATCGGGTTCAAGAATCAGTTTCGGGCGTATTCTCTCTCCACTTTTTTGGAGAGTCGTAACGTCCGTTGGAAAGCGCGTATGCGAATCATTCTGGCAATAACCGGAGCTTCCGGCGCCCAGTACGGTCTGCGACTCTGCGAAGAGCTGCTGGCAGCGGGGCATATTCTTACCTTCCTGGTCAGCCGGGCCGGGTTTGAGGTTCTCAAGGCCGAGGTCGGACTTGACTGGAGCGGAAGCGAACAGGAGGTGTCCAGCCGGCTGCGGGCACATTTCCAGGTGCCGGAGGAACGGCTGAGTTACTATGCCGGGGACAATCTGCTGGCACCCGTTGCCAGCGGCTCGTCGGTTGCCGACGCCATGGTCGTTTGCCCTTGCAGCATGGGGAGCCTGGCCAGGATCGCCTGCGGTATTTCCGGCACTCTCATGGAGCGCTCCGCAGATGTCATGCTGAAGGAAAAACGCCTGCTGGTCCTGGTGCCGAGAGAGACACCCCTCTCCGAGATCCATCTGGAAAACATGCTGAAACTGGCCCGCCTGGGAACCAGAATCGTGCCGGCCATGCCGGCTCTGTACCATGCTCCGCAATCGGTGGAGGAGATGATCGATTTCGTGGTCGGTAAGGTGCTGGAATCACTCGGGCTCGGACACACACTCTACCGTCCCTGGAATCCGGTGGCAAAACGATGATTTCCCTCGCCTCCATAGCTGCCAAGGTCAGAAAAGGAGCGCGGATCGATGCTTCCGAGGCACTCTTCCTCTTCGAAGCGAACGACCTCCTCGAGATTGGTGAGTTGGCTGCGTTGGTCAACGAAAGGAAAAACGGCCGTCGCGTCTTTTATAACGTAAACCGGCATATCAACTATACCAACATCTGCGCCAACCACTGTCGGTTTTGTGCTTTCCGCCGTGATTCGGGCGAAGAGGGGAGCTACCTGCTTGCGCTGGATGAAATGGCCACCCGTGCCAAAGAGGCCCTTTGCCAGGGTGCCACGGAGATCCACATGGTCGGCGGCCTCCATCCGGATCAGCCTTTCCCGTTTTACCGGGAGATGCTCCGGACGGTGAAGGCTGTTTCGCCATGTCTCCACCTGAAGGCCTTTACCGCCGTGGAAATCGACTATTTTTCCCGGATCAGCGGGCTTTCGCTGCGGGAGGTACTGCTCGCTCTCAAAGAATCAGGTCTCGACTCCCTGCCCGGGGGCGGTGCGGAAATTTTTGCGCCGGTCGTGCGCAGCCAACTTTGCGAAGAAAAGATCTCCGGCGGTCGCTGGCTGGAGGTGATGGAGGAAGCCCACCGCTGCGGGCTGCGTTCCAACGCAACGATGCTCTACGGACACCTGGAAAGCTATGCCGACCGGGTTGATCACCTGGTTCAGTTGCGCGACCTCCAGGACCGTACCGGCGGTTTTCAGGCTTTTGTGCCGCTGCCTTTTCAGCCGGCAAATACGCCGCTGCAGTCGGAGTTGGCCCCGCGGCCCGGAGGGGTGGATGACCTCAAGACGATTGCCGTCAGCCGTCTTTACTTGGATAATTTCAGCACGGTCAAGGCGTATTGGGTCCTGCTCGGTGAAAAGCTGGCCCAGGTGGCCCTTGCCTTTGGTGCCAATGACCTGGATGGGACGGTGGTGGATGAACGGATTGGTCACGAGGCCGGGGCCGAGTCCCCCCGAGGAATGGGCCGGGAGGAGATTCTGCGCCTGATCAGGTCTGCGGGCAAAGAGCCACTGGAGCGGGATTCCCTCTACCGGGAAATTCACCACGAGTAAGGCACACTGCTGCCATTGCAACCATGCGCCGGAGGCTCCGGAAGAGGAAGGGTCATTGCATTCATTTCTGGAAAAATGCGCAGAACGCCTTGAAAACGGGATTCCGCTGAACAGGCAGGAGGCCCTGCACATCTTCGCGGAAGCCGATCTGCTGGCATTGGGGAAGCTTGCCGACCGGGTCCGGCGACGGCTGCATCCGGAAAAAATTGTTACCTTTGTGGTTGATCGGAACGTAAATTACAGTAACGTCTGCGTCTCCCGCTGTCGCTTTTGCGCCTTCTACCGTGATGAAGGGGCGGCCGGCTCCTACCTGCTCTCAGAGGAGGAGATCTGTCATAAGGTTGAGGAGTTGGTGGCGCAGGGTGGGACCCAGCTGCTTATGCAGGGGGGGCTTCATCCCCATCTGGGGATCGAGTTCTTCGAAGAGCTGTTCCGGGTGATCAAGCGACGCTTCCCGCAGATCCGTAATCACTCCCTGTCCCCTGCCGAGATCACCCACATTGCCAGAATTTCCGGCCTGAGTATTGCCGAAGCGCTGCGCCGTCTGAAGGACGCGGGGCTCGATTCGATCCCCGGAGGTGGTGCCGAAATCCTCGTTGACCGGGTGCGCGCCGAGATCTCACCGGACAAGATCGGCTGGGAGGAGTGGGCGGCGGTGATGCGCGAAGCCGCACGCCAGGGGCTTCCGACCACGGCGACCATGATGTTCGGCACCCTGGAGCAACCCGCAGATATCGTGGAGCACCTGTTTCGCATCAGGGAGCTGCAGGAGCAAGGCGGGACCTTCAGCGCCTTTATTCCCTGGACCTACCAGCCGGGAAACACCGAGCTGGGGGGGGTAAGCGCATCCGGTGTCGAATATCTGAAAGTGCTGGCTTTGTCGCGCATTGTGCTCGACAATGTCCCGAACATCCAGGCCAGTTGGGTGACCCAAGGGGCCAAGCTTGCCCAGGTTGCGCTCTTTTTCGGTGCCAATGACCTGGGCGGGACCATGCTGGAGGAAAACGTCGTGGCCGCGGCAGGCTGTTCCTTTCGTATCACCAGGGAGGAACTGATTGCCCTGATCAGGACAGCAGGTTTTCTCCCGGCCCAGCGGACCACAAGCTATGAAATCATACAATTCTATTGATACCGCCAACCCGGACGGGGCGCACTTTGTGCCCTCAGCGGTAAATACCGGCCGGCGGGGAAGGACATAATGAAACAGCATCAAGACATTCGACCGAAAATGATAGAGTCGCGGGAGGCCCTGCAACGGCTGGTGGAAAAGCTTGCCGGGGAGACCGTGCTTGCCTGGGACCTGGAGGCTGATTCCCTCCATCATTATCGGGAAAAGGTCTGCCTGATCCAGATTGCCACTTCATCAGAGGTTTTCCTGGTTGATCCACTGGCGGTTACGGAACTCTCTCCATTGGCCTCGCTGCTGGAAAATCCGACAATTCGCAAGGTTTTTCATGGGGCGGATTACGATATCCGCTCCCTTCACCGGGACTTTTCCCTGAGTGTTCACAATCTCTTCGATACCATGATTGCCTGTCAGTTGCTCGGCGAGAAGGAAGTCGGCCTGGCCGCGGTCTTGAAAAAACGTTTCGGCGCCGAACTGGACAAGCGCTATCAGAAGGCCGATTGGAGCAGGAGACCGTTGGATGCAGGCATGATAACCTATGCGGCTGCGGACACGCTGTTTCTCGTTGACTTGTATCGACAACTGGAAAAAGAACTTGCTGACCGCGGTAGACTTTCCTGGGTGGAAGAAGAGTGCCTGCTCCTGTCCGAGGTCCGTGCTGCCGACCGCAATGGTGAGCCGTTATTTCAGCGTTTCAAAGGGGCCAGCAGGATGGATCGGCGGACCCTTGCGGTGTTGGAGGAACTGCTGCAATTCCGGGATGAAAAGGCTCGACTTTCCGATCGACCTCCGTTCAAGATTCTTTCCAATGAGACAATGCGGGAGTTGGCGGAGAAAAAACCCTCAAGCCTGCAGGATATGTCCGGGGTGCCGGGCCTGCCGTCCCGCTCGGTTGAACGCTATGGCAGGGATATACTGAAAGCGGTGGCGCACGGATGTTCGATTCCGGAGAATCAGCTGCCGATCATGACGCGTTCTGTCCGACCGGAAAGGGATGCGGAACGGGAAAACCGCTTGAAAAGGTTGAAGCGTTGGCGGGAGGGAAAAGCGCTCGCATTGGGAATCGATGCCGGGATACTCGTCAACAACGCATTGCTGGAAGGCTTGGCAAGGGAGGTTCCCCAGAGCCTGAACGAACTGGATGCCTTCCCGGTGCTACGGCGTTGGCAGAAAGAAGAGTTGGGCGAGGAACTCCTGAGTGCGCTGCGTTAAAAAGGGTTAGTCAGGAAGTTTTTTCTCCGGATTCGGTTGAATCATCGTCGGAAAAGATCATCTCGAATTCCTTGTCGAAATCCTCCAGGTTCGGCTGAGGTTTTTTCTCGGCAGCGGTTGGGGCGTCGAGCTCCTTTTCCATGCCGAAGATGTCTTCCTGCGACGATTCCGGCGCGAAATCAAAATCGCTGGTGCCGAAGGATCCGAGTTCGTCCGTTTCATTCAACGCCTCGGTTCCCGTTTGTCCATTGCCGGAATTAATGTGTTCCGGATCCAGGATCCGTTCATATTTGTCCAGTTCCGAACCATCTTCGTCGAATTGAATATCCCAGCTTGCGGGTTGCGGTTCCTCTTCTTCCGGCTCACCAAAGGAAAAATCAGCCATTGTTGTTTCATCCGCTTTCGGAGCGCTGTTTTCTGCGGGGGGGGCAGATTCGTCGGAAAAGGAAAATCCGTTGAACGCCTGATCCGTTACATCATCCTGGGATGTTTCAGGGAAACCGAGATCAAAGCTCTCGTGAAGGTTTTCCGCTTGGACAGTTGCCTGGGCTACGGCCGCAGCGGTGGGGTCCTGTTGTGGAAGCTCGGCTGACACTGCGGCAGCGGGACGAAGTACCGTATTAATGCGGTGGATCTTTTTGAAAGAACTAAGTTCTGTGCCGCATTTTTTGCAGGCATTGAGAAACTCGAAGCTGTTATAACCGCATTTTGGACATTTCATGTCAGGATCTCCTTTTTTTCCTTCTTACCCCATGTCACCCCAGTAAAACTGCAGGACAGCCAGCAGGGCAATTCCGGCTGTTTCGGTCCTGAGAATCCTCGAACCGAGCGTCACCGGGATGAAACCGGCCTTGGTGGCTGTCGCAACTTCATCTTTTGACAAGCCGCCTTCCGGACCGACCATGATCGCAACGGATTCGGGAAGCGGAAGTGAAGCGAGTACCGATTTGAGTCGATTGGCTTTTTCCTCTTCCCAGAGCAGAAGTTTTACCGCCTGGTCCGCGGAAGCGATCAATTCCGAAAAACTGATCACCGGCCGGAGTTCGGGGATCGACGTCCTGTTGGATTGCCGAGCCGCTTCGGTGACAATTCGCCGCCAGCGTTCCAGGCGATCGGCCTCCCGGTTCTGTGGCAGTTGGGCAACGGAACGGCCGGCCACGAAAGGAACCAGGGAGTCGACACCCAGTTCAGTGGACTTCTGCAAGATGAATTCCATCTTGCTTCCCTTCGGTAGTCCCTGGTAGAGCGTCACAAAGGGTCCCGGCGGTCTTTCCGGCTCAGTGGAGCTCTCCTCAAGCCGGACTAGAAGATTTTCCTTGCCGATGCTTTCGATCACGCCCACGTGGCGTCGCCCGATTCCGTCGGAGAGCAACACGCGGGTGCCGATTTTCAGTCGCAGAACTCGCGTCATGTGACAAAAAAGGTTACCGGATATCATTGCGCGGTTTTCGCTGATGGCATTTTCGTCGATGAAAAATCGTCGCATTCAGCTGTTCCGTGTAAAGACGATGCAACTCCATTCGCCTTCGCGGGAAACCTCCGTCAGTGTCATGCTGCTGTTCGCGTAGCCGTCGATCACCATGGTTTCTTTCTCGATCAGGATGCCGGAAAGAATAAGCAGCCCGTCCGGCTTCACATGGGCGATCAGATCGGCTGCCATGCGGACCAGGTCTTCGGCGAGGATGTTTGCAAGGACGATATCAAAGCTGCCGGAAACCATGGCAAGGGGGGTGTCGCTGACCGTTACCTGATCGTCAACCCCGTTGAGGAAACAGTTTTCCTGTGCGACTTTCACCGCCTCCGGGTCGATATCGATGGCGGAAATATGAGAAATACCAAGTTTAGCAGCTGCAATGGTGAGTATACCCGAACCGGTCCCCACATCAAGAGCCGTTAATGATTTTTCCTTGCCGGGGAGTCCGGAAAGTATTTTCTCCAGAACGGTGAGGCAGAGCATCGTGGTGGGGTGTGTGCCGGTTCCGAAGGCCATCCCGGGGTCAATCTCCAGAAGTATATCTTCAGGGGTGGCCGGGAAATCTTCCCAGGTCGGCTTTATTATCAGGTTTTTCCCGACCCGCAGGGGTTTGAAGTGTTCCTTCCAGCTCGTGCTCCAGTCTTCATCGGTGATTCGTGCAATTGCCGGATCCTGGTAACTGAAGCCGGGAAAGTTCGGGCCGTGCTCGATCAGGTACGCCTTGATGGCGGCAATTATTTCATCCAGGGTTTCGTCACCGGGGAAATAAGCCGTTACCGTTTTGGTCGCAGTTTCTTCGAGGGACTCAAGTGAAAAGGTGTCCAGTGTACGATTGTCAATGCCGACTCCGCTCGAGGAAAGCTCGATCAGAAACTCCGCAATCGTGTCGACCATTGCATCCGGCACTTCGTACGATAATTGAATCCACTCTTTTGGCATTTTTCTACATTTCTCCGTGTCGTCTGAATGGCACCTTTCTTCCGTCGGGCTTACGCACTATCCCTCCTTTCACGGGAAAAGGGAGTAACGGAAAAACAATACCGGGCAGGTTTGGTTTATACGCTGTCAGAAATTTCTATAATTCTGTGTTCTCACCGCTCTGCTGGCGTATCGGAAGCTGGTGGAGTTCCCGGGCGGGATGACACTCCGGGAGGGAAAAGTCTTTCCGCGTAACAAGGTAGTGTGCATCCGAAAACTCCGGATGTACGCCGCTATGGCGGAAAGGGCCGTTTCCGGATGGAATCAAGGTAAAATAGCAAAAGTGGGACATGCTGACAATTAAAACCTTGACAAGTGATAAGCGAAAGCGGTAATTCTCATTAAAACCTTTCTTGAGTAAAATCCTTTTTACCTACATCTGAGATCGTAGTATTTCCTGAAGGAAGATGAAAGATATTCGGATATTTTAATTGGCAAGCCTTATTGCATCTTCACTTGAGTGTGGTATAAGGTTCCTCATGAAACATCTGTTTTTATTCGGCAAGTATTGTGAAGGTGCCTGGATGGTGCATAATCGGGCTTCTGATGGGGGTTGACGGTCGGGTTCCCCTGGGTCATTCCATCTGGTTTGTAGATAAAATGTGTCGTTTCAAATATTTTCCAAGAACATGAAGAGGTGAAAAAAATGAAAATTCTGGTAGTGGAAGACGAAAAAAAAGTTGCCAGTTTTATCAAGCGAGGCCTTGAAGAAGAAAAGTATGAAGTGGACGTAGCCTACGATGGCGAAGATGGTTGCCAGAAAATCACGAATGGCGCCTACAGCCTTATTATCCTTGATGTCATGCTGCCGAAAAAAGACGGTTTCGCGGTGGTCAAGGAAATGCGGATGAAAAAGCTCCTGACTCCGGTTCTGATGTTGACGGCAAAAGATACCGTCGAGGATATCGTTGCCGGTCTCAACTCGGGATCGGATGACTATCTGACCAAACCGTTCGCCTTTGCCGAGCTTCTTGCCCGTGTTCGTGCCCTGCTGCGCAGGTCCGAGCAGGAGCGTGGCGCCGAGATCCGTTTTGCCGACCTGCGTCTCGATCCGGTTACCCACAAGGTCTGGCGTAAAGACAAGGAGATCGATCTGACGGCGAAGGAATACTCGCTGCTGGAATTTTTCATGCGCAACCCGAACCAGGTGCTGACCAGGACGACCATTGCCGAGAACGTCTGGGATTATATCTTTGACAGTTTCACCAACATCATTGACGTCTACGTCAATTACCTGCGCAAGAAAATCGATCGGGAAGCTGACAAAAAGCTCATCCACACTGTACGCGGCGTCGGTTACATTCTGAAAGAAGAAGACTGATCCGGCCACGGCAGGGCGGCTGAAAAATAGCAACAGAACCAAGCGGCGGGACAGCTCACTTCCTGAAATAATGAAGAGACTGTCCCGCTTTTTTGGGACCATGCCTCTGTTGATTCCGTGAAACATTTCCCTGTAAGTCCGGCGTGTCTCTCCCGATTGACAAATTTTTACCCCATCTTTACGATTAGATACGGTACAGTGTGTAAAACAATCCAGAGGAGGTATTCCATGCGCACCGCTATTTCCCATGTGCTGATGGTCGTAATGACCGCTTCCATTTTTTCTTTTGCCGGTGGAACAGCCTTTGCCAAGAACGGGCCGCCTGATTTTGTCGAACTCTCCAAAAAGCTTACCCCCGCAGTAGTCAATATCAGCACTTCGAAAACCATCAGCTCACAACAGTTCAACCAGCCGAACAACAACCCTTTCGGTCCAGACCCTTTCAGTGAGTTCTTCGACCGCTATTTCAAAGGTCTTCCTCAGCATCCCTACAAGCAGAGGAGTCTCGGCTCCGGTTTCATCATCAATGATGAAGGTTATATCCTCACCAATAACCACGTGGTGGCCGGTGCCGATGAAATCAAGGTAAAACTGTCTGACGGCCGGGAATTCAAGGGCGTGTTAAAGGGTTCCGACGAAAAGCTTGACCTGGCGCTGATCAAGATCACCGCCAAAGGTCATTTGCCCGTGGCGCCCCTTGGCGACAGCGACGCCATTCAAGTGGGCGAATGGGTCCTGGCCATCGGCAACCCCTTCGGACTTAACCAGACGGTAACCGCCGGAATTGTCAGCGCCAAAGGTCGGGTCATCGGCAGCGGGCCCTATGACGACTTCATCCAGACCGACGCTTCCATCAACCCCGGGAATTCCGGTGGTCCGCTAATCAATGCGAAGGGCGAGGTGGTCGGTATCAATACCGCCATCGTGGCCGGCGGCCAGGGGATCGGTTTTGCCATCCCGGTGAACATGGCCAAGGCCGTGATCACGCAGTTGCGCGAAACCGGCAAGGTGACCAGGGGCTGGCTTGGCGTCATGGTGCAGCCGATTACCTCAGATCTTGCCAAGTCGTTCGGCATGAAGAATGAAAAGGGCGCCCTGGTTTCGGAAGTGGTGAAGGATAGTCCGGCGGAAAAAGCCGGTTTCAAGGTCGGCGATGTCATCCTGGAGTTTGACGGCAAGCCCATAAAGGAGATGCATGAGCTGCCCCGCCTGGCCGCGGTGACCCCGGTCGGCAGCAAGGTAGATGTCAAGGTTTTGCGTGACGGCAAGATCATCGACAAGACCGTTACCATCGAAAAGATGACCGAGACCAGTACGACGAAACAGCAGAACGCCAAGAGTGAGGAAAAGCTCGGGCTCGTGGTTAGCAATCTTACGCGCGATCTGGCCACTCAGCTGCGAACAAACGAGACCAAGGGCGTGGTGGTGATGGAAGTCAAGCCGGGCAGCGTGGCCGGAGATGCGGGCATTAGCCGGGGCGACATTATCACCCAGGTCAATAACACTCCGATCAGCAACAGCAGTGACTACGCGAAAATTGTCGCCACCCTGAAGAAAGGGGAGATCGTTCGTCTGCTGCTGCAACGGGGTGGTTCGTCACTCTTCGTGGCTTTGACGGTCGAGTAGGGACATTCTCCTCCCGCAGGTTTGCTGCCTCGGGTGAAATCAGCTGTCAGGGAGGTCGCCGGAAAGAGGCGGCCTCCCTTTTTTCGTGGTTGTTGCAGAAAAATTTCCGCTGTTGCTGGTATACTGTTCCCAACGCGGAGTAAACTCTCATTCTCTACGGACAGTGTATGGATCCCCTGAAAAAAACACCCCTGCTGGTGGAACACGAAAGACTCTCTGCCCGGCTTTCTCCCTTTGGCGGCTGGCTGATGCCGCTTCAGTATGATGGAATCCTGGCCGAACATTGCTGGTGCCGCGAGTCGGCCGCCCTCTTCGATACCTGCCATATGGGCCAGCTTCTCTTCCATGGAGAGCTGGCCACGGCAGGTATCGAGAGGCTGTTTTCCTTCCGGCTCGACACGATCCCGGTGGGTCGCTGCCGCTACGGTTTTCTTCTCAACGAACAGGGCGGGATCGTCGATGATCTGACCGTCTACCGGCTGGCCGAAGATCGGCTGATGCTGGTGGTGAACGCCGGCCCCGAGGAAAAGGATTTTGCCGCCATCCAGGCGGGATTGAGTTCCGCAGCGAATTTTGAAGACCGCACCGGCCGAAGTGGCAAGCTTGATCTGCAGGGACCGCGCTCCCGGGAAATAATGGTGGAGCATTTCGGTACGGAGATCGAAAAAATCCCCTTCTTCGGCTTTCGGACGTTGACCCTGATCGGCGCTGAAGCCATCGTCAGCCGTACCGGCTATACCGGCGAGCTCGGCTACGAGATATACTGCGATAACGATCAGGTTGTTGCGCTCTGGCAGCTCCTGCTGGAAGACGGCCGGGTCAGGCCGGCCGGACTCGGCGCCCGGGATCTGCTGCGCCTGGAGATGGGTTACAGCCTCTACGGCAACGACCTGAATGAGACCACCACTCCTTTGGAGGCCGGTCTGGAGCGCTTCGTGGACTTCAGCCGGGACTTTATCGGCCGGGAGGCCCTGATCCGCCAGCAGTCGGAAGGGGTGGGTCGAGTCAAGGCTGCCTTTCAGGTCGACTCCCGGCGCTCACCGAGGCACGGTTATGGGATCTTCCGTCAGGGCGAACGGGTCGGCACGGTTACCAGCGGGGCCTTCTCGCCGATGCTCGGCTGCGGTATCGGCATGGGTTACGTGAGGCCGGCTGCGGCGGTGGTCGGCACCTCTCTCAAGGTCGGCCAGGAAGGACTCTCGCTGGAGGCGACGGTGGTGGAGTTGCCGTTTTATCGGGAGGGGTCGTTGCGGAAGTAGGAACGAGGTGGCAAGCTTGCGCGCCGAAGCCCTAACGAAGGCGTGAGGATCATGGATTATGGGGTAAAGATCGGCCTCTGATACCGGTCAGCTTATATTTCACTGCGGAGGGTTACGCCCATGGACATCTATTTCACCAGGGAACACGAATGGCTCCGGCTTGACGGCCAGGTCGGTACGGTCGGCATCACCGCCTATGCCGTGGAGCAACTGGGTGACATCACCTTTGTCGAGCTGCCCCGGCCGGGGAGGGAGGCGAAACAGGCGGAGGTGCTCTGCGCAATCGAGTCGGTCAAGGCAGCCAGTGATATCTATGCCCCGGTTTCGGGCACGGTTGTCGAGGTGAACGGGCAGGTGGAAAACGGACCGGAGATCGTCAACCAGGGTCCCGAGGAGGAAGGCTGGCTGGTGCGGCTGGAGATCACCGATCCAGAAGAGCTGAAAGGGCTGATGTCACGCGAGCAGTACCAGGACTACCTCGGAGAACTTTCGTGAGCCGCAGCGGTTACTGCCCCCAGACCCCGGCCCAGGTCCGGGAGATGCTTGTCGCCATCGGCGTCGGCAGTATCGACGAGCTCTTTGCCCCAATCCCCGCCGAACTGCGTGTCCGCTCCTTCGACCTGCCGGAGGGAATGTCGGAATTCGAGATGCTGGCCAAGATGGGGCGGCTGGCCGGCCACGACCGGCAGGACATTGTTCCTTTCATCGGCGGCGGCAGCTACGATCACCTGATCCCGGCGGTTGTCGACCACCTGGCCGGGCGGGCCGAATTCACCACCTCCTATACCCCTTATCAGCCGGAGTGTTCCCAGGGAACTCTGCAGGCCCTATACGAGTACCAGACCGCTATCTGTCGCCTGACCGGAATGGACGTCAGCAATGCCTCGCTCTATGACGGTGGCAGCGCCTTGGCCGAGGCGACCCTCATGGCCCTGCGTATCAGCGGCCGGAAAAAAATCCTGGTGGATGCAGCGGTCAACCCGTTCTCCCGGGAGATCGTCCACACCTACCTGGCGAATCTGGATGCGGAGATAATCGAGATCGCCCCCGCAAAAGGGCTGACTGATCGACCGACCTTCCTTGCCGCACTTGATGACGGAACCGCTGCCATCGTTCTGCAGAATCCCAGCTTCTTCGGCGGGGTTGACGACTTCAGCGATCTGGCCGCGGCAGCCAGCCAGCGAGGCGCATTGACCGTCGTTTCCGTCTATCCGCTCAGTCTCGGCCTGCTCAAAACCCCCGGAGAGATGGGCGCCGACCTGGTGGTGGGCGACGGCCAGAGCCTCGGCAATCCGCTCTCCTTTGGTGGTCCGTCCTTTGGTTTCCTGGCAGTAAAACAGGCGCATATCCGCAACCTGCCGGGCCGGATCGTCGGCGAAACCGTGGACAAAGATGGCCGGCGCGGCTTTGTCCTCACCCTTCAGGCCCGCGAACAGCACATCCGGCGGCAGAAGGCCACCTCCAACATCTGCAGCAACCAGAGTCTCTGCGCACTGCGCGGCCTGATCTTCCTCGCCAGTCTCGGACGGGAGGGCTTTGCGGAACTGGCGCGGCTCAATTACGACAAGGCCCAGTATGCCAAGGGGCTGCTTGTCGCCATCCCCGGCGTCTCGCTCCTTACTCCGGGTGCGACCTTCAACGAGTTCACCCTCTGCCTGCCCAAGTCCGCGGATGAGACCTGCGAAGAGCTGCTGGCGCGGGGGATTGCCGCCGGTCTGCCGCTCGGCCGCTGGTGTCCGGAGCTGGAAAACTGCCTGACGGTGACAGTCACGGAAAAGCGCAGCCGTGCCGAGATCGAGACCCTGGCCGCTCAGCTGGAGGAGGTGCTATGGAGCTGATCTTCGAAAAGTCGGTAGCCGGACGTCACGGCACACTCCTGCCGAAGAGCGACGTGCCCCGGGCTGCCGAGCTCCCGGAAGCTCTCCGCAGGGCTGAATCGGCCGCGCTGCCCGAGCTGAGCGAGCTGGAGGTGGTACGGCATTTCAGCAATCTTTCGCGCCGTAACTTTGGCGTGGACACGAATTTCTACCCGCTCGGCTCCTGCACGATGAAATACAACGTCAAGGCTACCGAGGAGGCTGTCCGACCCTTTACCGCTGTCCACCCGCTGCTCCCCTTTCTTGCTTCCGGAGCGGACTCCGTCCAGGGTTCCCTCGGCGTGATTCACCAGCTGTCCGGGCTGCTGGCCGAGATCACCGGCATGGCGGCCTTTTCCTGCCAGCCACTGGCCGGGGCCCACGGAGAGATGGCCGGCATCATGATAATCGCCGCCTGGCACCGCTCACAGGGAGACCACCAGCGCCGTTACGTGGTGGTGCCGGACTCCTCCCACGGCACCAACCCGGCCACTGCAGCCCTGGTTGGTTACCAGGTGCTTACCGTGCCGACCGCCCCCTCCGGCGACATGGACCTTGACGCCTATTGCCAGACCATGAATAATGAGGTGGCGGCGGTGATGCTGACCTGTCCCAACACTCTCGGCCTGTTCAATCCCCAGGTGGCGGAGATCTGCGCCATCGCCCACGAGCACGGCGCCCTGGTTTATTGCGACGGCGCCAATCTCAATGCCATTCTCGGCAAGGTGAGGCCCGGCGATGTCGGCTTCGATGTCATGCATGTCAATCTGCACAAGACCTTCGGCACGCCCCACGGTGGTGGCGGTCCGGGAAGCGGGCCGGTCGGGGTCGGCGAAAAGCTGATCCCCTTTCTCCCGGCACCACGGGTGGTACAAGGGGCTGACGGCAGCTATTTTCTGGCAGAGGCGGGTGAGCAGAGCATTGGTCGGCTGGCCAATTTTTACGGAAATTTCGGCATCCTGGTGCGGGCGCTGGCCTACATCACCATACTCGGCAGGGAGGGGCTGGTGGAGGTGAGCGAGCAGGCGGTACTGAACGCCAACTACCTCATGAGCCGGCTGAAGGGCTGGTACGACCTGCCCTTCGACACCACCTGCATGCACGAGTGCGTCTTTTCCGCTTCCCGGCAGCTGAAGCAGGGCGTCCACGCCCTGGATATCGCCAAGTATCTCATCGACCGCGGTTTCCATCCGCCCACGATCTATTTTCCGCTGATTGTCAGGGAAGCGATCATGATCGAGCCGACCGAGACCGAGAGCAAGGAGACCCTCGATGCCTTCATCGCCGTGATGATCGAGGCGGCCGAGCTGGCCGAAAGCAATCCCGAAGCGCTGTTTCAGGCGCCCCGGACCATGCCGGTCTCACGGCTGGACGAGACCAAGGCGGCGCGGGAGATCAATGTCTGTTGCCATTGGGCTGTGTCTGGTGAGGAGTGAGGACGATAGGATCGAGGGACGAGGAGAGGGGAGTGAGGAGCGAGGAGCGGGGAAAAAGGATTAAGGATTACAAGAAGCGGGGTAAGGATTACCTGTCGGGGAGAGGGGCTTGGGAAAAGTGCGTGCGCGCCGAAGCTTTAGCGAAGGAGTGAGGGGTGAGGTGTGGCGGCTGATCGATAGCGAGCCGCTTGATGGTCCGAGCAATATGGCTTTGGACGAGGCTCTGCTGGCCTGTTTCGAGCCGGGGAGTTCGGCGCCGCTGCTGCGCTTCTATGGGTGGAATCCGCCGGCCTTTTCCCTTGGCCGCTTCCAGAAGCCGGACGAGGTGCTTGACCTGGCGGCTTGCGCACGGGCCGGGATTCCGGTGGTGCGGCGGGTCACTGGCGGCGGCTGTATTTTTCACGCCGAGGAGTTGACCTACAGCATTGTCTGCACCCCCGGCCAGATCTCGGACATCGTCGGAGTCAAGGAATCGTTCCGGCGCCTCTGCGGCTTTCTGCTCCTGGCCTACCGCAGGCTCGGACTCTCGTCCACCTTTGCCATTGATTCAGCCAATCGCCCGGAGCGGCTTGGCGAACGGACGCCGCTCTGTTTTGCCGGTACCGAGGAATACGATATTCTGGTGGATGGCCGCAAGCTGGGCGGCAATGCCCAGCGCCGTTCGCGCGGCCTGATCTTTCAGCACGGCTCGATTCCCTTGCGTCCCGCCCTGGACCGGGCAAGGCCGTTTCTCCGCTGTGCCGTGCCCGCGGCGGTAACTTCCCTGGCCGAGGCGGGGGTGCCCGTGGAGTCGGAGGCTTTCAAGGAACAGCTCCTGGTCTCCTTTCAGGAGAACCTCGGCAGCCGTCTGCACAGCTCGGTTCCCGACAGCCGGGAGCTGGAAACTGCCGGGCTGCTCAGGGAGACAAAATACAGCTCCGACAGTTGGAACCTGGAAGGGGAATCCGCATGATCCGTTCCCGCCGTCCCGAGTGGCTGCAGAAAAAGATCTCACCCGCCGCCCACGGCGAGATGAACCAGCTTTTGGAAGACCTGCATCTCCACACTGTCTGCCGCGAGGCCCACTGCCCGAATATTTCCGAATGCTATGGCAACAACCAGGCGACCTTCCTGATTCTCGGCACGATCTGTACTCGGCTCTGTTCCTTCTGCAACGTCACCAAGAGGCTCCCGGTGCCAGTGGATCAGGACGAGCCGGGAAGGGTGGCCGAGGCTGTCCAGCGGCTGCGGCTGCGTCACGTGGTGATCACCAGCCCGACCCGCGATGACCTTCCGGACGGCGGTGCCGGGCTCTATGCCGCAACGGTACGGGCGATCCGGAGCGCCTCCCCCGACACCGCTATTGAGCTGTTGATCCCCGATTTCCGGGGGAATCGGGAGAGCGTTGCAACGGTGGTCGCTTCCCGGCCGGACATTCTTGGTCATAACGTGGAGACGGTTCCCAGACTGTACCAGATCCGCGAGGGTGCCGAGTACCGTCGTTCGCTCCGGGTGCTGCAGATGATTGCCGAGTTTGATGCTGCCCTGCCGAGCAAATCAGGGATCATGCTCGGCATGGGAGAGACGGAAGAGGAGGTCGTCCAGGTTTTTGCCGATCTTCTGGCGGTCGGCTGCCGCTACCTGAGCATTGGCCAATACCTGGCGCCGAGCAAGCATCACTACCCGGTTCAGGAATATCTGTCGCCCGACCTTTTCGAGCGCTATCGCGAAAAGGCTCTGGCCAGAGGGTTCCTGCATGTGGAGAGCGGGCCCTATGTGAGGAGTTCCTACCTGGCGGAACGCTACGGAAGATGTGAATCCGGGAATTGAAATAACAGGGATGAACAGGATGATAGCGGGATTGCGGTCAAACCGAAGATCCTGGAACAGATGCTTGCGGCTTGACAATCGCCCAGTATTTTATGATAATGCGCGGGTATCGAGGAGAGATGTCCGAGTGGTCGATGGTGCCTGACTCGAAATCAGGTGTACGGCAACGTACCTAGGGTTCGAATCCCTATCTCTCCGCCACTAAATATCCAGTGTAATCAACTGGTTGTGACTATGGAGCCCCTGACTTTCACCGGTACTTTCACCAAGGAGGTATTTTTGGTATGGCAGGGGTTTTCTTTTTGTCTCAACATAGTCCCTTCCAAGGTAGTTCAGGATGCCCAAAAAGTCCCTCTCAAGGCCGTCTATGTAGTTCCCGTAAACTTCGAATACCATCTGTTTGCTTCCGTGTCCCATAAGTTTGACCAGTCTGAGTGGGTCAATCCCCACGAGAAGGCTCCAGCCAGCAAAACTATGCCTGATGCTGTACGGTGGTCGGTATGGTACTCCAGCTTTCTGTAAGGCTGGCATCCAGTAATCTTCGATGAAACCTTCCCTCAGATAGGGCCTGCCATTCGGTTCTGCGAAAATGAATTGGCTGTCAGTTCGGCTGAGAACATGCTCAAGAATGCGCCGCATATGGACCGTTATCGGTAGCCTTCGATGCCGATGGCGTGTCTTCAGGTTCGGGCTCAACACCTTTCGGACGATCGATTGCTGGATCAGGATATGGTCAGTGCGGATGTCGCTTCGCATAAGGCCTGAAATTTCGCTGTGGATCATGCCAGTCAACATCATGAATTCAACCATCGGGCGATACCAAGGGTCTATTTCGGTGATGATCTGCTGCCATTCGCCGAACATGAAGATTTCCCTCTGCTTCGGTTGGGACTTTGGCAAGTAACGATTGATACTGCGAAACGGATCCGGGATGTCCCAGTTGAATTCATCGACAGCATCTTCAAAAAAAGCTCTTAATACCGTTAGGATGTTGACTATCCTGGCTCGAGAAAGGGTTTTTCCCTTATTTTTTCCGATCTTAGCTTTGAGGGTGGCAATGAACTTCTGAACTCGAGTCGTGTGATATTTTGAAAATTCTTTCCTGCGAAATATAGGAATTATCCAGCATTTAAGTATCGCCTTGTAATCGTCCTTTTTGGTATGCGAATCGTAAAGCTCTACTATTTCCCGTGTCCATCTCTCAAGAAAATCCCCGATTAGGATGTCCATGGGATTGGGTGAATAATCCCTTCCTTCCAGCTTTGCAAAGAATTTGTTTCTCCTTTTCGCGGGCACCCGGAAACGCTTCTGAGAAAATCAATTGACCTGCATTGCGCTTTTGGATCACTCTATCTAACCAATGTCGGATCTTAGTACGATTTTCCTCGGTTATCATCAAGTCCCGTACTTTTTTCAATTCGTCGCCCATGATGGTAAAAAAGCACATAAAGCTTAGCAGACCCTGGTTTTCGTAGGATAGTGCCACCTTTCGAATTGTTTTCAGTTTCTGCAAGATTTATCTTTTTAAGCACTTTAATGCTTCCTTTCCGTTATCCTCCTTCCTTTTTGACTTCAGTTCAAGAAAGAGAATATCGGATGCTTGCTTGTAAATCAAGGACTCAAGAATTTCACAATTTATCATCAACAGTGGCGACTAATAGTCGAAATTAATCGCAGAGTTTTCTGGTCGCGTAAACTTTTTCGAGCAAGATACATTGGTTTGTGATTCCAGATTGGGTTGTTCCTCAATTGAAAGTTCCATAAGTAAGGACAGCAGATCAGGGGACCACGGAAATCTTATAACTCGTCCTAGCTTAAGAAAATGTTTGCCACTAACGAGCTTTTTGCCGCGAATCCAAGAAAAGACAGTTGTTCGGGCAACGCCAATCCTCTGAGAAAATTCCTCAACGGTAATCATTTCTGGCATGTTTGAATTGTTTTGTTCCATAATGTGTCCGATTGTTGAGATGTAAATAATTCCACCTAGTATGGAGGCGACAGTTCACGACTGTCGCCTCAGGCACGACCATATCTAGTTACTACAGAGCTTTTCTTTTAAGATTCCTGCAAGTTTCTTTCGGTTCGATATAAAATAGCGGGCCGATTTTTCTGACTTAATTTCAAGTATGATAGAGTGAAAAGGGATGCCTTGGCGATGTAGATCAAGAATTACGGCATTTCGGATGTTTTCAGCCCCACGCAACCGAGTGCTCGGGTCCCATCAGGGTTGGAAGTGTCAAATTATGCTTGACCAAAAGCTCAGAAGATTCAATGCGATTTTTGTCCGCAAAGCAGACGGAACAAGGCCTCGTCAGTGAGCTTTCGTTCCCATGTCCCAAGTCTAATAGTGGTGTCATACCGCTGAACATGACCACAATCATGAATAATTGCGTTTCTGCGCCCTGAACAAACTGAACAATGGATTGACTCCAAGAAACAATATGTATTCTTGCTGTTTGGTTTCGTTTCCGAACATTTTTGAGACCTCAAGGTGTGTGCAAGCTTTTTCGACCAATTTTAGCAACATATTATTTCTCCTTTTTTAACTATTTGTTAGTAAACTTTTCCATTCGCCATATCTGGTTTATCCATACTTTGTGTTCATGATGTCCCTCCTCTGGATTTTGGTTTTTTGCCCTTCACGATGGTAATGGAGGAGGGGTCAGACATTTTTTCAGTCTTGCATCAATTTTTTCTTCGAAAAGCTACGTTTAATTGATTTTTTGAATTTAAAAACAGTCTGTAATAACAATATGTTGATCTGTTGTTGTGGTGAAAAACTCAGCAAGAAAAATATTTTAGAAAACCACCATTTTTTTGGTGCGACACAAAAAAAGGGGGATCCAGGCATGCTGTTTATGATTGCAGCGCGCCTGGGTCCCCCTTTCATTTTTGAGGTGAACCTTTTACTATTGGTTGCCTCGTTTTTTTCCCACATAAGCTGATGGGGAACGGGACTGACCGTGCCCCAAATGAGCCATGATTTCTGAACTGCTTGCGCCCGAAGAGTGCATGTCACGCGCACATTGGTGACGATCAGCGTGCATATTTCTTCCTTTTTCGCGCAGACCTCCAAGCCGGTGAATCATATTACGCTGGGCATCGTAAGCTTGTTGAAGTGTTTTATCTGGGGGGATTGGTCTTCCGGTATTTGACCCGAATTTTTCGGCAACCTCTTCTACTTTGGCAATTACGGCTTCTTGCTCGGTTGTTCTTACTTCTAATTCTCGCGGTCTACCACCCTTTGCGCCTTCCACTATCAAGTATTGATGGCCATTTCGCATTATTGTGCGATGGGAAAGCAGGGCTTCCTTGGCCCTTAACCCAAACTCCCGTCTCAATCCATCAGCTGCTTCAATCATCTGTGCGCGCCAATCTCCTTCACTTGCTTTTTTGGTAATTTCTTGCCTAATTGCATCCAGTCCTTCGTTATTAACCACTTGCGGATTTACCCGTTCACGGCGTATGCCACAGTCCCGATTGTGTTTTGGCACGATATTATCTTTGCCGATTGCTTCTGCAACAAAGCGCACTGCAGTCATTTTATCGGCCATTGTCGAAGGCATGAGTTTCCTGGCATGGAGCGATTCTACATATGCCTGAATGTGCTTTGGCTTTAGGTAGTCAATTCGCTCTAGACCAAATTTTTTTGCAAGGAAGTTCCCAAATTCCTTGGCATTTGCGTGCAGTTTTCTCTTGGTCAGGCTGCCTTTCTTATGATTTTTTCCCAGCCTATCCAACACTTGCAATTTCAATGGCTTTCCCTTCATATCAACCTCCATCCTTAGAATTTGGCGCCCGCACGGCACCCGAACCTGAGTTGAGTGTACGGATCCACGCCTGACTGAACGGCGCCGTATACGACTGCATGATCGCGCAGATCACCAATCACATACGCTGGACTCCTTGCACTCGCCCACTCGAGGCGAGGCTGCCAATTGGCAGGGATTTCCGGGATCTAGTGCTCGGCTGTATAGCCGGCAATATGCGGTGGTTCGATGTGTTATGAGAGGAATTGGGTAGGGTGAGAAAATTCTGTCGCTCGATTGTCGCACGTAGAATGAGGATAATTGGTAATAATGCTGAATGGTTACAAGAGCGTCTCTTTTTCCGAGAAATGATTCGATCTCAAGAGACGGAACAAGTCGCCAAAAAAACCAAAGATCCGATTGGCGTTTAGTTGTTTGGTATTCTGCCCAAACTGAAACCAGAAGATGCTTGTTAATGCTCACTCAACTTTGTCCAACGGACCAGTCAGATTGGCAATGACAAGGCGATTACCTGCATTCAATCAAGCGAGGGCATCGTCAGGGAATTTCCCAATTACGAAGACGCTCGTTACGTCAGGTAGATCATTTTCATGTGACTTCGACACGATAAGTATCACATGCAGAAAAAAATCCTGTCGGTATGTCACGTATTCTTTAGAGTACGGGTTGTCATGAGGAATTCCCTCGCGACAAAATTGTAGTTGCTGCCACATTGATTCCAGCGGGAAAGTGATCATCTCTGATCAGAATATGCATTATGCAAAACGTTATTGCGGGTTAATGCATCAACTTGGTGGGATAAGCTTGGGATAGCGTGGATTGCTGAAATATCGACCTTGTACAAAGGACTTTTGGCGCTATTCAGCCCTATGCTCTTGGGGACTCGCAAATTAGCGAATAGAAGATATTGAAAATATGCTCTATTTTCAATAGTGGGAGGCGGAGGTTCTAAGTTGATATGCCTGAAAGAGGGTGCTCATTGGGATTGGAGATCGCTTGGCGATTCATCAATCCGAACAGCGTATTGCTGCCAGGTGGCCCGATGACGACTCTGCGGCGAATGGCCGTCAGAATAAATGTCACTAGATGGCAGCATAGTGACGGGCGATGAGACCGGGGTGTCCATTTCCGGCCTTTAAATATGTTCTCCAAAAGGAGTGAAAAATTATGTTGCTTATGACGCAATTTAAAAAGAAAGTCAAGGGAGAATTTCGCAAGTGTCGAAACTGGTAAGCAAGTACTGAAAGTTTCAATCGAAAATGCGGACATTATAAAGTTCAATGTTTTTAAGTTTTAGTTTGACGTAGAAACCACGCCCTATGGGCGTGGTAATGTGGACTGGCTACGCCGGTCCTGAATAGGTATGGCTGAAAGCCGCTCACTGCTATCCTTGTGATCGAGTTGTTGCCGCAACTTCGAATACAAGGAGGTCACAGTGAGCAGCCGTTTCGGAAATTATCACATACGATATGGCATTGTCAGTATCACATCGTATGGGTGCCAAAGTATCGGTACCGCGTATTGCATGGGGCAGTAAAAGAAGCCGCATAAACGGGATAAAGGCAATTTGTGGTTACGCTGGTTGCGAGGTAGTAGAGCTCAATGTCCAGTCGGACCACATACACATGGTGGTGATGATTCCGCCAAAGTTGTCGATATCCGATTTGTTGGGACGGCTGAAAGGGCAAACGTCGATGAAGCTCTTCCAGCAGTTCCGACACTTGAAGAAAAAGCCCTATTGGGGCAACCACTTTTGGGCCAAAGGATACTGCGTTGATAGTGTCGGCCTGGATGCGGACATGATACGCAAGTATGCCCGCTACCAAGAAAAATAAAGAGAAACTACAAGAACAGTTACAGTTGAGCGATTAATTTCATAACGCGGCACAGCTTCCAGGCCAACCCCCTTGGGGACAGGCCCGGCCCTCCTTTGGAGGGCGAATTTCAAAGCCGCGCCCTATAGGTGCGGATCTTTACTCCAAAAAGCCTTTTGCTCTCAGCATTCTTTGCTCAATCACGTGCAGTATCTTTCCAACAATTGTTGATCCCTCACTTGCCTCTTGAAGACTAGCAGCAACCTGGCCGACAGAGTATTCCAGGTGTCTTGTCAGTTCTTTCAGCTGTGCCTTGACCGTTCGTGGCTCCACACCGATCTCTTTGGCAAACTGTGCCAAATGGCTGGGGCCGAAATATCGAGGATCCCGTTGGCCCCCCATTTTCATGGCAAACTTGTTGTTCACACGCGGGTAGACCGCGGTGCTGAGCAAATCATAAAAAGGCGCCAGACGAATCGTTGCCTCGCCATACAGGAATGAAAGGTTCTTGCCGTGAGCATCAGCGTTACCGATCAGAAAATTGAAGAGTGCCCAGTTGACAAGGAGCAAGCTGTCGAGAATCGGCTCATCGCTCCATTCTTCCACCAGACTGAAACAGTCATGGAATCCGGGCCCTCCCTCCACTTCGTACTTCATTTCGGGCGGTATCCCATGTCC